>NZ_JACSQV010000010.1 GCF_014836445.1 Cellulomonas avistercoris
GCGGCCCGGCCACCGGCCCGGGGGGGGGGGGGCCCCGCCCGCCGACGGCTCAGGCACCGTGAGCGGCGAGCCAGGCGAGGAGGTAGGCGCGCGAGCTGCCGTTGTCGACGGAGGTGTCGGGTAGCGCGACCGCGGCGTCCCACGCGGCAGCGGCCTCCTCCGGGCCGGCCAGCGCCCGGTACATCAGCAGGTAGTCGCCGAACAGGACGTCCGGTCCCGCCGGGGCCGCCTCGTCGACGGCCGCCAGGATCGTGTCCGGGTCCACGTCCACCGCGAGGTAGTCCGACACCGGGCCCATGGGGATGAGCAGGATGCCGAGCATCGCGCTGGGCTCGGGGCTGAACCACGTCGCCCAGTCGCGCTTGCCGCCCCAGTTCAGTGCGAAGACGCGGTGCTCGAACCCCTCGGTGACGGGGTCGTCGAGGTCGGGGTCGGTCCAGTAGTCCCGCGCGGAGGCCGCCTCGGTCGACGCGAGCCAGGTGGCCTGCGTCAGCAGGTCGTCCTGACCGGACGCGGCCGCCCACAGCCCCAGGCCGTTCCACGCGTTGACGGCCTCGGACGCGGACTCCTGGTTGTTGCCGTCGGCGAAGGGCGAGGTCCCCGACGCCCAGGCGTGCCCCGCGTACGGGTCGAAGGTGCGCAGCTGCGGCAGCTCCTGCGACGGCTCGGCCGCCGCGATGTCGGCGGCGAGCGCGTCCATGACGGGGCGCAGGTCGTCGACCAGGTCGGGGTCGTCCGCTCCGAGCAGGCCCGCTGCGGACAGCAGGTACCCGTAGTGGAAGTGGTGGTCGTTGAGCTCCTCGGACCCGAACGACGCGGTCCGCCCGATCACGGAGCGGGCCGCCTCGTCGTAGACGAAGCACCGTGCGTCGCGCGCGTCGCACCCGGCCGGCTCGGCCCACTCCCGCAGCGCGTCGGCCACGCGCGTGCGCAGCCCGGCGACCGTGTCGGGCGCACCGAGCGCCTCCCCCAGCCGCACGAGCGTCGCCGCGCGGTACAGGTTCTTGCCGCCGAAGTACGTGTCGGAGGCGAACGCACCGGTCGCGGCGACGTCGAGCTCGAGCTGGGCGAGGATCGCGTCGCGACGCTCCCCGTCGACGCCCTCGAGGTCGAGCTCACCGGTCGGGTGGAGGGTCGGCGCGAACGACGTGAGCGTCGACCCCGCGCACAGCTCGAGGGTCCCGTAGACGCTGCGGTAGGTGCCCAGGCCGCAGCCGTCCCGCTCGGGCTGCTCGCCCGTCGTGTGGTGCCGCATCAGCACGTAGGCGCTCGGCGTCGCGCCCGCCGTGCGGTAGGTGAGGGTCGTGCGGGCCACGTCGTCGCCGACGCCGTAGGTGACGTCGACGCCCACGACGGGGTCGACGGCGGCGGCCGCGAGGACCGCTGCCGCGTCGTCCGAGGCGTCGTCGGGCAGCGCGTACCAGGCGGCCGTCGCACCCTGCGGCAGCGCGAGCGCGCCGTCGGCGAGGGTGCCGTCGGACACCGCGAGGGCCCACGTCGTGCCCGCGACCTCCGTCTCCGCGACGCCGTCGGTGAGCGTGGTGAACCCCTCGCCCGCCGTGACGTCGACGTCGGCCGCCGCCGTGAAGGAGACGAACGGCGATCCGGCCGCGACCGTGACGTCCCCGAGGGGCGCGCCGCCGGCGTCCAGCAGACGTGTCGTCACGGCCACGGGGTCGGCTGCCACGACCTGCGCGGACGCGGCCCCGACGTCGACCGTCACGGCCGGCACGTGCGGGCCGACCACGGCCTTCGCGCTGGTGACCGGGTCGGGCAGCCCGACCGTGAAACCGCTGGGCGTGAGCGCGAACGACAGCGGCAGCGGGAAGACCGGCAGCAGCTCCTCGCCGAAGACGAGGCCCGAGTACCAGCGGTTGGACGGCGGCACGACGCCCTCGGCGAGGCGCACCGGGTCGAACTTCTTCGCGTCCGCCGCCTGCACGAGCGCGCCGGTGAGGGCGGCCGCGTCGACGTCCGGCGGCGTCGCGTCGTCGGGGCCGACCACCGGGGCCGCGGGCGCGCCCCCGCCGGAGCCGCCGGCGGCGGGCGCCACCGTGCCGCCCGCCCAGGGACGCACGACGAGCAGCACGACGACCGCGAGCACGACGAGGACGGCGAGGGCGATCACCCAGCGCGTGCGACCGGAGTCCAGCAGGGCCGTGCGGTCCCCGGTCATCCGAGCACCCCCTCGACGTAGGTGCGGATCTTGCCGGCGACCGTGGTCACGACGCCGTCGTTCATCAGGGCGATCTGCACGACGACGGGCGTGCCCGCCGAGACCAGCCCGTTGTCGGAGCCGTCGACGAGCTCGTCGCTCGTGACGCGCACGACGGCCTGCGCCTGGCCGTCGATGGTGGTCACCTCGACACGCTCGACGTTCCCGTCGAGCGTCGTCTCGTTGGGCAGCGTGATCGTCACGTCCGCGCCGTCGGGCAGGCGCGCGTACTCCTTGGCGGTCAGCGTGTACTCGCCCTGCACGTACAGGGTGCCGGCGCGCTGCACGGTCGCGAGCGTCTGGGCGGACGGCACGAAGGTGCCGCGCTTGGCCGCGAGCTGCGTGATGCGCCCGTCACCGCTCGCGAGCAGCACCAGGCGACCCTGGTCGTCGAGGCTCGTGAACTCGGGCGGCTCGACGACCAGGCCGTTCGCGAGGTCGTAGGTGAGGCCCGAGGAGTCGATGACGAACATCGGGTCGCCCTCCTTGACGACGTCGCCCACGTCGACGAGGTGGTCGGCGATGAGCCCGGCGTACGGGCTGCCGACGGCGTAGGTCTCGGCGAGGATCTGCGCGGAGTCGCTGGTGGCGCGACCCTTGGTCTCGTTGAGGTGGTAGGTCGCCAGGGCGGCGACGACGAGCACGAGGATCGTGCCCGCGAGCAGGCGGATGCGGCTGGCCCAGGTCATGGGATCACCTCTCGGTCAGCGGGGTGTGTCAGGGCGCGCGTCGGCGGGGCCGACGGCGGGGTGCGTCCGGGACGGGTCGGTGGGCGTCGGCGCGGGCCGACGGCGGGTGCGTCAGCGTGGTGCGGACGAGGGGGCGGCCGCGCCGGCCGGCTCGAGCTCGAGCAGCGCCGCGTCGGCCGCGAGGTCCGCGGCGGCCCGGTCGTGGGTCGCGAGCGCACGCTCACGGGCCCGCGCCTCGGCGCGTCCCCGGCGCCCCTCGCGCCACGCGGTGACGATGAAGCCGCCGAGGATGAGCGTGTTGGTCGCGTTCCACGCGAGCGCGAGCGTGAAGACGCCCGACGAGTACGTCTTCCAGGCCGCGACCGCGGTCGTGATGAGCAGGAACTGGAAGACCAGCACCTGCGGCTGCATGAAGGCGAAGGGCGAGCGGTAGGCGCCCTTGCGCCCCGTGACGTGCCACGCCTGCTCGCGGCGGAGGACCGCGTTGACGAGCGCCCGGACGTAGATGGGGAACGACACCGACGCGAGCAGCAGCACCTCCCACCGGAAGGACCCGAGCGTGTAGAAGGCCAGGAGGATCTGCATGACGTAGAACCCGGCGTAGTACATCGCCCACGTCGCGGGCGTCATGGTGAGGTTCATCGGCGACAGGTCGAAGTAGATCTCGAGCGGCGGCACGAGCAGCAGGAGCAGGGGCGCGATGCCCGTGAGGTAGTGCGTCGCCGTCACGAAGTACTGGATGCGCTGGTCCATCGTGAGGTTGCGCTTCCGGGACAGCGGGTTGTGGGTGAGCATGATCTCGAAGCCGCCGGTCGCCCACCGCAGCTGCTGCTTGGTGTAGGCCTCGACGGTCTCGGGGGTGTCGCCGACGGCCAGGGTCGTCGGGATGTAGACGGTGCGCCAGCCGCGCTCGTGCAGCATGAGCGACGTCCAGACGTCCTCGGACTTGGAGTCCGTGTAGATGCCGCCGATCGCGTCGACCGCCGCGCGCCGGTAGATGACGTTGGTGCCGACGCAGAAGGCGGCGTTGAACCGGTTCCGCCCCGGCTGCACGTACCGGTAGAACACGGCCTGCATGTACCCGGCGCCGCGGCTGATGACGTTGTCGTAGTTGCCGTAGGTCTGCGGCGTCTGGACGAACGCGACGTCGGCCGTCGCGAAGAACGGCAGCGTCTCGTGCAGGAAGGCCGGCCGCGGGACGAAGTCCGCGTCGAAGACCGCGAAGTACTCGCCGCGCGCGAGCGACATGGCGTGGTTGATGTTGCCGGCCTTGGCGCCGCCGCTGGACAGGCGGCGGACGTAGCGCGCGCCGAGCTCGGCCGCGAGGTCACGGACGTCGTCCGAGCGGCCGTCGTCGAGCACCCAGGTGTTGTGCCTGCCCTGGATGCGCAGGGCCGCGCTCACGGTGCGGCGGATGGTCTCGAGGTCCTCGCCGTACGTCGTGATGAACACGTCGACCGTCACGGGACGGTCCTCGAGGTAGATCTGCCAGCGCCAGGGCTCCTCCTCGGCGCCGTCACGGATGATCTCCGCGAGGTCGTACAACCGCTCCTGGGAGTGGTGGAAGGTGAAGCCGCGCGGGTTCCACGCGGCGGACAGGACGGTCCACATCGCCAGGAGCGCGTGCGTGATGAGGATCGTCTCGGCGAGCATCACGAGCACGTACGGCAGGAAGTCGCCGCGGTTGCCGGGGTTGAGCAGGAAGACCGCGTAGATCACGATCCCTGCGGACGCCAGCAGCACCAGCAGCACGAGCGACGGGCTCTGCGTCGCCTCGTTCTCGGGCGAGCGCGTGCTCTGCGGCCGGTGGCGCGTGTCGTCGGTCCGGCGTGGTTCGAGGATGAGTCGGTCGAAGGTGGTGGCCACGGGTCGCCCCCCAAAGGTGCGTCGGCGTTCGCTCGACGGCCGTCCCCGGGTGGGGCCGGCGTCGCGTTCACGACGGCCTCGTTGGCGCCTGGTGCACGAGGGGCCGACGGCCCGGAAGGTCCGGGACCTGCGGTGACGTGGTCCCTCGTGGATGTCACCGAAGGTAGGAGCCCGCGGCGCGGGGTGTCATCTGGGACGCGCGTCCGGTTCACCCGGTCGCGTCCGAAGAGCACCCCGCGCCACGTCGTGGAAGCGTGCCCACCTGCACGGACGTCGAAAGATGACAACCGTGTGAACATTTCGGGCACCCCGGATACGTCCCACCATTCGGACATTCCGGGCCGCACTGGGCCCCGACGGCGGGCTGCGGCGTCAGGCCCCCGGCAGGTGCGGCGCGACCTGCTCGGCGACGAGCTGCAGGTGCTCGAGGTCCGCCAGGTCCAGGACCTGCAGGTACACCCGCTCGACGCCCTGCGAGGCCAGCCAGGTCAGGCGCTCGACCGCCTCGTCCGGCGTGCCCGCGATGCCGTTGGCCCGCAGCTCCGGGACCTCGCGGCCGATCGCCGCCGCGCGTCGCGCCAGCTCCGCCTCGTCGCGGCCGACGCACAGCACGAGCGCGACCGACTGGACCAGCGTCGCCGGGTCGCGGCCCGCCTCGACGCACGCGGCCCGGACGTGCGCGATGCGCCCGGGCACGCTCGCGACCTCGGGGAACGCCTGGTTGTACTCGGCCGCGAACCGCGCCGCGAGCGCCGGTGTGCGCGTCGGACCGCCGCCTCCGACGATGACGGGGACACCCGGGCGCGACGGGTCCAGCGGCGAGCGCTGCACCGGCTTGGGCAGGGCCGGGGAGTCCGTCAGCGTGTAGTGCTCCCCCGCGTGGTCGAACGTCTCGCCCACGGGCGTGCCCCACAGCCCCGTGACGATCTCGAGCTGCTCGGTGAGGATGCCGAAGCGCTTGGCCGGGAACGGGATGCCGTACGCCGCGTGCTCCTGCGCGAACCAGCCGGCCCCGAGCCCCAGCTCGACCCTGCCGCCCGACATCTGGTCGACCTGCGCGACCTGGATCGCCAGGACGCCCGGGTACCGGAACGTCGCGGACGACACGAGCGTGCCCAGCCGGATCCGGCTCGTCTCGCGGGCGAGCCCCGCCAGCGTCGTCCAGGCGTCGGTGGGCCCGGGCAGCCCGTCGCCACCCATCGTCAGGTAGTGGTCGGAGCGGAAGAAGGCGTCGAAGCCGAGGTCCTCCGTCGCGCGCGCGACGGCGAGCACGTCGTCGTACGTGGCGCCCTGCTGGGGTTCGGTGAAGATGCGCAGATCCATGCCGGCCAGCCTCGCACGAGGGCGCCGGTGACGCGGGTGCGGGGGCGCGCACCGCGACGCCTCGCGGGTACGGTCGGCGGGTGCGCTGGTGGGAACCCGGCCGGGGCCTGCGGGCGGTCCGGTGGTCGTCGCTGCTCCTCGTCGTCGTGTGCGGGCTGATCGGGCTCGTGTGCGTCGTCGTCGCCCTGCGGGGCCGGCCGGCCGCGCTCGTGCCGGGAGCGGTCGTGGCCGCCGTCGCGCTGCGCGAGCTGCGGCGCCTGCGGCGCGCGCGCCCCGGTGCCTGACGCGCCGTTCGACGCGCCGCTCGACGTGCGCGACGGCGTCGCTCTTGGGACCGTGGTGCGATGCATGCCGCCACCCGCCTCGACGCGGCCCTCGACCTCGCCGACTGGCGGCGACGCACCGCCGCGACGTACGCGCTGGTGCGCTCCCTCGCCGTCGAGGACCCCCGCCACGCGCACGCCGTCTGGGTCCAGGAGCGCGACGAGCTGTTCGCGTCGCACCCCGCGTCGCCGCTGACCGCCGACGCCCGCGCCGAGTTCGCGGGGCTCGACGTCGCGCCCTACGACCCGGCGTACCGCTTCACGGTCGAGGTCGAGCCCGCGGGCCAGCAACGGCTCGACCTCACGACGGACACCGACGGCGTGGTGGGGTTCGACCGCGTCGGGACCGTCCGCCTGGGTGACCTGGGCGTGCTGACCCTGTGGTCGCTGCGCGGGTACGGCGGCGGGCTGTTCCTGCCCGTGCGGGACGCGCTCGCCGGCCGCCGCACGTTCGGCGGCGGGCGGTACCTGCTCGACACGATCAAGGGCGCCGACCTGGGGTGCGACCACGTCGGCCGGCTCGTCGTCGACCTGAACTTCGCCTACAACCCGTCGTGCGCCTACGACCCCGCGTGGTCCTGCCCCCTGGCGACGCGCGCGAACACGCTCGCGGCCGAGGTCCCCGTCGGGGAGCTGCACACCGCACAGCCCTGACGCGGCCCGCGGCTCACACCTGGCAGGCGGGGCAGCGGAACAGGTTGCGCGTCGCCATCTCCTCCACGACCACCGGTGTGCCGCACACGAGGCACGGCAGACCCGCCCGGCCGTAGACCCAGTGCCGCAGCGTCGGGTCGAGCCGCGCGGCCTCGCGTCCCGCGGCGTCGAGGTCCTCGCGCGTCAGGATGAACCCGTCGCGGATCCCGTCGGCGAGGAGCCCGACCCAGTCCTGCCAGATCGCGCGCACCACCTCGGGCGGCACGCGGCGGCCCGGGGTCCACGGGTCGAGCCGCGCGCGGAACAGCAGCTCGGCACGGTAGATGTTGCCGATCCCCGCGACGACCGACTGGTCCATGAGCAGCTGCCCGACCGCCACGTTGCGGCGCGTCACGCGGTCGACGACGACCTCGCCCGCGGCCGTCGTGTCCCCGACGGTCTGCGGGTCCGGACCGAGCCGGTCCCGCACGAGCGCCGCCTCGTCGGCCGTGAGGACCTCGCACGCCGTCGGGCCGCGCAGGTCGGCGACGACCGAGCCCGAGTCCAGCCGCACGCGCACCTGCCCCACGGGCGGCGGCGGCCACGTCGCGGCGCCCTCGACGAGCTGCTGCGACTCGCCCTCCCCCATCCGCAGCCGGCGCGTCGACGGCGGCGGCTCCCCCGGGGCGCCGGGGCGGCCGGCGCGCGTGGCCACACGGGGAGCGCCCAGGCTGCCGCGCGCGACGTCGCCCTCGCCCAGCGGGCTGACGTCGCCGTACAGGTCCCACGCGCCGTACAGGCCCAGGTGCACGCGCAGCACGTCGCCGCTGTCGAACGTGCAGAAGAGCTGCTTGCCGACCGCCGCCGCGCGCGTCATCCGCCGCCCGTCGAGGCGCGCGGCACCGGCGGCGAACCGGCCCTGCGGCGAGCTCACGGCCAGCGGGGGGCCGACGAGGTCGAGCGTCATCTGCCGCGCGATCCGATGAACGGTATGACCCTCCGGCACGCGGACCACCCTACGGCGCGGCCGGGACGACGCGCGCGCGGCGACGGTGTGCGAGGGTCGCGGGGTGGACGACGACGCGACCCTGCCCCCGCACCCGCCGACGACGCCGACGGGCGAGCCCGTGCCCGACCCCCGCGGCGCCGCCGCGGACGCCGACCCGCACGTGGTCGTCTCGACGTCGCTGGCGAACCTGCGCGACGTCGGCGGGTGGGCCACGGCCGACGGTCGCACCGTGCGACGCGGCGTCGCGTTCCGCTCGGCCGAGCTGCGCGCACCGGCGATCGCCGACGACCCCGCGATCGCCGCGCTCGGCGTCGGCACCGTCGTCGACCTGCGGACCGAGGCCGAGCGCGCCGCCCTGCCCGACGTGCTGCCCGCCGGCGCCCGCGGCGTGCACGCCGACGTCCTGGCGCTGGACCCGCAGGCCCCCGCGTTCGACCCGGGCGAGCTGCTGCGGCGCCCGCAGGAGGCGGGCGAGGTGCTGGCCGCGCTCGACCCCGCGGGCCGGATGCGCCAGACGTACGTCGACCTCGTCGTCGGCGACGCGGCCCGGACCGGCTACGCGACGCTGCTGCGCGAGCTGCTGGGCGACACGGCCGCGCCCGTGCTCTACCACTGCACGGCCGGCAAGGACCGCACGGGCTGGGCGACGACGGTGCTGCTGCTCGCGGTGGGCGTCGGCGAGGCGGACGCGCGCACCGAGTACCTCGCCGTGAACCCGGCGGTGCGGGCCATGTACGCGCCGCTGCTGCAGCAGTTCGCCGCCGTCGGCGGCGACCCGCGCCTCCTGGTCCCCCTGCTGGAGGTGCGGGAGGAGTACCTGGACGCGGCGCTCGGCGCGGTGCGCGAGCACTTCGGGTCCGTCGACGGCTACCTGCGCGACGGGCTCGGGCTCGGCGCGGACGAGGTCGGCGCGCTGCACGCGACGCTCGTCGGCTGACCGCGCGGGCCGGGCGCGCTCGTCAGCCGCGCACGGTGCTCAGGAAGCCGGTGACCGCGGTCAGGTACGCCGCACGAGGGGTGTCGAGCGACAGCGCCAGGTCGTGGACGCCGCCCTCGACGACGACCTCGCGCACGTCCGCCCCGAGACGCGGTGCCAGCGCCGCGATGGTCGCGACGTCGAGGACCGTGTCCGCACCGTCCAGGTCGTCACCGCCCGCCACGTCGGCACCCGAGCGCGACGACCGGGCGACCAGCACGGGGACGCCGAGCGCGAGCCCCCGCGCGACGCGCAGCTGCCCGGCGCGCACGGCCGCGAGCCAGCCCGCGCGCACGGGCACCCCGTCCGGGCGCTTGAGCGACGTGTCGAAGTCCCACCGCTCGGCCAGGCGCGCGGCGTACCGCGACGGCGCCGACGCGACCACGGCCAGCGGTGCCCGACGCGCGAGCGGCCGCAGCGCACCGTCCTGGAGCGGACGCACCCAGGACCGCTCGACGGACAGGAACGGGCTGTTGAGCACCACCGCGTCCGGGCCCCCGCGCGCGCGGTGCGCGTGCGCCCACAGCGCGGTCACGAGCCCGCCCGTCGAGTGCCCGTGCACCACGACGGGCAGCCCCGGCCACGTGCGTCGCGCCGCCGCGACGGCCCGCGTGAGGTCCGTGGCCTGCTCGCGCAGGTCGCCCTGGTAGTGCGGCACGTCGCCGGGGCGCCACGACCGGCCCGCGCGGCGCGCGTCGAGCGCGACGAACGCCCACCCCGCGTCGTGGAAGGCGTCCGCCAGGTGCCGCGCGAAGAAGTAGTCGTTGTAGCCGTGCAGGTGCACGACGACCCCGCGCGGTGCCGGCGGTGCGCTCGCCGGCCGCACGAGCGTGAGCACGGGGTCCGGCCCGCCCGCCGCGACCGCGCGCGTCACCGTGGCCGGCGCCTGCGGGAGCCACCCGCACAGGGTGCGCGTCTCGTACCCCGGCAGCAGCCGGTCCGGCTCCCACGCGCCGTGCGGCCCCGTCATGCGGCGTCCGTCGTGACGTCCCGTCGTCCGTCGACGCCGAGCCCGCGCGGGAAGCGCACGGGCAGGAAGAGCAGGAGGCCGAGCGCCAGCACCGCGACGATGCCGAGCACACCCCAGTACTGCGCCCCGCCGATGCCGATCGCGAGCGAGAACGCCGCCGGCGCGAGGAACGTCGCGGCGCGTCCCGTGGTGGCGTACAGGCCGAACAGCTCGGTCTCGCGGCCCGGCTCGGCGAGGCGCGCGAGCAGCCCGCGCGACGCCGACTGCGCCGGCCCGACGCACGCCGACAGCACGAGCCCGCCGACCCAGAACGCCGACGTGCCCGCGTCGTGCAGCAGGAAGACCGCGGTCCCGGCGATGACGAGCACGACGAGCGACCAGGACACCAGGCGCCGCGGCCCGTACCGGTCGTCGAGCCAGCCGGCGCCGATGGTCGAGGCACCGGCCACGACGTTGGCGGCGATCGCGAACACGATCACCTCGCTGTCGGTGAACCCGAAGGTGCCGGCCGCGAGCACGCCGCCGAACGTGAACACGCCCGTGAGCCCGTCCCGGAACACCGCGGACGCGATGAGGAACCGCAGGGTCGAGCGGCGCTCGCGCCACAGCTCGGCGACGTGGCGCCCGACGGCGGCGTAGGCGCCGACGATGCCGACGCGCGCGGGCGGCGCCCCCGGACGGCGGTGGTCGGGCACCGCGACCAGCACGGGGACGGCGAACACCAGGAACCAGGCACCGGCGATGAGCATCGAGATCCGGACGTCGAGGCCACCCTCCGACGTGACGCCGAACCACCCGACGTCGGGCTGGATGAAGCCCACGTACAGGATGACGAGCAGCACGATCCCGCCGACGTACCCCGCGCCCCAGCCGATCCCGCTGATCCGCCCGATGGTCCGCGGCCCGCTGATCTGCAGCAGCAGCGCGTTGTAGGCGACCGAGCCGATCTCGAACGCGATGGTGCCGATCGCCAGCAGCGTCACGCCCAGGCGCACCGCGTCGGCCATGCCGCCCTCGGCGGGCTGGACGAACCACAGCGCCAGCACGGACAGCCCCACGACGACCGACGCGCCCGCCAGCAGGGGACGACGCCGGCCGCCCGCGTCCGCGAGGGTCCCCAGCGCGGGGGCGGTCAGCGCCACGAGCAGCCCCGCGGCCGCCAGGCCCCAGCCGAGCCACTGGCTGTGCAGCGCCGTCACGGCGTCGACGTCGCTGCCCGGCTCCGCGAACGAGGACCCGGTGAGCCAGACCGTGAACACGAAGGTCGTGACGACGGCGTTGAACGCGGCCGACCCCCAGTCCCACGCGGCCCACGCGGCGATCTGACGGGTGGCGGGTGCGGGCTCGACGACGTCGTCGGGGGGAGCCTCGGCAGCGGGGTGACCCATGGCGGCAGCGTACGGCCCGCGCGTGACGCCCCGGTGGACGCCGAACGGGTGAGACGTGGCCGGCCGTCGCCCATGACCTGCGGCGCGGCATGCGGCATCATGGCGCAGCAGGTCGGACAGGGGGTTCGTATGGCCGGGACGCGCGACCACGACGGGCACCGGGCGGCTCCCACCCTGCACGACGTGGCCCGCCTCGCCGGGGTGTCGATCAAGACCGTCTCGGAGGTCGTCAACCGCACGGGGCGCGTGGCGGCGGCGACGACGTCGCGGGTCGACTCCGCGGTCCGCGCGCTCGGCTACCAGCCGAACCTCAGCGCACGCCGTCTGCGCACGGGCACCACCGGCGTGATCGGGCTGGCGGTCCCCGAGCTGTCGATGTCCGGGTACTTCAACGAGCTCAGCGCGCTGGTCGTGCGCGCCGCAGGCGAACGCGGGCTCACCGTGCTCATCGAGGAGACGGGCGGCACCCGCGAGGGCGAGCTGCGCGCGCTGCGCGGGCCACGGCGCAGCGTGATGGACGGTCTGCTGCTCAGCGCGGTGGCGCTCGAGGAGCCCGACGTGCCCGAGCCGGCCACGCTGGCGCCGACCGTCGTGCTCGGGGAGCGCCGGCTGGGCGCCGTGCTGGACCACGTGACGTTCGGCAACGAGGAGGCCGCACGCCTGGTGACCGAGCACCTGCTGCAGCTCGGCCGACGGCGGATCCTGGTGCTGGCGGGCGACCCGACCCGCAGCGCCACGGCGGCACGCCGGCTCGCCGGGCACCGCCGCGCGCTGCACGCGGCCGGTGTGGCGCCGTCGCCGGAGCTCGTCCGCCCGGTCGGCACGTGGGACCACGCGGCCGGGTACGCGCAGGTCCGGGCGGCCTGCCGTGAGGCGCTGGAGTTCGACGCCGTCTTCGCGATGAACGACTCGCTCGCCCTCGGCGGGCTACGGGCGCTGCACGACGAGGGCCGCGACGTCCCGGGAGCGGTGGCGGTCGCCGGGATCGACGACGTCGTCGACGCGCGGTACGCGCACCCGCGCCTGACGACGGCGGACCCGCACCGCGAGGTCCTCGCGGATCTCGCGGTGCGCACGCTGGCCGAGCGGATCACCCACCCGCGGCGCCCCGCGGTCGTGCACGAGGTCGCGGCCGAGCTGCGGGTGCGCGGATCGACGTCCGCTGCGGCGGAGCACGCGCCCGTGTGACGGTGCACCGGACGGTGCGACTGCGGAGGGCAAGGGATTCGAACCCTTGAGCACGGGGTCACCGCACCAACGGTTTTCAAGACCGTCGCTTTCGGCCGCTCAGCCAGCCCTCCCGTGCCGCCGGACGAGCCGGCGGCGGCGTCGAGTCTCCCACACGGCAGGCCCGGGACGGCGACGGGCGGGCGCCGGTCCGACGCCCGCCCGCCGGTCTCACGGGCAGCTGCTCAGGCTCTGGTCCTGCACGATCGCCCGGCTGCCGTTCTCCACCTTGACGTACGTGTTGCCCAGACCGCGGCGGTCGTACCGCACCGTCCAGTCCTTGCCGTACCAGTTGATGAACCGGATCTTGTAGCACCAGCCACCGTCGACCTGCACGACGTCCCAGTCCTCGTTGCTCGGCGTCTTGCCGTTCTGGTAGATCGTGAGCGCGCCGCCGCTCACGCAGGACGTGCTCGCGGTGCCGGTGGACCCGCTGCTGCAGGTCCAGTTGCGCCGCGCCGTGATCGGCAGGTTGTCGACGTTCTCCACGCGCGAGCACCCGCTCAGCGAGCTGCACGAACCGCCGGCCTGTGCCGCCCCCGCGGGCACCACCACCGCGACCGCGGACACCAGCGCGACGGCCGCCGCGGCAGCCACTCTCTGCTTCCCCATCTTCATGTCGTCCCCCTGCGTCGTCATCGACCTGCGCCCCGACCCGGTGTCGGAGCGTGCCGCCACCGTAGCGACGGGGTACGACACCACCGGCGGAGTCGCGGCCGCCCTCAGGCCGAGGGCACCCGCAGCACGTGCGCCTGCGCGTCGCCCGCCGCCCGCACCCGCCACCGCTGCCCCGCGCGGCGGTAGACGCGTCGCGTGGTGCTCCCCCGGGTCGGATCGAACGCCTCCACCAGCGAGCCGTCGACCAGGACCTCCGCCGGTCCGTCCGTCGCCCACACGGTCACGACGTCGTCACCGTCCACGAGCGCCAGCTCCACACCGCCCGACGCCTCGACGCGCCACGCGGGCTCGTCGGTGACGAGGTCGCCGCGCGCGACGTCCAACGGCTCGCCGCGCAGGCCGGCGAGCTCCGCGGCCGGACGCGTGACGACACGCCCGTCCCGGGTCACGGCGAGCTCCCGCGGGCACGAGAGCAGGCCCGCCCAGCCGACGGCCGCGACCTCCTCGGCCGTCCGGCTGCCGTCGCGCGACTCCCAGCACCACCCCCACACCAGGACGCGCCCGTCGTCGGCGACGAGCGCCTGGGGCGCGTACAGGTCCGGCCCGTGGTCGAGCGGCGTCGAGGCCTCGACGACGAACCGCGGCGCGTCGCCGTCCAGGTCGAGACGTCCCGTGTACGCCGTGACGCCCAGCCGCTCGGGCTCGACCGTGCGGTCGAACCACGACACGAGCAGCACCCACCGGCCGTCGACGTGGACCAGCTGCGGGCACTCCCACACGCGCCCGGGTGCGTCGACGCCCGCCGGCACGTCGTCGGCCACGACGAGCGTGCCGAGCAGCCGCCAGTCGTCGAGGTCCGTGGCGTCGTACACGAGCACGGCCCCGCCGAACGGCGTGCCGGCACCCTGCAGGCCCAGGCGCCGCCCCTCGACCTCCAGCAGGAACGGGTCGCGCACGTCGACCACGCCGGGGACGTCCGGGTGCGGCGCCGCCCACCGCTCGGGCTGGACCCAGCGACCGTCCGGCCCGCGGCGCGCGACGGCCACGCCCGCGGTCCCCGTGTCGCCGGCCGTGGCCACCGCGCTGTAGACGAGCGCCACGTCGCCCCCGTCGTGGACCGCGACACCGCTCCACGCGCCGCCCGCGTCGAGCGTGCCCGGCCGTGGCGTCAGCGCGGTCGGCTCGTGGTCCCACCGCAGCAGGTCGGGCGAGCTGGCGTGGCCCCAGTGGATGTCGCCCCAGACGGGCGCGTGCGGGTTCCACTGGTACATGACGTGCCAGCGGCCGTCCCACCACCCGATCCCGTTGGGGTCGTTCAGCCAGCCGCGGGGTGCGCGGACGTGCCAGCGGGGTGCGTGCGGGTCGTGGGTGGGCATGGCACCAGTGTCGCCGGGCGGATGCGGGACGGCGGAACGACGCGTCCCGCGCGTCACCACGCGGGGTCCGCCTGCTCGGCCTCGTCGCACACGCCCTCATCACCCTCGTCCTCGTCACCCCAGGGGGCGCGGAGAGGCTCGTCCGGCAGGCGTGTCCGACCGTCGTCGAGCACGACCCAGCTCCCGTCCCGCGGCTCGCCCATCAGCACGACGTGCTCGCCCGCGGGCGCCTGCCCGCTGAAGACCCAGCGCTCGCCGCCGACGTCGAGGGTCGCCCACCGGGTACCGACGACGAGGACGCGCGCCGGGTGCGTCAGGCTCGCGGTCCTCGCCGCTCGGACCGCGGCGCGCTGCGGCATCCGCCATCGGGCGAGCACGACGCAGACGGGCGTGAGCATCACCCACAGCAGGACCTCGGCCCACCACGCGTAGGCCCAGTCGTCGTGGCTGGTCGTCGCGAGCACGTGCGCGGGGTCCTCCGGGTCGACGACCACCTCCACCGTCGCGCCCGGTGCGGCGTCGTCGATCTCGGGGTACGACAGGGCGAGCCGTGCACGACGCCCGTCGACCTCGACCACGACGTCTGCCTCACCCCTGGCCGTCAGCGGCGGCCGGACCTCCACGACCGTGGCGGTGAGGACCGGCTGCGTCCGCAGCAGCCACGCGTCGTGCTCGGACGCCCGGTGCCCGGTGACCGCGGCAGCGTCCCGCGAACCGGCGGAGGCACCCGCACGACCCCGGAGCGGTGCCACGTCCACGTCTCCCGGAGCAGCGCACCCAGTCCGCCCGTGAGCAACGTGAGCACCGCCACGTCCGCGAGCTCCTCGAACCAGGCCGCGTCCGTCCACAGCCGCACCAGCGTCACGACGAGGGCGCCCAGGCCGAGCAGCCCCAGTCCGCCGACCCACAGCGGGACCAGCTCGCGCCGTCCCGCGTCCGGCGTCGGCGGGCCGGCCCCGAGGTCTCGCGTCGCCTCGTCACCCCGGTCGAGCCGCGGGTGCCGGACGTCGCCAAGGGCCGCTGCACAGGGCCGTCCGAGTCGACCTCGGGCTCGTCAGGAGCCGGGTCGAGGCTCTCACCAGGAGGCGGGTCGGCATGCACGGGCACATCGTGCAGCACGGGCAGGCGACCCGGCACCGCGTCGTCAGGACCGACGTCGACGTCACCCGTCCGAGTGCACCGCCGCTGTCAGCGCCACCATCCCGCGGGGCGCCCGGGGCTGAGGACGTCGAGCCCGGTGTCGGCCGCGGCGCGCGCCGTCGTCACGTCGTACGTCGCGATCGCCCGCACGTCGCGGTGCGCGAGCGCCGCGCCGACGTGCAGCGCCGCGAACGCCCCGAGGCCGGGCGGCAGCAGCACGGCCCGCCGCAGCGCCTGGTCGGACAGCCGCATCTGCGGCAGCCGGGTCAGCGCGTCGAGCAGCGCGAGGGTCGCGCCGCTGCCGAGCAGCCCCGCGGTGACCCGCGCCTCGAGCACCGAGACCCGCGAGACCACGACGGCCGGCTCGTGCTCGGCGGCCCACGCGGCCCACGCACGCGCCTCCGGCGCCGGTGGCAGGTAGCGGCTCAGCGCCGAGCCGTCGACGTACACGCTCGCCACCGGGTCGCTCGCCAGCAGGACCTCGGCGTCGAGGACCGTGCGCGGTACGGGCACGACTCCATCCTCACTCCGGGCGGCACCCGGCACCCCGCCGGGCAGACGCGAACGGCCGGGCCCCGAGGGGTCCGGCCGTTCGCGGGTGGTGCGGTGGCTCACCGCTGGCGCAGACGCTCCATGGCGAGCTGCACGAGCGCGATGAGGGCCTGCTTGGTCGCCGCCCGGGACCGCGCGTCGGTGTAGAGCACCGGCACGTGGGCGGGGATGGCGAGCGCCTCACGGACGTCGTCGAGCTGGTGCTTGGCGATCCCGTCGAAGCAGTTGACGCCGACGACGAACGGGATGCCGCGCGACTCGAAGTAGTCCACGGCGGGGAAGCACTGGTCGAGGCGGTCGGTGTCGACGAGCACGACGGCACCGATGGCCCCGCGGACCAGGTCGTCCCACATGAAGAGGAAGCGGTCCTGGCCCGGGGTCCCGAACAGGTACAGCCACAGCGAGCCCGGCAGCGCGATGCGACCGAAGTCCATCGCGACCGTCGTGGTCGTCTTGCGGTCGGACACGCCGCCGGCGTCGTCGACGCCCACGGAGTGCTCGGTCATGGCTGCTTCGGTGTTGAGCGGCTCGATGTCGGAGATCGAGCCGATGAAGGTCGTCTTGCCGACGGCGAAGCCGCCTGCGACGACGATCTTGACGACGGTGGGTGCGACTGCGCCCGCGGTACCCGCCGGAGCGGCGACGGCGGCGTCAGAGGGCGGAAATGCCATTGAGAACACTCTCCAGCACGCTCAGGGACAGGGCGGGGCTTTCACCGGTGTTGACCTCGACCGGCTGTGAGGTGTGCACGCGCACAGAGTTCGCGTCGGTGAGGTCGGACACGAGGATCCGGATCACACCGAGCGGAAGATGGAGGAGCGCCGACAGCTCGGCGACCGAGATGTACCCGGCCGATGCGTGCTGGATGATCGCGCGCTTCTCAGGCGTCAGACCCGTGCTCGCCACGGCGCCCGGCATCACCTCGACCAGAGCCTCGAGAGGCAGGTCGGAGCGTGCCGAGCGCACGCGGCCGCCGGTCACGGCATACGGCCGGACCGTTCGGGCCTCGTACTCGACGTGTTCGCTCATCGCAGCCGGCCTCAGGCGACGGGCGCCCGGGTCGCACCGTCGACGGGCAGCTGGCCACGCATCTCGGAGATGAGCTGCGGGGTCAGCGTGGCCTCGGTGCGCGAGACGAGCATCGCCATCTCGTAGCCGATGAGGCCCACGTCGCACGTCGCCTCCGCCACCACCGCGAGGACGGAGCCGTTGGAGACGCTCATGAGGAAGAGGAACAGGTGGTCCATCTCGATGATCGCCTGGCGCACCTCCCCCGCACGGAGCTGGCGGGCAGCGCCACGGGTGAGGCTCGACATGCCCGAGACGATGGCCGCGAGCTGGTCGCCGCTGGTGCGGTCGAGCTGCTCGGACATCGCCATGAGCAGGCCGTCGGCCGACACCACGAGCGTGTGGCGAGTGCCGGGCACGGTCCGGACGAAGTTGTCCAGGAGCCAGCCGAAATTGGCTGCCTCGGTGCTGAGCGCGGTCACACTTCCTCCTTCATGGTGCAGTCTGGACGGACTGCGGGCGGGGTGTCCACGGTGACACACGGGCCACCGAGGTCTCGGGTTCGTTGGATCACGAGTGGTCACCGTCCTGGGGGCCGTGCGCCGCGCGACGACCGCGCGACGTTCCGGTCTGGAAGCTGGACAAGCGGGAACGCAGCTGATCGGCGTCTCGCTGGACGGGGCGCTCCTCCAGCGGGGCCGGTGCGGCGGGAACCGCGCTCGGCACACGCTTGGCGAGTCGCTCCGAACCGCCCGCTCCGACGGCGCTGGGCCGGTACGCGGACAGCTGGCTGAGCTCGGAGAGAGCCTGCTCCTGGATGTCCGAGCGGAGAGCGAGCATCGCGGCCACCTCGTCGTCGAGCGTTCCCACGCGAGGCGCGGCGGACGGCGGGACGGAGGGGTGGGGGACCGTCGAGGCGGGTGCGGGCTGACGCCCTGCCCACTCCGGCGGCGACCACGAGGGCGCGGGACGCTCCTCCTGGACGATGGGGGTGGCAGCCGACTGCGGCGCGGCGGGTGCGGACCACGTGGGGGCGTCCCAGCCGGTCGAGGGGGCAGCCTGCGGGGCCGGCGCGGCCGGCGCAGCGGACGCACCACCCTCGGGGCCCCAGGCCGACGTGCGGACGGGGGTCCGTGCCACGGCGGGCGCGGGTGCCTCCTCGACCTGCTCGTCCTCCTTCTTGCGGCTGAAGAAGTTGCCCCACCGACGCTTCGGCTTGTCGTCCGCCGGGGCCACCAGGTCACCGAACGCCGGCGCTGCCGAGCTCGACGCCGCGGGGGCCACGGTCGGCTGCCACGCCGGTGCCGGTGCGGCCGCGGCGGGTGCCACGGGCGCCGGGGCGAACGGCGCGGGTGCCACCGGCGCCGGGGCGGCCGGTGCCGGTGCGACCGGAGCCGCTGCGACCGGGGCGTCGTCCACCGGCGCGAACATCTGCGTCGGCTGGTCGGCGGCTGCGGAGCGGGCCCACGCCGGGGTCGACGGGCGCCACTGGTCGGCGGCGGGTGCCGCGGCGGGTGCCGGCGCGACGGGCGCCTGCTGGTCCTGCCACGTCGGCTCCTGCCACGCGCTCGGGGCGGCCTGGCGTGCGGGCTCGGGTGCCGGCGCCTCGACGGCGGGCGGCGGCGTGGCGGCGACCGGCGCCCACGGGGCGGCGACCTCCTCCTCGACCTCGGGCTCGGACTCGACCTCGACCTGCTCGAGCTCCGCCACCGGCGCCTGGGCCGACCAGACGGGCTGCCCGTTGCGCGTGGGCTCCGGGACGACCGGGAGCGCCCCGGTGTGCCAGGCCCGCGCCTCGTCGAGCGACCGCTCGAAGGGCACGTAGGGCGCGGTGTACTGCAGCGACGGACGGTCGCTGCTGCCGGCCCAGCCGGAGTAGCCGCTGTAGGACGTGAACGTCGGCTCGGGCTCGTGCTCGGGCGTCTGCTCGGGCGTCTGCTCGGGCGTCTCCTCGGGGTCGGCCGCCCAGGCGGCGGCCTCCTCGCGGGTCCACACCTGCGTCTCGTCACCGGCCGGTTCGAGCTGCGGCTCTGCCACGGGCTGCGCCCACGGCTGGGGCTCGTCCCACGACGCGGCGGGAGCCTGCTGCTCGTTCCACGACGCGGCGGGAGCCTGCTGCTCGTCCCAGGACGCGGCGGGAGCCTGCTGCTCGTTCCACGACGCGGCCGGAGCCTGGGGCTCCTCCCACGACGCGGCCGGAGCCTGGGGCTCCTCCCACGACGCAGCGGGAGCCTGCTGCTCCTCCCACGACGCGGCCGGAGCCTGAGGCTCCTCCCACGACGCGGCCGGAGCCTGCTGCGGCTCGTCCGCCGCTGCCGGTGCGTCCTGCGCCCACGGCGCGACGTCGGGCTGCGGCGTGGACCACGGCTCCTCGGCGAGCGTCGGCGCCCACGGCTTCTCGTCCGTCTGCGGCGCGGTCCAGGACTCGGTGTCCGGTGCGCTCCACTGCTCGACCGGGCGGTCGTCGGTCGCGTCGGCGGGCGCGGGAGCGGCGGAACCCCGGCTGGGCAGCCCGCTGCTCAGGTCGCGCCACGACGGCACCGGCCAGCCCGAGTCCTCGGCGGGCGCCGCGGACGCCGCGGCCTGCTCGGACTCGTCCGGCTCGAGCGACGGCACGACGAACGGGTCGCGGGACGGCGTGGTCAGCGGCTCGGGCACGTCCTTGCCGCTGCGGAAGCCGGAGAACAGGCCGGCGCGCGCGGCCGGGTCGGCGGGGGCCGCGACCGGACGCACCTCGTCCTGCTGCGGCTCGCTCGCCCAGGCGGACGTCGCGGCACGGGCACGGGTCGGCAGACCCGCCTGCAGCGGCGTCGCGGCGACCGCCGGCGCCCACTCACCCGTGTCGACCGACAGCTCGGGCGACAGGTGGGTGTCCGGGGCGACCGGGAGGACGATGTTGTCCTCGTCGAACGTCTTGCGCGACCGCGTCGGCAGCCCACCGGGGCTGCTGAGCATCGGCACGGGGATCGAGTCGTCCTCGTCGGCCGCGGCGGGCTGCGACACGGGCGAGGCACCGGTGTCGTCACCGCGACGACGGCGCGGCAGACCGAGCGACGTCTCGCCGTCGGTGAGCTCGGCGAGGTCGACGGCGCGCACCTCGGGGATCTCGACCTCCGGCAGCCCCGAGGACGGGGCGGGAGCAGAGGTGGGCGGCAGCGCCCCGTACGCGTTGACCTCGTTGGCCGAGAACAGCGTGCTCGGGAACTGCACGTAGGCCTCGGTCCCGGTGCCGCCGACACGCTTGCGCAGCGTCACCTCGGCGCCGAGGCGCTGGGCGAGGCGGCCGACCACGAAGAGGCCGAGGCGCTGGGCCCCGAGGGCGTCACCGGCGGAGACGGACGCGATCTTGATGTTCGCGGCCTCGATCTCCGCGTCCGTCATGCCCAGGCCCTGGTCCGCGATCCGCACGACGACCGACGCGCCGGACACACCGGTGCTGACGATGACCGGCGTCTCGGGCTCGGAGAACACCGTGGCGTTCTCGAGGATCTCGGCGATGAGGTGCGCGGCCGACAGGGCGTTGAACCCGAGCATGTGCGGGTCGACCTGCAGGTCGAGCTGCACGCGGTCGTACTGCTCGATCTCCGACGAGGCGGTGCGGATGACGTCGGACAGCGGCATCGCGTCGCGCAGGCGGCGACCGGAGTCGATGCCGGCGAGCACGAGGAGGGACTCCGCGTTGCGGCGCATCCGGGTGGCGAGGTGGTCGAGGCGGAACAGGTTCGCCAGCGTCCCCGGGTCCTCCTCGGCGCGCTCCAGCGAGTCGATGAAGGACAGCTGCCGGTTGAGCAGGACCTGGTCGCGACGCGCGACGTTGACGAACATCTCGGCGATGGAGCCACGCAGCGCGGCCTGCTCCTGGGCGACCTGCACGGTGGTCGCGTTGACCGCGTTGAACGCCTGGGCCAGGCGGCCCACCTCGTCGTTGGAGCGGACGGGGATGGGTGCCAGCGTGATCTCGGGCCCCTCGCCGGGCGTCGAGACCTGCTCGACGAGGCGCGGGAGCTGCTCGCGGACGTCGGCGGCGGCGCTGGTGAGACGACGCAGCGGCACGACGATCGAGCGGGAGACCGTGACCGCGAAGAAGAAGGACACGATGAGGGCGAGGAGGGCGAGGGCGACGGTGACCAGGGCCCGGTCGCGCGCCGCGGTCACGCCCTCGGCGGCGATCTCGTCGGCACCGCGGAGCACGCCGCTGTTGACGTCGCCGAGCATCGTCATCTGGTCGGTCGTCTGCGTCGTCCACGACGCGAGGTCGATCGCGGCGATCGCGCCCACGGAGCCCTGCGTGAAGTTGGCACGCATCGACAGCAGGGTCTGGGTCGGGTCGCCCGTCCGGACCTCGAGGCCGTCGATGCCGAGCGCGCTGACCATGAGGCGCGAACGCTCACGGGCGAGCTCGGTGGCGGTGGTCTCCGACTGGAACTTGCGGGCGAGGGCGGGGCTGTCGGCGACGGCGTTCTTCAGCTCGACACCCGTGACGTACTCGTTGACGAGCGCGTCGCTCAGCATCGCGAGCTCGAGGTTCGCGGTGACGTACTCGGCCAGCTCGCGGTCGCGCAGCGAGTTGGCGACACCCTCCATGACGCGCGTCTGACCGTCGAGGATGTCCTGGAAGCCGTTCTTGACGACGACGCGCTGGGCGTTGCCGTCGACGCGCTCGCGCAGCTGGGGAAGAGCGGTCCGGTACGTGGTCTGCTGGTCCCGGAAGTCCTTGACGACCGTCTCGGGGAACTCCGCGAGGTCGAGCTCCGCCGTGACCTTCTTGGCGTCCGCGAGAGCGCTGTCCGTCACCTGCCGCGCCGCGTCGACCTGCTCCTTGGGCGCCCCTGTCAGGGACAGGATCCGCTCCTGCTGGAACGCCGCCGTGAGCGGGCTCAGCGCGTCGAGCGTGCGCACCACGGTCTGGGTCGCCCTCGCGTACCGAAGATCCTTGATCGCGCCGTACGAGATGTACGTACCGGCCACGAGCAGAACGATCATGGGCACGGCGAGGACCGCCAGGACTTTGGCACGGATGCCGAGCCGTCGCAGCATGTCGATCCTTTCCCTTCGCCCGACGTCGGACGCTTACGCGATACCGCGTGCGTCCGTGGTGCGGCCACCGCAGGTGACTGCCGTCTGCGCTTCATCGGTACCTGGACAGCGGACCATTAGCCCGGGGCCCGAGTTTGCCACGGACCTCACCCGTCCCGATACGGCATCGAGGCCGCAGATCGGGCGTCCGTGGACGGACTGCCCCGGCGCGTCAGCATGCCGTCCCCCGGTCGGCCGGACTAGCGTTCGCCCCGTGCGTGCCGTCGTCGTCACCTCACCGGGCGGTCCCGACGTGCTGCGGGTCGAGGAGGTGCCCGACCCCGTCCCCGGGCCGGGCGAGGTCCTCGTCCGCGTGACCGCGGCCGGGGTCAACCGCGCTGACCTGCTGCAACGCGCCGGTCACTACCCTCCCCCGCCGGGTGCCCCGACGTGGCCGGGGCTCGAGGTCTCCGGGGTCGTGCTCGAGACAGGCCCCGCGGCGGCGCCGCCCGACGACGCCCGAGCGTCCGCCCCCTCGCTGCGGCCCGGCGACCGCGTCGCCGGCCTGCTCGCGGGCGGAGGTTACGCCGAAAGAGTGACAATTCCGGCGTCCCAGACCCTCCTGGTCCCTCCGACGGGTGACCTCGAGGGCGCTGCCGGGCTGCCGGAGGCGCTCGCGACCGTGTGGTCGAACCTGCGCACAGCCGCCTTCGCACCCGGCGAGACCCTGCTCGTGCACGGCGGCTCGGGCGGGGTCGGCTCGGTGGCGGTGCAGCTGGCGCACGCCCGCGGGCACCGCGTGATCGCGACCGCCGGCGGGCCGCAGCGGTGCGCGCGCGTGCGGGAGCTCGGTGCGGACGTGGTCGTCGACCACCGCGCGCAGGACGTCGCCGACGCGGTGCGCGACGCCACCGACGGGCGCGGCGTGGACGTCGTCCTCGACGTGCTCGGCGGCCGGGCGCTGGGCGCCAACGTGCGGCTGCTGGCCGAGGGCGGTCGGCTCGTCGTCATCGGGCTGCAGCAGGGGCGGCGCGGCGAGCTCGACCTGCCGGCGCTCATGGCGCGGCGGGGGTCCGTCATCGCGACGACGCTGCGCGACCGGCCCGCCGCGCAGAAGGCGGCCATCATGGCCGACGTGCGCACGCACGTCTGGCCGCTCGTGCTCGACGGGCGCGTGCGTCCCGTCGTGCACGCGCGCGTGCCGCTCGCCGACGCGCGCCGCGCGCACGAGATGCTCGAGTCGGGCGAGGTCTTCGGCAAGGTCCTGCTGCTGGCCTGACCGCGCGGGCCCGGGCGCGCCGGGCGTCAGCCCAGCAGACCGGCCGCGAGCGCGGGCGCCAGGGCGGGTGCGAGCGGCAGGCGCGGCACGAGCGTCGCCTGCACCGCGTGGTAGATGTCGGCCTTGCCGGCCCACACGGTGCGCGAGACCCGGTTGTCGGTGCCGAGCTCGTGCCACCACGAGCCGCCGTCCCGGTCGAGCACGTGCTCGCCGATGTACTCCCACCACCGGGTGTAGAGGTCGTCGTAGCGCGCGTCCCCGGTCGCGGCGTGCAGCGCGGCGGCCGCCGCGACCGCCTCCGCCGCGACCCAGTGCATGCGCTCACGGACCACGGGGCGGCCCTGCCAGTCCACCGTGTAGACGAACCCCGGGGCGCCGTCGACGTCCCAGCCGTCGCGCGCGGACGCGTCGAAGAGGTCGGCCGCGTCGTGCAGCAGCCACGCGGGGGCGTCGTCACCCCGGGCCCGCAGCGCGGCGCGCGCGTGCAGCGTGAGGCGCGCCCACTCGAACCCGTGGCCCACGGTCGCGCCGTAGGGCCGGAAGGGGTGCGCCGGGGTGTCGGCGTTGTACTCGGGGTCGGCCCGCCACGTCGCGTCGTAGTGCTCCGGCAGGCGCCAGGAGCCGTCGCGCGCGAAGCCGTGCACCACGCGCTCGACGATCCGCACGGCGCGGTCGAGCCACCGCCGGTCCCCCGTGACGTCCGCGGCGGCGAGGTAGGCCTCGACGGTGTGCATGTTCGCGTTGACGCCCCGGTACGGGTCGAGGTCCGTGAACGTGCGGTCCCACTCCTCGACGACCATGCCGGCCTCGTCGTCCCAGAACCGGCGGTCCTGCACGGCGAGCGCCTCGTCGAGCAGCTCGCGCGCACCCGGGCGTCCCGCCGCGGTCGCGCTCGCGGCCGCGAGCACCACGAACGCGTGCGGGTAGGCGGCCTTGGTGGTGTCGCGCGGCGTGCCGCCGGGCTCGACCTCGGCGAACCAGCCGCCGTGCTCGTCGTCGTGGAACAGGCCCGTCAGTGCCGCCAGCCCGTGGTCGACGAGTGCGGCGGACCCCGGCCTGCCGGCGAGGTGGCCGAGCGCGTAGACGTGCGTCATGCGGCACGTGATCCACAGCTCGAGCGGTCCGGGCAGCGGACGACCCACGTCGTCGAGCCGCGCGAAGCCGCCGCGCGCGAGCCGCGACGGCCGCCCGAACTCCCACAGGCGGTCCGTCTCCGCCTCGAGCCAGCGGCCGTGCGCCGCGGTGCTGAGCCACGCCATCCGCCCACCCTAGCCAGCGCTCGCCCCGGTGGGCCTGCGCCCGGCCGCCGTCTCGGTGATGATGGCGGGGTGGACCACGACGAGCAGCACGGCGAGCAGCACGGCGGGCGCACCACCGACGAGGGCCGGGTGGGCCCCGGGGCCGCGCGAGGGGCGTCGTCCCCGCGCGTCGTCGTCGTGCCCCCGGACGGCCCGGAGGGCGGCTCGCGCCCCGGCGGGGACGAGGACCTGGCCGGCATGGTGGGCCAGCCGGCGAAGGTCATGCGGATCGGCACGATGATCAAGCAGCTCCTCGACGAGGTGCGCTCGGCCCCGCTCGACGCCGCCGCCCGTGCACGGCTGGCCGAGATCCACGAGCGGTCGCTGCACGAGCTCGAGGAGGGCCTGTCCCCCGAGCTGCTCGCCGAGCTGCACCGCATCACGCTGCCGTTCACCGAGGACACGGCACCGTCGGACGCCGAGCTGCGGATCGCGCAGGCACAGCTGGTCGGGTGGCTCGAGGGCCTGTTCCACGGCATCCAGACGGCGCTGGTCGCGCAGCAGATGGCCGCGCAGGCCCAGCTCACGCAGATGCGCCGCGCGCTGCCGCCGGGGCACGCGCCGGGGCCGGGCGGCCTCGTGGTGCCCGTGGCGCGCGACGAGCGTCCGGACGACCTGCGTCCGTCGACGGGCCAGTACCTCTAGCCGTCGGTCTCGCCGCCGGCCCCGTCGCGCGACGGGCGGGCGGTCAGGGCGATGGCGCCCGAGACGAGGAGCAGCCCGACCAGCTCCAGGCCGTGCGGCCACTGCCGCAGCACCACGGCCCCGACGACGGCCGCGGTGGCCGGCAGCAGCGCGAGCAGGATCGCGAACGTCGCGGCGCTGACGCGGCGCAGGACGACCTGCTCGAGCACGTAGGGCACGAGCGACGAGCACACGGCGATCGCGACGACGATGCCCGCGAGCCGCGCGTCGTGCAGGACCGGACCCGCGCCGCCCACGAGGAACGGGGCCAGGACCAGCGCGCCCGCCGCCATGGCGACCGCCAGGCCCGACGGCCCCGGCGCCCCGGCCCGCGCGACCCGCCGTCCCAGGACGATGTACGCGGCCCAGCACGCGGCGGCGACGCCGATCGCGACGAGCCCCGTGACGGCACCGGGCCCGGTGTCGAGGCTGATGCCCGCCAGCAGCACGACGCCGACGGCGGCCACCGCGATCGCCGCACGGTCCCGCCAGCCGGAGCCGGTCACCGCGGCGACGGCCACGGGGCCGAGGAACTCGAGCGCGACCGCCGTGCCCAGCGGCAGGTGCTCGATCGCGATGTAGAAGGTGACGTTCATCGTCGCGAGCACGACACCGAAGACCACGGTGACGCGCAGGCGCCGCGCCTCCCACAGCTCCGCCACCCGCCACGGCCGCCGCCACGCGAGCAGCACCCCGGCCGCGACGGTGACGCGCAGCCACGCGACCGTGCCCGCCGGCACCACCGCGAACAGCCCGACGGCGAGCGCCGCCCCGAGGTACTGCGTCAGCCCCGACAGCACGAACATCAGGGGCGCGGGCACGCCGCCAGGCTACGTCCCCGCGCCCCCCCCGCCACGCCCACCCCCCGGGACGCGAGAGAGCGATCCAGCACGTGCCGGATCGCTCTCTCGCGGACGGACGGGCGGCGCGGCCGCGGACGGACGGGCGGCGCGGCCGCCGGGTGGTCAGCCCTTGACGGAACCCGCCAGCAGGCCACGGACGAAGTACCGCTGGAGGGCCAGGAAGACGACCAGCGGGACGATCATCGCGATGAACGCACCCGCCGACAGCAGGTGCCACTGCGACCCGCGCGTGCCGGCGAGCTCGGCGATGCGGACCGTCAGCGGCGCGACGTCCGTGGTGCCGCCGACGAACACGAGCGCGACGAGCAGGTCGTTCCAGACCCAGAGGAACTGGAAGATGCCGAACGACGCGATCGCGGGGGTGAGCAGCGGCAGCAGCACCCGGAAGAACACGGTCACGTGCCCCGCGCCGTCGACGCGCGCGGCCTCGACGAGGGACGCCGGGATGTCCTTCATGAAGTTGTGCAGCAGGTAGATCGCCAGCGGCAGCGCGAAGATCGAGTGCGACAGCCACACGACCCAGAACGAGCCCGCGAGCCCCCAGGACACGTACTGCTGGAGCAGCGGCAGCAGCGTGACCTGGATGGGCACGACCTGCAGCGCGAAGACCGCGACGAACAGCAGCTCGCGGCCCCGGAACGGGATCCACGCGAACGCGTACGCCGCGAGCAGCGCGAGCGAGATCGGGATGACGACCGCGGGCAGCGTGATGACCAGGGAGTTGACGAAGAACGTCGAGAAGCTGGTCGACGAGCCGAACAGCACCTCGACGTAGTTGTCGAGCGTGGCCGTGGGGTTGCCGAAGAACGTCCACCAGCCGCTGGTGCGGATCTCCGACCGCGGGCGGAACGACGTGACGAGCAGGCCGAACGTCGGGACGGTCCACAGGATCGCCAGGACGATCGCGATGCCCGACGCCCACGGCGAGCTGAGCCGCCCCTTGGCGGCGATCGCACGCTGCTCCGCGCGGGTCAGGCCACGGACCTTGCGGGTGTCGACCTCGGTCGGGTCGGTGAGCGTCGTCGGCGGGATGGCGGTCATCGGATCTCCTCCGCGAGCTTCAGCTGCCGCACGTTGTACGCGATGATCGGGATGACCAGGACGAAGAGGATGACGGCCAGCGCGGCCCCCAGCCCCTGGTTCCGGGCCGTGAAGCTCTGCGTGTAGAACTCGTACGCCACGACCGACGTGTCGAAGTTGCCGCCGGTCATCGTCCGGACGATGTCGAAGACCTTGAGCGTGGCCATCGCGATCGTCGTGACCACGACCACGAGCGCCGGCCGGATCGACGGCACCGTGATGTAGCGGAACATCGACAGGCCGTGCAGGCCGTCGAGCCGGGCGGCCTCGACGATGTCGTCGGGGATCGCCTTGACGGCCGCCGACAGCACGGTCATCGCGAAGCCGGCCTGGATCCACACCATGACGACGATGAGGAACAGGTTGTTCCACGGCTGGTCCTGCAGGAACTGCTGGGGTTCCATGCCGAGCCACACGAGCAGCTGGTTGAGCAGACCCGTCTGCTGGATGTTGCCCTGCACGGGCTTGTACTCGTAGACGAACTTCCAGATGATCGACGCGCCGACCAGGGAGATCGACATCGGCAGGAAGACCAGCGTCTTCGCGAGGTACTCGAAGCGCGTGCGGTCCACCAGCACGGCGTACACGAGACCGAAGAACGTCGCCGCGAGCGGGACGAGCACGACCCACAGCGCGGTGTTGCGCAGCACGGTCTGGAACTGGTCCTGGGTGAACGCCGTGACGTAGTTGTCGAGGCCGACGAAGTTGCGTCCGCGGCCGTCGTGGAACGAGCTCCACACGGTGCGCAGGCCCGGGTAGAGCAGGCCGAACGCGAGGAACAGCACGGTCGGGCCGAGGAACCCGAGCACGACGAGCCACGTCGGTGCCCGCCTCAGCCGGTCGATCCCCAGGAGGATCGCACCCATCACGACGACGAAGAGCAGGATGGCCAGGACCATCAACGTCAGCTTCTCGGCGGTCGTGTCGGGTTGGAGCAACCAGTCCACGATGGTCATCCCCTCGTCGTGCCGGTCGACGACGACCGGTCAGCGGGTGTCAGCGGGTACGGCGGACGGCGTGGTGGGGGCCACCGATGTCGGCGACCCCCACCACGTGATGCTGCGACCTCAGCTGGTGGGCCAGGAGCTCTCGACGTTCGACAGCGTCGTCTGCGAGTCCTGCCCGGGGCTGATCCAGGAGACCATCTCGCGCCAGAACGAGCCGGCACCGACGGAGCCGGGCATCTGGTCGGAGCCGTCGAACCGGAACGTGTACGACTCGTCCGTCAGCAGGTCGAACGACAGCTGGTCGATCGGCGACTGCAGCAGCTCGGGGTCGAGGCCGCTGTTCGCGCTGATCCAGCCCTGGCCCGTGACCTCGGCCTTGGCGTTGGCCCACTGCGGGCTCGACAGGTACGCGTGGAAGGCCTGCACCTCGGGCCGGTCGGAGAACGCCGTGACGAACTCGCCGCCACCGAGCAGCGGCTTGTCGTCCTCGGACGCACCCGGCAGGTAGAACGCGTAGACGTCACCGTCCTCCGCGACCTCGATGCCCTCGTCCCAGTTGGCCTGGTAGAAGTTCGCGGCACGGTGCAGGAAGCACGTCCCGTCGGGGATGCCGTTCGCGGACTCGTTCCACGGCGCCGACGCGATGGACGCGACGTTGCCGAGGCCACCGTTGACGTAGTCCTCGTTCTTGAGGATGCCGCCGACCTCGTCGAGCGCCGCGACGATCTGCGGGTCGTCGAACGGGATCTCGTGGTTGACCCACTGGTCGTAGACGTCCGGGCCCGCGGTGCGCAGCACGACGTCCTCGAGCCAGTCGGTGGCCGGCCAGCCGGTCGCGTCACCGGACTCGATGCCGGCGCACCACGGCTTGACGTCCGGGTTGTCCTCGATGATCTGGTCGGTCAGGTCGAGCAGACCCTGCCAGGTCGTCGGGATCTCGTAGCCGTTCTCCTCGAACGCCGCCGGCGAGTACCAGACGAACGACTTCACGTTGGCGCCGAGCGGCGTCGCGTAGAGCGTCCCGTCGACGGTCCCGTAGTCGGCCCACGCCTCGGTGTAGTACTCGGTCGCGTTGTCGATGACGGCCTGCGGTGCGGGCTGCACCGCGTCGGGGAAGTCCGCGACGAGCGAGCGCAGGAAGCCCGGCTGCGGGATGTAGGCGATGTCGGGCGGGTTGCCCGCCTCGAGCCGCACGGGCAGCTGCGCCTCGAACTCGCGCGACCCCTCGTAGTCGATCGTCGCCCCGGTGCACTCCTCAAACGGTGCGTAGGACGCCCGCTGCTCCTCGGCCTCCGGGTCGACGATCGAGGTGTAGACCGAGATCGTCTTGCCCTCGAGGTCCCCGTACTGCTCGAAGTCGGCGCAGTCGAACGTCGGCTCGGCGTCACCGCCCCCCGAGGTGTTGTCCCCGTCCCCGCTCGAGCATGCCGTCAGCACGAGCCCGAGCCCGGTGACAGCGGCAGCGAGCGTCAGCCCGCGGCTCTGCTGGATGCGCTTCATGTGACCTCCACGTCCATGTGGTCGTGCCGGCGGGCCCTGGTGGACCCGACCTGCAACGAGACAAGTCCGTTTCGGGGTGACCTGCAAGGCCAAACGCACGTCAACCGGTCACGATCGCATCACGGTCGGAACGTTGGGTGACCAGCGCGTCCGTCGCGTCACACCAGCACGTGCCGCAGCACGGCCACCGCACCGTCGTCCTCGATGGTCCCCGTGACCTCGTCGGCCGCGCCGCGCACGGCGTCGTTCGCGTGCCCCATCGCGACGCCGCGCGCCGCCCAGCGCAGCATCTCCAGGTCGTTCTCGCCGTCGCCGATCGCGAGCGTCTCGTACGGCTCGACACCCAGGTCGCGCCGGACCTCCTCGAGCGCGGAGGCCTTGGAGACGCCCCCGGGCGTGAGGTCCAGCCACGCGCTCCAGCCGACCGCGTAGGTCACCTCGTGCAGCCCGACGCGCTCGACGATCGCGTGGAACTCCTCGGGGGTGCTCTGCGGCGCGCGGATGACGACGCGGGTCGCCGGGGACGCGGCGAGGTCGTCGAACGGGACGACGGTCGTGCGGCCCGTGAGCTCCCCGGGCGGGAACGGCGCCGTCACGAGGAAGCCGACGCCCAGGTCCTCGACCGCGAAGAGCGCGTCGGGGATCTCCAGGGCGATGGCCCGCAGCGCCGGGCCCGCGTCGAACGTGACGGAGCGCGCGACGGCCCAGCCGTCCTCCGCGGCGTCGTCGAGGCGCGCCGTGACGGCACCGTTGGAGCACACGACCCAGCCGCGCGTCAGGCCCAGGTCCTGCGCCACCGCGACGGCCGAGTGCGCCGACCTGCCCGTCGCGAGCACGACGTGGACGCCCGCGTCGACGAGCGCGGTCACCGTGGTGCGCACGTCGTCGCTGATGACGCCGTCGTAGGACATGAGCGTGCCGTCGACGTCGAGCGCGACCAGCCGGGTGCGGCTCATCGGACCGGCTCCAGCACCTCGAGGCCGCCCAGGTAGGGCCGCAGGCCCTCCGGGACGCGCACCGAACCGTCGGCCTGCTGGTGGTTCTCGAGGATCGCGACGATCCAGCGCGTGGTGGCGAGCGTGCCGTTGAGCGTCGCGACCGTGCGCATGCCGTCGGCCGTGCGCTCGCGCACCCCGAGCCGGCGGGCCTGGAACGTCGTGCAGTTGGAGGTCGACGTGACCTCCATCCAGCGCTGCTGGCTGGGCAGCCACGCCTCGCAGTCGAACTTGCGCGCGGCGCTCGACCCGAGGTCGCCCGCGGCGGTGTCGATGACGCGGTACGGCAGGTCCACGAGCGCGAGCATCTCCTTCTCCCACGCCAGGATCCGGCGGTGCTCGTCGTACGCGTCGTCGGGGCGCGTCCACACGAAGGCCTCGACCTTGTGGAACTGGTGAACGCGGATGATGCCGCGCGTGTCCTTGCCGTACGACCCCGCCTCGCGCCGGTAGCAGGCGCTCCACCCGGCGTAGCGCAGCGGGCCGTCGGCCAGGTCGAGGATCTCGCCGGAGTGGTAGCCGGCCAGGGCGACCTCGCTGGTCCCCACCAGGTACAGGTCGTCCGCCTCGAGGCGGTAGATCTCGTCGGCGTGCGAGCCGAGGAACCCGGTGCCGGCCATGATCTCGGGCTTGACGAGCGTGGGGGTGATCGTCGGCGTGAAGCCGTTGCGCAGCGCCAGGTCCATCGCGGCGTTGAGCAGCGCGAGCTCGAGGCGCGCGCCGACGCCCGTGAGGAAGTAGAACCGGGCGCCCGAGACCTTGGCGCCGCGCTCGGTGTCGATCGCGCGCAGCCCCTCGCCGAGCTCCAGGTGGTCCTTCACGACGAAGTCGGGGCCGTACTCCGCCGCGAGGTCGCGCGGCGTGCCGACGTGCTCGAGCACCGTGTAGTCGTCCTCGCCGCCGCTGGGGACGCCGTCCTCGATGACGTTGCCGATGCGCCGCGCGAGCTCGGTCGCACGGGTCCCGGCCTGCTCGGCGTCGGCCTGCAGCGCCTTGACGCGCGCCGCGAGGTCCTTGGTGTGCGCGAGCAGCCTCTGCTTCTCGTCGCCCGAGGCCTGCGCGACCTGCTTGCCCAGGGACTTCTGCTCGGCCCGCAGCGTCTCGTACTCCGTCAGCGCGGAGCGACGCAGCGCGTCGGCGTCGAGCACCTCGTCGACGAGGTGCGGGTCCTCGCCGCGAGCCACCTGGCTGGCGCGCACGACGTCGGGTTCCTGGCGCAGGAGCTGCAGATCGATCACCCCCCGACCCTACCGACCCCGCCCGCCGCGGGTGGTGCCGGCCACCGCGCGCGTCCACCGTGCACGCGGCACGTGCCGTCCGACCTGCGGCGTCGGCCCCGCACCCGTAGATTGCGCGACATGTCATGGGTCGCGTGGGTCGCGGTGGTCGCCGGAGCGCTGGCGCTCGTCGCCGTCGGGCTGGGTCTGTGGGTCTGGCGCCAGCAGCGCAGGCTCGGCGCGCGGCTCGCGGCACCGGCACCCGCACCGGCGGCGGACGCGGGCCGCCCCCGCGGCCAGCTGGTCGCCTTCGTCGCCAACCCGTCCAAGCCCGACGTCGCCGAGCTGCGCGCCGCGGTCCGCAAGGCCGCGTCCGAGCAGTACCTGCCCGAGCCGATGTGGCTCGAGACGACCGTCGAGGACCCGGGCGTGGGCCAGGCGCGCTCGGCCGTCGCGTCCGGCGCGGACCTCGTCGTCGCGGTCGGCGGCGACGGCACCGTGCGCGCGGTCGCCGAGGCGCTCGCCGGGACGGGCGTGCCGATGGGCCTCATGCCGCTGGGCACCGGCAACCTCCTGGCCCGCAACCTCGACGTGCCGCTCAACGACCCCCTCGCGGCGATGCAGCTCGCGCTCGACGGCACCGACAAGCCCATCGACGTGGGCTGGCTGCGCGTCGAGCGGTGGGAGTCGCAGATGGACGACGACATCGCCGAGGCCGCCGACGACATGCCCGCCGACACCGACATGCCGCGCGACCACATCTTCCTCGTCATCGCGGGCCTGGGGTTCGACGCCGCGATGGTCGCCGACACCGACGACCAGCTCAAGGCCCGGGTCGGCTGGATCGCCTACTTTATGGCGGGCGTGCGCCACCTGCACGGCCGGCGCCTGCGCGTGCGCCTCACGCTCGACGACAAGCCGGTCCAGCAGCTGCGCGCCCGCAGCCTGCTGGTCGGCAACTGCGGCAAGCTGCCCGGCGGCATCACGCTGCTGCCCGACGCGGTCCTCGACGACGGCGTGCTGGACATCGCCACGATCGACACGCGCGGCGGCATCGCGGGCTGGGCGCAGCTGTTCGGCGAGGTCGTGCTGCAGGGCGTCGGCGTGCGCAACGAGTCGGCCGCGAAGATCGGCCGCATCGACCACGCGCGCGCCCGTGCCGCGCACATCGAGGTGGCCGGCGGCGAGCACGTGCAGGTCGACGGCGACATCGTCGGCCGCGCGAGCGTCATCACCGCCCGCGTGGACCCCGGCGCCCTCATCGTGCGCGTCGCGGCCTGAGACCGTCCCCGTCGGGGCACGGCGCACGGCGGCCCGTCAGGCCGGGTCGCCGCCGCGCAGCCGGTCGAGCCACGCGCGCGCCTCGACGAAGTCCGCGTCCGACGTGCCCGCGTGGACCAGCGGCGCGACCGCGTCGGCGCGCGGGTACGACCCGAGGAACCGCACGTACGGGCACCGCCGGTGCAGGCCCATGAGGACCTCGCCCATGCGCTCGTCGGTCACGTGCCCCTCGGCGTCGATCGAGAACGAGTAGCGGCCCAGCGCGTCGCCGATGGGGCGCGACTCGATGCGCGAGAGGTTCACGCCGCGCACGGCGAACTGCTCGAGCATCGCGAGCAGCGCGCCCGCCTCGTTGTCGGGCAGGTGGACCACGAGCGTCGTCTTGTCCGCGCCCGTCGGCGCGGGCACGGGCCCGGGCGGCCCGACGACGACGAAGCGCGTGAGCGCCGACGGGTTGTCCGCCACGCGCTCGGCCACGGGCGCCAGCCCGTACGTCCCGACCGCCGCCGGGGGCACCAGCGCGGCGTCGAACGCGAGCGCGCGCACCGCCGCGGGGTCGCCCGCCGCCTCGGCGAGCAGCGCCGCCGGCGCCGTGTTGCTCGTCGCGGGGACGTGCACCGCGTGCGGCAGGTGCGCCGCGAGCCACCGACGGCACTGCACCCAGGCGTGGGGGTGCGCCGCGATGCGCCGGACGTCCGCGAGCCGCACGCCCGCAGGGGCGACGAGCGTGAACTGCACCGGCACCAGCACCTCGTGCACGATGACGAGCGGCGACCCCGCGGCCAGCGAGTCGAGCGTGGCGGTCACGCCGCCCTCGACGGTCGACTCGATCGCGACGACCGCACGGTCGGCGTCGCCCGCGCGGACCGCGGCGATCGCGGAGCCGACGTCCGTCTGCGGCAGGTACACGGCCTCGTCGGGCCCCGCGACCTGCCGCAGCGCCTCCTCCGTGAACGTGCCCGCAGGCCCGAGGTACGCGTAGCGCAGCACGGCGATCGACCTCCCACCCGCGGGCGCCAGGGCCCGTCGTCTCCGTCGCCGCACGGCACCGGACAGGTGCGCGGACGCGGCGCGACCGCGTGCGCGGCCCCGCCGAGCCTAGTGGGCGCCCGTAGGCTGGGGCCGTGCCCCGGTCCCTGCGCGCGCTCGCCGCTGCCCTGCTCGCCGCGCTCGCGGTGCTGCTCGGCGCACCCGCGCAGGCGGCCGAGCGCGCGGTGCCCGAGCCCGTCCCGGGGCCCGTCGTCCTGGTGGGCGTCACGGGTCTGCGCTGGGACGACGTCGGCTCCCTGACGACGCCGGCGCTGTGGGCGCTGTCGCGCGAGGGCTCCGTCGGTACCGTCGCGACACGGTCGGTACGCGCACGCGGGTGCCCCGCCGACGGGTGGCTCGCGGTCTCCGCCGGCAACCGCGCGGCCGACCTCGTCGCGGACGACAAGACGTGCCGCTCGCTGCGCGACCCCGGCGAGTCCGGCGAGGTGCCCGGCTGGGAGGACTACCTCGCGAGCGCGGGCGCCGAGTCGTACGGCGCACGGCCCGGCATGCTCGGTGACCTGCTCGCGCGCACCGGCACCACCGTCACGGGCGTCGGCCCGGGTGCCGCCGTCGCGCTCGCGGACTCCGCGGGCCGGCCGGTCGGCGAGCACGTGCGCCTCCCCGCCGAGCAGCGCGGCCTCGCACAGGTCGTCCGTGACGCCGCCGCGTCGTCCGAGCTGCTGGTCGTCGACGCGGGCGTGATCCGCGACCCCGGGTACGCGACCGTCGCCCGCCTGCCCTCCGCGACACCGAGCGCCGTGCCCGACGACGAGCTGCCCGGCATGGGCAGCGCCGACGACGACCTGCCGGGGTCCGAGGCCATCGTCGAGCCGACGCGCGCGCAGCAGGCCGTCCGGCTCGACGCCCGCATCGGCGCGGTGCTCGACGGCCTGTCGGGGCACGACGCCACGGTCCTCGTGGTCTCCCTGGCCGACTCGGGCCGCTCGGGGCTGCAGCTCGCGATCGGCCTCGGTCCGCGCGAGGTGCCGCCCCCGTTCGCCGAGAGCCAGCTCACCTCGGGCTCCACGCGGCAGCCCGGCGTCGTCCAGGTCACCGACGTCACCCCGACGCTGCTCGCGCTGCTGCTGCTGAGCGACGAGGCCCCCGCGCTGCCCGGTGCGCAGATCGTGCCCACGCCCGGCGCCGCGACCGGCGGTGCCCGCGTGGCCCGGCTGCTCGACGTGCAGCAGGAGGCCAGCGCCATCTCCCTGGTCTTCGGGTCGTTCTCGGCACGTCTCGTGCTCGCGCAGGCCGCGCTCTTCGTGGCCGCGGCGATCATCCTGGTGGCGCGCGGACGCGCCGACCGGCCGCCCCTGCGCCCCGCGCTGCGGGTGCTCCAGGTCGGCGCGCTGGTCCTCGGGTCCGCCCCGGTCGCGTCGTTCCTCGCCGGGCTCGTGCCGTGGTGGCGTGCGGACCGTCCGGTCACCGCCTTCTGGCTCACCCTCGTCGGCTGGATCGTCGCCATCACGGCCGCCGCCCTGGCGGGCCCGTGGCGCCGCCACGTGCTCGGCCCCGCGGGCGTCGTCGCGGGCGTCACCGTCGTCACCCTCGTGCTCGACGCGGTGACGGGCTCCAACCTGGTGATCGACGGGCCGATGGGGGCGCACCGCGTCGTCGCCGCGCGGTTCTACGGCATGAGCAACCAGGCGTTCGCGCTCATCACCGCCGGTGGCGTGCTGCTCGCGGTGGTCGTCGCGGACCACCTGCTGCGCATCGGCCGGCGCCGGCTCGCGGTCGCCTCCGTCGTGGTGCTCGGCGCGGTGCTGGTCGTCGTCGACGGTGCGCCGCAGTGGGGCGCGGACTTCGGCGGCCCGCCCGCGATCATCCTCGCCTTCGCGATGCTGGCGGTCGCCGTCAGCGGGCGACGCGTGTCGTGGCGGCTCGTGCTGCTCGTGGGCGCCGTCGGCGTGGCCGTCGTGCTCGGGTTCGCCGTGCTCGACTGGATGCGGCCCGCCGCGGACCGCACGCACCTGGGCCGGTTCCTCGACACCGTGCTCGAGGGCGGGCTGTGGGACGTCGTGTGGCGCAAGCTCTCGGTGAACCTGCGGGTCCTGACGTCCTGGCGCTACCTCGTCCTGGCCATCGGCGGCGTCGCGCTGACGTGGCTCGTGCTCGCGGGCCCGCGCGCGCACCGCGGCGGGCTGCTCGGTGCGGGGTCACCGCTCGCGGACCTGCAGCGCGAGGTCCCGCTGCTGCGTCCCGCGGTCGCCGCCACGGGCGCCGCGCTCACGGTCGGCTTCCTCATGAACGACTCGGGCATCGTCGTGCCGGCCACGGGCATCGCGCTCGCGGTGCCGTGCCTGGTCGCGGCGTCGGCGCAGTGGCGCCTGGGCGCACGGCGCGACCAGGACGCGGGCGACCGGCCCGCGCAGGACGCCGGTGACGACGCGCCGGCGGCGACCGACACGGCCGGAACCCGTCGGCCCGCCCCCGAGGGGACCGCCCTCAGCGACCCGGGCGCGGCTGGTCCGGCGACATCGTCCGCCTGACGCCCGACGCGGCGGCGCGCGCCCGGCGCGCGTTGACCGCGAGCTGTACGTCGCGGTACTGCGCGGCCCGGTGCAGCTGACCCTTGAGGTCCGTGCCCGAGGGCCGGTGCCGCAGCTCGCACGGCACCTCCAGGACGCGGAAGCCGAGGCGCAGCAGGTCGATCGTCATGCCCGCCTCGACGCCCCAGCCGCGCGCGAGCGGCGTCGCCGCCTCGAACGCCTCGCGGGTCAGGCACCGCATGCCGGACAGCGGCTGCGTGGGCGTCCACCCCGTCATCGACGCGATCGCGCGCCGCGCCGCCCCCACCACGAGCCCGCGACCACCCGCGCCGGGCTGCGGCGGCAGCAGCGCGATCGTCAGGTCCGCGATGCCGTCCATGACCGGCGGGACGAGCGGTGCGGTGTTGACGGCCGTGTCGGCCAGGTCGCCGTCGACGAACAGCAGGTGGCGCGGCGGCCGGTCGGGGGCGTCGCGCATCGCGACGACCGCGGCGCCCGTCTCCATCGCCGCGGCCTTGCCACGGTTGTGGGAGTGCCGCACCACGACCGCGCCGGCCTCGCGGGCGACGTGCTGCGTGTTGTCCTCGGACCCGTCGTCGACGACGAGCACGAGGTCGACGTGCGGGATGGCGCGCGCCGAGCGCACGGTCGCGGCGATCCGGCGCGACTCGTCCTTGGCCGGGATGATCACCGCCACGCGCTGACGCTGCTTGTGCCCGCGGGCGGCGCGCGCCGCGCGCTCGGCGGTCTGGTCCGATGCCGCGTCGGAGGCCAGGTCAGCGGTCACGTCGGCCACCGGTCGGCCGGCCTCGCTTCCCGTGCGTGTCACGGTGCCCACCCTATCGACCGCAGGTGACACGTCGCCTCACGAGCACCGGGACGGCGCGCAGGCCGCCCCGTCAGCGCAGCGTGACCTGCCGCGCCACGAGGCCGGCACGGGCCCGGCGGGCGTTCGCGTCGAGCGGCGCGTCGTCGGCCATCGCGGCCTCGAGGCGCGGCACGAAGTCCGCGAGCGGCTTCTCGATGTCGTCGGCCTCCGAGCCGCGCGCCAGCTCCCACACGGGCACGACGATGCCGGCGGCACGGAAGTAGCCGATGAACTTGGCGTCGTCGAAGCCGGACTCCCGGCGCGCGTGCAGCCGCGACAGGCCGTCGAGGACGACCTGCTCGTCCGCCGGCTGGGCCCAGCGCAGGTACTCGCGGGCGCCCATGCGGCACCAGTACGCCGACTCGGCGGCGGCCAGGCGGCGCGTGTCGATGATGCCGGCGTCGGCCTCCTCGAGCGCGGCCTGCAGGTCGGGGGTGACGTCGGTGCTCGGGTCGAGCCAGTAGGCGAAGCTCTCCTGCACGGTGACCTCGAAGGGCACCGACAGGTCCAGGACGTCCTGCAGGCGCGGGCCCGGCGTGGGCAGGCCGATGGTCTCGATCGCGGTGCCGGGCTCGGCGTCCAGCGCGAGCAGCAGCGCGGTCGCGACGTCGCGGCTCGCGTCGCCCGAGCTGGTGCCGGTCTGCAGCGCGACGAGCACGACGCCGTCGGTGCGGTGCAGCGCCGCCCAGCTGTTCGGCAGCACGGTGGTGACGACGACGTCACGCGCGCCGTGCTCGGCGGTGGTGCGGGCGGTCGCGGTCGCCGCGGGCACGAGCTCGCGCAGCGCCACCCAGTCGGGCTCACCGGGCAGCCCCTCGAACGGGCGCAGCACGAAGTCGGGCGTGTTCTTGGCCATGGCTGCACCCTACCGACCCATGAGCACCCGCCGCCTCCCGCCCCGTCCGCCCGACATCCCACGAATCGGGCCCGAGGAGGTGCGCGGGACGGGTGCGCTGCGGGAGGATCGACGGCATGGACCCGCGTGCCGGCACCCCCGCCCAGCCCTCCGACCTCGTCGACCTCGACGCGCTGCTGTCGGCGTACGTCGACCGTGAACCCGACCTCGACGACCCCGGCCAGCGGGTCGCGTTCGGCACGTCCGGCCACCGCGGCTCGTCGCTCGACGGCGCATTCAACGAGGCGCACATCGTCGCGATCACCGCCGCGATCGTCGAGTACCGCCGCAGCCAGGGCACCGACGGCCCCCTGTTCATCGGGTACGACACGCACGGGCTGTCGCAGCCCGCGTTCGGCACCGCGCTCGAGGTCCTGGCGGCGGCGGGCGTCGAGGTGCACGTCGACGCGCGCGGCTCGTGGACGCCGACGCCCGCGGTGTCCCTCGCGATCCTCACGCACAACGGCGCCGCGACGGGCGCGGGCGTGCGCACGCAGGGCCCGGGCCTGGCCGACGGCATCGTCGTGACCCCGTCGCACAACCCGCCGCGCGACGGCGGCTTCAAGTACAACCCGCCGCACGGCGGCCCCGCGGGGTCCGACGCCACGGGGTGGATCGCCGACCGCGCCAACGAGATCCTGCGGTCCGGCTGGCGGAACGTGCCGCGCGTGAGCCTGGACCGGGCGCTCGCGGCGGACACCACGCGCAAGCACGACTACCTGACGTCGTACGTCGACGACCTCGCGAACGTCGTCGACCTCGACGCGATCCGCGCGGCGGGCGTGCGCATCGGCGCCGACCCGCTCGGGGGTGCGTCGGTCGAGTACTGGGGCGCGATCGGCGAGCGCTACGGGCTCGACCTCACGGTCGTGAACCCGCAGGTCGACCCGCGCTGGTCGTTCATGACGCTGGACTGGGACGGCAAGATCCGCATGGACTGCTCGTCGCCCTACGCGATGGCGTCGCTGCTGGAGCGCATGCAGCCCGGCGCCGACGGCCGCGCGCCCTACGACATCGCGACGGGCAACGACGCGGACTCCGACCGCCACGGCATCGTCACGCCCGACGCGGGCCTGATGAACCCGAACCACTACCTGGCCGTCGCGATCGCCTACCTGTACGGCGGGGCGCGCCCGGGCTGGCCCGCCGGCACCGCGATCGGCAAGACCCTGGTGTCGTCGTCGCTCATCGACCGCGTCGCCGCGTCGCTCGACCGCCGCCTGCTGGAGGTTCCGGTCGGCTTCAAGTGGTTCGTGCCCGGCCTCATCGACGGCTCCGTCGGGTTCGGCGGCGAGGAGTCCGCCGGCGCGTCGTTCCTGCGCAAGGACGGCACGGTGTGGACGACCGACAAGGACGGGATCCTGCCCGCCCTGCTGGCCTCGGAGATCCTCGCGACCACGGGCAGGAGCCCGTCGCAGCACCACGCCGAGCTCGTCGACCGGTTCGGCGCCTCGTCCTACGCGCGCGTCGACGCGCCCGCGACGCGCGAGCAGAAGGCCACGCTGGCGGCCCTCTCCCCCGAGCAGGTCACGGCGACCGAGCTCGCCGGCGAGCCGATCACGGCCAAGCTGACGAAGGCGCCCGGCAACGACGCATCGATCGGCGGTCTCAAGGTGACGACCGAGAACGCCTGGTTCGCGGCCCGGCCGTCGGGCACCGAGGACGTCTACAAGATCTACGCCGAGTCGTTCGTCTCCCCCGAGCACCTGGCCCAGGTGCAGGAGGCGGCGAAGGACGTGGTGGCGCAGGCGCTGGGCGCCTGAGACGGGCTGGACCGCCTTCCCACGTCGTCGGGGGGAGGCGGTCCAGGAACGAGGGCCCCGGGGTCGGGGCGGGCGGCGACGGAGAGCGGCCCGGCGGCACAGGGCCGGACCGCCCTCGACGTCCGCCGCGGGGGCGGGTCGTCAGGCCCGGGGCTGGAGTGCCCGGGCGCGGGACGGACCGGCGGGTGAGGCGACCACCCGCCGGTCCGGGTCGTCAGGCCGCGAGGCGGCCCAGTCCGGTGAACTCCCAGCCGGCCGCACGCCACTGGTCGGCCGTGAGCTTGCCGCGCGCGTCGAGACGCGCGGGGTGCGGGTGAGGCCCGCGAGGCGCTGCGGGTCGGCGTCGACGAACTGCTTCCACTCGGTGAGGACGAGCAGCACGTCGCACTCCTCCACGGCCTCGTCGACGCTCGTGCCGTAGCCGAGGGTCGGGAAGGCGCGGCGCGCGGTGTCGCCCGCCTCGGGGTCGTAGACCGTGACCTGGGCGCCGCGCAGGTGCAGGGCCGCGGCCACGTTGAGCGCGGGGCTGTCGCGCACGTCGTCCGTCAGCGGCTTGAACGCCGCCCCCAGGACGCCGATGCGCTTGTTGAGCACCGAGCCGCCGCACGCCTCGAGCGCCATGTCGACGACGCGCTCGCGCTGGCCCATGTTGATCTCGTCGACCTGCTGCAGCAGCGCGGCCGCGCGGTTGGCGCCGAGCTCCTTGGAGCGGTGCATGAGCGCACGGATGTCCTTGGGCAGGCAGCCGCCACCGAAGCCGAGGCCGGCGTCGAGGAACTGCCGGCCGATGCGCACGTCGTGGCCCAGCGCGTCGGCCAGGACCGTGACGTCGGCGCCCGCGGCCTCGCAGACGCCAGCGATCGCGTTGATGAACGAGATCTTGGTCGCGAGGAACGCGTTGGCGCTGACCTTGACGAGCTCGGCGGTCGGCAGGTCCGTCACGACGACCGGCGAGCCCTCGGCGATCGGGGCCGCGTACACGGCACGCATGACCGCCTCGGACCTCTCCGAGACACCGCCGAGCACGATGCGGTCGGGGTGCAGCGTGTCGCCGACCGCCTTGCCCTCGCGCAGGAACTCGGGGTTCCACAGCAGCTCGGCGTCGATCCCGGCGGGGACCGTCGCGGCGACCAGCTCACGCAGCCGCGCGGCCGTGCCGACCGGGACGGTCGACTTGCCGACGATGACGGCGTCCTTGGTGAGGTGCTGCGCGATGACGCGGGTCGCGTCCTCGACGTACGCGAGGTTCGCGGCGTGCGACGTGCGCTGCTGCGGCGTGCCGACGCACACGAAGTGCACGTCGGCGCCCGCGACGGCGGACGCGGCGTCGGTCGTGAACCGCAGGCGGCCGGTGGCCAGGGTCTTCTCCAGCAGCTCGGGCAGCCCGGGCTCGAAGAACGGGACCTTGCCGGCGGCGAGGGCGTCGACCTTGGCCTGGTCGACGTCCACGCCGACCACGTCGAAGCCGAGCTCGGCCATCGCGACGGCGTGCGTCGCGCCGAGGTAGCCGGTGCCGAAGACCGTGATCCGCAGGTTCTCCGGGGCGGTCGTGACCGGCCCGGCCGGACGGGGGTTGGTGCTGCGCTTGGTGCTCATGGGGTCCTTCTTCTTCACGTCAGAGGTGTCAGGAGCCGGGGACGAAGCCGGCGGAGGGGTCGCGGATGCCGTCGAGGAACGCCTGCTGGGAGTCCTCGCGCGAGGTGATGCGCCAGTCGTTGGTGACGCGCTGGCCCCCGCTGATCGTGGTGACGGTGTGGTGGAACCAGGCGAACCCGATGACGTCGGCGTTGCGCGGCTGCGCGAGGGAGTCGAACAGGTCGGCGACCCACGCGGCCTTGTCGCCGCCGCCGGTCTCGGAGGCCCCGATCTCCGCGAGGACGATCGGCTTGCCCGTGATGGCGCGCAGCTGGTCGAGCGACCGGTCGAACGTCCACGAGAACGTGGGCGTCTGGTTCGCGTCGAACGGCGGGCGGTAGTACCCGGACAGGCCGACCCAGTCGACGTACTCGTCACCCGGGTACAGGCTCTGCGTGTACTCGAGCGGCTGGTTCAGCTTGGGCAGGTTGTTGACGATGTTCGGCGCCCACACCCACACCGCGTACGCGTTGGCGCCCTCGGCCTCGAAGATGTCGTGGACGTGCCGCCACATCCGCACGAAGTCGCCGCGGTTGTTGCCGTTGACCTGCACGCCGTTGGAGCCCTGCTCCGACCACGGGTACCAGGACCCGTTCATCTCGTGGTTCAGCCGGATCGCGACCGGCAGGCCGAGCGCCGCGACGTCCCGCGCGTACTGGCGCAGGTAGTCGTCGAACGCGCCGTCGATGATGCGCGGCAGGGAGTACTCGGGGTCGTTCGGCTGGCTGTTGCCCGCCTCCATCGGTCGCGACTCCCACGTGACCATGGGCAGCGCGCCCTTGGTCCACGAGCGCGTGACCGCGTCGGCACGGAACGGCGTGTCCCAGCCCTGGAAGTACCCGGCGAGGTCCGGCTGCACGCCGACGGTCGACGCGACGTGGTCGAACTCCGACCAGGAGAACGGGGACTGGGCCGTGTACAGGCCGAAGTACCGGTCCGCCGGGTGCACGATCGCGTCCCGGGCGGGCGCGGTCGGCCTGACCGGGCGGGCCGCCTCCTCGCGGGCGGCCGCGGCCTGCCGGGCGAACTCGACCTGCGACTGCGCGACCGCGGCACGGATGGCGGCACCTTCCGCGTCACCCCGCGCCTGGGCGAGCTGACGCTCGAGCGCGGCCTTCTGCTGCGACCGGGCGTGGGCGGCGGCCTTCTCGGCGGCCGCCTTGGCCTTGCCCTTCGCGGCGGCGGCGGCCTTCTCGCCCGCGGCCTTGGCCTTGCCGGCCTCCTGCGCGGCTGCCTTGTCGGCGGCGGCCTTCTCCTGCGCCGCGGCCTTCTCGGCGGCCGACTTGGCCTTGCCGGACTCCGCGCCGGCGGCGCGCTCGGCGGCCGCCTTGTCCTGCGAGGCGCGCAGGTGCGCGATCTCGTCGTCGCGGTCCGCGAGGACCGCCGCGAGATCGGCGTTCTCCTGCGTGAGCTGCTTCTCGGCCTCCGTCATGAGGGGGCCGGGCACGGCGCCCGAGGGCGAGAGCCAGACGACGCCGGTGACGGCACCGAGCGTGACGGCGAGCACGACGGCCGAGAGCTTGCCGACGAGTCCGAGGTGGCCGTCGAGGGTCCACCAGTGCTTTCCGGTGCGCTCAGACATAGGCCACCGCCATGAGGGCGAACATGAGGATCCCGATCAGGTAGGGGACGAGTGCGAGGGGGTTGCCGCGCCGCCGGGGTGCGGGCGCCGCCTGCGCCTGGGCGCGCAGGCGGGTCTCGGCGCGCAGCCCGACACGGCCGCCGGCCGTGGGCTGGGCGTCGGGGTGCAGGACCGGCACGCGGGGCACGGCGTGCCCGGCCTGCGTGGGGAGGGTGGGCCGGTCGACGACGTCGACCGGTGCGCCGTGTGCCGTGTCCTCGAGCTCGGCCATGAGGTCGGCGTCGGACGCGTCCTTCTGGCCCGCGACGTAGGCCCCGGCACGCGTGCCCCAGCCGGCGACGTGCGCCATGCGGAAGAACCCGATGATCCGGATCGGCATGAGGAAGAGCGTCGAGGTGATGATGAAGACCGGCAGCCGCAGGAAGTCCGAGGGCTTCTCCTGCAGGTGGCGGATCTGGCGGATCGCCATGGACAGCACCGACGAGACGACCATCAGGCCGATGACCCAGGCCAGGCCCTGCACACCGGTCGTCGTCTCGAGGATCGCCTGGTACAGGTTGATGCCCGTGCCGGAGACGGCGCGGTAGATCCACCCGGCGACGGTCCCGAAGAGCAGGAACGGCAGGATGATGTCGACGAGGAAGAAGATCGCCAGGACGGGCGCGTGGCCGAGCATCCAGGGCAGCATGCGCAGGGTGTTGTACTGGCTGCCGCGCGACCAGCGCAGCTGCTGCTTGTAGAGCTTCTTGATCTCCAGCGGCGCGTCCGTGTAGACGAGGCTCGTGTGCTGGTAGACCGTGCGGTAGCCGGCCTTGAGCGTGAGGTTCGTCAGGGTGCGGTCGTCGGAGACCTCGAGGAAGACGCCGAGGAACTTCTCGGTCATGAACTTGTCCATGACCGACATGAGGATGTGCCGGCGGAACGCGATGGTGCGTCCCGGCAGGCAGCCGACCTGCCCCAGCACGGACTGCGCGGGCATCGAGTACAGCGCACGCGTGTTCTCGAGCCAGTCGGCCCAGCGGGTGATCCAGGAGCGGGTCGGCTCGAGGATGCGCTGGCGCGTCGTGACGCCGCCGACCGACGGGTCCGCGAACGGCTTGACGAGCTCGTCGAGCGCGCCGTCGGTCCACACGGTGTCGGAGTCGACGAGGACGGTGACGTCGCCGCGCGACATCTGGGTGCCGATCTTCACGGCGTTGCGCTTGCCGGGGATCGGCGTGTGGACGCGCTGGACGACGGGGGCGAACTCGTCGCACACGCCCTCGAGCCCGGGGTTGGGCGCGCCGTTGATGACGACGATGACCTCGTCGGGCTGCTGCTCGACGATGCGGCGCAGCACGTCGCGGAAGAGGTCGAGCGGCTCGTCGACGACGGGGACGACGACGCTCGTGCTGATGGCGTAGGGGGCGGTGACCGGCCGGTAGCGCCGCGAGAGCACCACCTTGAGGATCCAGAGAGCCCAGACGATGGTCGAGAAGACCGCGAAGAGATAGATCTCGTTCTGGCCCTCGAACATGTGCCGAAGCTGCAGGATGAAGATGAACATGGGTCTCCTGTGCAGACCTGACGTGGGGACGGGCTGCCCGACGTCGTCGGCGATGCAGCAGGAAGGGACCCGGGCGCGCCGGGGAGCAGCCCGAGGGCTGGGTGTCCGAGGGGAGCGGTGGCGCCGGGGCGGGTGCGACCCGCCGTCCGTCGTGCGCCGGTGCTGAGCGCCACTGGCGTGCGGCGCGTCGTCGGTGGTCCCACTCTGAGGCCCGTCCGGACGAAAGAGAAGTAAGACGGATGTTCAGGATTGAAACGACTCATCGGACAATTGTCCAGGTCGAGCACGGCCGCACAGCGATCTCCCAGGTCACGCCGGATATCCGTCCGAGAACGTAACTCTGCAGGTCAGACGCCTTTGTGAGGCAGGTCACGTTCGCTCGATCACCGAGGGAATTCACGCCTCACCAGCATTTTGTCGCATTCTCCTGCGTCTCGTCCCGACAACGCCCGGACGTCCGGCGTGAACCGATTCACACCATCGTGCCCGGTTGTCCCGGTGCGCGGGCCGGGTACCGCCGATCCGGTCGGCCGGGCCGCGTCCGGCACCGACGGAGCGCCGCTGCGCCGCACGCACCCGCGGCGGCCGCCGTGCCCGCCAGGTGCGACAGTGGAGACATGCTCCAGCCCTACCGGGACGTCCTCGCACGCCCTGGCGCACTCGCGTTCTCCGGCACCGGGCTCGTCGCCCGGCTCCCCATGTCGATGGTCGGCATCGGCATCGTCCTCATGGTCTCGGCGCTGTACGACTCCTACGGGCTCGCAGGACGGGTGTCCGCCGCCGTCGTCATCGCCCAGGCCGCCGGTGCACCGCTGCTCGCCCGGCTCGTCGACCGGCACGGCCAGGCCCGCGTCATGCGGCCCGCGATCGTCCTGTCCGCGACGAGCCTGGTGGCGCTCGTCGTCGCGGCCTCGCTGCGCGCCCCCACCGTCTGGCTCTACGTCACCGCGCTGCTCGTCGGGGCGACGATCGGCTCGTTCGGGTCCCTCGTGCGCGCGCGCTGGAACCACGCCCTGGGCGACGACCCGCGCCGCGTGCACACCGCGTACTCGCTCGAGTCCGTGCTCGACGAGCTGGTCTTCGTCGTCGGGCCCGTCGCCGCGACCGTCCTGGCCACGAGCGTGTCGCCGACCGCGGGGCTCATCGTCCCGGTCGTCGCGATGGTGGTCGGCGGGCTCGCGTTCCTCGCGCTGCGCGACACCGAGCCGCCCGTCGCACCCGCGCACGAGCCGCGCCCGCGCGGCACGGTGCTGCGCCGGCCCGGGATGGTCGTCATCGTCCTGGTCTTCGTCGCCATCGGATCGATCTTCGGTGCGACCGACGTCGCGACCGTCGCGTTCGCCGACGAGTCCGGCCGCAAGGAGCTCGCGGGCGTCATCCTCGCGGTCTTCGCGCTCGGCTCCCTCATCTCCGGCCTGCTCTACGGCGCCCGCCACTGGGTCTCACCGCTGCACCGCCGGTTCGCGATCGGCGTGGTGGCCCTCGCGGTCGGCGTCTGCGTGTTCTTCCTCGCGCAGACCCTCTGGGTGCTCGCGGCCGCGATGTTCGTCGTCGGGTTCTCGATCGCGCCGTCGATCATCAACGGCAACGCGCTCGTCGCCGAGCTGGTCCCGCCAGGCCGGCTCACCGAGGGCCTGACGTGGGTCGGCACAGGTCTGAGCATCGGGGTGTCCGTCGGCGCCTCGGTGGCCGGCAGCCGCATCGACGCCGCCGGGTCCCACGCGGGCTTCCTCGTCGTCGTCGTGTCCGGCGCGGCCGCGCTCGTCGCGACGCTCGCCGCCCTGCCCTCGCTGCGCCGCCACACCGCGCGACGTGCCGACGCGGCGGCCGCGCTCGCGGACGCCGCGCAGGCCGCGGACCGCGACGCGCGAGCGAGCGAGGACGAGCCGCCGAGCGCGACGGCGGGCGCGACGGTCGCGGCGTGCGAGCTCGCGACGGACCGCACGGCCGAGCGGCGCGCCGAGCACCGGGACTGACCCCGCGCCACGTTCGACCACGCAGCCGTCGCGCAGGCGATCGGCATCCCCGCGGTCCTCGGCGGCGGGATCGGCGAGGTCATGGCGATGGCGCGGTCGAACCCTGCGCAACGCGCCGCAACCCTGACACCCCGGGGCACAGCGGAAAGCAAAAGTGAATTTGCTAATCTCTGCGGAGCGACCTGGTATCGATCCGTGAGGGAGTACCGCCTTGGGCCGATGGGAACGTGTCACCGTGCCACCCGACTTCCAAGGCCTGACACGGCGCGAGCGGGAGGGTGGCAGCTACCTCAGGTACCACCCCGACCCGATGCCGACCGCGCGCACCGTCGACCGCCCCGACGTGGCCGAGCTGGTCGCCGATGCGTCCGCCTCCGTCGCCGCGCTCGGGCAGCGACTCCGTGACCGACCGGTACGGCTGCTCTACGCCACTCTCCTGCGGTCGGAGTCCCTCGCGTCGTCGTGGATCGAGGGCCTGCGCGAGACTCCGCGCAACGTCATGGCAGCACGGCTCACCGACGTCCACGGCACACCGAGCACGGCGCAGGACGTCCTGCGGAACGTCGATGCGATGGAGTCGGCGATAGCGTCGTTGGACAAGCCGTCGTGGGACGACGACGACATCCACGCCGTCCACGCGACGCTCCTGCCACGGGAGTCGCGTGGCAGGTACCGCACCGACCAGGTGTACGTCGGAGGTCGCACGCCGCTCACCGCGTCGTACGTAGCACCGCCCGCCGACGAGGTGCCCGACCTCATGGCCGACCTCCTCCGTTACGTCGCGACGACCGGGGACCCCCCGCTCGTCGCCGCCCTCCTCGTGCACGCCCAGTTCGAGACCATCCACCCGTTCGAGGACGGCAACGGCCGTACCGGTCGCGCACTCTTCCACGCGGTCGTCGCGCGCGCCGGGATCGTCGACCGGGGGGTCCTCCCCTTGTCACTCGTCCTGCGCGACGACGTCGACGCGTACATCGCCGCTCTCACCACCTACCGCCCCGGTGCCGACCACGGGCGCGCGGTGTCCGACGCACGGCAGTCCTACCTGCACGTCATGCTCGAGGTGGTGCTGGAGGCAGCACGGATCGCAGGGGACGTGATCGACGAGGTCGCCGCTGTCCAGGCGCGCTGGAGGCCCTACGTCGAGCGGCTGCGGGTCGACTCCAGCGTGCACCGGCTGCTCGACCTGCTGGCCGAGCAGCCGGTCGTCACGCCTGGACTCGTCCAGCAGTGCCTGGGCGTCTCCCGCGTCACGGCCAACAACGCGCTGACGGAGCTGGCACGCGTCGGTGTCGTGCAGCCGGCGGGCGGCCGCTTCAAGCGTCAGAACGTCTACCAGGCCGGGGACGTGCTCACCCTGATGGACGCCTACGTTCCTGGCCCGGCGACGGTCACCGTGCCCCCGCCACCGCTGGTGCCCGTCCGTCGGTACGGCGGCGAGAGGTGCGGGCACCTGCTGCCCCGCAAGGGAGTGCCCTGCACCCTTCCGACGGGACACCCGGGGCCCCACCGGGCACCGTGACCCCTGATCTCGGAGGCTTCCGGCTGTGCCGACCCGCGTCTCAGGGCGTCGGGTGCCGCGCGTCGTAGTGCCAGAAGGTGCGCTGCGCGCGGACGAGCACCCACAGCAGCACGACGCACGCGACCCCGCCGATCACGGCCGCCCCGCCCTCGCCCACGCGTGTCGACAGGGCGCCGAGCACCAGCTCGCCCAGGCGCGGGCCGCCGGCCACGACGACGACGAACACGCCCTGCAGGCGCCCGCGCATGTGGTCCGGCGTGGCGGTCTGCAGGATCGTCTGCCGGAACACCGAGGACACCGCGTCGGACGCGCCCGCGAGCGCGAGCGTCACGACCGCGAGGGCCAGCGCGAGCGGCAGCACGCCGTCCGGCGTCGTGCGGCCCGCGCTGACGAGGACGAGGCCGAACGCGACGATCGAGAGCCCCCACGCCGTGATGGCGCCCGCGATGACGCGTCCCTGCCAGCGCACGCGTGCCAGACCGCCGGAGAACAGGCCCGCGAGGATGCCGCCGGCGGCGATCGCCGCGGTCAGCACGCCCGTGGTCGTCTCGCCGCCGCCGAGGTAGAGGACGCCCACGGCGGGGAAGAGCACGCGCGGCATCGCGGTCACCATCGCGACGATGTCGACGAGGAACGTCATGCGCACGTTGGGCTGCGTACCCAGGTAGCGCAGGCCGTCGACCACGGACCCCAGGCCCAGGCGCTGCCGGCGGTCGTCGGACGGCTCGGGCGGCACGGGCGGCAGGCGCAGCAGGGCCGTGAGCGCGAACGTGAACAGCACCGCGTCCACGGCGTACGCCCAGACGTAGCCGATGCCGGCGACCAGCGCGGCACCCGCGAGCGGCCCGAGCGTCAGCGCGACGTTCCAGCCCATGGTCTGCAGCGCGTTGGCCGCGGGCATCAGGCGCGGCTCGAGCAGGCGCGGGATGATCGCGGACCGCGCGGGCGAGTTCACGGCGCCCGCGGCCGACTGGACCGCGACCAGCGCGTACAGCACGCCCACGTGCTCGTTGCCGACCGCGGCCTGCGCGACCAGCGCGAGGACGGCGACCCACGACACGACGGACGCGACCACGGCGACCGTGCGGCGGTCGTAGTGGTCGACGAGCGCGCCCCCGTACAGCCCGAAGACCACCAGCGGCACGAGCGCGCAGATGCCCAGCACGCCCACGGCCAGCGTCGAGGCCGTCAGCGCGTACACCTGCAGGCCGACCGCGACGACCGTGAGCTGCGAGCCGAGGTTGGCGACCGACAGGCCCAGCCACAGCCGCCGGAACGCCGGGCTGACGCGCACGGGGGTCAGGTCGACGAGCAGCGAACGCACCGGAGCACCCTACGTTGCTCGGGGCAACGGACCCCGCGGCCGACGATGCGGCCAGGCCAGGGCGGTCAGGCCGGGGCGGCGAGGCCGGGGCGGTCAGGCCAGGGCGGTCAGGGCGTCCTTGACGACGACGTCCGGCCCGCCGGCCACCGGGACCGTGACGCCGTCCTCGTCGGCGGCGAGCGGCTCGAGCGTCGCGAGCTGGGACTCCAGCAGGCTCGGGGGCATCCAGTGCCCGCTGCGGTGCACGACGCGCTCGCGCAGGTCCTCGGGCGGGACGTCGAGGAGCAGGAAGCGCACGCGTCCCTGCGCCCCGCGCAGCACGTCGCGGTACGGCCGGCGCAGCGCCGAGCACGCGACGACGGTCGACGTGCCCTCGACGGCGTGCGCGCTCATCGCGTCGCGCACGGCCCGCAGCCAGGGGCCGCGGTCGTCGTCGTCGAGGGGCGTCCCGGCGCTCATCTTGGCGACGTTCGCCTCGGGGTGCAGCGCGTCCCCCTCGAGGAACGGCCTCCCGAGCCGGTCCGCGACCGCCTGCCCGACGGTCGACTTGCCGGTACCGGACACTCCCATGACCACCAGGTGCTCGACGTCCACGCGCCCACCCTGCCATCCGTGGGGCGGCACCACCGCCGACCGGAGCTCCGTCCCCCGCACGTCACCCTCCCCGGGACGGGGTTCCGGCCGGCGGGTGTCAGGCGCGAGGGGCGTCGGGGTTGGCGTCGTCGGCGTCGACGAGCGGGCCGTCCGCCGGCTCCCACGTCGACGCGCCGTACGACGCGTCGTCGTCCGACGAGTCCGACGAGCCGGACGAGCCGAACCTGCTCTTCGCGGTCGAGACCGCCTTCTCCTTCAGGGCGCCGCCCTGCGTCTTCGCGAAGTCGGTCGCGGCCTGCTCCGCGTCGTGCACGTACCCCTGCACGCGCGGGTCCTGCCACGTGTCCGACGCCCACGTCTTGATCTTCTCGAACTGCTGACGGCCGGCACGGGTGCCCAGCAGGTAGCCGACCCCGGTGCCGACGACGAACGCGAGCTTGCCCTTCATGGGTGTCCTCCTTCGCCCCGGCCGCACGGGCCGGGGGGTGCGTGTGGTCGTACGAGGGCGGCGACCGGCCGGCGAGGCCCTCGGACGGGCGACCCCACCGGGCCACGTCGCCGGAGCCACCGAGCGTAGGGCCGCGGCGGTCTGCCCGCGCGGTGAGCGGCGCGGCCGTCGGGCCGCCGGCCTCGACGCGCGGCGACCGCACGGCGGCGCGAGACTGACGGGCAGACCGGCCGCCGGCCGGATGACCCGGAGGCTGCCATGGTCGCCACCTCGCCCGCCCCCACCCCGGCCCTCAAGCGCTCGGTCGGGCGACGCATGCTGCTGGTCTTCGTCATCGGCGACATCCTCGGCGCCGGCATCTACGCGCTCACCGGCAAGGTCGCCGGGCAGGTCGGCGGTGCGATCTGGATCCCGTTCCTGCTCGCCTTCGGGCTCGCGGCGCTGACGGCCACGGCGTACGCCGAGCTCGTCGGCCGCTACCCGCGCGCCGCGGGGGCGGCCGTGTACGCGCAGCGGGCCTTCGGACGGCCCTTCCTGACGTTCCTCGTGGCGTTCGCGGTGCTCATGAGCGGCATCACGAGCGCGAGCGCGGCGGCGCGGGCGTTCGGCGGCGACTACCTGGCCGAGCTGGTGACGGTCCCCACGCTCGTGGCCGCCTGGGTCTTCGTCCTGGGCATCGCGGTGGTCAACGCCGTCGGCGTCTCGGAGTCGGTGCGCGTGAACCTGGTCCTCACGGCGATCGAGGTCACGGGGCTCGTCGTGATCCTCGTCATCGGCGCGCGCGCCTTCCTGTCCGGCGAGGGCGACCCGGGCCGCGCCATGACGCTCAGCAGCGACGGACCGGTGTGGATGGCCGTGCTGGGCGGCACCGCGCTGGCGTTCTACGCCCTGCTCGGGTTCGAGGACTCCGTGAACCTGGCCGAGGAGTGCCGGCACCCGCGCAACGACTTCCCGCGTGCGCTGCTGGGCGGTCTCGCCGTCGCCGGCGTGATCTACCTCGCGGTGGCGTTCACGACCTCGATGCTCGTCGACACCGCGACGCTCGCGGAGTCCACCGGGCCGCTGCTGGAGGTGGTCCGGGTCGCGGGCCTGGTCTTCCCGCCGTGGCTGTTCGCGCTCATCGCGCTCGTCGCGGTGTCGAACACCGCCCTCATCAACATGATCATGGCGTCCCGCGTGGTCTACGGGATGTCGCGCGAGGGCATCGTGCCGTCCTGGCTGGGCCGCGTCGACCGCCGCCGCCGGACACCCTGGGTCGCGATCGCGTTCACGACCGTCATCGCGCTCACCCTCGTCAGCACCGGTGACCTGTCCGGGCTCGCGGACACCACCGTGCTGCTCCTGCTGCTCGTCTTCGCGGTGGTCAACGTCTCGGTGCTCGTGCTGCGACGGCGCCCGGAGGACCGCGACGCCCGGGTCGACGGTGACGGCCCGCGCGGCTTCCGGGCGCCCACGTGGGCGCCCGTGGTGGGTGCGGCCGTGTCGCTGGTCCTGGCGTCGCCGCTCACGGGGCGGTCGGCCGACGTGTACGCGCGTGCCGGCCTGCTGCTCGGCATCGGCGTCGTGCTGTACGTCGTCAACCGGCTGTTCGTCGGGCCGGCGCCGCAGGCTGAGACGATCAGCACGTCCGCCGTGACCGACCCGCCCTGACCGATCCGCCCTGACCAGGGCCCTGCCGTGAGGTGATGCATGGACCCGGTGGTGTTCGCCGTCCTGGCAGTGCTCGTGATCGTGGCCGTGACGTCGTTCGCACCGCGGGTCGGGGTGGCCGCGCCGCTGGTGCTCGTGCTCATCGGGACGGCCGTGAGCCTGCTGCCGTTCGTGCCCGCGATCGAGGTGGAGCCCGAGCTGATCCTCGCGGTCGTGCTGCCACCCCTGCTGTACTCGTCGGCCACCAACATGCCGACGATGGACTTCCGGCGCGACTTCCGCACGATCTCGGCGTTCTCGGTGGTCCTGGTCGTCGTGTCGGCCGTCGTCGTGGGGTTCGTGCTCGCCGAGATCGTGCCCGGGATCACGCTGCCCACCGGCATCGCGCTCGGCGCGATCGTCAGCCCCACCGACGCGGTGGCGACCTCGATCGTCCGCAAGGCCGGGGTGTCGCCGCGCATCGTCACGGTGCTCGAGGGCGAGTCCCTGCTCAACGACGCGTCCGCGCTCGTGCTGCTGCGCTCCGCGATCGTCGCGACCGCCGGGACCGTCTCGCTGTGGGGCGTCGTCGGTGACTTCGTGTACGCGGTCGTCGTGGCCGTGGTCGTCGGGTTCGTCGTGGGCCGGCTGCACGTCTGGGCGCGCGGGCACCTGGCGCAGACGACGTCGAACGTCGCGCTGTCGTTCGTCGTGCCGTTCGTCGCGTTCCTGCCGGCCGAGCACCTGGGCGGGGGGGGGCTGGTCGGGGCGGGGAGGGCGGGGCGGGCCAGGGGCTACGCCGCGCGGCGGGCGCGGCGGGCGCGACCGCGTCACCGAGCACGCCGTGTGGCGCACGATCGAGCTGCTGCTCGAGGGCGCGGTCTTCCTCGTCATGGGGCTCGAGGTCTTCGCGCTCGTCGAGGACGTGGAGGAGGCGCACGAGAGCGCGTGGCTCGCGCTCGGCCTGGGTGCGCTCACCGCCACGCTCGTGGTCGTGCTGCGCTCGGCGTTCGTCGCCTGGTCGGTGTGGGAGCTGTCCCGACGGGTCGACCGCACGCCGCAGGTGCGCAGCCGGCTCGAGCACGCGCAGGCGCGGCTCGACGCGGGCGAGCAGCTCCCGCCGCTGCCCGGCAGGCGGCACGGCCGGACCGCCGCCGAGGGGACGGCAGCCGTCGGCCGGCGGGTGCGGCGCCGCATCGCCGACATCGACTACCTGACGGCCGAGCGGTTCGGTCCGCGCGAGGGCGTCGTGCTGGTCTGGGCCGGCATGCGCGGCGTCGTGACGCTCGCCGCCGCGCAGTCGCTGCCGTCGGACACGCCGCAGCGCTCGCTGCTCGTGCTCGTCGCGTTCGTCGTCGCGGCCGGCACGCTGCTCGTGCAGGGCGCGACGCTGCCGTGGCTCACGCGGCGCCTGGGCCTGACGGGACGCGACGTGGAGGACCGCGCGGCGCTCGACGAGCTGCGCGCGGACCTGCAGCGCGCCGCCCTGCAGCGGCTCGAGGACCCCCGGCTGCGCCAGGCCGACGGCACGCCCTTCCCGCCCGAGACGGTCGAGCGCGCGCGTCAGCGGCTGACGATCCTCGAGTCGGCCGCGGAGGACGACGCGGACCTGCAGGCCCGCGAGCGCGCGGCCGACCTGCGGCTGCGGGTCCTGGCGCTCCAGGCGCAGCGCAAGGAGCTGCTGCACCTGCGCGACCTGGGCACGTACCCGTCGTCGACGCTGCGTCAGGCGCTGGCGGAGCTCGACGCGGTGCAGATCGGCATCGAGCTCAGGTCCTGACGCGTCCCGCGGTCCGTCAGGACCACGGCAGGCCCGTCGGCCACGTCACGTCCGCCTGCCACGCGCGGGCGGCCTCCTGCACGCCGCGCAGCAGGTCGAGGACGGCGTCGCGCATCGCGGGATCCGCCTGCAGCAGCCCGACCACGACGCCGGCGGTCGCCGCGAGAGTCAGCACGGCCAGGGCGAGGTCCCGCCACACGTGCCGCCGCGGCCGCGTCGCGTGCCGCACGGCGAGCGGCGCACCGGCCGCCCGGGTGTGCTGCGGGGGCCGCACCCAGGATCGGTCGCGGGCGTGGTGCGCCGTGCCGCGAGGTGCACGGCGCGGTCCACGGCGGTCGACGATGGTCGCCATTGCGACAAACTAGACAAACCCGTCGCCGCGCGCGTCCATCATTCGGGTCACGCCGCCGAACCTCACCTGGACGAGTGACCTGCTGGGGCGCTCAGGCGCCCACGTACACCGCCAGGTGCTGCCCCGTGAGCGTCGAGCGGTCCGCGACCAGGTCGCTCGGCGTGCCCTCGAAGACCACGCGTCCCCCGTCGTGCCCGGCGCCGGGGCCGAGGTCGATGATCCAGTCGGCGTGCGCCATGACGGCCTGGTGGTGCTCGATCACGATGACGGACTTGCCCGCGTCGACCAGCCGGTCGAGCAGCCCGAGGAGGTTCTCGACGTCGGCCAGGTGCAGGCCGGTGGTCGGCTCGTCGAGCACGTAGACGCCGCCCTTGTCGCCCAGGTGCGTCGCGAGCCTGAGGCGCTGGCGCTCACCGCCGGACAGCGTCGTGAGCGGCTGGCCGAGGGTCACGTACCCCAGCCCGACGTCGACGAGGCGCTGCAGGATCGCGTGCGCCGCGGGGATGCGGGACTCGCCCGCGGAGAAGAACTCCTCGGCCACGGTCGCGGGCATCGCGAGCACCTCGCTGATGTCCCGCCCGCCGAGCCGGTACTCCAGCACCTCGGCCAGGAAGCGGCGACCCTCGCAGACCTCGCACGTCGTCGAGACGCCGGCCATCATGCCGAGGTCGGTGTAGACGACGCCCGCACCGTTGCAGACGGGGCACGCGCCCTCGGAGTTGGCGCTGAACAGCGCGGGCTTGACGCCGTTGGCCTTGGCGAACGCCTTGCGGATCGGCTCGAGCAGCCCGGTGTACGTCGCGGGGTTGGACCGCCGCGACCCCTTGATGGCCCCCTGGTCGATCGCGACGACGTCGTCTCGCCCGGCGACGGACCCGTGGATCAGCGAGCTCTTGCCCGACCCGGCCACGCCGGTGACGACGACGAGCACGCCGAGCGGCACGTCCACGTCGACGTCCCGCAGGTTGTGCGTGGCCGCGCCACGGATCTCGAGCACACCGGTCCGGGACCGCACGGAGTGCTTGAGCGTCGCCCGGTCGTCGAGGTGGCGGCCCGTGAGGGTGCCGCTGCCCCGCAGGCCGTCGACCGTCCCCTCGAACACCACGTGGCCACCGTCGGTGCCCGCACCGGGCCCGAGGTCGACGACGTGGTCCGCGATCGCGATGGCCTCGGGCTTGTGCTCGACGACGAGCACGGTGTTGCCCTTGTCGCGCAGCCGCAGCAGCAGGTCGTTCATGCGCGCGATGTCGTGCGGGTGCAGGCCGACGGTCGGCTCGTCGAAGACGTACGTGACGTCGGTGAGCGAGGACCCGAGGTGCCGGATCATCTTGGTGCGCTGCGCCTCGCCGCCCGACAGCGTGCCCGACGGGCGGTCGAGCGACAGGTACCCCAGCCCGATCTCGACGAACGAGTCGAGGCTCTCGCGCAGGGCCCCGAGCAGCGGCGCGACCGACGGCTCGTCGAGCCCGCGCACCCACGCGGCGAGGTCGGTGATCTGCATCGCGCACACGTCGGCGATGTTCAGCCCGCCGATCCGCGACGCGCGCGCCCCCTCGTTGAGGCGCGTGCCGCCGCACTCGGGGCACGTCTGGAACGTGATCGCGCGCTCGACGAACGCGCGGATGTGCGGCTGCATCGCGTCGACGTCCTTGGCGAGGAACGACTTCTGGATCTTGGGGATCAGGCCCTCGTAGGTGACGTTGATGCCCTCGACCTTGATCTTCGTCGGCTCCTTGTACAGGAGCGCGTGCAGCTCCTTGTCGGTGAAGTCCCGGATCGGCTTGCCCGCGTCGAAGAAGCCGGAGCCGCGGAAGATGCGCCCGTACCAGCCGTCCATCGTGTACCCGGGGACGGTCAGCGCGCCCTCCTCGAGCGACTTCGCGTCGTCGTACAGCGCCGTGAGGTCGAAGTCGTTGACCTTGCCCATGCCCTCGCAGCGGGGGCACATGCCGCCGATCTGCTCGAACGAGACCTTCTGCGCGCGCTTGTGCCCCTGCTCGACGGAGATCGCGCCGCTGGCACGCACGGTCGGCACGTTGAACGAGTAGGCCTGCGGCGAGCCGATGTGGGGGTCACCCAGGCGGCTGAACAGGATCCGCAGCATCGCGTTGGCGTCGGTCACGGTGCCGACCGTCGAGCGCGAGTTGGCGCCCATGCGCTCCTGGTCCACGATGATCGCCGTGGTCAGGCCCTCGAGGACGTCCACGTCGGGGCGCGCGAGCGTGGGCATGAAGCCCTGCACGAACGCGCTGTAGGTCTCGTTGATGAGACGCTGCGACTCCGCCGCGACGGTGCCGAACACCAGCGAGCTCTTGCCCGACCCGGAGACGCCCGTGAAGACCGTGAGCCGGCGCTTCGGCAGGTCGACGCTGACGTCCCGGAGGTTGTTCACCCGCGCGCCGTGCACGCGGATGAGGTCGTGGGTGTCGGCGCGGGCTCCGGGCGTGGGGGTGCTCATGTGTCCTCCGTGACGGTGCGGGCGCCCTCAGCGTAGGACCCGGCTCCGACACGCCCTGCGGGCCGCCCCTCGCCTCGCCGGGCCACGCCGCGCGTGGCACGCTCCGGGTGACAGGGGGCCGAGGGTGAGGAGACCACGTGCAGGCATCGGCGGACGACGCGACCAGCGACCCGCAGCCCGTCGACGCGCGCACCGCACGCCTGTCGCTGCTGGACTCGGCCGCCCAGGCCGCCGGCCTGGGCACGTTCCAGTGGGACCTGGTCACGGGTGCGCTGCACTGGGACCCGACGCTCCTCGAGGTCTTCGGCTACGACGAGACCACGTTCCCCGGCACGATCGAGGCGTTCGACGCCCGGCTGCACCCCGGCGACGCCGCCCTCGTCTCGGCCGCGCTCGACAGCGCGGTCTCGACGTGCGGCGTGTACGAGGCCGAGTTCCGCGTGGTGCAGCCGGACGGCTCGGTGCGCTGGCTGGCGGCGCGAGGGCGCGCGCTGGCGGGTCCGTCGGGGGACGCCGAGCACCTGATCGGCGTCACCACCGACACGACGGCGCTGCGCGAGCGGGACCTGCACGTCCAGCAGATCCTCGAGGACATGTCGACCGGCTACTTCTGGCTCGACGCGGACTGGCGGTTCGGCTACGTCAACGCCGAGGCGGAGCTGATCCTGGCCCGCACGCGCGCCGACCTGCTGGGCGGCGTCATCTGGGACCTGTTCCCCGCCGCCGTGGGGGCCTCGTTCGAGGAGCACTACCGCGCGGTCGCGCGCACGGGCGCACCGCACGTGTTCGACGCCTACTACCCGGCGCCCCTGGACGCCTGGTACGAGGTCCGCGCGATCCCCGAGCGGGGCGGCGTGGCCGTCTACTTCACGGACGTCACCGCGCGCCGGCGGGCCCTCGCCCTCGCCGAGGAGGGACGTGGCCGCTCCGACCTCCTCGCCGCGGTCGCGGCCGAGCTGGCCGACGCCGTCGACCCGGTCCAGGCCCTGCACGCGGTGCTGCCGCACCTCGTCCCCGGAGTCGCCGACTTCGCCATCGCGAGCCTGCTCGACGACGGCCCGGGCCCGTGGCGCACGCGCCTGCACGACGTAGCGGCGCGGCACGCCGACCCGGACCTGCAGCCGGTCCTCGACGAGTACCGGTCGATGCGGGTGCCCGCGCTGACGCGCACGTCGCTGGTCGCGGAGGTGCTCACGACGTCCCGGCCGGTGGTGCGGTTCGGCGCGACGTCGCTCGACGACATCGTGGAGCCCGGCCCCGTGCGCGACCTGCTCGGCCGGCTCGCACCCGAGACGCTCATGGTCCTGCCGCTGCGAGGGCGGGGCCGCACGCGGGGCGTCGTGACGCTGGCGCGCGGCGCGGGGCGCGGGGGCTTCACGGACGCCGACGTGACGGCGCTGCGGGACGTGACGGCCCAGATGGGCCTCGCGCTCGACAACGCCCACCTGCACTCGGCACGCCGGGACCTGACCGAGGAGCTGCAGCGCAGCCTGCTCACCGAGCTGCCCGAGCCGGACCACCTGCACCTGGTCGCGCGGTACGTGCCCGCGTCGACCGGCACCCAGATCGGCGGCGACTGGTACGACGCCTTCCTGCTGCGCGACGGCTGCACGTGCCTGGTCATCGGTGACGTCACGGGCCACGACCTGCAGGCGGCCGTCAAGATGGCGCAGATCCGCAACGTCCTGCGCGGTGGTGCGCACGCCGTGGTGCAGCCGCCCGCCGCGATCCTGTCGGCGTACGACTGGGCCGCGCGCGACCTCGCCATCGGCGCGTTCAGCACCGCGATCCTCGCGCGGATCGAGCAGCCGGACGACCTCGTCGAGCAGGGCGCGCGGCTGCTGCGCTGGTCCAACGCCGGCCACCTGCCGCCCCTGCTCGTGCAGCCCGACGGTCGCGCGGAGCTGCTGTGGCGGCCGAGCGACCTGCTGCTGGGCATGCGCGCGCACACGGTGCGCCAGGACCACACGGAGGTCCTGCTGCCCGGGGCCACGCTGCTGCTGTACACCGACGGACTGGTCGAGAACCGCGGCGAGCGCCTCCAGGTCAGCCTGGAGCGCCTGCGCGCGTGCGCCGAGCGGTACGCGGACCTTCCGCTGGACGAGTTCTGCGACGCGGTCGTCGCCGAGCTCGCGCCCTCGAACGACGACGACGTGGCCCTCCTGGCGGTGCGGGCGTTCCCGCAGGACGAGCCGCGACCGCCGGAGGCGGGACCGCGGCACGTCCCCGCCGACGACGACGAGGCACCGGTCCACGGTGCGTTTGATTGACGGTTGAAGTAATCTCCCGTAGCCTTCGGTTGTTTCGACAACCACAGGCCCGGAGATGACGATGACCACGCCGACCACGCCCGCCGCCCCCGTCGAGGAGGCCGTCCTCGCGCCCACCACGGCGATGGACGCCGTCACGCTGCACGTCGGCGACCTCGAGGGCATGTCGGCGTACTACGCGAACGCCATCGCGATGGAGCCGCTGGAGGAGCGCAGCCGCGGCCGTCAGGTGCACCGCGTGCTCGGCCGCGGCACCACACCCATGCTGCGGCTCGTCCACACCCCCGACCTCCCGACGGTCGACCCGCGCCAGGCCGGCCTCTTCCACACCGCGTTCCTCTTCGACGACGCGACGAGCCTGTCCGCCACCGTCTACCGTGCCGCGCAGGACCCGCGCAGCCGGTTCGTCGGGTCGAGCGACCACCTCGTCTCCGAGGCCTTCTACTTCACCGACCCCGAGGGCAACGGCATCGAGCTGTACACCGACCGGGACCGGGACCTGTGGCTGCACCGCGACGGCAACCTCGTCATGGGCACCGAGTACCTCGACCCCAACGCGTACCTGCGCACGCACCTGTCGCAGGAGGCCGTCGACGCCGGGCCCGCGCTCGCCGGGCGGGTCGGCCACGTGCACCTGCAGGTCGGCGACATCGCGGCGGCGGAGTCGTTCTACCTCGACGCCCTGGGCTTCGAGGCCACCGTGCGCGGCTACCCCGGCGCGCTGTTCGCGTCGGCGGGCGGCTACCACCACCACGTCGCGATGAACACGTGGAACAGCAAGGGCGCGGGCCCGCGCGCCTCGACGCTCGGGCTCGGGGACGTCGCGGTGACGGTGCCCGGACGCGAGGACCTCGACGCGCTCGCGGCCCGCCTGCGTGCCCGCGGCCTCGCCTTCGCCGACGACGGCCGCGCGATCACGCTGCGCGACCCGTGGGACACCCAGGTCACGGTGTCGGTGCCCGGCACCACGACGGCGGACCTGCTCGCACGCTGACGTCCGCGCCGCGCCCGCGTCGTCAGAGCCGCTTCTCCAGGAGGACGACGTCGAGCCAGGCGCCGGCGAGCGGCCCGTGCGTCATGAGCCCCAGCCGCTCGCGCGTCCCGACGACCCGGAACCCGGCGGCGGCGTGCAGCGCGAGGCTCGCGGCGTTCTGCGGGAAGACGCCGCCCTGCACGGTCCACAGGCCGCCGTCGCGCGCCGACGCGAGCAGCCGCTCGAGCAGGAGGCGGCCGACGCCCCGGCCGCGGGCGGCGGGCGCGACGTAGACGGAGTGCTCCACGACCCCCGCGTAGACCCGGCGGCGCGACACCGGCGAGACGGCGACCCACCCGACGACGTCGCCGCCGTCCAGCGCGACGAAGCGGTGCCCGGGCAGGTGCCCGGCGTCGAACTCGTCCCAGGTCGGCGGCCGCGGCTCGAACGTCGCCAGGCCCGTGGCGATGCCGGCGGCGTGGACGTCCAGGACCGCGGGCGCGTGCACGGGGAGCATCGGGGCGACGCGCAGCGCCCCGCCCGTCGACGTCACCGGGAGCGGGTCGGGTGGCATGGACCCATGATGCGCGCCCGTCAGCGCGCGCGGACCAGGTCCTCGACCGCGTCGCGCAGCGTCGCCCGGGCCGCGTCGGCGTCGTCGAGGTAGCCCGCGACCATGGCCCCGTCCCGCAGCGCCGTCCAGCGGCGCCCGCCCTCGTGCGGGTCGGGGTGGCCGCCGGCGCGCAGGGCCCGCGTGGCCGCGTCCTGCAGCCAGTCCCGGTGCGCGCGCACGACGCGCCGCACGGGGCTGCCGGGGTCCGGGAACTCGGCCGCGGCGTTGATGAACGGGCAGCCGCGGAAGCCGGGCCGGCACAGCTCGTCGGCGACGCGCAGCGTCATGCCCGTGAGCCACTCCCCCGCCGCGGCCGCGTCCTGGGGCACGTCCCCGACGGCCGCGCGCACGGCGCGGTCGGTCGCGTCGAGGTACGCGACCACCAGCGCCTCCTTGCCCGGGAAGTGCCGGTAGAAGGTCGCGCGCGTGACGCCCGCCTCGGCGATGACGCGGTCGACGCCCACGGCCCGCACGCCGTCCGCGTAGAACAGCTCGGACGCGGTGCGCAGCAGCCGCGCCCGGGCGGCGGACGGGCCGCGCGCCCCGACGGGCTCCGGCGTCGCACCGGCGGCCTGCGCGTCAGCGGTTGACATCCCGGCCTCCCGGAGGTGAGGTGGAGCAGTAAAGAGAACGAACGTTCTGTCTAGGAGGCTATCCCATGCCCGCTCTGTACACCGCGGTCGCCACCGCCACCGGCGAGGGCCGCGAGGGCCATACGCGCAGCTCCGACGGCCTCGTCGACGTCGACCTCGCCATCCCGCGCGAGATGGGCGGCCCGGGCGGCGCCACGAACCCCGAGCAGCTGTTCGCCGCCGGGTACGCCGCCTGCTTCCACAGCGCGCTGAAGACCGTGGCGCGGCGCGACCAGGTGACGTTCACGGACTCCGCGGTCACCGCCGAGGTCGGCATCGGCCCCACCGACGGCGGCGGGTTCGGGCTCGAGATCGCGCTGCGCGTCGAGCTCGGGGGCGTCGACCAGGCGACGGCCGAGCGCCTCGTCGAGGCCGCGCACCAGGTGTGCCCCTACTCGAACGCGACGCGCGGCAACGTCCCGGTCACGCTCGAGACCGTGACCGCCTGACGCACACGACGACCGCCGGGCGGGCGCTCAGCGCGCGTGCCCGCCCGGCGGGTCACCCGTCACGCACGCCGCGCACAGCCCCGACAGCGCGACGTGCGTCGGCTCGACGGTGAACCCGTCGCGGTCCAGCACGGCGCGGGCCACGTCGTCGAGCAGGTCGGCCGGCAGGTCCTGGACCGCACCGCACCGGCGGCACTCGGCGTGCAGGTGCTCCCGGCCGCCGTGCGCCAGGTGGTAGGCCGTGCCGGTGCGCCGCACGTGGACGTGCTGGACGACCCCGAGGTCCGCGAGCGCGTCGAGCGTCCGGTAGACCGTGGCGCGGTGGACCCCCGCGTCCAGGGCCGCCACCCGGCCGACGACCTCCTCCGCGCCGAGGTGCCCCCCGTCGCACGCCAGGACCGTCAGGACCGCGCGACGCGCGCGGGTCATGCGCTCACCGCGTGCCCGCAGCAGCACGCCGACGCGCTCGATGGTCGTCGCCGGGTCCGCGGCCACCGCTCCCTCGGCCACGGTCGCCGCCGGCCGGCGGACCACCTCGCTCGTCATCGATCCCGCCCCTCACGACGACGGCCGTCCGACCGTCCGGTTCACGGTGGTCCCACTCTAGGACGGGCGGTCTGCCCGATGTCGCCCGTTCTGGTGCAGTCACGACCGTGTCGCAGTAGCGTGGCAAGCGGCGCACGCACCCGATGCCCTCGGGTGCGACGCATCCGGGGGAGCGCCATGACAGCGACGTCGAGCACGCGCACAGGGACGATCCGCGGCCGGGGCCGCCTGACCCGCGGCGAGTGGGTGTCGATCTCCGTCATGGCGGCGGTCGTGCTCGCGCTCACGGTCGTCGGCTGGGGCGTGCTCGTCCTGGTCGTCGCGCCCGCGCAGTACCAGGTCGACTCGACCACGGTGTTCGGCGTCGGGCTGGGGCTGACCGCGTACACCCTGGGCATGCGGCACGCGTTCGACGCCGACCACATCGCCGCGATCGACAACACCACGCGCAAGCTCATGACCGACGGGCAGCGGCCCGTGTCCGTCGGCTTCTGGTTCTCGCTCGGGCACTCGAGCATCGTGTTCCTGCTGTGCGTGCTGCTCGCGCTCGGCGTGCGCGCGCTGGCGGGGCAGGTCGAGGACGAGTCGTCGACGCTGCAGCAGACCACCGGCATGATCGGCATCTCGGTGTCCGCGGTGTTCCTGCTCGTCATCGGCGTCGTCAACCTCGTCGTGCTGCGCCAGATCCTCCAGGTGTTCCGGGACATGCGCGGCGGCGCGTACGACGAGGCGACGCTCGAGCAGCACCTGGCCAACCGCGGGCTGATGAACCGCATCCTGTCGGGCGCGACCAAGGCCGTCCGCAAGCCGTGGCACATGTACCCCGTGGGCCTGCTGTTCGGCCTGGGCTTCGACACCGCCACCGAGGTCTCGCTGCTCGTGCTCGCGGGCGGCGCCGCGGCGTTCGAGCTGCCCTGGTACGCGATCCTCACGCTGCCCGTGCTGTTCGCGGCGGGCATGACGCTGCTCGACTCGATCGACGGCTGCTTCATGAACTTCGCCTACGGGTGGGCGTTCTCGCAGCCCGTGCGCAAGGTCTACTACAACCTCACGGTGACGGGGCTGTCGGTCGCGGTGGCGCTGCTCATCGGGGGCATCGAGGTGCTGTCCGTCGTCACCGAGAAGCTCGGCCTGGAGTCCGGCCCCGTGGCGTGGGTCGGCGGTCTCGACCTCGGCTACGTGGGCTTCCTCGTGGTCGGGCTGTTCGTCGCGACCTGGGCCGTCTCGCTCGCGGTGTGGCGCTTCGGACGCGTCGAGGAGCGCTGGACCGCGCACCTGCGACCCGCACCGGCGGTCACCGAGCGCGAGTGAGGCGCCGGGTCAGACCGCCGTGCCGGCCGCGCCGTCGGGCTCGAAGCGGTAGCCCATCCCCGCCTCCGTCAGCAGGTGGCGCGGGTGCGCCGGCACGGGCTCGAGCTTCTTGCGCAGCTGCGCGACGTACAGCCGCAGGTAGCCGGTGTCCGTGACGTGCTGCGACCCCCAGATCTCGGTCAGCAGGGTCTGGCGCGTCACGAGGCGGCCGGGGTGGCGCACCAGCCGCTCGAGCACCTGCCACTCGGTGGGCGTCAGGCGCACGTGCGCACCGTCGCGCAGCACGGTGCGGGCCGACAGGTCGACGGTCACGTCACCGAACCGCACGACGGGCGCGGCGTCCTCGTGCGCCGCCCGCCGGGTGAGCGCGCGGATGCGCGCGAGCACCTCCTCGATCGAGAACGGCTTGGTGACGTAGTCGTCGGCGCCCGCGTCGAGCGCCTCGACCTTGTCCGCCGCGCCCGTGCGCCCCGAGACGACGAGGATCGGCGCCTCGGACCAGCCCCGCACGGCGTGGATGACGTCGACGCCGTCGAGGCCGGGCATGCCGAGGTCGAGCATGAGGACGTCGGGCCGGTGGTCGATCGCGGCCGTGATGGCCTGCGGGCCCGACGTGGCGGTCACGACGTCGTACCCCTGCACCGCGAGCGTGATCCGCAGCGCCCGCAGGATCTGCGGGTCGTCGTCCGCGACGAGGATCCTCATGCCGCCCCCTCCGTGCCGTCCGGCGCGACCTCGGGCAGCGCCACCACCATCGTCAGGCCGCCGCCCGGCGTGTCCTCGGGGGTCAGCGTGCCGCCCATGCCGGTGACGAACCCCTTGGACAGCGCGAGCCCGAGCCCCAGGCCGGTCGAGTTGTCGGTGTCCCCCAGCCGCTGGAACGGCACGAACACGTCGTCGCGACGCTCGCGCGGGATGCCGGGACCGTGGTCGACGACGCGGATCTGGACGGTACCCGCGAACGCGCTGGTCGCGACCCGCACGCGAGTGCCGGGCGGTGCGTGGCGCGTCGCGTTGGCCAGCAGGTTCACCACGACGCGCTGCAGCAGCACGGGGTCACCGACCACGGGCGGCACGTCGAGGTCCAGGTCCAGCCCGACCTCGTCCGGGCCCAGGCCCAGCTCGTCGAGCGCCACCAGGACGACGTCGGCGGTGTCGACGTGCGCCCGCGCGAACGCCAGCACGCCCGCGTCGAGGCGGCTGACGTCGAGGAGGTCGGTCATCAAGGTCGCCAGGGCGCGCAGGCTCTCGTCGGCGGTGTCGAGCAGCTCGGCGTGGTCGGCGGCGCTGAGCCGCGCACCGCCCGTGCGCAGCCCGCCGACGGCCGCCGTCGCGGCGCTCAGCGGGCGACGCAGGTCGTGGCTGAGGGCCGAGAGCAGCGCGCTGCGCACGCGGTCGGACTCGGTGAGGTGGTCGACCTCGCTGGCGGCCGACGCGAGGTCGCTGTGCTCGAGCGCCGCGCGCAGCTGCACCGCGATGACGTTGAGCAGCCGCCGCTCGGAGGCCGCCAGCGCGGGGCCGTACAGCTCGAGCGCGGCGCGCTCGTCGACGGTCACGGTCGCGGACGGGTCGCCCGGCGGGACGTCGCCGTCCGACGCGAGCACCGTGCCGCCCGGGCTGCCACCGACGACGAGACGCGCGGCCGTCATGCCGAACGCCTCGCGTGCACGGCCGACGAGCGCCGCGACCGCGTCCTGCCCGCGCAGCACGCTGCCGGCGACCGTGGCCAGCAGCTCGGACTCCGCCGCGGCGCGGTGCGCGGCCCGCGTGGTGCGCGCGGCGCGGTCCACCACGACGCTGACCAGCACCGCGATGACGACGTAGAGCAGCAGCGTGAGCAGCTGCACGGGGTCGGCCACGGTGACGGTCCGGTACGGCTCGACGAAGAAGTAGTCGATCGTCAGCCCGGACAGCACCGCGGCGTACACCGCGGGCCACGCCCCGCCGACCAGCGCGACCAGCACGACGAGCAGCTGGTAGGCCAGCACGTCGGTGCTCGCGGTGCCCTCGTCGCGCGTCGCGACGAGCAGCCACGTCAGCAGCGGCCCGCCGAGGACCGCGAGCGCGAACCCGGCCACGCGCCGCCGCAGCGTCAGCGCACCGCCGATGCGCGGCAGCGTCGGCCGCGCGCCGGCGGCGGCGTGGTTGACGACGTGCACGTCGATCTTGCCCGCCTCGCGCGTCACGGTCGCACCGATGCCCGGGCCGCTGAGCGCGGTGGCGAGCCAGCCGCGGCGGGACACGCCGATGACGAGCTGCGTCGCGTCGACCGCGGTGGCGAACTCGACGAGCGCGCGCGGCACGTCGTCGCCGACGACCTGGTGGTACGTGCCGCCGAGCTGCTCGACGAGCGCCCGCTGGTGCGCCAGCGCGCCGGGCGCCGCACCGCGCAGCCCGTCCTGCCGCGTGACGTGCACGGCGAGCAGCTGCCCGCCGGCCGAGCGCGCGGCGATGCGCGCGCCGCGCCGGACGAGGGTCTCCCCCTCCGGCCCCCCGGTGAGCGTGACGACGACGCGCTCGCGCGCCTCCCACGGGCTGTCGATGCCGTGCTCGGTGCGGTAGTGCCGCAGCGCGGCGTCGACCTCGTCGGCCAGCCACAGCAGCGCGAGCTCGCGCAGCGCCGTGAGGTTGCCGAGCCGGAAGTAGTTCGACAGCGCCGCGTCGACGCGCTCGGCCGGGTACACGTACCCGCCCGCGAGCCGGTCGCGCAGCGCCTGGGGTGCGAGGTCGACGACCTCGACCTGGTCGGCCGCGCGCAGCACGGCGTCCGGGATGGTCTCGCGCTGGACGACGCCGGTGATCTTCTCCACCACGTCGTTGAGGGACTCGATGTGCTGGATGTTCACGGTCGAGACCACGTCGATCCCGGCGTCGAGCAGCGCGTCGACGTCCTGCCACCGCTTGGTGTGGGTCAGGCCCGGGGCGTTGGTGTGCGCCAGCTCGTCGACGAGAGCGACGTCGGGGTGGCGCCCGAGCACCGCCGCCAGGTCCAGGTCGGTCAGCTCGACGCCCCGGTGCTGCACGGTGCGCCGCGGCAGCACCTCGAGCCCCTCGACCAGGGCGGCCGTCGCGGCGCGGCCGTGGGTCTCCACGACCGCGACCACGACGTCGCGCCCCTCGTCGCGCAGGCGGCGGCCCTCCTCGAGCATCGCGTACGTCTTACCGACGCCCGGTGCCGCACCGAGGAGGACGCGTAGCCGCCCGCGCGTCATGCTCAGCCCTCCAGGTCGTCGAGGGCGAGGTTGAGCCGCAGCACGTTGACGGTCGGTTCGCCCACGAAGCCCAGGCCGCGTGCCCCAGTGTGCCGCTCGACGAGGTCCGCGACGGACGCCTCGCCCAGACCGCGCGCGTCGGCCACCCGTGCGACCTGCAGCGCGGCGTACGCCGGGCTGATGTGCGGGTCCAGGCCCGACGACGACGCGGTCACCGCGTCGGCCGGCACGTCGGTGGGGTCGACGCCCTCGAGCACGGCCACCTGCGCGCGGCGCTCCTCGATCGCGGCGACCAGGTCGGGGTTCTCCGGGCCGAGGTTGGACCCCGACGACGCGCCCGCGTCCCACCCGTCGCCCGCGGCCGACGGCCGGGACTGGAAGTACTGCGGCAGCGCGGCGCCGTCGGCGTCCGTGAAGCCCTGGCCGATCAGCGCGGAGCCCACGACGGTGCCGTCGGCCCCCGTGACGAGGGAACCGTCGGCCTGGGCCGGCGCGACGAGCCGGGCCGCGCCCGTGACGACGGCCGTGTAGCCGACGACGGCGAGCGTGAGGACGAGCGTCGCGCGGGTCGCGACCGCCAGGGTGCGGCCGACGCCGCGGGTCGTGGTGGACATGTGCGGTGACTCCATCTCAGTAGCCGGGGATGAGGCGGACGACCAGGTCGATGAGCCAGATGCCCACGAACGGCGCGACGACACCGCCGACCCCGTAGACCAGCAGGTTGCGCCCGAGGATCGCCGAGGCGTCGAGGGGCCGGTACCGCACACCGCGCAGGGCGAGCGGGATGAGCGCCACGATGACCAGCGCGTTGAAGACGATCGCGGACAGCACGGCCGACGACGGCGAGCTCAGACCCATGACGTTGAGGGCCTGCAGGCCCGGGAACACGCCCATGAACATCGCGGGGATGATCGCGAAGTACTTGGCGACGTCGTTGGCGATCGAGAACGTCGTCAGGGCACCGCGCGTGATGAGCAGCTGCTTGCCGATGCGCACGACGTCGATGAGCTTGGTCGGGTCCGAGTCGAGGTCGACCATGTTGCCGGCCTCCTTCGCGGCCGACGTGCCCGAGTTCATGGCCATGCCCACGTCCGCCTGCGCGAGGGCCGGGGCGTCGTTGGTGCCGTCGCCCGTCATCGCGACCAGGTGACCGCCGTCCTGCTCCTTGCGGATCAGCGCGAGCTTGTCCTCGGGCGTGGCCTCGGCGAGGAAGTCGTCGACGCCGGCCTCGGCCGCGATGGCGCGCGCGGTCAGGGGGTTGTCGCCCGTGACCATCACGGTGCGGATCCCCATGGCCCGCAGCTCGGCGAACCGCTGGGCGAGCCCCTCCTTGACGACGTCCTTGAGGTGCACGACGCCGAGCACGCGGCCGGGCTGCCCCGGCGCCCTGACCGCGACGACCAGCGGCGTGCCGCCGGACTGCGCGACGTGCTCGACGGCGGCCGTCATCTCGGCGCGCAGGTCGTCGGCCAGGGGCGTGCCACCCTCCTCGAGCCACGCGGTGACGGCCGAGCCGGCGCCCTTGCGGATCTGCGTGCCGTCCGGCTCGTCCAGGCCCGACATCCGGGTCTGGGCGGTGAACGGCACGACCTCGCCGGGCACGCCCTGCCCCACGTCGACGCCGTCGCGGCGCGCGAGGTCCACGATCGACGTGCCCTCGGGGGTGGGGTCGGCCAGCGACGACACCGCGGCGGCCCGCACGAGCTCGGCCTGCGGCGTGCCGCCCAGCGCGAGGAACTCCGCTGCCTGCCGGTTGCCGTAGGTGATCGTGCCGGTCTTGTCGAGCAGCAGCGTCGTCACGTCACCGGCGGCCTCGACGGCGCGCCCGGACATCGCGAGCACGTTGTGCTGCACGAGCCGGTCCATGCCTGCGATGCCGATGGCGGAGAGCAGCGCGCCGATCGTCGTCGGGATCAGGCACACGAGCAGCGCGACGAGCACCGCCACGCTCACCGGCGCCGCCGCGTACGACGCGATCGGGTTGAGCGTGAGCGCCACGACGACGAACACGATCGACAGCGACGCCAGCAGGATCGACAGGGCGATCTCGTTGGGGGTCTTCTGCCGGCTCGCGCCCTCGACCAGCGCGATCATCCGGTCGACGAACGTCTCACCGGGCTGGGAGGTGATGCGCACGACGATCCGGTCGGACAGCACGCGCGTCCCGCCCGTCACCGCGGAGCGGTCGCCGCCGGACTCCCGGATCACGGGGGCGGACTCCCCCGTGATCGCGGACTCGTCGACCGACGCGATGCCGTGGACGATCTCACCGTCCCCCGGCACCAGCTCGCCCGCGGTGACCACGACGACGTCGCCGAGCCGCAGGTCCGCCGACGACACCTCGACGAGCCGCGCCCGCGTCGCGTCGGGGTCGCCGACCTCGTCGTACGTCGCGACCTGGTGCGCGGCGGTGGCCGTGCGGGTGCGGCGCAGGGAGTCGGCCTGCGCCTTGCCGCGCCCCTCGGCGACGGACTCGGCGAGGTTGGCGAACACCACGGTGAGCCACAGGACGACCGCGATGACGGCCGTGAACGAGCCCGGCACGTCGGTGCCGCCGGACTGCGCCGGCCCGCCGACGAACGGCTCCACGACGGCGAGCACGGAGGTCAGGGCGGCCCCGACCCACACGATGAACATCACCGGGTTGCGCCACATGCCGCGCGGGTCGAGCTTGCGGAACGCACCGGGCAGGGCCGCGCGGACCTGCCCCCAGGTGAACGCGCCCTGCGGGGTGGGTGCCGGTGCCGATGCGGCCGGCGCGGTCGGTCGGACGAGGGTGGTGGACATCAGATCAGCCCTTCCGCCAGGGGACCCAGCGCGAGAACGGGGAAGTAGGTCAGTGCCGTGAGGATCACGACGACGCCCGCGAGCAGCCCGACGAACTGCGGGCGGTGCGTGGGCAGCGTCCCGGCGCTCGTCGGCACCTTGTCCTGCTGCGCGAGCGACCCGGCGAGCGCCAGGACGAGCACGACGGGCACGAAACGGCCCAGCAGGATCGCGACGCCGAGCGCGGTGTTCAGCCAGGGCGTGTTGGCGGTGATGCCGGCGAAGGCGGAGCCGTTGTTGTTGGCCGCGGACGTGAAGGCGTAGAGCACCTCGGACATGCCGTGCACGCCGGGGTTCCAGATGGACGTGCCCTCGACGCTGTCGCGCAGCGCCGGGACGGCGAAGCTCAGCGCGGTGCCCGCGAGCACGAGCGTGGGCGTCACCAGGATGTAGAGGCTGGCCAGCTTGATCTCGCGCGGGCCGATCTTCTTGCCCAGGTACTCCGGCGTGCGGCCCACGAGCAGGCCGGCGACGAACACCGCGACGACCGCGAGGACGAGCATCCCGTACAGGCCGGACCCGACGCCGCCGGGCGCGACCTCGCCGAGCATCATGTTGAGCATCGGCAGCATGCCGCCCAGCGCGGTGTACGAGTCGTGCATCGAGTTGACCGCACCCGTCGACGTGCCGGTGCCCGTCGTCGCGAACAGCGCGGTCCACACGATCCCGAAGCGCGTCTCCTTGCCCTCGGTCGCGGCGCCCGCGAGCTGCGGGGCGGTGCCCATGGCGGCGGACTCGAGCGCGACCAGCGCCACGAACGAGACCGTGAACAGCGCCGCCATCGTGCCGGCGATCGCGTAGCCCTGGCGGTGGTCGCCGACCATGCGGCCGAACGTGCGCGGCAGGCAGAACGGGATCACGAGCATGAGCAGGATCTGCAGCAGGTTGGTCCACTGCGTCGGGTTCTCGAACGGGTGCGCGGAGTTCGCGTTGTAGAACCCGCCGCCGTTGGTGCCGAGCAGCTTGATCGCCTCCTGCGAGGCCACGGGCCCGCCGGGGATGCTCTGGGTGCCGCCCGCGAGCGTCGTGACGTCGGTGAAGCCCGCGACGTTCTGCACCACGCCGCCCACGACGAGCGCGAGCGCCGCCACGGCCGCGACGGGCAGCAGGATGCGCAGGAAGCCGCGCACCAGGTCGACCCAGAAGTTGCCGATCGTCCCGGAGCGCCGGTACGCGAACCCCCGGACGAGCGCGACGGCGACGGCCATGCCGACGGCGGCCGAGACGAAGTTCTGCACGGCCAGGCCGGCGGTCTGCACGGTGTAGCCGAGCGTGACCTCCGGCGAGTACGACTGCCAGTTGGTGTTGCCGACGAACGACGCCGCGGTGTTGAACGACAGGTGCTCCGACGGCGCGGGCAGCCCGAGCGACCACGGCAGCCACTGCTGCGTGCGCTGCAGCGCGTAGACGACGACCATCCCGACGAACGAGAAGGCCAGCACGCTGCGCAGGTAGGTGGGCCACGTCTGCTCGGTGCGCGGGGCCACGCCGAGCACGCGGTACAGGCCGCGCTCGACCTTCCCGTCGCGGTCGGTGCTGTAGACGTGCGCCATGTGGTCGCCGAACGGGCGGTACAGCGCGGCCAGGACGAGCAGGACCGCTCCGAGGCTCAGGAGCGTCGTCAGCGCCGTCATCAGAACCGCTCCGGCTTCACGAGCGCGACGACGAGGTAGACGATCCCGGCGACGGCGAGGACGGCTGCGGTGAGCTCCACGACGATCACAGCTTCTCCACCGCCTTGCCGATCCAGGCGGTCAGCGCGAACACGGTGACCGTGCCGAGCAGGTAGACGATGTCGAGCACGCCGATCTCCACTTCGCAGGCTCGGCCCCCGCCGCAGCGGGTGCCGGGGCACCCGCTCGGGTGCCCGCAGCGATGCAACACCGCTGCGGACCGCGGGGAGCCGGTCCTCACGGAACCCATACGCCGAGGGCCCGACCCCTGACGCCTCCCTGACGCCGCGTCGCGTCAGGCGCTGCCGAGGGTCCGCACCGTGAGCCGCAGGGCGACGCTCCGCGGGCACCGGTCGGGCGCGGCGACGACCTCGCGGACGCGCGGCGCGCCCAGCCCGCGCGCGGTCAGGCGGGGTCGGTGGCCGCGCGCGCCAGACGGCGGGCCAGGACCGCGCAGACGACGATCTGCAGCTGGTGGAAGGCGATGACCGGCAGCGCGACGCTCGCCGCGACCGCGGGCGCGAACAGCACCGCCGCCATCGGCAGCCCCGTCGCCGCCGACTTCTTCGACCCGCACATCAGCAGCGCGACGCGGTCGCCGCGATCGAGGCCGAGGCGCCCGCCGCCCCACCACGTCAGCGCGAGCATCGCGGCGAGCACGACGCCGCACACGACCAGCAGCGCCACGAACGTCCCGACCGTGAGGTCGCTCCAGGCACCCTCGGACTGCGCCTCGCTGACGGCCGTGAACACGACCAGCAGGATCGTCGCGCGGTCCGTGACCTTGGTGAGCCTGCCGTGCCGCCGCAGCCACCCGCCGATCCACGGCTGCACGCACTGGCCGACGACGAACGGCAGCAGGAGCTGCACGAGGATCCCCGTCACCGCGCTGCCGTCGAGCCCCGCACCGGTCGCACCCAGCAGCACCGCGACCAGCAGCGGCGTCAGCAGCACGCCCAGCACGTTGGAGATCGTCGCGCCCGTGATCGCCCCCGCGACGTTGCCGCGCGCGATCGACGTCATGACGACCGACGACTGCACGGTCGACGGCAGCACCGACAGGTAGAGCAGACCACGACGCAGGTCGGGGTCGAGCACCGCGTCGGGCAGCAGCTGGACGGCGAGGCCCAGCAGCGGGAACACCAGGTAGGTGGCGGCGAGCATCGACCCCTGCAGCCGGAACCGCCGCAGCCCGTCGACGACCTCGCGGGTGGGCATGCGGGCGCCGTAGAGGAAGAACAGCAGGACGATCGCGCCCGTGCGCACGGCGTCCAGGCCTGCCGCGACCCCGTCGGGGACGGGCACGAGCAGCGCCAGGACGAGGACGCCCAGGATCATCGCGGTGAGCGGGTCGAGCCACCGCAGCCAGGTCGGTGTCCTCATGCCGGACGACGGCGGGCGCGGCGGAGCGGCTTCACGGGCACATCTTCGCTCACGCGCGCACCCGTCCGGTGCGACGTCCGGCCGCTCGGGTGTCACCGCGCTCGTCGTCTCCGCCTGCGCCGCGGTGGGCTCGCGGGACGGACGTCGTCGGAGGATCAGGCCGGGCGTCCCCCGCCGGCGTGCTCCAGCGCCCACGTCAGCGCGTGGTCGGCGACCGCCTCCCAACCGGGGGCCGCGCACGTCCAGTGGTCACGCCCGGGGAAGGCGTGGAAGTCCGTGAGCGCCGGCGAGGCGCCCCAGTGCCGGGCGTTCGACCTGTTCACGCTCGCGGGCATGATGTGGTCCTCCTCCCCCGCCAGGAAGAGCAGCGGCGCGCGGTCGCCCGCGTAGTCGACCCACGTCTCCTGACGTCCGGGCGTGAAGTTGGCCAGCAGCCCGTACGCCCAGATCCACGCGCCGGGAGCGGGGATCGCGTACCGCTCCCATGCCGCGCGCGAGTCCTCCGCGCTCAGCGTGTTGGCGAACGCGTAGTGGAACTCCTCGGGCGTGAAGCCGACCGCGCGATGCCGCGACGCGGGGTTGCGCAGGGCCGGGAACAGCGAGCGGGCCTGCGACAGCGGCGTGACGTGCACCCCCTCGGGCGGTGCGGAGTCGATGACCACCCCGGCGGCACCGAGGCCCCGGGCGAGCAGCAGCTGCGTGAGGGTCCCGCCGAACGAGTGGCCCATGATGATCGGCGGCGCGTCGAGGGACTCGATGACACCCGCCAGGTGGTCGACCGTGTCGGGGACGGTCAGCCCGGCGATGACCTCGGGGTTCTCCCGCAGCGCCTCCACCTCGATCTCGAACCCCGGGTAGGACGGGGTCAGGACCCGCAGGCCCTTGCTCTCGTAGTACGGGACCCACTGCTCCCAGCTGCGGGGGGTCATCCACAGTCCGTGCACGAGCACGACCGTGTCGGGGGCTTGGTTCGTCATGGCGCAGTCCTCTCCGGCGTCGATGGTCACGAGCAGGTGCGAGGTGCGCGGCCGGGGTGCGAGGGCCGCAGGCGTGCGCCGCCGGGTATGCCCGGTACGACGGGCCGTGGGACGACTATCCAGGGGTGCCGCCGGGGTGTCCAGACCCGACGCCGCGCCCCTCAGGCCGCCCACCTCCTCCCGCATGACGCGACGCGGCGTCGTCGAGACCGGGCCCGCTCGTCGTACCGGTCTCACGGGACGACCGAGGCCGGTCTCGGCGAGGCCGGCTCCCCCGTCATGGACCGCCGTCGCCTAACCTGGGGGCGCACCCGAGAAAGGACCCGGGCGGCACGCGCCGCCCGACCCCCATGACGAAGACCCTCCTGGCCGTCGACGGCAACTCCCTGCTCCACCGCTCGTTCCACGCACTGGCGGGCTCGCAGCTGCGCACCCGTGACGGGCAGCCCACGTGGGCCGTCAAGGGCGCGCTGTCGCAGATCCTCGGGGCGGTCGACCGGGTGGCCGCCGACGCCGTCGTCATCGGGTTCGACGACGCGGCCGGCAACGAGCGCAAGGTCGCGCACCCCCACTACAAGGCGCACCGCACCGAGAAGCACGCCGACCTGGTCACGCAGCTCTCGCTCGCGGTCGACGTCTTCTGGTCCGCGGGCCTGCACGTCGTGATCCCCGACGGCCTCGAGGCCGACGACGTCCTGGCCTCGGCCGCCTCCACGGCGACGGCCGAGGGCTGGCACACCGTCGTGTGCACGTCCGACCGCGACGCGTTCGCGCTGGTCACGGAGACGACGTCGGTGCTGCGGATCATCAACGGCGGCGTCGAGGCCTCCCCCGTGCTCAACCCGGAGCGGCTGCGCATCCTGCTCGGCATCGACCCCTGGCAGTACCGCCAGTACGCGGCGATGCGCGGGGACGCGTCGGACAACCTCACGGGCATCCGCGGCATCGGCGAGAAGACGGGCGTCGCGCTGCTCAACGCCTTCGGGTCCGTCGAGGCCGCCTTCGCCGACATCGACACCAACGACGGCGCCCGCGTCGCCGAGGTGCTCGGCAAGGCGTGCGTCAAGAAGCTCGCGGACCCCGACGGGCGCGCGGCGTTCTGGCAGAACGTCGAGCTCATGACGATGCGCACGGACCTGGACCTCGAGACGGACCTGGCCGCGGGCACAGGCCCGGGGGTGCTGCCGCTGGACCCGCAGGCGCTGCACGATGCGTTGGCCCGGGTCGAGTTCCACTCGCTGCAGTGGCTGGCGGCGCGTGTGCTGGCCGGAGCCGCCGCGGACGCGCCCCGCGAGGCCGTGACACGGGCCCCGGCCCCCGTCCGCGAACCCGTGACCGTCACGGCGGCCGTCGTGGACACCGAGGACGAGGACGACCTGACGCTGTTCTGAGCGAGGACCCCGTGCCACCCGCAACGCCGCGCTTCCTCGTGTCGTGACGGAGGCGGTCCCGGTGCAGGATGCAGCATGAGGACCTTCACCCTGCCGGGGACCGACGTCGTCGCTCCCAACGTCGTGCTCGGGCTCATGCGGATCGCCGAGAAGTCGGACGACGAGATCCGTGAGCTCGTGCGCACCGCCCGGGACGCGGGCATCGACTTCGTCGACCACGCCGACGTCTACGGCCGCGAGATGCACGAGTGCGAGCGCCGGTTCGCCGACGCGATGCAGCTCACGCCGTCGCAGCGGGACGAGCTGACGATCCAGACCAAGTGCGGGATCGTGCGCGAGGGGCCGTACTTCGACTTCTCGTACGAGCACATCGTGGCGTCGGTCGAGGGCTCGCTGCAGGCCCTGCGGACCGACCACGTCGACGTCCTGCTGCTGCACCGCCCGGACGCTCTCGTCGAGCCGGACGAGGTGGCGCGGGCGTTCGACGAGCTCGAGGCCGCGGGCAAGGTGCGGGCGTTCGGCGTCTCCAACCACACGCCGCGGCAGATCGAGCTGCTCAAGCGGTCCGTGCGCCAGCCGATCGTGGCCAACCAGCTGCAGCTGTCGATCACGCACGCCGCGCTGGTCGCCCAGGGCGTCGCCGGGAACATGGTGGCGGAGGACCAGTCCGTCACCCGGGACGGCGGTGGCCTGCTCGACTACTGCCGCCTGAACGACATCACCGTGCAGGCCTGGTCGCCGTTCCAGGCCGGGTTCTTCACGGGCACCTTCCTCGGGTCGGCCGAGTACCCCGAGCTCAACGCCGTCATCGACCGGCTCGCCGCCCGGTACGACGTGCCCCCGATCGCGATCGCCACGGCGTGGATCACGCGGCACCCCGCCCAGATGCAGGTCGTGCTCGGCACCACCACCCCCGAGCGGGTCGCCGGCGCGGCCCTCGGGTCGGACCTGCCGCTGACCCGGGCCGAGTGGTACGAGCTGTTCCGCGCTGCAGGGCACATCGTCCCCTGACCGGTACGTGCACGTCGGCCGCACAGGGCACCTGCCCGTGCGGCCGACGCGCGTCACGGTTCGTCCCCGGATGCCCGTCCGCGTCACACGGCCGTGACGTGGCGGCGCGCTGCGTCACCTCGCCGTCATCCGCCGGAGCCGTCCACGAAACCCGTCGTTCCTAGCGTTCGTCGCGGCGCAGCGATCCCCGGTGCGCCGAGCACGAGTGAGGAACGAACGATGACACAGCGTGAACTGATCGCCCCCGACGAGATGAAGCACCTCGTCGAGCGCTTCAACTACTCCCCCGCCGTCAAGGTCGGCAACCTGCTCTTCGCCGCCGGGCAGGTCGGGCGGGACGCGGACATGAACGTCATCGACTCGAGCCTCGAGGACCACATCGTCGCCGCCTGGGAGAACGTCGGCAAGGTGCTCGCCGCCGCGGGCGCGTCGTACGAGGACATCGTCGAGATGACGACCTTCCACGTCGACCTCCAGGAGCAGCTGCCGCTGTTCCTCGAGATCAAGGACCGCTACATCCCGCGCACGGCCGTCCCGCCGGCGTGGACCGCGATCGGCATCACCGAGCTGACGTTCCCCAAGCAGCTCGTCGAGATCAAGGTCGTCGCGCTGGTGCCGTGAGCGAGAGGGACCTCGGCTGAGCCCGACCTGCCGCCCGGCGGTCGGGCTCAGCCGCGCGCGCCGCGAGGCGTCCGTGATGCGGTGATACCGTGATGCACATGAGGACGACGCTGGAGATCGACGACCGGGTGCTGGCCGCCGCGCGCGCGATCGCCGAGCAGCAGAACGTGTCGATCGGACGGGCGGTCTCCGACCTCGCACAGCGTGCCCTCGAGGGCACGGCGCCCGCGTCGACCGTCCGCGGGTTCCCGGTCTTCCACGGCCCCGCGGGTCACGTGATCACCGACGAGCTGGTCGCCGAGCACCGTGACGACTGAGACCTGCTACCTGCTCGACGTGAACGTCCTCCTCGCGCTCGCCGCCGATGCGCACGTCCACCACGGCGCCGCGCACCGGTGGTTCGCCGGAGTCACGTCGTGGGCCACGACACCGGTCACCGAGTCCGCGTTCGTGCGCCTGCTGTCCAACCCGGCGGTCGCCGGACGGGCGATCCTCCCGGTCGAGGCCGTCGCGGCGCTGCGCCAGATGCGGACGGTCCCGGGTCACCGCTTCGTGCCGGACGACGCCTCGTTCGTCGATGCCACGATCGACCTCACACGGATGGTCGGCCCGCGCCAGGTCACCGACTACCACCTCGTCGAGCTCGCGAAGCGCACCGGGAGCACGCTCGCGACGCTCGACGCGAAGCTCCGTCGCTCGCTCCACCCGGCCGACACCCACCTCGTGAGCATCGTCCCGGCGGCCTGAGACCGACCGGACGCCCCGACCCACCGGGTCGACACGTCCTATCCGCTGCAGGCGCCGGCGAAGTACTCCGTCAGCCCCGACCGCACCCGCAGGTAGAGCGATCGGACCGGCACCGCCTCACCCCGCTCGGCGCGGCGCGCCCACTCGTCGTACGCCAGGCGCACGGCGGTGCCGATCGCGGTGACCACGATGCGGGCCTGCAGCTCGTCGACGTCGGCGGGGTCGCCGGCGTGCAGCACGATGGTCGTGAGCTCGTGCACCTGCTCGTCCTCGCGGGCGAGGGCGCGGGCCAGCAGGCTCGGGTCGGCGAGGACGAGGCGACGCACCCGCAGGACGCGGGCGTGACTCTCGGGCGGCTCGGCGTCGAAGGCGTCGATGTGCGCGAGGTAGGCCTGCTCGATCGCCCGGATGACGGTGGGGGGCGTCTGGTCGACGGCGCGCACGCTCGCGACGAGCCGTTCCACCGCGTCGTCGTCGACGAAGAGGGCGTTCTCCTTCGTCCCCGCGTGGCGGTAGAAGGTGCGCGGGGCGATGCCGGCGGCCTCGGCGATGGCCTCGACGCTCGTGGCCGGGACGCCCTGGCGCTCGAAGAGGTCGAGGGCGGCGTCGGCGATAGCGCGGCGGGTCTCGCGACGGCGGTGCTCGCGCAGGCCGCAGTCGGCGTCCGGGCCGTCGGGGACGACGTGCGGGCCGCGCTGCCGGTCGTCCACGTCGAGCATCCGCACATCCTCGCACCCCACGCGACTCATGGCAGTCACTGCCATATACTCGTCCGCCGGGCGCACGCAGCTCCTCCAGGAACGCCGTCCGCGACCCCTCCCCCTGACAGAGAGACCTCATGACGCTCGAGCACGACCTGCGGCCCACCCCGCCCGCCACCCCGGACGGGACCCCGGCGGTCCGCACCCGCCCCGTGATCGCGCTGCTCGTGGCCTCCGCGTTCGTCGTCATCCTCAACGAGACGATCATGGGCGTCGCCCTGCCCCGGCTCATGGTCGACCTCGACGTGACCGCCGCGACGGCGCAGTGGCTGACCACGGGCTTCCTGCTCACGATGGCGATCGTCATCCCGTGCACCGGCTACCTGCTGGCCCGGTTCCCGCTGCGGGGGCTGTTCTTCACGGCGATGTCGCTGTTCTCCGCCGGCACCCTCGTCGCGGCGCTCGCCCCGGGCTTCGAGATGCTGCTCGCCGGGCGCGTGGTCCAGGCCTCGGGCACCGCGATCATGATGCCGCTGCTGTTCACCACCGTGCTCAACGTCGTGCCGGCCACCCACCGCGGCCGCATGATGGGCGTCATCTCCATCGTCATCGCCGTCGCCCCGGCGATCGGCCCGACGGTCGCCGGCGCGATCCTGTCCGCGCTGGACTGGCGGTGGATGTTCTGGCTGGTGCTGCCGATCGCCCTGCTCGCGATCGCGCTCGGCGCGGTGTGGGTGCGCAACGTCACCGAGACCTCGGCGGCCTCCTTCGACCTGCCCTCGGCGGTGCTCGCCGCCCTCGGCTTCGGCGGCCTGATCTACGGCCTCAGCCTCGTCGGCGAGTCGGCGTCGGGCCACGCCCCTGTCGCACCCGGGGTCCCGTTCGTGGTCGGCGTCGTCGCGCTCGGAGTGTTCGTGCGGCGCCAGCTGTCGTTGCAGCGGACCGACTCCGCCTTCCTCGACCTGCGCACGTTCACGTCGCGGTCCTTCAGCCTCGCCGTGGTGCTCGTCGTCGTCGTGATGTCGGCCCTGTTCGGGTCGCTCATCCTGCTGCCGCTGTACCTGCAGCAGGCGCTCGCGCTCGACACCCTGACCGTCGGGCTGATGATGCTCCCCGGCGGCGTCCTCATGGGTGTCATCGCCCCGGTCGTCGGTGCCCTGTTCGACCGCTACGGGCCGCGGCCGCTGGTCCTGCCGGGCATGGTCGTCGCCGCAGCCGCGCTGTGGGGCATGACGACGTTCGACCTCGACACGCCGATCTGGTGGATCGTCGCCGTGCAGATGACCCTCAACCTGGGCCTCGGCTTCGTCTTCACGCCCCTGCTGACCTCGGCGCTCGGGTCGCTGCCGCGCTCGCTGTACTCCCACGGCAGTGCGATCACGAGCACCCTGCAGCAGGTCGCCGGCGCCGCCGGCACCGCCCTGTTCGTCACGCTCATGTCGGTCGGGGCCGCCGGTGCGGCGGCCACGGGCGCGGGGCCGGCGGAGGCGATGGCCGACGGCGTGCACCGCGCGTTCGTGGTCGGCGCGGTCATCGCCAGCGTGGCCGTCGTGCTGACGCTCTTCGTCCGCAAGCCCGCCGAGGTCGACGGGCCGGCTCCCGAGCACGTCGGCCACTAGGTCGACCCAGCGGCCTCGTCGAGACCGGGCTGGGACGTCGCAAGCGTCGCCGTGCGACGACTCAGGCCGGTCTCACGGTGAGCGGTCCCCCCGGTGGGGGGACCGCGGGCGGTGAGACGTCAGTTCGCCTCGCACTTCCCCTGGCGCCAGTAGCCCATGAACGCGACGGCCTTGCGGTCGACGCCGCAGCCGGTCACCAGGTGGCGGCGCAGGGTCTTGATGACGCCGGCCTCGCCCGCGAGCCACGCGTACAGGTGCGCCTCGGCGGCCAGGGGCGCGCCGGTCGTGTAGTCGATCGGCACCTCCCACAGCATGCCGGCGTCGATGTCGACGTCCTCGAGCTCGGCGTCGGGGGCGGGCGCCTGGCCGGGGAGCAGGCGCGCGGCGGCGGCCTGGACGCCCGGGACCAGCAGCTCGCCGTGCGCGCGGCCGTCGCGGCCGAGCCAGTGCACGTGCACGCCCTCGGGCGCGTCCAGGTCGAGGCGGTCGTCGGACCACGGCATCTCGATGAGGACCTCGCCGCGGGCGCCGCGCGGCAGGCGCTCGACGATGCCCGCGATGGCGGGCAGGGCCGTCTCGTCGCCGGCGATGAGCAGGCGGTCGGTGCGCGCGGGCGGCACGAAGTCGACGCCGCCGTGCGGGCCGACGTGGTCGGCGTTGGGGCCCATGACGACGAGCTCGTCGCCGACCTGCGTGGTCGACGCCCAGCGCGACGCCGGGCCGGTGTCGCCGTGCAGCACGATGTCGACGTCGAGCTCGCGCGGGTGGGGACGCACGCCGCGCGCCGTGTAGGTGCGCATCGGGTGGCGGCGGTCGTCGGGCAGCGCGCGCCACGAGCCGTACCAGTCACCGGTGCGGCCGAGGTCGATGAGGTCCGCGTACGGCGCGCCCGTGACGGGCAGGAAGAACTTGATGCGCTGGTCGAACCCGTTGTCCGCGAAGCGGTCGAGGTCGTCGCCCGTGAACGTGACCCGCAGCAGGCTGGGGCACAGCCGCTGCAGCGCGGCGACGCGCACGTGGAACATGCGGAACGGGGACGCCGCAGGTGCGGTCGTCTCGGCGGCCGTCGCAGCGGCAGCGGTCACGGGGGCCTCGGTCACGCCGTCAGCATAAGGTGAGGCTTACCTGATCGCGCAACCCCCGTCTCACGTCAGGCGGTGCACACGCCGGGCAGCGTCTCGGCGCCGAGCGCGTCCGTGCCGCCCGTGCCGTCGCCGGGGCCGACCGTGCCGTCGTCGCCCGCGCCTCCCGCAGGCGGGGTGGCCGCCCCTCCCGCGGGCGGGGTCGCCGCCTCACCCTGGCCGGCGTCGACCTCCGGGGCGGTCGGCTGCAGCGCCGCGGGCGGCTGGTCCGCGGCGAGCCGCTGCCAGATCTCGTCGGCGGCGGACGTCCACTCGACGCGGTTCGGGTCGCTCGCGGCCGCGGTCACCGGCACACCCGTGAAGACGACGCGCGTGCGGTCGATGCCGCGCAGGGAGTAGCCGAACGCGGCGAGCCGCACCGGGTCCGCGAGCTCGGGGTCGGCAGTGAGCGCACCGAGCACCGCGCGCGCGACCCCGTACAGCTCGCCCGCATCGCCCAGCACGTCCTTCGCCAGCAGCTCGCGCACCGCGGCCTGCACGAAGGCCTGCTGGCGCGTGATGCGCGTCAGGTCGCTGCCCATCTCCAGGCCCATCCCGGTGCCGTGCCGCGCGCGCAGGAACCCGATGGACTGCCACCCGTCGAGCCGCTGGTCGCCTGCAGGCAGGTGCAGGTCGCCGTACCGCGGGTCCTCGTCGACCGGGTCCGGCAGGCACATGCGCACGCCCCCGAGCGCGTCGACGACGTCGATCACGCCCGTCATCCGCACCACCAGGTGGTGCGTCACGGTGACGCCCGTCAGCGACTGGACGGTGCCGATCGTGCACGCGGCCGCGTGGTCGCTGCTCCCCTGCGGGCCGGCGCCGATCGAGAAGGCCTCGTTGAACATCGTGTGCCGGGCGCGCGACCGGTCGCCGTCGGGCAGCAGGCACTCGGGCACGTCGACGAGCGAGTCGCGCGGGATCGACACGACCTCCGCCCACGTCCGGTCCCCCGACACGTGCACGAGCATCGTCGAGTCGGACCGCATCCCCGGGGCCGCACCCGCGAGCGCCGCGTTCTCCTCGTCGCGCACGTCGGTGCCCATGACGAGGATGTTCATGGCCGCGCCCGCGAACGGGTCGTCGGGCGGCGCGGTCGTGGCCGCCGGCGAGGGCGCCGAGAGCACGAGGTCCTCGGCGGCGCTCACGTCCAGGCGTCCGCGCAGGTCCAGGTAGACGGCCGCCGCGCCGGACGCGACCGTCACGAGCACAGCCACCAGGACGATCGCAGGCCCCCGCGCCGTGGTCGCGGGCACGCGTGCGTGCCGTGGGCCGGGACGCACGCTGCTGGTCACGCACGTGAGGCTAGGGCTCCCGCCGGCCGCGAGGTGGGGCGTCGTGGGGCGGGTGCGTGAAGGTGTCGCGGAGGCGGCGCCACGGCCTCCCGGCGCCGACCGACGATCCCCCGGCGACGCCCGACGACGCCCGGGTCAGTCCTCCCAGGGCGGCGTCTCGTCGAGCTTCGCGTAGTACTTGGCGAGGTGGCTGCGCACCCGGTCACGGTCCTTGTCGGGCAGGTCGACGCCCCCGCGTGAGCCCTGCATGACGGCCGCCGCGGCGAACACCCCGCGCGGCACCGCGACGAGGTCGCCGTCCACGACGTCCGCGACGAGCAGCTTGTACGCCGTGAAGTTGTCCTTCTTCTCCGCGTCGTACCAGACGTGCGCGTCGCGGTACCGCTCGTTGGGCTCGTCCTGCGCGTCCGCCCACGTCCGCACGCGCCGTTCGGCCGCCGCACCGTCCCACTCGCGGTCGCGGTCGGCCAGGTCCAGGTCCTGGAAGGCGGTCACCGCCATGGTCGCTCCTCTCGTTGCGTGCCTGCGCGCCCCCGACGGGCGCCCGTCACTCGCTCGGCGCCGCCGCGCGCAGCCGCTCCAGCAGCGGGCCGGCGGCCTCGTCGAGGAACCGCTGCTGCAGCGCATCGCCCACCTGGACGACGGCGACGTCCGTGAACCCGGCCTCCCAGTACGCGCTCACGGCCTCGACGACGGCGTCGAGGTCCGGCCCGCACGGGATCGACTCCGCGACGTCCTCGGGCCGGACGAACTGGCTCGCGGCGTCGAACGACTCGGTGGTCGGCAGGTCGGCGTTGACCTTCCAGCCCCCGCCGAACCACCGGAACTGCTCGTGGGCCCGCGCGACCGCCTCGTCACGGTCCGGGCCCCACGAGATCGGGATCTGGCCGATCTTGCGCGACGGCCCGATGACCTCGATCGCCTCGAGCCCCTCGCGGGCCTCGTCCCAGCTGTGCACGAGGTCGGCGTCGGGCTCGACGGCGATGAGGTGGTCCGCGAGCCCCGAGAACCGCGAGACCGACTGCGCGCCGGACACCGCGACACCGATCGGCACCGGCACCTCGGGGATGTCCCAGAGCTTCGCCGAGTCGACACGGAAGTGCGCGCCCTCGTACGTCACGCGGTCACCGGTGAGCAGCTCGTGGATGATCTCGAGCGCCTCCTCCAGCATGTCGTGCCGCTCGCCGACCGCGGGCCAGCGCTCGCCGACGACGTGCTCGTTGAGGTTCTCCCCGGCGCCGAGGCCCAGCGTGAAGCGGTCCTGCGAGAGCAGCGCCATCGTCGCCGCCTTCTGCGCCACGACCGCCGGGTGGTAGCGGACGGTCGGGCAGGTCACGTACGTCATGAGGTCGATGCGCTCGGTGGCCTGCGCGACGGCGCCCAGCACGCTCCACGCGTACGGCGCGTGGCCCTGCTCGTCGAGCCACGGGAAGTAGTGGTCGGACGACACGGCGAAGTCGAAGCCCAGCCGGTCGGCCTGCTGCGCGTACCGCACGAGCTCGCGCGGACCGGACTGCTCGGTCATGAGGGTGTACCCGAATCGCGTCACCCTCCGAGCCTCACCCGACGCGCGCGATCCGGCATCCGGAGACGACGTCAGACCGCCGAGGTCCCGAACGTCAGACCGAGCAGGTACGTGACCGCGGCGGCGCCGTACCCGATCGCGAGCTGCCGCAGCGCGCGCTTCACCGGCGACGCCCCGGACAGCAGGCCCACCACCGAGCCCGTGCCGATCAGCGCGACGCCGACGAGCCCGCACGACCACGCGACGGCGGTGAACCCCGTGGCACCGAAGAGGTAGGGCAGCACGGGGATGAGCGCGCCGGAGGCGAAGAAGCAGAAGCTCGCCATCGCGGCGCCCCACGCGGTGCCGACCGACTCGTGCTCGTCGCGCGCCGGGGCCGGGGGCGCGGGCTGCGCCGAGGCGGCCGGCCCGTCCGCGCCGTCGCCGACGCCGCCGGTCGGCAGCGTGGTCGTCGTGCGCAGCAGCGACGCGTCGACCGCCTGCTGGGCCTCGTACTGCTGGAGCGACGCGAGCACGACGTCGGCCCGTGCGTGGGCGTCGTCCGCGCTCATGCCGCGCGCGCGGTAGACCAGCGCGAGCTCGTTGGCGGCGACGTCGAGGTGCGCGAGCGCCGTGGCGGCGTCGGCGGCGGGCCGCGACGCCTCGAGCAGCTCCCGCTGCGAACGCACGGAGACGTACTCGCCGGCCGCCATGGACAGCGCCCCCGCGAGCAGCCCCGCCAGGCCGGTGAGCAGCACGGTGGACGCCCCGACGCCGCTGGCACCGATGCCCAGGACGAGCGCGAGGTTCGACACGAGCCCGTCGTTGGCACCGAACACCGCGGCACGGAACGTGCCCGAGATCTGCTGGCGCCCCCGCATGGCCAGGCCGCGGACGACCTCCTCGTGGATCTGCTCGTCGGCCGCCATGCGGGGCGTCGCCTCGGCGTCCTGCCCGTACACCGACCGCGCCTCGGCCCGCTGCGCGAGCGCGTAGACCCACACGGACCCGAAGCGCCGCGCGAGCCAGCCGAGCATGCGCGTGCGCCAGTCGCCACGCACGGGCCGGCCGACGTCGTCGCCCAGCAGGTCGAGCCAGTGCACCTCGTGGCGCCGCTCCGCCTCCGCGAGCGCGACGAGGATCTCGTGCTCCTCACCGGTGCGACGTGACGCGAGGTCCCGGTACACGGCGGCCTCGGCACGCTCGTCGGCGAGGTTGCGCCGCCACCGGCGCAGCTGCGCCGAGGACGGACGCGGGCGGCCGTCCGGGCCGGTGGGGGCGGTGCGGGAAGGCATCGAGCTCCTGGGACGACGTGACGGGGTGCAGCGGCACGCTAGCGGGCCGCCGCGGGTTGCGAGGACGGGCGGCGCAGGAGTGCCGACACCCGTCACGAGGCGTTCCGGGCGTCCGAACAGTGGCGCTTCACCCGGTACCGCGTGAGCGCACCGTCCCCGGACCCCCGATACTTCCAACATGACGGCCGAGGCGTCGGCGTCCGGCGAGCCCGGGCGCGACGCGGGGGCGGCCGGGGCGTCGGCGCGACCGCCCCTGCACATGCCCGGGAGCGCGGTGGTCCGCGCGCGCCTGCTCGCGCGGCTCGACCGCACGCAGAAGGTCGCCGTGGTCCGCGCCGCCACCGGTTACGGGCGCACCACGCTCGTCTCGCAGTGGGCCGACGCCCAGCGCGCGGCGGGCCACCCGGTCGCGTGGACCGCGCGGCCGTGGAACCGCGACGACCCGTGGTCGGCCGTGCGCGACGCGCTGGCGTCCGCGCTCCGCGAGCACGGCGTCGACGTCGCCGGAGCGATGTGGCCCGACGCGCTCGCGGCCGCGATCGACGCGGTCGGGGGCCCGGTGGTCCTCGTGGTGGACGACGCGGACGAGCTGGACGACCCCGACACGGTCAAGGCCCTGGCCGAGCTGCTCGCGACGTCGCCCGCACTGCGGGTCGTGCTCGTCACGGGCCCGCGCTACCCGATGCTGCCGACCGGTCCGCAGCACCCCGTCCTGACGGCCGTCGGCCACCCGCTGCCGGTCCTCACGCTCACGGCGCGCGACCTCGAGCTCACGGCCGACGAGCTGCGCGCCGCGATCGCCTCGTGGGGTCACGACGTCGACGACGCGCACCTGGAGTACCTGGTCGAGCTCGTGGGCGGCTGGCCGCTGCTCGCGCGCACCGTGCTCGACGACACGCGACCCGACGACGAGCACCTCGCCACCGCCGCGGCGTACGCCTTCATCCGTGACGTGGTCGTGCCGTCGGTCGGCGACACGGACCTCCTCGAGATCGCGATGCTCGTGGCCACGGCGGGCGAGCCGACGCCGGAGACCGTGCGCCTGGTGCTCAGCACGGCCGGGCTCGAGGTGGGTCTCGACGACCCCGTCGACACCCTCCTGAGGCTCGAGGCCGTCGGCATCGCCGTGCGCGACCGCGAGCGCAGCGGCGCCGCCGCCCCCAGCAGCTGGCACGTCCCGGCGCTGCTGCAGGAGGTCCTGCGCCGTGAGCTGGAGCGGCGGGAGCCCGACCGCGCGGTCGCGATGCACCGGGCCCTGTCCCGCGCCGCGCTCCGCGCCCACCCCCCGGACCCGCGGCGCGCCGTCGAGCACGCCGCCCGGGCGCACGACTGGACGCTGCTGGAGACCTGCTGGCTGGACTTCGGCACGTACCTGGTCGCGACGGGCGGTCCCGACGTCGACGCCGTGTACAGCGCGGTCCCCGACGACGTCGCCGCCACGTCGACCGTGCTGGCCCTGGCTCGTGCGACGACGCGTCGCACGCCCGAGGAGCGCGCGGACGCGCGCGAGCTGGTGCTCGGGCTCATGACGGAGCTGGGCTCGCTCGCGCTCGACGGCGCCTGGCGCAGCCGCACGGCCGCCGGCCGCTGGACCGGTGCGGCCGCAGCGCTCGTGGCGGCGCGCGCCCGCGGCGACATGCGGCGGGCGATGACCATCATGCGCGACACCGAGGTCGCTGCCGCCCGCGCGGGCGTCAAGGGCGGCACCGCGGGCCGCTCGTACTGGTGGTTCCTCGTGCAGGCGGGCCGCACGGCGCTGCTCGAGGGCGACCTGGGCGCGGCCCTCGACCTGCCGATGCGCGCCTACGAGCTCGCGGACCCGTACCGGGCGCCGGACGTGCGCGCGGCCGCGGCCGGGCACGTCGCGCTCGTGCACGCGCTCGACGGGATGCTCGTCGACGCCGACCGGTGGCTCGTACGGCACGTGGAGGCGCTCGAACCCGAGTGGGAGGACGTCGTGCGCGACACGGCGGCCGACGTGGCCGAGGCGATCCTCGCCACGGGTCGGCTCGACCGCGCGGCCACCGACGCGGCGCTGTCACGGCTCGAGCTGGAGGTGCGGGCGCCGGACGTGACCTGGCCCTTCCTGCTGCGGGCGCGCGTGCGGCGGGCCGTGCTGTTCGGCGACCCCGAGAGCGGCCTGGCCGAGCTCGAGCAGATCGAGCGCACCCGGCACTCCTGGCTGGAGCAGACCGTGACGGTGCAGCGGGCCTTCCTGCGGATGCGCGCGGAGCTGCTGATCGCGCTCGGGGAGATGCACCGGGTGGCGGACCTGCTGGCGGAGCCCGACCCGACGGGCGCGTGGAGCGACGTGCCCCGCGCACGCTGGCACCTGCTGACGGGCGACCCGCACGCGGCGATGCGGGCGGCCGTGCTCGGCGGGCGGCGTCGGCGCGTCAACCTGGGCGACCGCACCGACCTGCTGGTGCTCGAGGCGTGGGCCGCCCACGAGGTGCGGCAGCCGGTCCTCGCCGCGCGCGCGTTCCGCACGGCCCGCCGCCTCGCGGGTGAGCAGGGCGCGCTGCGCAGCTTCGCCCACCTGCCGCCGGACCTGCGCGACGAGCTGGCGGAGCAGTCCGGCCTGGGCTTCACCGAGGACGAGCTGGCACGGCTGGCGGCGACCGGTCGCGTCGTGCCGGAGCCGGGACGTCTGGTGCCGCTGACCCCGCGCGAGCGCACCGTGCTGACGCTCCTCGACGAGCACGCCACGACCCGTGAGGTCGCGAACGCGCTGACCGTGTCCGTCAACACCGTGCGCAAGCAGGTGCTGAGCATCTACGCGAAGCTCGGCGTGCACGACCGCGAGTCCGCGCTGCGGCGTGCGCACGAGCTGGGGATCGTGAGCCCGGAGGACCCGGCACGGTGATCCGCCGGTGCGTCGCCGGCCGCGGCTAGGGTCGACGCCGACGAGGAGGTCCGTGTGACGCAGCAGCAGCCGACCCGGTTCGGGGTCGTGGGGTCCGGGTGGCGTGCCGAGTTCTTCGTGCGGGTCGCACGCCTGATGCCCGACCGGTTCCGGTGCGTGGGCGTCGTGACGCGCACCGCCGAGCGCGGCGCGTGGGTCGAGGCGCACTGGGGCGTGCCGACCGTGCGCACGGTCGAGGAGCTGGTCACCGGCGCGCTGCCGGGTGCCGGCCCGGCGCCCGACCGGCCCGAGGTCGTCGTGGTCGCGACGCCGTGGCCCGTGACGCCGGACGTCGTCCGCGAGGTCGTGGACGCCGCGGTCCCGGTGCTCGCCGAGACCCCGCCGGCGCCCGACGTCGACGGGCTGCGCGCCCTGTGGGCCGACGTGGGCGCGACGGGGCTCGTGCAGGTCGCGGAGCACTCGCCGTCGATGCCGGCGCACCGCGCGCGCCGGGCGGTGATCGCGGCGGGGACGATCGGCGAGCCGACGAGCGTGCAGATCTCCTCGACGCACCTGTACCACGCGGTCGGTCTGGGCCGGTACCTGCTGGGCGCCGGACGCGGCCCGGTGACGGTGCGCGCGCAGGCGTTCACGGCACCGCTGCTCGAGCCCGTGGGGCGCGACGGCTGGACGGGCGCGACGTCACCGGAGCCGGTGCGGTCGATCCTCGCGACGCTCGACCTGGGTGACGGCCGCACGATCCTCTACGACTTCACCGACAACCAGTGGTACAACCCGCTGCGCACCAACCGCATCGTGGTGCGCGGGTCGCACGGCGAGATCGTCGACGACGCGGTGACGCGCTGGGTCGACGAGCGGACGGTGCTGACGTCGTCGATCGTGCGGCGGCAGGCCGGGATCGAGCAGAACCTCGACGGCTTCGACCTCGAGCACCTGTCGATGGACGGCCGCGTGCTGTACCGCAACCCGTTCGCGGGGGCGCGGCTGGCCGACGACGACCTGGCGGTCGCGCACCTGCTCGACGACACCGGCGCGTGGCTGCGCGGTGACGCCCCGCCGCCGTACCCGCTGGCCGACGGCTGCCAGGACCACCTGCTGGGCCTGGCGATCGAGGAGTCGGCCCGCACGGGAGCCCCGGTGACGACGACGCCGGAGGCCTGGGCCGACGCCCTCTGACACCTCTGACACCCTCTGACACCCGAGAACCCCACCACGTCCCACCTGTCGGGACGCACCCCCGTCGAGACCGGGCTGCGTCGTCGTCCGAGGCCCTGAGGACGACTCAGCCCGGTCTCGACGGGGTGGATCGGGTGGGATGGGGTCGAAGGTCAGGACGTGGCGGACCAGGCGGTGGTCAGGCCGGTCGCCAGGGGGGTCGTGGGGCGGCCGAGGAGCGTGCGCAGGGTGTCCGTGGCGTCACCGAGCGCGCCCGTGGCGATGTTCTGGTCCAGCGCGACGACGAACCCGGCGGTGCCCTCGTCGAGCCCCGCCGCCAGCAGGCCCGCGCGCTGCTCGTCGGGCGTCACGTCGCGGTAGACGACCTCGCGGCCCAGCACCTGGGACGCCGCGGCAGCGAGCTCGTCGTGCGTCCACGCGTGGTCACCGGTGAGCTCGTACGTGCGGCCGTCGTGCGCGTCCGTCGTCAGCACCGCGACGGCGCCTGCGGCGAAGTCGGCGCGCGTCGCGGACGCCACCCGGCCCTGGCCGACGGAGCCGACGATCTCCCCCGTCGCCGCAGCCTGGCGCAGGGTCTGCACGTAGTTGTCGGTGTACCAGTTGTTGCGCAGCACGGTCGCGACCAGGCCGGACGCCGCGAGCAGCTCCTCGGTGGCCTTGTGCTCGGGCGCGAGGACCAGGTCGGTCGTGTCGGCGTGCGGCGCCGAGGTGTACACGACGCGGCGTACGCCGGCGGCCCTGGCGGCGTCGATCGCGGCGCCGTGCTGCGCGACGCGGCGGCCCACCTCCGACCCGGAGACGAGCATGAGCGTGTCGGCGCCCGCGAGCGCGGCCGCCAGGGTCTCGGGGCGGTCGTAGTCGAGCTCGACGACGCGCGCGCCGCGCTCGGCCAGGTCGGCGGCGCGCTCGGTGCGGCGGCCGCCCGCGACGACGTCCGTGACGCCCGCGTCGAGCAGCCCCTCGACGATCAGACGGCCCAGGTGGCCGGTGGCCCCGGTGACGACGACGGACATGTGTCCTCCTGCAGGTCGGGATGCGGTCGTCCTCGCAACCCCGCGGGCGCGCCAACCCTTCCGCGGGGCCGCGCACGCGCCGTCAGGGCGTCCGGTCCGCGGCCTCGCCCGCGCCGGCCCGGACCTGCTCCTCGTCGCCGTCGTCGCCGTCCGCGGCGTCCGCGAACACCTGCCACACCGGCCCGGCGACGAACCAGATGCCCATGACGAGCGTCGCCCGGCCCGCCCAGCCGAGCAGGACCTCGCGCTGCGCGGGGTCGTCGGCGATGAGCAGCAGGACGCCGAGCACCGCGATCGCGACGACCCACGCGAGGACCACGCGCAGCCACAGCCGCCACTCGTGCACGACCTTGGCGCGGCCGCCCGACGGCACACGCGGCGGGCGCGGCCCGTCGAAGAACCGCCAGGCGACCCACCCGTCCACCTTGTGCACCGTGTACCGGCCGAACGCCACGGTGAAGCCCAGGTACAGGGCCGCCAGGCCGTGCGTCCACGTCGCCTCGGCGCCGCGCAGCAGGTCGGTGACCGTGGCGACCAGCAGCACGACCTCGATCAGCGGCTCGCACAGCAGCAGGACGGTGGACAGCCGACGGCGGCGGAACACGTAGCGCGCGACGACGGCCGCGGCGAGGAACACCCAGAACGCGACCTCGCACGCGATGACCAGCGCGGCGACGGGGTGGTCGCGGACCCACTCGACGATCTCCATGCCCCGACGGTGCCGCGCCGGGGCGTCCGCGCGCGTCCGGCGGACGGACCGACGTGCGCGCCGCGTCTCCTCCGTCCGGAGGAGAGCCGCAGGTCACGGACGTGCTGGGATGGGTCCATGACCACTCACCTCGCCGCCGTCGTGCGCTGGGTGCGCACGCCGCCGCGGGGGCCGGCGGCGGACCGCGCGTACGCGGTGGCGCTGCTGCTCGTGGGGCTCGCGCTGCTCGCGCTCGACGTGCGGATGATCGGCACGGACGAGCCGTTCGTCGACCTGCCGGGCGGCACGATGCCCTGGCAGGTCGGCATCCTGCTGCTGGGCACGACGGCGCTGCTCCTCAAGCGACGCCGGCCCGTGCTCGTGCTCGTGGTGGTCGCGGTGCTGCTCGCCGCCGACGTCGCGCTCGGCGGCAGCCTCGGCATGTACCTCGTGCTGTTCGACGCGCTGTTCACGGTCGCGCGGGCCGCGGCACCGCGGGCGCGGGCGGTCGTGCTGGGCGTGCTGGTGGCGCTCGTCCTGGCCGTGCTGGTCGGGACCGTCGTCGTCGGGGCGTCCGCCCGGGACGTCGTGCAGCTGACGCTCGTCGCCGGGTCGCTGCTGCTGCCGCCGTGGTGGTGGGGCTCGGACGTGCGCCGCTCGGAGGTGCTGGCGGCCGAGCAGTCCCGCCGCGCCGACGCCGAGCGGGCGCGGGCCGACCTGGCACGCGCGCATGCCGACGACGTCGCGCGCATCGCCGCGCTCGACCGCGACCGGGCGGTCCAGGACGAGCGCGCGCGCATGGCCCGCGACCTGCACGACGTCGTCGCGGGGCACCTGTCGGCCGTCGCCATCCACGCCGAGGCCGCGCTCGCCGCACCGCCCGACGAGTCGCGGGACCGCGCGGCGCTGGCCGCCGCCCGCGCCGGGTCGCTCGACGCGCTGGCGGAGATGCGGTCGATGATCCTGGTGCTGCGCGAGGGCGCGGACGCCGATGCGACGACGGCCCCGGCGGGACTCGCGCGGCTCACCGACCTCGACGTGGACGTCGTCGGGGACGTCCCCGACGGGCTGGCCGCCGCGGTGGACCACGCGGCCTTCCGCATCCTGCAGGAGGCGGCGACCAACGCGCACAAGCACGGCGCGGGGCGGGCCTCGGTGCGGTTCACCGCCGACGGGGGCGCGCTCGAGGTCGTCGTCGAGAACGCGCTGCGCACGGACGCCGTGCCCGTGAACCCAGCGCTGACCTCGTCCACGGGCCTGGAGACCATGCGCGAGCGTGCGACCGCGCTGGGCGGGACCCTGACGGCGGCACCCACCGGGGCGACGTGGCGCGTGCACGCCCGCCTCCCCCTGCGACCAGGAGACGAGACACGTTGACGGAGCCGAACGGGACCACCGCAGACACCGCCCGCGTCCGGGTGCTGCTGGCCGACGACCACGCGGCGATCCGCGCCGGGCTGCGGCTCATGCTCGAGCAGTCGGGCCGGGTCGAGGTCGTCGGGGAGGCCGCCGACGGTGACGTGGCCGTGCGGCAGGCGCGCGCGCTACGCCCCGACGTCGTGCTCATGGACGTGCGGATGCCGGGGACGGACGGCATCGCCGCGACGGCCGCGATCGTCGGCGAGCGGCTGGCCGAGGTCGTGGCGCTGACGACGTTCGACCTCGACGAGTACGTGCTCGGCATGGTGCGCGCGGGCGCCGCCGGGTTCCTGCTCAAGACCGTCGGCGCGGGCGAGCTGGTCGACGCGGTGTGCCGGGTGGCCGCCGGTGAGGGCGTGCTGGCGCCCGAGGTGACGCGCCGCCTGCTCGACGCGGTCGCGTCCCACGTCCCGGCCGCGGCACCCGTCCCGCCCGACGACCGGCTCGCGAGCCTCACCGCGCGCGAGCGCGACGTCCTCGACGCACTCGGCGACGGGTTGTCGAACGCCGACATCGCGGCGCGGCTCGTGGTGTCGGAGACGACGGTGAAGTCCCACGTCAGCCACCTGCTGGCCAAGCTGGGCGTGCGCACGCGGCTGCAGGCGGGGGTGCTGGCGCGGGACGTCCGCGGCCCGGGCTGACCACCTCTCACCGAGCGGGACAAGCGTCCAGCCGGTAGGAAGGTGCCCCATGGTGCGCGTCGGATTCCACAACTCACACGAGCAGGTCCATCCCTCCGCGTTGCTCGCGGCGACCCAGCTGGCAGAACAGCGCGGGTTCGACGCCGCGATGTGCTCGGACCACTGGGCGCCGTGGCAGTCGTCGCAGGGGCATTCCGGCTTCGCCTGGACGTGGCTGGGGTCGGCCCTCGCGACCACCCGGCTGCCGTTCGGCGTCGTCAACGCGCCGGGTCAGCGGTACCACCCGGCGATCATCGCCCAGGCGGCGGCAACGCTCGCCGCGATGTACCCGGGGCGCTTCTGGGTGGCCCTGGGATCCGGCGAGAACATGAACGAGCACATCACCGGCGACGGGTGGCTGCCCAAGCCGGTGCGCGACGCGCGCCTGGTCGAGTGCGTCGAGATCATCCGCGCCCTGCTCGACGGCGAGGAGGTCACGCACGACGGCCTGGTGAAGGTCGACCGCGCCAAGCTGTGGACGCTCCCCGACGTCAAGCCGCTGCTCATCGGCCCGGCGGTGTCCGTCGCGACGGCCCGCAACCACGCCCGGTGGGCCGACGGGCTCGTCACGGTCAACCAGCCGAAGGACAAGCTGCGCCAGGTCGTCGACGCGTACCGCGACGCGGGCGGCCGCGGCGAGATCGCCCTGCAGGTCCACGTGTCCTTCGCCCCCACCGACGCCGACGCGCTGCGCCTGGCGCGCGAGCAGTGGGCCGGCAACGCGATCGGCCCTCCCGTCGCGTGGGACCTGGACACCCCCGAGGCGTTCGACCAGATCGCCGACAAGGTCAGCGACGACCTGCTGCGCGGCTCGGTGCTCGTCGAGCACGACCCGCAGCGCCTCGCCGACCGGCTCGTCGAGCTCGCGGGGATCGGCTTCGACGCCGTCTACCTGCACCAGATCGCGACCGACGTCGTCGCGTCCGACGACAAGCACCCCGACGCCGCGGACACGGCCACGCAGCCGTCGTCGTCGCTCGAGGCGTTCATCGACATGGCGGCCGAGCACGTGCTGCCCGCCCTGAAGGAGGCCCACGCGTGAGGATCCGCGACACCGGTGACCTGTGGTGGAAGTCCGCCGTCATCTACTGCCTCGACGTCGAGACCTACATGGACTGGAACGACGACGGCGTCGGCGACCTGCCGGGGCTCGTCCAGCGCATCGACCACCTGGCCGAGCTCGGCGTGACGTGCCTGTGGCTCATGCCGTTCTACCCGACGGCCGACCGTGACGACGGCTACGACATCACCGACTACCTCGGCGTCGACCCGCGGCTCGGCGACGCGGGCGACCTCGTCGAGCTGATCCGCACGGCCAACGACCGCGGCATCCGCGTCATCGCCGACCTCGTCGTCAACCACACGTCCGACCGGCACCCGTGGTTCCGCTCCGCACGTCGGTCGAAGGACAGCCCGTTCCGCGACTGGTACGTGTGGCGGCAGGACGCCCCGCCGGACACGTCGAAGGAGGTCGTCTTCCCCGACAAGGAGGACGGCATCTGGACGTACGACGAGCAGGCCGAGGCCTGGTACCGGCACCGCTTCTACAGGCACCAGCCGGACCTCAACACCGCCAACCCGGAGGTCCGCGACGCGATCGCCAAGACCGTGGGCTACTGGGCGCAGATGGGGCTGGACGGCTTCCGCGTGGACGCCGTGCCGTTCTTCCTCGCGGACACGGCCAAGACGCCGGGCGACGACATCGAGCACCCGCACGAGTTCCTGCAGCAGCTGCGCGCGTTCCTGTCGCGCCGCACGGGGGACTCGATCCTCATGGGCGAGGTCAACCTGCCGTACGACCAGCAGCGCCAGTTCTTCGGGGACCACTCGGGCGACGGGGAGGACGAGGGCAAGGAGCTGAACCTGCAGTTCGACTTCGTCCTCATGCAGCAGATGTACCTGGCCCTCGCGCGCCAGGACGCGGGCCCGATCGCCGCCACGCTGGAGTCCCGCCCGGAGATCCCGTCGGACGCGCAGTGGGCGACGTTCGTGCGCAACCACGACGAGCTGACGCTCGACAAGCTGTCCGACGGCGAGCGTCAGGAGGTGTTCGACGCGTTCGGCCCCGAGCCGGAGCACCAGCTCTTCGACCGCGGGCTGCGCCGCCGCCTGCCCCCCATGCTCGACGGCGACCCGCGCCGCGTGCGGATGGTCTACTCGCTGCTGTTCAGCCTCCCGGGCACGCCCGTGCTGTTCTACGGCGAGGAGATCGGCATGGGCGAGAACCTCGCGGCGGAGGGTCGGCTCGCGGTCCGCACGCCCATGCAGTGGACGTCGGGCAAGAACGGCGGCTTCTCGGCCGCGCCGGCCTCGCGGCTGGCAGGGCCGGTGCCGGAGGGCGCCTACTCGCCCGCGCACGTCAACGTGTCCGACCAGCGGCGGGACCCCGACTCGCTCCTGAACTTCGTCCAGAAGCTCGCGCGGCGCTACCGCGAGTCCCCCGAGCTGGGGTGGACGACCCGCGTCGAGATCCTCGACCAGCCGCACGCGGGCGTGCTCGCGCACCGCTCGACGTGGCAGGACGCGTCGATGGTGGCACTGCACAACCTGGGCCCCGAGGCCGTGCGCGTGCCGCTGCACCTGCCGGACGCCGACGCGGACTGGCGGCTCGTGGACCTGCTGCAGGACGACGAGCACGCGCCGAACGGCTCCGGGAAGGTCGAGATCGAGCTCGAGGGGTACGGCTACCGGTGGCTGCGCGTCGTGCAGCCGGGGTCGCGCCGGCTGCTGTGACGTGCGGGCAGGCGCTCACCACCAACCGGTCGCGGCTCCCAGCTGCTCGTCCAGGCCGTCGGCGAGGGTCCGGGCGAAGGTCGCGGTGATGTGGCCCTTGTCGCGGTAGACGAGGACGTTGCCCACCACCGGTGGGCACGTCGTGTCCGTGCACATGTGGTCCGTGAGGTCGATGAACTCGACGGAGTCGGGCAGGCGCGGGTCCGCCAGCACGTCGTCCGAGCCGACGAGCTGGTCCCGCTCCACGGCGCAGCCCTCGACACCGTGCACGTCGACGCACTGCGGCGGGTCGAAGGGGAACGCGGGCACGTTGCGGATCCCGATCATCGGCACACCGCCCTCATCCAGGCGGGACCACGCCTCGACGTAGCCCCACGGGATGAAGTCGCCCGGGAAGTCGGTGAGCTTGTCGCGACGGGTGCCCGAGGTGACGGCGAAGTCCGGCTGGTCCTGCACCAGCCGGTCGAGCACGGCCGTGTTCCACTCCTGGCACGAGGCGCTCACCGCCGCCGAGCTCAGCTGCTGGTCGCGCGGGTCCAGGACGTAGAACGGGCAGGCCACCTTGAGGTAGGTGTCGACCCGGATACCGCGCTCTGCGGCGACCATCTCCAGGGGCGGCAGGAAGCTGTCGCTCGTCGACCCGCCGACCAGCGCCAGGACGCGGTCCGACGACTCGTCACCGAAGGTGCAGCGGATCACCGAGGGGTCGCCGTAGTCGGTGACGCAACCCGTCGACCACGCGGACGACGCGTCGGTGCTCGCGGCGTACACGGTGGGGACGATCTCGACCTCCTCGGGCACGGTCGCCGCCTCCGTGAGCGCCGCGGCGCCCGGATAGGTCACGGGGTCCTGCGGGGCGACGTACGGGCCCCGCCTCGAGGAGTCCACGAGCCACTGGACGCTGCCCCCGACGACGAGCAGCGCGGCCACGCACACGACGGCCGCCTGCGGCACCGGCACCCGGCCCGTCCGCCGGCGTGGGCTCGGCGGGGCAGGCTCCGCGGCGTCCGTGGCGTCCGCGGCGTCCGCCGGGACCGGGCGCGGGTCGCGCAGGCGCTTGAGCGGCATCTCCACGTACCGGGTGGCGACGAACGCCACCACGAGCGACGCCGCGAGCACGCCGAACCTCTGCAGCCCGCCCATGGAGGGATCACGGATGTCGGAGGCGGCGAACACCAGGATCGGCCAGTGCCAGAGGTAGAGCCCGTAGGCGTAGCGCCCCCCGGGGCTGACCCACCGCGACCCGAGCAGCCGGTCCGGGCCGGCCCGCGTCGGCTCCGCACCGGACACGAGCAGCGCCGCGGCCCCCAGCAGCGGCCACAGCGTCGGCCAGCCGGGGAACTGCTCTCCCCCGTCGACGAACACGGCGCACGTGAGGATCGCCACCAGCCCCGCCCAGCCGATGACGGTCCGGGTCCGCTCGCCCATCCGCAGGTACGGCAGGGCGAGAGCGACCACACCCCCTGCGAGGTACTCCCACGCACGTGCGAACGTGTCGTAGTAGGCCTCCTCCTGGGACTCCACGACGAGCACCTGCGCGTACACGAACGACGCGAGCGTCGCGGCGACCACGACGCCGGCGAACGTGCGGTACCGCACGCGAGGCGTGGCCCGCCGCATGGCCCACACGAGCAGCGCGAGCACGATCGGCACGGCCACGAAGAGCTGGCCCTGCACGGACAGCGACCAGAAGTGCTGCAGCGGGCTGCTGGTCTCGTCCGCCGCTGCGTAGTCCATGCCGCTGGCACGGAGCCACCAGTTCTGGCCGTAGAACAACGACGCCAGCGACTGCTCCGCGACCGACTCCCACCGGGTCCGGGCGAGCAGCAGCCGGGTGCCGATGCCGACCGCGAGCAGTACGAGCAGGGCGGCGGGGAGCAGGCTGAGCCCGATGCGCCGGAAGTACCGCGGCAGGACGAGGGGCCGGTCGTCGCGCGTGCGGCGCAGCAGCGCACCGACGACGAAGAAGCCCGAGATCATGAGGAAGACGTCGACCCCGCCGGACACGCGACCCGTCCAGATGTGGTGCACCACCACCATCAGGATCGCGACGACGCGCAGCCCTTCGACGTCCCGGCGCAGCGGCGGTGCGGTCCGCTCGGGCCCCGGCGCCGTGACGGCGCGGTCGACCTCAACCAGCAACGCCGGCTCCTGTCCCCACGTCGTGGCGGTGACGGCGCAGGGGCGACCTGGCCACGAGACGACGCCGTAGCCCGCGCGCCACGGACCGGACGGTCATGGGCCCACGCTGGCCCGACCGGGCCACCCGCAGCAGCTCGCCGAGCACCGTCGAGCTGGCTGCCAGCGTGTGGAACTCCCCGAGCGTGACGCGGACCGACGTCACCCGCGAGAGATCACCGGTGATCTCGTACTGCGGGTCGGTCGTCGCGAAGAAGTCCCATCCGTCGAGCGTCACGGCGTTGACCGGCCGGATGGTCAGCGGGACGTCCGCGTCGACACGGACGTCGCGGCACACGCAGCTGACACCCTCGATGGGGTCGAACCTGATGGTCTGCACCCCGGCGGGCACCTCGAACGTGGCGACGAAGTCACGCCGTTCCTGCGGTGAGGCGTGGTAGGCCCGGCGGTCGCCGTCGTGCTCCCAGTACCCGGCCCCGCGGCCCCAGTAGACGCCGTACGTGGCGTTCTCGACGCCCGGCATCACCCCCGTGACCTGCGAGGTGACCGTCAGCCGGTGCGTGAGCTGCGAGAAGGACTCGGTGCCGCCCTGACCGAGGACGCCGTTGAGCTCACGGAGGTAGTGCAGCGCGGTGCCGAGGTAGCGGCCGACCCCCCGGTCGGTGATCGCCCGCGCCGAGGCGAAGCCGCTGGACTGTGCGACGAGGGGCAGCAGCATGCGCAGCGCCGCCTCGCGGCGACGCTCGTCCGGCTCGTCGTCCACCGTCAAGGTGCCCTCGCGGACCGCGACGAGGAGCGTGTCGAGCGCTTGCCGGCGGAACGAGAAGGCGTTGCCGGCGGGCGCCACCGGCGGCTTCTGCTCCTTGAGCTTCTCGGCCACCGACAGGCCGAGGTCACGGCTCCACGTGCGCACGAGGTCGAACGTGTCGTCCCACTCGTGGCCGAGCGCCCCGTAGTACCCCGAGTGCATCGGCCGCGGCGGCACCAGCAGGCCGAGGAACTGTGCTCGACCGAAGAGGTCGAGCACGGCGGCGCGATGCGCCGCGCCGGCGAGCGTCCACTCCCGCTGGTCCCGGTCGAAGGCGTCCGCGTTCGAGTGGGGGAAGGTCGACTCACCACCGGGCAGCCCGAGCACCGTCACGACGTCCCAGGCCGCGAGACGGTCCGCGGCCGCCAGCCAGGTCCGGCCGGGGACGACCTCGGCGCGCAGGGACCTGGCCGCGACCACGGACGCGCACGCGTCGTCGGCACCGGCGGCCGGGTCGGCCACGATCAGCAGGTCCAGGTCCGCGCCGTCGTAGCCGTGGAGGACCTCGCGCAGGCGAGCCACGCTCGGCGCCTCGACGACGACCACGTGCCGTGCCGCCTGGCTCGTGGTCGTCTCACCGGACGTGGGGAGGACGAAGTTCAGGTTCAGCGACGAGTCGAGGTCGAACTGGTCCGAGGACCGCAGGAGGTGCTGCACCAGCAGCTCCTCGGGGTACCGCTTCGACTCGCGCAGGTACTCGAAGAGCTCCGCCGGCGGGCGTCCGGAGTTCTCGCTGAGATAGGCCCCCGCACCGGCGAAGAACGTCTTGCGCTTGAAGACCGGGCACCGGCGGTTCTCGATCAGCTCGACGGGCTCGTTGAACAACGGGTAGAAGAGCCTGTCATTCATGTCGGACGTGTCGACGTACGCGGCCCAGCTGTACCCCATCCGCTCGAAACGCTGCGTGAACAACGCCTCGTGCTTCGACACCGCGTCGATGTAGGTGTCGATCGGCACCATCTCGTCCCAGTAGCGACGGAACTCGGGGCCGGCCAGCATCGACCGGCGGACAGCGATGAAGTGGGACTGCAGGTGCAGGGGGATCTCCCCCTCGGGCATGTTGCCCCACGGGTCGAACGGAGCACCGTTGTGGACCGTGATGCCCCAGAAGTCGAGGTCACGCCCGGCCATCTCGTCGAACATCTCGCCGAGGTCGTTGACCGGACCCATGACCGTGAAGTTCATGAGCACGACCTCGTCGTACTCGGCCAGGGCGTCCCAGCCGACGTGCTCGAGCGCCGTCCTGTACGCCCAGACGTCGAAGCCCACGTTCTCGCGGACGAGCACCTCGACGCCGTCGACCGAGCGCAGCCGCGCCCGTCCCTCGGGGGTCAGGCGCCCGTTGCACACGACGAGGATGTCGCTCGCGCACGCCTGCACGTGCTCGAGCATGTGGATCACGTAGTCGTCGACCACGCCCTGCTCGTCGTAGAAGAAGTAGACGACGAGCCGTCGCTCCCGGTTGTCCGCCGCCAGGATCATCGGACCACCTCGTCGTGGTTCCCGGCAGGGCGCCGCGGTCGCCCGGCGCCCGCGACACGCTCCTTGACCGTGCGGTAGCGCGCGACCAGGCGCCACGCGCGCGATCCCTCGATCTCGTCCAGGACGCCTCGCAGCTGCTCCAGCTCACCGTTCCGCGCGGCCAGCTCGGCAGCCAGGGCGCCGCCGTGCTCACGCTCGGCGACGACCTGCCGGGTGGACCCCTCGATCCGGTCTGCTGCGACCTCCAGGGCGGAGCGGAGCTCCGTCTCACGCCTCGCGGCCTCGGTGGCCCGCTCGGACGCCCCGACGATCCACTCGTCGAGCTCGTTCATGCGCGTGGTGACCGCGTCGCGCTGTGTCGTCATCCACGCCAGCTCGGCCGTCAGCGACTCCACCCTCCACTGCGTGTCGCCCTGCCGGCCGCCGCCGTCGCCCATCCGACGGTCCTGGAGCGGCGTGGACAGCTCGCGCTCCAGCGCCGCCCGCCACCAGGCCCGCGCGTCGTCGGTCGCGTTGCCGTACGGCACGACCGCGATCTCCTCCAGGACGGCAGCCTCCGCGTCCATCGCGTCCTCGAGCCAGTCCGCGTCCAGGTCGAGGCCCGCGGAGACGTGCCGCACGAGGCCCGCGACGTCGTCGGCCACACCGGACCACCGCGCCGGGGGGGTGGTGTCGGCGAGCTCGAGCGCCAGACGCAGCAGTCCCCGGTGCACGACCTGGTCCCACGTGGCGCCGTCGGACACCCACTCCTGGTCGACGACGACGAGCCTCTCGCCGTCGACGAGGAGGTTCTGCGGCACGAGGTCGAGCCGCACGGGTTCGTCGCGCGCCTCGTCCACCAGCGCGACCCAGCCCGCGACGAGGGACCTGAGGCGGTCGTCGTCGCCGGCGCCGACCTCCTCGAGGAAGGTCGGCAGGTCGTGGTACGGCTCGTCCGTCGCGACGAACCGGTGAGACGTGCCGGCGTCCTCACCCTCGCGCAGAGGGCGACGGCGGATCGTGACCCCGTCGTCGCCGCTCGAGACCGTGGCGGCCATGAGGTAGGGCGCGCGGCGTCCCACGGAGAAGTACGTCATCACGGTGTCGCTCGGCCACGGGTCCTCGGCCCCGGGCGGCGTCCCGACGACGACGAGCGAGTTGCCGGTGTCGGCACCGAGCCCGGCGGAGAAGAGCGACCCCCACAGCAGCCCCTCGTCGACGCCCCGCGCGCGGGGGGCGTACCAGTCGAAGCTCGGGAACCGCGGCACCTGCACCGCCAGCCGACGACACGTCGCGTCCACCTGGGCGACGTCGAAGACCGTCCGGCACAGCTTGAAGTCGGGGAACGCCACGAGCGTGCGCGGCTGCAGCCCGACCTCCACGAACAGGGACTCGAGCTCCTGCCGGGAGAACGTGCGCGCGATGGTCCCGCCGGGGTAGGACTCGACGGAGTCGTAGTGGCGCCCCGTGTGGTCCTCGGGTGCGCCCGCGAGGTACTTGACCCCGAGCTTGTTCTCGATCGCGAGCACGAGCGCGCCCGTCGGCTTCAGCCGGCGCGCCGCGGCGTCCAGGAAGTCGATGTACGGCTGCCGGTCGTCGGTGCCCCCACCCACGTACTCGAGCACCCCGGTGACGACGACCAGGTCGTAGGCGCGCTCCGCCGGCAGGTCGTCCGCCGTGCCGACGAACACCTCGACGTTGTCCAGGTCACGGGTCCGGGCACGTGCGACCCGCGCCCGTGCGACCGCCGGCTCGACCGCGTCGACCAGACGCGCGGTCTCGCCCAGGTACCGCGTGACGGCCCCGCAGCCCGCGCCGATCTCGAGGACGGCCGCGTCGCTCGACACGTTCATCGCCCGCACGACGTTCGCGCGCGCCGGGTCCGTGTGGTAGCGGTGCGCCCACTCCTGCGCCGCCTCGACCAGCTCGGTCGACGTGGAGCTCAGGTCCGTCGCGCGGGCGAAGAGGTCCAGGAGCCAGGCCTCGGCGCCGTCGGCGTAGGACGAGCCGTTGTCGCGGAGCATCACGAGGCCGTCTTCTCCGGCCGTCGCTACCTGACGTACCGGCGAGGTTGGTCCGTGCATGAGTCTCCGCCCGCGTGCTGGGTTTTCTGTCGTTCGACTTGGCCACGGACCACCACCCGACCAGGCCGGGTGGAGAGAACGATTGCGCCCCGTTGCGGGGAACATGCTACTGGCGGACAATGCGGCGTCATACCGGGCAAAGAGGCAGGAAAAGCCCTAATCAGGTGGGCGAACCCTGGTGAGAACACGGCGACGACCCCCGTGACGGCGCGGCGAGCCGCACGCCCGGGCGGCCGGCCCTGAAGCGTTTCGGCCCCGGTCCGCCCAGCGGACGTCCAGGAACGTCGCGTACCGTGCCGGAGTCCGTCCACCGATCCGGGGCGGTCTCCCACCATCCGGAGGACTCTGTCGTGCGACGTCCCACCACCCGCACCGCCCTGCGCGCCGCAGCCGCAGCGCTGGCGCTCAGCCTCACGCTCGCCGCCTGCGCCGGCGACGGCGGGAGCGACGACCCGACCACGCCCGCCGCGGAGGAGTCCGCAGCCCCCGAGGGCGCACCCACGCCGACCGCGGAGGACGTCGCGGCGCTGGAGGCCGTGACCGTCGAGGGCGCCGTGGGCTCCGAGCCCAAGGCCACCCTCCCCTCGACCCCGTTCACGGTGTCGGCAGCGGTCGCGCGCGTCCTCGACGAGGGCACGGGCGACGTCATCGCCGACGGCGACCTCGTCGACCTGCACTCCGTGTGGGTCGACGGCAAGGACGGCGCCACGCTGTCCTCGACGTGGGCCACCGGCGCCCCCGAGCAGATCGTCGTCAGCCAGGCGTCGCTCGCCGCCGTGCTCACCGACATCCTCGTCGGCGGCAAGGTCGGTACGCGCTTCGTCTTCGCCGTGCCGTCGGGTGAGGACACCTCGTCGCTCGCCGTCGCCGAGGTCGTCGCCAAGCGCCCCGGCCGCGCCGACGGCACCGCCGTCGCCCCCGCCGACGGCCTGCCCACCGTGACGCTCGCCGAGAACGGTGCGCCGTCCCTCGAGGCCGCGTCGGGCGACGCTCCGACGACGCTCACCGTCCAGCCCCTCATCGAGGGCTCCGGCCCGGAGGTCGCGGCCGGCCAGACCGTGCTCGTGCACTACACCGGCTGGCTCTGGGACGGCACGCAGTTCGACTCCTCCTGGGAGCGCAGCACGCCCTTCCCGGTCGAGAACGTCGGCCAGGCCGCGGTCATCGCGGGCTGGAACGAGGGCCTCGTCGGTCAGAAGGTCGGCAGCCAGGTCATGCTCGTCGTCCCGCCGGACAAGGGCTACGGCGACGAGGAGAAGGAGGGGATCCCGCCGGGTTCCACCCTGGTCTTCGTCGTGGACATCCTCGCGGCGAGCTGACCTCCCGCACCTGCTCCACGGCTGACGTCCACGGCTGACGCACGGGCCGGGTCGCCCCTCGCACGAGGGGTCGGCCCGGCCCGTCGTCGTCGTCCCTCACCAGGGACCCTCGTCCTGCTGCCGGGGGGCGCCTGGTCCTACGCTGGGCCGAAGATCACCTCCAGCGTGGGAGGGTCCACATGGACCAGGCACCGCCGTCCGCAGTCCGCACCGTCGCGCTGCTGGGCGCGTCGGGAGCCGGCAAGACCACCCTCACCGAGGCCCTCCTGCACCGCGCCGGGGCCATCGCGCGCGCGGGCCGCGTCGAGGACGGGACCACGGTCAGCGACCACGAGCCGGAGGAGATCGCCCGCGGGATCTCCCTCGGCCTCGGCGTCGCACCCCTGCGCTGGCAGGCCGACGACGGGCAGAAGTACGACGTCACGCTGCTCGACACCCCCGGGTTCCTCGACTTCGCCGGTGCGGTCGACGCCGCCCTGAGCGCGGCCGACCTCGCGGTCGTCGTCGTCAGCGCCGTCGACGGCGTCCAGGCGGGCACCCACCTGGCGTGGCGCGCCGCTGGCGACGCGGGCGTGCCGCGGGTCGTCGTCGTCACCAAGGAGGACCGCGCGCGCGCCGACTTCCACCGGGTGCTCGCGCAGCTGCGCGACGCGTTCGGCGACGTGCTCGTGCCGCTCGAGCTGCCGTTCGGCGACGAGACGGCGTTCACGGGCGTCGCCGACGTCCTGTCCGAGGAGGGCCACGGCTACGACGCCGACGGGCAGCACCACAGCGCGCCCGTGCCGCCCGGGCTCCTCGCGGAGGAGCACCGCCTGCACGACGAGGTCACCGAGGACATCGTCGCGCACGACGACGAGCAGCTCGAGCGCTACCTGGCGGGCGACGTGCCGTCGGTCGCGGACCTGGGCCGCACGCTCGCGCAGGAGGTGTGCGCGGGTGAGGCCGTGCCCGTGCTCGTGGCCTCCGGCACGACGGGGGTCGGCGTCGACCGCCTGGTCGAGCTGCTCTGCGCGCTGTGCCCCGCGCCCGAGTCGCGGACCCGGACCGTGCGCGCGGGCGACGTCGAGGTGCCCGTCGCCCCCGACCCGGACGGGCCCGCGCTGCTGCACGCCTTCCGCACGACCGCCGACCCGTTCGTCGGGCAGGTCACGCTGTTCCGCGTGCTGTCCGGCACCGTGCGGGCCGGTGACCGGCTCGTCAACACCACGACGCGCACCGAGGAGCGCCTGCCCGGGCTGTTCCGGCTGCGCGGCAAGGAGCACCTGCCGGTCGACGCCGTCGTCGCGGGGCAGGTCGCCGCGGTCGCCAAGCTCGCGGGCACGCCCGCGGGCACGCTGCTGGCCGCCAAGGGCACGCCGGGGGTCTCGATGACGGCGCCGCCCGTGCGGGAGCGGCCCGGCGTCTACGCGCTCGCGCTGGACCCCGTCACGCAGTCCGACGACGACCGGCTGTCCGCCGCGCTGGGCCGGCTCGTCGCGGAGGACCCGACGCTCACGGTCGAGCGCGTGGGTGACCGGACCGTGCTGCGCGGCCTGGGCGACACGCACCTGGCGGTCGCGCTCGAGCGGCTCGCGCGGGTCTTCGGCGTCCACGTCACCACGTCGCCCGTGCCCGTCGGGTACCGCGAGACGATCGCGCGGCCCGTCGCGGCGGAGGGCAAGGTCAAGAAGCAGTCCGGCGGGCACGGGCAGTACGCGGTCGTGCAGCTGCGCGTCGCCCCGCTCCCGCCCGGCGCTGGCTTCGAGTTCGTCGACTCGGTCGTCGGCGGGGCCATCCCACGGTCGTACCTGCCGGCCGTCGAGCGCGGCGTGCGCGAGGCGATGGCCGCGGGCGGGCCGCACGGCTTCCCGGTCGTCGACGTGCGCGTCGAGGTGTACGACGGCCGGGCGCACGCGGTCGACTCGTCCGACATGGCCTTCCGCACGGCTGCCGCAGCGGGCCTCAAGGAGGCACTGGCCACCGCGGGGACCGTCGTCCTCGAGCCCGTGTGCCGCGTACGGATCACCGTGCCCACGGCCGCGCAGGGCGACGTCATGAGCGACCTGTCCGCACGGCGCGGACGCATCACCGACACCGTCTCGCTCGAAGGCGGCGAGGTCGTCGTCGAGGCGACCGTCCCCGAGGCCGAGCTGCGCCGCTACGTCCTGGACCTGCGCTCGCTGACGGGCGGCCGCGGCGACCTGACGGTCCTCCCCGACCACTACGCCCCCTGCCCGGACCACCTCACCCCCGCCTGACCCCTCCACCCCCACCCCTGCCCCCCACCCCCGCCCCCCTCTCGCCGAGCGCGGTACTCCACCGCCGAGCGCGGCATCTACGAGTACCGCGCTGGGCGGTGGAGTACCGCGCTCGGCGGGGGTGGGGTGGGGTGGGTGGGGTGGGTGGGGTGGGTGGGGGCGGCAGGATGGGGGGGTGGCGGAGATCGAGGAGCTGGCGGCGGCGGTGCGGGAGTTCTCGCGCGAGCGGGACTGGGAGCAGTTCCAGGACCCGAAGTCGCTGGTCCTCGCGCTGGTCGGTGAGGTCGGCGAGCTCGCCGAGCTGTTCCAGTGGGTGCCCGCCGCCGACGCGGTGGCCCGCTTCGCGGTGCCGGACCGGCAGGCGCGCGCCGCGGAGGAGATGGCCGACGTGCTCGTCTACCTGGTCCGGCTCGCCGACGTCCTGGGCGTCGACCTGGGCGCCGCGGCCCGCGCCAAGCTCGCCGACTCCCACCGCCGCTTCCCGGCAGCCACCCACCGCGGCGTCGCCCCCCACAAGCCCTGACCCCTCCCCTCCCCCTCTCCCCCCCTCCGCCGAGCGCGGTACTCCACCGTCGAGCGCGGGTCCAAGGAGTACCGCGCTCGGCGCGCGAGTACCGCGCTCGGCGGATGGGGGGGCGGGCGGGCGGGGCGGGCGGGGCGGGGCGGGGCGGGGGCGCGGGGGGCGGGGCGGGGTCAGTCCGGGGTGGCGATGGCGTCGAGGACGCGCAGGCGTGCCGCGCGCGCACCCGGCCAGAGCGCTGCCAGCACGCCCACGACGAGCGCGAGCGCGACCATCAGCGCCAGGCCGTCCCACGGGACGACGAGCCGGTCCAGCCCCTCCTCGGCGTACACGCGCGGCAGGACCGACGCGAGCCCGACCCCGACCGCGAGGCCGACGACGGTCCCGAACACGGCCGTCAGGACGGACTCGACCGTGACGACGCCCGCGAGCTGCAGGCGCCCCAGCCCCACGGCGCGCAGCAGCCCGATCTCGCGCGTGCGCTCGATCACCGACAGCGCGAGCGTGTTGACGATGCCCAGCACCGCGATGACCAGCGACAGGCCCAGCAGCGCGTAGAGGATCACCAGGAGCTGGTCGACCTGCGCGGCCATCTGGTCGACGAACTGGTCGCGGTCCTGCACCGACACCACGACGTAGGGCGCGACCGCGGCGGTCACGGCGGTGCGCAGCTCGTCGTCGCCCACCCCGGGCGCCGCGTCGATGAACACGGTGTCGCTGGTCTGCGCGGGGCCCGGCGCGAGCTCGTCGAGCACGTCCTTGGTCACGATGACCGACCCCGTCGTGACGCGCGTGTCGACGACCGCGGCCACCTCGAGCGTGCGCTCGCCCGCGGCCGTGCTGACGGTCAGCTCGTCGCCGACGGCCCAACCCTCGCCCGTCACGGCCTGGTTGACCACGGCGTGGTCGTCGTCGAGGTCGTCGACGTCGCCGTCGACCACCTCGACCACGAGCGCGTCGCCGAGCACGCCGGGCTGCAGGCCCAGGACGTACGCGCCGTCGGAGGGGCCGGGCAGCACGCCCGGCTCGGGTGACGCGCCGCCGTACGTGAAGGCCAGCGACTCGGCGCGGCCCACCTCCGGCAGCGCGGTGACGTCCGCGACCGCGCCGTCGGGGATGGCCGACGTCGCCGAGCGCAGCACCAGGTCCGCCTCGGTCGCGCTCTCGACGACGCGCACCAGGGAGGCCTGCCCGGTCGCGGCGATGACGGACACGGCACCCACGAGCGCCATGCCGATGATCAGGGCCCCGGCCGTCGAGGCGGTCCGTCGGGGGTTGCGCACGACGTTGCCCTGCGCGAGGCGGCCCAGCGGCGGCAGCGCGTGCACGAACGGCACGGCCAGCACGCGCAGCACGGCACGCGCCAGCGACGGCGACGCGACGAGCACGCCGACGAGGACGACGGCGGCCCCCGCCCCGAGCGCCGGCTCGGCACCCCGGGCGTCGGGACGCACCGCGGCGAACACCACGGCGGCGGCGCCCAGCGCGACCAGTGCCGCACCGCCGAGCCCGCGCAGGTGCAGCGACCGCTCGGGCACGGTGACCTCGCCGCGCATCGCCTCGACGGGCGCGACGAGCGCGGCGCGGCGCGCCGGGACGGCCGCCGCGACGGCCGACACGACCGTGCCCAGCGCGAGGCACGTGACGACGCCCGTGGTCTCCAGCGGGATGTCACCGACGAGGTCCATGCCCATCGCCTCGAACACGACGCGCAGCACGCTCACGAGCCCCAGCCCGCCGACCACGCCCAGCGCGGACCCGACGAGACCGACGACCGCCGCCTGCCCGACGACGACGCCGAACACCTGCGCGGGCGACGCCCCGACGGCGCGCAGCAGCGCGAACTCGCGCACCCGCTGCCGCACCGCCATCGCGAACGTGTTGGAGATGAGGAACCCGCCGACGAACAGCGAGACCACGGCGAAGATCAGCAGGAAGGACGTGACGAACCCGAGGGTCTGGTCGATGTCGCCGCGCAGGTCGTCGCGCAGGGACTGGCCCGTGACGGCCTCGGCCCCGGTCGTGCCCGCGTCGTCCAGCGCGGCCGTGACGCGGTCGACGAGCGTCTGCTCGTCCGCGCCGTCCGCGGCGTACACGGCGACGCGGGGGACGGTCCCCTCGGCGGCGAACGCGGCCGTGGCCACGTCGACGGGCAGGTAGACGAGCGTCGCGCCCGCGAGCGGGCCGCCCGCGTCGACCTCGCCGACCACGGTCACGTCGCGCACCTCGCCGGACACCACGACCTTCGTCCGGTCACCCAGGGCCAGCCCGGACGACTCGAGCGTCGCGGACTCCAGGGCCACCTCGTCGGCGGCCCGCGGTGCGGCCCCGGCGACCAGGTCGAGCCCGGGGTCGCGCTCGTCGAACGCGACGCCGAACGACGGCGCCTGGGTGGACTGCACGGCGGTGCCGTCGGCACCGACGAGGACGATCGAGCCGGCCAGCTCCGGCAGCGCGACGTCGACGCCCTCGACGGCCGCGACCTCGTCCGCGAGCGCGAGCGGCACGGGTGCGCGCTGCCCGCCCAGCGTCAGGCCGCCGGCGGTGTCGCCGCCGCCCGGCAGCGGCGCGTCGCCCTGCACGTAGGCGTTCGCGGGTGCCTGGGCGTCGACGATGCCGTGGAACGTGTCGGACAGCATGGTCCGCAGCGCGAACGTGCCGGCGACGAACGCGACGCCGAGCGACACGGCCAGCACCGACAGGGCGAACCGCACCGCGTGCGCGCGCACGCTGCGCAGCGTCACCCGCAGCATCAGCGCACCTCGGCGGGAGCGGCGGCGTCGGCGGCGGCGGCCTGCGCGCGGCGCGTCAGGGCGCCGAGCCGCTCGAGCACCGCGTCGGACGTGGGGTCGCGCAGCTCGTCGACGATGCGCCCGTCCGCGAGGAACAGGACGCGGTCGGCGTACGACGCGGCCGTCGGGTCGTGCGTCACCATGACGACCGACTGCCCGAGCTCGTCGACGCTGTGCCGCAGGAACGACAGCACCTCGTGCGCGGACGCCGAGTCGAGGTTGCCGGTCGGCTCGTCGGCGAAGACCACGGCCGGGCGCGTGACGAGCGCGCGGGCGCAGGCGACGCGCTGCTGCTGCCCGCCGGACAGCTCGCCCGGCTTGTGGTGCAGGCGGTCGGTGAGCCCCACGGCCTGCACGACGGCGTCGAGGTGGGAGCGGTCGACCGGTCGGCGTGCGATGTCGAACGGCAGGGTGATGTTCTCGAGCGCGGTGAGCGTCGGGACCAGGTTGAACGCCTGGAAGACGAAGCCGATGCGGTCGCGGCGCAGCCGGGTCAGCTGCCGCTCCGACATCGCGGACACCTCCTCGCCGTCGACCACGACGCTGCCCGCCGTCGGGCGGTCGAGCCCGGCCAGGCAGTGCATGAGGGTCGACTTGCCCGAGCCCGACGGTCCCATGGTCGCGGTGAGCCGGCCGCGCTCGACGTCGAGGTCGACGCCCGCGAGGGCGTGGACGGCCGTGGGGCCGGAGCCGTAGGTGCGCACGAGGCCGCGCGCGGTGGCGATGGGTCCGCCGGAGCGGGTGCTGTCGATGAGGGTCACATGGTCGATGGTCCCCTCCCGGCCGCGCCGCCGACACCCGGGACGCGCCCGGCATCCACCCTGAACTCCACCCCGTGTCGCTCAGGGTTGTCCCCGAGGGCGGAGCAGCAGGTCAAGGGGGGTGACCCACCGTCGCGGCGGGGGCGGGCCACCCCGGCGGTGGGGGGCAGCCTGAGGGTCGAACGGGGGGCCGGCCCCGATGTGCCGACGGCCCGCGGCGACCAGGCTGGACCCGACGCGGTCACCGGGACCGCCGGATGCAGGAGGTCGGACCATGCTCGCAGCACTGCGCCGCGTCGGTGCCGTGGCCGGGGCGGTCGGGCTCGGGACCGCGCTGGCGCTCGCGGCCCAGCCGGCGCTGCTCACGCAGCTCGCCGGACGGCTGGTCGAGGCGGCCCCCTGACCGATGCCGGACGGGGCGCGCGCACCGCCGCGCGGACTCCTACGCTGGGCGGATGGCCCGGTACTTCGACGTCCACCCCACGGACCCGCAGCCGCGGGCGATCGCCCAGGTCGTCGCGATGCTGCGTGACGACGCCGTGATCGCCTACCCCACCGACTCGATGTACGCGCTGGGCACGCGCATCGACAACCACGACGGCGCCGACCGCATCCGCCGCATCCGGCACCTGGACGACCGGCACCACTTCACGCTGGTCTGCTGCGACTTCGCCCAGCTGGGGCAGCTCGTGCACCTCGACAACAGCGCGTTCCGGGCCATCAAGTCCGCGACGCCCGGGCCGTACACGTTCATCCTGCCCGCGACGCCCGAGGTGCCGCGCCGGCTCGCCCACGCCAAGAAGCGCTCGGTGGGCGTGCGCATCCCCGACGACCCGGTGGCGCTGGCGATCCTGCGCGAGCTGGGCGAGCCGCTGCTGTCGTCGTCCCTGCTCATGCCGGGGCACGACTGGCCCATGACCGAGGGCTGGCAGATCAAGGAGGAGCTCGACGACGTGCTCGACGCGGTCGTGGACGCGGGCGACCGCGGCAACGAGCCGACCACGGTCGTCGACTGGACGTCCGGTGCGCCCGAGGTGGTCCGCGAGGGTGCGGGCGACCCGTCGCGGTTCTAACGGGGGCGGTGCCGTGAGCCCGGGCCCTGCGAGCCGCACGTCGCCCGCGGACGTGCCCGGCTCCGCCGCGGACGTCGTCCGCGCGGCGGCAGCGGCGCCCGACCTCGACGCGCTCGCCGCCGTCTGCACGACGTGCCGCGCGTGCCCGCGCCTGGTCGCGTGGCGCGAGGCGAGCGCGGCCGACCCGCCCGCGCGGTACCGCGGGCAGACGTACTGGGCCCGACCGGTCCCCGGGTTCGGCGACCCGGACGCGCGCGTCGTGGTCGTCGGCCTGGCGCCCGCCGCGCACGGCGCCAACCGCACGGGGCGGATGTTCACGGGCGACCGGTCCGGGGACTTCCTGTTCGCCGCGATGCACCGCGTCGGCATGGCGTCGCAGCCCACGTCGACGTCCGCGGACGACGGCCTGACGCTGCACGACGTGCGCGTCACGGCGCCCGTGCGGTGCGCTCCCCCGGCCAACGCGCCGACGCCCGCCGAGCGCCGCACGTGCGGCCCGTGGCTGGCCCGGGAGATCGAGCTGGTCGCGCCGCGCGTCGCCGTCGTGCTCGGCGGGTTCGGGTGGCAGGCGCTGCTGACGACGCTGGCCGAGCAGGGCTGGGCCGTGCCCCGCCCCCGCCCCGCGTTCGGCCACGGCGTCGAGGTCACGCTGCGGCACACCACGCAGGCGCGCGAGCTCACGCTGCTGGGGTGCTACCACGTGAGCCAGCAGAACACCTTCACCGGACGGCTCACGCCCGCGATGCTCGACGCGGTCCTGCGCCGCGCCCGGGACGTCGTGCGCTGAACTTCATCCTGCAGGGCCAGGGTTGTCCCCCTGTGGGATGACCCGCCACCGTATGTCCCGCCCCTACGCTCGCGGCCGTGAAGGTGCTGGTGACGGGCGGGGCCGGCTACATCGGTGGACACGTCGTGGACGCGCTGCTGCGCAGCGGGCGCGAGGTCGTGGTGGTCGACGACCTCTCGACCGGCCGCGCCGACCGCGTCCCGGACGTGCCGCTCGTGCGCGTCGACCTGGCGACGTCCGCGTCGGTGGACGTGCTCGTCGAGGCGATGCGCCGCCACGCCGTCACCGCCGTCGTGCACCTCGCCGGCCGCAAGAAGGTCGCCGAGTCGGTCGCGCGACCCGAGTGGTACCGCGTGCAGAACGTGGGCGGCACGGCGCACGTGCTCGCGGCCATGACGACGGCCGGTGTGCGCCGGCTCGTGTTCTCGTCCTCGGCCGCGGTGTACGGCAGCCCGGACGTCGCGCTCGTCGACGAGGGCACGCCGACCGACCCGATCAGCCCGTACGGCGCGACGAAGCTCGCGGGCGAGGTGCTCGTCGCCGCGGCGGTCGACCACGGTGTGCGGTCGTTCTCGCTGCGGTACTTCAACGTCGCCGGCGCCCGCTCGTGGGTGCTGCGCGACGACGAGGAGGCGAACCTCGTCACGACCGTGCTGGGCCGTCTGGCGCGCGGCGAGGCGCCGCAGGTCAACGGCACCGACTACCCGACGCCCGACGGTACGTGCGTGCGCGACCTCGTCGACGTGCGCGACGTCGCCGACGCGCACGTCGCCGCGCTGCTGGCGCTCGAGACCGCGTCCGCGACGACCGCCGAGGTCCTCAACGTGGGGACGGGTGCGGGCGCGTCGGTGCGGGAGGTCGTCGAGCGGCTGCGCGCGCTCGACGGGTCCGACCTGCCGGTCGAGGAGCTCCCGCGGCGCGTCGGGGACCCCGCGGTCGTCGTCGCCGCGGTCGACCGCGCCCGCTCCCGGCTCGGCTGGCAGGCCACCTACGGCCTGGACGACGTGCTCACCAGCGCGTGGGGGGCCGCGCGCGGCGCCCAGGTCACCCGTGGGCGCTGAGCGCCTCGGGTTCGACGATCGCGTCCGCGGCCCCGAAGCGGGCGACCGTGAGCGCCCCCGCGAGCACCAGCCCGAACGCCACGGCGGCCAGCACCCCGCGCCCGGGCAGCGCGCGGTCGCCCACGAGCAGCAGGCCGAGCAGCGCACCCAGGCACGTCTCGGTCGCGACGGTCGCGGCGGTCACGGCGACGACGGGCGCACGACGCAGCGCGAGCGCCGTCAGGCCGAGCGCCAGCACACCGCCCAGGCCGCCGGCCCACAGCGCGGGGTCGAGCAGCAGCCGTGCGGGCCGGGACAGGTCCACGACGTGCGCGGCGAGCGCGAGCAGCGCGTAGCCGCAGCCCGCGGCGACCGCGAGCGCGAGCCCCGTGCGGGTCGACGGCGGACGCGCGGCGACGCGCCACCCGGCCACGCCCAGCACGAGGGCGGCGACGAGCAGCCCCAGCGGCACGCCCGCCCGGGGCGCCGCGACGGGCGCGGGCGCGACGCTGAGCGCCAGGCCCACGAGGCCGACGCCGAGCGCCACGAGGCCCCACGCCTCGCGACGGCCGAACCGCGCGCCGAGCACGAGCACCGCGAGCACGGCGGCGACCGCCAGCCCGGAGGCGCGTCCCGCCTGGACGAGGAACAGCGGCAGCGAGCGCAGCGCCAGGAACGACAGGCCGAACCCGAGGACCACCAGCGCGAGCGCCGCGAGGTAGGCGGGCGACGCCAGCAGGCGGCGGACCATGGTGGCGCCCAGGCCCGCGTCGTGCGGCAGCCGCCGCGCGGCGACCGCCTGCAGCACGACCGCGGCACCCGAGCACAGCGCGGCACCCGCGACGGCGAGCAGACCCGTCACCCGACACCTCCGTCCGATCGACCCGAGTGGCGCACATCACCCGGTCGTGGCCCAACCTTCCGGGGCGCCGGAGCGTCTTACCTTATGTGCGCGACGTCCGCCACCGGGCGCGTCCGGACCGAGGGGCAGGGGTGCAGGTGGCGGTCGTGACGCAGCACGCGACGCCCGCCGACGCGAGCGTCGGCCGGGGGTCCGACCGACGCTACGTGTGGGCCGTGGCAGGGGTCTTCACGGGTCTGGTGGTCGCGCTCTCGATGGTCGTCGCGCTCGCGACGCGCGCGCAGCGGCGCACCGACCCCGAGCTGGCCGGACCGGCGTGGCTCGACGGCTGGTTCCAGTACGACAGCGCCTGGTACCTGGGGATCGCGCGCAACGGCTACTTCTACAGCCCCGGCCAGCAGTCGCCCGTCGCCTTCTTCCCCGCCTACCCGATGAGCGTGCGCGGGCTGACGGAGGTGCTGGGCGACGAGCAGGTCGCAGGCCAGCTGCTCACGGTGCTGTGCGGCCTGGCCGCCGTCGTCCTGTTCGCCCTGTGGGTGCGGCGCCGGCTCCCCCGGCGCTCCGCCTTCATGGCCGTCGCGGCCGTGCTGCTGTACCCGTACGCGTTCTTCCTCTACGGCCCGATGTACGCCGATGCGCTGTTCATGCTCAGCGCCGTCGCGGCGTTCGTGCTGCTGGAGCGGCGCTGGTACCTCGCGGCGGGGATCGCCGGTGCCGTCGCGACCGCGGGGCGGCCGGTCGGGGTCGCCGTGGCCGTGGGGCTCGTCGTGCGGACGCTCGAGATGCTCGCGGAGGACCGTCGGGCCCGCCGCGACGCCGCGGAGACGGACGACGCGCCACGTCCCGGCTGGCGCGACGTGGTCGCCGCCGTGCGGGACGTGCGCCCGCGGCACCTCGGCGTGCTCGCGTCGGGCCTCGGGCTCGCCGGGTGGTGCGTGTGGCTGTGGGTCGAGTTCGGGCACCCGCTCGCGTTCGTCGAGGTCGAGTCCGCACCGGGCTGGAACCAGGGCGTCGGGCCGCGCACGTGGTTCAAGGTCATCTTCCTCGGAACCCTCCTCAAGGGGCCGTACGACATCGCGCTGCTGCTGACGCTGCAGGCGGTCGCGTGCCTGTGCGCCGTGCTGCTGCTGCGACGCGTCCAGCGGCTGTTCGGCTGGGGGTACGCCGCGTTCGCGGCGGTCGTCCTGCTCATCCCGATCGTCGGGACCAAGGACTTCATGGGCACCGGGCGCTACGTGCTGGTGGCGTTCCCCGTGATGGCCGCTGCGGGCGAGTTCCTGGCGACCCGCCACCAGCGGTGGGTCGCGCCCGTCGTCCTCACGGTGTGCGCGGTCCTGCTCACGTCGCTCACGTTCCTGTTCGGCAGAGGGGTGGCAGTGTCATGACGTCCACACGTGGGCCCGGTCCGGTGGGGCGCATCTCCGTCTTCTTCCCGATGTGGAACGAGGAGGAGTACATCGAGCGGGCCGTGGCCGCCGCGTCGGTGACGTGCCGCGAGCTGCTCGCGTCCGGCGACGTGCTCGACTACGAGATCATCGTGGTCGACGACGCGTCGACGGACCGCACGCCCGAGCTCGCCGCGGCCCTCGCGGAGGAGGACGAGCACGTGCGCGTCGTGCGCCACCCGGTCAACCGCAAGCTCGGCGGGTCGATGCGCTCGGGCTTCGAGGCCGCCAAGGGCGACGTCGTGCTCTACACCGACGCCGACCTGCCGTTCGAGATGCGCGAGCTGGTGCGCGCGCTGCGGGTGCTGCAGACGTACGAGGTCGACATCGTCAGCGCGTACCGCCTGGACCGCACGGGCGAGGGCCCGCGGCGGGCCGTCTACTCCTTCCTCTACAACGGGCTGGTGCGCGCGATGTTCGGCACCCGGGTGCGCGACGTGAACTTCGCGTTCAAGCTCGTGCGGCGCGAGGTGCTCGACCACGTCGCGCTGCGCAGCGAGGGCTCGTTCATCGACGCCGAGCTGCTGGTGCGGGCGCAGAAGGCCGGGTTCGAGGTCCTGCAGATCGGCGTCGACTACTTCCCGCGCACGCGGGGCGTGTCCACGCTGTCGTCCCTCGGGGTGATCCGCACGATGCTCGGGGAGATGTGGGGCCTGCGGCGCGAGCTGCGGTCGCTGCCGGCGCGGCCCACCACGTGACGCGCCTGCTCGTCGTCACGGCCGACGACCTCGGCCTCACTCCCGGCGTCAACGAGGCGGTGCGACGCGCCCACGTCGACGGGGTCGTCACCGCGACGTCGCTGCTCGCGGTCGGTACCGCGTTCGACGACGCCGTGCGCGTGCTGCGGGACCACCCGGCGCTCGAGCTGGGCGCGCACCTCGCGCTCGTCGGCGAGGACCCGCCGCTGCTGTCGGCGCGCGAGGTCCCCACGCTCGTCGACCGCGACGGGCGGTTCCCGCTGAGCTACCGCACGGTCGTGGCGCGCGGCGCGGCGGGACGCATCGACCCCGACGACGTGCGCCGCGAGCTGGGCGCGCAGCTCGAGCGCGTCCAGGGCGCCGGCCTGCCCGTGACGCACCTCGACACCCACCAGCACACGCACCTGTGGCCCGTCGTCGGGCGCGTCGTCACCGAGCTCGCGCTGGCCGCGGGCATCGGTGCCGTGCGCCTGCCGCGCAGCCGCGCGCTCGGTGCGGCGGGGGCCGGCGTCGGCGTGCTGGGCGTCGGGCTGCGCCGCCGGCTGGCGCGCGCGGGCCTGACGACGACCGACGACTACGCGGGCCTCGACGAGGCGGGTGCGATGGACGAGGACCGGCTGGTCGCGACGCTCAGGTCCGCCGCCGCGCGCGGCGCCCGCACGCTCGAGGTCAACACCCACCCCGGCGTCGCGGACGACCCCCAGGCCGGGCGGTTCGCGTGGGGCTACCGGTGGGCGGACGAGCTCGCCGCGCTGACGTCGCCGCGCACCCGCGCGCAGGTCGACGCGTGCGGCTACCGGCTGACAGGCTTCGCCGCGCTGGGCGCGAGCGACACGCACCACCCGGAGGGACGCGCATGACCGGACGACGGCCCGACGCCGCGGGGCGCGCAGCGCTCGACCTTTACCGCGACGCCCCGTGGCAGGAGCGCGCGCACGTGCACGTGCGCTGGTGGAGCGCACCGTTCCGCCGCCTCGTGCGTCTGCTGCCCGACGACGGCCGCGTGCTGGAGATCGGCTGCGGGCACGGCCTGTTCAGCGCCTACGCCGCGCTGGACCGCCCGGGCCGGCACGTCGTGGGCGTCGACATCGACGCCGGCAAGATCACCGCCGCCGCGGGGGCCGCCGCGCGCGTGCCCAACCTCGAGCTCGCCGTGGCCCCCGACGGCGCCGTGCCCCCGGGGCCGTGGGCCACCGTGGTCGTCGTCGACGTGCTGTACCTGCTGCCCGCCGACGCGCAGCGCCGCCTGCTCGCGGCGGCCGCGGCCCAGGTCTCGGCGGGCGGGCGGCTCGTCGTCAAGGAGATGGGCGCCTCCCCCGCGTGGAAGGTCCGCTGGAACCGCTGGCAGGAGACCCTGTCGGTGCGCGTGCTGCGCCTCACCGAGGGCTCGACGACGTTCACGTTCGTCCCGCCCGACGTCATGGCCGGCTGGCTGCGCGACGCGGGGCTGACGGTGACGGCCACGCGCCTGGACGCGTGGCGCGTGCACCCGCACCACGTGCTCGTCGGGGAGCGGACGCCCGGCTGAGGACGGCGCGCCCGTCGTCGCCCGCTCAGGCGCCGACGGCCGCCGCCAGCGCGTCGGCTACCGGGGTGTCTCCCCCGACCAGCTCCCACTGGTGACCCACCGTCGCGTCGTCGAGGAGCACGGCGGCGATCACCGCGGCGACGTCGGCGCGCGGGATCTCGCCGCGCTCGACGTGCTCGCCGAGCGTGACGCGTCCCGTGCCCTCGGCGTCGGTCAGGCCGCCCGGCCGCAGGATCGTCCAGCGCAGGTCGGTCTCCCGCAGCGCGTCGTCCGCGTCGCGCTTGGCGACGACGTACGCCGCCCACACGGCGGCCATGTCGTCCGTGATCGGCTCGTCGACCCCGATCGCGGACACCTGGACGAAGCGTCGGACACCCGCCCGGCGGGCGCCCTCCTGCGACTTGAGCGAGCCCTCGAGGTCGACGCTGCGCTTGCGCCCGGCGTTGCCGTCCGGGCCGGCGCCGGCCGCGAACACCACGGCGTCGGCGCCGGCCATGACGGCCGCGAAGTCGTCGGCGTCGGACGCCTCGATGTCCAGCAGCGCAGGCTGCGCGCCCAGCGCCGCGAGCTCGTCGGCGTGCTCCTGGCGACGGACCAGCGGCACCACCTCGTCACCCCGCGCGACCAGCAGCGGCGCGAGCAGCCGCGCGACCTTGCCGTGGCCGCCGACGACGACGACCCGCATCAGGACCGCCCACCGGTGACGAGGATGCGGTCACCGGTGACGTACGAGGACTCCTGCGACGCGAGGAAGACGTAGGCCGGCGCGAGCTCGGCCGGCTGCCCCGCGCGGCCCAGCGGCGTGTCCGCACCGAAGTCGTCGACCTTCTCGGGGTCCATGGTCGCGGGGATCAGCGGGGTCCAGATGGGCCCGGGGCACACCGCGTTGACGCGGATCCCGTCCTCCGCGAGCTGCTGCGCGAGACCCTTGGTGAAGTTGTAGATCGCGGCCTTGGTCGAGGCGTAGTCGAGCAGCGGGGGGCTGGGGTCGAACGCCTGGATCGAGGACGTGTTGATGATCGCCGCGCCGCTGGTCAGGTGCGGCAGCGCCGCCTGCGTGATCCAGAACATCGCGTACACGTTGGTCTTCAGGACGCGGTCGAGCTGCTCGGTCGTGATGTCGAGCAGGCCACCCGTCTGGGCCATCTGGTAGGCGGCGTTGTTGACGAGGACGTCGAGCCCGCCGAACGCCTCCACCACGCGGCCGGGCAGCGAGCGCGCGTGCTCCTCGTCCCGGATGTCGCCGGGCAGCAGGAGGCCGCGGCGGCCCGCCTTCTCGATCCACGACAGCGTGACGCGCGCGTCGTCCTCCTCCTCCGGAAGGTAGGAGATGGCGACGTCGGCCCCCTCGCGCGCGAACGCGATGGCCACGGCACGCCCGATCCCGGAGTCGCCGCCCGTGATGAGCGCGCGCCGGCCCTCGAGGCGCCCGGAGCCGCGGTACGACTCCTCGCCGTGGTCGGGCTCCTGCTGCATGTCGTCGGTCAGCCCGGGGTGCGGGATCTGCTCGGCGCCGTGGGTGCCGGGGTCGGGCTGCTGCGTCGTCGGGTCCTGGGGTGTCGTCTGGTCGGCCATCGCTCCATGGTGAAGGGGTGACGGCGGACCGGCATCCCGAGACGCCCGCCCGGCGCGGCGCGGCGGACGGGCCCCTCGGGGGCGCGGCTCAGTCCTGCGCGGGCGCCTCGGAGATCTCCGCGAGCGCCGAGGTGGGGTCGAGCTCCGCGGCGAGGTCGCCGATCGTGAGCACGCCGACGGCCTGGCCGCCCTCGACGACGGGGACCCGCCGGACGGCCCGCTCGCGCATGATCCGGACGACGTCGGCGACGTCGTCGTCGGGCCCGACCGTCACGATCTCCTCGGTGGCCAGCTGGCCGACCGGCGCGTCCAGGCCGATGCCCTCGGCCAGGCCGCGGACCACGAGGTCGCGGTCGGTGACGATGCCGACGACCGTGCCGTCCTCGGCGACGACGAGCGAGCCGATGTCCTGCGTGGCCATCGTCTGCGCGACGGCGCGCAGCGTGTCGGTGACCTCGACGACCGTGGGGTGGGGCGTCATGAGCTCGGAGACCGTGCGGGGCATGGGTGTCCTCCTCGTGCTGCGACCTGCGGGCGGGGTGCGCCCGCGGGCGGCGGGGGCGCCGCCCGGCGTCCACGGTCCGTCACGACGGGCCGGGGCGCATCTCGGGAGCATGTCGGTGGGCACCCGTAGCCTGCCGGTGTGATCCTGCTCGACGACGGCACCCTGACGTACTCCGCGAGCGACCTGACGGCCGCGGCGCAGTGCGAGCACGCGGTGCTGCGCGCGCTCGACGCACGCCTCGGCCGGGGCCCGCAGGTGCAGCCCGACGCCGACGTGGTGCTGGCCCGCGTGTCGCACCTGGGCGACGAGCACGAGCAGCGCGTGCTGCGCGGGATGGTCGCGCGGTACGGCGTGTGGCGGCCCGGCGGGCGCGGCGGTCTCGCGCAGGTGCCCGCGACGCGCGACCCGGGCTCGCGCGCGCACCTCGAGGCCGCGCACGCCGCGACCCTGGACCGGCTCGCGTCCGCGGACGTCGTGCACCAGGCCGCCTTCTTCGACGGGCGCTTCGTCGGACGGGCCGACTTCGTGGTCCGCGAGGAGGACGGCGCGTGGTCGGTGCGGGACGCCAAGCTGGCACGCAACGCCCAGCCGACGGCGCTGCTGCAGGTCGCGGCGTACGCCGACCAGCTCGTGCGGGCCGGCCTGCCCGTGGCGCGCCACGTCGAGCTGGTCCTGGGTGACGGCGCGGTCACGCGGCACGCGGTCGCCGACCTCGTGCCCGTCTACCGCGAGCGGCGCGTCCGGCTGCAGGAGATGCTCGACACGCACCGCGCGCAGGACGGGCCCGTCGCCTGGGGCGACGACCGGTGGGCGGCGTGCGGCCGGTGCTCGTCGTGCACGGCCGAGCTCGAGGCGCGGCGCGACGTCACGCTCGTGGCGGGCGTGTACGAGCGGCAGCGGACGGCGCTCGTCGCGGCGGGGATCACGACGATCGACGCGCTCGCGGCCGCACCCGACGACCTCGAGGTCGAGGGGCTGAGCCCCGCGGTCGTCGAGAAGGCCCGGCTGCAGGCCCGCCTGCAGGTCGAGCAGGAGGCACGCAACCCCGACCCCGCGCACCCGGGCGACGTCCCGTGGGCCGTGACCCACCCCGAGCGGATCGCGGAGCTGCTGCCGCCGGCCGACCCCGGGGACATCTTCTTCGACTTCGAGGGCGACCCCCTCTGGTACGACGCCGCGCTGGCGGGCGAGCCGGACGCGTGGGGCCTGGAGTACCTGTTCGGGGTCGTCGAGAACCCGCCGGAGCCGGACGTCGAGGCGCCGTTCGTCGCGTTCTGGGCGCACGACCGCGCGGCCGAGCGGGTCGCGCTGCGCGAGTTCCTCGCCTACCTCGCCGCGCGCCGCGAGCAGTTCCCCGGCATGCACGTCTACCACTACGCGGCCTACGAGAAGTCGACGCTGCGACGGCTCGCCGGGCGCCACGGCGAGGGTGAGGCGCAGGTCGACGCGCTGCTGCGCGAGGGCCTGCTGGTCGACCTGTACGCCGCGGTGAAGGCCGGCGTGCGCACCGGGCAGCGGTCGTACTCGCTCAAGAAGCTCGAGCCGCTCTACATGGCGACGGGCCGCGGCGACGGCGTGACGAACGCGGCGGACTCGATCGTCGAGTACGCGGAGGCGGTCGCGGCGCGCGACGCGGGACGCCTCGACGACTGGAACGAGCGCATCAAGGCCATCGAGGTCTACAACCACTACGACTGCGACTCGACGCTCGGCCTGCGCGACTGGCTGCTCGCGCGCCTCGCCGAGGCCGGGGTCGCGCCGTCGCGCGCCGTCGTTCTCGACCCCGAGGCGGCGGCCCGGGCGGCCGAGCTCGGTGCGCCCGACCCGCTCGAGGACGACCTGCTCGCGATCGCGGGGCCCGGCCCGGGCGAGGGCGTCGTGCGCACCCCCGCGCGGCAGGCGGTCGCGCTGGTCGGTGCGGCCCTGCGCTACCACCAGCGCGAGGACAAGCCCTACTGGTGGGGCCACTTCGACCGGCTCTCGGCGCACCCGTCGGACTGGACCGAGAGGCGCAACGTCCTGCTGGTCGACCGCCCGGGGTCCGTCGAGGTCGTGACGGACTGGCACCTGCCGCCGGGCAAGAAGGTCGAGCGGCGCGTGCTGCGCATGACGGGGCGCCTCGAGCCCGGCAGCGACCTGCGCGCGGGTGCGCAGGCCGTCGGGCTGTACGAGCCGCCGCTGCCGGAGTGCGTCAAGACGTCGGTGGACGGGCCGCGCGGCTGGTGCGAGCGCATGACGGTCCTCGACGTCGCCGCCGAGGTGGACGGGCCGCGGCCCCATGACGTGCTGCTCGTCGAGGAGACGCGACCGCGCGGCTCGGACGCCTTCGCGGAGCTGCCGATGGCGCTCGCACCCGCCGGGCCGCTCGCCACCGGGCCGCTGCGCGACGCGATCCGCGGGCTCGCGCAGCGGGTGCTCGACGCCGCGACGTCCCTCGACGCGGGGACGGGTGACGTCCGGCTGCCGCGCGCCGCGGTCCTCGACCTCGCGCGCCGCACCCCGCCGCGCACCCGGTCCGGCCGGCCGCTGCCGCCGGCCGACGGCGACCTGGTCGACGTCCTCACGCGTGCGGTGCTCGACCTCGACGACTCCTACCTCGCCGTCCAGGGGCCGCCCGGGACGGGCAAGACGTTCACGGGTGCCCGCGTGATCGCCGCGCTCGTGGCCCGCGGGTGGCGCGTCGGCGTCGTCGCGCAGTCGCACGCCGTGGTCGAGAACATGCTGCGCGGGGTCGCCGCGGCGGGTGTCGCCCCGGAGGCGATCGCCAAGAAGGCGCCCGGTGCGTCGGACGGCAGGGTCGCGGACCCGGCCGCGCCGTGGACGTGGGTGCCCGACGCGGGGTTCGGTGCCTTCTGGGCCGCGCGTCCCGGTGGCGCGCCCGGTACCGGCGCCGTGCTGGGCGGCACGGCGTGGGACCTCGTCAGCACCAAGCGCCGCCCGGCCGAGCCCCTCGACCTGCTCGTGGTCGACGAGGCCGGGCAGTTCGCGCTCGCCAACACGTTCGCGGTCGCCGGCGCGGCCCGCAACCTGCTGCTGCTGGGCGACCCGCAGCAGCTGCCGCAGGTCAGCCAGGGCACGCACCCCGAGCCGGTCGACCGCAGCGCGCTCGGCTGGCTCACCGACGGGCACGACACCCTGCCCGCCGACCTCGGGTACTTCCTGCCGGTGACCTACCGGATGCACCCCGAGCTGTGCGCGGCGGTCTCGACGCTCGCGTACGAGGGCCGGCTCGTGGCCGCGCCCGACGCGGCCGCGCGGTCGCTCGACGGGATCGCCGCGGGCGTGCACGGCGTGCTCGTCGACCACGAGGGCAACGCCGTCGCGTCACCCGAGGAGGCCGAGGTCGTCGTGCGGCTCGTCACGGACCTCGTGGGGCGGACGTGGCGCGACCCGCGCGCCGCCGAGCCCGCACGGCCGCTGACGCCCGCCGACGTGCTGGTCGTCGCGGCGTACAACGCGCAGGTGTGGACGGTCCGGCGCGCGCTCGACGCGGCCGGGTTCACCGCGACCCGCGTCGGGACCGTCGACCGGTTCCAGGGTCAGGAGGCACCGGTCGTCCTCGTGACGACGGCGGCGTCGTCCCCGGCGCAGGTGCCGCGCGGGCTCGACTTCCTGCTCGACCGCAACCGGCTCAACGTCGCGGTGTCGCGCGGGCAGTGGGCGGCGTTCGTCGTCCGCTCGACGCACCTGACCCGCACGCTGCCGCAGCGGCCCGAGTCGCTCGAGCGGCTGGGCGCCTTCGTCGGCCTGACCACGCGCTCGGTCGTGGAAGCGCCCCCGGGGCCGTAACGTCGGGGCTGGACAGCTGCACAGGACGCGGCACGGCAGGGCGCGTCCGGGACGAGGCGGAGGAACGCATGGGCGTGGACGAGGAGTTCGAGCGGGTGCGCACGTCGCTGCGCCTCGAGGAGCAGGCCCTCGCGCGGGAGTTCGACCAGATCGACGCCGAGGCGCGAGCCACGGTCGACGCGAGCGTCGAGCACGTGCGCACGCAGCTCGCGACGCAGGCCGACCGCATCCGTGAGGCGATCGCGCAGCAGCGCGAGGAGGTCGAGGCCCGAAGCCGAGAGCTCCGCGAGGAGGTCGAGGCCGAGGAGGTCGAGGCCCAGGAGGTCGAGGCCGAGGACGCCACGCCGACCGAGGAGGTCTCCCCCTCGGACGGCACCGACCCGGCCGACGAGCCCGACGTGGTCACCTCGTCCGGCACCACCGAGGTCGAGCAGGTCAGCGCGGCGACGGACGAGCCGGGCCAGACCATCGGGGACGTCGAGCGCGGCGACTGACCCGCGGCGACCGGCGCCCGGGGGCCGACGACCCCGGCGCGTCAGCGCACGTCGCGCAGGACGAGCGCGTGCGCGAGCTTGTCGGCGAACGTCTGGCGCCGGGCGTCCCACAGCGGCCAGAGGTAGCCGAGGTACAGCGGCACGCTGTTCACGACGTTGCCGACGTCGCGGACGAACGCCCACCACATCCCGAGCGGCAGCTGCGTGCCCTCGCCCACCGTGCGCAGACCCACGATGCGCTTGCCCCACGACTGCCCGCGGCGTCCCTGCAGGACGACGCGGTTGACGAACCACAGCACGAGCGTGACGAGCGCACCGACGCCGAACGCGTTGAAGCCCTCGGCGCTGGGCAGCAGCACGGGCCGCCCGTCCATGTCCAGGGTGGTGGTCATCGTCGACTGCGCGTAGACGGCACCCGCGAGGTAGGGCGTCGCGACGATGAGCTGGTCCAGGAGCGACGCGAGCACGCGCCAGCCCCAGTGCGCCGGGGCGCCGGACGGCTGCCACCCGCCCGCGGGCGCACCCGGGGTCCAGCCGGCCGCGGGTCCCGCGACGGCGGCCGGCGGCAGGCCGAGCACGACGGGAGCAGCGGGCGCGGAGTAGGCAGGCGTCGGCGTCCCGAAGCGCGACACCCCGGCGCCACCCCAGCCGGTCGCAGCCGGTGCGGCCCACGCGGGGGTCGTCGTCCCGTCGGCCGGCTCGGGCTCGGGCACCGGGTCGCCGGGGAGCCACGCCTCCGCCGTCGGCGGGAGCCAGGACGCCGCGGCTCCGGCGGCACCGCCGGACGCGCCACCGGCAGTGGTTCCGGGCGTCGCGGGAGCGGCGGGCGCGTGCGCCAGCGACAGCTCCGGCACCGGGCGCGTGTGGTCCGTCCAGTCCCGTCCGTCGAACCAGCGCTGGACGTCACGCGTCACACCGTCGTCGTACCACCCGGGTCCGGGCGCGCCTGCAGTCGTCACGTCCCTGCACATCGGCATCTTCCCCGGCGAACCTGAGCCGGGAGCGGAAGAATGTTGCTCCCACCTGCTCACCTGCGCGCGTCGAGCCGCGCGCTGTGACCGGGGGCACACTGGGAGCAGGGCCGGCGCACGGCCCCGGAGACGGATGGAGGACCCGATGGGTCTCGACGACATGGTGAACAAGGCCAAGGGCGCGCTCAGCGGCCGCGAGGAGCAGGCCAAGGACGCCCTCGACAAGGCGGCCGACGCGGTCAAGGCCCGCACCGACACCGGCACGGACGCGACGATCGACAAGATCGTCGACGCGGCAAAGGACCAGCTGGACCGCCAGAAGAAGTCCTGACGCCATACCCGCAACCCCCACCCACCGCGCTGCCCACCCACCTCACCCCACCACCCCACCTCGCCGAGCGCGGTACATCGCGTCCGAGCGCGGTACCAACAAGTGCCGCGCTCGACCGCCGAGTACCGCGCTCGGCGTGGGGGGTGGGGTGGGTGGGGTGGGTCAGGTGAGGGACTCGCCCGTGTGGTCCGGGAGGGCAAGGGCGCCCAGGGCCGCGACGACGAAGACGCCGGCGAACACCGTGAACAGCAGGCCCGTGCCGCCCAGCTCGCGCAGCTGGGGCACGGCCAGCGGCGCCAGGACGGACGCCGTGCGGCCGATGCCCGCGGCCCAGCCGGCGCCCGTGGTCCGCATCCGGGTCGGGTACAGCTCGGGGGTGACGGCGTACAGCGCGCCCCACGCACCCAGGTTGAAGAACGACAGCAGCAGACCCGCGCCGATGATCTGCGCGTCGCCCGAGGCCGCCGCGAAGGCCCCGGCCGCCACCGCGGACCCGGCGAGGAACGCCGCGAGCGTGCGCCGCCGCCCCCACGTCTCGACGAGCACCGCGGCTGCGGCGTAGCCCGGCAGCTGCCCCAGCGTGATGATCAGCGTGTACTCGAACGACCGCACGAGCGTGTGCCCGTCGGCCGCCAGCACCGACGGCAGCCAGATGAACGCGCCGTAGTACGCGAAGTTGACCGTGAACCACACGACCCACAGGGCCGTCGTGCGTCGCCGCAGCGCGGGTGCCCACAGCGCGGCCAGCCGCGGGGCCGGCTCGCCGCTCGACCGCGGCCGCTCGGCCGCCTCGCGCGACGTGGTCGGTCCGGACGTCGCCGCCGGGTCGGACGTCGTCGCGGGTGCGGACGTCGCCGAAGGTGCGGACGCGGACGTCCCAGTCGGCCCCTGCGCCGCGTCGCGCACCTGCGCGCCCGTCAGCCCACCGTGGCCCACGGCGCGCGACGCCTCGAGGTCGGCGACGACCCGCTCGGCCTCGGCGTGCCGGCCGCGCGCCTGGAGGAAGCGCACGGACTCCGGCAGCCCGCGCCGCACGACGACGGAGTAGAGCGCGGGCAGCGCCCCGAGCGCCAGCGCCCAGCGCCACCCGTCGTCGCCCGACGGCACGACGAGGTAGCCGATGACGGCGGCGAGGATCCACCCCACGGCCCAGAACGACTCGAGCACCACGACGGCCCGGCCGCGGATGCGGGGCGGCGCGAACTCGCTGACGAGCGTCGAGGCGACGGGCAGCTCGGCGCCGAGCCCGAGCCCGACGACGAACCGCAGCACCATGAGCACCGCGACACCGCCCGCGAACGCCGACGCGCCCGTCGCGACGCCGTAGACCAGCAGCGTCAGGGCGAACACCTGGCGCCGGCCGATGCGGTCGGCGAGCAGCCCGCCGACCGCCGCGCCGACCGCCATGCCGACGAACCCGGCCGACGCGACCCACCCGAGCGTCGTCGCGTCGGTGCCCCACACGACCGCGAGCTGCGCGATGACGAACGAGATGAGCCCGACGTCCATCGCGTCGAAGGTCCACCCCACGCCGGACCCCATGAGCAGCCGCACGTGGCGGCGCGTGACCGGCAGCGCGTCGAGGCGCTGCGCGGGGTCGGCTGCCGGCCGGGCGGGGTCCGCCGCGGTGGGCGCGTCCGGGTCGCGGGGGACGTCCGATCGGGTCACGGGCTCTCCTGGGTGCCGCTGGGGGACGGTCGGTGGCGACCGCCGTGCCGGGCGGCGTCGTCGTCGCACCGCTGCGCATCGTCGCCCACCACGGCCCGGCCCGCCAGGGCCTGACGCCCCGCGTCGCGTCTCAGGGGCGCGAGGGGTACATCCCTCGCAGCGCGATGACGAAGTGGAGCCGCAGCGACCCGGCGCCGCGCGGAGCCGGGGTCCGATGCCGCGGGGCGTGTCAGGAGACGGGTGGGACGGGTCCTGGCCGACCGTCCGCCGCCGTGGCGACCCAACGGCGCACCGCGCCGTCGACGACCAGCGCGATCCCGGTCAGGAGCGCGAGCAGCCCGAGCAGGAAGGTGAGCGCGGCCGCGAACTCGAAGTCGTCCTCGCTCGGACCGGTGTAGCCGGAGCGGTACTCGTTCAGCTCCTCGGCCCTCAGGGACGCGAGGACCAGACCGACGGTCGCGACCGAGCACACGGCCCACAGCAGCCCGCACACGCGCAGGGCGACGACGCGCGGGCTGACGCGGCGGCGTGGACGGGCGGCAGCAGCGTGCGGGACGGGCGACGTCATGCGTCGGACCCTAGGGGGGTCGCACTCCGGGCGCGAGGCACCGACCCCGTCGGCGGGACGTCAGATGTCGCCGTTGAACGGGCGCGTGGGGACCCCGGGCAGCACGCCCCTGTCGTCGGCGGCCCCGGAGGCCTCCTCCTGGTCCTCGCCGACCGCGTCCTCCGGTGCGGGCGGGGCGTGCGGCGCGGTCGCGTCGACGGGGTCCGGGACCTCGTCGGGCGTGGGGGTGACGTTGTCGTCGGGGACGGACATCGGTGGCCTCCCTGTCATCGGTGGGCTCGATCGTGGCACGACGTCCCGGTGCCCGCGCGCTGGACGAGCGGTGCGCGGGGACGTCACCGGGCGACCGTGCCCGCAGGGTCAGGCCAGCAGGCGCGCGATCACGCGTGCGCCGGCGGCGGGCGTGATGTGGTCGGGCCCCAGCAGCCGGGCACCCAGCGGCGCGACGTTGAGCAGCGCGACGACGCCGAGCGTGGTGTCGCGGTCGTCCTGCGTGGTGCCCGGCGCCGACGCGCGGCCCTCGCGGGCGTCCCGTGCGCGGCGCAGGTCGGCGACGTGCTCGACGAGCGCGTCGAAGGCGCGGGCGTAGAACCCGGCGAGCTCGTCGGCGTCCCCGGGGTGGCGCAGCGCGTACGCGAGCAGCTCGACGGCGAGCAGCAGGCGCGGGTCGTCGGAGGACAGCGCGAGGGCGTCGGTGAGCGTGCCGACCTCGACGCCGTCCGGGCCGACGCCGGGCACCGTGTGCTGCGCCGGGTCGCCGGCCTCGCCGAGGCGGGCGCGCGCGACCGCCAGGAAGAGCTCGCGCTTGGACCCGAAGTGCGCGTAGACGGCGCCCTTGGTGTAGCCGGCCTCGGCCGCGACGTCGTCGACGGACGCGCCCTCGAACCCGCGGGCCGCGAACACGCGGGCGGCCGCGTCGAGCAGGTCGGCGCGCGTGCGGTCGACCTTGCGCCGGCGGCGCTCGTCCTTGGTGCGCGTCTCGTCCGCGAGCGACCCGGTGGCGTCCGCGAGCTCGCGGGCGGCCTCGCGCAGCCCCTGGGCGACGGCCTCGCCGACGTCGGGGATGACGCGCTCGGCCTGCGCGCCGAGGGCGCGCGTGAGCTGGGCGGCCGCATCGGCGAGGGCACGGCTGGCGGCGCTGAGGCGGTCACGGTCGTCGGCCATGGGCTCACGATACGCCGGTTCATACCAAGGAGTTGATACCGACAGGTATATCGGCGTACCGTCACGCACGTACCGATCGGTATCTGAGTGGAGGACGACATGACCGGGCAGGACGTGCTCACCGTCCGCGGGCTGCGCAAGCGGTACCGCGGGCGTCGCGGCGTGCAGGCGAACGACGGGATCGACCTCGACGTCGCGGCAGGCCAGGTGGTGGGGCTGCTCGGCCACAACGGCGCGGGCAAGACGACGCTCGTGCACCAGGTCGTCGGCCTCGTGCGCCCCGACTCCGGCAGCATCACGGTCACGGGCGTCGACGCGGTGGCCCACCCCGAGCACGCGCGCCGCCTGGTCTCGATCCAGGCGCAGGCCAACGTGCCGATCAGCGGCCTGACCCCGCGCCGCGCCATCGAGCTCGTCGGCCGCATCCGCGGCGCCGCGCCCGCCGACGTGCGCCGCCGCGCGACCGACCTGCTCGACGCCCTCGACCTCGGCGCGTGGGCCGACACCCCGGCCGAGAAGGTCTCGGGCGGCGTCGCCCGGCTCACCGCCTTCGCGATGACCACGGTCGTGCCCGGGCGGCTCGTCGTGCTCGACGAGCTCACCAACGACGTCGACCCCGTGCGGCGCCGCCTGCTCTGGCAGCAGATCCGCGGCCTGGCCGACGCCGGGCACGGCGTCCTGCTCGTGACGCACAACGTCCGCGAGGCCGAGCGCGTCGTCGACCACCTCGCGATCCTCGACCGCGGCGTCGTCCGCGCCGCCGACACCCCCGCCGGCCTCACCGCGCGCCTGCGCGGCTCCCTCACCCTCGAGGTCGACACCGTGCCCGGCGTGCCCGTGCGCTGGCACCCCGCCGCCCGCGACGCCGCGGCCGGCCACCTGCGCGCGACCGCGACCGTCCCGTCCGACGCGGCCGCCGAGGTCGTGCGCTGGGCGCAGGACGAGGTCGAGGCGGGACGGCTCGAGCGCTACGCGCTGACCCCCGCGTCGCTCGAGGACGTGTACGTGCAGCTCGTCGGCGAGCCCGCCGACGTCACCGAGGAGGTCCCGGCCGCATGACCACGCTCACCGCCCCCGCGCCGACGCGCACCGACGGCCTGCGGCAGACCCTGCTGCTCGCGCAGTGGCAGCTGCGCCGGCAGTCGCAGTACCTGCCGCTCATGGTCGTCGTCCAGGTGTTCATGGCCGTCGCCACCGTCGTCGGCTACGGCCTGCTCGTCGGGGACCCGGACCCCGTCACCGCGCTGTTCCTGGCCACGGGCGCACCGACCATCACGCTCATCACCGTCGGCCTGGTGATGGTGCCGCAGATGGTCGGGCAGTCACGCATCGAGGGGTCGCTCGACTGGATGCGCACGCTGCCCGTGCCGCGCATCGCGTTCCTGCTGTCCGACCTGCTGGTGTGGACGCTCATCGCCCTGCCCGGCATGGCGCTCGGCGTCCTCGCGGGGGTCCTGCGCTTCGACGTCGACCTGTCGATCGCGCCGTGGTTCCTGCCCGCGACGCTGCTGGTCTCGCTGACCGCCGCGGCCGTCGGGTACGCGATGGCCACGGTCCTGCCGCCGCAGCTCGCGATGCTGCTCACGCAGGCGCTCGTCTTCATCGTGCTGCTGTTCTCGCCCGTGTCCTACCCCGCCGAGCGCATGCCCGCGTGGCTGCAGACGGCCCACGAGTGGCTCCCCATCGAGCCCATGGCCCAGCTGGTGCGCGCCGGGCTCGCGCAGCAGACGTTCGCGATGCCCGCACGCTCGCTCGTCGTGCTGGTGACGTGGGCCGTCGTCGCGCTCGCGGGTGCGGCGGTCGCGCTGCGACGCCGCGCCTGACGCACGACGGACGCACGACGGACGCACGCACGCACGACGGTGGCGCCCCACGCGGGCGCCACCGTCGTCGTGTGCTCGTCAGGCGAAGCCGCTGCTCGCCCGGTTGCCGGGGATCGGCAGGATCGTGCCCTCGTCGGCCGGCTGGTCGGCGCCCGCCGGGTCCTCGTCCGGCGCCGGGTCGGCCTCGGGGGCCGTCGCGGTGACGGGGTCCGGGAACGCGTCGGGCGTCGCGGCGGTGGTGTCGTCGGGCGTCGGGGTGGCGGTGTCGTCGGGAACGGACATCGGTGACCTCCCTGTCGTCGGGACACGAGCGTCACACACCGCACCGTGCCTGTCGCCCGGAGCGCGCCCGCCGCGCTCGCCGCCGGGGTGCGGACCGTCGCGTCCGGCGAGGCCCCGGTCCCGCCGCGCGTCACGCGGCGCAGCCGGGCGGGCCCGCACCGGTGGCGCGGGAGCCGTGATGGCCCTCAGGCCCGCAGCTCGTCCCGCGTGGGCAGCGCGGCGCCTGCGCGCGAGACGGTGACGGCGGCGGCTCGGGCGGCGACGCCGAGCACCTGCCTCACGAGATCGGCGTCGAGCTCGCGCAGCCGACAACGGCGCGCGGCTCCCACGAGGTCGCGCCGCGCGAGCTCGTGCAGCATCGCTGCCATGAAGGAGTCACCAGCCCCCACGGTGTCGACGACACGCGTAGGCGGCGCGGCGACGTCCACCATGCCGGCGGCCGTGCGGGCGCACGCGCCCGCCGCTCCCCGCGTGACGACCACGAGCGCCGGCCCGCAGCGCAGGAGTCGCCCGGCCGCCGCGTCGAGGGTGTCGCCCGGGTACAGCCACTGCAGGTCCTCGTCGCTGGCCTTGACGATGTCGGCCACGGCGGCGAGCCGCTCCACACGCGCGCGAGCCTCCGGTGGCGACCCCGACAGCGCAGGGCGGATGTTCGGGTCCAGGCTGACGGTCGCCTCGACCCGGGCCTCGTCGACGACCTGGCGGACGGTCGACGCCCCCGGCTCGAGGAGGACGGCCAGCGAACCGGTGTGCAGGTGACGGCAGCGAGGAGCCGGGGCCGCAGGGTCGAGAGCCCACTCGATGTCGAACTCGTACCGCGCGGCGCCCGTCCCGTCGAGCACCGCTGTCGCGCGGGGCGTCCGGCGGGCCGGGTCGGGTCGCCCCACCCGGACACCGACCCCCGCACGCTCCAGGTGCGTGCGCAGCAGCATGCCGTCCTCGTCGTCGCCCAGCTCGGTGAGCAGCTCGACGGCCTCGCCGAGCCGCGCCAGTCCGTACGCGACGTTCGCGGGGCTGCCACCCGGGTGGGTCGTGGGACGGCCGCCCCGTGGGCTGATGACGTCGGCGACGCTCTCGCCGACGACGAGGAACGGGGGCGGCATGGGCGAGGCGTGACCGCTCACGGACGTCGCTCCCCCGTGCTGAGCCGCGTGAGCGGGGCGTCGGGGAAGACGAGGCAGGTCAGGGTCGTCAGGTCGTCACCCGTGAAGAGCTCCAGGACGCAGCCGTCGACCACCACCGTCAGGTCCACCGGCCCGTCGCCGTGCAAGGGCGCCGTGAACACCCCGCGGAAGTCGGGGTGGAACGGCGTGCGGCTGCTGCCGGACCGGTCGCAGGTCAGGGTCCGGCTGCTCCCGTCGAGCGTGATGCGGACCTCGTCGGAGCACGTCGGGTCGTCCGCGTGGAGCGTGAGCGTGTGCCTCTCGCCGACGCCGAGCGGAACGCGCACCTGGTGCACCGCGGTGTCGGGCGGGACCTCGCCGGCGGGCGGCAGCACCGGTCGCTGCGCCACGCGCAGGCGCCCGTCCGCGCACCGGACGAGACGGAGGTCGCGGGCCAGCGACATCGCGGAACGCCAGGGGGCTGTCGGAGTGGCGGCCGCGTAGGACCAGTTGCCGGCCCACGCCATGGTGACGCGGCGGTCGTCGGGGGCGCCGCTGAAGGTCACGCCCGCGTAGTAGTCGGGGCCGTGGTCGAGCCAGTCGAAGTCCTCGAGCCGCCCGTCCTCGACGAGGGTGTCGGGTGTGAACGTCCGACCGTCGAAGTCCCCGACGAAGTACTGGGTGCCCGAGCCACCGGCGATCGCGCCCGGGTTGAGGCTCACCACCAGGACCCACCGCACCTCCTCCGTGTCCTCGACACGCAGGGGGATCAGGTCCGGGCACTCCCAGACGCCGTCCACCGCGTGCGCCGGGCCGAAGCGCGACTCCAGCGTCCACGCCACCAGGTCGGGCGAGGAGTAGATGGCGACGCGGCGGTCCGTCGCCTCGACGGCCACCATGACCCACCAGCCGTCGGCGCCGCCGTGCCAGAAGACCTTCGGGTCCCTGAACTCGCCGGACCCGATGTCGAGCACCGGGTTGTGGTCGTAACGCTGCCAGGTGCTGCCCCCGTCGACGCTGTACGCGAGGGACTGCGCCTGGATGCCGGCCCGCGGCGACGCCTCGGTGTATGCACTGGTGTAGACGGCGACGAGCGCGGTATGCCCGGGGCCCGCGAGGCCCGCCGTGTCGTGGTGGTCGACCACGACGCTGCCGGAGAACACCATCTCCTCCGGCGTGGCCTCGATCGCCACCGGCAGCTCGGTCCACGACAGCAGGTCGTCGGACACCGCATGCCCCCAGGACAGGTTCCCCCAGTCGCCGCCGGAGGGGTTGTTCTGAAAGAACAGGTGCCACCGGCCGTCATGGAACACAAGGCCGTTGGGGTCGTTGAGCCACGTCTCCCGGGCGGTGAAGTGCATCGACGGTCGCGGCGACCACGTCCCCGGCGCCCGTGGTGACGCGGTCATCGCACGTCCTGGCGACCGGTCGCGGCCTCCAGCGCGGTGGCACGGACCTCCGCGACCGCGGCGTCGCGGATCGACCCGTCGCCCTCGACGAGCTCGATCCCCGTGTCGTCCGCGGCCGCGAAGGTCAGCATGCTCAGCGCGATGCGCCCGCCGTCGGCGTACACCTCGACCGTCGCGCGGTCGACGAGGATCTCCAGGTCCACCGGGCCGCCGCGCCACGGCGCGCGAGCCACGGCGAGCGCCCCGTCGCCGGGGCAGCCCTGGCTCGATCGGTCGACGAGGATCTCGGTCGCGGTCACCAGCACGTCGACACCGCGCGTGCCGTCCTCGGACACCTTGACCCGCACACGGGCGCCCGGGCAGACCCGTGCGGTGACCGACGCAGCGGCAGGGGCGCGCTGCACCCCGGGCCCGACGGGGACCGGCGTCCGGACAGTGGCCAGCTCGTGCAGCGGCCGGGAGACGAGCACGTAACCGTCGTCCGTCCGGGCCAGCGTCAGCTCGCGCACGACCGAGTCGATGCCGTGGTAACCGGCGTCGGTCCACGTCGGGGGGTCCTGCGTGGCGTACGCCCAGTTGTTCATCCAGCCGATCGCCCAGCGCCGGTCGGACGTCTCGCGGCCGTCCTGGTCGTGCACCGGCCAGGTCACCGCGGCGTACCAGTCGAAGCCGAAGTCCAGCCACCGCGGCTCGCCGACCGTGGGGGTGAACCGTGTGCCGTCGAAGTCGCCGACCCAGTACGCGTAGGTCCCGGGACGGTCCGCGCGTCCGGGCACGGAGTGCTGCGGGCTCGCGGCCAGCACCCAGTGCGCCGTGCCGTCGTCGGCCGTGATGCGGAAGAGGTCCGGGCACTCGAGCATGCCGATCCGGTCCTCGTGGAACCGGCTGACCTCCTGCCAGCTCCTGAGGTCCTGCGAGGCGTAGAAACCGAGGTCGGTGTCCTCCGCCAGGACCATCACCCACGAGTCGTCGACGCGCACCACCTTCGGGTCCCGGAAGTGCTCGTAGCCACGGTTCGCCAGGACGGGGGTGTCCGACAGGTTCGTGAAGGTCACCCCGCCGTCGGTGGAGTACCACAGGAACTGGGCCTGCGCGTCGGCGCCGCTGGCGCGGTCGAGCTGCGTCACCAGCGCGACGACGGCACCCTCGCCGAGACCCGCGGTACCGTCCTCGTCCACGACCAGGCACCCGGACCACAGGTCGCGGTTGGGCTGCGACCACTTGTCCATCGCGACGCCGTGGTCCTGGAACCGGACCCCGTCCGTGGTCGACACCCGACGCCAGGACGTGCCGGTGGGCTCGGGGAAGTCGCCGTTGTAGAGGTAGAAGTACTGGTAGGCACCCTGGCTGTACACGGGGCGCTGGGGGTCGTTGAGCCAGTGGTCGGGCACGGTCAGGTGGAAGGCGTGCTGCCAGGCGTCGGGCGTGTTCATGTGTCTCTCTCGGATGGTGCGGGCCGGCGCGGGCGGCTCGGCGGAGCGGTGAGCGGTTGCGGTCAGCGAGGGCGGCGCTGGTCGCGCGCCGGGAAGACGCGCGGCTCGTTGCGTCCGGACGTCTGGTACCAGTAGGCGACCGACGCGACGTCGTCGCTGCGCTCGAAGAGCCCGGGGCCCGTCTGCCCGATCTGCTGCAGGGTGACGCGGATCGAGTCCTGGAAGTAGACGGGGTCGGGAAGGTGCCACCGGTACATGCTGTGGACGGGCGCCATCGGCGTGGCGTAGAGCGACTGCCGCGAGGTGTCGTTCACCAGGCGCTGCGGGTAGCCGCAGTACGGGGCGCTGAAGGTCAGGACCTCGGGCTCGACGTCGGAGGACAGCCGGTCCTGGAACGCCCAGGCGCCGCCGGCGTAGTCCTCCAGGCCGGTCCCGCAGATCGTGGGGTGCTCGGTGTCGCCGTCGAGGTAGAACTTGACCTCACCCTCGCCGTACCAGTACCGCTCCAGGCAGGTGACCGACAGGAACGTCCCGATGTAGGCGCCCGCGCCGGAGACCCCGTCGAGGACGGTGTAGTCGACGCCGAGCGTGGTCGGGTTCTCCCGGCGCCACTGGGCGTGGAAGCGCGCCGGGCTCGAGGCGCCGCTCGGGTCGAGCGTGTAGTCGACCTGGAAGAAGAACCCGTCGACGTCGACGGGGTGCTCGTTGGTGACGGTGATCCGGGCCCTGGATCCGAAGGGCATCGAGAAGTAGCTGTTGAAGCCACCCGACGGGGCGACGACGATCGGGGCCGACGTGACCAGCGTGCGGGCGCCCGCGCCGCAGCAGAAGAAGTCCCCCAGGGGGACCTCGACGCTCGGGGTCTCCTCCCCGTCCCAGTACATGCGCACGACGAGGTCGCGCAGCACGAACCCGACCGCCTCGGTGTGGTCGGCCACGGTGAACCACAGGTGGGTGATCGTCCCGGCGCCGTCGATGTCCGCCAGGGTCGTCTCGACGCCCTGCGGCAGGGTCAGGCAGGGCCGGCCCTTGCGGCCGGGGCCGAGGTCGGAGGCGGCGCGTCCTCCGGCCCCCACCCCACCGGTGGGGTTCTCGGCCGTGATCGAGCGCGAGACCAGGCCGCTGCTCAGATCGGGGAGAGTGGAGAACGCAGACAAGGGAGACCTCCAGGTGCAGGGGACCGCGAGAAGGGGGAAGAGGAACAGAGCAGGGCGGCACACGCGGCCGCCCTGGGAGGCGCGTCAGACGCGGTCCGCGGTCCGCGCGCGCGCGCCCAGACCCTGGAACGCGGCGCCCGCGCCGTCCGCGAACGCGCCGAACCACCCGCCGGCGCGCTCGTTGAGGCGCCCGCTGAGCGCGACGTCGTCGGCGTACACGACGACCGCGGACCCGTCGAGCACGATGCGCAGGTCGACGGCACGCCCGGGGACGATGCGCAGCGGACGGTCCAGCTCGGGGAAGTGGTCCACGAACCAGCTGCGGTACCCGCCGACCTTGCCCAGCTGCATCACCTGCCGGCCGGCGTGCAGGCGGAGGAAGTACCCCCCGTGACCGTTCGCGTCGGTGTGCAGGAGCACCCCCGCGCTGCCGTGCGGCGAGCCGACGGTGACCCGTGCCTCGACCAGCGCGGTCGACGGCAGCGGGCCGGCGACGGCGCTGCTGCGCGCGTGCGTCCCGTCGAGCTCGACCGTGGCGCCGTCGCCGGTCCGCTCCGCGAAGCCGTCCAGGAGGGCACGCGGCGGACGGACGCCGAGGCTGCCGTCGGGGCGCTGGAGCACCTCGTGGACGGTGAGGTTGCCGCCCCACTGCCACTCGCCGTCGTCGCGGCCGCCCTCCTTGGTGGGGTTCCACCCGAACAGCAGCCGGGGGCCGCCCTCCGCCGGCGCGGCGGACTTGGCCGCGTAGAACGCGCGGTTGTCGAACTGGTCGTCCACGGGTGCGTGCCACGGCCCGTCCGGGCTCCGGCTCATGACGTACCGCGTCACCGTGTGCGTCGTGTACTCCGAGAAGACGAGGTAGTACCAGTCCCCGATCTGGAAGAGGTCCGGGCACTCGTGCCCGTGGTAGCGCCCGGGCGCGTAGTCGTCGACCACCTCCCACGTGCGCAGGTCGGCCGTCCGCAGCGCGACGGTGCAGCCGCGACCGCTGGGCTCCCCGTGACGGGTCCGGGCCGCGACGAGCATCCGGACCTCACCCGTCGTGGGGTGCCGGTAGACGAACGGGTCCCGCCAGTCGTGACGCTCGTAGCGGGACTCGTCCGCGGCGAGCGCGAAACCGGGGTCCTTCGTCCAGTGGTCGAGGTCCGTGCTCGTGGCGTGGAGGATCACCTGCTCGCGGCGCTCCTCGTCCCGGAAGCGCGGGTTGATCCCGGTGTAGAAGATGTGGTGCGTGGCGTCGTCATCGGTGAACACCGAGCCGGTGCCCACACCGGGGTCCTGGTCCGTCTCGGAGCCCTTGGCGATCGCCTCGCCGTGGTCGACGAAGGTCGCGCCGTCGGTGGTCGAGACGTGGTGCCAAGGACTTCCCCAGCCGAAGCTGTCGAGGTCTCGGTACTCGCGCAGGTAGTACAGGTGGTACCGGCCGTCCGCGTGGTGGGGGATGCAGTCCCCCACGACGCCGTGCCGGGGCTTGTAGAAGGCCTTCATCGGGGTGCTCTCCTGAGATGCGTGGGCGCGGCGGGGTCGGTCACCGCGAGTACGGGTCGGCCGCGTCGCGCAAGCCGTCGCCGACGAAGTTGAACAGCACGACGGCGTAGACCAGGACCAGCGCCGGCAGCAGGAGCCAGGGGTAGTTGGCCACGACCGTGACGTCCTGGGCCTGCTGCAGCAAGGTGCCCCAGCTGACGTCGGGCGCGGTGATGCCCAGACCGAGGAAGCTGAGGGTCGTCTCGCCGAGGATCATGCCGGGGACCGCGAGCGTCACGTGCACGATGAGGAAGCTCGTCACGCCGGGCAGCAGGTGCTTGGCGATCACCTGCCCGTGGCTCGCGGACGAGATCCGGGCTGCCGTGACGTAGTCCTCCTCACGCAACGACATGACCTTGCCTCGCACGACTCGCGCAAGGTTGGTCCACCCCACCAGCGAAAGGATGACGGTGATGGCGAGGTACGTCTGGATCCCGCTCCACGACCGCGGGATCGCGGCCGACAACGCCATCCACAGCGGGATGAGCGGGATGCTGATGATGAAGTCGATGGTGCGCTGGACGACCGCGTCGACCCGGCCGCCGAAGTACCCCGAGACGCCGCCGAGGACGACCCCGAGGACGAAGCTGATCGCCACACCCGCGAGCCCCACCAGAAGAGACACGCGCGAGGCGATCACGATGCGCGAGAACAGGTCGCGGCCCAGGTTGTCAGCGCCGAACAGCAGGACCGGCTGCGACCCCTCAGCGGTACCGAACAGTGCCCGGTCGATGGTGAGGCCCAGGAAGTCGCGCGGCTCGGTCGGCACGAAGAGGCGTACGGGGATGCGCTCGGCGTCCTCCGGGATCGTCGTCTCGTAGGCGAACGTGTCCGGGTTCAGGGTGGTCCCGGTCTCGTAGATGAACGGCAGGTGCAGGTTGCCGTCCCGGTCGATCACGCGGACCAGGGTCGGCGGCGAGAACTGCTGGTCGGGGAACCTGTCCTGCACGCGGTAGGGGGCGACGAAGTCGGCCAGCAGCGCGACGACGTACAGCAGCACCAGGAGGACCAGCGCGACCGGCGCGAGCCGGTGCTTGCGGAACCGGTGCCACACCAACCGGCCCTGCGAGGCGTCCCGCAGCCGCTCCTGCACCTTCCTCGCCCGGACGCCCCGGCGGGACTCCAGGCTCCTGAGGCGTGCCTTTCCCCTGTCTCTGACGTAGTGCTCCGAGGGCGGTGCGTCGACGGGCCCGTCAACCAGCGTCATGGTCTTCTCCTGGCCTTCTACTGGTACCTGATGCGCGGGTCGGCGGCCGCGAGCAAGATGTCCGACAGCAGGGTCCCGATGATCGTCAGGGCGCTGAGGATCAGCACGATCGCCCCGGTCAGGTACATGTCCTGCGCGAGGATCGACTCCAGCAGGACCGGTCCGGTCGTCGGCAGGTTGAGCACCTTGGAGACCACGACCTCTCCTCCGACCATGGCCGGCAGCATCCACCCGATGGTCGAGATCAGCGGGTTGATCGCGATGCGGACGGGGTACTTGAGGATCACCTTGTGCTCCGGGAGCCCCTTCGCGCGGGCCGTGGTGACGTACAGCTTCTTCAGCTCGTCGAGCAGGGACGACCGCAGCACCCGGATCGTGCCCGCCGCGCCGGTGACAGCCAGCACCGCGATCGGCAGCCACGTGTTCTTCAGCAGGTCGCCGACCTTCGCCGGCGACCACGGCTCGGAGCGGAACTCCGGGGAATACAGGCCCGTGATGAGGAAGCCGGTGCGGTCGAACACCAGGTACATCCCGACCAGCGCCAGCAGGAACGGGGGCACCGCGACGCCGACGAAGCTGAGGAAGGTGGCGACGTGGTCTCCGACCGAGTACTTGCGCAGCGCCGAGAAGATGCCGACCGGGATCGCGATGAGCCACGTGACCGTCATGGACGCCACTGCCAGCGCGACGGTGCGAGGGACCCGCTCGGCCAGCACGTCGGCGACCGGCCTGTCGAACAGGAAGGAGTTGCCGAAGTCGCCCTGCAGCAGGTTCGACATCCAGATCCAGTACTGGAGCCACATGGGCTCGTCCAGTCCGTAGCGCGCTCGCAGAGCTGCGGTCTGCGCCGCGTTCACCGTCCCGCCCTGCGCCTCGAGATTGCGGACGTAGGTGTCCACGAAGTCGCCGGGCGGGAGCTGGATGATCACGAAGGCGACCACGGAGATGAGGAACAAGAAAGGGATCAGCAGCAGAAGCCTGCGCATCACGAAGCGGGTCACGCCGCTCCCCTTTCCGTACTGGATCTGGATGTCGTGCCGTGCATGGCTGAGATGTCTCCCGTCAGTCCTGGTCGAACCAGAGGCCGGGCGACCCGATGTACACGTCCAGGTTCACCGGCGACCCCTCCTTCGGGAGGTTGCGCAGGCGGACGTCGGCGATGGTCGGCGTGACCTGCGCCCCGGTCAGCGGGATGAACGCGTGGTTCTCCTTGAACCAGCCCACGAGCTCCTCCCACCGCCGGACACCCTCGTCCGACTGCGGCGGCACCTGCTTGCGCGAGGTGTGCAGCTCGAAGAACTCCTGCATGGCGGGCTCGAGCGGGCGGCCGCGCTCACCCCTCGAGAGGAAGTACTGCCACTGCTCGGGCGCCCACGGACCCTTGTGGTTGGGCAGGTAGTCCTCGGAGATCCCCGACGCCCAGCCCGGGCCGTCGTTGATCATGAGGGAGGCCATGACCTGGTTCGTCTCCTTGCGCTGGTTGAACAGCGACTCCTCCAGCGACGTCAGCTCGACACGGATGCCGACCTCCGCGAGCTGGGACCGCAGGAGCTCCGCCACCGGGTTCACGTCGCTCGACCCCACGGGGTAGGTGATGCCCAGGGAGAAGGGCGACCCGTCGGGGTAGGTGCGCATGCCGTTCGACCCGAGCGTCATCCCGAGCTCGTCCAGCAACGCGCCGGCCTGAGCAGGGTCGAAGGAACGCCACGAGGGGTCGAGGTCCCCGTACAGCCCGAAGTAGACGGCGTCGTTGATCGCCTCGTCGTCGATGGCGGCGGCGATCGCCCGGTGGAAGCGCTGCTGGGGGTCGGAGATGACCGCCTGCCACTGGCTGCCGGCCTCGGTCCACTCGTAGTCGCGGTTGAGGAAGAGCTGCAACGGGTTGTTGAAGGACCCTGTGGTGAAGACGCGGAACCCGGAGCGCTCGGCGTTCTGCTTGAGCACGGGCATGTTGTTCAGCGCGACCTCGCCGCCGGAGGCGAGCGACACCTGGCCCGCGAGCATGGCGTTGGTGAGGGCGTCCGAGTCGACGACGCGGTTCACCACGATCTCGTCGATGTAGGGCAGCTGGTGCCCGGAGGCGTCCACGTGCCAGAAGTACGGGTTGCGCACGTACCGGGTGAGGTTCTCCCCCGACTCGTCCAGGACCCACGCGTTGAGGGTCGGCATGCCGAGCGCGCGCGGTTCACCGACCTCCCAGTGCGGCACGTCCCTGTAGTCCAGGAGCGTCTGCCAGTCCCCGCGGCCGCTCTCCTCGACCAGCGCCGCCAGCTCGGTCGCGTCGGCGTGGGCGGCGTGGAACTGCTTGAGGTAGTGCGCGGGCTTGATCAGCTCGGCGTAGCTGGGGATCCACGAGTTCAGGTCGGCCACGAACTGCCCGTACGACTCGTCGAAGGTCAGCGTGAACGAGAGCTCGTCGTGCACCTCCAGGTTCGCCAGGCTCTTGCTCGGGTCGCCCGCGGTGTACAACCAGCTGGGCGCGGGCCGGTCGGCCTCGGGGTCCCCGTAGACGTCCTCCAGGGTGAAGCGGACGTCCTCGGTGGTGACGGGCTCGCCGTCCGACCACCGCAGCCCGTCGCGCAGCGTGAAGGAGAACGTCGTGTAGTCGTCGTCGACCTCGAAGCCGCTCACGACGTTCGGCGCGCTCTCCTCGGTGGTCTGCCCCGGTGAGCGCAGGACGGTCGTGCCGACGATGTTGACGAAGCCGCTCGCACCCATGGCGGCGAACTCGAGCGTCCCGCCGTATCGGCCGTCCTCCCAGTCGAGGTGCTCCTCCTCGAGGAGCACGCCGGGCCCGACGACGAACGGCTCGGACGGGATCCGCTCGTCGATCGGCGGCAGCTCGCCGGCGGACACCCGGTCCGCCAGCGCGGGCGGCTCGAGGAAGCCGCGCGCTGAGGGCGTGATGTTCTCGGCGGCGGCAGGCTGCGCGTCACCGCCACCGTCGTCGCGGTTCACGACGGCCAGCGCGACCCCGCCCACGACGACGGCGGCGACGACACCGCCCACGATCCGCCGGTTGCGGCGCTTGGCGCTCTTGCTACTCATCTCCCGAAGCTCCTTTGCTCGGACCAGGTTCGCCGTGCCGAGGGCTGCTCCCCAGGCGGACAGGCTTCCTGGTGACGTCCCTGTTAGACGTTTAACCGGGCCAGTTCTAACAGCGCCTCCGCTCGCCGTCAACGCCGCTAGCAGGCTGGATCACTCAGGTGGCTCAACATGTTGACGGCCCGGTCTAGCTGCTGTTATCCCTTTAACCAACCGAGGAGGCCCCCGCTGTGAAGACACCGACGTCTCGCCCGCGAACGACCATGGCTCAGGTCGCTCGACTCGCCGGCGTGTCGAGCGCCACCGTCTCCTTCGTCGTGAACGACGACCCGAAGGCGCAGACCCTGACGCAGGCCACACGCGACAAGGTGCTGGAGGCCGTCCGCCTGCTCGACTACCGGCCGAACCTGCAGGCGAGGAGCCTGCGCACCCAGCGCTCGCACTCGATCGCCGTCCTGACGGACGAGCTCACGGCCGTGCCCTACGAGAACTCCACGATCCGCGGCATGCAGGAGCGGGCATGGGCAGGCGGGTTCATGGTCACCACGATGACGACCGGCGGCAACGCCGCGCTCGCCGAGCACGCGGTGGAGGTCGTGCTCGCGAGGCAGTTCGACGCGGTGATCGTCACCACCGCCTTCACCCGCGAGGTCGAGGTGCCCGCCGCGTTCGACTCGATTCCGCTGGTCCTGCTCAACTGCTTCTCCCGCGACGGGCACCGTTCCGTGCTGCCCGCCGAGCGGAGCGGCAGCCGGAGCGCGGCCGAGCTGCTGCTCGCCGCGGGGCACACCCGGATCGGCTTCATCAACGGCCTGCGGGAGACCTGGGCGGCAGGTCAACGGCGCCTCGGGTACCGCGACGCGCTGCGCGCGGCCGGCATCGCCTACGACCGGACCCTGGTGCGGTGGGGCGACTACCAGACCGACAGCGGCCATCGTCACGCCACGGTGCTGCTCGACAGCCCGAACCCACCCACCGCGATCATGGCCGGGAACGACCGCATGGCGGTCGGTGTGTACTACGCCGCCTACCAACGCGGCCTGCGGATCCCCGAGGACCTGTCCGTCGTCGGCTACGACGACCACGCGGAGTTCTCCGCGCACGCCGTCCCGGCGATGAGCACCGTGCGTCTGCCCTACTACGAGATGGGTCGTGCCGCCGTCGACCTCCTCATCGCCGGCACGCCGGCAGGTGACGCGCCACCGACCGGGCACGGCCTCGTCACCGAGGTCGAGTGCCAGCCGGTGGCGCGCAAGTCGATCGGGCCGCCCCGGTCGGACCCGATCGCCCCCTCCCCGCCCGCTCGACCCCGCGACCAGGCGCGCGACGACGCACCCCCGGAGAACCCGACATGACCCTGCTGGACCTGAAGAACCTGCGCACGTACTTCTTCGTCGACGAGGGGGTCGTCAAAGCCGTCGACGGCGTCGACCTCACGATCGGGGAGCGGGAGACCGTCGGCGTGATCGGCGAGTCGGGCTGCGGCAAGTCGACGATGGCGCACTCGCTGCTGCGTCTGATCCAGGAGCCGGGCGACATCGTCGACGGCACCGCCTGGGTCCGGCTGAAGGACGGCTCGCGGCAGGACCTGTTCGCCCTCGAGCCCGGTTCCGAGGAGCTGCGAGCCATCCGCGGGAACGAGGTGTCCATGGTCTTCCAGGAGCCGATGGCCAGCTTCTCGCCCGTGCACACCATCGGGTCGCAGATCGCCGAGGTCCTGCAGGAGCACACCGAGCTCGACGACGACGAGGTCGCGGCGCGGGTCGTCGACCTGATGCGACGCGTCGGGATCTCCGACCCGGAGCGACGCGTCGACCAGTACCCCCACGAGTTCTCCGGGGGCATGCGCCAGCGCGCGATGATCGCCCTCGCGCTGGCGTGCGGTCCCGCCCTCCTCATCGCCGACGAGCCCACCACCGCTTTGGACGTGACGATCCAGGCGCAGATCCTGCAGCTGCTGCGGGACCTCCAGGCCGAGGAGCACATGTCCGTGCTCTACATCACGCACAACCTCGGGGTCGTCGCCGAGCACGTCGACCGCGTCTACGTCATGTACCTGGGCAAGGTCGTCGAGTCCGGGCCGACCAAGGAGCTGTTCGCCAACCCCCTGCACCCCTACACCCGGCGGCTGCTCCAGTCGGTGCCGAAGCCGGGCCGGCGCGTGGAGCGCCTGGAGTCGATCGAGGGATCCGTCCCGGTGCCGATCGGGCTGGCGCCCCAGTGCGGGTTCGCCAGCCGGTGCACGCAGGCGATCGAGGGCGTGTGCGACGCCACGGTCCCCGCCATGTCACGTCCCGACCCGCACCGGGACCACGAGGTCCGGTGCTTCCTGTACTCGGACGTCACCGAGGACGAGAGCGAGTGGAGCCATGTCTGACGTCACAACCTCGACGCCCGGCGCCGAGGCGGCGACCGGCACGAACGTCGTCCTCGAGGTCGAGCACCTCAGCAAGGACTTCCCCGTCCGGGGAGGCATGTGGGGACGCACCAAGGGTGCGGTGCACGCGGTCGACGACGTCTCCCTGACGATCACCCGGGGCGAGACCCTCGGTGTCGTGGGCGAGTCGGGATCGGGCAAGACCACGCTCGGGCGCATGATCGTCCGCGCCGTCGAGCCCACCGCCGGAACCGTGCGCATCCGCGGCGAGGGCGGCACGCTGACCGACATCACGGCAGCCGACCCCGCGGAGCTGAAGCGGGCACGCCGCAACTTCCACATGATCTTCCAGGACCCCTACTCGTCGCTGAACCCCCGGATGACGGTCGAGGAGATCGTCGCCGAGCCACTGGCGAACAACCTGGGCCTGCGCGGCGCCGAGCTCCGCCGACGGGTGATCGAGACCTTGGAGCTCGTCGGCCTCGGCGAGCGTCATCTCTCGCGCTACCCGCACGCCTTCTCCGGCGGGCAGCGTCAGCGGGTCGGGATCGCGCGCTCGCTCGCCTGCCGGCCCAACCTCATCGTGTGCGACGAGGCCGTGTCCGCGCTGGACGTGAGCATCCAGGCCCAGATCCTCAACCTCCTCAAGGACCTGCAGCGCGAGCTGGACCTGTCGTACCTCTTCATCACCCATGACCTCGGCGTCGTCGAGCACCTCGCGCACCGGGTCGCTGTCATGTACGTCGGCCAGGTCGTCGAGCTGTCGCCCACGGACGACCTCTTCTCCACGCCGCTGCACCCCTACAGCGAGGCCCTGCTGTCGGCGTCCCCGGTGCCGGACGAGGAGCGGACCCGTCCCACGATCGTCCTCAAGGGTGAGGTCGCCAACCCCGCGTCCCCGCCCTCCGGGTGCTACTTCCACCCGCGCTGCCCCTACGCGCAGCCCGTGTGCTCGACCGACGAGCCCCGCCTCCGCGAGATCACCCCCGGACGGTGGGCGGCGTGCCACTTCGCAGGTGAGCTCGGCCTCACCGGCCCGGTCGTCCCTGCGCAGACGTCGCCCGCGCCGCACGTGGCCACGCCCGCCCGGGCGACGTCGGCCTGAGCACGCACGTCGACCTGCGGTCGCGGACGCGCCCGAGGGGACCCGCACGTGGCGGATCCCCTCGGGCCGCGCTCGGTGCTGCTCAGGTGATGCCGCACCGGGCGGTGACGGTCTCGACGACCGGTTCACGCTCGGCCTGACCCGCCGCGTCCTCGCCGGGCGAGGCACCGCAGGGGGACGCGGGTCATCCCTGCGGCGTATGCCGCGGGCCTGCACAGATGCGCCTTGCGGGCGTCCCCGTGGCGCGGCGCTCTCCGTACGTTCGAACCACACCCGAACGAGGAGGACGCATGATCGAGGCCATCGGTCTGACCAAGAGGTACGGCGACAAGACGGTCGTCGACCACATGGACTTCACGGTCCAGCCGGGCAAGGTCACGGGCTTCCTGGGCCCCAACGGCGCCGGCAAGTCGACGACGATGCGCATGGTCGTCGGGCTCGACCGGCCCAGCGCCGGCAGCGTCACCGTCAACGGCAAGCCGTACGCGCAGCACCGCGCGCCGCTCGGCGAGGTGGGCGTGCTGCTCGACGCCAAGGCCGTGCACGGCGGGCGGTCGGCGCGCGAGCACCTGCTGGCGCAGGCCACGACGCACGGCATCGGCAAGCGCCGGGTCGAGGAGGTCATGGAGCTCACGGGCCTGACGCCGGTCGCCCGCCAGCGCGCCGGACGCTTCTCGCTCGGCATGGGGCAGCGCCTGGGCATCGCCGCGGCCCTGCTGGGCGACCCGCAGACGCTCATCCTCGACGAGCCGGTCAACGGCCTGGACCCCGAGGGCGTCCTGTGGGTCCGCACCCTGCTGCGCGGCCTGGCCACCGAGGGCCGCACCGTCTTCCTGTCGTCGCACCTGATGTCGGAGATGGCGCTCACGGCCGACCACCTCATCGTCATCGGACGGGGCCGGATCGTCGCGGACGCCCCCGTCGCCGACGTCGTCGCGCTGGCCGGCAAGCCCGCCGTGCGCGTCCGGACGCCCGACGTCCGCCGCCTCGCCGCGCTGCTCGCCACGCGGCCCGGCATCGAGCTCGCGTCCACCGGCACCGACGTCCTCGACGTCACCGGCACCACGGCCCCGGAGGTCGCCGCGCTCGCCGCGAGCGCCGGGATCGTCCTCCACGAGCTCGCCCCCGTGCAGGCCTCCCTCGAGGACGCGTACCTGCAGCTCACCGGCGACTCCGTCGAGTACCGCTCGACGGCCGCCGACGCCACCACCCGCCCCGTCGCAGGAGCCCACCGATGACCACCGCCACGCCCGCCACGTCCCTGCCCGCCAGCCGCACGCGGCCCCGCACCGTCGTGCAGCCCGTGAGCTTCGGCCGCCTCGTCGCGTCCGAGTGGGTCAAGATCCGCTCGCTGCGCTCGACGTGGTGGACCGCGCTCCTCGCCGTCGCGTTCTTCCCGCTCATGGGTGCCATGCGCGCCTCGAGCGTCTCCGGCATCGCGGACGACGCCCCGGACGACTGGTTCGTCGGGCCCGTGTACGCGACCTCCGGGCTCACGCTCACCCAGCTCGTCCTGTCCGGGCTCGCGGTCGTCGTCATCACCGCCGAGTACCGCACGGGCCAGATCCGCTCGACCCTCGCGGCGGCGCCCACCCGCGTGCCGGTGCTGCTCGCCAAGCTCGTCGTCGTCGTCGGTCTCGTGCTCGCCACGGGCCTCGTCGGGTCCCTCGCGGGCTGGGCGTCCGTCGCACCGTGGTTCGAGAAGCTGCAGATGACGGTCGACCTCGCGAACCCCGACCACCTGCGGATCATGCTGGGCGTGCCGCTGTACCTGGCCGCCATGGCAGCCCTCGCGTACGGCATCGGCGCGATCCTGCGCAGCTCGGCCGCCGGCATCGCGACCGTGCTCGGCCTCGTCTTCGTCATCGAGCCCGCGTTCGCCTACATCCCGTGGAAGCCGGTGCAGGACCTCGCCACGCTCCTGCCGTCGGCCGCGGGCGGGCGCCTCATCACCCACGACGCCACCGGCTCCGTGATCTCGGGATCGCAGGGCACGGTGCTCGGCCCCTGGGAGGGCTACGGCGTGCTGGTCGCGTGGGCCGTGGCCGCGGTCGTCGTCGGCGCCGTGCTCCTGCGCCGTCGGGACGCCTGAGCCGTGACCTGGGAGGATGCGCAGGTGACGGACACGACGACCACCGAGGGCCGGGCCGCAGGGCTCGGCCCTCGCGGGTCGGCCGCGGCGGGCGCGGACGATCGCGCGCCGCGCCCCGTCGGTCGCCTCCGGGCCCGGCTGCGGGCCATGACGAGCGCCCCGGCACGGACGTGGTGGCGGGCGCTGGCGTCCATGGCGCTCGTCGTCGCGTTCGTCGCGTGGGGCGTGATGACGGCGTTCGGCGCCGAGTCGATGTACCTGCTCAGCCGGTACGTCGGCCAGCAGCAGACCGACACCATGGCGTTCGCGTCGGTCCTGCTCACCCTGGTGGGCGCGGGCGTGCTGCTCGCGCGGCACCGCCGTCCCGAGCTGGTCGCCGCCGTCCTCGCGGTGCTCGCGATCGCGACGCTCGTCGTCGCCGGGGCGGCCAACGGGTACGAGCTCGCGCTCGCGGCCGCGCTGTTCGCCGTCGCGGCCGCCCGCCCGCCCCGCACGACATGGGTCGTGGCCCTCGCCGTCGTCGTGCCGGTGCTCGTCACGGCACGGCTCGCACCGCGCGTGGGGCTCGTCGGGTCGCTCGCCGCGGGCGACGCACCCGGTGCGGTCGACGCGGTCTCGCGGTTCCGGCTGCCCGGGTTCCTCGCGGACGTGCTGCCGCCGTCGTGGATCATCACCGCGCTGCCGCTGGTCGTGCTCGCGCTGTTCGGCATCGCGTTCGGCACCCTGGTGCGCACCGCCCGGCTGCGGGCCGCCGCCCTCGCGGAGGCCGCCGCCGCGCGCGCCGCCGAGGAGGAGCACCGCGCGCGCGTCACGCAGGCCGACGAGCGCGCCCGCGTGGCGCGCGAGATGCACGACGTCATCGCGCACTCCATCACCGTGATGATCGCGCTGGGCGGTGGCGCCGCCGCCGCGATCGACCGGTCGCCCGACCAGGCGCGGCGCGCGCTCGACGAGCTCGTCGACACCGGGCGCGGCGCGCTCGGTGACGTGCGACGGATCCTCGGGGTGCTGCACGCGCCGAGCGACGAGGGCGACAGTGCGGACGGCGCCGACGGCGCGTCGGGCCCGGACGACGACGCGTCGTCCGGCGACGTGCCGACGGCCCCGCAGCCCGGCGTCGAGGACCTCGACCGCCTGGTCGAGCGGTTCCGCACCGCCGGCCTGCCCGTGCGCACCGCCGGCCTCGCGGTGGCCGGGCTCGACGGCCTGGACACCACGGTGCAGCTCGCGGTGTTCCGCATCGTGCAGGAGTCGCTCACCAACACGCTGCGCCACGCGCCCGGCACGGCGTCCGTCGACGTCGCCGTACGGCGGCTGGCCGACGCGGTCGAGGTCGTCGTGACGGACCGCGGCCCGGGCGGCCCGGTCACGCCGACCGCCGGGTCGGGGCGCGGGATCGCCGGCATGACCGGCCGCACCGCCGCCTTCGGGGGGACCCTGGAGGCCGGCCCGCACGACGGCGGCTGGCGGGTGCGGGCGGTCCTGCCGCAGGCGGACGCCGCCGCGACCGCCGCGCCCACGAACGAGGGAGAAGCATGATCCGCGTCCTGCTGGTCGACGACCAGGCGCTCATCCGCATGGGGTTCCGGCTGCTGATCGACAGCACCGACGACCTCGAGGTCGTGGGTGAAGCGCAGGACGGGCAGGCCGCGGTCGAGCAGGTCGCGGCGCTGCACCCCGACGTCGTGCTCATGGACGTGCGCATGCCCGGCGTCAACGGCATCGACGCGACCGCCCGCATCGTCGAGGCGCACCCCGACACGCGCGTGCTGGTGCTCACGACGTTCGACCTCGACGAGTACGCGTTCGCGGCGCTGCGCGCCGGGGCCAGCGGGTTCCTGCTCAAGGACGCCGCCCCGGCCGAGCTCGCGACGGCCGTGCGCACCGTCGCGTCGGGCGAGGCGGTCGTGTCCGCGCGCATCACGCGCCGCATGCTCGAGCTGTTCGCGGACCACCTGCCCGCGGGGGCCGACGTCGCGACGTCCGACGGCCCGCACCCCCGCCTCGCCGACCTCACGCCGCGCGAGGTCGAGGTGCTGCGCGAGGTCGCCGAGGGCCTGTCCAACGCCGAGATCGCGGCGCGGCTGTTCCTGTCCGAGGCGACCGTGAAGACGCACGTCGGACGCATCCTGGCCAAGCTGGGCGTGCGCGACCGCGTGCAGGCGGTCGTGGTCGCGTACGAGACGGGGCTGGTGCGCGCGGGCGCGTGACGGGCGTCCGCCCGCCGTCCCCGGCACGCGCCTCCCAGGCGAGTGCGGGAGGATCTGTCGGACGAGCGAGATTCCCGGCGCGTGGCGCCCACCTCAACACGACCGTCCGACCTGCCGATCGGTGACCTCATGAGCCTGCCTCCCGACGACCTGCCGCGCTCCCCCTCGGGACGCGTGCCGCGGTGGGTCACCGACGAGGCAGCGGGCCGGACGCCCGCGGGCGGGACGCCCGGCGCGTGGGGCGCGTACGCCCCCGCCGCGCCCCCGCCGCCGGCGCCGCGACGACGCAGCCTGGTGACGCGCCTGGTGGTCGTCGCCGTGCTGGGGGTGCTCGCGTGGTGGGTCGCCACCGCGGTGCTGCCGGGCCTGCTGCGCAGCGCCGACGCCCCGTTCCTCGACGGCATCGTCGCGGGTCGCGTCCCCGAGCCGACCGAGGAGGTCGCGGCGCTGGCGGGCGAGATGTTCCTGACCGACGAGGGCCGCGACCTGCTGTACATGGCGGAGCCCGAGCTGCTCGGCGCCGAGGAGTTCGCGGGGCGCTGCGACCGCGGGGACGCCGACGCGCCCGGTGCGGCGGGCGGCGCCGTCGGCTGCTACCACAGCACCGCCGGCGGCATCGAGACCGGCGGCCGCATCGTCATCTACACGCCCGCCGACCCGCGGCTGCGCGGGTTCGTCGTCGAGACGGCGGCGCACGAGCTGCTGCACGCCGCCTGGAGCGAGCTGACGGACGACGAGCAGGCCGCGGCCACGACGACGCTCGCGACGGTCCTCGACGGCATCGACCCGGCCGACGAGATCCACACGCAGGTCGCCGGGTCCGTGGGCACGCTGCCCGCCAACCGGCCGACCGAGCTGTTCGCGTACATCGGCACGCAGGTCTGGCAGCCCGGCGGCCTGGACCCCGCGCTCGAGGCGCTCTACGCGCGGTTCATCGCGGACCGCGAGGCGCTGGTCGGCGTGCACACCGCGTTCCAGACGCAGATCGACACGATGACCGCCGAGGTCACGGCCGCGCAGCAGGCCCTCGCGCAGCGCCAGTACGACCAGTCGGCGGGCACCGCGCAGCTCCAGGCCGACATCGCGAGCCTCGCGCAGTACCGCGGCACCATCGAGCAGGAGGAGGCACGGCTCGCCGCGCTGCCCGCGTCCGAGCGCGCCCGCTCGCTGCTCTCGTGGACGTGGCGCGACGGCACCCCGCTGCCCGAGGCGCCCGCCGCCGACCTCATCGCCGACGCCCGCGCCCTGCTGGCGCGCGACGAGGCGGAGATCGCCGCGCGCGGCGCCGCGCTGGAGGCCTCCGCCGCGGAGGTCACCGCGGAGCAGACGCGCGTCGACACCATGCGCACCGAGCTCGAGGCGCTGTTCGCACAGCTCAACCCGGGCTGACGCCGGCCGGCGCCCGCGCGCCGCGCCGACGTCACACCCCTGCCGCGGCGCCCCCACGCTCCCGCGTCGGACCCCGTCGCTACAGTGCGGGAGCGTCCCGGTGGCGCCGCTCCCGGACGGAGCGGTGCGTCGACGTGGAGACGACGAGGGCGCGTGCGCCCGACGGCCGAGAGGACGCCTGTGAACGACGGGGAGCACCACGCCGACGTCACACCCGGCGACGTCACGACCCGGATCACCGCGCCGCCGGTCCTCAGCTACGCGATGGCCCACAGCCGCATCGGCGTCATCGACGAGATCACCGTGACGCCCGTCGCGGCCGACACCCGCGGCGCGTCGCTCGAGGTCGACGTCGTCTGCGCGACGGGGTCGCTCGGCGGGCCCAAGGTCCACCTGCTCGACCTCGCGGCCGGTCAACCCACGACGCTGCGCGACGTCGACCTCGTGCTCGACCCGGCGCGCATGCTCGCGGTCGACGAGCAGCAGCCGGGCCGGATCCGCACGGTGCTGCGGGACGCCGCAGGCACCGTGCTCGGCACCGGGTCCGCCGACGTGCAGGTCCTCGCGTCGCACCAGTGGGTGGCCCGGCCGGCTCAGCTCGCGCTGGAGATGCTCGCCGCGCACGTCCAGCCGAACGCGGCGGCCGTCGCCCCGCTGCTCGTCGAGGCGTCGGACCTGCTGCGCGCGTCCACGGGGCGCTCCGCGCTCGACGGCTACCAGTCGGAGGACCCGGAGCGCGTCGACGCGATCGCCGCCGCCGTCTACGACGCGATGCGCGCGCGCGACGTGCGGTACGCCGAGCCGCCCGCGTCGTGGGGCGACGTCGGCCAGAAGGTCCGCACGCCCGCCGAGGTCCTCGAGGGGCGCCTCGGCACGTGCCTCGACACGACCGTCACGTACGCGGCGGCCCTCGAGCAGGCGGGCATCAACCCGACGCTGTGGCTCTTCGCGGGGCACGCCGTGGTCGGCTACTGGCGGCAGGAGACGACGCTCGGGATGGTCGCGACGTCCGACGTCGCGGACGTCGTCAACCTCGTCGACCTCGGCCTCATCGGCCTGGTCGAGACGACCGCGCTCGCGGGCGGCGTCGAGTCGAAGCCGTTCGAGGCCGCGCGCCGGGCGGGCAAGAACCGGCTCGCGGGCGACCTGTCGCAGGTCGTCGGCGTGACCGACGTGCGGCAGGCACGGCTCGCGGGGATCTACCCGCTGCCCAGCCGGTCGGTGGACGCCGACGGGCAGGTCGTCGTGCACACGTACACGGCCGGCGCGGGGCCCACCATCGCGGCGTACCGCGGCACCCCGTCGCAGCGCGCGGACGACGACCGGCGCGAGGTGCCCGCGCGCGTCGGCCGGTGGAAGAACTCCCTGCTCGACCTGAGCCTGCGCAACCGGCTCATCCACTACACCGACCGGTCGGGCTTCCGCCTCGAGGTCCCCGGGCAGGCGCTCGCGCGGCTCGAGGACCAGATCAGCGCGAACGTCGCGATCACGCTCGTCGCGTCCGACGTCGTCGCGGAGGTCGACGCCGCGCGCGGCACCCGGTTCGGCCGTGACCTGCCCGAGGACACGCGCGAGGTCCTGCTCGCCGACAAGCGCGCCGCGTACGTCGACATCACGAGCGCCGCGTACACCGGCAAGCTGCGGTACCTGACGTACAAGGCGAAGACGATCGTCGAGGAGACGGGGTCGAACAACCTGTACCTCGCGTTCGGCATGCTGCGCTGGCGGTTCAACGACCGCGACCTGCGCTCGCCGCTGGTCCTCGTGCCGGTGCAGCTGTCGACGACCAGCCGCGGGCAGGCCTACCGCATCCGGCTCGACGAGGCGGGCGTCTCGACCCCGAACTACTGCCTGCTGGAGAAGCTGCGCGTCGCGTTCGACCTCGAGATCCCGGGGCTCGCGGAGCCGGGCGAGGACTCCTCGGGCATCGACCTCGCCGCGGCCTTCGAGGCCGTGCGGCTGGCGATCGCCCAGGCGGGCCTGCCGTTCCGCGTCGAGGAGACCGTGGACCTCGCGATCCTGCAGTTCGCGAAGTTCCCGCTGTGGCGGGACCTCGACCGGCACTGGGAGACGCTGACGCGCAACCCCCTGGTGCACCACCTCGTGCACACACCGCTCGACGCGTTCACCGACCCCGCTCCCCCGCCGCAGGACGTCGACCTCGACGCGCTCGGCGCCGCGGTGCCCGTGCCGGCCGACAGCTCGCAGCTCGAGGCCGTCGCGGACGCCGTGGCGGGCCGCACGTTCGTGCTCGAGGGCCCGCCGGGGACGGGCAAGTCGCAGACCATCACCAACCTGTTGGCGCGCTCGCTCGCCGAGGGACGGCGCGTGCTGTTCGTCGCCGAGAAGCGCGCGGCGCTCGACGTGGTCAAGAAGCGGCTGGAGGCCGTGGGCCTGGCCCACCTGTCGCTCGACCTGCACGACAAGGCCGCGCGCCCCGCCGCTGTGCGGGCCCAGCTGCGCGCGGCGCTCGAGCTGCACGCCGCGCCGGACGTCGACGCGCTGCGCGCCGGCTCGGAGACCGCCGCGGCCGCACGCCGGCGCCTCGCCACGTACGCCGCCCGGCTGCACGAGCAGAACGGCGCCGGGCACTCGCTGTACTCGGCGCGCAGCTTCGACCTCGCGTCGGACCAGGCGATCACGCCGCTCGACGTGCCCGCCGCGTTCGTCGCGACGGCCACGCCGCAGCAGCTCGCGGAGGTCCGGGACGTCCTGCGCGACCTGCCCGAGCACGCCGACCTCGCGCGGCCTCGCCCGGCGCACCCGTGGCGTTTCGTGGACGTCCGCCCCGGCACGCCGTGCGACGTGCCGGCGGCGCACGCCGCGGCGCAGCGCCTGGACGCCGCGATCGGCGCCGCGCAGGACGCGGGCCTGGACCTGGCCCGGCTCGGGCGGCTGCGGTCGGTGGACGACGCGACGACGTGGGCGCGGCTCGCCGCCGCACCGCGGTACCCGCTCACGATGGTCGACGCCCGGCACGACCCGGCCTGGCGCCCGCACCTGCAGCGGCTGCGCGCCGCCGCGGACGCGCTCGCGGCCGGGACGGGCGCGTGGCGGCAGGTCGTCGGGCCGGACGTCATGCGGCGGGACGTCGCGGCGCTCCACGCGGCGGCGCTCGCGGCGGACGAGGCGGGGTTCTTCAAGCGCCGGGGCCGGCGGCGCGCGGTGCTCGCCCAGCTCGCGGATGTGCTCGTCGTGGAGCCGCGGGCGGTGCCGCTGAAGACGCTCTCGACGCTGACCGCCGAGCTGGCGGCGGCGTACGCGCAGGTCAGCGAGCTGCGCGCGCTGGTGCAGGAGGCGACGCTGCCGTTCGCCGCCGACGGCTGGAACCCCGGCGACCCGGTGGCGGCCGCGTGGATGCGCGACGAGGTCGACCGCCTGGTGTGGCTGGGTGAGGTGCTCGAGGCGGACGGCTCCGCGCTCGCGGGCGACCGGCGGGCGTACTACGCGGGCACCGCGAGCGGGGACGCGTCGGGGCCGCTGACCGAGCTCGCGGAGAGCTGGTCGGGGTTCTCGGCCGCGGTGGCCACGGACCGCGAGGCGCTGGACCGGTGGTGCGGCGACGACGGGTTCCTCACCGCGTGGTGGGCGACGCGGGGCGAGCGTCGGCTGGAGTGGGCGGCGTCGCTCGAGCGATGGGTCGCGCTGGTGCAGCACGTCGAGCCGCTGCGCCGGCACGGCATGGACGCGGCGCGTCGCGGCATCCTCGACGGCCGCGTCGTCCCCGACGACGCCGTGCTCGCGTTCGACCGCGGGGCCGCGCGCGCGTCCCTCGTCGAGCGTGCCGACGCGACCGCGCTCGGGGACTTCGACGTCGCGGCGCACAACCGCACGATCGAGCGGTTCACGCACGCGACGCGCGCGGTGCGGGCCGAGCTGCCGCAGGCGATCCCCGAGCAGGTGCTGGCGATGCGGCGGTTCGACGTCACGTCCGGTGCCGGGCAGATCGGCGGGCTGGTCCGCCAGCTCAAGCGCGAGCGCGGAGGCATGACGGTGCGCGCGCTCATGGAGCACTACGGCGAGCTGATCACGCAGATCATGCCGTGCACGCTCATGAGCCCGGAGTCCGTCGCGCGGTTCTTCCCCGCGCGTGCCGGCCTGTTCGACGTCGTCGTGTTCGACGAGGCGTCGCAGATCCGCGTCGCCGACGCGATCGGGGCGATGGGCCGGGCGTCGTCCGTGGTCGTCGTCGGGGACAGCAAGCAGATGCCGCCCACGCAGGTCGCCGAGACGAACGTGCGCGCCGAGGACGACGAGGACGTCGCGGTCGAGACCGTGGTCGACGAGGAGTCGATCCTCTCCGAGTGCGTGCAGTCGCGCGTGCCGAGCAGGTGGCTGTCGTGGCACTACCGCAGCCAGGACGAGTCGCTCATCGCGTTCAGCAACCGGCTGTACTACGAGGACCGCCTGTCCTCGTTCCCCGCGCCGCTGCCGAGCGACACCCGGCAGCACCCCGCGGGGTACGGGATCTCGCTGGTGCGTGTCGACGGCAGGTTCGAGCGGTCCGGCAAGGGCACGGCGCTGCGGACCAACCCCGTCGAGGCCGACGCGATCGTCGCCGACGTGCGCGCGCGCTTCGCGGCGTCACCGGGGCGCGCGCCGTCGCTCGGGATCATCACGTTCAACGCCCCGCAGCGCGACCTCATCGACAACCTGCTGCGCGACAGCGGTGACGCCCGCATCGTCGCCGCGCTGGACGAGGCGGACGGCCTGTTCGTCAAGAACCTCGAGAACGTGCAGGGCGACGAGCGCGACTGCATCCTGTTCTCCGTCGCGTTCAGCGCCAACGACCGCGGCGTCGTGCCGCTGAACTTCGGGCCGCTGTCCAAGCCCGGTGGCGAGCGTCGGCTCAACGTCGCCGTGACGCGCGCGCGGCGGCAGGTGGTGCTGTACGCGAGCTTCGCGCCCGAGGCGCTGCGGGCCGAGGAGTCGACGCAGGTGGGGACCAAGCACCTGCGCGCGTACCTGGAGCTCGCGGCGCACGGCGTCGAGGTCGGGGTCGGGGGCGGCCGGCGACGCGACATCGTCGACCACCACCGCGACGACCTGGCCGCCGAGCTGCGGCGGGCCGGGTACGCCGTGCGCACCGACGTGGGGCTCTCGGACTTCCGCGTGGACGTGTCGATCGCGACCGCCGACGACCCCGACCGGCCGCTGGTCGCGGTGCTGCTCGACGGCCCGACGTGGCACGCGCGCCGGACCGTCGCCGACCGCGACGGGCTGCCGGTCGAGGTGCTGCAGGGGCTCATGCGGTGGCCCGGGGTCGAGCGGGTGTGGCTGCCGGAGTGGGTGCAGCAGCGGCAGGCGACGCTGCTGCGGCTGATGGAGGCGGTGGAGCGGGCGCGGGAGGCGACGCGGGGGGTGGTGGTCGACTCGCTGCCGCCCGGGGAGGCTGAGGTCTCCGCGCTGCGGGTCGAGGTGGACGGGGACGTCGGCGACGGCGACGGCGTTCCTGACGAGGGCGAGGTCGTCACGGGGTCGGTCGCCGTGGTCGCGGCGGGTGAGGGGCACGCCGGCGCGCGCGCGTCCGTCCTCGACCGGGCGCCGGTACGGCGGCATCCCGCGGTGCGGGACCACGAGGAGTGGGCGCCGGGGGTGCTCGGCAAGGTCTCGACGCTCGACCGGCTCCCCGACGCACGGGCCGCCGAGCAGGTGCGCGCCGCGGTCGTCGACGCGATCACCGTCGAGGGCCCGATCCACCCCGACCGGCTCGCGAAGATCGTCGCGGGCGCGTACGGGCTGGGGCGCGTCGGTGAGGAGCGCAAGGCGTCGATCAGGCGGCTCGTGCCGGCCGAGAACCGGCCCGCGGACGACGACTTCTACTGGCCCGCGGGCGTGGAGCCCCGGACGTGGCTCGAGGTGCGGCGCGTGGCGAACGGCGGGAGCCGGCCGGTCGACGAGGTGTCGCTCGTGGAGATCGCCAACGCCCTGCGCGTGGCCGCGGATGAGACGGGTGGGGCGTCGGCGGACGAGCTGAAGCGTCGGGCGCTGCAGATGTTCAGGGGGAAGCGGGTCACCGAGGCGATCGGGAAGCGGCTGGACGCGGGGCTCGCGCTCGCGCTGGAGTGGGGACGCGTGCGGGTGCGGGGCGTGGGGACGTACGTCAGCGGGGGGTGACGCCGCGTCGTCGTCCCCGGCGTCGACGTCGGGTGTGGACGGCGGCTTCGCCCCACGGGCACGACCCGCTACGGTGCTCCGCGTCCGTTTCGTCCCGTTCGTGAGGTGCTGCCGTGCCACCCGCCGCCCCCCTGGCGCACCCGACCGAGGCCGCACCCCCGCGTGAGTGGTGGCAGGTCTGGGCGCAGCGGCGCGCCGAGTGGTGGGCCGCACGTCCCGTCCTCGCGCTGCGGTGGGCCAGGATCCGGGCGGTCAGTCTCTGGGTCGGGCTCGTCTGGCTGCTGGGGCTGCTCGTCCTCGTGCCGGACGTGCGCGTGTCGGTGCGGGCGTGGCTGGGCTGCGCGTGGGTCGTCATCGCGTGGTTCTTCCTCGCCCGGACGAAGACCCTGACGTGGAGCGCGTACCTGCGGTTCTTCACCGCGTGCATCCCGTGGTCGATCGGCATCGGGGTGCTCTCGACGTGGCTGGCCGCCACGGTCCTCGAGGTGCGCGTGGGCGGCAGCGGGCCCACGGTCGGGATCGCGTCCGTCGCCGAGGAGACCCTGAAGCTGGTGCCCGTGGCGCTCGTCGCGCTGCTGGCCCCGCGACGCGCCTCACGGTTCGCGACGGCCGACTGGCTGCTGCTCGGCCTTGCCTCCGGGACTGCGTTCCTGCTGGCCGAGGAGACGTTGCGTCGCCTGCGGCTCTCGGGCGGTGGACTCATCGGACTGCTCGAGCGGCTGCTGCACGGCGGCGGCCTGCCCGACGACTGGATCCGCTTCCGCACGTGGCCGGTGCCGACCGACTGGGAGCAGGCCGGTGCCGGCTTCGGTGGGCACGGGGTCGTCACCGCGATCGTGACCGGCCTGGTCGGCCTCGCCCTGGTCGCGGTACGCCAGGTGCGCGGCCGGTCGGACCGCGTGGCGGTGCTCGTGCGGGTGGGCGCGGTCGCCGCGCCCGTCATGGGGCTGGTCGTCGCGATCGCGGACCACGCCGCGTACAACGGTGGCGGGTCCGGCAGCAACGACGACGGCACGCCGTTCTGGCTGGACCCCGCGACGACCCACGTGCCGTGGTGGGTCCGCGCCAGCTGGTCGGCGTTCGGGCACGGGCACTTCCGACCCACGGTGTTCGTGCTGCTCGCGTTCGTCCTGCTGCTCGTCGACGGCGCGCGTCTCGCGCGCGTGCCGAGCGCGGCACTGGTCGAGACCCCGCGGCCGGACTGGGTCGACCAGGCGATCGTCCGCTGCAACATCGCCGCCGCGACCTGGCCGGCCGCACTGCGCCACGTGCCCGCTGTCGTCACGCTGGCGGTTCTCGGCACCGCGTGGGTGGTCGTGCGCGACTGGACGACGGCCCTGGCGGCGTTCGCGGCCGAGCCGGGCGAGTCGCGGCGCGTCGCCGCCCAGCGCGGCCTGACGGCGGTGACCGCGCAGCGCGCCGCGCGCGAGCTCGGCTACGAGCGCCTCGCCGGGCCCGTCGACGTCACCGTGCGCCGCGGCGTGGCTGCGGGAGCGCTCGTCGTCCTGCTGCTCGGGGCTCTCGTCCTCGCGCCCGTCACCGCGTCCGGGCTCGACACCCTGTACGACCACCCGAGCTGGCTCGCCGGCGTCATGGACGCCGTCGGGCGGTGGTGGCACAGCCAGTCGCTCGGCACGCAGATCCTCGTCGGCGCGGGCGTCGTCGCCCTCGTCGCCCTCTCGGGCGGCTCGCTCGGCGTGGCCCTCGGTGTCTCCGGCGTCCTGACGTGGGGCCTCGACAAGAGCCACGGCATCGCCACGTGGCTCCGCGACCCCCGCCAGGCGACCCGCGACTACCTCCTCACCGCCACGCCCTTCCAGATGCTGATGGACGGCGTCGCGATCGCCACGACGTTCGTGCCCGGCAGCTTCATCCGGTCACGGGGTGCCGCCGCCGTGCGTGGTGCGGTGGACGACGTCGCCGAGGACCCGGGACTGTGGCTGGCGCAGAAGCGCAGCACGGTGCAGAACGCACCGGTCCAGAACCCGGTGCGGGCTGGCGCGTCCCATCAGGTCTCGAAGAAGAGCATCACGGACCAGGTGAGCTTCCAGGCGAACGAGCACACGCAGGCGCTGGCGCCGCGCCAGGCGGCCGCCGCCGCGCACTCCGCCAACCGGGCTGCCGTCGCCCAGAAGCTGGACGTCCTGACGGACGCGGGCCTCTCCGTCTCGCGGCCGGATCTCGTCAACCGGCAGATCGACGGCACCGTGCGGCGCCTCAACAACGCCATCCGGACGGATCAGTCGCTCAGCCCCGAGCGTTCGGCCGCGCTCCGCCAGCACGTCGCCGAGCTCGAAGAGGCTGCACGGGCGGAGCATGCCAGCTCCACCGCGCTGAACCGTGCCTCCGCAGACCTCGGCGAGGCCGCCGGCAGGGACGCTCTGCGGTCCCAGGGTGCGGACATCGTCGTCGACGGGGCCGACGCCGGGCGGGACACGATCGACATCGTCGGACTCGTACATGAGCGGGACCAGCTGCTCTTCGTCGAGGCCAAGGGCGGGGGCGGCCGTCTGAGTACCGCCGGCCGCCTCCTGCCCGACAACACCCGAGCCCCTCAGGGGTCGCCCGCGTACCTGGCCGATGTCGTGCGCGTGGACAAGGCACTGCAGCAGTGGCTGCACGACAACCCCGACATCGTCCAGGGCCTCATGGACGGCACAGTTCGCCCGCGCTACCAGCTCGTCCACGCGACAGCGAAGGGTACGGTGCGGATCTTCGAGCTCACGGTCGATCCCACGCTGATCCGCCAGGCCATCACCTGATCCCCGCTCACGAGGAGACCCACGGTGCGAACCGCATCACCCGACCAGATCAGCGACCTGCTGCGCGCGTTCGGAGCCGTCACCTGGCCGACCGGGCGGCAGACCGCGCTCGACCTCGCCGCCGCGCGCGGGTGGTCGGTGGAGCTCGAGACGAAGAACTCCGTCAGCTTCATCACGAACCTCGGCACCAACGACGACAGCGCACGCGCGCTCGTGCTGTCGGACGAGGCCACCGACGGACTCCTCGACAAGCTCACCGTCAACGTCTCGGACGCAGAGGTGGCGGCGCCGGCAGAGCTGAGGAAGGCCTACACCGACCTCTGCAGGGTCGCCGAGAACGCGCTGGGCGCACCGGCATACGTGGAGCGGGGGTCGAACCCGCGGACGTTCTGGGACCTCGACAACGGCGGGCGGGTCGGCTTCCAGCGGCTTGACGACATCGTGATCATGATCCTCATCTCGCGCGACGCCGCCGACCTCCTCCGTGAGGACAAGCGACTGGGCCTCGACCCGAACCGCATCACCGGGGCGGGAGACGAGGACCTCTAGACCGTCACCAGCACCGAGGGCGCCCAACGGAGGGCCCGCGTCCTGCCGGCTCACGACGGCGAACCCGACACGATCTGGCCGTGGCAGACCGAGGAGGACATCCCGTGCAGACAGCATCCGCCGGCCAGATCCGGGCGCTCATGCGTGCCTTCCGGGCTCTGATCAGGCCGGACGGTGCAGACGGCCGAGTCCTCGACCTGACGGTCCACGTCTCCGACCGGGATCCCGGGACGCCTGCAGGTCTGGACGAGGCCCAGCGAGACGTGGCGGCTGCGGTCCAGGCCGAGCTGGGCGAACCGGTGCGCACCGACGCGTGGGAGCACGCCCGGACCGCGTGGGACATCGCCAGTGGTGGACGAGTCGTGGTCCAGAGGCTCGAGTCCGTCGTCATCGTCCTGCGCTCGCAGGAGGTCGCGGACCTCGAGCGTGGCGAGGAGCGGCTGGGGATCGACTCCGGCCGCATCCCGGGTACGGGACGCGAGGCCCTGTGAACATCGCGCTCCCCTCCAGGGATGCCCGCGCTCGCGGACCGCATCGCCTGCCTCGGTCGCACGCCGCCTTCACGTCCTCCAGACGTGACCGCTCGGGACGAGGCCCCTGATGCGAACAGCCAGACCCGACCAGATCAACGACCTGCTGCGTGCCTTCGGCGCCCTCACGTGGCCGGCCGGGAGGCAGACCGCGCTCGACCTCGCCGCCGCTCGCGGGTGGTCCGTGCGGCTCGAGACACGGAACGCCGTCCGGTTCACCACGAACCTGGGCACCAACGACGACAGCGCGCGGGCGTTCGTGCTGTCGGACGAGGCCACCGGCGGAACCCTCGACAAGCTCACCGTGAACGTCTCCGACGCCGTCAAGGAGGCACCGGCGGAGCTGAAGAACGCCTACACCGACCTCTGCGCGCTCGTCGGGACGACGCTCGGCGCACCGGCCCAGGTGGACCGCGGGTCGCTCCCGCGGTCCACCTGGGACCTCGCGAACCGTGGGCGGGTCGGCGTCCAGCAGCTCAGCGACATCGTGATCCTGATCCTGCTGTCCCGCGACGCCGCCGACCTCGCACGCGAGGAGAAGCGGCTGCGGATCGACCCGGATCGAGTTCCCGGGACGGGGCACGAGGACCTGTGACGATCCGCCCCGCAGGTCGGACGTCTCGGGACACTCCGTGCGGGCCCGACGCGCCCTAGATGTAGTTGCCCGTGAGGTTGTGAACGCAGCCGCGCTCATCGCCACGGGAGGTGCACGACCGTGCGCCCCCCCGTCCTCCCGCTGGCCACGGCGGCGGCCATGACGCTGCTCGGCCGGTACACCGTCGCCGGCCGGCGCGCGCCGCCACGAGGGTGAACGGCCGGAGGAACACTTGTCGCGCGGGGCGCCGGCTGATGAGCTCGGCCCATGGAGGTCCAGCGGCGGGTCGGGTCGGCAGCGACGCCGACCGCCTGGAGCTGCTACACGCGGACGACCGACGAGCTCGTCGGCGGCGGGTACGGCGACGTCCTGGGGCACCGGTACGAGTACGACTCGAACGTCGTCAACCACAAGGCGATCGCGCCCGGTGACCTGCTGGTCGTGCGGGACGGTCAGCTGATCCTGGGCCACGGCGTGGTCGAGGACGTGACCAGCGGACCTGGCGTGAAGACGATGCGCCGGTGTCCTCAGTGCGGGTCTGCCGACGCCACGGAGCGCAAGCGGGCACTCCCGCGGTACCGCTGCAACGACTGCAAGGCGGAGTTCGACGAGCCGGTCCTGAAGGACATGGCGGTGACCCGGTACTCCGCCGTCTACCGCTCTTCGTGGCGGACGCTCGACTCCCCGCTGCCCGTCCGCGCGCTCGAGGGTGTCTACGCCGGCGCCGACCGGCAGAACGCGATCCGCCGGCTCGACTGGGCGCGGGCGCTGACGATGCTCGAGGAGTTCGGGGGCGTCGAGGAGGCGCTCGAGGCCGAGCTGCTGCGCCACGGCGCCCCGATCACGGGCGGGCACGTCGATGCGGTCGTGCGACGACGCGTCGGGCAGCAGCGCTTCCGCGAACGGCTGCTGGACCGGTACGGGCCTACGTGTGCTGTCACCGGCGCCCAGCCGGAGATGGTCCTGGACGCCGCGCACCTCTACCGGTTCGCGGACCGCCCGGAGCACGCCGACGACGGCGGGCTGCTGCTGCGCGCCGACGTGCACCGGCTGTTCGACCGGCTGGTACTGACGTTCCACCCGCGGACGTGGACGACGCAGGTCGCGCCGGTGCTGCTGGAGCGGCACGAGAGCCTGGCCGTGCTCGACGGGCGGCGGATCTCGGTGCACGACACGCGGCTGCCGGACGTGGGGCTGATCGAGGAGCACCATGCGGCGGCGAGAGCGCGGTGGAAAGAGCTGGCGCGGGTGTAGCGGTCCGCACGACCGGGCGAATCGAGCGGGTCGGACTTCAGACCGGCCCCTGCCGTACCGACCTCCCCGGCATGGAGCCACGATGAGTGAGGCCGGCTACGGCGCCGAGCAGGAGGCCGGTCGCCGGGCTCGCAGGGTCGCACGGTTGCGCGAGGAGGCGGCCCGCGGCGAGGCGATCGACGAGGACGTCATCCGTCGAGCGCAGGCTGCGCAGCGCAACTGGTCGGTCGGAGCGGAGGGGGAACGCCTCGTCGCCGCCAACCTCGCCCACCTCGAGCGGTACGGCTGGGTCGCGCTACACGACCTGCGGTGGCCCGGCCGGCAGCGCGCCAACATCGACCATGTCGCTGTCGGGCCTGGCGGCATCGTCGTCATCGACGCGAAGAACTGGTCCGGCCGCGTCGCCGTCGCCGAAGGCAACCTTCGGCAGAACGGCTACGGGCGCGCGTCGTCCGCCGACGGCGTCTCGCAGGCAGCGGCCGACGTCACGGCACTGCTCGCACCGCAGCACCGCACGGCCGTACGGGCCGTGCTCTGCCTCGCCGCGCAGGACCAGGCACCGACGCCCGTGCAGGGCGTGGACGTGCTCGGACGGTGGCAACTCGCGGAGTACCTGCTGCGGATGCCGCCGCGGTTGTCGGTGTACGACGTGGCGGACGTCGCGCGGTACCTGGAGGACGAGCTGCGGAGGCCGTTGGTGCCGACGCCGGCCGGTCGGGCACCCCGGCGATCGGCTACTGCAGGTCAGCGCACCAGGGCGACACGCGGCACGGGTCGGTCGCCAAGGCGTACGAAGGAGCGAGGGATGTCGAAGCGGCGGGCCGCCGTCGTCGAGTTCATGCTGACGATCGCCGGGATCTTCGCCGTCTACCAGATCGTGATGCACATCCTGCGCTCGTACGCGAGCAGCATCGGCGGGTGAGGGCGCCGCGTTCGGGCGCAGCCGACCCACGCGGAATACGACGCACGGTCGGTCAGCCCGCCTGATAGATGTGACCCCGGTGCCACTGTGCGTACTGCACGTCCACGACGGTCGCCGCGACCGGCAGCGCGAGACGCTCGTACAGGTGCGGCGACTCGAAGTACCGCCGGACCTCCGGCCGCTGCTCTCGGTCACGCACGAGGCTGGGCGCCACGGTGATCCGCAGGTCATCCTCGATGGTGAGCAGCCCTTGGTCGAAGGCGGCGTCGTGCGTGGGGCACGCGGCCACGCCGTTGGCGACGTGCAGACGTTCCCTCCTGGTCGCGTCCCGCCACGGCTTCACGTGGCTCGCGCGCAGCAGGTGGGACGGGCCTGCGCTCGGTGCCGCGAACCCGCAGAAGACGCATGCGTGACCGCAGTTAGCCAGGACGTCCCGCGCGAACCGGTGCTGGCCCACGCGGACCGCTGCGAGGGCGATGCGCTCAGTCTCCCGCTCCCCGTAGCCTGCGTCCGCGAAGCTCTCGAGAGCCTCTTCGACGGCTAGCTCCAGCACGCTCAGCCCGAGCTCGTCCTGGCCGAGCAACCGAACTTGCCCTCCTGGCTCGATGCCGAGGAAGTCTGGCAGCACGGCGCCATCGACACCGGCTGCCCGAGCACCTGCGAGGCAGGCCCGATACGCCCCGGCCAGGCTCTCGGGGTCGCTCCTCAATGTCGCCGCGACGAGGATGTCGTTCCTGTTCCCCTTGGGGCGAGACCCGTCGAGGTTGTCCATCTTGGCGATGATGCTCGTGGGCGGCCGCCGGAAGAGGCCTGCAAGTTCCGGTACCGGCCTCGGTGCCCGGCTGGCAGCGGCACTGCTGTAGCGCGAGCTGTCCACGAGGTACATCGCTGCCAGACAGAGCAGCGTCTCGACTGGTGTGAAGTTCTCCTGGCGCTGCCCCAGACCCACCGGCGAACGGCCGAGGATTGCGATCCACTGCTGGTGTGCTGCGCGCGGCGTGATGTCGACGTAGTCAGTCGCTGTGTAGCGAGTCCGGCTCATGCTCTTTCCTCGTCATCGCAGCGCCCTTAGTTGACACCGAGCCGACGCTCCGTGCCCTACCGCTTCCTGCACGTGCGGCGACACTCCAAGTGCCGGTGTCATGCGCAGAGAGAGGCGTATGAGGCGGGACCGCCCAGGTTTAGGTCGACTCCTGGCGTGCGACGTCGTTGTTCGTCTGACGACCCCTCGGGGCCCGCTCAGGTGGCGCAGAACCTTGGCACTTGCAGCGGCCGAGGCAAGGCCCAGCCTCGCTATGCGGCCGTAGTCAGTCCGCCTTACCAGACCGGGAGAGATCCGATCCATGGGTGGCCAGCGGGAAGCCCGACCCGCTCCTCCATCGCGTACTTCCGGAGCACCGGCGGGAGAAGCACAGGGGCGTCATGCGCCGACTCGAGGAGCAGATCCCACCTGTCCTCATATCCGACAAAGGCGGCCAACGACGAGCGAGCATTGCTCAACGGAGTGTTCCGTTTCCCTGCACGGACTCCTGGCTCCGTGAGCCAGTGCTGGTGCTCGATCCAGATGGTGGCCGCCACATGGTCCCGCGGCACGACGAACGTCCGCATATTCCCAGCCGGACTCGGGTCGATCAGAACGAACACGAACCACTCCCGGTCGTTCAGGGCGACACCTTGGGAGTTGGTGCCCAGCGGCCAGTCGGGGTTCTTCGCCGCCGACCGTATGCTCTTCACCTGCACCTCGATCGCGCGCCGCTCCCCGGTCGTCTGCGCCGCCAAGATGTCGGTCCGCGCGAGACCATCCCTGGTCAGGGCGGGTGCCCACCCATGGCGCGCGAGCATGGCGCAGACGTAGTGCTCGCCGATCGTCCCCGTCATCTTCGTATCGACAGCCATGGGAGCAGTGAACACCTTCCGCGCCCGGCACATCGATTGACGCGCGACGACCACATAGCGCAATCGCTCCACCCGGACCAGGCTGTCTGCAGACCCGCGGTGGCAGCCCCACGCGCGCGACTTCACGTCTGACCAGCGCGCGCACCGAGGGCGTGCTTTCCTTGTCCAATGCCAGTCGGGGATTGCGAACGAGCCTTCATCGCTGCTGCGGCGGCCGACGGACTGCCGCTCGTGCGCGCCCGTGCCCCCTGGCTGAATCAGCGCGGACACCTGGGCCTGCCTCCCGGCGCTGAGCCGGTACGTCGGGCACTCGCTGACATCTTTGCCGCGCTCGATGGCGACCCAGTCTCGCAATCGAGGAAGCGGCTGACCGCTCTTCCGGGCGACTTCGTTCACGAACCGACAGGCACCTTCATCGAGCTCGACGAGTCACAGCACTTCACCTCCTACCGGTTGCTGACATTCGACCACTACCCGGCCGACGCAAGGCTGGGCTTCGACATGGACGAGTACAGAGCCCTGTGCAGGGAGTGGTCGCCGAGGTCGGACAAGTACCGCGCGAGCAAGCCCGCTGTTGGATTCGGGCCTGGCGGTCGTCAGCGTCAGCGCGCATACCACGATGCTCTCCGTGACCTCGTGATTCCCGCCGTCGTCGGCCGCCCCCTGGTCCGTGTGCAAGCGCCCTACCGCGACGGCACGGCCGCCTACCAGCGTGTGCGTCACCGGCTGCTGGCGGCGATCGAGTAGGCGCTGCCCCACTGCAACTTGCACTGGATGCTCGCGCGGCGCCGTCCTGCAGCGCCTCGGTCGGCAGGTGGCCTATGTCCGCACTTGGAGGGTCCTGGCGGACGCCGACTTCGTGGCGCGAGAGCAGGAGATCTGCCCCCTCGGCGTTCGACGCCGAGCCGCGGCGAGTGTTCGTCACGGCCTCGGTACCTGTGGACTGGCGCACCGCGGATGCCCGCGCCACACCGTCCGCCACCCCTCCGACTCCATCCCCGCCCCCGCCATCGGCCCCATCCGCAGCATCCCGCCGTCGACAGGCCACGACGCCCCGTTCACGTCCCCGGCCTCAGGCCCGCACAGGAACCGGACGACCGCGGCGATCTCGCGCGCATCACCGGGCCGCGGCACGGGGATGCCCGGCCGGCGCTTGCCCGCGAGCGAGCTCTCATCCTCCTGCCCCGTCATCGGCGTGGCGATCTCCCCGGGCGCGACGGCGTTCACGGTGATGCCGTGGTCGGCGAGCTCGAGCGCGGCGACCTGCACCAGCAGGCCGAGGCCGCCCTTGGCGACGCAGTAGGCCGCGGAGCCGACCTTCGGCGCGTGCTCGTGCACGCTGGTGATGGCGACGATCCGCCCGCCGGCGCCCTGCCGGACCGTGTGCCGCGCGGCCGCCTGCAGGCACACGAACGCACCGTCGAGGTCCACGGACAGCACGTGCCGCCGCTCCTGCCAGGCGGTGTCGACGAGCAGCGTCGAGGTGCCCGTGCCGGCGTTCAGCACGGCGGCGTCGATGCCCCCCCATCGCGGTGATCGCCTCGTCCACGACGGGCGCGGCTGCCTGTGGGTCGGACAGGTCCGGGTGCACGACGTGCGCCTGCGCACCCAGGGCCTCGACCTCCGCGGCGGTGGCGCGGGCGTCCTGGTCGTCTTCGTGCCACGTGATCGTGACGTGCTCCGCACCGTCGGCGAGCGCCACCGCGGTGGCCTTGCCGATGCCCGAGTCCGATCCGGTGACGAGTACCCGCCGCGGTCACGCGCCGGCGGTCGCGTCGGGCTGGGCGCTCAGCGGTCGCCGTCCTGCCCGTCGTGCCCGACCAGCGGGTCACCCTCCAGGTCACCTCCCGACGACGGGGACACAGGGTGTCCCGTCCGGTCGAACGTCGGACCGTCCCCGCGAGGCCCCTGCGGGTTCTCGCTCGGCCCCGACGTCTCGTCGAGCGCCTCGGCGAGCCCGTCGTCGGTGCCCGTCCCCGTCGGCTCGATCTCCGTCGCCCCCGTACCCGTCACGTCCTTGCTCATGCCGCTCCTCTCGGCCGCCCGGGCCGGGCACCGCGCCCGGCCCGGACGGAGGTCGTCACTGGTCGCCGATCTTCTTGTCCGCCGCCGACTGCGCCTTGTCGAGCTGCTCGTCGTGCTTGCCGCCCGTGGCGGACGAGGCCGCGTCGGAGCCCTTCTCCAGGGCGGCGTCGCTCGCCTGCTCGCCCTTCTCGCCCTGCATCGCGTCGGACGCCTTGCCCTTGAGGTCGTCGATGCCCATGCCTGCTCCCCCTCGGTCCTGCGGAGGGCCTGCCCGGCACCCGGGGCGACGAGCGGGCCGCACCGGGCGCCCCGGCGCCGTTCCATCCTGCGTCGACCCCTGGACGCCCGCACGCGCACCACGGGATCCGCACGGCACCGCGCCTGCCGAAAGCCGAGCCGATCGCACGTCGTGTGTCGCTGCGACCAGCGGGACAGCGCTCTCGCGAGTCGACGGCCGTCAGCAGCCCCCCCCTGGCGGCAGGGCGATCTCGTAACCGAGTCCTTGCAGGGCTCGGACGTGATCGATCCCGTCGTCGTGGCTGCCCGGCAGGTCCCAGGGCGACACGAGCCGGCCCGTCGCGTCGGCCTCGTAGATCACCGTGGATCCTCCACCGTCGCGCTGGTTGGCCAGGACGAGCACCCAGTCGATCGGAACGTCCGCGACCCGGCGCAGCCGGTAGGGCGGGTCGAGGTGGTAGAGCGTGGCCGTGTGCGGCGGAGCGAGGTCAGCGCCCTCGGCGTCCGCCCGCGGCTGCAGCATGGCGACGAGCCACGCCACCCGCGTGCCCGGCCGACGCGCCGTCGCTCGGACGCAGGGGGTCCAGTGCTCACGGGACGCGACGGCGACATACCGGTCACCGACGCGCACGACGCCGAAGTCGTACACCCACACCGTCGGGTCTCCGCTACGGAGATGCCGCACGAACGGCTTCGGGTTGTGCAGCCACCAGCTCGCCCGCTCACCCGAAGGATCGACGAGCTCGATGCGATGCGGACCGACGCGCGTTGGCCGCCACGGGGTGCCGTCAGCCTGGACAGCGCGGGCGACGAGGTCCGGCCGGACGACGTGACCGGGAGCGTCGGAGACGCACGCGAGGTGGGTGGGGTCGTCGAGGTGGAGATCAGGCACGGGGTACTCCGTCAGGTCGAGCATCTTCCCGTGCCGGCGGCGCGGGCGGATCTTCCTCCGGGGGCACCGTGCGCTCTGCGCGGTTGCCAGTCGGCCAGCCGGAGGGCTTGAGGCCGAGCTTCGTGATCGGGAGAAAGCGTAGGACTGACGACTGACAGCGACGAGCCGGTGCCACCTGCGCGGGCCCGTGCTGGAAGGGCTCGGCTGGCAGGTCCTCCGGGTGCCCGCATGGCGGGCATTGGCGGAGGCAGACGTCGTCGCGGAGGAGATCGCCGCCGTCACCCAGACCTAACTCGGTGCCGCGCGGGACGGTTGAATGCATCCGTGATGGATCAGATCGCTTGTCCACAGGTCGAACCGACCTACACCCCTGGAGGTGCTGAACCGGTACTTTTCCGACATGAGGATGCATAGGCGCAGGCGGCTCGCTGCCGTCGCAGGTGTGGGACTGATGTTGGGTGCGTGCACCAGTCCCGCTGTGCCTGCGGAATCGACTGCGGTGGCGACACTGACAGCGGAACCGAGTGTCGCTGCTACGACGACGCCGAGCGCCACCACTACCGCGCCCCCCTTACCGGCGGAGATGAGCAATGCCGACATCACCGGCGCCGAGGCCGCCGCGCGGTACGCCATAGCTGTGCTCAACCACGCCTCCGCGACGGCTGACGTCTCGGAGTGGACGCGCCTGACAGCGCCAGATTGCGAAACGTGCGCAGGCTTCACCAGCGACATCACGGAAACCGGACCAGATCCGGATGGAGTGGTCCTGGTCGAGTCGTCGAAGCCGACCGAGATCAATCCTGGGACTTTCTACACGGTGGCGCTGATCGTGAGCCAGGAGCCCTACACGCGGCCTGACGGAAGCGCGAGTGAAGGTGGCGGGTTCGCACTCCTGCTCGCACTACGATTCACAGACTCTTGGACCGTCGAGGCCATCGACGTAGGCCCGTCGGACGCCCCATGGGCCAGTTGAGGCGGCGGGCATTCGCCTGGTTCGGTCTGCCTGTAGTCGTCGCCCTCGCGCTCGTCGGTGTCGTGACACCCGCTGCGGCGGCGCCGGACATTGAAGCTGCGCTCGGGAACGACGGTGCAGCGCACTTGGCAGCAAGTGAGACCGAGGAGATGGCCCGGCAGATCCGGAGCATCCCGCCGGAGCAACGCCTGGTCGGCTACGAACGATCGCCTTACTGCCGCGAGGCGGCCGGCATCTGGGTCAAGGGCTTCCCCGACGGCACTTGTGCACCCGGGGCCAACTTGGCCACCACCGCAGTCCAGTGCGAGGAAGGCGACACCCTCGTGATGCCCATGTGGATGCACACGCGCCCCACGCCTGCCTCGCCATGGGGCCCCTGGGACGACATCGACCCGGGCGGCTGCGGCGTCGACCTGCTGCCCGTCCTGACCGAGGCCGACTTTCGCCGACTCCCGCTCCCCGCACCCGCCCTCACGCTGCAACCCGACCGCGGCTGGGTCCTGATCAACATCGAGACCATCGTCTCCACCGACCCCAGCCCGGTCACCCTGCGCACCGAGCTGCTCGGCTACGGCATCACCGTCGAGGCCACCCCCACCCGCTGGACCTACGACTTCGGCGACGGCCACACCCTGACC
>NZ_JACSQV010000011.1:0-116148 GCF_014836445.1 Cellulomonas avistercoris
GTCCGGCGCGCGACGGCCGGGCCGCCGCCCCCGCCGCGCCGCCCCCGGCGCGACGGGGGCGGCTGACGTCAGCGGTGCGACGTCACGGCGTCGGCGCCGCCCCCGGGGCCGGTGCCGTGCCGCAGATCACCCGGTTCTGCGGCTTGTACCGCCAGGTGAGGGACTCGGTGTCGACGACCTCGCCGTTGAGCAGGACACGGCGGGTGTTCGTCACCGTGAAGCCCGGGTTGCCGGCGCTCTGCGGCTCGCACGTCGGTGACTGCGAGTACACCGTGGTCGGGTTGACGACCCCGGACCGCCCGCTCTTCGAGGTCTCGACCGTGAAGTGCTTGGTGCTCCAGATCCGCACGTGCGCGCGTCCGTCCGCGACGTAGCCCTGCACGAGCGCACCGTAGGGCGTGTTGTTCTTCCACTTCAGGTCGAGGACACCCGTGAAGATGGTGGCCTCGCGGCCCTCGGGGTAGCGCTGGAACCACTCGCTGTGCGGCGTGTGCTCCACGTCCTCGAACCCGGCGAAGTAGGCGGCGTTGTAGGTCGTGGTCGACACCTGCGACAGCCCGCCGCCCCATGCGTCCTTGTGCTCGCCGTTGACGATCGCCCCCGCCTGGACGAAGCCGTGGGCGGCGTCGACCGGCCCGAGCGCCTCGGTCAGGCTGAACGTCTCCCCCGGCCGCACGAGCGTTCCCGTGATGTTCTTGAGCCCGTTCGCGATGTTGCCCGTGCGGCGCGGCTCGTTCGTCAGCGGCGTGGAGAACTCCGAGACGACCTCCTTGACGCCGAGCCCCTCGAGCTCGGCCGTGGTCTGCGCGGGGTCGGACTGGACCAGCTCGACCGCTGCCAGACGGTCGGTCCCCGCGGTCGCCGCGGTCACGACCGACGTCGCGAGCGCCGCGGGGTCGAGCGTCGTCCCGGCCGTGCCCGGCACGATGACCGGCGAGCCGTCCTGGAACTCGAACCGCGCATCGGACGCCGTGGTCAGCAGGTCGGGCACCTGGGTGAGCACGGCGTCGGCCAGCGCCGCGCCGTCGAGCTGCAGGTCCAGGACGCCGTCCACCGGGACGACCGACGCGTTCGCGGTCAGCGTGGGGACGTCGAGCACCGCCTGGCGGTCCGCGACCTGCACCGTCACCGGCGCGGCCGCGAGCGGCTGCGCGAGCTCGCGCAGCGCGCGGTCGGTCTCCTCCTGGGACACCGCGGGCGCGACGACGCTCGTCGGCAGCGCGAGCGGCCGCTCCTGCGTGAGCCACCCGTCCGCGAGCACCGTCGCGGCGCCGTCCGTGTCCAGCTCCCAGCCGTCGACGGCCTCGGTCGCGTGCGCGGCGCCGTCGGCGAAGACGACCGTGCCGTCGACGGGCGCCAGCGTCAGCGAGCCGGAGAGCTGCGTGAGCGCAGCCTCGAGCGCGTCCTCGTCCACGCGGCTCACGGGCGGCTCCTCACCGACGCCGACCAGGTGCCGCCACAGCCGCACCGGCTCCGTCAGGTCGACGCCCGTCAGGCGCGCGACGGTGGCGCTCGGGTCCAGCTCGAGGCCCGCGGCCGCGGGGTCCACCTCGGCCTGCACCTCCTGCGCCACGACGGGCACGGGGGACGTCGTGCGGTCGGCCAGCCCGTCGGCGAGGTGCTGCTCGGCCTCGTCGGAGGACATCGAGCCGATCTCGACGCCGGCGACGGTGGCCCCGCGCGGCACGCGGTCGGCCAGTCCGTAGGACGCGCCCACGTACAGCGCGCCGACGAGCGCGACGGAGCCGCCCACGACCGCGAGCACGCGGGGCCAGCGGCGGTGCCCGGCGTCGGGCTCGAAGACGTCCAGCGGGGACGTCCCGCGCTCGGCGTCGGGGGTGGCCTCCACCGGTCCGCCCGGCGCGCCGGGCAGGTCGCCGCCGCCGTCGGCCGTCGTGGGTCGAGCCGCTGGCGACGCCGCCGCGGGCGCGGCCCGGGTCGCCAGGTCGTCGCGTGCGGCCGCGGACGGCGCGGGCGGCAGGACGGCGGTCGGGGCGTCGGCGGCCGGGGCGTCGGTTGCCGGGGCGTCGGTTGCCGGGGCGTCGGTTGCCGTGGACGTTCCGGAGGCGTGCGGCTCGTCGGCGGCCCGTGCGGGCGTCGGCTCGTCGGCGGCGGGTGCGTCGGGAACCTCGTCCGCCGCGGGCACGCCGGCGGACGCGGCGTCGCCGCGGTCGTCCGTCTCGGCCGGTGACCCCGACACCGGGCTCTGCGGCAGCGCGTGCGCCGGGACGCCGACCGACGCGGCGTTGAGAGCGGTGAACGCCAGCGCGGACAGGCCGCCGATGCTCAGCGGCGGCAGGGGCGCGGGCTCGTCGCCGCGGGGCGGCGCGTCGGACCGGTCGTCCTCGGCAGCACCGGGAGCCGACCCGTCCGGGTCGGCGGCCGACGTGCTCGGCGCGTCCGTGCCGTCGGAGGACGGGTGCGGCGCGTCCGTGCCGTCGGAGGACGGGTGCGGCGCGTCCGTGCCGGTGGCGTCCGACGCGGGGGCCGCGGGTGCGGTGACGGCGACGTCGTCCCACGACGGCCACGCGGCGAGGGGCTCCGTGTCCGGGGCGAGCGGGCGGCGCCGGGCGTCGACCGGGGCCTGCGTGCGGGCGCCCTGCTCGACGTCCGCGGCTCCGGGTACCGGGACGGCTGCGGCGGCCTCGTCGGCAGCGGTGGGCTGGTCGGCGGTGGGCTCACCGGTGGTGGGCTCACCAGTGGTGGGCTCGCCGGCGGTGGGCTCGTCGGTGGCGGGCTCGCCGGCGGCGGGCTCGTCGGCAGCGTTCGCCTCGACGGATGCGGTCGGCTCGCCGGGTGCCGTCGGCTCGGCGGGCGCGACGTCCTGCGGGACGTCGTCGGCCCCGGGCTCCGGCGCGTCGACCGCGTCGGACGGGCGGGACGGGGCGGCCTCGGGTGCGTCGTGCGGCTGCGGCACGCCCTCGCGCGCACCCTCCGCGCGGGGACGCTCGGGCCCCGCGCCGGGGTCGCGGTCGGCGGCCTCGCCCGTCGGCGTGTCGCGGTCGGTCCCGTGCGTCATCGATCCCCCGTGAAGGTCCTGGGCGCGCGCCCCGGGGCACGCGTCGTGCGCGTCGATCCTACGGGCCCGGCCGCCCGCGACGGGCGGATCGGGCCCCTCGACGCCGATCCTCACCCGCTCCACACAGCTCCCACGCACCCGGGCGTGTCGCGCCGTCCTACCGGACGCCCCGCAACCGGCCGCGCAGGTGCACCAGCGCTCCGCCGACGGCGCCGCCCTCGGCCGCCGCGAGGACCCGGCCGACCACGACGTCGTGGTCACCGGCGGGGTGGACGGCCTCGGTGCGGCAGTCGAACCAGGCGGCGGCCCCGTCGACCCACGCCGCTCCCGACACGGGGGCCGCGCGGTGCGGCACGCGGTCCAGCTGACCCACGGCGGGCCGTCCGGGCGACGCGAGCCACTCGGCGACGTCGCCCTGGTCGTCCGCCAGGACCGACACCGCCCACGTGTCGACGTCGTCGAGCACGTCGCGCAGGCGCGCGTCCGCGTGGACGCAGAAGAGCAGCAGCGGCGGGTCGAGCGACACCGACGCGACCGAGCTGACCGTGGACGCGTGCACGACGCCGCGGTGGACGGCGCTCACCACGACGACGCCGGAGGCCAGCCGGGCGACCACGGCGCGGAACGCGTCGGGCGTGACGTCGCCGACGCTCACGGCGACGGCGGCCGCTCGTCCTCGACCCAGCGCCGCGGCGCGAAGGCGACCAGCGCGACCACGAACACCACGCCGATCACCCACGCCGGCCCCCACAGGTCGCGCCCCGTGACGAGGACGTCGCCACCGGGGCCGCCGCTCGCGAGGACCTGGACGGCGAGGATCGTGCCACCGGCGCTCGCGACGTAGCCGAACCACCCGACCCACGCGCGCGACACCAGCACGATGACGAGCACCAGCAGCAGGCAGACGACCAGGCCCCAGGGGCGGACCGCGCGGTGCATGACCGTGCCGAGCGTCCCCGCGAGGAGTCCGAGGCCGAGGGTGGCGGCGGCACGCCAGAGGGTCGCGACGGTGGGCGGCTGCACGGCGCTCACGCTACCGGTCGCACACCGGCGGGCCACGTCACGCCCGCGGCCGCGGCGCGCGTGCCGCCCGGGGCGTACCGGTAGGCCTCGACGGGCAGGACGGGTGCGAGCACGGCGTTGCTCAGCGCGTAGCAGCCCAGCAGTGCGTCGTCGCCGTCGACGGGCCGCACGGCCTGCACCTGCGTCGCGTGCGCGCGCAGCGCGGCGAGCACCCGGTCCCGCACGGGCGCGACGTCCACGACGACGTCGACCTCGTCGTCGGGCACGGCCACGCTCGGCTGCTCGCCGCCCGGGTCCGGCAGCGTGAGGTCCCGGCCGCCGCGGCCCAGCGCCGCACGGACCGTGTCGCCGGCGAGCGCGGCCTGCGCGCGCCGCAGCGTCGCGCTGCCGGCGACGGACCACAGCACGACGGGCACCGTGTGGGCGGGTGCGTGCGTGTCGTCCTCGCGCGCGGCGAGCTCGAGCGCCAGCATCGTGACCTCGTGCGCCCGCACGTGGTCGGGGTGCCCGTAACCACCACCGGGCTCGTACGTGGCCACCACCTGCGGCCGCCGCAGCCGCAGCAGGTGGGCGAGCGCACCTGCCGCCTGCGCGAGGGGCACGAACGCGAAGGCGTCCGGCGGGGCGTCGTCGGACGGCCCGGCGCGGCCCGCACCGACCCACGCCATGCCGGAGTCCTCGTACCGCACGTCCGCGGTCACGGCCTCGTCGAGGAACCCGTGGTCGTGCACCCCGAGCGCGCGCAGCGCGGCGCCGAGCTCACCCTCGCGGTGCTCGGCCAGCGCCGGACCGTCACCCTCGAGGTGGGCCCAGCGCCGGCCGATGACCTCACCGCGCTCGCCGCGCGTCGCGGTCACGACCGTGACCGGCCGACCGGCGGCCGCCCACGTCGCGAGCAGCGCGCCGGTCGCGAGCGACTCGTCGTCGGGGTGCGCGTGCACCGCCAGCAGACCGCCGGTCATGGTCCTCCCCCGCTCGCGACGCCGCGGTCAGGACTTCTTGTTGCGTGCCGTCTGGCGCGCGCGCTCCGTCTGGTCGAGCACGACCTTGCGGATGCGCACGACCTCCGGCGTCACCTCGACGCACTCGTCCTCGCGCGCGAACTCGAGCGACTCCTCGAGCGTCAGCTTGCGCGGCGGCACCACGTTCTCGAACGACTCCGACGTCGAGGAGCGGATGTTGTTGAGCTTCTTCTCCTTGGTGATGTTGACGTCCATGTCCTCGTTGCGCGCGTTCTCACCGACGACCATGCCCTCGTACACCTCCGAGGTGGCCTCGACGAAGAACGTGCCGCGGTCCTGCAGGTTGAGCATGGCGAACGGGGTCGCGACGCCCGAGCGGTCCGCGACCAGCGAGCCGTTGACGCGCGTCTCGATCGGGCCCGCCCACGGCTCGAAGCCCTCGGCGATCGACGACGCGATGCCGGTGCCGCGCGTGTCCGTGAGGAACCGGGTGCGGAACCCGATGAGGCCGCGCGCCGGGACGACGAACTCCATGCGCACCCAGCCGGTGCCGTGGTTGCTCATCGTCTGCATGCGGCCCTTGCGCTGCGCGAGCAGCTGCGTGACCGAGCCCAGGTACTCCTCGGGCACGTCGATCGTCATGCGCTCGGTCGGCTCGTGGACCTTGCCGTCGACCTTCTTCGTGACGACCTGCGGCTTGCCGACGGTCAGCTCGAAGCCCTCGCGACGCATCTGCTCGACGAGGATCGCCAGGGCCAGCTCGCCGCGGCCCTGCACCTCCCACGCGTCGGGACGCTCGGTGGGCAGCACGCGCAGCGACACGTTGCCGATGAGCTCGCGGTCCAGGCGGTCCTTGACCTGGCGGGCCGTGACCTTGTGGCCCTTGCCGCCCTTGCCGGCCAGCGGCGAGGTGTTGATGCCGATGGTCATCGAGATCGCCGGGTCGTCGACCGTGATGAGCGGCAGCGGCCGCGGGTCGTCGGGGTCCGTCAGCGTCTCGCCGATCGTGATGTCCTCGATGCCGGCGACCGCGACGATGTCGCCGGGCCGGGCCTCGTCGGTCGGCACGCGGTCGAGCGCCTTGGTCTCGAGCAGCTCGGTGATACGGACGTTCTGCATCGTCCCGTCGTGGCGCGCCCACGCGACGGTCTGGCCCTTGCGCAGCGTGCCGTTGTACATGCGCAGCAGCGCGAGACGGCCGAGGAACGGGGAGGCGTCGAGGTTGGTGACGTGCGCCTGCAGCGGCGCGGTCGGGTCGTACGTCGGCGCGGGGATCTTCTCGAGGATCGTCTCGAACAGCGGCTCGAGGTCCGGGCTGTCCGGCATGTCGCCGTCGGCCGGCTGCGTGCGCGAGGCCTTGCCGACCTTGGCGGCCGCGTAGACGACGGGCACGTCGAGGATCGCGTCGAGGTCCAGGTCCGGGACGTCCTCGTGCAGGTCGGAGGCCAGGCCCAGCAGCAGGTCCGTCGCCTCGGCGACGACCTCCTCGATGCGGGCGTCGGGGCGGTCCACCTTGTTGACCACGAGGATCACCGGGAGCTTCGCCTCGAGCGCCTTGCGCAGCACGAAGCGCGTCTGCGGCAGCGGGCCCTCGGACGCGTCGACCAGCAGGACGACGCCGTCGACCATGGACAGGCCGCGCTCGACCTCGCCGCCGAAGTCGGCGTGCCCCGGGGTGTCGATGACGTTGATCGTGATGCCGTCGGGCTCGCCGACCTTCGCGGCCGCGGGGCCCGAGTACCGGATCGCGGTGTTCTTCGCGAGGATCGTGATGCCCTTCTCGCGCTCCAGGTCACCCGAGTCCATCGCACGCTCGTCCACGTGGTCGTGCGCACCGAACGCGCCGGACTGCCAGAGCATCGCGTCGACGAGGGTCGTCTTGCCGTGGTCGACGTGCGCCACGATGGCGACGTTGCGCAGGTCGGAGCGCACGGCGGTGGCGGTGGCCTGGTCGGTTGCGGGCATGCGGGTACTCATCTCAGGAGGCTGGGGGCTAGCCGAGGCGTCGGCGCAGCGTTCCATCCTACCGTCGTGTCCAGCCCCACCACCATGTGAGGTCCGCCGCAGCGGGCGTCAGGACCGGGACGTCCGCCACGACGGGCAGCCCGGGGACGCTCTCGGGGGCCCGTGCGGCGGTCACCGTGAGCACGGGCGTGCGCACCACCGGGAGCACCGCGCCCCAGGTCCGCAGGCTCTGCGTCGCGGACGCCAGGGCGTCGGAGGCCGCCGCCGGGTCGGGCTGCGCGGCCAGCGCGTCGAGCACCGCGTCGAGCGCCGGGTCCGCGTGGCCCGTGACGTTCGTCGCAGCTCCGCTGCGCCAGCGCGCGACGAACGCGGCGACCGGGAGGTCCTCCTGCGCGACGGGCACGAGGGCCGCGTCCCAGTCCTCGGGTCGCGCGCCCCGCGCCTGCGCGGCATCGGCGTCGACCGGCACGACCTCCATGCCGGCGTCCGCCGCGGCGGCGGTGATCAGGTCCAGCGCGGCGGACCGCACCGGGTCGGCCGTGTTCGTCAGCACCCGCACGGTCACCGGGTCACCGGCCGGGGGCTCCGGAGCGGCGGCCGGCTCCTGCGGCGCCGCGCCCGACGCACCCGGCGCCACCTGGGCGGCCACGACGTCCGAGACCTGCGCCCGGGCCCACAGCGGACGCACCGCGTCCGCCACCAGCTCGTCGCGCGGCACGCTCGCGAGGAACGCGGCGCGCAGGCCGGCGGCCGCGGCAGCGGGATCCGGTGCGCTCGCGTGGGACGCCGGGTCGAAGACCCCGGCGGCGCCCTCCTGCACGACCAACTGGAGGACGGCGTCGCCCCCGGTGCCGACCGCGACGTCCTCGAGCCCCTCGGCCGCCGCCAGGACGTCGCGGGTGCTCACGGGTGCCGCGACGTCGACGTCGCCGGCGTCGAGCGCGTCGAGCTGGGCCAGCGGGTCGAGGTCGGTGCGCACCCGCACGCGGTCGAACGCCGCGGGCGCGTCGCCCGCGTACCGCTCGTTGCGGACGGCCTCGACGCCGGACGCGTCGACGCGCGCCAGGACGTACGGGCCCGTCGTCGTGGTGAGCGTCGGGTCGGCGGCGACGTCCGTGGCGCGGCCGACCGTGCGCCACACGCGCGACAGGGGCACGAGCGCCGCGCGGTCCTGCTGCTGGACGGCCGTGACGACGGCCTGCGCCCACGCCGCGGCGTCGGCCGCGTCCTGGTCGGCGTCCTCGTCCCCGGGCGTCGCGTCGCCCGTCGCCGTGGGCGTGGCGGACGCGAAGGCCGTGGTGGACCCCGGCTCCGTGGCGGTGGCCGTCGGCGTCGCACCGTCGCCGCCGGACGGCGTGGCCGTCGACGTCGCGGCGGTCGTCGGCGTGGCGGTCGGCAGCGGCGGGGCGTCCGGGTCGAGCGCCCACCTGCCGACGACGTGCGCGGGCAGGTTGACGTCGAGCGCGACCCGCCAGTCGGCCACGGGGGTGTCGTAGACGACCGTCACGGTGTCGCCGTCGACCGTCGGCACGCTCGACGCGCGCGCGAGCGCCGCCGACGGGGCACCGAACAGGACGACGTCGTCGGGCACGGACGCCACCGCGCCGTCGGCGTCGAGCTCGGGCACGACCTCGTCGAGCTGCCCGCTGCGGGCCGCCCACTCCAGGAGCAGGTCCGCGGGGCCCACCGGCACGCCGTCGGACCAGCGGGCCGTCGGGGCGATCGTGTAGCGCACGGTCAGCGGGTCGTCGCCGACCTTCTCGACGGTCCCGAACGACTCGTCGTCCGTGACCGTCCCGTCGGGGGCGAGCGACGTGAATCCCGCCTGCACGAGCCCGCGCACCAGGACGCTGCCCGGCGCGCGGCCCGCAGCCGTGGCGCCGTTGAGCGACGCGAACGGCAGGTCCGCCGAGACGACCACGGTCCCGGCGCGTGCGGGGTCCACGGGATCGGACGTGCAGGCTGCCAGGGCACCGACCCCGAGCGGCAGGACCAGGAGCGCGGCGCCCGCACGGGCGCGCGTCCGCCGCCCCGCGGTCCGCGCCCGGCGGTCCGCCGTCCCGTCCCCCGCCGCCGTCCGCGCCGTGCCCGTCTCCCGCATCGTCCCCGTCACCCGTCCGCCTCCCACGCCGCGCCCGCGGCACGTCCGCCGTTTCCCGTCGGGACCCTGTCACGCCCACCCGTGCATCGGCGCGCGGACGCGCGGACTGAACCCCACGAGAGCCGCGAATCGGCACGATCGCACCGCACCGGTGCGTCTCCCCCCACACCGGGCGCCGACGCAGGCCGCCGCCCACCTCGGGGACGACGACGCCCGGCCACCGGGACGGGGGTCGGGCGTCGTGGCGGCGGCCGGTGGCGTGTCAGACGCCCGTGCCGTGCGTCCGCTCGTTGTCGATCTCGTCGATGCCGACGCTGTCGTGCCGGGCGGCGTCGGCGGCCTGCCGCGCCTCCTCGGCCTCGAGCTCGCCGCGCTGGGCCTCGAGCAGCGCGTCGCGCGCGATGCGGCGCTCCCGCTGCGCCTCGGGGTCCGGCACGGGGACGGCGGCGATGAGCCGCTGCGTGTACGGGTCCTGCGGGTCGTGGACCACCTGCGCGGCCTCGCCGACCTCGACGAGCCGCCCGTTGCGCATCACCGCGATGCGGTCGGACAGGATCTCGACGACGGCCAGGTCGTGGCTGATGAACAGGCACGCGAAGCCGTGCTCGCGCTGCAGCTCCTGGAACAGGTCGAGGACGGCGGCCTGGACGGACACGTCGAGCGCGGACGTCGGCTCGTCGGCCACGAGCAGGCGCGGCTCGAGCGCGAGCGACCGGGCGATGCCGACGCGCTGACGCTGACCGCCGGACAGCTCGTGCGGGTAGCGGTTGCGCATCGCGCGCGGCAGCCGGACCTGGTCGAGCAGCCGCTCGATCTCGCGCTGCGCCGCCTGCCCCTTGACGCCCCGGTGCAGCAGGAGCGGCTCGGCGATGGACTCACCGATCGGCAGGCGCGGGTTCAGCGAGGAGCCCGGGTCCTGGAAGACGATCCCGACCTTGGTGCGCAGCGGCTTGAGGTCCTTGTTCGACGCGCCGACCATGTCCTGGCCGACGATCTTCAGCGACCCGCTCGTGACGGGCAGCAGCCCGACCACGGCGCGGCCGATCGTCGTCTTGCCCGAGCCGGACTCCCCGACCAGGCCCACGACCTCGCCCTGGCGGATCTGCAGCGAGACGCCGTCGACGGCCCGGAACGTCGGCGTACGGCGCCGACCGGGGTACTCGATGACGATGTCCTTCGCGTCGAGCGCGAGCGGCTCGTCGCCGTCGGCCGGCGCGGCCGGCGCCTCGACGGGCGCCGTCGTGGTCGCGGGGCGCGCGGCGTACGCGGCGGCGCCCCTGCCCAGGTGCGGGACGGCCTCGAGGAGCTTGACCGTGTACGGGTGCTGGGGGTTGTTGAAGACGTCGTGCGTCGGCCCCTGGTCGACGATCCGGCCGTCCTTCATGACGATGATCTTGTCCGCCATGTCGGCCACCACGCCCATGTCGTGCGTGATGAGCACGATGCCCGCGTCGATCCGCTCGCGCAGGTCCCGCATGAGCTTGAGGATCTCGGCCTGCACCGTGACGTCGAGGGCCGTGGTCGGCTCGTCGGCGATGAGCAGCTTCGGGTCGCACGCCAGGGCCTGCGCGATCATGGCGCGCTGCCGCTGCCCGCCCGAGAGCTGGTGGGGGTAGGAGTCGACGCGCTTGTCGGGGTTCGGCAGGTCGACGAGCCGCAGCAGCTCGATCGCGCGCTCGCGCGCCTCGGCCGGGCCGATCTCGAAGTGCGCACGCAGCGTCTCGACGATCTGGAAGCCGATCGTGAACACGGGGTTCAGCGCCGTCATCGGCTCCTGGAAGATGACCGCGATCTCCTTGCCGCGGATGCGGCGCAGCCGGCTCGTCGGCATGCCGACGAGCTCGCGGTCATCCAGCTTCGCGGAGCCCCGGGCGCGCCCGTTGGGCGGCAGCAGACCCAGCAGCGCCATCGAGGACTGCGTCTTGCCCGAGCCGGACTCGCCGACGATCGCGAGGACCTCGCCCGGGCGCACGTCGTACGAGACGTCGGCCGCGGCGGGGTACCAGGTGCCGTCGACGTAGAAGTCGACGCCGAGGTCCCGCACGGACAGCACGGGCTCGTCGGTACGGGTGGGGACGGGAGGCGTGTCGATGGCCACCGTTCAGCGTCCTTCCTGCACGCGCGCCGTCGGCCCGGTGGGGGCGGCGTGGTGCCGGTCTGCGAGCATGGTCGCGTGGGAGCCACGCAGGAGTTCACGTCGGGTTACGGGCGCGTCCTGACCCTCGCCGGTGCGGCGATCGGTCTGGTCGCGCTCGTGTCGGTCACGGTGCAGGACGGTGCGGGCGAGGCGCTGCGCGCCCTGCCGCTCGTCGGCCTGGTCGTGGTCGTGCTGTGGGCGCTGTTCTGGCGACCCGGTGTCGAGGTGTCCGACGGCGAGGTCGTCGTGCGCAACGTGCTGAGCACCGTGCACGTCCCGTGGCCGACGTACCGCGAGGTCGAGTACGGCTGGTCGCTCGTCGTGCGGACCAGCGACGGCGACGTCACGGTGTTCGCCGCACCGCGCGCGAGCGCCACGGCCCGCCGGGTCCGCCGAGGTCGCGCACCGCTGCCCGACGCCGTGCCGCCGCCCGGCCGGCCGGTGCGCTCGCTGCAGGCGACCGCCGAGAGCGTCGGCGCGGCCATCGAGGCCCGGCACGACGCGCTGGTCGCGGCCGGCCACCTCGACGGTGCGCAGCGCGTCGCCGTCGAGCAGGGCCTGACGACGACGCGCCGCGTGCACGTCGTGACGGTGGGCGCCGTCGCGCTGCTCGCCGCGGCGAGCGTCGCCGTGCTGACCGCCGGCTGACCCGCCGCGGACCGGCATCGGGACCGCGGTCACGAGCCCGTGCCGGCGTTGCGCACGTCGTCCGCCGGCCGCACGGTCGAGGCGTTCGCACGCGCGGCCGAGCCGTCCGCCTCCATCGCCTTGGCCATCTTGCGCTCCGAGGGGATGCGCTTCTGGCGCGGGTCGAACGCGTCGCGCAGGCCGTCGCCGATGAAGTTGATGCTCAGCGCGATGACGACGATGAACAGGCCCGGCCACCAGAACAGCCAGGGCCGTGTGGCGAACGCCTGCTGGTACTGGTTGATGAGCTGACCGAGCGAGATCTCGGGCTGCTGGATGCCGAACCCGAGGAACGACAGGGCCGTCTCCAGCAGGATCGCCGAGCTCATGAGCAGCGTGACCGACACGATGACCGTGCCGATCGCGTTCGGCAGGATGTGCTTGAAGATGATCCGCAGGTTGCTGGCGCCGGCGACACGGGCCGCGTCGACGAACTCGCGCTCGCGCAACGACAGGAACTCGCCGCGCACGAGGCGCGCGAGGGTCGTCCACAGGATCAGTCCCATCGCGATCGCGAACACCAGGCCGCTGACGCCACCGGCGATCTTGCCGATGACCGCACCGATGACGATGGTGGGGACCGTGATCACCAGGTCGGTGAGCCGCATGAGGACGGTGTCCGAGCGGCCGCGGAAGAACCCGGAGGCCGCGCCGACCGCGATGCCGATCACGGCGGAGACGGTGCCGATCACGACCATGACCATGAGCGACGTCTGCACGCCCGCCATGACGCGCGCGAAGATGTCGCGCCCGATCTCGTCCTGGCCGAACGGGTGGTCGCCGATCACGAAGCCCGAGCCACCGAGCCACGTCGGCAGGGACATCGACGGGCGGCCCGCGTCGACGACGGAGGGCGTCTGGTACGGCGTCCACTGCCACCAGCCGGGCACCGGCCCGACGCCGACGGAGGTGAGGGCCAGCAGGGTCGTGATCCCGAGCATGACGAGGCCGAGGATCGCACCCTTGTGGCGGAAGAACCGCCGGCGGACGATCTGGCCCTGCGAGAGGCCCTCGACCTCCTTGAGCTCGATCTCGTTCTCGAGGTGCTCGTCGACCGGCGAGCCGGACGGGGGTGTCATCGGGGTGCTCATGCGTCCAACCGGATCCGGGGGTCGATCGTCGCGTACACGATGTCCGCGATGATGTTGGCGAGGATGGCGAGGATGGCGGTCACCAGCAGGTAGGCCATGACCGGCTCGATCTCTGCGTCGGTCAGGGACCGCACGAAGAGCTGTCCCATGCCGGGCCGCGCGAAGACCGCCTCGGTGATGATGGCGCCGCCGATCAGCGTGATGATGTCGATCGGGACGACCGTCGCGAGCGGGATCATCGCGTTGCGGAACCCGTGCCGCACGATGACCAGGCGCTCCGGCAGGCCCTTGGCGCGCGCCGTACGGATGTAGTCCTGGTTCATCACCTCGAGCATGCTCGAGCGGGCGTAGCGCGTGTACGACGCGAACGCGATGAGCACGAGCGTCGCCGTCGGCAGCGCGAGGTGCGTGAACGAGTCGAGCGTCTGCACCCAGTAGTTGCCGCCGAGGTTGGGCGTCCGGTCACCGAACGTCGGGATCGGCCGCCCGCCGAGGGCTTTGAAGTACGGCCCCCACACCTGCAGCACCTGGTCGACGAAGGTCAGTGCGCCCATGACGAGCGCGACGGCGGCACCCGTGTGCGCGGACAGGCGCCAGTCGGCACCGCCGTACAGCCGCCCGACGAGGTAGCCGACCGCGGCGGCCAGGAGCGCGAGACCGGCGATGAGCCAGTTCGACTCGACGACCGAGTCGAAGACCACCTGCATCGGGAAGTACAGGACCGTGCCGAGCGCGACCACCGTCAGGGCGGTCCACAGCGCGCGCCGGTTGTGCAGGCCCGCGAAGACGCCGACGACCGCGACGGCCGTACCGGCGCCCAGCACCACGAGCAGGACGGGCCCGATCTGCGGCCGGTCCCACCACCCGGTGAGCTGGATGTAGGCGAGCAGCGCGACGTTGGCGGCGGTGGCGATCCCGAAGACCTGCACACGTCGCCGGGGCGAGCCGCCGATCGCGAGCGACCACAGCAGACCGACCAGCAGCGACGCGCCGACGATGACGGGCCACGCGATCACGGGGTCGCGCAGGAAGTCGTTGAACCCGATCGCGGCCCACTGCTTGAGCAGGACGGCGACCCAGAACGACGGCAGCGAGAACAGCAGGAACGACAGGAAGATGATGATGTAGTCGAACGCGCTGTACTGGCGCAGCGCGGACACGATGCCCACCGTGACGCCCAGGATGACGGCGAGGAACGTCGCGGCCGTGACGAGCTCGAGCGTCGACCCGATCGCGTGGGTGAGCAGGCTGCTCACGTCGCGACCCGAGCGCCAGGCCGTTCCCAGGTCGCCGGTCAGCAGGTCACCGAACCACTGGAAGAACCGGACGACCACGTTGACGTCGAGGTTCAGGTCGGCGATGCGCTGCTCGATGAGCTGCTGCTTGTTGGGCGCGGTGCTCTCGATGAGGTCCTGCAGCGGGTCGATCGCGCGGTCGACCAGCAGGAACATGAGGAAGAGCGCCACGACGAGGGTGGCGATCCCGGCCGCGATGCGGCGGAAGAGGAAGTTGAGCACGGAGGGCTACCTCGGGTCTGACGGGAAGCCTGACGTCCGGGATCGTATCCCGCTGACGTCCAGGTGGGTGTGGGACGCGGTGGAGGACCTACCTGGGATGGGGCGGCACGGCCGCGCTGTACGCACGCACGGCAAGGGCGCCGGGGGTCGCAACCCTCACGGCGCCCTCGTCGTGCGGTGAACCGCTCGGGCCCCCGCGCGGGGGCGCCGGGGCCCGACGGGTCACTCGGTGGTGGCGTCCTCGGTGGCCGCGTCGCCCGCGGTCCACTCCCAGAAGCCGTAGAAGATCGTCGGTGCGATCCCCAGCTTCTGGACGTTGCCGATCTTCTCCGGGTTCCAGGCGGTGACGCCCGGGTGCTGGAAGATCGTCACGCCGAACGCGTCGTCGACGAGGTGCTTCTCGACCTCACCGAGGATCCGCTCCTGCTCGGCAGGGTCGGTCTCGACCTGGAGCTCGTCGTACAGCGCGTCCACCTCGGGGTTCGAGTAGCCGAAGTAGTTGTTCGTCGCGCCGGTGCGGTAGTTCGCGTCCGACTCGGTGACGGCGGTCGCGGTGGACTGCCAGCCGAACAGCGCCGCGTCGTAGAACGAGGTGGCGTTCGAGAGGTCCGTGCCCCAGTCGGTCTGGACCGTGTAGGCCACGACGTCGAAGCCGGCCTCGGCGGCCGAGGCCTTGATGAGCTCGAACTGGTTCACGCGGCGCGTGTTGTTCGGGTCGAACAGCATGCGGACCTGGACGTTCGGGACGCCGACCTCGGCGAGCAGCGCCTTGGCGCCGTCGATGTCGACCTCGCCGTACGCGGTGCCCTGGCCGTTGGCCTCGACGATGCCGTCGTACATGGGCGAGCCGGGGACCTGCGTGAACGAGTTGCGCACCTCGGCGTCCGGGTTCAGCGGGACGATGAGGTCGGAGACGATCTTCTCGCGCGGGATCGTCTTGAGGAACGCCTGGCGGACCTTGTGGGCCTTCTCGGCGTCGCCACCGTAGGTCGCGGCGTCGAACGGACCGCCGTTGCCCTGCTGCAGGTCGACGTGCTCGTACGTGCCCTCGACGTTCGTCTCGACCTCGACGCCGTCGATGGCCTCGAGCGCCTTGAGGATGTCGGCCGTGGACTGCGGGCTGATGAGGTCGACCTCACCGTTCTGCAGCGCCTGGACCTGGCCCATCGGGTCGCCGTTGTAGCGGACCGTGACCTTCTCGAAGACGGCCGTGCGGTCGCCCTCGTAGTCCGGGTTCGCGGTGAGCGTCAGGTACTGCTCCTCGACGAACTCCGTGATCGTGTACGGGCCCGAGGTCACGAGGAGCTGCGGGTCGTCCGGCAGGGACGCGAAGTTCCAGTCGTCGCTCCAGACCTTGGCGATCTTGGAGAGGTCCTCGGTGTTCTCGTCCTGGATGGCGGCGACGAGCGCGTCGGTCGCCTCCTGCGGGTCCTCGATGCCGAGGGCGCGCTGCGCGACGATGTGCGCCGGGAGGTTGTTGTCGATCGCCGTCTCCCAGTCCGCGAACGGCTTGGAGTAGACCAGCGTGATCGAGTCGTCCTCGATCTCGGGCGTCTCCTCGATCAGGGCGACGGCCGGGCTCGCGGCGTCGAAGTACACGCCGGCGTCGATCGCCTCCTGGTTGGTGACGTTGCCCTCGTCGTCGTACTCGGGCTCGACGTTGTTGAACTTGCCGCTCTGCGCGGCCCACTCCAGGAGGAGGTCGGCAGGGCTGCCGGCGACGCCGTCCGACCACTTCGCGGTGTCCGCGTAGGTGTACGTGATGGTCAGCGGGTCGTCCGAGACCTTCTCGTAGGTCCCCCACGACTCGTCGATCACGAGCTCGAGGTCCGAGTTGTAGTCGTTGAACCGCGAGTTGGCCATGTACGTGATGATGTTGTTGGCCGTCGCGTTGCCGGTGATGCTCTCGCCGTTGAACGAGGACATCGGCTGGTTCCAGGCGATGTTGATCGCGGTGTCGGTGTTGATACCCGCGTTGTCGTCATCGCCGGCACCCTCGTCGGCGCCCGTGCAGGCAGCGAGCGCGAGCACGCTGACCGTGGCGACCGACGCGAGGACAGCCTTGCGTGTGATCCTCAATGTTCCTCCTGAGACGTGGTGGACGTGGCCGCGCGACCCCGCCGGTGCAGAGCCGGGGTCCGGGCGCGAGCGTCCGCCTGAATTGTGGCCACGCTAACCCCGGGCCGGGCGACAATCGAGACATGGACGAACGCCCATGTCGATCGTTACCTGATTGATACTGGTCAGTACCGTCCATCATACGAGACGTACGAGGCGGTAACGCGCCTGAAACGACGATGACACATCCCACGTTCGGGTGGCGCGGGACCTCTGGACGCTCCGACGCCCGCGGCGTCTGCTAGGGAGGCCGAGCGGGAGCCTGCCCCACGCTCATCCCCCGGCCTGCCGGTCCTGCCACGTGCACAGGCACGAACGGTTCCCGTCCGCGTCCGCCAGCACCCAGAAGCTCGGCGCCTGCGCGTCGTCGACCACCCGTCCCCCGGCGGCCACCGCTGCCTCGATCCGCCCCTGCACGGCCGCGGGGTCGACCCACACGTCGAGGTGCCAGCGCTGCCGCGGCTCGTCCGACCCCGACGGCTGGAACCAGACCGGGGGGTGCGCGCCGGCGGGATCCCGGACCTCGTCGTCCGCGCCCGCCCGGCGCTCGTAGCCGAGGAAGGCCTGCCAGAACGGCAGGACCGCTCCGCCGTCCGGCGCGTCCAGCGCCAGCTCGACGCTCTGCAGGTCCGCCCCGTCGTGCGTGAGCCCCGCGTCGGCCACCAGACGCGACACCGTGCGGGCCAGGTCCACGTCGCGCTGCGTGACCCCGTCCGCGTCGTGGCTCCACAGCCGGACGTCGACGTGCCCCCAGCGCAGGTCGAGGTCCGGGTGGTGGTCGGCCTGCTCGGCGGCGGCACCGATCGCGTCGACCAGGGCGAGACCGGCGGCGAAGCCGCCCGTGGCCACCCGTGTCCGCAGCCCGTCGCTCAGGTGGACCCACCCGGCCAGGCCGGCGTCCGCGGTCTGCTGCCCCGTGAGCTTCGTCGCCATAGCGGCATCGTGGCGCAGGAGGCCCCGGCGCGCCCGTCGAACCGGGAGATCAGGAGAGACGGACGGCACACTGGGGGTGTGGACGACCTGCACGTCGCTCCGGGGCCCGGCGCTCCCGCGGGCCTCACCGTGCCCGCCGCCGACCTGCTCGAGCAGTTCTCCCGCGCGTCCGGGCCCGGGGGCCAGGGGGTCAACACCACGGACTCCCGCGTGCAGCTCAGCATCGACCTCGGGACGACGACCGCGCTCGACGCCGTGCAGCGCGAGCGCGTCCTCGGCCGGCTCGCGCCCCGGCTCACGGGCACGGTGCTGACGATCAGCGCCGCCGAGCACCGCTCGCAGCGGCAGAACCGCGCGGCGGCACGCGAGCGCCTGGCCGCGCTGCTGCGCGAGGCGGTCGCTCCCCCGACGCCCCGACGCCCCACCCGGCGCACCAGGGGCTCGCAGCGCCGCCGCCTGGAGGACAAGCGGGAGCGGTCGGCCCTCAAGCAGGAGCGCCGACGCCCCGGGCGCGACTGACCCTGCGGGTCAGACGTTGAAGCGGAACTCCACCACGTCGCCGTCGTGCATGACGTAGTCCTTGCCCTCGATGCGGGCCTTGCCGGCCGCTCGCGCGGCGGCCACGGACCCCGTCTCGACGAGGTCGTCGAACGAGATGACCTCCGCCTTGATGAAGCCCTTCTGGAAGTCCGTGTGGATGACCCCGGCCGCCTGCGGGGCCGTCCAGCCCTGGTGGATCGTCCAGGCGCGCGACTCCTTGGGACCCGCCGTGAGGTACGTCTGCAGGCCGAGGGTGCGGAAGCCGACGCGGGCCAGCTGGTCCAGGCCCGCCTCGGTCTGGCCGTTGGCCTCGAGCATCTCGCGCGCCTCGTCCTCCTCCAGCTCGACCAGCTCGGACTCGAACTTGGCGTCGAGGAAGATCGCCTCGGCGGGCGCGACCAGGGCGCGCAGCCGCTCCTGCATCGCGGTGTCGGCCAGTCCCTCGTCGTCGGTGTTGAAGACGTAGATGAACGGCTTGGACGTCATGAGCTGCAGGGCGCGCACGTGCTCGTCGTCGGCGAGGCCGGCGGCGAACAGCGTCTGGCCCGTCTCCAGGACGGCCAGCGCGCGCTGGGCGGCGTCGAGCACCTCGGGGTCCGTCTTCTTGCCGCGGACCTCCTTCTCGAGCCGCGGGATCGCGTTCTCGAGCGTCTGGAGGTCCGCGAGGACGAGCTCGGTCGCGATGATCTCGATGTCGCCCTCGGGGTCGACCTTGCCGCTGACGTGCACGACGTCCGGGTCGGCAAAGGCGCGCGTGACCTGGCAGATCGCGTCGGCCTCACGGATGTTCGCGAGGAACTTGTTGCCCAGGCCCTCACCCTCGCTGGCGCCCTTGACGATCCCCGCGATGTCCACGAACGACACCGTCGCCGGCAGGATCCGCTCCGAGCCGAAGATCTCGGCGAGCTTGTCCAGCCGCGGGTCCGGCAGCGGCACGACCCCCACGTTCGGCTCGATCGTCGCGAACGGGTAGTTCGCCGCGAGGACCTGCGCGCGGGTGAGCGCGTTGAAGAGGGTGGACTTGCCGACGTTGGGCAGTCCGACGATGCCGATGGTGAGAGCCACGGGCGTCGAGTCTACGCAGCCGTCCGGGTGCCCCGGGCCGCCCGGCGGGCGGGGCGGCCCGGGCGCCGCGTCACGCGAACGCGCGCATCTTCTGCAGCAGGTCCGGACCGCGCCGGTCGAGCATGGACCCGCCCAGCCGGACGCCGGCCACCAGGACGACGGTCCCGAGCACCAGGCCGACACCCATCGCGGCCCAGCCCAGGGCCGCGGAGTCCCGCACGACCGCGAGCAGCGCCAGCACCGCCGTCGGGGCGCCCCGCGCCCCGATGGCGGTGAAGCCGACCAGCTGCGACGTGAACGCCGCCGCGCTCGCGCCCTGCTTGGTGCCGAAGGGGTTCTCCCCCGGCTGCTGCACGGGGTACACGACGGCAGCAGACACGACGCTCGCACCGCCGAGCGAGGTCAGGAGCAGGCCCACGCTCGCCCCCAGCAGGGCCGGCAGCGCGTCCCACCGGTCGGCGTACCAGACGGTGCCGAACACCACGACGAGCGTCAGGACGAGCCCCAGGGAGCCCGCGACGAGCACGCGGCCCCACCGGTCCGCCACACCGCGCAGCGGTGAGACGAGGTGCGTCCAGTACGCCGTGCCGTCGTAGGCGACGTCGGCCGAGATGCTCCAGCCCACCGTGAAGGCGGCCGCCGGGCCCGCGACCAGCACGATCGCGCCGTCGGGTGCGGAGATGGCGAGCAGGACGGGCAGCACGGGGACGATCGCGACCGCGATGGCGTAGCGCGGGTCGCGCAGCCAGTACGTGGCGGCGCGTGCGGCGACCGCACCGGTCGGGGTCGCGGGCAGCCGCCCGAACCAGCCGAGCCCGCGGGCTCGGGAGTCGCCGCCCGCGCTGACGGGCTCGGTGAGGGTGCGGTCCAGGGCCCAGGACCACGCGCGGAGCGCCACGACGAGCGTCGCGAGCGCGACGACGAGCCGCAGCAGCAGCCCGGCCCAGTCGCCCGCGGCGACCGCCGGGGCCAGGGCCCAGGGCGCGCCGAGCGGCGTCCACGACAGCACGCGCGCGACGGACTCCAGCCCGACGCCCGACGCCCCCTCGGCCACGGTCGACAGGATCGGGCCGAGGAAGATGAACGGCAGGATCGCGAGCGCCGCGACCACCTCGCGCACGCGCCGCCGCCCGATGACGGGCGCCAGGACGGTCGTGGTGGCACGCGCGCCGAGGGTGCACGCGAGCACCGCGAGGACCGCGCCGACGAGCGCGACCAGCGCCGCGAGCGGCTCGCGCCACCACGCCAGGGGCGTGGCCAGGGCGCTCAACGTCGTCACGACGCCCGGGATGCCGATGAGCCCGGCGATCGTCAGCCCGACGAGCAGGTCCCGCCGCGGGACGCCGAACGTCACGAAGCGGCGCGGGTCGAGCGTCGCGTCGACGCCGAACGCGACGAGCGGGACGACCCACCAGCCGAGCACCAGGAGCGAGCCGACGACGACCAGGACGTCCCCGCGCAGCTGGACGTCGACGAATCCGAGCCCCACGGCACCCGCCCCCGCGAGACCCAGCAGCGTGAGCCCGTACAGCGCCGCCACGACGAGGCCGACGACCTGCCACGCGCTGCGGCGCAGGCCGTTGCGCAGCAGCGTGAGCTTCAGTCGGACGAGGTGCGCAACCACGCGATGCCCTCCCCCGTGATCCGGCCGCCGACGAGGTCGACGAAGCGCTCCTCGAGCGACCGGCCCGCGCGCACCTCGTCGACCGTGCCCGCCGCGAGCACGTGGCCCTCGGCGATCACCGCGACGTGGTCGCACATGCGCTGCACGAGGTCCATGACGTGCGACGACACCACGACGGTCCCGCCGCCGGCGACGTACTGGTGCAGGATCTCGCGGATGTTCGCCGCCGAGACCGGGTCGACGGCCTCGAACGGCTCGTCGAGCACCAGGACGCGCGGCGCGTGCACGAGCGCGCACGCGAGCGCGACCTTCTTGGTCATGCCGGCGGAGTAGTCGACGACGAGCGTGTCGGCGTCCTGCTCGAGCCCGACGGCGGCCAGCAGGTCACGCGTGCGCGACGTGACGGTGGGACGGTCGAGCCCCTGCAGGAGCCCGGCGTACGTCACGAGCTGCGCGCCCGTGAGGCGGTCGAAGAGGCGCACGCCGTCGGGCAGCACCCCGATGGTGCGCTTGACCTCGGTCGGGTGCGCCCACAGGTCGACGCCGTGCACCAGCACCGTGCCCGCGTCGGGACGCAGCAGCCCGGTGGCCATCGACAGCGTGGTCGTCTTGCCCGCGCCGTTGGGGCCGACGAGGCCGTAGAACGAGCCCGCGGGGATCTCCAGGTCGATGCCGGCGACCGCGACCTTCTGCCCGAACCGGCGCCACAGCCCCTGCAGGGACAAGGCGGGTGCGCCTGCCACCGGAGCGGGGGCGCTGGTCACAGGCCCGGGCACGGGCCCGGGACCTGGCTGCGGGAAGGGGGGTGGCGTCGTCACCCGACCGAGGATAGGGGCGGCGACCCACAGTCCGGATCGGGCGCGGGACGGAGACCCGGCCCCGCCCCGCGGACGGTCCCCGGCCCTCGTGCCCGCCGCACGGCACCACCTCACCCGCCGTGTCGGTGGGCGCTGGCACGCTGCTCACCATGGACGACACGACGCTCGGCACCCTCCCGCTGATCCTGGGCGCGCTGCTGCTCGGGGCGTCGCTCGGCGGCCTCGTCGCCTGGGTGCTCGCGTCGTCGCGTGCCGCCCGGGCAGCCGACGAGCGGGTCCGCGCCGCGGAGGTCGACGCCGCGCGGGCGCGGGCGCACCTGGAGTCCGAGCGCGCGGGCGCGGGCGACCGCTTCCGGGCGCTCGCCGACGAGGCGCTCGCGGCGACGAGCGAGCAGTTCCTCGCCCTGGCCCACCAGCGGCTCGCGGCCGAGCACCAGACGCAGGTCGGTGAGCTGGTGCAGCGCGAGCAGGCGGTGCGGGCGATGGTCGAGCCGCTGTCCCGCACGCTGGACCACGTGCGCACCGAGCTCGTCGAGGCCGAGCGCGCGCGCGCCGAGGGCAACGCCGCGCTGGGCGAGCAGGTGCGTGCCATGCGGGCCGCGTCCGACCAGCTGCGCGGCGAGACCTCGCAGCTGGTCACCGCGCTGCGCTCGTCGCAGGTGCGCGGCCGCTGGGGCGAGGTGCAGCTGCGCCGCGTGGTGGAGGCCGCCGGCATGCTCGCGCACGTCGACTTCGTCGAGCAGGAGCAGGTCCGCACCGACGACGGGCTGCAGCGGCCCGACATGGTCGTCAAGCTCGCCGGCGGCAAGCAGGTCGTGGTCGACGCCAAGGTCGCGTTCCTCGGGTTCCTCGACGCCGCGCAGACCGACGACGAGGCCGTCCGCGCGCAGCGGCTCGCGGCGCACGCGCGGCACGTCCGCAAGCACGTCGACGACCTGGCCTCGAAGCGCTACTGGGACCAGTTCGCCCCCGCGCCGGAGTTCGTCGTGATGTTCGTGCCGGCCGAGTCGTTCCTGCACGCGGCGGCCGAGCAGGACCCGACGCTCATCGAGTACGCGTTCGAGCAGAACGTCGTCATCGCGACGCCCGTGACGCTGCTGACGCTGCTGCGGACCGTCGCGTACGCGTGGCGGCAGGACTCGCTCGCGGCGAACGCGCAGCAGGTGCTCACCCTGGGCAAGGAGCTGCACGGGCGGCTCGCGACCATGGGCAGCCACCTCGCGCGCCTCGGCCGCTCGATCGACGCGGCGGCGGGCGCCTACAACCAGGCCGTCGGGTCCCTGGAGACCCGGGTGCTCGTGAGCGCGCGGCGCTTCGCGGAGCTGAACGTGGTCGACGCCGACCTCCCGACGCCCGGCCCGGCGAACCCCCGGCTCACGGCGCTCAGCGCGCCCGAGCTGGTCGCGTCGGCCGCGGACCAGGTCGTCGCGCTCGACGACGTGCTCGGCGACCGGGTGCTCGGCGACCCGGGGGGCTCCCGCGACGCCCGCGCGCTCGCCGACGAGACCGCGGCACCGCGGTCGCTCGACGGGCGGTCGCGCGACGGGAACGCCTCGACCGCGTGAGCGGACGGCGGCGACGCGTCAGACGGGCTGGACGTCCAGCCGGCGGCGACCGTCCGGGCGCGGGCGGCCGGTCGGCTCCCCCGCGGCCTTGAGGTCGGCGCGCAGCTCGCGCGGCAGCGAGAACATGAGGTCCTCGGTCGCGGTGCGCACCTCCTCGACGTCGGCGAAGCCGTGCTCGGCGAGGAACGCCAGGACGTCGTCCACCAGGATCTCCGGCACCGAGGCGCCCGACGTGACGCCGACGGTCGTCGCGCCCTCGAGCCAGGCCGGGTCGATCTCGGCGGCCTTGTCGACGCGGTACGACGAGCGCGCACCGGCGTCGAGCGCGACCTCGACCAGCCGCACCGAGTTCGACGAGTTGGCCGACCCGACCGTCAGCACCACGTCGCACGCGGGCGCGAGCTTCTTGACGGCCACCTGACGGTTCTGCGTCGCGTAGCAGATGTCGTCGCTGGGCGGGTCCTGCAGCTGCGGGAACTTGACGCGCAGCCGGCGGACCGTCTCCATCGTCTCGTCGACCGACAGCGTCGTCTGGGAGATCCACATGACCCGCTCCGGGTCGCGCACCTCGACGTGGTCCGCGTCGGCCGGGGAGTTCACGACCTGGATGTGCTCCGGGGCGTGGCCCTGCGTGCCCTCGACCTCCTCGTGGCCCTCGTGGCCGATGAGCAGGATGTCGAAGTCCTCGGCGGCGAACCGCACGGCCTCCTTGTGGACCTTGGTCACCAGGGGGCACGTCGCGTCGATCGTCTGGAGGTTGCGGGCCGCGGCGCTCGCCTTCACGGCCGGCGAGACGCCGTGCGCGGAGAACACGACGCGCGCGCCCTCGGGCACCTGGTCGGTCTCGTCGACGAACACGGCGCCGCGTGCGGCGAGCGTGTCGACGACGTGGCGGTTGTGGACGATCTCCTTGCGGACGTACACGGGCGCGCCGTAGTGCTCGAGCGCCTTCTCGACCGCGATCACGGCGCGGTCGACTCCGGCGCAGTACCCGCGGGGGGCCGCGAGCAGGACGCGCTTGCGCGCGGTGCGCAGGTCGTGCGCGCGCGCGTCGACGGGGTCCGGGGCAGCGTGGGTCACCCCGCCAGTCTAGGCCGGGGGCCGCGCGGACCCCGGGGTGACGCCCGCCACCGTCACGCGACCTCCACGACACCGCCGCCGCGGCCACGGCAGCACGGACCGGTGGTGTCGGCGCCGTGAGGCAGGCTGGGTCCGTGCAGGACGACACCAGCGCCCCGACCGCCGCAGCACCCGCGTCACCCGCGGCACCGCTGCCGCTGCCGCTCAAGGCCGCCGACACCACGCCCGAGCGGCCGTGGCCGGTGCGGCACCTCGCGCCCAAGGTGGCCGACTACGTCGCGCGCATGCCCCCGGTCTGGGTCGAGGGCCAGCTGCTCAACGTGCGCCGGTGGAACTCGCTGCTGTTCCTCACCCTGCGCGACACCGACCTCGACATGTCGCTCTCCGTGACGCTGCCGGCCGTGGCCGCGATGAGCCTGGGCGACCGGTTCGCCGACGGTGCGCACGTCGTGGTCCACGCCCGCCCGCAGTACCAGGTGAAGAAGGGCGCGCTGGGGTTCACGGCGGACCGGGTGCGGCTGGTCGGGCTCGGCGAGCTGCTCGCGCGCATCGAGCACCTCAAGGGCGTGCTCGCGGCGGAGGGGCTGTTCGACGAGTCCCGTAAGCGCCCCCTGCCGTTCTTGCCGGCGGTCGTGGGCCTGGTGTGCGCGCAGCAGGGCGACGCCGAGCACGACGTGGTCTCGAACGCGCGCGCCCGCTGGCCCGGCGTGCAGTTCGAGATCCGGCGGGTCACCGTGCAGGGGCCCAGCGCGGTCCCCGAGGTGAGCGCGGCGATCGCCGAGCTCGACGCCGACCCACGCGTCGAGGTCGTCGTCGTGGCGCGCGGCGGCGGGTCGTTCGAGGACCTGCTGCCGTTCAGCAACGAGACCCTCGTGCGTGCGGCGGCCGCCTGCCGCACGCCGCTGGTCAGCGCGATCGGCCACCACATGGACGCCCCGCTGCTCGACCTCGTCGCGGACCTGCGCGCGTCGACGCCCACGGACGCGGCCAAGCGGGTCGTGCCGGACGTCACCGAGGAGCGCGCACGGATCGTGCAGGCCCGCAGCCGCACGCGCGCCGCGCTCACGCACCGGATCTCGCGCGAGGAGTCGACGCTCGCCCACCTGCGCACGCGCCCGGTCGTGGCACGTCCCGAGACGCTCGTCGACCCGCACGAGGCCGCGCTGCACCGGCAGACGGCACGCGGCCGCACGCTGCTCGACGCGGCCCTCGCGCAGGCGTCCACCGCGACGGCCCGGCTGGCCGGCCAGGTGCGGGCGCTGTCCCCCGCGGCCACGCTGGAGCGCGGCTACGCGGTGGTGCAGCGTGCCGACGGCGCCGTCGTGCGCAGCCCCGCGGACGTCGCACCCGGCGACGCGCTGCGCGTGCGGGTCGCGGCGGGCGAGCTGGCGGCGACCGTCACACCCTGACGCCTGTGGACCCGGACACCGAGGGCGCGCGGCCGGTCCACGCCCGGGCCGCCATCCGTGGGACGGTGCGCCCCGCGTCGGGCCCTGCTGGTTGACTGTGCGCGTGGCACGACGTGAGACGACCGACCCCGCCGGTGCGGGGGCCCCGGCAGCCCCCTCCCTCCCCGACCCCGCGACGCTCGGCTACGAGCAGGCGCGCGACGAGCTGGTCTCGATCGTGGCGCGGCTCGAGTCCGGTGCGGGGACCCTCGAGGAGTCCCTCGCGCTGTGGGAGCGCGGCGAGGCGCTCGCGGCGCGCTGCCAGGAGTGGCTCGACGGCGCGCGCGCCCGTCTGACCTCGGCACGCGGCGGCGCAGCACCCGACGCGACGCCGCAGGCCCCGGGCGCGACGGCGGACGTGGACGAGCAGGAGGAACGATGAGCGACGGCACCTCCGGTCGCGCCCTGGTCGTCGGCGAGGCGCTCGTCGACGCGGTCCGACGCCCCGACGGGACCCGCGGCGAGCACCCCGGCGGCAGCCCCGCCAACGTCGCCCTCGGGCTCGCCCGGCTCGGGCGGCGCGCCGACCTGCTGACCTGGCTCGCTCCCGACGCCGAGGGCGACCTCGTGCGCCGGCACCTCGAGAAGTCCGGCGTCCGGGTGCTGCACGGCGACCGCACGCCCGCGAGGACGCCCGTCGCGACCGCCCACCTCGACTCCGCAGGCGTCGCGACGTACGAGTTCGACCTCGAGTGGGACCTGCCCTCGTCGTGGGACGAGGACGGCGACGACCCGCTCGTCGTGCACACGGGGTCGATCGCCACGGTGCTGACGCCCGGCGCCCCCAAGGTCGCGGCGCTGCTCGAGGGCCGCCGCGCGGTCTCGACCCTGACGTACGACCCGAACCTGCGGCCCGCGCTCATGGGTGACGCGGCCGACGTGCTGCCCGTCGTCGAGCGTCTCGTGCGGCTCGTCGACGTCGTGAAGGTCAGCGACGAGGACCTCGCGTGGCTGCAGCCGGGGGTCGCGCCGGCCGAGATCGCCGAGACGTGGAGCCGGTCCGGTCCCGCGCTCGTCGTCGTCACGCACGGCGGCGAGGGCGCGTTCGCGGTCACGTCCGCCGGAGCCCGGCTGTCGGTGACGGCGCCGCGCGTCACGGTCGCCGACACGGTCGGCGCGGGCGACTCGTTCATGGGTGGCCTCGTCGACGGCCTCTGGTCGGCCGGGCTGCTGGGTGCCGGCCGCCGGGCCGCGCTGCACGACGCGGACCCCTCCGTGCTGCAGGAGCTGCTGGAGCGCTGCGCCCGGATCGCCGCGATCACGGTCTCGCGGCCCGGTGCGGACCCGCCGCGACGCGCCGAGGTCGACGACGCACCCGCCGCCACGGAGACGAAGGGAGCCGGCGCATGACCGCCGCCACCACCAGCCCCACGACCCCCGCCGCCGCGTGGGCGGAGCTCTGCTCGGGCAACGTGCGGTTCGTGGAGGACCGCATGCTGCACCCGTCGCAGGGCATCGACCGGCGCGCCGAGCTGAGCGCCGAGCAGCACCCGTTCGCGGTCGTGTTCGGCTGCTCGGACAGCCGCGTCGCGGCCGAGATCATCTTCGACCAGGGGCTGGGCGACCTGTTCGTCGTGCGCACCGCGGGCCACGTGCTGGACACCACGGTCATCGGGTCCATCGAGTACGGCGTGAGCGTCCTCGGTGCACCGCTCGTCGTGGTCCTGGCCCACGACTCGTGCGGCGCGGTCGCGGCGACCGTGGACGCGATGACGACCGGCAACGTGCCCCCCGGCTTCGTGCAGGCCGTCGTGGACCGCGTCATCCCCTCCATCGTCGGGCTGACCGCCTCCGGCCGACCGCTGGACACGTTCGACGCCGCGACGCTCGGGCACGAGCACGTCCTGCACACCGCGCGGCAGCTGCACGGCTACTCGGTGTCGCTGGCCAAGGAGGTCACCGAGGGGCGGTGCGCGATCGTGGCGCTCGAGTACACGCTCGCCGACGGCCGTGCGCGCGTGGCGCAGGTCATCGGCGACATCGGCGCCGGCATGGGCGTCGTCCCGCCGCAGGACTGACGCCGCCCGGCAGCGTCGGGCCCGCGGGCGGCGTCAGGCGGCGGTCTCGCGGTCGCCGTCGCGGTCCCGGTCGGCGCGCCGACGGGCGCGTTCGGTCGCGCGGCGCCGGTCCTCCACGCTCTCCTCGTCGGACCGCCGCGCCGACTCCTCGTCGTACGTGAGGTTGTCCCCCGACTCCGGGTCGAACACCAGGAGCCGCGCCGGGTCGAACCACAGCTCGGCCGTGTCGCCGTCGCGCGCGTGCGACTCGGCGCCGAGCGCCGCGACGAGCTGCGTGCGCATGTTCTCGCCGTCGAGGTCACGGTCGAGCTCCTCGAGCGTGGCCGCGACGTCCTCGCGCGTCTCGAACGGGACGTACGCGTACAGCTCGGCGCCCAGCCACTCGACGACGTCGACGTCGGCCTCGAAGGTGACGCCCTTGGCGCGCGTCTCGTCGTCGAGCGTGTCGGCGTCCTCGAGGTGCTCGGGCCGCAGGCCGACGATCACGAGCTTGCGGTCGCCGATCCGCGCACGCAGCTCGTCCGTCAGCGGGACCTGCGTCAGCGGCAGGCGCAGCACGTCGCCGTCGACCTCGCCGGGCAGGAAGTTCATCGGCGGGGACCCGATGAACCCGGCGACGAACAGGTTGACCGGCTGCTCGTACAGGGCCCGCGGGCTCGCGACCTGCTGCAGCACGCCCTTCTTGAGGACCGCCACGCGGTCCCCCAGCGTCATGGCCTCGGTCTGGTCGTGCGTCACGTAGATCGTCGTCGTGCCGAGCCGGCGCTGCATGCGGGCGATCTCGGTCCGCATCTGGCCCCGGAGCTTCGCGTCGAGGTTGGACAGCGGCTCGTCGAACAGGAACGCGCGCGCCTCGCGGACGATCGCGCGGCCCATCGCGACGCGCTGCCGCTGCCCGCCCGACAGGTTCGCGGGCTTGCGGTCGAGGTGCTCCTGCAGCTCGAGGGTCTCGGCGGCCTTCTCGACGCGCCGCCGGACCTCCTCCTCGGGGTACTTGCCCTTCTCGAGCCGCAGCGGGAACGCGATGTTCTCGAAGACGCTCAGGTGCGGGTACAGCGCGTAGTTCTGGAACACCATCGCGAGCCTGCGGTCGCGCGGCGCCTTGTCGTTGACGACGTCCCCGTCGATCGAGATCTCGCCGTCGCTGATGTCCTCCAGCCCGACGACCATCCGCAGCAGCGTGGACTTCCCGCAGCCGGACGGCCCGACGAGGATGACGAACTCCCCGTCGTCGATCTCCAGGCTGACGTCGTTCACGGCCGGGAAGCCGTCGCCGTACTTCTTCACGACGTGGCTCAGCGTGATCGCGGCCATGGCGCTCCTCCTCCTGCTCCGACGGCGGGTCAGCCCTTGACGGCGCCCTGGGTGAGCCCGGCGACGATCTGGCGCTGGAACAGCAGCACCAGCACGACGACGGGGACGGTGACGATGACGGCCGCGGCGGAGATCGCCCCGGTCGGCTCCTCGAACTGCGAGGCACCCGTGAAGAACGCGAGCGCCGCCGGCACGGGGCGGGCGGCCTCGGTGGACGTCAGCGAGATGCCGTAGACGAAGTCGTTCCACGCGAGGAAGAACGCGATGATCGCGGTCGTGGCCACGCCGGGCCCGGCGAGCGGCACGATGACCTTGCGGAACGCCTGCGCGGTCGTGGCGCCGTCGACCTGCGCGGCCTGCTCCATCTCCCACGGGATCTCGCGGAAGAACGCCGTGAGCGTCCAGATGGACAGCGGCAGGGTGATCGACAGGTACGGGATGACGAGCCCCGCCCACGTGTCGAAGAGCCCGATCGCGCGCCAGATGTTGAACAGCGGCGTGACGATCGAGATGACCGGGAACATCGACACCGCGAGCGAGAGCCCCAGCACGAACGCCTTGCCGGGGAAGTCGAGACGCGCGACCGCGTACGCGCACAGCGCCGCGAGCACGACCGCGATGACCGTCGCGATGAGGCAGATGCCCACCGAGTTGCGCAGCGCCGGCAGGAACAGGTCGGACGCGTCACCGGTGAGGATGAGCTGGTAGTTCTGCCACGACACGGACCTCGGCAGGAACGAGCCGTCGTCCAGGTCCGAGGGCGCCTTGAGCGACAGGGACAGGATCCACGCGACGGGGAACAGGCAGTACAGGAAGATGAGCAGCCCGCCGACCCACCACCACGCCTTCGACCGCCCGCTCATCGTCCCGCCCTCGTCGACGCCGCCAGGTTGACCTTGAAGCCCTTGACGAACACCAGCGCGATGAGCGCGACGCAGATCGTCAGCAGCACGGAGACGGCCGAGCCGATGCCGATCTCGAGCCGCTGGATCGTCTGCCGGTAGGCGAGGAACGAGACCGACTCGGTGCCCGCCGCGCCGTTCGTCATGATGAAGATGTTGTCGAAGATCCGGAACGCGTCGAGCGTGCGGAACAGCAGCGCGACCATGATCGCGGCCTTCATGTTGGGGATCGTCACGCGCCGCATGCGCTGCCACCACGTGGCCCCGTCGACCTTCGCCGCCTCCTGCAGCTCGCCCGGCACCTGCGCCAGGCCCGAGAGCAGCAGCAGCGAGATGAACGGCGTGGTCTTCCAGATCTCCGAGATCGAGATGACCGTCACCGCGGTGCCGAACGACGCGAACCAGTCGAGGTCGTCGGGCACGAACGGCAGCCAGCTGTTCACGAAGCCGCTGGTCAGGTCGAACATGAACCGGAACGCGAACGCCGAGACGACCGTGATGATCGCGTACGGGATGAGGATCGCGGTGCGCAGCGCCGGCCGCAGCGTCCCGAGCGCGTTGTTCATCACGAGCGCCAGCGCGAACCCGAGCACGAGCTCGACCACGACGGTCACGACGGTGATGAGGACCGTCACGCCGAGCGCCTGCCACCAGATGGGGTCGGACAGGATCAGCGAGAAGTTGCCGAGGCCGACGAACCGCCGCGCGTCGGGGTTCGTGAGCTTGTAGCTGAACAGCGAGTCCCAGACGGCCTGCAGGATCGGGTACCCGACCACGGCCAGCAGGACGAGGATCGCCGGTGCGCACAGCATCAGGCCGAGGCGCGCCTCCTGGCGTCGGCGGTCCGAGCGGTGGGGCCGGGGCGGCTTGCGCGTCGCCGCGTCGGCGGCGGCGGGGACGGCGGTGGTCGCGGCGCTCACAGCAGTGACCTCCCCTGCAGGACGTCGGTGACGAGCTGGTCGGCCCGTCCCGGGCTGGAGTCCGGCGAGACGCCGCGCGGCGGGTGCCACGTGCGCTGCAGGCTCGAGGACACCTCGTTGTAGAAGGGCGTCTGGGGACGCGGCGCCGCCTGCTGCAGGGACTCCCGGATGAGGTCGGCCATGGGGAACGCCTCCTGGACCTCGGGGTCGTCGAACGCGGCCAGCGCCCCGGGCGGGTTGCCGTCGGACAGGTAGTACTCCGCCTGCTTCTCGGGCTGGACGATGCACTGCGCGGCCTCGAACGCCAGGTCGGGGTGCTCGCTGAACGCGCTCACGCCCAGCGTCACGCCACCGATGGGCGGGCGGGCCTGCTCGCCCTCGACCGCCTGCGGGTACATCGCCCAGCCGTAGTCGTCGACGACCGACTGGTCGAGGCTGCCCGCCTCGACGCCGGTCTTGGCGCGCTGCCACACGAACGGCCAGTTGACCATGAAGCCCGCGGAGTCGCCCTCGAACATCGAGGCGTTGATGTCCTCGTCCGCGTTGGACAGCTGCGCGCCGCCGACGCCCGCGGCGGTGAGGTCCGCGATGATCTGCGCGGCCGTGCGCCCCGCGTCGGAGTCCAGGCTCGCCGTGACCTGCTGCGGGTCCTCCTCGTCGGGGTTCTCGAGGATGTGCCCGCCCGCGGACTCGACCAGCGCGTTCACCCAGACCGTGAGCGACTCGGCGCGCGTGCCCTGCACGGCGATCGTGACGTCCTGGTCCGCGGCGGCCTCGATGATCTGGTCCCACGTGACCGGCTGCGTCATGTCCAGCCCCGCGGCCTCGGCCACGGACTTGCGGTACCAGAGCAGCTGCGTGTTCGCCCAGAACGGGACGACCACGAGCTCGTCGCCGAACGTCGCCGCGGCGACCGCGCCCTCGGCCACGTCCTGCGTCACGGCGTCGGCGACGTCGTCCGGCACGTCGGCGAGGAAGTCGGCGTTCGAGAACTCCGGCACGAACGGCGGGTCGATGCTCATGAGGTCGATCGACGTGTCGGCGGCGGCCAGGCGCCGCACGAGCTGCTCGCGCTGGCTCGGGGCGTCGCGAGGCAGCAGGGCGACCTCGAGGCGGTAGGCGCCGTCGGACGCCTCGCTGCACTCCTGCGCGATGCGGGCCTGCCCCCCGGAGTCCGGGTTGATGTACCACGTGAGGGTGGGAGGGCCCGCCTCGGCCGAGGCGCACGCGGCGAGTGGCGCCACGAGCACCAGGGCGAGGAGAGCGGCGCGTCGTCGCACGTCAGGTACCTGACCTCTCGCGTCGTCGGGAAAGGGCCGGACGGTCGTTCACATCGCACTACGACCTGCGCGGTCCCGCCACCGGAAGCGCGCGACGCGGTGCGCGACGAGGTGCGCCACACGGCCGGCGAGCCCCCCGGCGGTGGAAGGATGGGGCCCATGACTGACACGAACGGTCCCGACGCCGCGGCCACCGCGGACGTCGCCACCCCCGGGTTCCGCATCGAGCACGACACGATGGGCGAGGTGCGCGTCCCCGCCGACGCGCTGTACCGCGCGCAGACGCAGCGCGCGGTCGAGAACTTCCCCATCTCGGGGAGCACGCTCGAGCGCGGGCACATCGAGGCGCTCGCGCGCGTCAAGAAGGCGGCCGCGCGGGCCAACGCCGAGCTCGGCGTCCTGCCGCAGGACGTGGCCGACGCGATCGCGACGGCCGCGGACGAGGTCGCCTCCGGCGTGCACGACGCCCACTTCCCCGTCGACGTCTACCAGACGGGCTCGGGCACGAGCTCGAACATGAACACCAACGAGGTGCTGGCCACGCTCGCCACGCGCCTGCTCGGGCGCGCCGTGCACCCCAACGACCACGTCAACGCGTCGCAGTCGTCCAACGACGTGTTCCCGACGTCGGTGCACGTGGCCGCCACCGCCGGCGTCGTCCGCGACCTCGTCCCGGCGCTCGAGCACCTCGCGGGCGCCCTCGAGGCGAAGGCGACCGCGTGGGCCCACGTCGTGAAGTCCGGCCGCACGCACCTCATGGACGCGACGCCCGTGACCCTCGGGCAGGAGTTCGGCGGGTACGCCGCCGCGGTGCGCTACGGCGTCGAGCGCCTGCAGGCCGCGCTGCCGCGTGCCCCCGCGGCCCCCCCCCCCCCCCCCCCCCCCCCCCCCACGGCCGTGGGCACCGGCATCAACACCCCCGCCGGCTTCCCGCAGCGGGTCATCGCGCTGCTGGTCGAGGACACCGGCCTGCCGCTGACCGAGGCGCGCGACCACTTCGAGGCGCAGTCGTCGCGCGACGGCCTCGTCGAGCTCTCGGGCGCGCTGCGCACGATCGCCGTCAGCCTGACGAAGATCTGCAACGACCTGCGATGGATGGGCTCCGGGCCCAACACGGGCCTGGGAGAGATCGCGCTGCCGGACCTGCAGCCCGGGTCGTCGATCATGCCGGGCAAGGTCAACCCGGTCGTCCCGGAGGCCGTGCTCATGGTCTGCTCGCGCGTCGTCGGCAACGACGCCACGGTCGCCTGGGCGGGGGCGTCGGGCTCGTTCGAGCTCAACGTCCAGATCCCCGTCATCGCGTCGGCCGTGCTCGAGTCGGTCCGCCTGCTGGCGAACGCCTCGCGCGTCCTGGCCGACCGCACGGTCGCGGGCACGACGCCCAACGTCGAGCGGGCGCGCGCGCTGGCCGAGTCGTCGCCCTCGATCGTCACGCCGCTCAACCGCACGATCGGCTACGAGAACGCCGCGAAGATCGCGAAGCACGCCGTGAAGGCGGGCGTCACGATCCGCCAGGCGACCCTCGACCTCGGCTTCGTCGAGCGCGGCGAGCTCACGCTCGAGCAGCTCGACACCGCGCTCGACGTGCTCGCGATGACGCGTCCGCCGCAGGCCTGACACCCTCCGGACGCCCGGGCCGCACGTCGGTCCGGGCGTCCGTACGAGTGAATCCACCCGACCGCCGACCCAACCTTTTCTGTCACTCGAACGGGTGTTGGTGATCCTCCCACCTGCGGGTTTACGTCACCTAGCATCGCCGTCGACCCTCTGACACCGAGGGGTGCCCGACGACGGGTGACGCTGCGGAAGGTGGGGCGATGGGCTGGCGCACGCAGGTGCTCCTGGGACGCCTGCGCGACCAGGCCACCGTCATCGCGACGGTCGCCGTCGTCACGTTCGTGGCGACGACGCTGCTCGGGACGTTCGCGTTCCTGCTCGTCGTCACCGGCGACGACGCGGTCGAGGCGGAGATCGCGCGCGTGCCCGACTCGGCCGTGGCCCTCGAGGCCGTCGTCCGGGTCAACAAGAAGGACGCCGCTGCGGCGCTCGCAGCGACCGACGTCGCGCTCACCTCGACCCTGGGTGACCTGCCGTTCGACAGCGAGACCTGGCTCACCGGACGCATGTGGTCCCTGCCCCTGGTCGCCGGCACCCAGTTCGCACCCGTCGCGTACCCGGCCAGCACGCCGCTCCTCCCGGAGCAGGGCGAGCTCGTGGCGGGCGCGTGGCCGGACCGTGCACGCGACGACGCCGGGCAGCTCCTGGTCAACGTGCCGGACGTCGCCGCGCAGCGGTACGGCTGGACGGTCGGCACCGTCGTGCCGGTCCGCACCATCGGCGGGCAGACGCAGGACAGCTGGGTCGTGGTCGGGACGCACCGGCTCACCGGCTCGTCGGCGTCGTGGTCGCGCGACCTGCTCAAGGGCGCCGCCCACGACAGCCGCTACCCCGTGATCGGCACCGGCGGCAGGCTCACCACCGACGCGTGGGGGCCGATGGTCGTGGCGCCCGACGCGCTGCTGGGTGCCGGCACCGTCGAGACGGCTCACGTGCTGACCACGCCGCACCTCGCCGGCGCCCCGAGCGGGGCCCTGACGCAGACGCGCGACAACCTCGAGTCCACCCAGGCGCGCCTGTCCGCCGCGCTCCGCGACGTCGGCGCGAGCGGGTACGTGCTCACCCGGCTGGGCGAGACGATCGACGCCTCGTGGCGCGAGCTCGCGGTGACGCGCATCGGCGTCGTGGTCGTCGGGCTGCTGCTCGTCGTGCTCGCCACCACCGTGATGCTGCTGGCCGCGCGTCTGCTCGGGGAGCGACGGGCCGCCGAGGGCGAGCTCGTCGCCGCACGCGGGGCGTCGGCGGCGCAGCTGCGCTCGCTCGCGATCCTCGAGTCCGCAGTCCTCGCGGCGGTGGCCGCGGCCGTCGCACCGTGGGTCGCGCGCGTCGCGTTCACGCGTCTCGCCGAGGCCGGTGCCCTCGGGGACGCCGGGCTGGGCGCGCCGCCGGGGATCCCCCTGCCGGTCTGGGTCGCGTGCGCGGCGGTCGCGACGGTCCTGGCCGTGTCCCTGGTCGTGCCGGCCTGGCACACCGCCGGGTCGTCGAGCGCCGCCGCCCACGCGGGGCTCGTCCGCGCGGGCGCGGACCTCGCGCTCGTCGTGCTCGCGGGTGTCGCCCTGTGGCAGCTCCTCGACTACGGCGCACCGCTCACGCGCGGGCCGGGCGGCGCCCGGCTGGACCCCGTGCTCGTCGTCGGCCCTGCGCTCGTCACGCTGGGAGCAGCCGTGCTCGCGCTGCGTGCGGTCGCACCTCTCGCCCGCGGCGCCGACGTCCTCGCGCGGCGCAGCGCGTCGCTCGTCGTCCCGCTCGCCGCGTGGCAGGTCTCGCGCCGCTTCACGGCCGCGACCGGCACAACCCTGGTCGTCATCCTCGCCGTGTCCGCCGCGACGTTCTCGCACGCGTTCCTCGCGACGTGGCGCACCTCGCAGGTCGACCAGGTCGACCTCGCCGTCGGCACCGACGTGCGGGTCGACGGGATCCGCGGCGAGCGCCTGACCGCGTCGGCCGACGCGCGTGCGGTCCTGGCGGACGCACCGCCCGGCACCCACCTGCAGCCGGTCGCGGACCGGAGCGCGACGATCGGTCGCGCGGTCGCGCAGGGCCAGGAGAGCTCGGGCTTCGGCGTGCGGCTGCTGGCAGTCGACACCGAGCAGCCCGGGTCGCTGCGCGGCCGCGCGGACGTGCCCTGGTCCACGCTGGTCCGCGACCTCGGGACACCGGAGGACGAGGACGCGCCGGTGAGCACCGGTCCGACCGGCACGCCGCTGCCCGGGGACCCGCAGTGGCTCGTGGTGACCATGACGGCGGGCTCCGACCCGTACACGGCGGGGGTGCTCTACCCGACGCTGGCGGTCGAGGACGAGACCGGCGTGCGGGCCTGGGTCAGCGTGCCCGAGCTGCCCCTCGACGTGCCGTCGACCTTCGCCCTGGCCGTGCCACGCGGGCTCGGGCCCCTGCGCCTGGTCGCCGCGTCGGCCGTGGTCACCCTGTCCGGGGCGACCGAGACGGTCGCGGACCCGTCGTCCGGCCGGCACGGCCAGGTGTGGCTCGGCCTCCAGGACGTGCGCGTCCTGGACCGTGCGGTCGGCCTCACGTCGCCGGACGAGGCACTCGCCGCGGCGGCCGCGCAGGGGACGCCCGTCGCGCTCGAGGCCGGCGGCTGGGAGGCCGTTGCGATCAGCGGCGGGCTCGAGCGTGGCGCGACCGTGGGTGCCCAGGTCGGCCCGTACCCGTTCGTCGACGACGTGCCTCCCGGCGCGCTCGTGGTCGACGGCAAGTTCGACATGGCGGCGCTGGACGGGGGGAACGGCCGCCTCGTCGCGCACGCGTGGCCCGCGCACGGCGCCGTCCGGGCCCTGGTCACCACGGCCGTCGCCGAGCGCGGGAGCCTGTCGCCCGGCATCCACTTCTGGATCCGTGCCGGCGACGCCCAGGTGCAGGCCGTCGTGGAGGACGTCGTGCCGTACCTGCCCGGCGTGCCCCGCGGGCCCGCCGTGCTCGTCGACCGCGACGCGCTGGGACGCGGGTCGGTCGAGGCCGCCGGCACCGACCCCCTCGTCGACTCCTGGTGGCTGGCCGCCCCCGACGGTGACGCACCCGCGCTCGCCGCGGCCCTCGCGCGCGCCGCGGACGCGGAGGCGACGGTGCGGACCACCGAGCGCGCGGCCGCGGTCGCCGGACCGCTGAGCGCCGCGATCCCCGCCGCGCTGTCGCTCGTGACCGCCGCCACGCTCGTGCTCGTCCTCGTGGGGCTCGGCGCGAGCGCAGCCGCCGCGATCCGCTCACGCCGCCTCGAGCTCGCCCGGCTGCAGGCGCTGGGCGCCGCACGCCCGTCGCTCGTGCGCGGCCTGGTGGGCGAGCACGTGGTCCTGGTCGTGGTCGGCGCGCTCGCCGGACTGGCCATCGGCTACGGGCTCGCGAGGGTCGTCACGCCCGTCCTGACGGTGTCCTCGGACGGCCGACGGCCCGTCCCGGCCCCGCTCGTGGTGTGGCAGGACGGCATGGCACTGATCATCACGGGCGGCCTGGCCCTCGCGGCGTGCGCCGTCGTCGCGCTCCTGGCCGTCGTGCTCGTGCGGCGCGCCTCCGGCGCCCTGCTGCGGTTGGGGGACGACCGATGAGTGACATCGACACCCGCGTCCGGGCGACCACGGCCGTCGCGCTGCTGGTCACCGTGCGGCGCGCCCGCCAGGACAGGGCCCTGGTCGTCGGGAGCGCGGTCCTGCTCCTCGCGACGCTGCTCCTCACGCTCGCGGTGCCGCGCCTGGTCGAGCGCAGTGCCGACGTCGCGGTGCGCGAGACCATCGTCGCCGCCGGTCGCGACGGCGAGATCGTCGGGATCGCCCCGTCCGACCCCGTGACGGGCCGTCCGCCACCCGCGCAGGAGGCGGGGTACGCGGCCGCCTCGATGCTCCTCTTCCAGTTCGGCGAGGCCGTCGACGCGCCGGTCGTCGCCGTGACGTCGGGGTTCGCCACCGTGCGCACCCCCGTGGGGGCGTTCGCACTCTCGCTCGTGCACGTCGGGCAGACCGGCGACCCCGCCCCCCTGGTCCGCTGGGTCGCCGGCACGGCGCCCGGTCCCGTCCCGGCGGACGAGCAGCACGGTCGGCCCGGCGACGAGCCCGGCCCCCGCACCGTGCAGGTCGGCCTGAACGTCGCCGCGGCCGAGGAGCTCGGCATCACCCTCGACGACGGCCCGTTCGTCATGCGCCGCCACACCACGGGGGACTACGACCACGTCGTCGTCACCGGGCTGTACGAGGCGGTCGACCCCCTCGCGCGGGTCTGGGCGGAGCACCCGGGTCTGCTCACCTCGATCCCGTCGCCGCCCGGCACCGCGACGCTGCTGCAGACCTCGGCGTACGTGCCGGTCGAGGCGATCCCCGACATGGTCCACGTGGTGGGCCGCAACGCCGTGGCGGTCTCGTCACGGGCCCCCGTGCGGACGGACGGCCTGACGGTCACCGACGCCCACCGGCTCGTGGGGCTGATCGAGGCGACGTCCGCCCGCTCGGCGAGCATCTTCAGCGGTCTGCCGGCGGTCGTCACCGCGTTCGACGCCCGCATGTCCGCCGCCCGCGCGCAGGCGTCCCTCGTCGTCGCCGGCGTCGCGACCTCGGCGACCCTGTGTCTCGTCCTCGCCGCCTCCCTGCTCGTCACCCGCCGGCAGCCCTTCCTGGCCGGCGAGCGCGCACGCGGCGCGTCGATCGCCTCGGTCGTGACGCGTGGCCTGCTCGAGTCCGCACCTGTCGTGCTCGCCGCCGTGCTGCTCGCGGGCGGCGTCGTCGCCGTGACGCTGCACGGCCAGCGGGGCTCGGTGCTGATCGCGGTGGCCGTGGCAGTCGTCGCCGCGCTCGCGCCGGCCGTCCTGGCGGCGCGCGCGGCCGCCGCGGCGTGGGAGGGACGACGCGTCCCGGCCGACCGGCGCGCACGCGCGGCCCAGCGGGCGCGTGGTCAGGCCCGCCGGATCGTCGTCGAGGCTCTCGTCGTGGTGCTCGCGGCCGGGGCTCTCGTGTCCGTCCGGGGCCGGGGGCTCGTCCCCCTGGGCCAGGGCGAGGTCGACCCGCTGCTCGCCGCGGCCCCGGTGCTCCTGGCGTCCGCCGCGGCGCTGATCGTGGTCCGCGTCTCCCCCGCGGTCGTCCGCGCGGCCGGGCGGTGGGCGTCCCGCTCGCGCGGCCTCGCCGCACCGCTCGCGGTCGCACGCGCCCACGGCGCGGCGACGGCCGTCGTCCCGGTCCTGACGGTCACGGTCAGCGTCGCGCTGGTCGTGCTGTCGGGCACCCTGGTGCACACCGTCAGCACGGGACAGCAGGCCGCCGCGGACGAGCTGGTCGGCGCACCGGTCCGGCTCGACGGGTCGATCGGCACGGAGGCCGGCGCCGCCGCGCTGACCCGGATCGCCGCCGCACCCGGCGTCACCGACGTGGCGACGGCCGCCCAGGTGGGCGACCGCACCTACGGCGCGCGCACCGGGATGAGCGCGACCCTGCTCGTCGTGGACGCCGCCGAGCTCGGGCGGGTGCGGGCCGCCGCGGGCCTGCCCGTCGACGAGGCCCTGGCGACGCTGGCCGAGCCGGGGCCCGCCGGGACGGTGCCCGCGCTCGTGAGCCCGGGCCTGCTCGAGCGCGCGCAGGCGGTCGACGCCGAGCCGGTGATGTCCGTGCTCAACGCCAGCGTGAGGTTCGACGTCCGGGGCACGACCGTCCTGCGGCCCGACGCCGGCGCCCCGACGCTCGACGCGCGCGTCGCGGCCCCGCTCGAGGAGGACGACGGTCTGGTCGTCGTGGACCGCGCGACGCTCGCCGCCGTCAGCGGCCAGCAGCCGACCGTGGACCGCGCGTGGGTCAGCGGGCCCGGCGCCGTCGAGGCCGTCGAGGCGGCACGCCTCGCGCCGACCGCGTCCTCCGGCGTGGTCGTCACGACGCGCGACGGCTGGTGGCAGGACTGGTCGCAGGCTCCGCTGACGTCGGGCCTGACGACGCTCCTGCTCGCCGCGGTGGTCGTGCTCGCCGCGCTGTCGGTGCTCGCGCTGGTCCTCGTCGTCGTGGCGACCGCCCGCGAGCGCGGCCGGACCCTGTTGGCGCTGCGGACGCTGGGGCTCGACGCGCGCACCGCCCGCTGGGCGACGCTGGGCGAGCTGGCGCCGCTGACGCTGGGCGGGCTCGTCGGTGGTGTGGCGATCGGGCTGGGCGTGCCCGCGCTCATCGGTGACGCGATCGGGCTGCAGCTGCTCACGGCGGAGCCGGGGGGCGTGACGGTCGACGTCACGTGGTGGCCCGTCGCGGCGGCGGCCGCGGCCCTCGTCGTCGCCCTCGTGGTGGCGGTGGTCGTGGAGCAGGCCGTACGGCGCAGGGACAGGCTCGGCGAGGTGCTGCGGGTAGGTGAACGATGACCAGGATGGAGCAGGCCATGGACCACGGGTCGACGGTGCAGGACGCACCCCCGACGAGCCTGGCGACGCTCGAGGAGCGCGCCCGGGCACGTCCCGAGGCGTTCGGGCGGACGTCGCTGATCGTGTGCGAGTCGCTCGTGCGCATCTACCAGTCCGAGGGGATCGAGGTGCAGGCCCTGCAGGGCCTGGACCTGCTGGTCGACGAGGGTGAGCTCATCGCCGTCGTCGGCGCCTCCGGGTCCGGCAAGTCGACGCTGCTGTCGGTGCTGTCGGGCCTGGACGTGCCCACGGCCGGCAACGTGCGCGTCGCCGAGTGGGACCTCATGACCATGACGTCCCGCGAGCGCGTCGAGTACCGGCGCACGACCGTCGGGTTCGTGTGGCAGCAGACGGCGCGCAACCTCGTGCCGTACCTGACGGCCGAGGAGAACGTCGAGCTGCCGATGGCGCTCGCCGGGCGCCCGCGCAAGCAGCGGCGCACGGAGGCCGCGGCGCTGCTCGACGTCCTCGGCGTCGCGTACTGCGCGGACCGCCGGCCCAGCCAGATGTCGGGCGGTGAGCAGCAGCGCGTCGCGATCGCCGTGGGTCTGGCCAACTCCCCCCGCGTGCTGTTCGCCGACGAGCCGACGGGTGAGCTCGACACCGCGACGTCGAACGACGTCCTGGAGGCGATGCGCGCCGTGAACCGCGACCTGGGCACGACGGTCGTGGTGGTCACGCACGACCCGAGCGTCCGGGACCACGTCCAGCGCACGGTCGAGATCCGGGACGGGCGCACCAGCGCGGAGGTGCTGCGCCACACCGCGACGCGCGACGACGGCACGCAGCACGAGGTCGCCGAGGAGTTCGCGGTCCTCGACCGGGCGGGCCGCATCCAGCTGCCCCAGGACTACCGCGAGGCCCTCGACCTGGTGGGCCGCGTGCGGCTCACCCTTGAGCAGTCGCACGTCGCCGTGCGTCCCGGCAACCGCGGGACGCCGGGCGCGGACGAGCGCGCCGCGCACCAGGACCACCCCGGACACGGACGGAGAGCCCGATGACCGCCACCACGACCGCCCGGCAGGACGCGGGCCGCGCCGCCGACGGGCCGCTCGTGCTCGTCGAGGGCGTCGGCCGCACGTACGGCTCGGGCCACGCCGCCGTCCACGCGCTGCAGGACGTCTCGCTGCAGGTGGCGCCGGGCGAGATGGTCGCGCTCGTCGGGCGCTCCGGCTCCGGCAAGACGACGCTGCTCAACACGATCGGCGGGCTGGACCGCCCCGACACGGGCCGCGTCGTCGTCGCGGGCCGGGAGGTGTCCTCGCTCGACGAGCGCGGGCTGGTCTCGCTGCGCCGCGACGTCGTCGCGTTCGTCTTCCAGACGTTCGGGCTGGTGCCGGTGCTGACCGCCGCGGAGAACGTCGGGGTGCCGCTGCGGATGCTGCGCACGCCCGTCGCGCAGCGCGAGGCGCGCGTCGAGCTGCTGCTCGACCTCGTGGGGCTCGGTGCGCACGCCAAGCAGCGGCCGGGGCAGCTCTCCGGCGGTCAGCAGCAGCGTGTCGCCATCGCGCGCGCGCTGGCGAACTCGCCGCGTCTGCTCATCGCGGACGAGCCGACCGGCCAGCTGGACTCGGAGACCGGCCGCGCCGTCATGGCGCTGATCCGCGCGGTCGTCGAGGCCGAGGGCATGACCGCCATCGTCTCGACCCACGACCCGGTGATGGTCGCCCTGGCCGACCGCGTCGTCCACCTGGCAGACGGCCGTCTCGTCGACGCCTGACGCACGGACCCGCGCGGCACGAGCAGGAGGAGGCAGACATGAGGTGGCGCTCGCGCGTCCTGCGCGGCCGGCTGCGTGAGCAGGGGTCGGTCGTCGCCATGGTCACGGCCGTCGCCGTCGCGGCGACGACGCTCGTGGGCCTCCTCGCCGGTCTGCTGCACCTCGCCGAGACCCAGGGGGCACCGGCCGCACTGAGCCGGCTCTCACCGGACGACGTCCGGATCGAGGCGACGGTCTGGGTGCAGGGCGAGGACACCGGACTGGTGCTCGACAAGGCCCGGGCCGGTCTCGCGGAGATCACCGGTGACGTGCCGACCGGCGAGACCACGTGGCAGGTCGGGTCGCTGCGGGCGCTGCCCGGCACCGACACGGGCACCGGCGAAGCCCCGCACCTCACGTACCTGTCCGCCTTCTCCGTCACCGACGACGTCGCCCGTCTGGTCACCGGCCGCTGGCCCGAGCGGGCCGCCGACGAGAGCGGCGCGATCGAGGTCAACGTCCCGGAGATCGCCGCGCGCGAGCTGGGCTGGCAGGTCGGCGCTCGCGTCGAGACCCGGCCGTGGGACGGCGAGGAGTACGCCGCGTTCGTCGTCGTGGGGACCCACGAGGCCGTCGGCGCGGGCACGGCCTGGACCCGCGACCGGCTGAACGGTCGCGGCACGGAGCCGTACCCCTGGCCCGGCAGCCTGGGGTTCCGCTCGACCGTCCTGTGGGGACCCCTCGTCGCGGACCCGTCGGCCCTGGACGGTCCGGGACTGGTGGACACCGCCTACCTGATGATCGAGCCGCGCCCCGCGGACGCGTCGAGCGAGGCGCTCCGCGAGATGCGCCAGGAGGTGCGCAACGCGCAGGCGACGCTCTCGGAGTCCCTGGACCCCGAGGCCGACGGCCGGGTCCGCACCGAGATCGACCGTGCGCTCGACGCGATCACGCGCGAGGTCGTCGTCATGCGGGCCGGCGTGATCACCATCGGGCTGCTGCTGGCGACCCTCGCGACCACGGTCATGCTGCTGGCCGCCCGCCTGCTCGCGGAGCGCCGCGCCGCCGAGAACGAGCTGCTCGCGGCACGCGGCGCGTCGCCCGCGCACCTGCGGTCCGTCGTCGTCCTCGAGGCCCTCACGCTCGCGGCTCTCACCTTCCTCGCCTCGCCCTGGCTCGCGCGGGCGGCGCTCGAGCGCCTGACGGGTTCCGGCGACCTGTCCGCCGCCGGCTACCTCGTCGGTCCCGGCCTCCCGGCGCCCGTGCTGCTGACGTGCGCCGTCATGGCCGGCGTGCTCGCGGTGGCGCTGTGCGTGCCGTCCTGGCACACCGAGGGCTCGACCTCCGCCACCGCGCACGCCGGGCTGCTGCGGGCCGGTGGCGACCTGTCCCTGCTGGCGCTGGGCGGTCTCGCGATGGGTCAGCTCATCGCCTACGGCTCGCCGCTGACCGGTGGCCCGGGCGGCGTCGGGGTCGACGTCGTCCTCGTCACCGGGCCGGCGCTGGTGACGCTCGCCGCCGCGACGGTGGCCCTGCGGCTCGTCACGCCCCTGGGGCGCCTCGCGGACGTCGTGGCGGCGCGTGCCCGCTCGTTCGTCGTCCCGCTCGCGGCCTGGCAGGTCTCCCGGCGTCCGTCGATCGCGACCGGCACGGTCCTCGTGGTCGTGGTCGCCGTCGCCTCCGGCACCTTCAGCGCGGCCTTCCTGTCGACGTGGCGCACGTCCCAGATCGAGCAGGTCGACCTCGCGATCGGGACGGACGTCCGCGTCGACGGCCTCGACGACGAGCCCGCGGCCGCTGCGGTCGCGGTCACGGCGGCCGCGGGCCCCGACGGGCACGCGCAGCCGGTCGTGCACCGGTCCGTCGGCATCGGCCCGCGCGGCAACATCGGCGGCGTCACGGCCCAGCTGGTCGCGCTCGACGCGTCGCGCCCGCAGGACGTGCGCGGACGGTCCGGGTCGACGCCCGAGGCACTCCTGGCCGGCCTCGTGGAGGCGCAGCCCGCGACGGGAACGGGCGCAGAGCTGCCGCCGGACACCCAGTGGGTCGTCGCCACCGGTGTGCTGGGGACGACGCCCGCGACGGGCGGCGACGGCATGGTCGACGTGACGGTCGAGGGCCCGACCGGCCTGCTCGTGCGGTCGGAGCAACGCACCGTCCCCCTGGGCGAACCCTTCGAGGTCGCGCTCGAGGTCCCGGCCGGCGGTGCGCTGCGCGTGGTCGCGATCGGCGTCACGCTGGCGCCACGGGATCTGCCGCCGCTCGATCCCCAGGACCCGCTGGGACCCCTCGTGCGCACGCTGGAGGCCGAGCTGTCGGTGACCCGGTTGGGCGCGGTGCCCCGGTCGGCCGGGATCAGCAACCCCTACGTCGCCGCCGACGCTGCGTCGACCCCCGTGACCCTAAGCGCGGTGGGCTGGTCGGGGGCCCTGCGTCAGCCGCCGCGCGTGGCGCAGATCGAGGTGCGCGGCGGCGTCACCGCGGAACCCGGCGACGGGGCTCTCGTGGTCGTCGGCACCATGCACGGGGACGGGGGCGGCATGGAGCTCGCCACCCTCCTCGCGCGGACCTGGGAGGCGTCCGGCGCCGTCCCGGCGGTCGTCGGCAGGGCCGTGACGGACGACCTCGCCATGAGACCGGGCCAGGACCTCACGCTGAACCTCGGGGGGACACGGGTGGACGCCGAGGTGGCACGGTTCGCGGACGAGGTCCCCGGCTCGCCACGACGCGGCAGCATCCTGGTCGACCAGCTCACGCTCGCACGTGCCGCGATCGAGGCCGGCGGACCGTCGGTCAGCCCCGACACCTGGTGGGTCGCCGCGCCGGACGACGCGGCGGCGGGCGTCTCGGCGGCGCTCGCCGGCACCGGCGCGCAGACCCGCACGCGCGTCGAGCTCCGCCAGGAGGCGCTGACCGGGCCCGTCCGGGTCGCGGTTCCCGCGACCATGTCGCTCGTGAGCGGCGCAGCGGCGCTGCTCGTGCTCGTCGGCGTCGGCGCGGTCGCCGCGGCGGCCGTGCGGGCACGCCGCCTCGAGCTGGCGCGGCTGCAGGCCGTCGGGGCGTCGCGCCCGGGCCTCATGGGCGGGATCGTCGCCGAGAGCACGATGCTCGTGGTCCTCGGTGCGGTGGTGGGGCTCCTCGCGGGGTACGGCCTGGCGGCCGTGGTCGCACCCCTGCTCACGATGTCGCCCGACGGCCGCACACCGGTGCCCGACCCGGTTCTCGTGTGGGGCTGGGCCGCGCAGACGACGCGCGGAGCCGCCGTCGTGGCCGGTGCGTGCGTCGTCGTCGCCGTCGTCGTCGCCCTGGGCGTCCGACGGACCTCGGGTGCCGCCCTGCGGATGGGGGACGAACGATGACCACCACGGCCACGCGCGTGCGCGCGACCACCGGCGATGCGCTGCTGGTGACCCGGCGACGCGCGCGGCTCGACGTCGGTCTGCTGATCGGCACCGCGATCCTGCTGACGGCGACCCTGATCGCCGTCCTCGCGGCCCCGCGGCTGCTGGGCCGCACGGCCGAGGACGCGCTGCGCGAGGCGATCACGGCCGCCGGCGCGGAGGCGGCCGTCGTGGTCCCGGCACCCGCGCCACCGTTCCCCCCCGAGGACGCACCCACGCTGTCCGGGCCCCTGGGCCAGGCCGCGCTGCTCGACCTGATCGCGGGGATGCTCCCCGCGACCGCGATCGCCGCCACGCCCCCCTTCACCGCGTCGACGGACGACCGGAGCGGCCTCGACGTCCGGCTCGTCACGCTCGAGTCGCCCGCGTCACGCCCCGACCCCGTGCGCTGGACCGTGGGGCGCGCGCCCGTCGCGGTCCCGGTGCCGCCCGCAGCCGAGCCCACCGCCGACGGGACCCTGCCGTCACCCCCGCCCCTGGCCGTGGAGGTGGGGCTCAGCGTGACGGTCGCCCGCGCGCTGGGCATCGACCCCAGCGCCGCGCCGGTGACGATCCTGCTCGCCCGCGGGCGCGGCGAGGCCCTGCCCATGGAGGCCCACGTCACCGGGATCTACGAGCCGGTCGCACCGAACGACGTGATGTGGACCCACGCCCCTGACCTCCTGGAGGCCCCGGCCGACCCGCCCCGCGGCCCCGTGGGCCTCTACGTGCCGCCCGAGGCGCGCGCCGACATGGCGTCCCTGCTGGGGGCGACCATGCTCAGCGGCGAGGCCGTGGCCGTGGTCGACGTCGAGCACCTGACGCCGGCCGACGTGCCCGAGCTCCGCCGGTCGGTCGTGGCGCTCACGACGACGACCCCGGTGCGGACCGGCCTGCCGCGCGTGCTCGACGCGTTCGACGCGCACCTGAGCGCGACCCTCGCCCAGGCGTCCCTGGTCGTCGCCGGTGCCGGCGCGACCGCGGCGTGCTGCCTGGTGCTCGCGGGCGCCCTGCTCGTCGAGCGTCGCCGCAGCCACCTGTCGGGCGAGCGCGCGCGCGGCGCCTCGCTGCTGTCCGTCGCGCTGCGCAGCGCGGTCGAGTCGGTGCCCGCGGCGGCGGCGGCTGCACTCGTGGCCGGCGGCGTCATCGCGTGGTGGCTGCCCCACGGGCCGGGCACGCCCGGGCTCGCGGCGGCGATCACGACCGTCGCGGTCGTCGCGCCCGTGCTCCTGGCGACCCGTGCCGCGGCGGCGGCCTGGACGGGCCGACGCGTGCCCGCCGACCGCCGGGAGCGTGCGCGTCTCGCCGGGCTGCGCAGCGCCCGCCGGTCCGTGCTGGAGCTGACGGCCGTGGCCGTCGCCGTGGCCGCGCTCGTCACGCTCCGCAGCCGTGGCCTGCTGCCGCAGGGTTCGATGCGGACCGACCCGCTGCTCGCCGCCGCGCCGTTCCTGCTCGCGCTGACCGTCGCTCTCGCGGTCGTCCGCGTCGCCCCCGCCGTCGTGCGTCTCGCGGGGCGGTGGGCCGCGCGCTCGCGGGGACTCGCGGCGCCGCTGGCGACCTCCCGCGCGCAGCGCGGCGCGACCGCCCTGCTGCCGCTGGTCACCGTGACGGTCGCCGTCGCGCTGATGGTCCTCAGCGGCCTCCTGGTGCAGACCGTCCACGACGGCCAGCGCATCGCGGCGGACCAGCTCGTCGGCGCCGACGTGCGCCTCGACGGTCCGCTGGACACCGACGAGGCCCTCGAGGCGCTCGCGCGGCTGGAGACGGCCGAGGGCGTCGAGGCGCTCGCCACGGGCGGCCAGATGAACGAACGCGCGTTCGGACGGGGCTCGGAGCCGGTGGTGACGGTGCTCGTGGTCGACACGGTGGCCCTGGCCGCGGTCCGCGAGGCGCGCGGGCTGCCGGTCGACGAGGGGCTCGCGCTGCTCGGGGACGTCAACCAGGGTCGCCTCCCGGTGCTCGCGACACCCGACGTGCTCGCGCGGGTCGACCACGCCGGCGGCACGCTCCTGCAGCTGGTCACCGAACGCGTCGACGTCGACGTGATGGGGACCACCGTGCTCACCGGCGACAACGGCGCCCCGCCCGCCGACGTGCGCGCGGCGAGGGCCACGTTCACGGGCGACGACGGCGTCGTCGTCGTCGACACCGCGGCGGCCGCCCAGGTGACCGGCAAGCTCCCCGCGACGACACGCGCCTGGGTGGCCGGACCGGGTGCGGCCCAGGCGGTCGCGGACCTCGGGATCGCGGACCTGCCGGGCGTGACGGTGACGACCGTGGACGGCTGGTGGAGCGCCTGGTCCCGCGCGCCGCTGCCCGCGGCGCTCCGGACGCTCCTGCTGGTGACCGTCGGTGTCCTCGCCGGGCTCGCCGTCATCGCCCTCGTGCTCGTGGTGGTCGCGACGTCCGGTGAGCGCGGACGCACGCTCTCGACCCTGCGCACCCTCGGGCTCGACGCCCGCACGGCACGCTGGGCGACGTTGGGCGAGCTCGCGCCGCTCGTCCTCGGCGGCTTCGTGGGCGGCACGGCCATCGGGATGGCGCTGCCCTTCCTGCTGGGTGACGCCCTGCGCCTGACGTGGGTGACGGCCGCCCCGGGCCACGTGCCGGTGTCGCTGGTCTGGTGGCCGGTGCTGGTCGCCGCCGGCGCCCTGGTGGCCGCCCTGGCGATCGCGGTGCTGGTCGAGCAGGCCGTGCGGCGCCGCGAGTCGCTCGGCGAGGTGCTGCGGGGCGGCGCGCGCTGACCCTGCGGGTCGACACGCGCCGGACCTCAGCGGGCCGCGGTGCCGACCTCGTCCGCGGTGGCCGGCGGGCCGACGTGCGACAGGCCGCCGCGCATCGCGAACGCGCACGCGGCGCCGAGGAGCAGCACGCCGACCGTGACCGCGAGCGTCTGGGCGGCCGCCGTGGCGAACCCGGCCTCGACGGCCGCCTGCGCGGCCGCCCGCACCTGGTCGGCGACCGTGGCGGGCACGTCGGCGGGCAGGTCGAGCCCTCCCCCGGCGGCGCCCAGGCCCTCGGCCGCCGCCTGGCGGAAGCCGTCGACGAACGGCCCGCGCAGCTCGGTCGGCAGGTCCTGCGCCACGTCCTGCGCGGCCGCGGGCATCGTCGAGGCGAGCCGCGACGTGAGCACCGCGACGACGACGGCCGAGCCGATGACACCGCCCACCTGGCGCGTCGTGTTGAACGCGCCCGCGCCCGCACCCGCGTTGCGCTGGTCGAGCCCGGTGGTCGCGAGGTTGCCGAGCGGCGAGAACACCAGGCCGGTCCCGACGCCGAACCCCAGCATGGGCACGACGAGACGCCAGACCGCGACGTCCGGCTGCACCTGGGTCGCGAGGATCCCGATCGACGCCGCGAGCACCACGAAGCCGGTGAACACGACCCACTTGCCGGCGACCCTGTCCGACAGCCGCCCGGCGAAGGGCGCGACGACGCCCGAGATCAGCGACCCCGGCAGCCCGACCAGGGCCGCGTGCAGCGGCGAGAGGCCCAGCACCTGCTGCAGGTACAGCGTGAACGGGAAGAAGATGCCCGTCATCGCGAAGGACACGGCCGCTCCCGCGACGTTCGCGAGCGCGAAGTTGCGCTGCACGAACAGCTTGAGGGGCAGCAGCGCGTCGTCGCCGCGGTGGCGCTGCCACAGCACGAACGCGGCCGACACCAGGACGCCCGCCCCGATGACGAGCGGCACCGAGATGGGACCGACGATGGTGCCCCAGGCGTACTCGCCACCCTCCTGCAGCCCGAAGACCAGCAGGCCCAGCCCCACGATCGACAGCACGACGCCCGGCCCGTCGAACGTGCGGGCGTGGGTCGGCAGCGCGGGCAGCGTGCGCACCGCGAGCCACAGCGCGACCAGGCCGACGGGGATGTTGACGTAGAAGATCCACTCCCAGCCGACGCTCTCGACCAGGATGCCGCCGAGCACGGGCCCCGTGATCGTCGCGACCCCGGCGACGGAACCCCACACGCCGAGTGCGGCACCGCGCTTCTGCGCCGGGAACACGCGCGTGATCATGGCCATGGTCTGCGGCGTCATGAGCGCGCCACCGACGCCCTGGACCGCGCGGGCCACGATGAGCACGCCGACCGACCCCGCGAGCCCGCACGCGAGGGACGCGAGCGTGAACACCACGAGGCCCGTCACGAACACGGGACGCGGGCCGAACCGGTCCCCCAGCCGGCCCGTGACCAGCAGCAGCACCGCGAACGTCAGCAGGTAGGCGCTGTTGACCCATCCCACGGTCACGAGGCTCGCGTCGAACGCCTCCTGCAGCGTGGGGACGGCGATGTTCACGATGGTCGTGTCGACCATGATCATGAAGAAGCCCAGGCACAGCGGGGGCAGGATGCTCCACGGGCTGCGGCCGCCCAGGTCGACGGGGACGGGTGCGGTCATGACGTGCTCCGGTCTGCGGGGCGCCGGACGGGCGCGCTGGTGCGGGTGCGGTGGTGCTCGCGCGCGGCGAGGAAGTCGTCGGGCGGCGGGCCGCCCCACGTGAGGGTGCCGTCGGCGAGGTCGCGCAGGACCTCGTCGAGCCAGGCGACCTCACGCTCCAGCAGGGCGACCTCACGCTCGCCGTCGAGCAGGAAGCGGCGGGGCAGGCCGAGCGCGAGCACCTCGTCGCAGCGCGCGCGCAGGGCGGCCAGCCGTGCTGCCTCGCGGTCGCGGCGCTGCGCGAGCGCGGCCTCGACCTCGTCGGCGGGGAGCCGGGGCGCGTGCGCGAGACCGACGGGGAAGTCCGCGTAGACGGGTCGGTCGTCGGCGAGGTAGGACGTGAGCGCCGGGCGCAGGGCGGCGTGGCCGGCCGGCGTGGCGCGGTACGTCGTGCGCTCGGGGCGGTTGCCGCAGCGCTCGGTGCCGACGGCCTCGACGAGGCCGTCGCGCTCGAGCCGCTGGACCGCGTGGTACACCGCGCCGGGCGTGACGCGCACGAGGCGGTCGTCGCCCCGCTCGACGAGCGTCTGGAAGACGTCGTAGGGGTGGCGGGGCTGCTCGTCGAGCAGGCCGAGCACGACGAGGGCGACCGTCGTGAGCTCGCGGGGCACAGCGTCTCCGTCCGGCGTCGTCGAGGGACGTTGGTCCCTATTCCGCGCGGAACATTACGCCCGGAGGATCGGTCCCTCAACCGGGGGCGCCGGGTTCACCCGCCGGCGCCGACGCGTCACGAGCAGCGGGGGCGCCGGCCCACCGGCCGACGCCCCCGCGACGAGCAGGAGGGCGTCAGGCCTCGATGCCCTCGAACAGCTCGGTGACCAGCGCGGCGACGGGCGAGCGCTCCGAGCGCGTCAGCGTGACGTGCGCGAACAGCGGGTGGCCCTTGAGCGCCTCGATGACCGCCGCGACCCCGTCGTGCCGCCCGACGCGCAGGTTGTCGCGCTGCGCGACGTCGTGCGTGAGGACCACGCGCGACGACTGGCCGATGCGCGAGAGCACCGTGAGCAGCACGTTGCGCTCGAGCGACTGCGCCTCGTCGACGATCACGAACGCGTCGTGCAGGGAACGGCCGCGGATGTGCGTGAGCGGCAGGACCTCGAGGATGTCGCGGTCCAGGATCTCCTCGACGACCTCCTTGCTGACCAGCGCCCCCAGCGTGTCGAAGACGGCCTGCGCCCACGGGCTCATCTTCTCGGCCGAGTCGCCCGGCAGGTAGCCCAGGTCCTGGCCGCCGACCGCGTACAGCGGGCGGAACACCATGACCTTGCGGTGCTGGCGCCGCTCGAGCACGGCCTCGAGGCCCGCGCACAGCGCGAGCGCCGACTTGCCGGTCCCCGCGCGGCCGCCGAGCGAGACGATGCCGATCTCCTCGTCGAGCAGCAGGTCGATCGCGACGCGCTGCTCGGCCGAGCGGCCGTGCAGGCCGAACACGTCCTGGTCACCGCGCACGAGCTGCACGTGCTTGTCGGCCGTGACGCGCCCGAGCGCCGAGCCCCGCGGGCTGTGCAGCACCAGACCCGTGTGGCACGGCAGGTCACCCGCGCCCCCGACGAGCGCCGAGGGGCCCACCACGACGTCCGCGAGCGCGACCGACTCGTGCTCCCACAGGTCGGCCATCTGCTGCTCGGACAGGTCGAGGGCGTCCATGCCCGTCCACCCGGAGTCGACCGCGAGCTCGGCGCGGTACTCCTCGGCGGTCAGGCCGACGGCGGCGGCCTTCACGCGCATCGGCAGGTCCTTCGAGACCACGACGACGTGCTGCCCCTCGGCGGCCAGGTTCGCGGCCACCGCGAGGATGCGCGTGTCGTTGTCGCCCAGCCGGAACCCGGCGGGCAGCACCGCGGGGTCGACGTGGTTGAGCTCGACGCGCAGCGTGCCCCCCTGGTCCGTGACCGGCATCGCGGAGTCCAGCCGGCCGTGCTTGATGCGCAGGTCGTCCAGGAGACGCAGCGCGCTGCGCGCGTAGTAGCCGAGCTCGGCGTGGTGGCGCTTGGCCTCGAGCTCGGTGATCACGACGACGGGGAGCACGACGTCCTGCTCGGCGAACCGCAGGACGGCCCGCGGGTCGGACAGCAGGACGGACGTGTCGAGCACGTAGGTCAGGCGGGGCGCGGGGGTCGGGCCGTCGGGGGTCCCGGACGGCGCGGTGCCGCTCGTCGGGGGCGTGGTTCCCAGGTCGTGCTGCGCGGTGTGGTCCACGGCAGGCTCCCCTCGGCGCCTCAGCGCCGGTCTGGACGCTTCCCGTCGGGCGCTGGCGCGGCTGCGCAGGCGGACCGGCGTTCGGCGGCGGGACGGGGTCGGCCGGCCGAGGGCCGGATCCGGCCCTCCTCCCGGAGCGCATGCTCCATGGGCTGGCCTCCCGGGACGACGGGCGTCGTCCTTCGCGTCCGACCGTAACCCCCGTCACGTCCGAGATGTCCCAGCAACCACCCCGACACGCGAGATGTCACACAGCGTTCACCTGGCGGGGGGACGCCGTCAGCGCCCGAGCCGCCGCTCGCGCTGGCTGTACGCGCGCACGGCGCGCAGGAAGTCGACGCGCCGGAAGTCCGGCCAGTACGCCTCGCAGAAGTAGAACTCCGAGTGGGTGCTCTGCCACAGCAGGAACCCGCCGAGCCGCTGCTCCCCCGACGTGCGGATGACCAGGTCCGGGTCCGGCTGACCGCGCGTGTACAGGTGCTGGGCGATGTGCTCGACGTCGAACGCCTCGGCCAGCTCGTCCAGGCTCGACCCCGCGTCGGCGTGCATCCGCAGGAAGGATCGGACCGCGTCGGCGATCTCGCGCCGGCCGCCGTAGCCGACCGCCGCGTTGACGTGCAGGCCCTTGACGTCCGACGTCGCGTCCTGCGCCGCCTTGAGCGCGGACGCCGTGCCGTCGGGCAGCATGTCGAGCGCACCGACCGCCTGGATGCGCCAGCGCTGCTCGGCGGCGAGCTCGCCGACGACGTCCTCGATGACCTGCAGGAGGTCGCCCAGCTCCGCCGGGTCCCGCGCGAGGTTGTCGGTCGACAGCAGCCACAGCGTCACGACCTCGACGCCGATGTCCTCGCTCCACTGCAGGAGGTCGCTGATCTTGTCCGCGCCGCGGCGGTGGCCGGTCGCCGAGGGCAGCCCGCTGCCGCGCGCCCAGCGACGGTTGCCGTCCAGGATGACGCCGACGTGCCGGGGCACCTGGTCCGGCCGCAGCGAGGCGGCCAGGCGTCGCTCGTACAGGCCGTAGAGCGGGTGCGGCAGGCGCACGCGTAGCCTCCCAGAGGAGCGAACCGTCGGACGTCGAACACGGTACTCGCCGCGACGCACCTCCGGGAGCAGCTCGGTCCCGGGACCCGCAAAGGTCCCATGACATCGCACCTACGGCCGCGTAACCTACGCTGACGTAGGTGACGTAGGTGACGGACGACGAGAGAGCGGTCACACCCTCCGATGAGCACATCCCCGACGCCCGGACGACCCTCCGTGCAGGACGACGCTCCCACCGACGCCGGACCGCTCGCGCGGGCCGCCGAGAGCGTCGGTGACGCCGTCGAGGCCGCGGTGGAGAACATCAAGCCCCGCCTGCGCGGCTGGGTGCACGCCGGCGTCGCCCCGATCGCCGTGGTCGCGGCGGTCGTGCTCGTCGCGATGTCGCCGACCCCCGCGGCGCGCTGGGCCAACCTGGTCTTCGGCATCTCCGCCGTCCTGCTGTTCGGGACCAGCGCGGTCTACCACCGCGGCACGTGGTCGCCGCGCGTGGCCGGGATCCTGCGGCGCCTCGACCACACCAACATCTTCCTCATCATCGCCGGCACCTACACGCCGCTCGCGGTGCTGCTCCTGCCCGCCTCGACCGCGCGCACGCTGCTTCTGATCGTCTGGTCGGGGGCGATCCTCGGGCTCCTGGCCCGGGTCTTCTGGCTGAACGCGCCGCGCTGGGTGTACGTCCCGATCTACCTCGCGCTCGGCTGGGTCGCGGTCGGCTTCTTCCCGCAGTTCTGGGCCACCGGCGGCCCCGCGATCGTCTACCTCATCGCCGTCGGCGGGCTCGCCTACACCGTCGGGGCGATCGTGTACGGCCTCAAGCGGCCCAACCCCAGCCCGCGCTGGTTCGGGTTCCACGAGATCTTCCACGTGCTGACGGTCATCGGCTGGGGCACCCACTTCGTCGCCGTGGCCATCGCCACGGCACGGCTCGGCTGAGCCGGCCCTCCCCAGGCTGCCTCAGCGGCCTCCGCGACCTCAGGTGCGCGGCACCACCGCGTAGCGCCGGTGCTCGAGCGACGGGTTGCGCTCCCGCACGGTCCGCAGCTCGTCCGCGTCGAGGTCGACCGTGCGGACCTGAGGGCTCTCGTCCAGCTCGAGGCCCACGACGCCGTCCGGCCCGACGACGAGCGAGCGCCCCACGACACCGCGACCGGCCTGCCCGACCGCGACGACGGCCGCGGTGCTCTCGATCGCGCGCGCGACCGCGAGCGTGCGCCAGTGCATCGCCTTGAGGTCCCCCGACGCCCAGGCCGCCGGCACGACGAGGACGTCGGCGCCCGCGTCGAGCAGGCGGCGGGCCGACTCCGGGAACCGCAGGTCGTAGCACGTCAGCACACCGAACCGCAGGCCCGCGACGTCGAGCACGAGCGGGGGCGCGTCGGCAGGGCCCGGTGCGAGCCGCTCGGACTCGCGGTGGCCGAACGCGTCGTAGAGGTGGACCTTGCGGTAGACGCCCGCGAGCGCGCCGCGGGCGTCCACGGCCACCACGGCGTTGACGGCGCGCGGCCGGCCGTCCGCTCCCGGCTCACCGCCGGGGACCGTCGTGCCGGCGATCACCGCGAGGCCGTGCGCTGCCGCCTCGCGCTGCAGCGCCGTGACGAACGGACCGTCGAGCGGCTCGGCGAGGTCGACACCCACGCCCCGCGGGTCGTACGCGCTCGCGTACTCGGGCAGCACCAGCAGGTCGGCGCGGGCGCGTACCGCGACGCGGAGCGCGTCACGCACCACCAGCAGGTTGGCGGAACGGTCCCGACCGACCTCGAGCTGGGCGACCGTGACACGCACGGCCGGACGCTGCGGCGGCTCGGGGCGTGAGCTCACCGCGACTCCTCGTCGGGCACCCGGCCCGGCGGGTCCGCGGTGGCCGCGGGGGCAGCGACGCCACCCGGCTCCGCGGCCTGCCCGGCACCGTCGTCGGCCGCGCCGTCGCCCTCGGGCGCCGCGGCGGGCTGCGCCTCGGTGGCCTCGGCGGCCTCCGCGTCGGCGCGCTGGCGGTCACGGTGGGACGCGCGCCGCATGCGCCGCGTCATCGACACGCCGAGCGCGATGACGGCCAGCGCCAGGACGAACGTCGCGACGAAGCCCGCGAAGCCGGGCGACCCCTCGGTGGGGCTCTCGTACGTCGGGCCGGGCAGCCGCCCGGCGCCGAGGGCCCCCGCGACGAGGCCGGACGCGGCCAGTCCGGTGGCGAGCAGGGAGGTCATCGTGCGTGCTCCGTCCCGCGGATCCCCGCGAAGAGGTCGGTCTCCGGCAGCGTCGTCTCCACACGGGACTCCGCGAGCTCGTACTCCTCGTCGCGCCACGTCGCGGTCTCGACCTCGCGCGGGACGGCGAAGAACCAGCCCTCGGGGTCGATCTGCGTCGCGTGCGCACGCAGCGCGGCGTCGCGCTGGTCGAAGTGGTCCGCGCACTCGATGCGCGTCGTCACCGGGCGCTCCGGCACCTCGCGCGCCTGGCGCGAGTCGATCCAGTCGCTGAACGGCGACTCCCCGCCGGCCGCGACGATCGCGTCGTGCACGGCCCGCATGCGCGCGAGCGAGAAGCCGTGGTTGTAGTAGAGCTTGAGCGGCGTCCAGGGCTCGCCCCGGCCGCGGTAGCGCTCCGGGTCGCCCGCTGTGGCGAACGCCTCGACCGCGACGCGGTGGCACATGATGTGGTCGGGGTGCGGGTAGCCGCCCGTGGGGTCGTACGTCGTGATGACGTGCGGCCGGAACTCCCGCACGACCTCGACCAGCGGCGCGGACGCATCCTCCAGAGGGAGCGTCGCGAACGACCCCTCGGGCAGCGGCGGCAGCGGGTCACCCTCCGGCAGCCCGGAGTCGACGAACCCGAGCCAGCGCTGCTGCACGCCGAGCGCGGAGGCCGCCGCGGCCATCTCCTCGCGGCGCACGGCGCGCATCGCCTCCAGCCCGACGGGTGCCGGCCCGTACCGGGGGTTGAGCACGTCGCCGCGCTCACCGCCCGTGCAGGTCACGACGAGCACCTCGACGCCCTCCGCGGCGTACCGCGCCGTGGTGGCCGCGCCCTTGCTGGACTCGTCGTCCGGGTGCGCGTGCACCGCCATCAGCCGTAGCCGCTCCGAGCTCACCGTGGGTCCTTCCGTGGCAGGTCGTGGGACGAGAGACAATGATCCCCCACCCCGCTGACACTCGAGGCACCGCCCGTGCACGGCATGACCCGCACCACCCCACCCGCACGCCACCCAGGAGGCCCCACCGTGGTCGCACCGGCCCCCCGCCCGCCCGCCGGGCGCTACGGACCGGAACCCACCGACGGCACCCGCCGGCTGCAGCGCCTCGCGCTGGCCGCGGCCGTCGTGGTGACGATGGTGCTGCTGGCCTGGATCGGGGCCGGCGTCATCCGCGACCCCGTCATCTGGCAGGACGTCGGCTACCGCGTGGACGGCCCCACGTCGACCGAGGTGACGTTCGACGTCACCACGCCGCTCGGCGCGGGCGCCACGTGCCGCGTGCAGGCGCTGTCCTCGTCGTACGCGCAGGTGGGGGTGCTCGACGTGCCCGTGCCGCCGGCTGACACGCGCACGCGCCGCGTGACCGTGACGATCCCCACCGTCGAGCTCGCGGTGACCGCCGTCGTGCAGGACTGCGCGCCCGTCGGCTGACCCGACGCGAGAGATCCGACCGGGGAGACCGCCTGCGCGTGGTCGGTTGGTACGCTGTGCGTTTACGCCGCCCCCGGTCCGGCGTCGTACGACAGGTCGACGCGACCGCGGTGGCAGGCACCACCCGCCCCCGCGCCGCACCTGCGTCCGTCCCGCCGGGGGCTCACTCGCCGCCGGGACCGGTGGCGTCCCAGGCTAGGAAGGAGCGATCGTGACGGAGACGACTGCGGCCACATGGCTGACGCAGGAGGCCTACGACCGCCTCACGGAGGAGCTCACGCACCTCCAGACGGACGGTCGCAAGGAGATCACGGACCGCATCGCGGCGGCCCGCGACGAGGGCGACCTCAAGGAGAACGGCGGCTACCACGCAGCCCGCGAGGAGCAGGCCAAGCAGGAGGCGCGCATCCGCGAGCTCCAGGCGAAGCTGCGCAACGTGCAGATCGGCACGCCGCCCGACGACGGCGTCGTCGAGCCCGGCATGGTCGTCACGGCGCTCGTCGCCGGGGACGAGATGACGTTCCTGCTCGGCTCGCGCGAGATCGCCGGGTCGGCCGACATCGACGTCTTCTCGCCCACGTCGCCCCTCGGTGCCGCGATCCACGGCCACAAGGTCGGCGACACGACGTCCTACGAGGCGCCCAACGGCCGGCAGATCCCGGTCGAGATCAAGGCGGCCAGCCCCTTCCAGGGCTGACCTGCTCCGCCGAGTGCGGGGGAAGCTGCCCGAGGGCGTGGGGACCACCCGCGCTCGGGCCGGTTCCCCCGCACTCGGCGTCTCAGCAGACTCCCGGTCTCGGCAGGCTCCCGGTCTCAGCGGGCTGCCGGCGCCTCAGGAGCTGGCGAGGCGGTAGCCGGCCGCGCGCAGGCCCGTCAGGACCGTGCCGCAGTGCTCGGGCCCCTTGGTCTCGATCTGCAGGTCGATCGCGACGTCGCTGAACCCCAGGTCGCCGCCCGTGCGCAGGTGGCTGACGTGCATGACGTTGCCGCCCATCGCCGCGACCTCGCGCAGCAGCTCGGCCAGCGCCCCCGGCGTGTCCTCGACGACGACGTGGAGCTGCAGGTAGCGCCCGGCGGAGGCCAGGCCGTGGCGGATCACGCGCAGCAGCACGATCGGGTCCACGTTGCCGCCCGACAGCACGCACACGACCGGACGCCCGTCGTCCGCGAAACCCCCGGGGTCCGCCATGACGGCGGCGACGGCCGCGGCGCCCGACGGCTCGACCACGAGCTTCGCGCGCTCGGCGACGAGCAGCAGCGCGCGCGACAGGTCCTCCTCGGACACGGTCCGCACCGGCACCTGGTGGCTCGCGAGCACCTCGAACGGCACCGCGCCGGGCATGCCCACGGCGATGCCGTCCGCCATGGTCCGCAGCTCGGTCGCGGGGACCGGCCGCCCGGCGGCGAGCGAGACGGGGTAGGACGCGGCGCGCGCGGCCTGCACGCCGACGACGCGCACGTCCGGCCGGTCGGCCAGCGCGGCCGCGATGCCCGCCGCGAGCCCACCCCCGCCGACCGGCACGACGATCGTCCCCACGTCGGGGACCTGCTCGAGCACCTCGAGCGCGACGGTGCCCTGGCCCGCGTCGACGTCCGGGTGGTCGAACGGGTGGATGAGGACGGAGCCGGTGCGGTCCGCGTGCGCGTGCGCCGCCACGAGCGCCTCGTCGACCGACGTGCCCACGAGCTCGACGCGTGCGCCGTAGCCGCGCGTCGCCGCGACCTTGGGCAGCGCGGCGTCGATCGGCATGAAGATGACGGCGTCGAGCCCGAGGAGCCCGGCGGCCAGGGCCACACCCTGCGCGTGGTTGCCGGCGCTGGCCGCGACGACGCCGCGCACCTTCTCCTCCTGCGTCAGACGCACCATGCGGGTGTACGCGCCGCGGATCTTGAACGACCCCGCGCGCTGCAGGTTCTCGCACTTGAGCCAGACGTCGGCGCCGACCAGCTGCGACAGCGCGCGGCTGCGCTGCACCGGCGTGCGCTCGGCGACGCCCTCGATGAGCGCCGCCGCCGCGCGGACGTCCTGCGGTCCGATCACGGGGCCACGGGCGAGTCGCCCGGCGTCGTCCCGCGCGCCTCGTCGGGCTCGGCGCGCGCCGCACGCGCCTCGGACTCCGCCTCGGCCGCGGCGGCCACGGCGCGGTCGAGCACCGGGTGCCCCTTGGCGCGGATGGGCACGTGGTCGTCGGTCCCCAGCTGGGGGAACTTGTCGTGGCCGTGCAGGTACAGCACGACGGTGTTGACCAGGGCCGCGAGCGGCACCGCGAACAGGGCGCCGACGATGCCGGCCACGAGCGATCCCGTCGTGACGACGAGCAGGACGGCCACCGGGTGCAGCGACACGGCGTGACCCATGAGGAACGGCTGCAGCACGTGGCCCTCGAGCTGCTGCACGAGCAGCACGACGCCGAGCATGATCAGCGCGGACCCCCAGCCCTGCGTGACGAGCGCGACGAGCACCGCGATGGAGCCGGTGACGATGGCCCCGACGAAGGGGATGAAGGAGCCGAAGAACACCAGCACCGCGAGCGGCACCACGAGGGGCAGCTGCAGGAACGCGGCGCCGATGCCGATGCCGACCGCGTCGACGCCCGCCACGAGGATCTGCGTGCGCGTGTACGCGCCGAGCGTGACCCAGCCGCGCCGGCCCGCCTGGTGGACCCGCTCGCGCGAGCCGCGGGGCATCAGCCCGACGACCCACGCCCAGATCGCGCGCCCGTCGATGAGGAAGAACAGCGTGCAGAACAGCGCGATGAGCACGCCGGCCGCCACGTGCCCGACCGTCACGCCGACGGACAGCGCCCCGGAGGCGATCTGCTGCCCGCTCGAGGCGGCGGCGTCCTGCAGCTGCTGCACGTAGCGGTCGAGGTCGTCCGTGGCGAGCTTCAGCGGACCGTCCGAGAGCCAGGTCAGCAGCTCGCTGAAGCCGTCCCGCGCCTGCTCCCACAGCTGCGCGATGCCCTTGGCGATCGACCGCCCGGCGAGCGTGAGGAGGCCCGCGACCAGGGCGATGAGCAGGACGAGCGCGGTGCCGGCCGCGGCTGCCCGCGGCAGGCGCGCGTACTTCTGGAGCGCCGCGACGACGGGCGACAGCAGCACGGTGACCAGCAGCGCCACCGCGACGGGCACCACGATCACCTTGAGCGCGGCGACGAGCCAGAGCCCTGCCGCGAGCGCGGCGAGGATCACGAGCGTGCGCCACGACCAGCCGGCCCAGGCCCGCACGGAGGCGGGCACGGGGTGCGGGCGCGGCGTGACGGCCACGCCGCCGGGCGCGGTCGGGCCGGGCGCGTCCGGCGTGGTCACCGGCTCAGTCCCGCGGCGGCGAGCGCCTGCTCGAGGTCGGCCAGCAGGTCCTCGACGTCCTCGATGCCCACCGACAGCCGCACGAGGTCGTCGGGCACCTCGAGCGCCGTCCCGGCGACGGACCCGTGCGTCATGCGGCCGGGGTGCTCGACGAGCGACTCGACGCCGCCGAGCGACTCGGCGAGCGTGAACACGCGCGTCGCGTCGCAGACCGCGACCGCGGACTCGACCGAGCCCGTGCGGAACGCGACCATGCCGCCGAACCCGCGCATCTGACGGGCCGCGACCTCGTGGCCCGGGTGCTCGGGCAGGCCGGGCCACAGGACCTCGCGGACCCCCGGGTGCTCGACCAGGAAGCGGGCGACCGCCTCGGCGTTGGCGTTGTGGCGGTCCATCCGCACGGCGAGCGTCTTGAGGCCGCGCAGCGTCAGCCAGGCGTCGAACGGGCCCGCGACGGCGCCGGACGCGTTCTGCAGGAAGCCGACCGCGTCGCGCAGCGCCGTCGTGCCGGTCGGCCCCACGAGGCCGGCGGGCAGCTGTGCCCCGTCCGCGACGACGACGGCACCGCCGACGACGTCCGAGTGACCGCCGATGTACTTGGTGGTCGAGTGCACGACGGCGTCGGCGCCCAGCGCGACGGGCTGCTGCAGGTACGGCGAGGCGAAGGTGTTGTCGACGACCAGCACCGCCCCGGCGGAGCGTGCGTGCGTCGCGATGGCGGCGATGTCCGCGATCCCCAGCAGCGGGTTGGTCGGCGTCTCGACCCAGATCACCTTGGTGCGGCCCGGCTGGATCGCGGCGAGCACCGCGTCGGGGTCGGACAGGTCCACGGGCGTGTGGTCGATGCCCCACGGCCCCAGGACGCGCGCGACCAGGCGGTAGGTGCCGCCGTACGCGTCGTCGGGCACGACCACGTGGTCCCCCGGGCGCAGCACCGCGCGCAGCAGCGTGTCCTCCGCCGCCAGGCCCGACGCGAACGCGAAGGCGGCGTCCCCGCCCTCGACGGCGGCCAGCGCCTCCTGCAGCGCGTCGCGCGTGGGGTTGCCCGAGCGCGAGTACTCGTACCCCTCCCGCAGGCCGCCCACACCGTCCTGCTTGTACGTCGAGACCTGGTGGATGGGCGTCACCACGGCGCCCGTGCGGGGGTCGGGGTCCTGACCTGCATGGATGGCGCGGGTCGAGAAGCCGGAGTCGGTCCAGTCGTGGGTCTGCGCGAGCGGGTCGTGGGTCACGGACCCAGGCTAGGCCGTGCACGCACGGGCAGCGCGGGAGGGCGCGCGCCCTGCGCCGGAACACCACCCGCGCGGCGCCTGTTGCACGTCGTGGAGCCGATTCCCAAGGAGATGGTCATGGCCTCGTTGTTCGAGACGCTGCTGGGCACGTCGTTGCGCACCACGATGGTGGACGCGGACCACGCGCTGAAGGGCCGGGACGGGTACGCGTACGCCGTGCCGCAGACGCACGCGGTGCTGGGCACGCCGCTGCAGGGGCCGTGGCCGGAGGGCACCCGTGTGCTGTACCTCGCGTCGGGGTGCTTCTGGGGCGCGGAGAAGGAGGCGTGGCAGCTGCCGGGCGTCGTCACGACGGCCGTCGGGTACATGGGCGGGTTCACGCCCTTCCCGACGTACGAGGAGACGTGCACCGGTCGCACCGGCCACACCGAGACGGTGATGGTCGCCTACGACCCGGCCGTGCTGTCCGACGTCGACCTCATGCGGCACTTCTGGGAGGAGCACGACCCGACCCAGGGCTTCCGCCAGGGCAACGACGTCGGCACCCAGTACCGCTCCGCGGTGTTCTTCACGACGCCCGAGCAGGAGGCCGCCGCGCGACAGACCCGCGACGCCTACGCACCGCTGCTCAAGGCCCGCGGGTACGGCGACGTGACGACCGAGATCCGCGCGGTGCAGGACGCGGGCGCGTTCTACTACGCCGAGGGACCGCACCAGCAGTACCTGCACAAGAACCCGGGCGGCTACTGCCCGGTCAACTCCACGGGCGTCGCCTGCCCCCTCCCCCCGTCCTGACCCGTACCCGGATTGCTCTCTCACCACCAGGTGGTCACCCCCAGGGCGTGAGAGAGCAATCCGGTCACCCGCCAAGGTGGTGAGAGAGCAATCCCGTCGCCCCCCAGGTGGTGAGAGAGCAAACCCGTCACCCCCCGAGGTGGTGAGAGAGCAATCCCGTCGCCCCCGCCTCCCGACGCGGGCGGGAGTGGGCGGTCCGACGCCGGGCGGGTGTCGGTGGGTCGGGTCAGGATGGCCCCATGCTGTTCGACGACGTCGCCGATGCGTCCGCGCAGGTCGCGGCGACCCGGTCGCGCCTCGCCAAGCGGGCGGTGCTGGTCGACGTGCTACGACGAGCCGCGGCGGACGGTCCGGACGTCGTCGCGATCGTCTCGCGGTACCTCGGCGGTGAGTTGCGGCAGCGGCGGACCGGCCTGGGGTGGCGGTCGCTGAGCGGCATGCCCGGCCCCGCCGACACGCCCTCGCTGACGGTGCGCGACGTCGACGCGGCGTTCGCGCACATGGCAGGGCTCAGCGGTCCCGGCTCGTCGACCGCTCGCCTGGAGGCGGCGCGGACGCTCTTCGCCGCGGCCACCGCGCGTGAGCAGCGGCTGCTGGGCGGGCTGGTGAGCGGTGAGCTGCGGCAGGGCGCGCTGGACGCTCTGCTGCTCGACGCGGTCGGCGAGGCCGCGGGCGTCCCGGCCGACGCGGTCCGCCGGGCCGCGATGCTGGCGGGCGAGACCGAGGCGGTCGCGGTGGCGGCGCTCGGCGCCGCCTCGCCCGACGACGCGCGGGCGGCCCTCGACCAGTTCACGCTCACCGTCGGCCGCCCGGTGCGGCCCATGCTGGCGCAGTCGGCGCCCGACGTCGCCACGGCGGTCGCGCAGCTGGGTGCGGGCAGCGACGACGCCCCCGCGGCCGAGGTCGTCGTCGACACCAAGCTCGACGGCATCCGCATCCAGGTGCACCGCGACGGCGACGACGTGCGGGTCTACACGCGCAGCCTCGACGACGTCACCGCGCGCGTGCCCGAGATCGTCGCGGCCGTGCGAGCGCTGCCCGCACGCACGCTCGTCCTGGACGGCGAGGCGCTGGCCCTCGACGCCGAGGGCCGTCCCCGCCCCTTCCAGGAGACCGCCTCGCGCAGCGCGACCCGCGACGCCGATCTCGCCGCGTCGGCGACCCTCACCCCCTTCTTCTTCGACGTCCTGCACGTCGACGGCCGCGACCTGCTCGACGCACCCCTGCGCGAGCGGCTCGCGGTGCTCGACCAGGTCGCCGCGGGGCACGTCGTCGAGCGCGTCGTCACGTCCGACCCCGCGGTCGCGTCCGAGCACTTCCGGTCGGTCGTCGCCGCAGGTCAGGAGGGTGTGGTCGTCAAGGCGGTCGACGCGCCGTACGAGGCGGGCCGGCGCGGGGCGGCGTGGGTCAAGGTGAAGCCGCGGCACACGCTCGACCTCGTCGTGCTGGCCGTCGAGCGCGGGTCAGGACGACGGTCGGGGCTGCTGTCGAACATCCACCTGGGCGCACGCGACCCGGACGGCGGGTTCGTCATGCTCGGCAAGACGTTCAAGGGGATGACCGACGAGATGCTGGCGTGGCAGACGCGGCGCTTCCGCGAGCTCGAGGTGGCCGACGACGGGTGGACGGTGACGCTGCGCCCCGAGCAGGTCGTGGAGATCGCGTTCGACGGTCTGCAGCGCTCGACGCGCTACCCCGGCGGGCTGGCGCTGCGCTTCGCCAGGGTGCTGCGGTACCGCGACGACAAGCCGGCGACCGAGGCCGACACCATCGACACCGTGCGTGCCCTGCTCGGGTAGCTCGCGCCACCGCCGCGCCGAAACCGGTGCCCGGGCCTACCGTGGGGACATCGGCTCGGCTGTCGGGGGGACGCCATGAACCGGACCATCAGCATCCTGTTCCGCGCGATCCCGCTCGTCATGGGACTCGTCTGCCTCGCGTTCGGGCTCGACATCCTGTCCGGCGGCGACGACGCCGCACACTTCGTCGCCGGCCACGTGAACATCGCGCTCACCGCGATCTGCATCGCGCTGTTCACGACGGCCGCGACGATCATCCGGCAGCTCATCCACCGCTACGGCGAGGTGTGGGAGATCGCGCTGCCCGCGCTCGGGTACCTCGTGTCGATCGGCACGATGATCTGGGGCGCGGTCGTCGTGACGGGCGGCGACGAGCCGAAACACGTCGTCGCGGGGCACGTCATGCTCGGCATCGGTTTCATCGCGGCCTGCGTCAGCACGGTCGCGACCGCGTCGACCAAGTTCGTGCTCATCCAGCAGTCCGCCGCGCGCTCGCCGGGCAGCGGCCCGCCGGACGGTGCGTACTCGCGCGCCGTCGGCAGGGTGCTCGTGGCCCTCCCGGCGCTGTTCGCGACGGCAGGGCTGGTGCTGGCGGCCACGCTGTACGCGCAGGGCGGGACACCGCAGCTGGTGGCCGCGCACGTGCTGACGGGGCTGTCGCTGATCTGCGCGGCACTCGTCGCCCTGGTGGCGAGCATCGTGCGGCAGGTGCGCAACGAGTTCGGTGACGCCGAGCGGTTCCGCTGGTCCTGGTGGGTCGTGGCCATGGGGACGATCAACGTCGCCACCGGGATCGGTGTGCTGCTCGCGTCGGACGACCCCGCCCGGCTGGCACCAGGCACCGTGCTCATCGGCCTGGGGCTCGTGTGCTTCAGCATCCTGTCCAAGGTGCTGCTGCTCGCGCTGGTCTGGCGGCGGGTGTTCGCGCTGGCCAACCGCATCCCGCTGATCCCCGTGGGGACCGCGCTCGCCTGCCTGTTCACCGCGGCCTTCCTCTTCGAGGGCACCGAGCGGCAGCCGGGCCTCTTCGTGGGGGCGCACGTCATGGTCGGGCTGGGCGCGGTGTGCTTCACGCTGTTCTCGATCGTGTCGATCCTCGAGGCCGGCACGTCGAAGTCGTAGCAGCACCCACGGCGGCGCGCCGCCGCCCACCGCGCTGCACGGCCGGGCCCCGTGAGGCAGGGTGTCCGGGTGGACGAGACAGCCGGAGCCCTGCCGACGCGCGTGGACGACACGCAGCCACGCCCCCCGGTGAGCACGTGGTGGCGGTACGTGGCCGCCGCACTGGTCTGCGGGTCGGCCGTGCTCATGTTCGCGATCCACGTGCGCCCGCTCGCGTACGTGCCGCTCGTCGTCGGCCTGGCACTGGCCTGGGCCGTCGACCGCGTCCTGGGCCGGGACCTGCTGATCGTCGCCGCGGGCATGTGCATCGTCAGCACCATCCCCCTGGCCGCCGACCTGTCGGACCTCGGGATGGTGCAGTTCACGATCGCGCTGTCGCTGGCGGTGATCGTGCCCTACGTGCTGTCGCGGCACGTCAACGGCGACCACGTCATCCGGTTCCCCTGGCGCACCGGCAAGCGGTGGACGCGCACGCAGTGGGCGTACCTGCTGTTCGTCGTCGGCGCCGGCTACCTCGTGCTGCCGTACTACTTCCTGTCCTCCGGCGCGTACCAGAACTGGCCGACGGTCGTGGAGGGCCAGGAGATCGCGCGCCTCTTCGTCGGCGTCAACGCCGTCGGCACGTGGGACGAGTTCTTCTTCGTCTGCACCGTGTTCGCGCTGCTGCGCCGCCACTTCGGCCTCTGGACCGCGAACGTGCTGCAGGCCCTGGTGTTCGTGTCGTTCCTCTGGGAACTCGGGTACCGCGAGTGGGGACCGCTGCTGACGATCCCGTTCGCGCTCATCCAGGGGTTCACGTTCAACCTGACCAAGTCGCTGACCTACGTGCTGGTCGTGCACCTGCTCTTCGACGCGGTGGTGTTCATGGTGCTCGTGCACGCGCACACCCCCGAGCTGTTCGACATCTTCGTCACCGCGCCCGCACGCTGACGCCTCACCGAGGAGGACCCCGATGACCGACGCCCTGACCACCTGGGCCGGCAGCCACACGTTCCGTGGCGGACCGGTCGTGCACCCCGAGACCGTCGAGCAGGTCGCGGACCTCGTCGCGGGCGCCCGGCACGTGCGGGCGCTCGGCTCGCGGCACTCGTTCCACGACCTCGCGGACGGACCCGGCACGCTCGTCGTCCTGGACCGGCTCGACGTCCCGACGGTGATCGACCCCGACGCGGGCACCGTCACCGTCGGGGCGGGGGTCCGCTACGGCGAGCTCGCGCAGGACCTGCACGCGGCGGGGTGGGCGCTGCACACCATGGCGTCGCTGCCGCACATCGCGGTCGCCGGCACCGTCGCGACGGCCACGCACGGGTCGGGCGTCACCGCACCGAACCTGTCCGCCGCGGTGCGCGGGCTGGAGATCGTCGGCGCCGGCGGCGAGGTGCGCACGCTCGGCCCGGACGACCCGGAGCTGCCCGGCTCGGTCGTCGCGCTGGGCGGCCTGGGGGTCGTGACGCGCGTGACGCTCGCGGTGCAGCCGACGTACGACGTCGCGCAGGAGGTGTGGCTCGACCTGCCGTGGACCGCCGCGCTCGACCGCTTCGACGCGCTCATGTCGTCGGCGTACTCGGTGAGCCTGTTCACCGACTGGCGTGGCGACGCGGTCGGCCAGGTGTGGCGCAAGCACCGCGTCGACGGCGACGCGTGGACGCTGCCGCAGGCCGGCGACGTCCTGCAGGGCGCACGGCCCGCGCCCGGGCCGGTGCACCCCGTCCCCGGCCCGGACCCCGTGGCCTGTACCCGGCAGGGCGGCGTGCCGGGGCCGTGGCACGAGCGGCTGCCGCACTTCCGGCTCGACTTCACGCCGTCCGCGGGCGCCGAGCTGCAGTCCGAGTGGCTCGTCCCGCGCGAGCACGCCGTCGCGGCCATCGAGGCCCTGCGCGCCATCGCGCACGTCACGTCGCCCCTGCTGCTGGTGAGCGAGATCCGCACGGTCGCAGGCGACGACCTGTGGCTGTCCACCGCGCACGGTGGCGACCGGGTGGCGCTGCACTTCACGTGGAAGCCGCTGCGGGCCGAGGTCGACGCCGCGCTGCCGGTGATCGAGCAGGCGCTCGCGCCGTTCGACGCCCGCCCGCACTGGGGCAAGCTGTTCGCCGACCAGGACCGCACGCTGGGCGGGCTGTACCCGCGGTGGGACGACCAGGTGGCGCTGCTGGCGCGCCGCGACCCCGAGGGCGTCTTCGCGAACGACTTCCTGCTCCGCCACGGGCTGCGCACCTGAGGACCCGGGGGGCGCGGGCGGGGCCGGCACGCGTCACGCGTCCCAGGTGGTGACCCTCGTCCGCAGGTCCGTCCAGCCCTCGCGCCCGAGCGGTGACAGCGTGCGCACCCGGTCCCCGGGGTGCAGGCGCGGGTCGTCGGCGTAGCGGCGGGCGAGCGCGGCCTCGGCCTCGAGGTCGCCGCCGTCCGCGCGGACCAGCAGGTCGGCGACCTCGTCCGCGAGCGCGGTGGCCTCGTCGGGCGGGCCGTCGAGCTCGCTGCCCCAGACGTCCCACAGCAGCAGCTCGTCGCGGCGGCGGTGCGCCAGCTCCAGCAGCACGTAGCCGCGCACGAACTCCGGCCCGCACAGCTCCGGCATGTGCGGCGAGACCCCGTACGCGGCCAGGTCCAGCCCGTCGCGCCGGTGCGCGAGCCAGAGCTCGGCGGCGGTCGGGAAGGGGCTGTCGAGCCCCGTCGGCAGGTCGGCCGGGTCGAAGGGCGGACCCGCCGGCGGTGCGGCACCGAACGCGGCGTCGAGCTCCGGGTCCGAGCGCACCCAGCGCGCACCGTCCCACCGCTCGACGACGACGTGGTCGTGCGCGAACCCCGGCGCGAAGTACCGCGCGAACCCGATGCGGGACCGGGCGGGGACGCCGTGCGTGCGCAGCAGGCCCACGCCGAGCAGCGTGTGGTCCCGGCAGCAGCCGGCGATGCGGTCGCTCGGGGGCCGGCCCGCGAGGGGTGCGGGTGAGAGCGCCAGACCGGCCCCGAGGATCGCGTCGAGCCACCGCAGGTCGACGGTCGGCAGGCGGTCGGCGTCGAGCAGGTCCGCCTCGGCCCGGTAGTGCGCGATCATGCCCGTCGCCGTGTCGTGCAGCTCGGCGGGTGACGTGCCGAGGGCGGCGAGCACGCCCGTGTGCTCGCCGGGGTCGCTGAAGCGCGAGTGCCGCGCCCAGGCCGCCGGCGTGAGGTCGTCCGTCACCGTCGTCTCCGTCCTGGCGTCCGCGTCGGACGCCCTGCGGGGTAGACGCGCGCCGGAGCCCGGACTCATCGGCCGCGACCCGACCGGGTGTGCGGGCCGCGACACGCGCGCGCCGCCGGGGCCCGGGGGGGGCCCCGGGGGGCGCGAGGGCGACGTGGTCAGCTGACGCCGACGATGTCCACCACGAACACGAGCGTGTCGCCGCCCTTGATGCCGGCCTGCGGCACGCCGCGGTCGCCGTAGCCCAGGTGCGACGGGATGGAGAGCAGCACGCGCGAGCCGACCTGCTGGCCGACGAGGCCCTCGTCCCAGCCCGCGATGACGGCGCCGACCCCGATGGGGAAGCTGATCGAGGAGCCACGGTCGAAGGAGTTGTCGAAGACGCCTCCCTGCCAGGCCTGACCCAGGTAGTGCACCTCGATGTCCTGCCCGGCCTCGACGAGCGCGCCGTCGCCGCGGCTGAGCACGACGACCTCGAGCTCGTCGGACGGCGCGGCGTCCGGGAACGTGAGGGTGGGCTTGGTGCCGGGTGCGCCCGAGACCTCGGGCAGCGCTGCGGCCATGGCGGTTCTCCTTCGGTGGATGACAGTGCCCGACCATCCTGCCCTGCCGACCACGGGCCCGCCGCACAGGCACCGGCAGGGTCAGCGGTCGAGGACCCCCGCGAGCCAGCGCAGCTGGGCGTCGAGCTGGAAGCCGCCGCCCCCCTCGTGCTCGTTGAACTCGTACACCTCGATGGCACGGTCGGGACGCGAGCCCGCGAGCGTGCCGTAGTGGTTGTACGCCGCGAACACGGTGGACGGCGGGCAGATCGGGTCGCGCAGCGCCACCGAGAACAGCGTCGGCGCCGTCGCGCGGCGCGCGAGGTGGACACCGTCGAGGTACGACAGCGTCCGCAGCGCGGCGGTCTTGTGGTCGCGGTGCACCGACAGGTACGTGACGAGCTCGTGGTACGGGTCCGCGTCGGTCAGGGCGATCGCGCGCTGGACGTGGCACAGGAACGGCACGTCGGGCATGGCCGCCGCGAGGCCGCCGGCCAGCCCGGCGACCGCCAGCGTCATGCCGCCGCCCTGGCTGCCGCCCGTCACCGTGACGCGCGCCGGGTCGACCCCGGGCAGGGACCGCACGGCCTCGACCGCGCGGACGCCGTCGGTGTAGACGCGCCGGTAGTAGTGCTCGGCGGGGTCGAGGATGCCGCGCGTCAGGAAGCCCGGGACCTGCGGCCCCGACCCGACCGGGTCCGGCGTCTCGCCGCCGCTCCCCCACCGCGAGCCCTGGCCGCGCGTGTCCATCAGCAGGTGCACGTACCCGGCCGCGGACCACGCGAGGCGCTCGTGCGGGCGCCCGCGACCCCCGCCGTAGCCGATGAACTCCACGACGGCGGGCAGCGACGACCCGTCCGTGGCCGACCCTGCCGGCCGCGTCACCCACGCCTTGATCGGGTGCCCGCCGAAGCCGGCGAACGTCACGTCCTCGACGTCGACGAGCGTCAGCCCCGCGTCGTACGGCTCGCGGCGCACGTCGAGGTCGAACGCCCGCGTCTCGGCGAGCGTCGCGGCCCAGAACTCGTCGAGGTCGGCAGGCTCGTCGAGCTCCGGCAGGTAGCGCTCGAGCTCGGGCAGGGGCAGGTCGAACAGCGCCATCGCGGTTGGTCCTTTGCGGGTACGGCCCAGGGGTCGGCCGATGCTAACCCGAGCGGCGACGCCTCCCGCGGGACCGGTCCGGCCCGCACGTCAGCGGGCCAGGAAACCCAGCAGGTCGTGGCGCGTCAGGACACCCACGGGGCGCCCGTCGTCGACGACCATGAGGGCGTCCGACTTCTCGAGCGTCGCCCGCGCGGCCTCGACGGGCTCCCCGACACCGATGAGCGGCAGCGGCGCGGCCATGTGGGCGTCGACGCGGTCGGCGAGCGACGCGGCGCCGGAGAAGACCGCGTCGAGCAGCTCGCGCTCGCTCACGGACCCGGCGACCTCGCCGATCATGACGGGCGGCTCGGCACCCACGACGGGCATCTGCGAGACGCCGTACTCGCGGAGGATCTCGATCGCGTCGCGGACCGTCTCGGTGGGGTGCGTGTGCACGAGCGCCGGCAGGTCGCCGGACTTGCTGCGCAGCACGTCACCCACGGACGCGCCCTCGCCCGCGGCGAGGAACCCGTACGACCGCATCCAGGAGTCGTTGAAGATCTTGGACAGGTAGCCACGGCCGCCGTCGGGGAGGATCACGACGTACACCGCGCGGGCGGCCGCGTCGGGGTCGGCGTCCTGCAGCGCACGCGCGTGCCGCAGCGTCGCCTCGACCGCCATGCCGCACGACCCGCCGACGAGCAGCCCTTCCTCGCGGGCCAGGCGGCGCGTCATGGCGAACGAGTCGGCGTCGGACACCGCGATGATCTCGTCCGGGACGGCCGGGTCGTAGGCGCTCGGCCAGAAGTCCTCGCCGACGCCCTCGACCAGGTACGGCCGCCCGTCGCCGCCGGAGTACACCGAGCCGGCCGGGTCCGCCCCGACGACGACCACGCGACCGCCCTCCGCCGCGGGGCGGTCGGCCGACGCGTCGTGCAGGTAGCGCCCGGTGCCGGTGATGGTGCCGCCCGTGCCGACGCCCGTCACGAGGTGCGTGATGCGCCCGTCGGTGTCCGCCCAGATCTCCGGGCCCGTGCTCGCGTAGTGGCTGGCCGGGCCGTTGGCGTTGGCGTACTGGTTGGGCTTCCAGGCGCCCGGCGTCTCGCGCGTGATGCGGTCGGACACCGAGTAGTAGGAGTCCGGGTGGTCGGGGGGCACCGCGGTCGGCGTCACGACGACCTCGGCGCCGTACGCGCGCAGCACGTCGCGCTTGTCCTGGCTGACCTTGTCCGGGCACACGAAGATGCAGCGGTAGCCCTTGCGCTGCGCGACGAGCGCCAGGCCGACGCCGGTGTTGCCGGACGTCGGCTCGACGATGGTGCCGCCCGGCTGCAGCTCGCCCGACGCCTCCGCGGCCTCGATCATCCGCAGGGCGATGCGGTCCTTCACGGACCCGCCGGGGTTGAGGTACTCCACCTTCGCCAGGACGGTGGCCGTCAGGCCGGCGGTGACGGACGTGAGCCGGACGAGCGGGGTGCCGCCGACGAGCTCGGAGATGTGCTGGGCGTACTTCACGCCCCGATCCTCTCATCCGTCCGCGGCCCGGCCCCGGACGCGCGAGAGCCCCGCCGACCGGGGTCGACGGGGCTCTCGTCAGGCTGCGGTGCCGGTCAGTCGCCGCGCAGGATCGCGAGGAGACGCAGCAGCTCGAGGTACAGCCACACCAGGGTGACGATGAGGCCGAAGGCCGCCGCCCACGCGAACTTCGCGGGCACGCCCTGGTCGACGCCGCGCTTGATCGAGTCGAAGTCCATGATGAGGCTCGCCGCGGCGAGACCCACGGCCAGGAGGCCGATCCCGATACCGAGCCAGCCGGACCGCAGCGGGCCGTAGTCCCCGCCGCCGACGCCGAACAGCATGAGGCCGAGGTTGACGAGCGAGTACACGAGGTACCCGGCCATGCCGATGAGGACCGCCCGCTGGAACTTGGGCGTGACCCGGACCTTGCCCGAGCGGAACAGCACCAGCGAGACGGCGAACACCGACAGCGTGGCGAGCACGGCCTGCCCGACGATGCCGTCGAAGGCCGACTCGTAGAACGCGCTGATGCCGCCGAGGAACACGCCCTGGGCAACCGTGTACAGCGTGATGAGGACCGGGCTCGGCTCCTTCTTGAACGCGTTGACCAGGCCCAGGACCAGGCCGACGATCGCGCCGGCGATCCACAGGCCGGGCGCGATCATCCACGTCGCCGCTGCCACGACCACGAGCAGCGCGAGCAGCCCGCCGGTCTTGACGATGACGTCGTCGTAGGTCAGGCGGCCCGTCTCACGCGGGGTGGCGGGCGGCGCGTCGTACATCTGCTCGAGGCTCGCGGCGTCAGCGACCTGCGCGCCGGGCGTGCCCCAGGCGGGACCCTGCGTGACGGTCTGCTGACCGCCGCGGCGCTGCTGGCGCGGGTCACCGAAGACGGGACTGTTGTTGAAGACGGGATTGGTCATGCGGGGCACCTCTGGTCGTGGCCGGCCGGGGATGTTTCTGTCGACGACAGGAACAACGTAGTGGGTGGCCCGGACGTTCCCCCGTCCGGGAGCCCCCGGATCCTGCTGCCGACGCCCTCGTCCTTGCGGATGAGGGCCCGGGCACACGGATCGGTCGCGGGAGGGTGCCGCGGCGGGCGCGGCAGGAATAGCGTCGTCACCTGTGAGCACAGCGACGCGAACCACCACGCGAACCCAGGGGACCCGATGATCGAGGCGCACGGACTGACCAAGAGGTACGGCAGCAAGACCGCCGTCGACGGCATCGACTTCACGGTGCGACCCGGACGTGTCACCGGCTTCCTCGGACCCAACGGCGCCGGCAAGTCGACGACCATGCGCATGATCGTCGGGCTCGACCACCCGACCGCCGGCACCGTGACGGTGCAGGGCCGGCCGTACGCGAAGCTGCGCTCGCCGCTCACCGAGGTGGGCGCGCTGCTCGAGGCCAAGGCCGTGCACCCCGGGCGGTCGGCGCGTCAGCACCTGCGGGCGCTCGCCGCGACGCACGGGATCGGCGACAAGCGCGTCGACCAGGTGATCGAGATGGCCGGGCTGGGCGCGGTCGCGTCCAAGCGCGTCAAGGGCTTCTCGCTCGGCATGGGGCAGCGCCTGGGCATCGCCGCGGCGCTGCTCGGCGACCCGCACACGCTGATCCTCGACGAGCCCGTCAACGGGCTCGACCCCGAGGGCGTCGCGTGGGTGCGCGGCCTGGCCAAGCACCTCGCGGCCGAGGGCCGCACTGTGTTCCTCTCCTCGCACCTCATGAGCGAGGTCGCGGTGACCGCCGACGACCTGCTCGTCATCGGCCGCGGCCGGATCGTCGCGCAGGGCCCCGTCGACGAGGTCATCTCCCGCGCGACGAGCACGACGGTGCGCGTCCGCAGCCCCCACGCGACCGAGCTCGCCGCGGCCCTGTCCGGACCGCGCGCGACCATCGACGCGATCGAGCCCGGCCTGATCGAGGTGCGCGGGCCGTCCGCCGCCGAGATCGGTGAGCTCGCCGCCGCGTCGCGGTACGTCCTGCACGAGCTCACACCCGTCAGCGGCTCGCTCGAGCAGGCGTACATGAGCCTGACGGCCGACGCGGTCGAGTACCACTCGGGCATCGACGCCACACCCACCGCCCCCACGACCGAGCCGGAGGCGCAGCGATGAGCACCGCGACCACTCCCCGCACCTCGCACGCCCAGCACTCCGCGCCCGCGGGCACGGCACGCCTCTCGGCGTGGCACGTGCTGCGCTCCGAGTGGATCAAGCTCTGGAGCCTGCGCTCGACGCTCTGGACGGTCGGCCTCACCGTCGCCGTCCTGGTGCTGCTCGCCTGGGCGATGGCCGCGGGTGCCGCGAGCTTCGGCGACCTGTCGGACGCGCCGGGCAGCGCGACGACCGTCTACACGGTCCTCGCGCCGGGGCAGATCTTCGGCTCGCTCGTGCTGGTCGTGCTCGCCGCGCTGACGGTGACCGGTGAGTACGGCACGGGTCAGGTCCGTTCCACGTTCACGGCCGTCCCGGCCCGGCTGCCCGTGCTGTGGGCCAAGGGCGCGGTCGTCGCGCTGGTGGCCTTCGTGACCGCGGCCGTCGGCACGGCCCTGTCCCTGGCGCTGGCCGGCGCGATCGTGCCCGAGATGCGGCCCGACTGGTCCGACCCCGAGATGCTGCGCATCGTGCTCGGCACCCCGCTGTACATCACGACGGTCGCGCTGCTCGGCTACGCGCTCGGCGCCCTCATGCGCAACACGGCGGCGACCATCGCGACGGTCATCGGCTTCGTGCTCGTCGTCGAGAGCGTCCTCAACCTCATCTCGTGGAAGCCGCTCGAGTACGTCCGGCCGTTCCTGCCGTCGTCGGCCGGGGCCCGCGTCGCGACGCCCCAGGAGTTCCTCGAGATGACGAACCAGATGGCGACGCAGGCCGTCGACCTGTCCCCGTGGGCCGGGTACGCCGTGCTCGTCGGCTGGGTCGTCGCCATCCTCGCCGCCGCCGTGGTGCGGCTGCGCACGCGCGACGTCTGACCACCGCGCGGACGACGGCCCACCACCGCCCTGGAGGGGGACGGTGGTGGGCCGTCGTCGTGCGTGCCGCCGGCGGCTACTCCGCGCGGGCGGTGGTCGAGGCCGCCCGACGCTCCGCGCGCCGTGCGGCGCCACGCTCCCGACGCCGCTCGACGAGCGTGTAGAGCACCGGCACGAGCACCAGGGTCAGCAGCGTCGAGGTGAACAGGCCGCCGATGACGACGATCGCCAGCGGCTGCGAGATGAACACCCCGCCGCCGGTGAGCCCGAACGCCATGGGCACGAGCGCGAAGATCGTCGCCGCGGCCGTCATGAGGATGGGCCGCAGCCGCTTGCGCGACCCCTCGGTGACGGCGTCGTCGATGCCACGACCGCGCTCGCGGTACTGGTTGATCAGGTCGACCAGCACGATCGCGTTCGTCACGACGACGCCGATGAGCATCAGCACACCGATCAGCGCGGGCACGCCCAGCGGCGTCCCGGTGAGCAGCAGGCCGAGCAGCGCACCGGTCGCCGCGAACGGCACCGACACCATGAGGATCAGCGGCTGCAGCAGCGACCGGAACGTCGCGACCATGACGACGTAGACGATCGCGAGAGCGACGAGCAGCGCGAGCCCGAGGTCCGCGAACGCGTCCTCCTGGTCCGCCGCGACGCCGCCGAGCTCGACGCTCGCGCCGGCCGGCACGTCGACGTCCTCCAGCGCGGTCCGCATCCGCTCCGTGAGCCCGCCCAGGTCCTGGTCGGCCGGCGTGGCGGAGACGGTCGCGGCGCGCTTGCCGTCGATGCGGGTCGTCGAGACCGGCACCTCGACCTGCTCGACGCTCGCGACGGACGTCAGCGGGACGATGCCGGTGGCCGTGGGCAGCACGAGCTGCTCGACCTCCGCCACGCTCGCCGGTGCGGGGACCGTCACCACGGTGACGTCCACGGGCCCGGCACCGAGGTCGACCGTGCCGATCGGCTGCGGGCTCATGAGACCGGCGACCGTGCCCACGACCGCGGTCTCGGTCAGCCCGACGGCTGCCGCGGCCTCGCGGTCGACCGTGACGCGCACGGTCGGCTGGTCCGCGGACAGGTCGTTGGTGACGTCCGTGGTGCCCTCGACCCCCGCGACGACGTCGCGCACCTGCGCGGCGAGCCGCTCCAGCTCGTCGGGGTCGTCGGCCTGCACCACGACGTCGACGGTCGACGACCCGAACGCGGCGTCGGCGCCGGCCACGACGACGTCGCCGTGCCCGTCACTGCCCGACAGGTCGGCGACGGCCTCGCGCACGTCGTCGGCGACCGCGGTGTTGTCGGAGTCCGCGGTGAGCGTCAGCGCGAAGGACGCGCGCGGCGCACCGCCGCCGCCGAACACGGCCTCGATGCCGCCGGCCGAGCCGACCGTGGTCTGCACGGTCTGCACGCCCTCGACGCCCAGCAGGACCTCCTCGATCTCCTGCGCCGCGGCGTCCTGCGCCTCGAGCGAGGTGGCCGGCGGGAACGTCTCGGTGACGGTGAGCGTGTTCTGACCGGCGTCGCCCAGGAAGTTGGTCTCCAGGCGCGTGGCCAGGCCGAGCGTCCCGGCGAAGACCACGACGGCCGCGAGCAGCGTGACCACGGGGTGCGCGATCGCGCCGCGCAGCGTGGCCAGGTACGACCGCTGCATCCAGGAACGACGCTCCTTGGCCTCCGCGGCGGCGCGCACGTCGTCCGCACCGGCCCCCTCGACCGCGTCCGCCTTGACGAACCAGTACGCCAGGACGGGCACGATCGTCAGCGAGACCAGCAGGGACGCGACCAGCGCGATCGCGGTGGTGAAGGCGAACGGCCGGAACAGCTCGCCGACCATCCCGCCGACCAGCCCGATCGGCACGAACACCGCGGCGGTCGCGATGGTCGAGGCCGTGATCGCGCCCGCCACCTCGCGCACCGCGGTGACGATCGCGTCGCGCTTGCCCTCGCCGTACGACAGGTGCCGCTTGATGTTCTCGATGACGACGATCGAGTCGTCGACGACGCGGCCGATCGCGATGGTCATCGCGCCGAGCGTGAGGATGTTGAGCGAGTACCCGGCGACCTGCAGGCCGATGAACGTCACCAGCAGCGACAGCGGGATCGAGATGGCCGAGACCAGGGTCGAGCGGATCGAGCCCAGGAACAGCAGGATGACGACGACCGCGAACAGCAGGCCGAGGCCGCCCTCGGTGGCCAGACCCTCGATGGACTCCTCGATGAACGGCGCCTGGTCGAACACCACGGCGACGTCGACGTCGCCACCGACCTGCTCGCGCAGCTCGTCCACCGCGTCCTGCGCGCCGTGCGACACGTCGACGGTGTTGCCGGCGGGGGTCTTGGTGAGGGAGACGGCCAGGGCCGGCTCCCCGTCCAGGCGCGACAGGCTGGACGCGGGCACCGGCGCGACGACGACCTCGGCGACCTCGGCGAGCGTGACGGCCTGGCCGGTCGCCGAGCCGAGCAGCGGGAGCGCACGCAGGTCGTCGACCGAGGTGATCGGCGAGCCCGCCTGGACCGACAGGGTGAGGTCGTCCTCGTCGACCGTGCCCGTGGGCAGCACGACCCCGTTGTCCTGCAGGATCGTCTGCACGGCCGCGGGCGACAGGCCCTCCGCGGTGAGCGCGGGCAGGTCGAGCGTGATCGTGACGGCCTGCTCGGCGACGCCCGTGACGGCGACCTCGCGCACGCCGTCGACCTGCTCGAGGCGCGGCACCACGACGTCCTCGACGACCCGGGCCAGCGCGGCCTGCGGGTCCTCGCCGTCGCGCACGTCGTCCGGGGTGCCGGCGACCGCGAGCTGCACGACGGGCAGGTCGTCGATCGACCCGGTCACCACCATCGGGTCGACGCCCTCGGGCAGCGCCGAGCGGATGCGGTCGACGGCCTGCTGGATGTCCTGGGCGCGCGCGTCGACGTCGACGCCGTACGTCAGCTGCACCGTCGTCGTCGAGACCGACGTGGCGGACGTGGAGGTCACGGACTCGACGTCCGCGACGGCGGAGACCGCCTGCTCGATGGGTTCGGTGAGCTGCTGCTCGACGAGCTCCGGCGAGGACCCCGGGTCGACGGCGACGACGACCGCCGTGGGGATCTGCAGCGACGGGATGAGCTCCTGCTTGAGGGAGCCGAGGCTGAACCAGCCGAAGACCGCGATCGCGATCGTCACGAGCGCGACGACCGAGCGGTTGGCCAGCGAGAGCCGGGCGAGGCGGGACACGGGTTCCTCCGAGGGGCGGGGCGGTCGTGACGGGGCGGGACGGGTCCGCGTCGTCGCGGCGTAGGGCGACAGTACGTGCGGGTCCGGGGACCGGCACCCGCCAGCCCAACGGATGCCGGGTTCACGGTGTTTCCCGGCTCGGACGTGGGCCGGGTCACTCCCGCGGCTCGTGACGGGGCCCGAGGTTAGGCTCGCCTGATGAGCACCACCGGCCCGACCGCCCTGCCTCTCGTGGCCCCGCGACGCCCCGCACCGGTGCTGGGTGAGGTGGTGGCGACGCAGCGCCTCACGCCGCACCTCACCCGCGTCGTCCTCGGCGGCCCGGGACTGCGACCGTTGGCCGACCCCGTCTGCGCCGACTCCTACGTCAAGCTCGGCCTCCTCCCCGACGGCGCGCTCGACGGCTGCCCGCTGGCGGACGACGGCCGCGTCGACCTCGCGGCGCTGCGCGCCTCCCTCCCGGACGGCGTCGAGGTGCGCCAGCGCGCGTACACGATCCGCGCGTGGGACCCCGCGACCCGTGAGATGACCCTCGACTTCGTCGTGCACGGCGACGAGGGCCTCGCGGGCCCGTGGGCGGCGGCCGCGGCACCCGGCGACCGCGTGCTCGTGCACGGGCCCGGCGGTGCCTGGGACCCCCGCACGGACATCGACGTGCACCTGCTGGTCGGTGACGCGAGCGCCCTGCCGGCGGTGGCCGTGGGCCTGGAGCGGCTGCCGCGCGACGCCGTGGGTGCCGCGTTCGTCGAGGTGCACGGCCCCGACGACGAGATCGCGCTCGACGCCCCCGCCGGGGTCGCGGTCACCTGGCTGCACCACGGCGACGCCCCCGCCGGGTCCACGCTCCCCGAGGCCGTCCGCGCCTGGCCGACCCCGGAGGGGCGGATCGGCGCGTTCGTCCACGGCGAGGCGGGCGCGGTCAAGGAGCTGCGCGCGCACCTGCGCACCCACGGGGTGGGCCGTGCGGACCTGTCCATCTCCGGGTACTGGCGCCTCGGCGCCGACGACGAGGGCTGGCGCGCGAGCAAGAAGGCGTGGAACGCGCAGATCGAGGCTGCGGAGGCGGCCGCAGGCCTGGACTGAGAGGGTCGCCGGGAACGTCGACATCCTGCGGCGAGCTCGTCGGTGGCATCGCCCTCGAGGGCCCCGACGTGGCGCGGGTGGTGCGGTCCGACGGACGGTCCGGCACCACCGTGACGGAGGGGCCGTTCACCGAGTTCTCGGAGTGGCTCGCCGGGTTCCAGGTGGTCGACGTGGCCGACGAGGCACGCGCGGTCGAGATCGCCGCCCGGGTGTCCGCCGTCCCCGGCCGTGGTGGTGTGCCCTGCGAGCAGCCGGTGCAGGTCAGGCGCGTCGTCGACGGCGCGATCGCGGACGCCGCCACCATGCGGGACTGGCTCGGCACGGCCGACGGGAGCTGAGCCGGCCGTCCGGACGCGAGCCGGCCCGGCCGGTTCGCATCCGGACGGGTGAGTCCTGACGAAACCGGCACACGCCCCCTCGCACCCCGCTAGCGTTCCTGTGCCCATGACGCGAGGGGGACCTGGTGCTGCGCTTCCTGCCGGTGATCGTCGAGATCGCCCTGCTGGTGTTCTGCCTGATCGACTGCATCCAGTCCGACCCGGACCGCGTGCGCAACCTGTCGAAGGGCTGGTGGCTCGTCCTCATCGTCGTGCTGCCGCTCGTCGGCGGCATCGCGTGGCTCGCGGTCGGCCGCCCGCAGACCCCGCGCACGCAGGTCGCGTGGCGCGCGACCGAGACGGCCGGCTTCCCCGAGTACGAGCGCCCGCGCCGCTACGGCGACGACGCGCAGGCCGAGGAGCGCCGCCGGGCCGAGGAGCGCCGGTCCGACGAGCTCCACGAGCAGATGCTGCGCGAGTGGGAGGCGCAGATCCGCGCCCGCGAGCAGGCAGCGGAGCGCGACCGCCCGGACGCCTGACGTCGCGCATCTCGTGCGGGCGCGGTGCCCCCGCCGGGGTTCGAACCCGGACTGGACCGGGTTTAAGCCGGTTGCCTCTGCCGGTTGGGCTACGGGGGCGCGCCGTCATCCTGCCAGCCCGGCGAGCAGGACCGACCTGTGACCGCCGGCCCCGGACGCACGACAGCCCGCGGGCGGGGTCCGGGACTCCTGCTGACCCGAACCCCGCCCGCGGCCCTTCCGCACCCCGGATGTGCGACGGCCCCGCGACCCGGAGGGTGGCGGGGCCGTCGGAGGTGCTGGTCAGGACCGGTGGGCGGCGTCCTTCGCGGCCGGGGAGTCCTTCTCGGCCTTCTGCGGCGGCAGCGACGGGGTGGCCGTCGCGCCGTCCGTGGGGGCCGTGGCCTGCGTGCTCTGCTCGACCCGGGGCTTGGGCGGCACCGACGCGGCGCGGAACTCGGCACGCGGGTCGTGCAGCGAGCCGAGGGCGACGACCTCGCGGCGCAGCAGCACGGAACCGGTCCACCCGGCGGCGATGCGCAGCTTGCGGTTGAACGTCGGCATCGCGAACACGTGGTACGTGCGGTGCAGGACCCACGCCAGGAACCCGCGCACCTTGATGCGCCCGAACATCTGCGCGACGCCCTTGTACATGCCGAGGGACGCGACGGCGCCGACGTTGCGGTGCTTGTACGGCGTCGGCTCGGCCGAGCGCAGGACGAGCGCGAGGTTGTCACCGATGTGGTTGCCCTCGCGCAGCGCGTGCTGGGCGTTCGGCGGGCAGGTCGCGCCGGGGTTGTACAGGTCCGGCACGGCGGCGCAGTCGCCCGCGGCCCACGCGTCGGCGACGACGGTGCCGTCCGCCGCGGTGATCTGCAGGTACTCGTTGCAGATGACGCGGCCGATCTTGTCGAGCGGCAGGTCCGAGTCCTTCAGCACCGGGTTGGCCTTGACGCCGGCGGTCCACACGACCGTCTCGGCGTCGAACTCCGTGCCGTCCGACAGGACGATGTGCCCGTCGACGCACGAGCTGAGGAACGTGGACAGGTAGATCTCGATGTCGCGCTTGCGCAGCTGCTCGAGGGTGTACCCGCCGAGCTCCTCGCTCACCTCGGGCAGGATGCGGCGGCTGCCCTCGACGAGCACGAAGCGCATCTCGTCCGGCTCGATCTGCCCGTACTTGCGGACCGCGTACCGCGCCATGTCCTCGACCTCGCCGAGCGCCTCGACGCCCGCGAACCCGCCGCCGACGAACACGAACGTCAGCATCTTGCGCCGCAGCTCGGGGTCCCACGTGGAGGCCGCGACGTCGATGCGGCCCAGCACGTGGTTGCGCAGCGCGATGGCCTCCTCGACGTTCTTGAAGCCGATGCCGACCTCCGCGAGCCCCGGGATGGGCAGCGTGCGCGCGACCGAGCCCAGGCCGACGACGAGGTGGTCGTACGTCACCCAGTACGGCTCACCCTCGATGGGCGTGATCTGCACGCGGCGCTGCGCGTGCTCGATCTGCGTGACGTGCCCCTGCAGCACGTCGACGCCCTTGAGGGCACGGCGGTGCGGTGCGACGACGTTGCGGGGGTCGATGGACCCGGCCGCGGCCTCGGGCAGGAAGGGCGCGTACGTCATGTAGGGACGCGGGTCGACGACGACGATCGCCGCGTCACGCCGCCCCAGGCGCCGGCGCAGACGCCGGGCGGAGTACAGGCCGACGGTGCCGCCACCGAGGACGACGACGCGCGGCACCTTGCGGGGCTTGCCGGCCGGCGCGGGCATGAGCACGCCCGAGGGGCGGTCGGCGTCGACGGGAGCGGACGTCTGAGGCATACCTCTTACGGTAGACGCGGACGGGCTCCGCAACCCCGCCGGAAGGCGGTGATACCGCGCACACCGGGTGCTGCGGCCGTGAGGGAGTCGGAGCGGGGTCGGGCGCTCAGGCGCGGGCGGCGTCGTCCGTGGGCGGCCCGGACGGCTGCGGCTCGGACGGCCGCTCGACGCGCACCGCCGTGATCCGGCGACCGTCGACCACCCGCACCCGCAGCCGCACCGGCGGCGCGGCCGGGTCGTCGTCGCCCTCGGGCGGTTCGACGTCGACGACGTCGCCGGGGCGGGCCATCCGCCCCAGCCGCGCGAGCACGTACCCGGCGACGGTCTCGTACGGCCCGTCGGCCAGCAGGACGCCCGTGCGGTCGGCGAAGTCCTCGAGCGAGAGCCCCGCGTCGACGTCGTCGTCGCCCGCGGGCCGGACGGGCACGTGGTCGTACTCGTCGACGATGTCCCCGACGAGCTCCTCCAGCAGGTCCTCCAGCGTGACGATGCCGTCGGTCCCGCCGTACTCGTCGACGACGACGGCGATGTGCGCGCCGGTGCGCCGCATGGTCGACAGGGTCGGCAGGACCGCGTTGGTGCCCGGCAGCTGCACGACGGGGCGCATCACGTCGCCGACGGTGGTGGCGGACACCTGGACGATCGCCTCGACGACGCCCTCGCGCCCGTGGGTGTCGGGGTCGGCGTCGGCGTCGCGCACGGCACGCGCGACGGGCGCGAGCAGGTCGCGCACGTGCACGAACCCCACGATGTCGTCGAAGTCCTCCCCCGTCACCGGGTACCGCGAGTAGGGCAGCGTGCCGATGAGCTGCGCGGCCTGCGCGATCGGCTCGGCCGCGGCGAGGAACGTCACGTCGGCGCGCGGGCGCATGACCTCGACGAGCGAGCGGTCGCCCGCGTCGAAGATGTCGTCGATGAGGCGCCGCTCGTCCTCCGGCAGGTCGGGGTGCGTGCGGACGAGGTCGCGCAGCTCCTCGTCGCTCATCTGGTCGCCGGTCGCCGCGGGGTCGAACCCGAGCAGCCGCACGACGGCGTTGGTCGACCTCGAGAGCAGCCACACCACCGGGGTCATGAGCGCCGCGAACCGGTCGAGCGGCGGTCCGACCCACAGCGAGACGCGTGCCGCCTGCTGCATCGCGATGCGCTTGGGGACGAGCTCACCGAGGACCAGCGACAGGTAGGCGATGACCAGCGTCAGGACGACGAGCGCGACGCCCTCGGCCGGCCCCTGCGCCATGCCCAGCGAGACGAACACGGGCGCCAGCGCGGACGCGAGCGCCGAGGCGCCGAAGGCCGCGGAGAAGAACCCGGCGACGGTGACGCCGATCTGCACGGCCGCGAGGAAGCGGTTGGGGTTGCGCGCGACCGCGGCCACGCGCACCCCGCGCGGCCCCTGCTTCTCGAGCTGCCCGAGCTGCGACTCGCGCAGCGACACCAGCGCGAGCTCGGTGCCCGAGAACACGCCGCCGATGAGGACGAAGAGCAGGACGAGGCCGATGTCGGCCCAGATGTCGACGGTCACGGGTCCTTCCAGGGTGGACGAGCGGTGGCTCCCAGCCTAGGCGCCGACCCCGTCCGGCGGCCCGCCGCCGCTCTCCCCGCCCGCGAGCGCGGCAGGAACCGCTCGAGCGCGGGGGGAACGACCCCCGCGCTCGAGCAGTGTCCCCCGCGCTCGGCGCCCGTCAGGGGGTGGCGGGTGCGGTCCCGGCGTCGGCGGGTGCGTCCGCTGCCGGCGCCTCGTCGGCCGGGGCCGGCGCCTCGTCGGCCGGGGCCGGCGCGTCCTCGGCCGGGGCCGTGGCCGACGGGGTCGGCGTGGGCTGCGGGCCGTCCGTGGCCTTCTGCCACGGCACGACGGCCGCGGCCGTCGCGAACGGCCAGGACGGGGCGACGACCTGCCTGCGCACGCGCTCGTCGGTGACGTCGAGCGGCGTGCCGTCCGGGAAGCTGCCCCGGCTGAGGCTGTGCAGCGGGAAGACGTTCCACCGGGTCTGACCGTTCGAGCCCGGTACCCCCACGTGCAGCAGGGGCTCGTCGGCGCCGTCGGGCCAGTACTCCTGCTGGAGCCACGGAGTGCCTCCGTCGGGCTCGGTGGTCACGGGACGCCCCTGCTGGTCGAAGACCTGCGCCCCGTCCACCGGGTTGCCGTCGGCGTCGTAGACGAACAGGTTGGAGGCCTGCTCACCCGCGACGAACACACCGTCCTCGGCGGGCGTGTCGACCCAGGCCGCGGCCATCGCCACGTCGTTGCGCTGCGCCCCGGGCAGGGTCAGGACGAGGATCAGTGCCGCGAGGGCGAGCACGCGGCTGAGCACCTCGAGCACGCGGTCCCAGCGCGGCCCGGCACGCCACTCGCCGCGCCCCCACTGCGCGCTCGCGACGACCGCCAGGATCATCAGGACCCAGCCCCCGGAGCTCGACGGCACCCAGAACGGGTACGGCTCGGCGCCGACCAGCTGGAGCACCAGGTGCGCGAGCGCCCAGCCGCGCAGGACCCACCACGCGGGACGCAGCGCGACGAGGAGGTCCTCGACACCGGGGAACCAGCGGGTCCCCCGCAGGCGCGCGAGCCCGGTGCGGATCACGTCGTTCGCCTCGCGCCACGGTGCCAGCAGCATCGCGCGGAACGCGCTCTCGGTGCGCTCGTGGCGTCCGGCCGCCGCCAGGCCCGCGGCCGAGCGCAGCTCGGCCGCGTACGCCTCCGGCGTGCCGAACTCGTCGACGAGCGAGCCGCGGTGGGCCCGCCCGTCGTCGGCCAGCGCGTCGGCCAGGTTGACCTCGAGGCCGTCGGTGAGGTCGTCCACCTGCTCCTGCCCGAGGTCCGCGAGCGCGGCCCTCACCTGCGCGGCGTACGTCCGGACGTCCTGCGCGATCGCGTCATCGACGATGCTCATGCCCCACCCTCCGTCCCGAGCAGGCGCTGCATCGTGCCTGCGAACTCGTACCAGTCCTTGCGCTGCCCGTCGAGCATGGCCCGGCCCTGGGCGTTGATGCCGTAGTACTTGCGGTGCGGTCCCTCGTCGCTGGGCACGACGTACGACGTCAGCGCCCCCGACGAGTAGAGCCGGCGCAGCGTGCCGTACACGGACGCGTCACCGACCTCCTCGATGCCGGCGGCCCGCAGGCGTCGCACAACGTCGTAGCCGTAGCCGTCCTCGTCCGCGACGACGGACAGCACGGCCAGGTCCAGCACCCCCTTGAGCAGCTGCGTCGTGTCCATGCGACCTCCCGCGTCGTCGTCGCCCGTCGCACCGCCGGTCCCGGGCTGAGCGGGACCGGCGGGCGCACGTGGCGCGGGCACCCCTCCAGGGCCCGCACGTCGCACAGTACTGTGCAGTCCGCACTACTGTCCACGACACGACACAGCGCGTGTCGGGCAGCGCCGGACCGGGGGGGCCCGGGTCCGGCAGCACCGGGCCCCACCGGGCCCGCGAGCTCAGCGCTCGGCGATGCTCCAGGCGATGCCGTCGAGGATGTCGTGCTCGGAGGTGACCACGTGGGTCAGCCCGCCCCCGGCCACCGCCACCTCGTCGCGCACCCGCCGCACGACGTCGCGCCACACGAGGGCACCCGCGCCGATGACGTCGACGCGCCCGGGGTGCAGGTAGGGCAGCGCCGCGCGCTGCTCGCGCGTGCGGGCCAGCATGTCCTCGCACGACGCGAGCACGTCGTCGACGCCGAGCACCGCACCGTCGATGCGGGTGCGGTCGTAGTGGTCCAGACCGAGCGCGTGGGCGGTCAGCGTCGTCACGGACCCCGCGAGGCCCACGAGCGTCACGGTCCGGCCCAGGGGCACGACGGCGGCGGCGGCGTCCAGCGCCGCGTGCACGTCGGCGTCGGCCGCGGCGACCTGCGCCGGCGTGGGCGGGTCGTCGTGCAGGTGACGCTCGGTCAGCCGCACCGAGCCGACGTCCATCGAGACAGCCGCCTCGGGTGCGTCGGTGCCCAGGACCAGCTCCGTCGAGCCGCCGCCCAGGTCGACCACGAGGAACGGCCCGTCGAACCGGCTCGCGAGCACCCCCGTCGCCCCCCGGAACGAGAGCCGCGCCTCCTCGTCCCCGGCGACGACCTCGGGCTCCACGCCCAGCGCGGCGCGCACGCCCGTGACGAACTCCTCGCGGTTGCGCGCGTCGCGCGTCGCGGACGTGGCGACGAACCGCACCGCCTCGACACCGAGCCCCTCGCACACCTCGTGGTACCGGCGGGTCGCCGCGAGCGTGCGCTCGAGCGCCTCGGGGGCCAGCAGCCCCGTGCGGTCGACCCCCTGGCCGAGCCGCACCACCTCGTTGCTGCGCTCCAGGTCGACCAGCGTGCCCGCCGCCGGGTCGACGTCCGCGACGAGCAGACGGATGGAGTTGGTCCCGCAGTCGATGGCTGCCACGCGTGTCACCGGCACATCGTGCCACCGCCGACCGACACGGCCGAGCGGCGGCTCACGACGCGGCCGCGGACGTCAGCAGGTGCAGCGGTCGGGACGCCACCGCTCGGCGACCATCGCCAGGGCCTCGTCGCCCACCGGGTTCACGCCGGGCCCCGCGGCCAGCGCGTGCGCGACCAGCACGTGCAGGCACTTCACGCGGTGCGGCATCCCCCCGGCCGAGATGCCGGCGATCTCCGGCACGTGCCCGAGCGCCTCGCGGTCCGCGAGGTACGCCTCGTGCGCGCGCCGGTGGCCCTCCGCGAGCTCGTCGTCCTCGGCCAGCCGCGCCGTCATCTCCTTCATCACACCCGTCGCCTCGACCGCGCTGACGGCCGCGACGGCCTGGGGTGACGTCAGGTAGTACGTCGTCGGGAACGGCGTGCCGTCGTCGAGGCGCGGCGCCGTCCGCACGACCAGGGGGCGCCCGCACACGCAGCGCGCCGCGACACCGACGACCCCGCGCGGCGGCCGCCCGAGCTGCTCGGTGAGGACCTCGACGTCCCGCTCGCTGACGGCGTCCAGCGCGACGGGCGACGTCGCGGCGTCGGGCAGCGCCGAGGGCCCGGGCACGTCGCGGTGCTCGGTGGGGTCAGGTCGTGCGGGCACGGCGGTCCGTTCGTTCGTCCGGTCGGGGCGTCCATTGTCCCCCACGGGACGTCAGCCGGTGGGCTCCGTGCCGGGTCCCGGGGCCACCGGCGGCGTGCCGGGCGCCGTCGAGCCGTCCATCGGCTCACCGGACGCCCCGGCGTCGACGTCCAGGTCGCCGGCCATCTCCACCGACTCCCACACGGTCGCGTACCAGGGGCGCGTCGCGCCGCCGGACGCCTCCACGACGGGAGCGCCGTCCGGCGCGGTGTCGACCACGACCTCGGGGTCGACGACGCGGAACGCCGTCTCCCCCGGCATGACGAACGACAGCCGCTCGCGCGCCTGCGCGACGACGTACGCGTCGTCGTCCCACCGCTTGAGGTCCGCCTCGAGGTCCGCGTTCTCCGCGAGGGCCGCGTCCCGCGCGTCGCGCAGCTGCTCGACCTCCGCGCGCGTCTCGAGGTAGGAGCCGAGCGTCGGGTAGACCAGCACGAACGCCACGAGCACGACGAGCGAGAACACCATCGCCCGGACGGTGAACATCCGGGGCACGGGCATGCGAGCGGCGGCCGCGCGCGGAGTTCCCCGCGGGGGCGTGCCACCGCGCGACGACCCCGGACGGACGCTCGCGCGAGCGGCACCCGGGCGCGCGGGCCCGACCTTGGGCACCGCACCCGACCGGGGCGCGGCGCTGCGCACGCCGCGTGGCGACGTCGACGGCCCGCCGGCCTTGCCCGCCGGTGCGCGCCCCGCGCGCGGCACGGCGCCCGACGGCGTCTCGTCGCGCCCCGGACGCCGGCCGGAGCCGGGCGCGGGAGGACGACGAGGCGAGGACATGGCCTCGATTGTGCCTGCCGCTCGCCCGATCGGCCGCACGTGGGTGCGTGCGTCGTGTCGGTGGTTGGACGGTCCCTTGTCACGCACGGTAGCGTGCGGCGCATGGAACCGACGCCGGACGACGTCCGGACCCAGCTGCGGCGCGGCACGCTCGAGTTCTGCGTGCTCGCGCACCTGGCCCGCTCCCCCGCCTACGGCCAGGACATCGCCCGCGCCCTCGGCGCCGACCGCATGCTGTTCGCCTCCGAGGGCACCCTCTACCCGCTGCTCACGCGTCTGCGTGGCCGCGGCTGGGTCGACACCACGTGGCAGGAGTCACCCACCGGCCCCCCGCGCCGCTACCACCGGCTCACCGACTCCGGCCGGGCGGCCCTCGACGCGTTCGTCGAGGTCTGGCGCCCGTACCGCGCCGCCGTCGACCACCTCCTGGAAGGACTGCCCGCATGACCGCCGTCACGTCGCCGCTCGTCGCCGCGTACCTCGCCGACCTCGAGCGCCGCCTCGCGGGCGCCCCCGCCGCCGATCGGCTCGACGTGCTGGACGCCGTCCGCGAGCACCTCGACACGGCCTTCGCCGACCTCGGGCACGCACCGGGCGACGACGACGTGCGGCGCGTGCTCGCCGACCTCGGGAGCCCGGACGACGTCGCGGGCGCCCTCGCCCTCGACGCACCGCCCGCAGGCGGCGACCCCTCGCCGCGCACGTCGGGCGTCGTGTGGGTGCTGCTCGTGCTCGCGGGCCTGCCCGCCGGCCTCCTCGTGGGACTGCTCCTGCTGCCGCTCGCGCTGGTGCACCCGGTCGTGCTGCTGGGCGGGCTCGCCGCGCTCGTCGGCGCCACCCTGTGGGTCGGCTACCGCGCACACGGCCGCCGCGCGGCTCAGCCACGCCGACCCTGGCAGCTGGCGTTCGCCGTGGTCCTGCCCGCCGCCGTGATCGCCGGCACGTGGGCCCTCGCGTCGGCGGCGTTCCTGACCTTCGAGTCGGACGCGGTCCAGAGCGTGTCCGTGACCTCGGTCGCCACGCCCTGAGGCCTCGCCGCGCACGACGACGCCCGGCCCACCGTGACGGTGGACCGGGCGTCGTCGTTCAGGCGGTGATCAGCCCTGGAAGCGCGGGAAGGCGCTCGCACCGGCGTAGATGCCGGCGTCGTCGAGCTCCTCCTCGATGCGCAGGAGCTGGTTGTACTTGTTGATGCGCTCGCCACGGGCGGGCGCACCGGTCTTGATCTGGCCGGCGTTCGTCGCGACGGACAGGTCGGCGATCGTCGTGTCCTCGGTCTCGCCGGAGCGGTGCGAGGTCATCGTCGTGAAGCCGTTGCGCTGCGCGAGCGAGACCGCGTCGAGCGTCTCGGTGAGCGAGCCGATCTGGTTGAGCTTGACCAGCAGCGAGTTCGCCGCCTTGAGCTTGATGCCCTTGGCCAGGCGCTCCGGGTTGGTGACGAACAGGTCGTCGCCGACGATCTGGACCTTGTCGCCGATGCGCGCCATGAGCGCGACCCACGCCTCCCAGTCGTCCTCGGCCAGCGGGTCCTCGATGGAGACCAGCGGGTAGTCCGCGACGAGCGCCTCGTAGTACTCGATCATCGCGGCCGACTGCAGCTGCTGACCCTCGAAGCCGTACTTGTCGTCGGAGAAGAACTCCGTCGCCGCGACGTCGAGCGCGAGCGCGACGTCCTTGCCGGGCACGAAGCCGGCCTTCTCGATCGCGACGATGATGAGGTCGAGCGCGTCGCGGTTGCTCGGCAGGTTCGGGGCGAAGCCGCCCTCGTCGCCGAGGCCAGTCGACAGGCCCTTGCTCTTCAGCACGGACTTGAGCGAGTGGTAGACCTCGGTGCCCGTGCGCAGCGCCTCACGGAACGTGGGGGCGCCGATCGGGGCGACCATGAACTCCTGGACGTCGACGTTGGAGTCGGCGTGCGACCCACCGTTGAGGATGTTCATCATCGGCACGGGCAGGACGTGCGCGTTGGGGCCGCCGACGTAGCGGAACAGCGGCAGGTCGGCCGAGTCGGCCGCGGCCTTCGCGACCGCGAGCGAGACGCCGAGGATCGCGTTGGCGCCGAGCTTGCCCTTGTTGGGCGTGCCGTCGAGCTCGATGAGCGCGGCGTCGACGAGACGCTGCTCGCTGGCCTCGAAGCCGATGAGCTCCGGGGCGATGTCGTCGATCACGGCGTTGACGGCACCCTGGACGCCCTTGCCGCCGTAGCGGGGGTCGTCGCTGTCACGGCGCTCGACGGCCTCGAACGCTCCGGTCGATGCCCCCGACGGGACGGCGGCACGCGCGATGGTGCCGTCGTCGAGGGCGACCTCGACCTCGACAGTGGGGTTGCCGCGCGAGTCCAGGATCTCGCGGGCGCCGACGGCCTCGATGCTGGCCATGGTGCTCCTTCGACAGACGGTGGGTTTGCTCACCCAGACTAGTGCCGCTGGTCAGGACGCACCTCGGGACCTTCGGCAGGTGGACGCCGTGGCGCTGACCAGCGACGATGCGGGACGTCACGGACCGCCCGCGTGCGAGCATCAGGGCGTGACCCCCGACGCGACGCCCACGCCACCCGGAATCACGCCCCCGGGCGCACCGGCGGGCACGGGTCCGGTACCGCCGCCCGCGCTCGTCGCTCGCCTGCGCGCGGCGGGCTGCGTCTTCGCGGAGGAGGAGGCGTCGCTGCTGGTCACCGCCGCGCAGGGACGCGCGCAGGACGCGGACCGACACGTCCCCGCGCCACCCGACGCGCTGGAGGAGCTCGTCGCCCGCCGCGTGACCGGCGAGCCCCTCGAGACCGTGCTCGGCTGGGTCGCGTTCGCCGGGCTGCGGCTCGGCGTCGGGCCCGGCGTGTTCGTCCCGCGACGCCGCACCGAGCTGCTCGCGCGCACCGCGGTGGCGCTCGCGCGCGCGGCCGGCCCCTCCCCCGTCGTCGTCGAGGCCTGCTGCGGCGTCGCGCCGGTCGCCGCGCTCGTGGTGCGCGACGTGCCCGGCGCGGACGTCCACGCAGCGGACCTCGACCCGGTCGCCGTGGCCTGGGCCACGCGCAACTTGCACGGGCGCGGCCACGCGTGGACCGGCGACCTGCTCGATCCGGTGCCGGAGGCGCTGCGCCTTCACGTCGACGTGCTCGTCGCGAACGCGCCCTACGTGCCGCACGACGCGATCGCGGTGATGCCGCCCGAGGCGCGCGACCACGAGCCGCACGTCGCCCTGGACGGCGGACCCGACGGCGTCGACGTGCACCGGCGCCTGCTCGCGCTCGCACCAGGCTGGGTGCGTCCGGGCGGCCACGTGCTGGTCGAGACGAGCGCGCGCCAGGCCCCGCTGACCCGCGCGGCGTGCCCGCCGGGGTGGCCGGTCGAGGTGCTGCACGACGACGACGTCGACGGCACGGTCGTCGTCGCCCGCCGCCCCACCTGACGTCCGGCCCCGCCCCCACCCGTCACCCGGGGCCGTGGGCCGCGGCGAGACCGGCCTGGGTCGTTCTCCGGACGGCTGAGCACGACCAGGGCCGGTCTCGATGCCCCACGTGACGGGGCCGGGCCCGGGCCGCGCACCACGGGGGGGCACGGGCCGGGCCCGGAGGGGACTGCTGCGGGACGTGTCAGCTCACCGTGCAGGGCGTGCCGTTGAGCGCGAACGCCGTCGGCCGGGGGTTGGCGCCCGTGTGCGAGCCGTTGAAGCCGACGTCGACGGTGGCGCCCGCGGCGAGCGTGCCGTTCCACGCGGCGTTCGCGGCCGTGACCGTCGAGCCGGACTGCGACCACGTCGCCGACCAGCCCTGGGTGACCCGCTGCCCGCCCGCGAACGCGAACGTCAGGGTCCACCCGGTGAGGGCGGACGGCCCGGCGTTGGTGACGCGCACGCCCGCCGTGAAGCCGGTGTTCCAGTCGTTCGTCGTGTACGCGACGCGGCAGCCCGCACCGGCGGTGGGCGTCGGCGTGGGGGTCGCGGTCCGCGTGGGGGTCGCCGTCGGCGTCGGCGTGGGGGTCGCCGTCGGCGTCGGCGTGGGAGTCGCCGTCGGCGTCGGTGTGGGGGTCACCGTCGCGGTCGGGGTGACGGTCGGCGTCACCGTGGGCGTCGACGTGGGCGTCGGCGTCGGCGTCGTCCCGATGCGCGACGGGTCGACGATCCCCCAGTACGCGGGCTTGACCTGCAGCTGCCCGTCGAACAGCAGCGGTGCGGCACCCGAGCGCAGCCACGTGCGCGAGTCCTCGAGGCCCCAGACCGTGATCGACTCGAAGGACGCCGCGTGCCGCTCGAGCATGTCGAACATGTCGCGGTAGTAGTACCCCTGCTCGAGCAGGCGGGCCGCCGGCGGCGCCGCCCACTGCTCACCGGAGTCGCGGTACGCCGAGACGTCGAGCTCGGTGACGGCCTGCCGCACGTCGAGCGCCTCGAAGGCCTCGATCGTGTCCTCGATCATCGAGATCGAGCGGCCCACCTCGACGTGCAGCTGGTGCCCGACGCCGTCGACCGGCACGCCCTGCGCGAGCAGGTCGGTGACCAGGCGCAGGTAGGGCGCGCGCTTGTCCGGGTACTCGGAGTTGTAGTCGTTGATGAACAGCTGCACCTCGGGGCCGAACGCGTCGCGCGCGTACCGGAAGGCGTCGGCGATGTACGACGGGCCGAGGACGCGGTACCACTCGCTGCGCCGCAGGCCGTCGGACTCGTTCTCGTCGATGACCTCGTTGACGACGTCGAACGCGAAGATCGGGTTGCCGGGCGTGCCGTACTCGCCGTACGTCTCGCGGTAGTGGTCGGCGATCGCCTCGATGTGGGTGCGCAGCCGCTCGCGCAGCAGCGCCTGGTCGGCGGCGGACGTGGTCAGCGCGGACCCGTCGCGCTGGAAGAACCACGCGGGCGTCTGCTGGTGCCACAGCAGCGTGTGGCCGTAGACCCGCATGTCGTGCTCGAGCGCCCAGTCGACGAGGCCGTCGGCCGCCCCGAACGTGAAGGTGCCCTCGGTGGGCTGGATCGCGTCGGGCTTCATCTGGTTGCCGGGGGTGATCTGCTCGGCGTGGTGCGCGAGCAGGTCGCCGCGACCGCCGAGCAGGTCCTGCGGCTCGACCGCGATGCCGAAGGGCACGGACACCGCGTCGGAGACGGGAGTGACCGACAGGTCGGGCGTGTAGCGGACACCGGTGACCAGGACGTCGTCGATCATCACGTCGACGGGCGAGGACACGGACTCCACGTACAGCGAGGCCGTGTCGAACGGGCCGGGCGTGTAGGTCCCGGTGACCTGCCGCCACTGGCTGGTGACGCCCTCGACCGTGGTGACCGTCTCGTACGACGGCTCGCCGTCGAGGTCGCGCTGCACGGAGACGCGCAGGTCGGCGCTGCCGGCGCCGTCGGGCAGCCGCACCCACAGGCCGATCGTGTACGTCGTCCCGGGCTCGAATAGGTCCGTCACGGGGTACAGCGCGCCGTCCCACGGGTCGACGCGGTCCTCCACGAGCAGGCTGCCGGACCCGCGGGCGCCGACCGACGTGGTGCTCACGGTCGCGGCCCCGCGCGCCTGCCAGCCGCCGAGCCCGGACTCGAAGTCGCTCGCGAGCACCACGGCCGGGGACAGCGCGCGGGCGGGGGCGACGAGCGGGGCCACGAGCGCCCCCACGCCGACCAGCGCGACCGCGAGCAGGGCCGCGAGGGCCGCGACGACGGGCCGCGGGGCCGTGGGGACGGGGCGGGCGGACGGCATGCGGGTCTCCTCGCGCTGGGGGTGGATCGTTACAGCACGATCCGTCGCGAGGCTAGGCGCGGGCGCCGCGCGGCAGCAGACCCCGAAGCGTTTCAGTGCCGTTGCCACCGCGCGGGGCGCCGCGCCCGCCGGTCAGCCCACCGCGAGCGGCGCCACGATCTGCTCGACCTGGTCCTTGGCGTCGCCGAAGAGCATGGCCGTGTTCTCGCGGAAGAACAGCGGGTTCTGCACCCCCGCGTACCCCGTGGCCATCGACCGCTTGAAGACGATCACCTGCTTGGCCTTCCACACCTCGAGCACCGGCATCCCGGCGATCGGCGAGGACGGGTCGTCGAGCGCGGAGGGGTTGACGGTGTCGTTGGCGCCGATCACCAGGACGACGTCGGTGTCCGCGAACTCGTCGTTGATCTCGTCCATCTCGAAGACGATGTCGTAGGGCACCTTGGCCTCGGCGAGCAGCACGTTCATGTGCCCGGGCAGACGACCGGCGACCGGGTGCACCGCGAACCGCACGTCGACGCCCTGGCCGCGCAGCCGGGCGACCAGGTCCGCCACCGGGTACTGGGCCTTCGCCACGGCCATCCCGTAGCCCGGCGCGATGACGACCCGGCTCGCGTCGCGCAGCAGGTCGGCGACCTCGACCGCGCTGATCTCGCGGTGCTCGCCGTAGTCGTGGTCGCCGGCGGCGACCTTGCCGCCCTCGGCGCCGAACCCGCCGAGGATGACGGACACGAACGACCTGTTCATGGCCTTGCACATGAGGAACGACAGGATCGCGCCCGACGAGCCGACGAGCGCCCCGACGATGATGAGCAGGTCGTTGCTCAGCATGAACCCGGCCGCGGCCGCCGCCCACCCCGAGTACGAGTTGAGCATCGACACCACGACGGGCATGTCGCCGCCGCCGATCGACGCCACGAGGTGCCAGCCGAGCGCGAGGGCGACGACGGTCATGAGCAGCAGCGGGAGCAGCGAACGGCTGTCGAGGAACCACGCCATGAGGCCCGCCGACGCGAGGAGGGCCGCCAGGTTGAGCCAGTTGCGGCCCGGCAGCATCAGCGGCGCGCTGCGGATCCGCGCCGACAGCTTGAGGAACGCGACGACCGACCCCGTCAGCGTGACCGCGCCGATGAGCACGCCGAGGAAGACCTCGACCAGGTGCACGGCGTCCGGCTCCTCGGTGAGGAACGAGTTGAAGCCGACGAGCACGGCCGCGAGGCCGACGAACGAGTGCAGGATCGCGATCATCTCCGGCATCTGCGTCATCTCGACGCTGCGCGCGCGCCAGATGCCGATGCCGGCGCCGAGGGCGAGCGCCATCGCGATGAGCAGCAGCGTCACCACCACGGGCCGCTCGGAGAGGTCGGCCGCGAGCGCGACGGTGGCGAGCAGCGCCAGGGTCATGCCCGCCATGCCGTAGAGGTTGCCGCGCCGCGCGGTCTCCTGCTTGCTCAGCCCCGCGAGGGACAGGACGAACAGGATCGCCGCGACGAGGTAGACGGCCTGGGCCAGTGACGTGAGCACGCCGTCACGCCTCCTTCCGGAACATGTGGATCATGCGGAACGCGACGAGGAACCCGCCGAAGATGTTGACGGCCGCGACCGTGGCCGCGACGAACGCCAGGGTGCTGACGACCCAGCTGGCGTTGCCGATCTGCAGCAGCGCGCCGACCAGGATGATCCCGCTGATGGCGTTGGTGGTCGCCATGAGCGGGGTGTGCAGCGAGTGGCTGACGTTGGAGATGACGTAGTAGCCCACGACGACCGCGAGCGCGAACACCGTCGCGTGGCCGAGGAACGAGGCCGGTGCCACCGTCAGCGCGAGGACCGCCAGGACGGCCCCGAGCGCGGCGAGCACGCCGTTGCGGCGCGAGCGGCGTGCGGCCGCCGCGACCGCGGCCGCCTTGCGCGCCGCCACCTCCTCGGGCGTCTCGACGGGCGCCGTCACGACGGGCGCGGCGGCGGACACGGCGACCGGCGGCGGCGGCCACGTGACGTCACCGCCGGTGGTGACGGTCATGCCGCGCTGCACCGGGTCGTCGAGGTCGAGGACGAGCTCGCCGTCCTTGCCGGGCGTGAGCAGCGCCATCAGGTGCACGACGTTGGTGCCGAAGAGCTGCGACGTGTGCTGCGGCATGCGGCTGGGCAGGTCGGTGTAGCCCAGGACGACCACGCCGTTGTCGGACACGACGCGCTCGCCGGGGACCGTGAGCTCGCAGTTGCCGCCGCCCGACGCGGCGAGGTCCACGATCACCGAGCCCGGCCGCATCGCCGCGACCATCTCCTTGGTGATGGTCCGCGGCGCCTGGCCGCGCACCAGCGCGGTCGTGACGACGACGTCGGCCCAGGCGGTCTGCTCGGCGTACATCCGCTCGGTGAGCCGCTCCTGCTCGGCGGTGAGCTCGCGCGCGTAGCCGTCGGTCGAGACCTCCTGGCTCGCGCCGTCGGCCCGGACGAACGTCGCGCCCATGGACTCGATCTGCTCGCCGACCTCGGGACGGACGTCGAACGCGCGCACCTGGGCACCCAGGCTCCCGGCCGTGCCGAGAGCCGCGAGGCCGGCGACGCCCGCGCCGATGACGAAGACGTTGGCGGGCGGGGTCTTGCCGGCGGCGGTCACCTGACCGGTGAACATCCCGCCGAACTCCTCGGCCGCCTCGATGACGGCGCGGTACCCCGCGACGTTGGACAGCGTCGACAGGACGTCGAGGGCCTGTGCCCGCGAGATGCGCGGGACGGCGTCGAGGGCCAGCGCCGTGATCCCGTGCCCCGCCAGGCGCGCGGCCAGGTCGGGGTCGGCGAAGGGCGCCATGGTGGCGACGAGCGTCGCACCGGGCCGCATCGCGTCGACGTCGGACGGCAGGTGCACCGCGGTGACGACGTCGCACGCCAGCACGTCGGCTCGCTCGGCGGGCGTCGCACCCGCCGCCGCGTAGGACTCGTCGGTGAACGTCGCGGCGGCCCCCGCCCCCCGCTCGACGAGGACCTCGTACCCCAGGTCGCGGAGCCGGGCGACGGTCCGGGGCGTCGCGGCGACGAGCCGTTCACCCGGGCGCTGCTCGCGCGGGACGCCGATCCTCATGCGTGCTCTCCTTCGACGGGGCGGTGAGCGGGACGTGGGTCCCTGCTCGCGGGGTCCATCCTCACCGGAGGCGAGTCTGCCCGGGTCGGACCTTCGACCTGCACGGACGCATTCTCCTGGGCCTCACGGGCAGTTTGCGCCCCCGGTCCGGGTCCACGCGTCCCACGCCTCGGGACGAGCGCGGGTGCACCGGGTGGTCCGAGCGCGGTTGCCCCTCGTCCCCCGGTCCTCAGCCCTCGGCCCGGCGAACCGCCGACTCCCACGTGGCGGTCGCGCGGCGCAGCGCGGACTCCGCGTCCACACCCGCGCGGTGCGCCGCGGCGACGAGACCCAGGAGCGCGTCGCCCAGCGCCTCGGCGTCCGCCGCGTCGACCACCGCGCGCGTCGGGGGCGGGGCCGCCGCGAGAAGTCCCGCCTGGTCCGCCCGCGCGACGAGCTTCTGCGCGCGGGCGAGCGCGCCCAGCGTGGCAGGGACCCCGTCGAGCGCGGACGTCCGCGTCGGCTTCTCCGCCCGCTTCAGCTGCTCCCAGCGCTCCAGCACCGCGGCCACGTCGATCTCCTCGTCGCCGTCGTCGGCGGCGAAGACGTGCGGGTTGCGGCGCACCAGCTTGGCGACCAGCGTCTCGGCGACGTCGGCCACGTCGAACGGGTCGTCGTCGTGCTCCGCGGCCACCCGCGCGTGGACGAGGACCTGGAGCAGGACGTCGCCGAGCTCCTCGCGCAGCCCGGCACGGTCACCGGCCTCGACCGCCTCGACGAGCTCGTGCGCCTCCTCGACCGCGTACGGCAGGAGCGACGCGTGGGTCTGCTCGGCGTACCAGGGGCAGCCACCGGGCGACCGCAGCCGGTCGAGCACGGCGACGGCGCGCGCGAGCGCGTCCGCCTGCCGTGCGGTGCGCGGGACCTCGCCCGGGGCGGGCGTCGTCACGTCCGTCAGGGCGTCACTTGGGTGTCGGGGCCGGCGCGGGCGTCGCGTCGGCCGGCGCCGCGTCACGACCGCCCGGGGGCACCACCCACGACGGCGTCGTGGGCGGTGCCACGACCAGGGCGTCGGTGAACTCGCCGAACCGGGGGTTGACCTCGATGTCCGCCGCGGCGACGCGCTCCTGGTAGTCCGTGGCGGCCGCCTGCGGGTCGTCGAGGTCCTGCAGCGCGCTCGTCGCCAGCGAGTAGCGCCCGATGGCGATCGCGCCGGGCCCGAACTCGAGCTCCGCGCCCTTCTCCTCGCCCAGGGCCTGCACCGCGACGGTCCGCAGCAGCGCGAGCGCCTGCTCGTCGTTGACGCCCACGCCCGCCTCGGCCGCGACCTCGGCGGCGAACGGCTCGGTGATGAGCACCCCGAGGACGTCCTGCGCGCGCGCTCCGTTGTAAATGGGCGCGAGCTGCTCGTGCGTCTCCGCGAGCTCGGCCGTCGTGATGGTGCGGCCGTCGACGACCGCCGCGGCACCCGGTTGACCCGAGCACCCCGCGAGCAGACCGCCCGCCGCGACCACCGCCGCCACCACCCGTACGCGTCCTCGCGTCCGTCGCACTGCCACCAGGGGCCTCCCGCTCACGTTCCGTAGGGGTCGGCGGCCATCGTAGGCCCTGGCCGCGCGCTCACCGTCACCGGGTCCCGTCCGCCGCGACGGGCGGCGTGTCACCGGGCGGAGGTGCCGGCCGCCGCCGCGGCAGCGACGTCGCCGAGCACGATCGCGTCGATGAACTGGCGCGCCCACGTCATGACCTCGCGGCCGTGCAGCGGCTTGCCACCGACGCGGGCCGTGGTGGGGAACGGCACGAGCACCGTGCGCACCGCGGGCTTGAGCACCGACCCCGGGTACAGCCGCTTGAGGCGCAGCTGCGCCGACTCGGGCAGCGCGACGGGTGCGAAGCGCACGAACCGCCCCTGCGCCGTGACGTCCGCCAGCCCGGCGTTGCGCACGTGGAGACGGAACTGCGCGACCGCGAAGAGGTTGTCCACGGCCTCGGGCACGGGGCCGTAGCGGTCGACCAGCTCGGCGTGGACCTCGCGCAGCGTGGTCGCGTCCGTCGCGGCGGCGATCTTGCGGTACGCCTCCAGGCGCAGCCGCTCGTGCGCGATGTAGTCGTGCGGGACGTGCGCGTCGACGGGCAGCTCGATCGTGACGTCCGGCTGCTCCTCGGGCGCGTCGCCCCGGAACGACGCGACGGCCTCACCGACCATGCGCACGTACAGGTCGAACCCGACGCCCTCGATGTGGCCCGACTGCTCGCCGCCCAGCAGGTTGCCCGCACCGCGGATCTCGAGGTCCTTCATCGCCACCGCCATGCCGGCGCCGAGGTCGGTGTGCGCGGCGATGGTCTGCAGCCGGTCGTGCGCCGTCTCGGTGAGCGGCACCTCGGGCGGGTAGAGGAAGTACGCGTACGCGCGCTCCCGCCCGCGCCCGACGCGCCCGCGCAGCTGGTGCAGCTGCGAGAGGCCCAGCCGGTCGGCGCGCTCGAGGATCAGGGTGTTGGCGTTGGAGATGTCCAGGCCCGTCTCGACGATCGTCGTGCAGACCAGGACGTCGAACTTCTTCTCCCAGAAGTCGACGATGACCTGCTCGAGCCGGTGCTCGCCCATCTTGCCGTGGGCGACCGCGATGCGGGCCTCGGGGACGAGCTCGTTGAGCCGCGACGCCACGCGCTCGATCGACTCGACCTTGTTGTGCACGAAGAAGACCTGTCCCTCGCGCAGGAGCTCGCGACGGATCGCGGCGGAGATCTGCTTCTCCTCGTACGGTCCGACGAACGTCAGGACGGGGTGGCGCTCCTCGGGCGGCGTCGCGAGCGTCGACATCTCGCGGATGCCGGTCACGGCCATCTCGAGCGTGCGCGGGATGGGCGTGGCGCTCATCGCCAGCACGTCGACGTTGGTGCGCAGCGCCTTGAGCGTCTCCTTGTGCTCGACGCCGAAGCGCTGCTCCTCGTCGATGATGACGAGCCCCAGGTCCTTGAAGCGGACGCTGCCCGTGATGAGGCGGTGCGTGCCGATGACGACGTCGACGGACCCGTCGGCGAGGCCCTCGACGACCTCCGCGGACTCCTTGGCCGTCTGGAAGCGCGACAGCGCCCGGACGTTCACGGGGTACGGCGCGTACCGCTCCGTGAACGTGTCGATGTGCTGCTGCACGAGCAGCGTCGTGGGGACCAGGACGGCGACCTGCTTGCCGTCCTGCACGGCCTTGAATGCCGCGCGCACCGCGATCTCGGTCTTGCCGTAGCCGACGTCGCCGCAGACCAGGCGGTCCATGGGGACCGTCTTCTCCATGTCCTGCTTGACCTCGTCGATCGTGGCGAGCTGGTCGGGCGTCTCGACGTACGCGAACGCGTCCTCCAGCTCCCGCTGCCACGGCGTGTCCGGCCCGAAGGCGTGCCCGGGCGTCGCCATGCGCGCCGAGTACAGGCGGATGAGCTCGGCCGCGATCTCCTTGACGGCCTTGCGGGCGCGGCCCTTGGTCTTCTGCCAGTCCGAGCCGCCCATGCGGTTGAGCGTGGGCGCCTCACCGCCGACGTACTTGGTGACCTGGTCGAGCTGGTCGGTCGGCACGTACAGCCGGTCCCCCGGCTGACCGCGCTTGCTCGACGCGTACTCGACGACCAGGTACTCGCGCGTCGCGGCCGACGCGCCCGACCCGATCGTGCGCTGCACCAGCTCGACGAACCGCCCGACGCCGTGCTGCTCGTGCACGACGAAGTCGCCGGGCCGCAGCTGCAGGGGGTCGACGACGTTGCGCCGCCGGCTCGGCATGCGGCGCATGTCGCGCGTGCTCGACCCGGCGCGTCCCGTGAGGTCGGACTCGCTGAAGACCGCCAGGTGCAGACCCTCGTGGACGAAGCCGGGCCCGACCGGGGCCGGTGTGACGAGCACGACGCCGCCCTCCGGCTCGTCGTCGACCGTCGCGACCAGGCGCGCCGGGACGTCGGCCGCGCGCAGCTGCTCGACCATCCGCTGCGCGGGCCCGTGGCCCTCGGTCGCCAGCAGGAGCCGCCAGCCCTGCTGCTGCAGGCGGTGGACGTCCTGCACGGCCCGCGCCACCTCGCCGCGGTACCGCTCGACCTCGCGGGCGGCGACGACGAGCGTGCGCACGTCGGGCGCCGCCGCGGGCCCGTCGCCCGAGGGCTCCTCGCCGGTCACCGCGTCGGCGTCCAGCGTGAAGCCCGACAGCGTCCACCAGCCGAGCGAGCGCACCGCCGCGAGCGCACGGACCTCCGCGAAGGACGCGAACGACGCCGCCGACAGGTCCAGCGGCACCGCGGCCCCCGCCGCGGCCGACGTCCACGCCGCGTCGAGGAACTCCCGCGTCGTCGCGACGAGGTCGTGCGCGCGGCGGCGCACACGCTCGGGGTCGACGACGACCAGCAGCGACTCGGGCGGCACGAGGTCGAGCACGGGGACCATGCGCTCGACGAGCACGGGCGCGAGGGACTCCATGCCCTCGACCGCGATGCCCTCGGCCAGCCGGTCGAGCATGTCGAGTGCCCCGGGCAGCTGCTCGCGCAGCGACGCCGCCCGCGCGCGCACCGCGTCGGTCAGCAGGATCTCGCGGCACGGCGGCGCCCACAGCCCGTGGTCGGCGACCTCGAGGCTGCGCTGGTCGGCGACGGAGAACCAGCGGATCTCCTCGACCTCCTCGCCCCACAGCTCGATGCGCAGCGGGTGGTCCTCGGTGGGCGGGAAGACGTCGAGGATGCCGCCGCGCACGGCGAACTCGCCCCGCCGCTCGACCATGTCGACGCGCGCGTACGCCGCGTCGGCCAGCCGCTGCGCGAGGTCCTCGAGGTCGACCGTCTGCCCCGTGCGCACCTCGACCGGGACCAGCTCGCCCAGCCCGTCGACGACCGGCTGCAGCAGCGCACGCACCGGCATGACGAGCACGCGGATCGCCCCTGCCAGGCCCGGCTCCGGGTCGGGGTGGGCCAGCCGGCGGAACACCGCGAGGCGGCGCGCGACCGTGTCGCTGCGCGGGCTCAGGCGCTCGTGCGGCAGCGTCTCCCAGCTCGGCAGCACCGCCACGTCGTCGTCGGGCAGGTAGCAGCGCAGCGCAGCCGCGAGCTCGTCGGCGTCCCGCCCGGTCGCCGTGACCACGACCAGCGGGCGACCCGTCGCCCCCGCCGTCGTCGCCGCCCGGGACGTCGCGGCCGCGCCCGCGAGCGCCGCGAGCAGCGGCGGGCGGATCCCGGCGGGACCGACGACGTCGAGCTCGCCGCGCGCGCGCACGGACGCGACCGCCTCCGCGGCGGCGGGGTCGGCGAGGAGGGCGGGCAGGAGGCCGGTCAGGTCCATCGGGGTCCTTCGTGCGGGCGGTGTACGGCGACGGGCAGCACGTGAGCCCCGGATCCGCGTGGGACCGGGGTGCACCACAAGTCTACGGACGTCCGCCGACATCATCCCGGGGCGGACAGGCCCGACCCGGCCGGTGGCCACCTCGGCCCCGGGCGCCGTGCGAGCCGCCCCCTCGTCAGACCGCCGGGCAAGGTCGTCCGCGCGGGCCGCTCACCCCACGCGGCCACGCACGGGACGGCTCATGCCGCCACCACCGCCGACGTGCGGCTCTCCAGGCGACGCAGCAGCGCGACGTACCGCGCCCGCGCCGCGGGCTCGCCGTACGTCGCCTCGCCGTGCCGGTGCGCGGCGGCCGCCAGCCGGTCACGGAGCGCGGCGTCACCCCGCAGGCGCTCGACGGCCGCCAGCAGCACGCCGGGGTCGCCCGGCAGGACGACGAGCGCGGCGTCGGCCTCGGTCAGCTGACGCCCTGCGATGCCGTCCTGCTCGACCGCCGCGAGCACGGGACGTGCCGCGGCCGCGTAGCTGGTCAGCTTGCTGGGCAGGCACATCTCACGCACCCCGGGACGCTCGTGCAGGAGCAGCACGTCGGCCGCGGCCAGCACGAGCGGGTACCGCTCGGCGTCGACCGGGTCGAGCACGCGCACCGTCGGCAGGCCTGCGGCCGCCGCGACGAGCTCGTCGCGGCAGTTGCCCGAGCCCACCAGGACCATCTCGACACCCACGGTGCCGCGGGCGACGGCGAGCCGCGCGGCGTCGACCACGTGCTCGAGCCCCTGCTTGCGCCCCATGTTCCCGGTGTGGACCACCCGGAAAACGGTCGGGTCCCACCCGAGCCGGGCGCACGCCTCGTCCCGGGTCGCGTCGCTGGGCCGCACGTGCGTGAAGTTGCCGACCTCGACCACCCGGTCGGCCGGGACACCCGCGGCCACGAGGGTCGTCGCGAACTGCGGGGTGATGACCCCCACGGCCGCGCAGCGACGCAGGAGGGCCACCTCGGCCCGGCCGATCAGGGACGCCACGGCGTCCCCGGTGGACCCGGACTCCTGCGCACCGCGGCCCGTGAGGTCCTGCACGACGGCCCCCACCGGACGGCCGCGCGCACCGGCGACCGCCGCGGCGAGTGCCGACATCGAGGGTGTCACGGCCACCACGACGTCGGCGGTGCTGCGCGCGACCAGCGGGACCGCGCGGCGCAGGAACGACGCCTCCATCCGGGCACGGCCGCGCAGGTCGGCCGTCGCGGGCACGTGGTGCCGCACGCGTCGCAGCGACACCGCGCCGTCGCGCTCGCGCCAGGACCGACCCTGGAGGTAGCGCTCGTCCTCCACGCGCCACGCCGGGTAGTGCGGCACCCCCGTGACGACGTCCACCGTGGCACCTGCGTCCGCCCAGGCGCGCGCCATGGCGGTCGTGTAGGGCGCGATGCCCGTGGTCTCGGGTGCGTAGTTGATCCCGAGGAGACACACCCGACCGAGGTCGGACGGAGTCTCACGCGCACCGGTCACGGCGCCGTCGAGCGCGGTCGCCACGTCAGACCCCGGCCAGCGCGCGGACCTCGGCCTCGGTCATGATGGCGGCCAGCTCGGGCGTGTGGACGTGCGCCGTCCAGCCGAGCTCGTCGGCCGCCTTGGTGGCGTCGCCGATCAGCGCATCGACCTCGGTCGGCCGCAGGTAGCGCGGGTCGAACTCGACGTGGTCCTGCCAGTCCCGGCCGACGTGCTCGAAGCAGTGCCCGAGGAAGTCACGGACGGTCGACGCCGTCCCTGTCGCCAGGACGTAGTCCGAGGGCTCGTCCGCCTGCAGCATCCGCCACATGCCCTCGACGTACTCCTTGGCGAACCCCCAGTCGCGGACGGCGTCGAGGTTGCCGAGGTAGAGCTTGTCCTGCTTGCCGGCGGCGATCCGCGCCGCCGCGACGGCGATCTTGCGCGTCACGAACGTCTCGCCCCGGCGCGGCGACTCGTGGTTGAACAGGATGCCGTTGACCGCGTACATCCCGTACGCCTCGCGGTAGTTGCGCGTCATCCAGTACGCGTAGACCTTCGCGGCACCGTACGGCGAGCGCGGCCAGAACGGCGTCAGCTCGTTCTGCGGCGGCGGTGTGGCACCGAACATCTCGGAGCTCGACGCCTGGTAGAAGCGGGTCTGGACACCGGTCGCGCGGATCGCCTCGAGCAGTCGCGTGGACCCCATGCCCGTGGTCTGCCCCGTGAACTCGGGCTCGTCGAAGCTGACGCGGACGTGCGACTGCGCGGCGAGGTTGTAGACCTCGTCCGGGTGGACCTTCTCCACGAGCGTCGCGAGCCGGGTGCCGTCGGTGAGGTCGGCGTAGTGCAGGAACAGGCGGGCGCTGGGGTCGTGCGGGTCCTGGTAGAGATGGTCGATCCTCGCGGTGTTGAACGTCGAGGCACGCCGCACCAGCCCGTGCACCTCGTAGCCCTTCTCGAGCAGCAGCTCCGCCAGGTACGAGCCGTCCTGGCCCGTGATACCCGTGATCAGTGCCTTCTTGGACATGCGCCTGCCCCCCCGTCCGTCAACCAACGACAGACAAGAGGTTAGCGACGAACGTCACTTTTCAGGGCTTTCGGACCCCTTTCTCACCCTCTACACGTGTATGTCCGTTTGGTGGCCGCAGCGCAGGCCGCCCGACGGCCCAGAGGGACGCCAGCATGACCACCGCCAGCCCGGCCGCCTGCAGCAGCGAACCTCGGAGCAGGATGATCATGTAGGCGGGGAACACCGCGACCGCGACGGCCAGCACGCCGCCCTCGCTCCAGGCCGCCGGGAGCCGCGCGTCGAGGCGCCGTACCGCATAGCCGACGCCCAGCATCGCGACCACCGTCAGCAGCACACCGCCGTTGACGTAGGCCTCGGCCCACAGGGGCGCGGACAGGTTGGTGAAGCCGTACCCACGGTGCTCGGCCAGCAGGACACCCGTGCCCTGCGGCTTGCCGGACCACAGGGACCGCGGCACCCAGAACAGCATCACGCCCAGCAGCTGTCGCCCGTACGTGAGCCCCTGGTCCTCGACGTACAGCAGCGCGTTGCCGACCTGCCAGAAGGCGTCGTAGTCACCGTTGCCCTGGTACTCGGCGAAGAAACCGGCTCGTGACACGTCCACCTCCTCGCGGCGGAACGCGTCCGCCACCGGGAACAGCAGGACGAACGCCGCCAGCACGCTCGCCTGCACGCTCCGCACCCAGCGCCGCCGCTCGAGCACCCCCGTGAAGGACACGATCGCGAACAGCACGGTCCCCGACGTGAAGCGGGCACCCGACACCGGGTTGACCACCATGAGCACGCAGAGAACTGCCACGACTGCGAGCCAGGCCCAGCGGCTGCGCACGCCGTCGCGCACGCGCGCCCGGTGCACCCAGACGAACGCCCCCGCCGCCACGAGCAGCGGCGCCCACGCGAGCGCCGAGAGCAGCGCCGCCCCGGAGGCGTCGGCGAACTGCTCGGCACGGGCCGCCTGCCGCTCGTGCCGGCTCCGGAACGACGCCGCGAGCCCGACACGCGAGAGGTAGAGCGCCCAGCACGCCAGACCGACAGCGGCCACCGCGAGCGCTGCGCGTGGTGACACGACGCGTCCTGGCCGCGTCCTCGTCGGCCCCCCGGCGCTGCGCACCCCGGCGAGCAGACCACCGAGGTCGATCGCGACCAGCGTGCCGAGCACGAGCAGCGCGACCGGCAGGTCGATCCGGACCGGCATGTCCCGCGTGGTGGTCGGCACGAGGCCGGAGCGGATCTGCACGGTCGCCGCGAGCCCGAAGAAGATGTAGACGAACAGCCACAGCATGAAGGTGAACGGGCGTGCGTCGCCCCGCCCCAGCAGCCACGACAGGCGCGCCCCGGCCCACAGGAGGACGGCGAGCGTCACCACCCACCCGCCGCTGCGACCGACGTCCGCCGTCTGCACGACCGCGAGGAGCGGCACGAGACCGCACAGCACGGCCCCGGACGCGACCACCCACAACAGCTGGCGCGCGGCTGCCTCACTGGTCGCCACACGCTGGGGAGACGCGGCGAGCCCTGTCACGTCCGGACCACCCGGCGCACCTGGAGCCAGCCCAGGGCGGCCGCGAAGACCGCGCCCGCGGCGAGCCCCGCCGCGACCCACCGGACGTCCTGACCCACCAGGGCGCCGGCCGTGCCGCAGAGGACGGACACCAGCGCGACCCAGGTCTTCTGGACCGCCAGCTGGCGGGTCGCACGACGCACACGCAGCACGAGCACCGCCGCCGTCGACGCCCCCAGGAAGAGGTACTGCACGGTCGTGAGCGGCAGCACCTCCCGTGCGCTCTCCCACGTCGCGCCGAGCAGCGCACGGCCGGCGCCGTCGGGCAGCACGAGCAGGACGCCACCCCACGCGACCGTGACGAGCGCGAACGCGCCCGCCACCCGGGCCGCGACCCGCACGTCCCGGCGACGGTCGGCGCGGGCCACCTCGGGCGTCACCGCGAGGTTGACGAACGCCGTCAGCGTGTTGAGCGGTCCCATCAGGGTGCTGGCGCCGCGCAGCGCCGCGGCCGCGACGGGCCCCAGCACGTGACCCGCGACCGTGACGACGGCCAGCCCTGCGCCGAGCGAGGTCGCGCTCCCCCACGCGAGCGACGCGGCGAGCGCGTCACGCTCGGTGAGGGCCCGCCACCCCCCGCGCACGGCGGGCCACGCCCGCAGCGCGACGACGCCGACGACGAGCGCGGCGCAGGCGGCCGCGAGCCACACGCCGAGCACCGCCTCCAGGGGGGCGGTGCGCGGCAGGAGCAGCCCGACGACGACGACGAGGAGCCAGGTCACGTCCGAGACGAGCGCCGCGACAGGTCGGCCCGACGCGACCGCCCCGAACCGCACGAGGTCCTGCGTGCACGCGACCACCGTGGCGAGGCCCACTGCCGCGGGCAGCAGCGGCGACGCCGCCCCCGAGACGAGCCAGGCCACGCCCGCGACGACGGCGGCGGTCGGCACCGCGACGAGGAGAGCCCCGCCCAGCAGCGCGCGTGTGAGGTCGTGCGCGGAGCGGGCGTCGGGCTGCAGCGAGAGCCGGTTCCCGTACCCCGAGCGCACGACGCCGAGCGTGAAGGTGAGGACCGAGTAGGCCAACGAGAACCGGCCGAAGTCCGGGACGTCGAGGACCCGCGCGACCATGACGACCGCGAGCACGTTGGAGACGCTGGAAGCCGCCTGGTCGGCGAGCGAGACACCGCGCCGTCGCCAGCGACCGCCGGCGGTCGCGGGGGTCACTCGCGTGCGTCGTCGTCGTGACCGACCGCGGCTCCCTCGACGGCGTCGGGCACCGCGCCCCTCCCGGAGCGCGCCACCAGCGCCTCGGGGGCGTGCGCGGCAGGACTGCGACGTCGGAGCCGACCCACCCCCGGCCGTGCCGAGCTGCTCACGAGGTCGCCACGGCGCACGCGGTTCAGGGTCACGCCGAGGACGTTGGCGCCTGCCTGGCGCAGCACCTGCACCGCGCTGCGCAGCTGGGCTCGCGTCACGTGGCCGACGTCCGCGACCAGGAGCACGCTCGGTGCCGCCCGCGCGACCACCAGCCCGTCCGCCACCGTCAGCAGCGCCGGGGTGTCGATGACGACGACCTCGTAGCGACGCTCCAGCTCGCGCAACGTCTCAGCCATCGCGGAGGAGGCCAGCAGCTCGGTCGGGTTCGGCGGCCGCCGCCCGGCGGGCAGCACGTCGAGCTCGTCGCGCCAGGTCCGCACCACGTCGTCGAGGTCCTGGGCGTCGGCGAGCACCTCGACGAGGCCGGCCGCGCCTTCCATGCCGAGCGCGTGGGTCAGCTGCGCCGAGCGGACGCTGGCGTCCACGAGGCAGACGCTCGCGCCGCCCCGCGCCACTCCCAGCGCGAGGTCCATGGCGATCGAGGTCCGGCCCTCGCGCGGCACCGCCGACGTCACCGCCACGACGCCGTGCGAGCGCACGCGTCCGACGTACTCGATGTTGGCCCGCAGCACCCGCATCGCCTCGGCCGCCGGGCTGAACGGGTCGGCGTCCGCCAGGAGACCCGTGCCGCGCCGGCGGCGACGGGGCACGCGGCCCAGCACCGGCAGCTGCACGAGCTCCTCGACGTCCTCCTCGTTGCGCACCTTGTTGTCCGCGAGCTGCCGCAGCGCGGCGTAGCCGACACCGGCGACGAGTCCCGCGAGCAGGCCGAGCGCGAGGTTGACGCGCGGGCGCGGGGAGACGGGCGCGGCGGGAACCGCAGCGTTCTCGACGATGGTCCCCGAGATGGTCGAGGCACCCGTCGCGTCACGCGGCGAGAGGCGACCGGACGCGGCGACGAGCTCACGCGCGACCGCGTCGGCGATCGCGGCCGCCTCGCGCGCGTTGGAGCCGGTCACGGAGATGCGCACGAGGGACGTGTCGGTCGCGACGCCCGCGGTGATCCGCTGGGCGAGCTCACGCGCGTCGACGTCGAGAGCGAGGTCGTCGACGACGGCGTCCAGCACGTAGGGGACGCGGGCGAGCTCGACGAACGTCGCCACCTGGCGCTGCGAGTACGTGCTGCCCTGGACCAGCACCCCCAGGTCGGCTCCGCCGGAGACCGTGAAGTACACGCGGGCGGACGCCCGGTACGTCGGCGGTGTGGATGCGGTCAGCGCGACCGCCACCCCGATCCCGAGGACCACGCACAGCGCGACCCCCCACCAGCGCTGCCGGAGGATGCGCCCCCACTCCCTCAGCTCCACCTGGTCAGCCCTCCGCGCACGCCTCTGCCCACCTCGACCACGGGACGCGTCATGCTCCCACACCACCTCGGGACGGGGGTCGGTCCGGGCGGGCGAACGGTGGCGCCGGGCGAGGTACGGAGGGGGCGCTACGTGAGAGTTTCGTGAGACCGAGACCACCACCCGATCCCGCGACGGCCAGCCGGGTGCCCAGGCCGCGGACGCGTTTGACCCGTCCCGGGCGGCCCTCGGCCGGCCGACGCCGCGTTGACTGCTGGTTCCGGGACCCCCACACTCGCTCGAGACCGGATCGTGACCTTTTCGGGTGAACTGCCGCCTCCGGCAGACGGGAGATCGTATGAGGGACCGCCGACGGACGCAGGACCGGCCGGCGCGACCCCGGAGCACCCCCGGGCGGGGACGTACCGGGACGCGCCGCACCCTCGTCGGCGCGCTGTGCGCGGTGGCGCTCGTCGTCGCGCTCGGCCGCACCACGGACGCCGCCGTCGCCGCCACGACCACGGTCTCCGTGACCGCCTCCGACATGACGTACACGAACTCGCGCGAGCCGCGGACCGCGCTCGGCTACAAGGACTTCGCCTTCGCCACCCGCTCGGAGAACTCCACCTACGTGCGGTTCGCGACGCCGGCGGCGCCGGACGCCCGCGCGACGATCGAGTCCGCGACCCTCGTGCTGCAGGCGCGCACGTCCTCGTCGAAGGACCGCGCGCTGCTCGTGCGCACCGTCGGAGCGTCGTGGCGCGAGGCCACGCTCACGCACGACACGCGGCCGAGGGCGACGGGCCGTCCCGTCAACACCCCGGCCCGCGTGGCCGCCAGCACCACGGTCCGCGTCCCCGTCGACCCTGCGGCGGTGCACCCGGGAGGGACGACCGCGTTCGCCCTCTCGTTCGACCGCCCCGACCCGCGGGTGAGCTTCTGGAGCGACTCGCGCCGCAGGGCCCGCCTCGAGGTAAAGTACCGGCTGACCGGCACGTCGGCCACTCCCACGCAGGCGACGTCGGCGCACCCCACCTCCACGTCGCGCCCGGCTCCCACCGCCACCCCGAAGGCCACCCCCACGCCGACGAGGACGCCGACGTCCGCGCCCACGTCCTCGCCGACGGCCGCGCCGGCACCGGCTCCGACGACCGCGCCGGTCACGGGCGCGCGCTCCGACCTCCCGTACGTGCCGGCCACCGGTGGAGCCAAGAAGGTGTGGGCCCACTACTTCCCGCCGTACCCGATCTCCCTCGACAACCGGCCCGCCGACGAGGACTACTACACGCGCAACTACCTCGACCCCGCCGGTGAGGGCAGCAAGTTCGCCGACGTCGGTGGCCTCCTGCGCGACCGCCCCCTGCCGCGCTCCCCGCTGTCGGGCGACTGGGCCCTGCACGACATGACGGCCGAGGTCGAGCAGGCCCGTTCGGCAGGGATCGACGGTTTCACCGTCAACGTCCTGGGCATCACGGGCGCCAACTGGGACCGCACGCTCGACCTCGTCGAGGCGGCCGAGCGGACCGGCGGGTTCACCGTCGTGCCGAACATCGACACCAACGCCAGCGGTGTCGAGGCGGGCCCCACCCGGCTCGCGGCCGCGATCGCTCCGCTGCTGCGCAGCAGCGCGGCCGAGCGGCTGCCCGACGGGCGCGTCGTCCTCTCGTCGTTCAAGGCAGAGGGCAAGTCGGTGGAGTGGTGGTCCGAGCTCTTCCGGACGCTCGAGCAGGAGCACGGGGTGCGCGTCGCGTTCACTGCCGTCCTCCTCGACTCGTCGTCCGCCAACATGGAGGCGTTCGCCCCGATCAGCTGGGCCCTGAGCAACTGGGGAGCACGCAACCCGGGCAAGGCCCGGGCCGCCGCCGACTACGCCGCACGCGCGCACGCGCTGGGCGTCAGGTGGATGGCGCCCGTGGCGGTCCAGGACGTCCGCCCGACCCAGGGCATCTACGACGAGGCGGCGAACACGGAGACCCTCGAGGCCACGTGGCGCAACGCGGTCGACGACGGTGCCGACCTGGTGCAGCTCATCACGTGGAACGACTACTCGGAGTCCACGTCGTTCGCCCCGTCCGCGGCGCACGGGTGGACCTTCCTCGACGTCTCGGGCTACTACCAGAGCGAGTTCAAGTCCGGGGCGGTCCCGACGGTCACCCAGGACGCCCTGTACGTGACCCACCGGGTGCACGCCGTGGACAGCCGGGTGACGCAGCAGAGCGACCTCGCGACCGTGCGCAGCGACGCGAACGCCACCGAGCCGCGGGACACCGTCGAGGTGCTCTCGTTCCTCACGGCTCCGGCGGACGTGACCGTGACCGTGGGCGGGCGGCAGCAGACGGTCCGCGTCGGGGCAGGCGTCTCACGCACCACGGTGCCGCTCGCCACCGGCGAGGTCTCCGCCGTCGCCCGACGCAACGGCGCCACGATCGCCCACGTGAGCTCACCGTTCACCGTGGTGTCGCGGCCCGAGGTGCAGGACCTGCAGTACTACGGGGTCGCCAGCCTGCGGAACCCGTGACCCGCGGTGGGGGCCGAGCGGACCACCGCCCGCCCCCCACGACCAGCCTCAGTCGGGGAAGCGCGCCCGCAGCACCTGCGGCTCGGGTTGACCGACGACCATCCCGGCGGGCACGTCGGAACGCACGGTGGTCCCCGGCGTGACGACAGCCGACGTCCCGACCTCGACACCCCCGAGCACGATGCAACGCGTCGTGACCCATGCCCCGGCTCGCACGACGACCGGTCGCGCGACCACCCTCATGTCACGCCGGGCGTCGTGCGAGCCCGTCGTCACGAACGTCTCCTGGGACAGCACCACGTCGTGCTCGAGAACGACGCGCTCACGGTTGGAGATCCAGACGCCCTCGCCGATCCAGCAGTCGTCGCCGATCTCGAGGTTCCACGGGAACCGCACCCGTACCCGTGGCCGGATCACCACCCCCGTACCGATCCGCGCACCGAACCGCCGCAGCACGGCGACCCGCAGCGCCGACGAGGGCTGCAGCGCGTTGCTGACGACCGCCCACTCCGTCAGGCGCCACAGCGCGACGTGCCAACCAGGACGCCCCCAGCCGGTGGGCGCGGGTGGCACCTCCGCCAGCGGGATCACGCGAGGCTGACCGTCCACGGCGCACCTCCTCCTGCGGTCGTGTACTCGTCGAGCAGCCGCTCGGCGAGCGCCGCGAGCCCGAACTCGTCCTCGGCGAGCTCCCGCGCGGCGGCACGTCCGGCAGCTCCCTGCCCGACCAGTTCCGCAACCGCGGTGGCCAGGTCCTGGGGCGTCGACGGCACCACGCGGGCACCCGTGCTCGACGCGGCGATCACTGCGAGACCGCAGGTCGGGTCGACCACGACCGGCGTCCCGACCGAGAGCGCCTCGAGCACCACCATGGGGAACGGCTCCGCCTCGCTCGGGAGGACCAGCACGTCCAGCCCGGCGAGAACACCCGGCACGTCCTGCGGCGGCAGGGCGCCGCGGTACTCCACGTCGACGTCCGGGTGGTCCGCGAGCCAGCGGCGCAGGGCCTCGAGGTCGCCGCCGTCCGGGCCGACCACGACCCCGCGGTAGCGCCCGGGCTCACGCCGCGAGAGCTCGAGCATCCCTTCGGCCCACGCGAGCACGCGCTTGCGCGGATGGAGGCGGGAGCAGAAGCCGACCACGCGGACGTCGCTGCCCGACCCGTCGCCGGCAGGCGCCGGCGGCACGGCGTTGCGCACGGCGACGAGCCGGAGGCCGGGCGCGACGTCACCGAGCGCGGCGCGTTCGGTGTCCGTGAGGGTGAGTGCGAGCGCCGCACCGCGCAGGACGGGCCGCGTCAGGAGCGCGTCGTACACGGCGAGGACGCGCGAGCGCGCCGGCTTGATCATGCCGTGCGTCTGCACGACGTACGGCACGCCGAGCGCACGGCACAGGAGCGCCGCGGGCATCGTCGTGAGGTCGCGCGCCAGGTGCACGTGGACGAGGTCCTGGCGGCGCGCGTTCCGCAGCACCCACAGCAGCACCCCGGGACTGACGAGGGTGCCGAAGGACGACCTCCACCACCGGGCGCGGCGGAGCACGTGCCGGACGCGGTCGTCCGTCGCGTGCCAGCGACCGTCCCATCCCGACACGAGCGTCACGTCGGCGCGGCCTGCCAGCGCAGCGGTCTGCGCGAGAGCGACGGTCGTGGGCCCGCCGTAGGTCCCGTCCGCCGCGACCAGCGCGACCACGTGCGCGACGCGCGCCGGATGCGTCACGCCACCACCGCCCGGTCGAGGGCGCCGAGCTCACGGGACCAGCGCACGAGGAAGGCGGCCGCGACGAGCACGCGGACCGCCGCCAGAGCCGTGTAGGCGACGACGAACCAGCCGCCTGCGCCCAGCAGCAGGAACACGAGGCAGAAGACGCCGTAGTCCGCCGGCAGGAGAGCGACGGCGCGCAGCGTCGACGGCGCGCGGCCGGGCGCACCGGCACGGGTGCGCTTCAGCAGCTCGGTGAGGGTGCCACCGACGAACGTGACCACGGCCGCGAGCTGGAACACGAGCGGCACCAGGAGCCACGTCGACCCGGGCGGTGTGTCGAACCGGTACCAGGAGACCAGCACGGCGGCGTGGACCGCGACCATCTTGCCGGCGTCGACGACGTGGTCCAGCCACTCCCCCTGCGCGCTGGCACGGCCCGTCAGCCGCGCGACCTGGCCGTCCGCGGAGTCCAGGGCGAACCCGAGCGCGAGAAGGAACCACACGAGCACGCCCGTCGACACCCCCGGCCGGCCGAGTGCGAGGACCAGGACCCCCGCGGCCGTGGTCAGGACGCTGAGTCCGGTGACGCCGTTGGGGGCGACCCCCGCCCGTGCGAGGACCACCGCCAGCGCACGCCCCGCGGGGCGGTTCACCCACCGGGAGTAGAGCGACACACCGGCCTTGCGCTTCTGCGCCGAGGCCAGGCTCTCCCAGTCCTGTCGCAGCTCCACCGACCGCACGCGCACCACCCCTCCGCCGCGCCCGGCACCGCGTGGCACCGTCGAGGCCGCCAGCCTGGCACAGGACAGAACAGTCGTAACCGGACATTCGGCGATTCACCCGCACCCCGAGTCGTTTCACCCGATCCCGGAGTCCGAGATGTCCGCCCTAAGCCGTAATGTCCCAAACGCCGGAGCCCGGCTGCCATCCGTCCCCGAGGTGACCCCATGCGCTACCCGATCAGCCTCACCAGCGCGGCAGTTCTCGGCCTCGCCCTCGGCATCGCTCTCTCCACCCCCGCCCACGCGGTCGACGTGCCCGGTGGGTTCACGGCCGACGACCTCCCCACCTGGCAGACCAACGGCACGGTGCGCACCCTGACGCCGTCCGCGGCCGGCCTGGTGGTCGCCGGGGGCAGCTTCACCACGCTGCGGCCGCCCGGTACGTCCGAGGGCGATCCCACCTCGGTCCAGCGCTCCGGCCTCGCCGTGCTCGACGCGGCGACCGGCAGCCCCACCTCGTGCGCACCAGCGGTGCGCAACGGCACCCAGGCCGGCACCGTCCACGCCGCGGTGACGGCACCCGACGGCCGGACCGTCTACATCGGAGGGTCGTTCTCCTCCGTGGCAGGCATCTCGCGCGGCAACGTCGCCGCCATCGACCTGCCGACGTGCACGGTCGTGGGGAGCTTCACGGCGTCCGCGTCCGGGCCGGTGTACGCCCTCACGGCGACCACCTCCAGGCTGTACCTCGGCGGACTGTTCAACACCGTCAACGGCCAGCTGCGCCCCCGGCTCGCAGCCGTCACCACCGCGTCCGGCGCGGTGCTCGCGTTCTCCCCTGCGCCGGCGGAGGAGGTCCTCGCCCTCAACGTGGACCCCGCTAACGGGAACGTGCTCGTGGGTGGCCGCTTCTCCGAGATCGCGGGCCAGGAGTCCCACGCTCTCGCCGTGCTCGACCCCGACGGCGCCCTCGTGCGCGGCTACCCCAAGGGCTTCATCCCGTGGAGCGCCGGCAGCGGGCAGCGCAACGGCACGTCCGTCATCAAGAGCATCACCGTCGACCAGGACGGCTTCTACGTCGGTGCAGAGGGCACGGGGACCGGCGTGTGGGACGGCCGCGCGGCGTTCTCGTGGGACACGTACGAGCAGCGCTGGCGCGACCGCTGCCTCGGCGCCACCCAGGCCGCGGTGCCGTACAAGGGCATCCTGTACGCCGCCAGCCACAGTCACGACTGCTCGACCGAGGACCTCTTCGAGGACGGCCAACGGCACTACTTCTCGGCGCAGTCGACGACGGACAAGAAGTGGATCAACTGGTCACCCGACGGCAACGACGGGATCGGCGAGGGTATCGGTCCGCGCGCGATGACGATCGCGACGAAGGGCGGCAAGGACTACCTGTGGACCGGCGGCGAGTTCACGAGCATCAACTCCTCCCCGCAGCGCGGCCTGACGCGCTTCACGACCGGCCCCGACGTGAGCGCACCGACCATCCCCGGGGCCGCGGTCGTGCAGAGCTACGACCCGACGACGAACGTCGTGTCCTGGCGCTCGAGCATCGACAAGGACGACTCCCGGATCATCTACGACGTCTACCGCAACAACGGCGCGACGCCGATCGGCACGGTGTCCGGCACGAGCACCTACTGGGACCGGACCCAGCTGCAGTACGTCGACACGGGCGTCGTGGCCGGTCAGAGCTACTCCTACCGCGTCACGGCGCGTGACGAGTCCGGCAACACCTCGAGCAAGAGCGGGGCACGCTCGGGCGTCGTGGCCGCGACGGCGGTGCCCTACGCGTCACGGGTCGTCGCCGACGGCGCGCGCATCTACTTCCGTGGCGACGAGCCCTCGGGCGTGTACGCCGCCTCGCTCGGCAACGGGAACCGCGGCGGCTACTACGCCGGCACCGCCGGGCGCGATGCACCTGGCGCGACGGGGGACGGCAGCGCCGCCCTCACCTTCACCGGCGAGAACACGTCGTTCCTGCACACCGAGTCACGCGAGACCGGCCCGCTGCAGTACACGGTCGAGGCCTGGGTCAGCACCACGTCGACCAGCGGCGGCAAGATCATCGGGTTCGGCGACCGCGCGTGGACCAACAACCGCAACAGGACCAGCGGGAACTACGACCGGCACGTCTACCTGCGCAACGACGGCCGCGTCGTGTTCGGCGTCTGGACGGGGTCGGCGACGACTCTCACCTCGCCGACGGCGATCAACGACGGCGCCTGGCACCACGTGGTGGCGACCCAGGGCCCCGGCGGCATGACGCTGTTCGTCGACGGCTCGCGCGTGGGCCGCAACACCAACGCCTCGGCGCAGGAGTACACGGGCTTCTGGCGGGTCGGAGGCGACATCCTCAGCGGTTGGCCGAACCGTCCGTCGTCGGACTTCCTCGCCGGCTCGATCGACGAGGTCGCCGTCTACGACACCCCCCTCACGCCGCAGCAGGTCGCGGCGCACTACACCGCGACCGGCCGCACCGTGGCCGGTGCGATACCCGTGCCCACCGACGCGTACGGCGCGGAGGTGCACGGCGACGGGCCCGGCGCCTACTGGCGCCTCGGCGAGCAGAGCGGCGCCGTCGCGTACGACAGCTCCGGCAACGCCGAGACGGCCGGCGTGACCGGCGCGGTCACGTGGGGCGTCCCGGGTGCGGTCCAGGGCACCACCGACACGGGCACCACGTTCGCGGGCACGGCCGGCGCGGGCGTCGCTGCGACGAGCGCGCTGACCTCACCCACGCGGTGGAGCAGCGAGGTCTGGTTCCGGACGACGAGTACGACGGGCGGCAAGCTCATCGGGTTCGGCAGCTCGCAGACCGGGACCTCGAGCAACCACGACAAGCACCTGTACATGACCAACGACGGCAGGCTGGTCGCCGGCGTCTACACCGGGTCGACGCAGGTCGCGACGTCCACCGCGGCGTACAACGACGGCACCTGGCACCACGCCGTGGTGACGCAGGGCGACTCCGGTCTGCAGCTGTACGTCGACGGCTCGGTCGTGGCGAGCAACCCCGTGACGACCAACCAGGCGTACGCCGGGTTCTGGCGGCTCGGGGGCGACACCGTCAGCGGCTGGCCGTCGGCGCCGACGTCCGGATGGTTCGCGGGCGACCTCGACGAGGCCGCCGTCTACCCGCGGGCGCTCACGGCGACCGAGGTCGCGTCGCACTGGTCCCTCGGCAGCGGGGTCACGGGCGCGGACACCACACCGCCCACCGCGGTCGGCGCCCTCACCGCCACGGCCGACGGCACCTCGGTCGACCTGACCTGGACCGCCGCGACCGACGACACCGCCGTCACCGCCTACGACATCCACCGCACGGCCGGGCCCGGCGCCCCGATCGGCGCGGCCACCCTGGTCGCCACGGTCACCGGCACCACCTGGACCGACACCGGACTGGCACCCGGCACGCACCACTACCAGGTCGTCGCACGTGACGCCGCCGGCAACACCGGACCCGCCGCCGCAGCCGACGCCGACGTCCCGGGCCCGGTCCCCGTCCCGGTCCCGGACACCGCACCGCCCACCGCGGTCGGCGCCCTCACCGCCACGGCCGACGGCACCTCGGTCGACCTGACCTGGACCGCCGCGACC
>NZ_JACSQV010000011.1:116248-169328 GCF_014836445.1 Cellulomonas avistercoris
ATCGGCGCGGCCACCCTGGTCGCCACGGTCACCGGCACCACCTGGACCGACACCGGACTGGCACCCGGCACGCACCATTACCAGGTCGTCGCACGCGACGCCGCCGGCAACACCGGACCCGCCGCCGCAGCCGGCGCCGACGTCCCGGTCCCCGGCGGCGACGCCGTGAACGTGAACCTGTCGCCCACGTCGGACACGTACTCCAACCAGGGGGCGCCGGGATCGGCGTACGGGACGAGCACGTCGCTCGCGTCCCGTGGTTCTCTGAGCTACGCGTCGTACCTGGCGTTCGAGCTGCCTGCGGCGCCGGAGGGCCTGACACTCGTCGCTGCGCACCTGCAGGTGAGAACCACGACCGCCGCGTACGCAGGTTCGCTGGACGAGCACCAGGTCAGCGCCATCACCACGCCGTGGGCCGAGAGCACGCTGACGCACGCCGCCCGTCCGGCCGTGGGAGCGGCGATCGGCACCATCACCGGGGCGACGGATCTCAGCACGGCCTACCTGTCGTCCGATCTCTCGGCCGGCCTCGCGCCCTTCCTGGGGGCACCTGCGACGCTCACGGTCTCGTCGCTCGGCGCGGACAACCTGTGGTTCTCCTCGGTCGACTCCGGCAACCCCGCGTTCCGCCCGATGCTGACGCTGCAGTTCGCCTGACCCGCGGCGCGAGACCCGCCCTCACCACGTCGGGCTCGACGCACCGGGACGTCCGTGCGGCGCACAGGTGAACCGGCCGGGCAAGCGGGTGATGTCCGGTCTGGACGGGTTTGAACGGTCTCATCCGACAAGTGCGGTGTGTGAGGATGTTTCCGACGGGCAGCCGGCGCTCGGCCCACGCGCCGACCGTCGGGGGCGGGCACGGGGCGAGGAGCACTACGTGGAGCTGACCGACCAGCTGCGAGCGATCCGGAAGAACTGGTGGATCGTCGTGCTGACCCTGCTGACGACCCTGGGGGCGGCGTTCGCCGTCACCGCGCGGGCGACGCCGGAGTACGAGAGCACGCTGACGTTCTTCGTCGCGGCCTCGAGCGACACCGGCACGGCGCTGCAGGCCGACGAGTTCGCGCAGCGCCGCGTCGCCGCGTACGCGGGCGTCCTGACGAGCGGCCGGCTCGCCGAGCGCATCGTGGCCGGACGTGACCTCGGCCTGACACCCCAGGAGGCGTCCGCGCGCATCACCGCGACGCCCCAGCCCGACGCGATCCTGCTCAGCGCGGTCGTCCGGGACACCCGGCCCGAGCGTGCGCACGCGATCGGCGAGGCCATCGCCGAGGAGCTCGGCCCGCTCGTGCAGGAGCTCGAGCGGACCGACGCCGCGAGCCGTGCGACCGTGTCGCTCACGGTCATCTCCGGGCCGACGACCCCCACGTCGGCCGTCTCGCCGCGTCCCGCGCTCAACCTGGGCGTCGGCCTGCTCGCGGGCCTGGCGCTCGGGGTGTCGCTCGCGATCGCACGGCAGGTGCTCGACCGCACCGTGCGCACCCCCGAGCACGTGCGCGCCGCCACCTCGCTGCCCACGCTCTCGACCATCACCGTCCAGCACCGGCGCCGGCGCCGCGACGCCGCGCGCTCGGACGGCCTCGTCGCCGCGTCCGACACCGGGTCGCCCCGCGCGGAGGCCTACCGCCGCCTGCGCACCAACCTCACGTTCAGCGCGGCGACGCACCGGATGCAGGTCATCGTCGTCAGCTCGCCGCTGGCCGGGGAGGGCAAGACCACCACGAGCTGCAACCTGGCGATCGCGCTCGCCGAGAGCGGGCGCCGCGTGCTGCTCGTCGAGGCCGACCTGCGGCGCCCCCGCGTGTCGCAGACCCTGGGCCTCGAGGGGGCCGTCGGGCTCACCAACGTCCTCGTGGGGCAGGTCGAGGAGTCGGAGGTCATCCAGCAGTGGGGGCCCAACGGCCTGTTCGTGCTGCCCTCCGGCACACTGCCGCCGAACCCCTCGGAGCTGCTCGGCAGCGACCGGATGCGGGCGCTCATCCAGCGCATGCGCCAGCGCTTCGACGTCGTCATCCTCGACACGCCCCCGGCCCTGCCCGTCACGGACGCCTCGATCGTCGCGGCCCACGCCGACAGCGTCGTCCTGGTGGTCCGCTACGGGCACACCACGCGCGAGCAGGCGCGGCTCGCGGTCGAGTCGCTGCGGGTCGTCGACGCGCCGCTCGCGGGCGTCATCATCAACGGCGCGCCGCTGCGCTCGGCCGGGGTGGCCTACTCGCAGAACGACGGCCGCACGATGCCACGCACCCCGGCGTCCCCGCCACCCCGGCCGACCCCGGCGGGTCCGACGGGTCCGACGGGTCCGGCAGGGGCTGCGCCCGCGGCGCGCAGCGCTGCGGGGCCCGGCGCAGGCTCCGGCGGCGCCTTCCTGCCCGCACCCGCGCCCGACGGCGGCGCGACCGTCGGGCGGGGCGCGGACCGCGGCCCGACCGCGTCGGACTGACCCGTGGCGCTGCTCGGAGCGTGGCTCCTGGCCTGCGCCGCGTTCGCGTGGCTCGCCCGGCGTCGCCCCCTGGACGCGACCCTCGTCGCGCTCGTGCTGTGGGTCGTCGTGCCGGCCGCGGCGGGGGCGCTGCTCACCGGGCACAGCACCGGGCTCCTCGGCATCCACCCCGCGTCCTGGCTGGTCCTCGCGGTCGTCGCCGTGCAGCTCCTGCACGCACCGCACGACCTCGCGCGCGTCGTCGCGCGGCGCATCCACCTGGTGGTCGCCCTCGGGCTGGTCATCGCCGTCGCTGCCCTCACGACCCAGCAGCGCGGGACGGGCGGCCTTGCCCTGCTGGTCGACGTGGTCGTCGTCCCGACGCTCATGTTCCTGCTCCTGCTGGCGGGCATCGACGACGACCCGCGTGGCGCCCGACGGGCTCGCGACGTCGTGCTGGGGCTCGCCGCGGTGTCGGCCGCCTTCGCGATCGCGCAGTGGGCGACGGGCAGCGCGCTGCTCTACGAGTCGCAGTTCGCGACGCGGTACTGGTTCCGCGAGGACTTCGACCGGTGGATGGGCACGCTCGACTCGCCGCTGACGCTCTCGATGCTGCTGTGCGTCGCGACCCCGCTGCTCGTGGGGCTGCGGCGCGCGGGCGTGCAGTTCGCCCTCGTCGCCCTCTTCTGCGCCGGGACCGTGGTCACCCAGTCCCGCACCGGCGTCGTGCTCGTCGGCGTCCTCGCGGTGTGGGTCGTGCTCCGCTCGCAGGCGCCCCCGCACGTGCGCCTGCTGTCGTTGTGCGCACTCGGGGCCGGCACCGCGGCGCTGCTGGGCAGCGGCATCGTCACCGGGGTGGCCGCGCGCTTCGCCGACGACCAGGGGTCGGCGGGCGCCCGCACGGACGCCTTCCGGTTCTTCGCCGAGACGTGGCACGAGTACCCGGTCGTCGGGCACGGCCTGACCGCCAGCTACCGGTACGCCGCCCTGGGCGGGCTGCAGACCAGCCTCGAGAGCTCGTTCCTCATGTACGCCGTGGACATCGGCACGCTGTTCGCGCTCGTGTACTTCGGTGCGCAGGCCCTGCTCGTCATCGAGGCGTGGACCCGGCGCGCGCCGCTGCCGGGGGCGCGCGTCGCGGCCACCGTCGCCTTCCTGCTGCCGATGACGTACAACGCGCTGGCCGCGCGGTCCGCGTCGGGCGCGCTGCTGTGGACCGCGCTCGCCCTGGGGGTGGCCCGGTACGGCGCACCGCCCGATCGCGCGGGCGACGGGGCGTCAGGGGGTCGTGACGCCACCGACCGCACCGAGGCGCCGCAGCGCGTCGGCTGAGTACGTCGCCCGGATCTGCGGGTCGTTGCCGTCACCCGTGACGTTCGCGTTGCGCAGCCCGCTCTCCTGCGACCCGGGCAGCACCGGGAAGTGCCGCGGCTGCCGCGCGAGCTGCCGGACCCGCACGCCCGTCTCGACGGCCACCGCGTGCAGCCACACGTCGTCCGCGTGGGGCGCGCACTCCCGGAACCGGGTGCCGGCGGCACGCAGCGCCTCGATCATCCGCGGCGGGTACGCGACGCCGGAGACCCCGGTCGCGAAGCTGTCGAACCGCGGCTCGGCCGACAGGCACGGCCGCCAGGTCCGGTACGGCGCGAGCGTGCCGTCGGGGCGGGTGCGCACGCGGTAGGCGCGGTAGCAGTGCACCGACCCGGGGTCGCGCCGGGCCGCCGACTCGAGCGCCGCGAGCCACCCCCGCGGGTACAGCACGTCGTCGTCCGCCGTGACGACGACGTCCTGGGCCCCGAGGTCGGCGTCGGACAGCAGGGGGACGTACTTCGTGTGCGGGCCGTCGTTGCGCGCCATCCGGATCTCGAGGCCGCGGGCCACCAACCGCTGCAGGCCGGGCGTGGGCGCGTCGAGCAGACGCTGGTCGTCGAGCCAGAGCACGAGCCTGCGGGGGCGCCGGCGCCCCTGGGCGATGGACTCGATCGTGAGGTGCACGGTCGAGAAGCGCGCGCCGTAGGTCGTCAGGCTCACGACGACCGGCGCGTCCCCGGTGACGGGGCGGTCCGACGTCTCGTTCAGCCGCTCCAGGCGGCGCGCTCGCGCGGGCGCGACACGCGGGTTCAGCTCGAGCTCGACCCGGGCGAGGACGCGAGGGAGGACGGGCTCGCCGTTGCGCAGACGCCGGAGGTTCATCGATGCCCTGTCCTCGGGAACGGATCGGTCGCCCGAGCCTGCCACCTCGGGCAGCACGGGCGCCAGGCCCGCCCGCGACGTGGGCACCGGGGCGACGGTCGGACCGCCGCCCCGGTGCTCACGCGCCGTGTCAGGAGCCGAAGCGGATGCCCGCGTCACGCCCCTCGGCGAGGTTGCCCGAGCCGTCGGCCCACTTGTTCGTCGTCAGCGGGTTGTCGAACGTGACCCCGCTGTCGGCGATGCGGATCTGGTAGCGCGAGCCGCGGCCGTGGTCGTACTGGTTGCGGCCGAACATGTTGCCGCTGAAGGTGCCGAAGTTCATGGCACCGAACTTCGAGGTCGAGAAGTAGGCCGACGCGTAGCCGCCGTCGAGCCAGTTGCCCGTCATCGTCACCTTGGACACCGGCGCCGCGTTGGGCGTGACCATGAGCGCCGAGCCGCGGTTGCGCGCGTCGTAGTTCTGGTCGCCGGCCTGGGTCGCCATGAAGGACTCGAGGTTGTTCCCCGTGATCCTCATGTTGGTCCCACCCTGGATCTGGATGCAGTCGTTGTGGGTCTCGGTGTTGTCGTGGTTCGGGTCCTTGTGGAAGTAGCTCATGTCGTGGCACCAGCTGTTCTCGATCACCACGTTGACCGGTCCGCCGTTGTTGCGGACGTTGTGGATCTGGAAGCCGTCGACGACGTGGTACGTGTTCACGCGGCGCGCCGTGTAGTCGTGGCCGAACAGCCCGTTGAGCCACACCGACGGCTGCTTCGGGGCGAGGGTCACGTCCTCCACCAGCAGGTTGCTGCACGCGTTGTGGTTGCAGTTGACCAGGCCCATGTTCGTCGTGCCGGGGCCGGAGCCGCGCACGATCGACCGGCGGATCGTCACGTCGGGAGCCCGCACCGTGATGAAGCCGTGGATGTCCATGTTCTCGATCACCGTGCCGGCCTGGGTCACGACGATGTCGCCGTCGTGCCGCTTGAGGCTCAGGCCCGCGGGCACGCCCGTGTTGCTCGCGCCGGGCTTGCCGCCCGTGACCGCTGCGGTCGGGGACGGGCTCGCCGACGGCTTGGGCGAGGCGCTCGCGGTGGGCTTGGGCGACGCCGTCGGGGTCGGCTCGGGCTCGGGCTCGGGCGTCGGCTCCGCCGCGGCGGCGTGGATGGTGTAGCCCAGCGCGCTCACCGTGATGTCGGCTGCTGCGGTCGTCGAGCCGAGCGTGATCTGGTTGCCCTTGCTGCCGCCGAGCTCGACGTACGCGACGTTGTCCGTGATGTACCCGGGCAGCGGGTTGAGCACCGAGGCCGTCTTGCACTGTGCCACCACGGCGGCAGCGGGGCAGGCCCACACGCCCGTGCCCCCGGCGGCGTACGTCGACCTGACGACGATCACCGCGGACGACGCCCCGGCCGGCACGCCCGGGAGCGTGACGGTGCGGGTCGCACCGGCCGACGCGAGCCGGGTCGCGATCGCGCCGGACGCCCCGACGAGCTCGCCGCCGACGTCCGTCGAGCCCCGCGCGACGTACCAGCCCTGCACGTCGGCGTTGACACGCACGCTGCCCGCGTCGTTGTAGAGCTTGACCCGCCCGGCCGCGTCGACGGGGACGACGACCGAGTTGGAGTGGTTCACGCCGGGGACCGTCTGGATCGCGGACGTGCGCACGCACGTCGTGGCCGACTGGTCGGCCGGGCACACCGAGAGGAACGACCGGGCGGTCGCCGACGAGTAGCCGACGTCGAGGACCACGGCCGTCGCACCTTCGGGCACGTCGGGGAGCTGGAGCACGCTCGTGCCGCGGGCCCCGAGCAGCTGCCACGACAGGACGCGTCGCTGCGGCGTCGGCAGGTACTCCTCGCCGCCCTGCGTGCTGGCGGGACGCACGTACGCCGAGAGGTCGACGAACACCGAGACCGTGCCGGCGGAGTTCCGCAGCGAGACCTTGCCGTTGACGACCGGGGCGACGACCTGGCGCGACACCGGCATGCCCGGCCGCGCCGAGACCGCCGAGCCGACGGAGCAGCCCGATCCGGAGCAGGCCGTCACGGTGGTGGGCACGGACGCGTCCGTGGCCGTCAGGTTCACGACGACCGCGCGGGCGTCACCGGGCAGACCCGGCACCGACACGGTGTGGGTGGCACCCGGTCCCAGGACCGTGCGGCTCAGGAGCCGCGTCGGGTCCGTGGTGGTCAGGACCGACCCGGCACCGAGGGCGGACGTGTTCTCGGCCGACACGCTCGCGGCGGGGACCACGGACCCGACGGCAGCCGGTGCGGCCACCGGGACGGCACCGGGGCTCGCGGACGCGGTGCTCACGCCCACGACCACCGCGACGAGCGCCGTCCCCAGCCCCCAGCGTCGGACGGCACCGTCGGGTCCCGTCCGCCGTACCGCCATCGAGTGTCTTCCGTGTCGACGCATGAACGTCGCTCCCCTCACGTGTACCCACCGGTCGGGCCGGCGGCCAAGATGCGATCCCGGATCTCGGCGATCACTGGCGCGGCGTGCTCATCCGCACGACCGCTGCGCCACACGAGCGACTGTCAGACCCCGTGGCGGAGCACACACTAGGCCACACGGGGAACCCATCCAATGCCCCGATCCGCATATTCATCCGGGTCTCAGGGCGTGCGAGGGCGGTCGGCCGTCCCTCGATCGGGGCTCCCACCTGCGACGGAGGGGGTACTCCGTCGAGTGGTGGGACGTCGGTACTCGGTATAGATCCACCCGGTCGCCCCCGTGGCCAGACCGACCCCGCGGGCGAGGACGCGGGCACCGCCGGCCGCGTGCCGACGGTTGCGCGTGACCGCGCCCAGGAGCGTGCGAGCGGCGCCGCCGGCGATCCGCGCGCCCCCCTGACCGAGCAGCCGCAGACGCACCCCGAGACCCGCGACCCCGGGCGGCGCGAGCTCGATCGAGGTGCGGCTCCAGGAGTTGCCGGACCGCAGCGCCTTCTGCAGGACCCACCGCCGCGTGAGCCGCGACCGGGGCACCACGTCGACGACAGGGGCCTCGGCGCACCACACGATGCGCTCGCCCGCGGCGGTGAGGCGGCGCGTGAACAGCGTGTCCGAACCGCCGGTCAGGCCGTAGCGCACGTCGAAGTCGAGTCCGAGCCGGCGGACCACCGCCATGTCGAGCAGCAGGTTGTTGGTCGCCGCGGCCTCGACCACCGCACCGGTCGCGGGGCGGCGCCGCTCGAAGAACCCGCCGTCGCGGATCCACGGGTCGGGCTCGACCTCGTACTCCGAGACGACCGGCCCCACGACCGCCGCGCAGCCCTCGCGCTCGTGGACCTCCAACAGGGACGCGAGCCAGGTGGGCGAGGGGCGCTCGTCGTCGTCGATGAAGACCAGGACGTCACCGCCCGCCGCGGTCAGCGCGCGGTTGCGTGCGGCCGCGATCCCCGGCGTCGGCTCGTGGACGTACCGGACGCGGGCGTCGCCGAACGACTCGACCACGGACCGTGCACCCCCGTCGGGGTCGTTGTCGACGATGAGCAGCTCGGCGTCCCTCGCGGGCAGCTGGTCGCACACCAGCGGCAGGGCGGTCCGCAGGTCGTCCGGCCGCCGGTAGGTGAGCATCGCGACGGTCACGCGGCGGGTCACCGCCTGCGGGTCGGTCGCCGTGGTCGGGTCGGTCGTGGTCACGTCATGGCCTCCGTCGTCGGGTCGGGCGTCGTCGGGTCCGGCGTCGTCGCGCGCCCGCTCACGACCGGCCCGTCGCCAGGCGCCGCAGACGTGTCAGGCCCTCGAGGGTCGAGGACCGGTGGACCAGGAGGAGGACGCCCGCCGCGACGGCGACGTAGCAGACCGCACCGACGACGAGCACGAGGAGCGGTCCGTCCAGGACCCGCGCGACGACGACGTACGCGGCGGCCCCCCACAGCGCGGCGTGGACGGGCGGCAGGACCACGCGGACCTGGTCGCGGCCCGTCACGCCGGTGAGGCGGCGCTGCACGAGGAGGAGCACGGGGGTCAGGACGAAGCCCGCCACCGTGTACCCCAGGGCGACCCCCAGGGTGCCCCACCGCAGGCCCACCACGATCCCCCCCACCTGGAGGAGGGTCGCGAGCATCTCGTAGCGGAGGAGCAGCTTGACCTCGCCGGTGGCCTTCATCAGCGGCGACGTCACGTACAGCACGGTCTCGCGTGCGCCCGCGACCGCCAGCACGGTCAGCAACGAGGCCGACGGCAGCCACTTCACCCCGAGGACGACGTGGACCAGCTCGTGGGCTCCCGCGGCGGCCAGCCCCATGAGCGGGACGGCGAGCAGCGCGAGCAGCTGGGTGGTGCGCAGCAGGTTCTCGGCGAGCAGGTCGCGGCGGTCCGCGAGGCGTGAGAACACGGGGAACATGACGCGCGAGACGGTCTGCGCGATGAGCTGGACGGGGATGACCAGGACCCGGTACGCCATGCCGTAGAACGACAGGGCGGACAGGCCCAGGACCCGCCCGACGAGGATGTTGTCGATGTTGCGCGAGAAGTAGGCGATGCCGTTGGTCGCCATGACCCGGGCGCCGAACGGCAGGAGCTCACGCAGCTCGCGCACGTGCAGGTTCGGGACCGGACCGCGCTCGGCGTGCAGCAGGACGGCCGCGACGACCAGGTCCGTCGCCACGACCATGGCGACCACGGCGGCAGGCCCGGCGCCGAGGTAGGCGGCGACGACACCGGCGACGGCACCCACGAGCGCTCCCGCGACGTCCGCGACGGCGATCGCGCGGAAGGTCAGGACGCGCTGCTGCATCGCCCGCGGCACGATCGCGAGAGCCTTCAGCCACAGTGCGGCACCCAGGAGCTGCAGCACCGGCGCGAGGCGCTCGTCGTGGAAGAAGTCCGCCACGAGCGGTGCCGCGAGCCACGTGACGACGCCGAGGAGCACCGCGGACGCGAGGTTGGCGGTCGCGACGACGCCCGGGGCCCACCGGCTCAGCTCCGCACGCTGCACGAGCGCGGCGGCCAGGCCCTGGTCGAGCAGGAGCATCGTGAACGTCACGTAGATCATCGCGGCGCTGATGACGCCGTACGTCTCGGGGCCGAGCAGCCGGGCCAGCACGATGCTGGCGCCGAACATGAAGACCTGCTTGCCGACGACGGCGAGCGAGTTCCACCGCACCGCCGCCGACGCCGTCCCCGGCCCGGGTCGCGTGACCGCCGTCACTCGCTCGCCCGGGCCACGTCGTCGACGGCCTCGACGATCCGGCGGCGGTACTCCTCGCGTGCGTGCCGCTCGCGCGCGAGGGCGGCGTCGGCGAGCGCGTCCGCCCGGAGGCGGTCCCACTCCTTGCGGACCCGACGGACGGCGTCGGCGAGCGCCTCGGGGTCGCCCGGCGGCACCTGCTGTGCCGACGCGTACCCGGCGGCCGCCTCCAGGAGGCCGCTCGTCGCGCTCACCACGAGCGGTCGCGCGGCGAGGATCGCCTCGACGGCGGTGTTGCCGAACGGCTCGTCGACGACCGACGGCACGAGCACGACGTCCGCGTCCGCGAGGAACGGCCACACCGACGGCTGGAAGCCCCGGAACCGCACGGCGTCGCTCACCCCGAGCGCGGCGGCGCGCTCCCGCAGCGCCTGCTCGAACCACTCGTACCCCGGGTACACGGCACCGACGAGGTCGAGCACGACGTCGTCGCCGCCGTTGCGCAGCAGGCCGACCGCCTCCACGGCGACGTCGACACCCTTGCGCGCCGACAGGCGGCCCACGTAGACGAGTCGCAGCGGACCCTCGATCTCCGCCCGCGCCGGCGCCGGGTCGGACGGCCCGGGGACCCCGTTGTGCACGACGTTCATCCGGTCCGCCGTGCGGGGGGACGACTGACGCACGACGTCGACGCTGTACCGGCTGTTCGCGACGACCCCGGTCGCGAGCCGCAGCGGCGCGACGAGCACCCGCTGCACGAGAGCAGGCTGGCTGCCCTCGGCCTCGTGCACGTGCCACAGGACCGGGCGCCGCGCGAGACGCCCGAGCAGGCCCCACAGCGGGACGGTCACGGTGCTGACGTACACGACGTCGGGCCGGACCCGCCGCAGCAGCGACCAGCCGCGGACGGAGCCCCGCACGACGTCGGCGACGGCCCGGACCAGCCCCGCGGGCCGCAGCGCGCTCTTGCGGAGCACGAACGTCGGGGTGCGCACGACCTCGGCGCCGGCCGCGGCGAGGTCCGCCAGCAGCGGGCCGTCGACCGGCACGGTCACCACGACGCGGCGGCCGGCGGCCAGCAGCCCGAGGACCGTCTCCAGCATCACGCGGTCCGAGCCGTAGAGCTCGGCGCCCGGGTGTGCGACCAGGACGACCGCCGCGCGGTCGTCCCGGCCCCCCTCGCCCCCGGGCCCGGGACTGCCCGGCGTCACGGGAGCTTCGCCACGAGGTCGTCCACCGTGACGACGAACGGCGCCGTGGTCACCGAGCCGGACAGGTAGGTGACGAAGCCGATCGCGCCCGGCGCCTGCAGCGCGGGCGTCGCGTCGGTCGCCGTCAGCTGCCAGTCCGTCGGCTCGGTCGCCCCGTCCGGCCACACCTTGGCGCGCAGCGTCGTCGGTGCCACGCCGGACGCCGCGAACCGCAGGTTCACGGCCTGCCCGGCGGCCACGTTGCCCGGGACGTTGGCCGTCGCGAGAGTCGTCTCGGCCCCGTCGGCTCGTGTCAGGTACAACGTGATCCCCCCGTTTGCCGCAATCTTCACCTTTGCCCGGTATTCTGCCGTGCCCACCCGGCGGGAGGCCAGCGAGGCGAACACGCCGCCCCCGTCCGCCCGGACGGGCGTCGTGAACCGGGCGCCCAGGTCGACGTCCGTCAGGGCGACGGTACCGAGGTAGGCCCCCAGACCGGCACCGGGACTCGCGAGAGTCATGGTGCCGACACCGTTCGCCACGGTGAACCGCGAGGCCGAGCCGGCCGTCGTCCAGTCACCCCCGTTGTCGGCCGTGCCCCAGCCGGCCGTCACCGCGCGCTCGAAGGTGTCGAGCGCGAGCAGCGGCTCGTCGACGGGGTCGACCGGGTCGACCGGGTCGACCGGATCGACGGGGTCCACCGGGTCGACCGGGTCGACCGGGTCCACGGGATCCACCGGGTCCACGGGGTCCACGGGGTCCACCGGCTCGACCACCGGCCCGGTCACGGTGACCTGCTGCGACGTCGAGGCGGTCGCACCGCCGTCGTCGGTCACGACGAGCGTCACCGTGTACGTGCCGTCGGCCGTGTAGGTGTGCGAGGCCGTGGCACCCTGGGCGGTACCGCCGTCCCCGAAGCCCCAGGCGTAGGACGCGACGGTGCCGTCGGAGTCCGTGGAGCCCGCACCGTCGACGGCCAGCGTGCGGCCGTCGGTCTGCGCGGTGAAGGCGGCCGCCGGGGCGGCGTTCGGTGCCGCCACGGGCACCTGCGTGCCCGGCGCCACCGCGACGAGGTCGTCGACCGTGACCACGACGGGCAGGTTCGTCGAGCTGCCCGAGACGTACCCCATGACACCGAGGCCACCGGGCGCCTGCAGGGCCGCCACCGAGTCGGTGGTCGTCAGCTGCCACGCGGCCGGCTCGGTCGTGCCGACCTTCCACACCTTGCTGCGCAGCGTCGTCGGCGACGTCCCCGTCACCTCGAGCCGCACCTGCAGCCGGTCACCCGCCGCGAACGTCAGACCCGGCACCACCACGCTGGTCAGCGTCGTCTCCGCCGTCGTCGTGCGCACCAGGTACGACGTCACCTGACCGTTCGCCGCGATCCTCACCTTCGCGCGGTAGTCCGCCGTCCCCACCCGGCGACCCAGCAGCGAGGCGAACGCCCCACCACCGTTGGCCACCGTCGTCGTGGCCACCGTCGCCGACACGTCGACGTCGGTCTGCGCGACGGTGTCGAGGTAGGACCCCAGCCCCGAGCCCGCGGTGGCGAGCGACATCTTCCCGGCACCATCGGCCACCGTGAACCGCGCGGCCGAGCCGGACCGGGTCCAGACGCCGCCGTTCTCCGCGGTGCCCCAGCCGCCCGTGACCGCACGCTCGAACGTGTCGAGCGCCAGCACGGGCTCCTCGGCGGGGTCGTCGACGGTGACCGTGACCGCCTGGGACGTGGTCCCGGTGGCACCGTCGTCGTCGGTGACCGTCAGCGTCACCGTGTACGTCCCGGACTGCGTGTAGCTGTGGGACGCGGTGGCACCGGCGGCCGTGCCGCCGTCACCGAAGTCCCAGCCGTAGGACGCGACCGTGCCGTCGCCGTCGGACGAGCCCGAGGCGTCGACCGCCACCGCAGCACCGTCCACGGCCGCGGTGAACGCGGCCACCGGGGCCTGGTTCGGCACCGGCGCCGTGACGGTCACCTGCTGCGACGTGGAGGTGGTCGCGCCGTCGTCGTCCGTCACCGTCAGCGTGACCGTGTAGGTCCCGCTCGCGGTGTAGGTGTGCGAGGCCGTCGCACCCTCGGCGGTCCCGCCGTCACCGAAGCCCCACGCGTAGGACGCGATGGTGCCGTCGGCGTCGGTCGAGCCCGAGCCGTCGACGCTCAACCCGAGCACGTCGGTCTGCGCCGTGAACGCGGCGACCGGCGCCACGTTCTCGACGGGCACCTGCGTGCCCGGCGCGACCGCGAGCAGGTCGTCGACCGTGACGACGACGGGCAGGTTGGTCGTGCTGCCCGAGACGTAGGCCATGACACCGAGGCCGCCGGGTGCCTGCAGGGCCGCCACCGAGTCGGTGGTCGTCAGCTGCCACGCGGCCGGCTCGGTCGTGCCGACCTTCCACACCTTGCTGCGCAGCGTCGTCGGCGACGTCCCCGTCACCTCGAGCCGCACCTGCAGCCGGTCACCCGCCGCGAACGTCAGACCCGGCACCACCACGCTGGTCAGCGTCGTCTCCGCCGTCGTCGTGCGCACCAGGTACGACGTCACCTGACCGTTCGCCGCGATCCTCACCTTCGCGCGGTAGTCCGCCGTCCCCACCCGGCGACCCAGCAGCGAGGCGAACGCCCCACCACCGTTGGCCACCGTCGTCGTGGCCACCGTCGCCGACACGTCGACGTCGGTCACCTGAGGCGTGGCCAGCAGTGCCGACCGCCCGCCGCCGGCCGTGGGCACCGAGATGCGGCCCACGCCCGAGGCGACCGAGAAGCTCGCCACGTTGCCCTGGTACGTCCACGCCCCACCGTCCTGCGCGCTGCCCCACCCGGAGGTGCTGGTGCGCTCGAACGTGTCGGCCGCGACGGGCCGCACCGGCGGCACCTCGACGGTCACGTCCTGCGTCGCGCTGGACGTCAGGCCGTGGTCGTCCGTGACGGTCAGGGTCACGGTGTACGTGCCCGCCTCCGCGTAGGAGTGCGACGCCGTCGCACCCGTGGCGGTGCCGCCGTCACCGAAGTCCCACGCCCACGAGGCGATGGTGCCGTCCGGGTCGGTGGAGCCGGAGCCGTCCACCGCCACGTCGAGGCCCTCGGTCGTCGTCGTGAGCCGCGCGGTCGGCGGCATCTCGATGATCTCGCCCGAGCCGAGCGCGTAGTGCTGCGCGACGGACACGGCCGACAGCTCGCGGCTGTAGATCGCGACCTCGTCGACCAGGCCGGTGAAGTAGGTCGGGCCGAGCACCGAGGTGTCACCGCCGACCTTCCAGTAGCCGGTCAGGGTGCGGCTGCCGGTCTCGGGGTCGGAGCCGACGAGCTGACCGTCGATGTAGAGCTTCATGCCGCTGGGCGACTGGGTGGCCACGACGTGGTGCCACGCGTCGTCCCGGTAGGTGCCGGGCGACACGACGTGCACCCAGCCGGGGTTCGCCAGGACGGAGAACGACACCCTGCCGGTGCTGTCGGTGCGCACCTGCCGGTCGTACGACGTCGACGTCGCCGTCTGGCTGTTGCCGAAGCCGAGGATCGTGCCCCCGGTGCCCGACGACGTCCTGAACCAGGTCTCGAGCGAGTAGATGCGCGGGCTCGACCAGCTGCGGTTGCTGGTGACGCGCGAGTTCGACCCGTTGAACGAGGCTGCGGACCCCACCCCCTCCAGCACGCCGGCCGCGCCGCGCCCGACGGTCCCGCGGTACGTGCCGTGCGCCGCGTACGAGCCGGAGTCGGCCGCGTTGGTGCCGGTCGCCTCGTCCAGGCGCCAGTAGTGCTCCGGGTACTCGCCCGCGACCGCGGCGCCGTACGCGTCCTGCGGCAGGGGTGCCACGGTCCGGCCCGCGGCCGTGACGTGCTCGGAGATCTCGCCGTGGCCGAGCGCCCGGCCGTAGACCGCGACCTCGTCGATGTCCCCCGTGAAGCTCGTGCTCGTCGGGGCGGACGTCCAGCCGCTCAGCGTGTCACCACCGATGCGCCAGTACCCACCGTGGGTGCGCCCGGCCACGGCCGCACCCTCGGCGACGCGCACGCCGTCGACGTACAGCCGCGTGCCGGTGGGGTCGGACGTCCCGACCACGTGGTGCCACTGGCCGTCGTTGTAGGCGGTCGTCGAGGCGAGCTGCACCCGCGAGCCGCTGAACGGCCGGACGCCGAAGCGCAGGCGGCCGGAGTTCTCCATGAAGAGGTGACGGTCGGCGAAGTCCGACGTGCCGGTCTCCGAGGTGCTGAAGCCGACGATGCGCCCACCGGTCGTCGTCGTCGTCCGGATCCACGCCTCGACGCTGAACTCCGCGGGGGACGTGATGTTCGGGACGGTCGAGGCGTAGCCCGTGGCCGCGCCCGTCAGCCGCATGGCGGTGTCGCCGGGCAGCACGCCCTCGACGCCGAGGCCGAGGCCCGCGCCGCGCACGCGCTGGTCGTTCCAGCCCGCGGTGTCGGTCAGCCAGCCCGTGCCCGCGGCCTCGCCACCCCGCCAGTAGCCGTCCGGCGCGTCGGCCAGCACGGTGCTCACGTAGGGGTGGGTCTCCGGCCGCACCGCGCCCGAGGCGGTGACGGTCACGGTGTCCGACCACGCGACGTTGCCGAACGGGTCGGTCGCCCGCAGGCGGTAGCGGTACTCGGTGCCCGGCACGAGCCCGGAGTCGACGTAGCCCATGGTCGGCCGGTCGTAGAAGCGCGACGACTCGACCGTCTCGTGGATCGGCGTCGCCTGGACCCCGTTGCGGATGAGCGCGTAGGTCAGGTCCTCGTTGTCCCAGTCGTAGTTGGCGGTCCAGCGCAGCCGCACGACGCCGGACTCCGCCGAGGTGGCGGACAGGTCGAACTTGCCGCCGCTCAGGCGCGGACCCTCGGCGTTCGGTGCGATCGACGGGACCGCGAAGCGGACCAGTCCCTGCTGGGGACGGCCGTTGACGTTGAGGAACTCACCGCCCATGACGACGTAGTCGTCGTTGCCGGCGACCGACCACGGACCCTGGTTCTGCCCCGTGTACGTCCCGGTGTCGAGCTCGGGGTACCACGCGAGCTGCTCGGGACGCGGGCGCCCCTCGTGGTTGGTGTAGTCGTAGGGCTCACGCCCGAGGACGCCACGCACGTCCTTGGTGACGGCCGTCGCCAGGCGCATCGTCCACGGCTCGGTCTGCTGGTAGGCGCCCATGCTGCCGCAGAAGTGCTTGTGGCTCGCCTGGTAGATCACGTCACCGATGGCGGCGACGGAGTAGGTGTCACCGTGGCAGTCGTCCATCCAGACGAGCTGGCCGCCGTCCCACGTCGCGGCGAACGTCCCCTCGAGCGTGCCGCCCGCGCGCCCGTAGGTGAAGGCCGAGCCGTACACGTAGTCGCCGTCGGCCGAGAGCGACGTGATCGAGCCGTTGACCCCGGCGCTGCGCACGGCCGTCACGTTGGCGTCGAACGGGAGCGACTCGCCGGTCGTCGCGTTCACCGAGCCCAGTCCGTAGCCCGGCCGGTTCGACCCGTTGAGCGTCGTGAACGAGCCCGCGACGACGACCGACGACGCGTCCGGCGAGACGGCGAGCGCGTTGACCCCGCTCGCACCGGCCGCCGCGGGCGCCCAGGGCAGGAGCGAACCGTCGACCGCGGACGCCGCCGCCAGACGCGTCCGCGTCTCGGTGCCGACCACGTTGAAGAGGCCGCCGAAGTAGACGGTGCTGCCGGAGAACGCGATCGCGCGCACCGTCGCGTCGGGCTTGGGCAGGAACGAGGGCACCAGGTTGCCGGTGGCGCGGTCGAGCGCGGCGATGCGCCACACGCTGCTGCCGTTGACCTGCGTGAAACCGCCGCCGATGTAGATGCGGCTCTTGTCGGGCGAGACCTCGATCGCGAGCACCTGACCGTTGGCCGACGGCGCCCACGAGCTGATGAGCTGCCCGGTCGCCAGGTCGTAGGCCAGCAGGTTCGAGCGCGTCACGGCACCGACACCGGGCGCGGCACCCGCCGGGCGCGCGGTGGTGAAGCTGCCGGCGACGTACACGACGCCGTCCACGACGACCTGGTCCCAGACCACGCCGTCGATCTGCACCGTCGGGAGACCGTCGGCGCTCACCGTCGCGGGGAGCGTCGTGTCGGACGGGAGCGTGTCGGCCGCCGCGGGAGCGGCGCCCAGGGGGACGACCACCCCGGCGAGGACGAGCCCGAGCCCGGCGGTGAGCGCAGCGGCGCGGTGACGGAGACGCGAGAAGCTCTGCATGGGATGCCTCGTTCAGGACGGTGTGAACGCACGGTGCGGTGGAGATCACCTTAAACTGGACATATCAACCCGATGTGGCCTATATGGGTGAAAACTCCGGGTGAAAACGGACACCCGTCCATGACGCGGTGCAGGGGTGCAGGTGGGGGCGCACGACGGCGCGCCGACCGCGCAGCCGCACGGCGGTCGTGCCGGCGTGCGGGCGCGGCCGGGCCGCCCGGCGCGTCAGGAGCGTCGGCTCGCCGCGTCCGGATCGCCGGCGAAGGCCACGACCGAGGCGTCGGTCGAGTACGACACCTCGAGCCGCACCCGGTCCCGGGCGTCGTCCGGGACGAGGAAGACGTAGGTCCCCACGGCGGACGCCCCCGGCTCGACCGAGCCGGTGAGCGGCTCCGCAGGCGGGCCGGCCAACGGAGCACCAGGCGCCCCCGTCGCGTCGGCGACGTTGACCGTGACCGCGTCGACGTCGACCGGCGCGCCCGAGCCGTTCGTGACCGCGATCCGGAAGGCCAGCGCGGGGCCCGAGAGCTCACCCGGGCCTCGACCCTCGGCCTGGATGGCCTCGACCTGCTGGATCTCCGCCGTCACGCCGGTGCCGAAGTCGGCGACCTCGGTGAGCTCGACGGGTGCGGCGGTCGGCAGGTCACCGGGCGCAGCACCCTCGTCGCCGGCGTCGGGCGCCGGGCCGTCACCGGCGTCCGGCTGCGAGGGCGACGCGGTCACCGAGGGCGTCGCGACGTCAACCGTCCCGGCGACGCGCGGCTCCGAGCCGTCCGGCCCGGTGCAGGCCACGACGCTGGTCACGAGCACCGCACCGACCACCAGCCGCGCCACGGGGCGGGTCCTCACGGCCGACCACCTCCGCGTCGTCATGCCGCACCTGCCTCGTTCGCCGTCAGCCGGCGCAGCTGACCGTACCAGGACACCGCTGCGGCGACGGCGACCACCAGGGTCGCCGCCACGATCGCCGCGTAGCCCACGAAGAAGGCGGTCGGGACGCTCAGCAGCAGGAACACGAGGCACGTCGTGCCGTAGTCCGTGGGGATCCCCAGCACCGACCGGAGCCACGGTGCACGACCACCCGTGGCGGCCGTGCTCACCACGCCCGCGGCCCGGCGCATCTGCTCGGTCAGGATCATGCCGAAGAAGTAGACGCTGCCGGCGACGGCGTGCAGCGCGGGCACCAGCAGCCACACGTGGTCCACGACGTCGAAGCGGTACAGGCCCACCCCCAGCGCGAGCGGGAGCGTGACGATCTTGGTGGCGTCGACCATGTGGTCGAGCCACTCCCCCGCGGGGCTGCCCTTCCCCGTCAGCCGGGCGACCTGGCCGTCCGCCGAGTCGAACGCGTAGCCGAGCACGAGCAGCAGGCTGACGACGACGCCGAGCAGCGCGCTCGGCGCCACCAGCGGCAGCAGCGCGATCGCCGTGAACGTGCACAGCGCGCTGATCCCCGTGACCGCGTTGGGTGACAGCCCGCGCCGGTACGCCCAGGCGGCGAGCACGCGGCCGAGCCGTCGGTTGACGAACCGGGAGTAGGCCGGTGCGCTGCGCGCCGCGCCCTTCTGCGCGCCGGCGAGCCGGTCGAGCGTCCCGCGGAAGGTCTCGGCCTGCCCCGCGGCGGGGGAGGTGGACGTCTGCGTCATCGAACCGTCTCCGTCTGTCGGGCCGGCGCGGCGCCGGCTCCCCGCCGCGACGCCCGGGGACGCGGCCCGGGCACCCGGCCCTCGGCCAGCGCGAGGGCCAGCTGCTCGTAGCCCGCGGCGACCTCGTCCCAGTCGTACGCGCGTGCACGCTCACGCAGGCGGGTCCCGCGCGACCTGGTCGTGGGCTCGTCGGCCTCGGCGTCCTCCAGCGCGCGGGCGACCTCGGCCGGTGTGCGCACGTAGACGCCGTCGTCGCCGGCGACCTCGCGGTTGAAGGACACGTCGTACGCGACGGTCGCCGCGCCCGCGCCGATCGCGCGCAGCAGCGACGGGTTGGTGCCGCCGACGGAGTGCCCGTGCAGGTAGGTCAGGCTGTTCGCGTAGAGCTGGTCCAGCAGCCGCTGGTCCCACACCCCGCCGAGGAACCGCACGCGGGGGTCGCCCTGCGCGGACGCGTGGACCTTCGCGGTGTACTCGTCGGCGTACGGCGCGGACCCGACGACCACCAGGGGGTGGCGCGCGCCGCTGCGCACGTAGCCCTCGACCCACAGGTCCACGTGGTTCTCGGGCTCGAACCGGGCGACGACCAGGTGGAACGCGCCGGGCTGGAGCCCGACGTCCGCCAGGGCGTCGTGCCCGGGCGCGTCGAGGACGGGCGCCCCGTACGTCAGCAGCGTCGTCGGCACGTCGTACTCCGCGCGGTAGTAGTCCGCGATCCCGACGGCGTCCGCGATGAGGGCGTCGGACCACCGCACGGCCGCCGTCTCGGCGGCGCGGTAGTACCGGCGTCCCGCCCCGCCCCACTTGGCGCGCTGCCACTCGAGCCCGTCGACGTGCGTCGCGACCGGGATGCGTGCGCCCCGCAGGAGCGGCAGGTAGGGCGCGTTGGCGGCGTTGAAGACGAAGGCGACGTCGGTCCGCCGGCCCAGCAGGTGCCCGACGGACACCCCGGTGTGGCTCAGCGTCTCGAGGGACCGCTGGCGCAGCGCGGGCAGCGTCACGAGCTCCATGCCGGCGTACGACGACAGCTCGGAGTTGCCGGAGCGGCAGTAGACCCGCACGCGGTGGCCGGCGTCGGCGAGCCGGCGACCGACCTCCTCCACCGCGGTCTCGAAGCCGCCGTAGCGCGCCGGGACGCCCCGCGTCCCGACCATCGCGATCGACAGGGGGCGGGCCGGTCTCGCGGCGGCGCTCACGCCGCGCCCTCGCGCGCGGCGCCCGACACCAGGAACTCGCGGAGCATCGTCGACGACGTGGACGGCGTGTACGGCAGGTAGACGACACGCGCGCCGACCTCGGCCATCTCGCGCTCGAGCCGCTCGCCCTTCGCGCTCCCGGCCCAGTCGTCACCCTTGAAGAGGACGTCGAACGGGTGCGCGTGCCAGGCGACGCGCTTGTCCTGCGCGTGGTCGGGCACGACCTCGTCGACGAAGCGCAGGCTCGCGACGAGCTCCATGCGCTCCTCGTGCGGGATCACCGGGGGACGGCCCTTCATCGCGACGAGCGACTCGTCGACGGCCACGCCGACGACGAGCCGGTCGCAGCGCTCCCGCGCCGCCCGCAGGATGTTCAGGTGCCCGATGTGCAGCATGTCGAAGCCGCCCGGGACGTACCCGACGATCGTCAGGTTGCTCATCAGTTGCTCCTTGCACTAGCGCTCACGGTGGGAGCGGCCCGCCGTCGCGCCGCACTGCTGGTCGTGCACCTTCGGGTCAGTACGCCCCGGCCCCGCCGAGGACAGCCCGACCGGTCTTCCAGAGGATCAGCAGGTCCATCGACACCGACCAGTTGTCGACGTACCGCAGGTCGAGCCGCACGGACTCCTCCCAGTCCAGGTCCGACCGGCCGCTGACCTGCCACAGACCCGTCAGGCCGGGCCGCACGTGCAGCCGCCGGTGCACGGAGTCGTGGTACGCCTCGACCTCCTCGAGCAGCGGCGGGCGCGGACCGACCAGCGCCATGTCGCCCTTGATGATGTTGACGAGCTGCGGCAGCTCGTCGATCGAGAAGCGGCGCAGGACGCGCCCGACGGGCGTGACCCGCGGGTCGTCGGCCATCTTGAACAGGACGCCGTCGTGGGTGCCGGACGCAAGGAGGGCGGCGCGCCGCTCGTCGGCGTCGCGGTACATCGTGCGCAGCTTGTACATCACGAACTGCGTGCCGTCCTGGCCCACCCGGACCTGCCGGTAGATCGCGCCGCCCGGGGACGTCACCGCGACCAGGAGCGCCGCGAGGCCGAGCATCGGCGCGAGCACGAGGAGCGCGAGCCCCGCGAGCGTGACGTCGAGGACCTGCTTGATCACCAGGCGCGGGCGCGGCGAGGCGACCTGCACCTCGAGCAGCGAGAGACCGGCCGTCGGGCGCACGGTCAGGCGCGGCGCGCCGACCTCGACGATGTCCGGGACGACCACGAGCTGGGCACCGGCGCGGGAGAGCGCCCACGACAGGCGGCGCAGCGCGTCACCGCTCAGGCACGTCCCGGTCACCAGCACCACGTCGGCACCGCGGTCGACAGCCACTTGCACGACGTCGGCCACCGCGCCGAGCACCGGGACGCCCGCGACCGTGGTCGCCGTCCCGACCGAGGGCACGCAGACCCCGTCGATCCGGTAGCCGTGGTGCGGGACCGCGGCGATGTTGCGCACGACGCCGGCGGCCGACACCTCGTCGCCGACGACGACCGTGCGCATCGTGCCCTCGCCCTGCATCCGCAGCTTGTGCAGGTGGCGCCGCTCCATGTGCCGCGCGACCCAGCAGATCACGAGCGTGGCGGGCACGCCGATCAGCACGTAGCTGCGCGGCACGGGCACGCGCAGCACGTAGCCCATCGTCATGAGGATGAGGACCATGGCCGCGGTGGCACGCAGCAGGGCCTGGAACTCGCCCGGCCCGTCGCCCGCCGCGCTCCTGCGGTAGCCGCCCGAGACGACCACGAGGGCGATGAACAGGGCCGCGCCGCCGCAGGCGAGGCGGGTGGCCGTCAGCAGGCCGTGCGCGGGAGCCATGACCGAGGCGCCCACGAGCAGCGCCACGAGCATGTCGAGCAGCACGGCGACCAGGCCGTAGCGGCGGCTGACCGCCGCCCAGGCGATCGAGCGGACCGCCGGGTCCGAGTTCTCACGCGTGGCACGCCGGACGAACGGCTCCGAGGACGCCCACGACCGCCGCGGTTCGAGCGCACGTCCTCGGCGCTCCGCGACCCCGTCGTCGAGCTCCGCCTCCCGGTCCGTCGTCAGTGTCATCTCTCCCCCGTTGCCGTCCCAGCTCCTCGTGCCACAGGGAGGCTATACGGCGATTTCGGGAGATTGACACCTTTGTGCCCGATTTCACCCCATCCGTGAAACAGTTCGGGGGCAGGCGGGTGACGCGGCGTCGACGGTCGGGTGAACGTCCGGTGCGGGGGTCAGGCCTTCGTGTGGAACCTCAGCTGCGCGGCCTCGAGCCCGTCGGTCACGACGGCCTCGACGGCGTCCGCGGCACGGTCGACGAGCCAAGGCAGGTCCTTGCGCTCGGGCCCGGAGAAGTCCTTGAGGACGAAGTCGGCCGGGTCCTGCCGGCCCGGCGGACGCCCGACACCCACGCGGACGCGCACGTAGTCCTTGGTGCCCAGGGCCTTCGTCGTGTCGCGCAGACCGTTGTGCCCGCCCTCCCCGCCGCCGCGCTTGAGGCGGACGTCGGCGAAGGGGATGTCGAGCTCGTCGTGGACGACGACGACGCGCTCGGCCGGGACGTCGTGGTACCGGGCCAGCGCTGCGACGGGCCCGCCCGACACGTTCATGTACGTGGTGGGCTTGGCCAGGACCACGCGGGGTCCGGGGACGCCGCCCGGCAGCGTGCCGAGGCGCGCGTCGGCGGTCGCCGCCTGCGGGCGCCGGCCGAGCAGGCCGCCGCCCCGCGAGGCGAAGGTCACGCCGGCGCGGCGCGCGAGCTCGTCGAGCACCATCTGGCCGACGTTGTGGCGGTTGCCGGCGTACTGCGCACCGGGGTTGCCGAGGCCGACGACGAGCCAGGGGGCGTCGCTCACGAGGGGGTCCTCCAGGGTGCGGGGGCGCCGGCGGCCGGCAGGACGGACGCACGACGACGCCCGGCACCGTGGACGGTACCGGGCGTCGTGACGTGCTGCGGGAAGGTCAGGCCTTCTCGGCGGCTGCGGCCGACGCGGCGGACTGGGTCGCGGCGAGGTCGCTCGCGGCCTCGTCGGCGGCGACGTCGGCGGCCGACGCCTGCGGGGTGCTGATGGTCACGACCGTCACCTCGGGGTCGCCCATGAGCGTGGCGCCCTCCGGGAGGACGACGTCGCCGGCGGTGATGACGGCGCCGTCTGCCAGACCCTCGATCGAGACCTCGACCGACTGCGGCAGGTTCGTCGCCTCGGCCTCGAGGAACAGGTTCTGCGTCTCGACGACGTGGATCGTGCCGGGGGCGGACTCGCCGACGATGTGCACCTGCACGTCGACGGAGACCTTCTCGCCCTTCTTCACGATGAGCAGGTCGACGTGCTCGATGACCTGGCGGACGACGTCGCGCTGGACGTCCTTGACGATCGCGAGGGTCGACGTGCCGTCGAGCTCGATCGAGTACAGCGCGTTCGAGTGCTTGAGCGCGAGCATCGTCTCGTGGCCCGGCAGGGCGACGTGCAGGGGCTCCGTGCCGTGCCCGTACAGGACGGCGGGGACCTGGTGCGCGCGGCGCAGGCGGCGTGCGGCGCCCTTGCCGAACTCGGTGCGGGCGGCGGCGGCGAGCTTGATCTCGGACACTGGTGCTCCTCAGGCGTGGCGTGGCTCCGCGGTGGTGCGCGGGCGCTGGTCTGGCGTGCTGCCCCGTGGGTGGTGACCCCTCGGGTGGTGCGGGCACGTGGCCCGGTGGCCTCGACGCGGGACGCAGGACGGGCACGCGGAGGCGACCACCCAGTCGATCACGGAGCCGGGGGCCGACCGGAGATGGTGCTTCCGGTTCGACCGTCCGTCGTCCCTCGCCGAGGCAACCTGGTGATCCTACCGGACGGCGGCGTCCGCCTCGACCCCCGGGTCGGGTGCCCACGCCCACCGGACGGTGACGGCCGCCTGCACGGTCTGCTCACCGGGCTCGACCGGGACCGCGAAGGCGTCGGCCGCCGCCGACCGGGCGAAGAGCGGCGAGGCACCGCGGAGCTCGTCCTCGTCCACCCGCAGGACCGCGCCGAGCGCGCGTCCCGCCAGCGCCGCGAGGTGGGCGGCCTTCGCCGCCGCGTCCTGCCACGCGGCCTCGCGCGCCCGCACCTGCGCCGCGGCCGGGTCGCTCACGACGAGGCGCAGACCACCGAGCCGCACCGGCGAGCCACCGGCCGCCACGGCGCTGCCGATGACGTCCCCGGCGGTGGCGACGTCGCGCAGCGTGACGGCCAGCCCGAGCCGGGCCACGACGAGCACCACGTCACCGTCGACGCCCGTCTGCTCGGTCCACGTCGACGTCGCGCCCGTGCGCACCGCGCGGTCCTCGACACCCGCGTCGCGCAGGGACGCGCGCACGGCGGCGAGCGCGACCGTGGCCTCGCGCAACGCGGTGCCGACGTCGTCGGCCCGGACCTCGGTCGCCAGGTCGGCCACGACGACGTCGGGCACGGCGTCGGCCGCCCCGCAGCCGCGCACGGTCACGCCGCCGCGGGGGCGGTCGTCGTGGCCGGCGCGGCCCACGTCAGGCGTTGCCGTCGAACAGCGACGTCACCGAGCCGTCGTCGAAGACCTCGCGGATGGCCCGTGCCAGCAGCGGCGCGATCGAGAGCACCGTGAGCTGCGGGAACCGGCTCTCCTCGGCGATCGGCAGCGTGTCGGTGATGATGACCTCGCGCGCACCGCACGCCTGGAGCCGCTCGACCGCGGGGTCGGACAGCACGCCGTGGGTCGCGGCGACGATGACGTCCTTGGCCCCGGCCTCGAGCACGACGCGCACCGCACCGGTGATCGTGCCGGCGGTGTCGATGAGGTCGTCGACGATCACGCAGCTCTTGCCCTCGACGTCACCGACGACGCGGTTCGCGACGGCCTTGTTGGGGCTGCGGATGTCGCGCGTCTTGTGCACGAAGGCCAGCGGGCCGCCGCCCAGCTTCGCGGCCCACTGCTCCGCGACGCGGATGCGGCCCGCGTCGGGCGACACGACCGTGACGTTCGTCGTGTCGACGCGCGTCCGCACGTACTCGACGAGGATCGGCTGCGCCCACAGGTGGTCGACCGGGCCGTCGAAGAAGCCCTGGGTCTGCGCCGCGTGCAGGTCGACGCTCATGATGCGGTCGGCACCGGCGGTCTTGAACAGGTCGGCCATGAGGCGCGCGGAGATCGGCTCGCGCCCGCGGTGCTTCTTGTCCTGCCGGGCGTACGGGTAGAACGGCGCGATCACGGTGATCGTCTTGGCGGACGCGCGCTTGAGCGCGTCGACCATGAGCAGCTGCTCCATCATCCACTGGTTGATGGGCGAGCAGTGCGACTGCAGCACGAACGCGTCGGCGCCGCGCACGGACTCCCCGAAGCGCACGTAGATCTCGCCGTTGGCGAAGTCGTACGCGGTCGTCGGGAGCAGCTCGATGCCGAGCGCGTCCGCGACGTCCTGCGCGAGCTCGGGGTGCGCGCGGCCGGTCGTCAGGACCAGGCGCTTCTCCCCGTCATGGCTGATGATGCCGGTCATCGCTGCCCGTCCTCGGTCGTGGTGGCGGCGCCGGTGGCGTCCGTCGGGTCGTCGAGCTGCGCGGGCTGACCGGGCAGACGCGGGGGCGGGGTCACGGGGACCGCCGCGGTGGCGGCACGCTCGAGCTCGGCGCGCGCCTGGGGCGAGAGGCCCGCGACGTCGCGTGTGCCGCGCGCCCGGGCGGCGGCCTCGGCGGCGGGCGTGCCGGCCCGCGAACGGGCGACCCAGCCCTCGATGTTGCGCTGCGAGCCGGCGCTGACGGCCAGCGCGCCCGGCGGCACGTCGCGGCGCACGACCGTGCCGGCGCCCGTGTAGGCGCCGTCACCCACCACGACGGGGGCGACGAACATGTTGTCCGAGCCCGTGCGCGCGTGGGAGCCGATGACGGTGCGGTGCTTGTTGACGCCGTCGAAGTTGACGGTCACCGACGCGGCACCGATGTTCGAGTGCTCGCCGATGGTCGCGTCGCCCACGTAGGACAGGTGCGGGATCTTCGAGCCCGTGCCGATCTGCGCGTTCTTCGTCTCGACGAAGGTGCCGATCTTGCCGTCCGCGCCCAGGTCCGTGCCCGGCCGCAGGTAGGCGAACGGTCCGACCGTGGCGCCCTCGCCGACGACCGACAGCGAGCCGTGCGTGCGGACCACGGTCGCGCGGGCGCCGACCTCGACGTCCGTCAGCGTGGTGTCGGGGCCGACCGTCGCGCCCTCGCCGACGACCGTCGCGCCGTGCAGCTGGGTGCCCGGCAGCAGCGTGACGTCGCGCGCGAGCTCGACGTCGACGTCGACCCACGTGGACGCGGGGTCCACGACCGTGACGCCCTCGCGCATCCAGTCCTCGAGCAGGCGGCGGTTGAGCTCGGCGCGCAGCACCGCGAGCTGGACGCGGTCGTTGACGCCCTCGACGCTCAGCCGGTCGTCGGTGCGCAGCGCGCGCACGTGGCCGCCGTCGGCCCGCGCGATCGCGAGCACGTCGGTCAGGTAGACCTCGCCCTGCGCGTTGTCGCGCCCCAGGCGGGCCAGCGCCGAGCGCAGCACCGCCGCGTCGAAGACGTACACCGACGTGTTGATCTCGGTGATCGCGCGCTGCTCCGCGTCGGCGTCCTTCTCCTCGACGATGCCCAGGACGTCACCCGTACCGGGCTCGCGCAGGATGCGCCCGTAGCCGGTGGGCTCCGGGACCTCGGTGGTGAGGACCGTCACGGCGTTGCCGTCGGCGGTGTGGGCCGCGAGCAGCTCGCGCAGCGTCCCGGCGTCGAGCAGCGGCACGTCACCGGCGACGACGACGACGGCACCCGTGAGCACCGACTCGGCGGCGGCGCCGGCCACGTCGGACCCGGTCGCGGCGTCGGCGGTCGCGGCCTGCGCGGCCGCGTCCAGCGCGGACATCGCGACCTGCACGGCGCGCCCGGTGCCCGGGATGTCGTCCTGGTCGACGAGCAGCGCGTCCGGGTCGATCTCCAGGACGTGCGCGGCGACGAGGTCGCGCTCGTGGCGGACCACGACCGCGACGCGCTGCGGCTCGAGCGCACGCGCCGTGGCCAGCGCGTGCCCGACCATGCTGCGACCCCCGAGAGGATGCAGGACCTTCGGGACGGCGGAGCGCATGCGGGTGCCCTCACCCGCTGCGAGGACGACGACGGCGGCTGGGCGGACGGTCACCAGTGGGTGCTCCTCGCGGATCTGCCCGGCTACGGGCGGTGGTTCTGCCGTGATGGGACTCTACCGCTGCCGCACCGGCCCTCGGCGCGGACCCGCACCCTGCAGAGCACCCGCCGGGGCTCCTCAGAGCCGGAAGACCTCGGCCGGCCGGCCGCTGACCAGGTCCACGAGCGCGTCGGCGGCCTCGTCGTCGTCGAGCCGGTGCTCGGCGACGAGTGACGCGAGGAACCCCGCGTCGAGCCGGCGTGCCATGTCGTGCCGCGCCGGGATCGAGCACAGCGCGCGCGTGTCGTCGACGAACCCGCTCGTGCGGCTCAGGCCCGCGATCTCGGTGACGGACTCGCGCCACCGGCGGATCGACGCGGGTGCGTCGAGGAACCACCACGGCGCGCCGACGTACACCGACGGGTAGAACCCCGCCAGGGGGGCCAGCTCGCGCGAGACGACCGACTCGTCGAGCGTGAACAGCACGAGCCGCAGGTCCCGGTGGGTGCCGTAGCGCTCGAGCAGCGGGCGCAGGTGGTCGGTGAACGCGCCGGGCAGCGGGATGTCGTGCCCGGTGTCGGGGCCGAACCGTGCGGCGGTCGGTCCGTGGTGGTCGCGCCGCACGCCGGGGTGCAGCGTCATCGTCAGGCCGTCCTGCGTCGACAGGCGCGCCATCTCCAGCAGCATGTGCCGCCGCAGCGCGACCGCCTCGTCCGCCGCGACCGTGCCCGCGAGCGCACGCGCGTAGACCAGCTCGGCGTCGACGTCGTCGAGCGGTGCGGTGCCCACGTCCTCGTGGCTGTGGTCGGCCGAGACGGCACCGTGCGCGCGGAAGTACGCGCGCCGCTCCGCCATGGCCGTGACCCAGCCGCGGTACGTGCCGGTGCCGGTGCCGGCGGCCTCCCCCAGGCGCGCGACCGCCTCCGCCCAGCCCGGGTGAGCGGGCTCGAGGTACCGGTCGGGCCGGAACGTCGGCAGCACCCGCGTGGTGACGGTCGGGTCGTCGCGCAGCGCGGCGTGCGCGGCGAGGTCGTCGACCGGGTCGTCGGTCGTCGCGAGCACCTCGATGCCGAAGCGGTCGAGCAGGGCGCGCGGACGGTAGGCGGGGCCGCGCAGCCGGTCGGCGAGCAGGTCGTACAGCTCGTCCGCCGTGTCCGGGCCGGGCCGCAGGTCGGTGCCGAAGACGCCGTGCAGCGTGGCGTCGAGCCAGTACCGCACGGCCGTGCCGCGGAACACGTGCCAGTGCGTGCACAGCGCGCGCCACGCCGTGCGCGCGGCGTCCTCGTCGAGCGGGCCGCGGCCCACGCCGAGCGTGTCCAGCGGCACCCCCGACGCGTGCAGCAGCCGGGTCACGTAGTGGTCCGGCGTGACGAGCAGCGACGTCGGGTCGCCGAACGGCTGGTCGTCGAGCAGCAGCCGCGCGGGCACGTGGCCGTGCGGCGAGATGATCGGGAGGTCGCGGACCTGCCGGTACAGGTCTCGCGCGAGCGCGCGCACGCCCGGGTCCAGCGGCATCAGGCGGTCGTCGTGGTGGCCGCGGCGCGTCGACCGGGGCGCGTCGGGCACGCCCCTCATGCCCCGGCCTCCGTCGTCGCCCGCGCCGCGCGACGCTTCGCGACCTCGGCGACCATCTGCGCGTGCACCTTCTCGGTCAGCGGGTAGACGAGCATGATGAGCACGCCGACCGTGATGAACACCGCGGGCACGAAGCCGGCCACGTACCGGATGCCGTCGAGCGTCGCGGGTGCCTGCGCGTCGGCGAGGCCGACGTAGCCGACCAGACCCAGCCCGTAGGCGGCGGCCGCGCCGCCGACGGCCTGCCCGACCTTGCGCGTGAAGGAGAACACGGCGTACGTCGTGCCCTCGGTGCGGACCCCGCTGCGCCACTCGCCGTACTCGACGGTGTCGGCCTCGAGCGCGAACATCAGCACGTTCACCGCGGCCAGGCCGACGCCGTAGAGCGTGAAGAACCCGATGGCGACGGCCGGGACGGACGGCGGTGCGAGCGCGATGCCGATCGACGCGACGACCGCGACGACGCCGGACCCGACGTACGACCCGCGCTTGCCGAACCGCCGCACGAGGCGCGGGACGAGCGGCGAGACGACGAACATCGCGCCGGTGCTCACCAGGGTCAGGACGATGAAGTAGTCGGCGTCGCCCATGACGTCGCGGGCGTAGTACAGCTGCAGCGTCTGCAGCGTGAACATGCCGGTGAGGAACGCCACGGCGCTCGCGCACAGCATGAGCAGCGGGCGGTTGCCCCGCAGGGTCCCCAGGCTCTGGCGCAGCGACACTTTGGCCACGTCACGCTGGACCGTCTCGCGGGACGTGCCGAACAGGATCATGTAGAGACCGAAGCCGATCACCGCGAACAGCAGCGTCGTCATCGTCAGCGACTGCTGGAGGTTCTCCGCGTTCTTGATCTGCGGCGTCACGACGAAGGCGAGCAGCAGGATCGTGGCCGCGGTGCCCATCATGCGGAAGCCCGCGAGGCGTGCGCGCTCGTCCGACGCCTGCGTCATGGCCGACGCGAGCGAGCCGTACGGGATGTTGACGAGGCTGTACGCGAGGCCGAGGGCCGCGTAGGTGACGTAGGCGTACACGAGCTTGCCGGTGCCGCCCAGCCCGCCGGGGACGGTGAACGTGGCGACCGACAGGAGCAGCAGCGGCAGGGAGCCGAAGAGGAAGAACGGGCGGAACTTGCCCCAGCGCGTCATGGTCCTGTCCACCACGCGCCCCGCGTACATGTCCGCGAAGGCGTCCCAGACGCGCACGACGAGGAACAGCGTCCCGGCCGCGGCGGCCGAGATCCCCACGACGTCCGTGTAGTAGACGAGCAGGAACATCGAGGTCATCGAGAACGCGAGGTTGTTGGCGGCGTCGCCCGCCCCGTACCCCAGGTAGCTGCGCAGGCGCAGCCGCCCGGGGGCGGTGCCGGACGTGGCACGGGCGGGAGCCGGTACAGCGGCGGTGCTGGTCATGGCCTTCTCCAAGGGACGGGCGTGGCGGCGGTGCCACGGTCGGGTCGGGGGCGCGGTGCCGCCCGGTCAGCCGGCGCTGGTCCAGCGACGGCGCAGCAGGTGGGCGGCGGCCTTGGGCCGGCGGTCCCGCGTGAAGACGCCCTTCTTGTTGCCGTCGACCCGGAAGACCGAGGTCGAGGAGGTGCGGAAGTCCGCGAAGTTCCACACGTGCTCGCCCACGACGGCGTCGACGGAGTCGAAGACGCGGTGGTTCATGTCGAGGTACGCCTCCTGGTACTCCTCGGACCAGGGCTCCGGCGTCAGGGAGTGCAGGCCGGCGACGGTGTCGGCGCCGTACTCGGTGATGATGATCGGCTTGCCGTCGCCCGCCCACTGCTCGAGCTCGGCGCGCCACGCGTCCTCGGCCGCGGCCAGGTCGCCGGTGTGGACGTACCAGCCGTAGTACCGGTTGAGCATGAGCACGTCGCCGAGCTCGGACACCTGGCACCTGCCGTGCGGCGCGAGCATGACGTTGACGAAGCCGACGGGTCGCGACGGGTCGAGCTCGCGCGCCAGGGCGAACAGCGGCTCGAAGTAGGCGCGCGCGGCGTCGGTGTCCGACTCCGGCTCGTTCGCGATGGACCACAGGACGACGCTGGGGTGGTTCTTGTCGCGCGCGACCAGCTCGCGGATCGCCTGGGCGTGCGCGGCCTGCGCGTCGTCGTCGACGGTCTCGGGCGAGAACGTCGTGTAGTTCTGCCCGCCGAAGATCCCGCCGGCCAGGCCCATGTTCTGACCGACCGCCGCGACCTCGTCGATGACGACGATCCCCTGGCGGTCGGCATAGTCGTAGACCTCCTCGGCGTACGGGTAGTGCGACGTGCGGAACGAGTTGGCACCCATCCAGTCCATGAGCGCGAAGTCGTGGACGAGGAACACGTCGTCGTGGCCCTTGCCGCGCACGGGCGTGTCCTCGTGCTTGCCGAACCCGCGGAAGTAGAACGGCTCGCCGTTGACGAGGAACTGCGTGCCGCGCACCTCGACGCTGCGGATGCCGACGCTCTGGTGGTACTCGTCGACGACCTCGCCGGCCGCGTCGAGCAGGGTGACGTGCGCGTCGTGCAGGTAGCCGTCGCCCGGCGCCCACAGGTGGGCGTCCGGGACCGTGAGCGTGCCGGACGCGCCGTCGGCCTGCGCGACGACCTCGCCGGCCGCGTCGCGCAGCGTGACGCGCACGCTCACGTCGCCCGCCGCCGGGCCGGCCGCGACGACGTCGTAGCGCACGACGCCCGTGGTGCCGTCGACGTCGGTGACGACCGTGACGTCGTCGACGTACGTGGTCGGCGTCGCGTAGAGCCAGACGCTGCGGTGCAGCCCGGCGAAGTTGTAGAAGTCGTGGAAGTACTGCTGGCGGCGCCCGTGCGGGGTGTCGTGGACGATGCCCGGCGGGATGGTCTGGAACGTCAGCTCGTTGTTCACCAGCGCGGTCACGCGGAATTCCGCGCCCGGGGTGACGAGCTGCGTGACGTCGGCCTCGAACGGCGTGTAGCCGCCCTCGTGCTGCACCACACGCTGCCCGTCGAGCCACACCGTCGCGGCGTGCGTCGCGGAGTCGAACCGCAGCACGACGCGCTGGTCGGCCCAGCCGCGGGGCACGCGGGCGACGGTCTGGTACCAGGCGTCGCCGACGTGGTCGCGCCCCTGCGTGCCGGGGACGATGTCGTTGTAGCTCGCGGGGACCGGCATGCGCGTGGCCCCGGCGAGCGAGCCGTCCTGCCAGCCGGCCGTGCGGCCCTCCGCCTCGGCGTCGAGGCGGAAGTCCCACAGGCCGTCCAGCCTCTTGCGCTCACGGGTGAGGGTGTCCTGGGGGCGAAGCATCGGTGCTCTCCTCTCCTGGGCCGGCCCGCGGGTCGGCGTGGGGTCTGCCACCCATTGGGGGCCCCGTCGACCCGTCACGACAACCGGTTGCCGTCAGTTGCCACCGAGCCGTAGCGTCGGGACATGCCCGGTGGGAGGCGCGACGGTGCGCGCTCCGCCCCGACGATCTACGACGTCGCGGCGGAGGTCGGCGTCGCGCCGTCGACCGTCTCGCGGGCGTTCTCCCGCCCCGGCCGCGTCAACGTCGAGACGGCCGCGAGGATCCACGAGGCGGCCGAGCGGCTCGGCTACCGTGCCAACCCGCTGGCCCGCGCGCTGCCGACGGGACGCACGTCGATGCTGGCCATGGTCGTCTCGGACGTCACGAACCCCTTCTACTTCCAGATCATCCGCGGCGCGGAGGCCGCCGCGAACGAGCAGGACTTCACGCTGCTCGTGGCGGACGTGCTGGAGGACCCGGCCGTCGAGCGCCTGGCGCTCGAGCGCTCGCTGCCCTTCGTCGAGGGTCTCGTCCTGGGGACGTCGCGCATGTCGGACTCGGCCGTGCGGGTCATCGCCCGCCAGCGGCCGACGGTCGTGCTCAACCGCGTCGTCGCGGGGATCCCCAGCGTCGTCACGGACAACGCCAAGGGCATGCGGCGCGCCGTGGAGCACCTGGGGTCCCTCGGGCACCGGTCGATCGCCTACGCCGCGGGACCCGAGGCGTCCTGGGCCGACGGCACGCGGTGGCAGGCGATGCGGGAGGCCGTGCACGAGCTGGAGATGCACGCGCAGCGCGTCGGCCCGTTCCCGCCGACGCTCGCGGGCGGTGCGCTGGCCGCCGGGCCCGTGCTCGCGACCGGCGTCACGGCGGTCGTGGCGTACAACGACCTCGTCGCGATCGGGCTGCTGCGCCGGCTGCGCGAGCTCGGCGTCGCGGTGCCGGAGCAGGTGAGCGTCGTGGGGTTCGACGACATCTTCGGCGGCGAGCTGTGCACGCCCACGCTGACGACGGTGGCGGCGCCGCTCGCGGCGCTCGGCCAGTACGCGGTCCGGATGCTGCTGCACGAGTCCCGCGTCCGCACACCGGGCTCGACCCGGCCCGCGCGGCTGTCCGCCCACCTCGTCGAGCGCGGGTCGACGGGTCCGGCGCCCACGTGACCCTGCGCGCCGACGTCCTCGCCCACGGCGGGCCTCCCGGCGGCGGCAACTGACGGCAACCGGTTGCCGCCGACGGCCCGTCCGGTGCTCAATCGAGGGACCGCACGCCGCCCGGGCGCGCACCGACGGAAGGCCGCACCGTGGACGTCTCCCCCGCCTGGCACCGCGACGCGCCGGCGCCCCCGGTCCGCGTCGTCCACCTCGGCCTCGGTGCGTTCGCCCGCGCCCACCTGCTCACCTACACGCAGGACGCCGACGCGCAGCTGCCCCCCGAGCAGCGCTGGGGCGTGGCCGGGTTCACCGGCCGCTCGCCGCGTGCGGCGGCCGACCTCGCCGCGCAGGACGGGCGGTACACGGTCGTCGAGCGCGGGCCGGACGGCGACACGATGCGGGTCGTCGACGCGCTGGTCGAGGTGCACGACGGCGCGGACGGCGCCCGGTGGCGCAGCCTGCTGAGCCGGCCCGCCGTCGGGGTGCTGTCGCTGACGGTCACGGAGGCCGGGTACCGGCGCACGTCCACCGGCGCGCTGGACCTCGAGGACGCCGACGTCCGCGACGACGTCGCGCTGCTCCGGCGGCTCGTCGCCGACGGGGACGGCCACGGCACGGCCCCCGCGGCGACCACCGCACCGGGGCGCGTCCTGGACGGCCTGCGCGCGCGCCGCGCCGCCGGCGGCGGGCCGCTCGCCGTGGTCGGTCTCGACAACCTGCCGGACAACGGCGACGCGCTGCGTCGCGTCGTCCTCGAGCTCGCCGACGCCGTCGACCGCGACCTCGCCCGCTGGCTCCAGGTCCACGTCGCCTTCGTCTCGAGCATGGTTGACCGGATCACCCCCGCGACGACCCCGGCCGACCGCGCCGCCGTCGAGCTCGCGACCGGACGGGCCGACCGGGCGCCCGTCGTCACCGAACCGTTCCGCGAGTGGGTGCTGTCCGGCCGGTTCCCCGCCGGACGGCCCGCGTGGGACGCCGCGGGGGCACGGTTCGTCGCCGACCTCGCGCCGTACGAGCACCGCAAGCTCTGGCTGCTCAACGCCGGCCACTCGCTCCTGGCGTACGCGGGCCCGCCGCGCGGCGCCGCGACCGTCGCCGAGGCGTTCGCGGACCCGGCCCTGCGCGATCGCCTGGAGGAGCTGTGGCGCGAGGCGTGCGACGTCCTCCCGCTGATCCCCACCGAGCTCGACGACGCCCTGGCCGACCTGCGCGAGCGCTTCGCGAACGCGCGCATCGAGCACCGCCTCGAGCAGATCGCCCGTGACGGGTCGCAGAAGCTGCCCGTGCGGGTGCTGGACGTCGCGCGGGCCCGGCGCGCCGCAGGGCTCCCCGTCGGGGACGCCGGCGCGGCGGTCCTGGCCGACTGGGCGCTGCACCTGCGTGCCGGCGGCGCCGCCACCGACCCCGGCGCCGCCGACCTCGCCGCACGGCTCGGCGCCGCCGACCCGGAGGCGACGGCCGCGCTCGTCGTGCACGCGCTCGCGCCCGACCTCGCCGACGACACCGCGCTGCTCGCCGCGGTCGCGGGCGCCGTCGCCGACCGGCACGCCCTGACCTCGTCCTGACCGCACCGCCACCCCCGCCACCCGCACCAGCCACCCCGGGAGACCGCCATGAAGATCGTCGCCGCCGACGTGATCGTCACCAGCCCGCACCGCAACTTCGTCACCCTGCGGCTGACGACCGAGGACGGGCTCACGGGCCTGGGCGACGCGACCCTCAACGGGCGCGAGCTCGCGGTCGTGTCCTACCTGCGCGACCACGTCGTGCCGCTGCTGATCGGGCGCGACGCGCACCGCATCGAGGACACCTGGCAGTTCCTCTACCGCAGCGCGTACTGGCGGCGCGGGCCGGTGACCATGGCCGCCATCGCCGCGGTCGACATGGCGCTGTGGGACGTCAAGGGCAAGGCCGCGGGCATGCCCGTCTACCAGCTGCTCGGCGGTGCGTCGCGCAGCGGCCTGCTCGCCTACGGCCACGCGTCCGGCAAGGAGCTGCCCGAGCTGTTCGACTCGGTGCGCGAGCACCAGGAGAAGGGCTACCAGGCGATCCGCGTCCAGACCGGCGTCCCGGGGCTGAAGTCGATCTACGGCATCGCGTCCAACGCGACGTTCGACGGCAACACGGGCGTCCGGTACGACCACGAGCCCGCGCAGCGCGGCGACCTGCCGAACGAGGAGGACTGGGACACCCGCTCCTACCTGCGGCACGTGCCGACGGTCTTCGAGGCCGTGCGCCACGAGTTCGGCCCCGAGCTGCCGCTGCTGCACGACGGCCACCACCGCATGACGCCGATCCAGGCGGCCCGCCTGGCGAAGTCGCTCGAGCCGTACGACCTCTTCTGGCTCGAGGACTGCACGCCCGCCGAGAACCAGGAGGCGCTGCGGCTCGTGCGGCAGCACTCGATCACGCCGCTGGCGATCGGCGAGATCTTCAACACCGTCTGGGACTTCCAGATGATCATCCGCGAGCAGCTCATCGACTACGTGCGGGCGGCGTCCACGCACTTCGGCGGCATCAGCCCGCTGAAGAAGGTCATGGACTACGCCGCGCAGTACCAGGTGCGCTCCGGGTTCCACGGCCCCACCGACATCTCCCCCGTCGGCCTGGCCGCCCAGATGCACGTGGGCCTGGCGATCCACAACTTCGGGATCCAGGAGTACATGCAGCACGGTGCGCGCACCGACGAGGTGTTCCGGCAGTCGATGACGTTCACCGACGGGTTCCTGCACCCGGGCGACACGCCGGGCCTGGGCGTCGAGATGGAACTCGACGAGGCCGGCAAGTACCCGTACCAGCGGGCCTACCTGCCGTACAACCGGCTGGCCGACGGCACCGTCCACGACTGGTGAGCACGGTGGCGCGCCACGCCGGGCCCCGCGTCGTCGTCATGGGCGTCGCGGGGTGCGGCAAGTCGACCGTCGGGTCGCTGCTGGCCCGGCTGCTGGGCGTCCCGTTCGTCGACGCCGACGGCCTGCACCCGCCGGCCAACGTCGCGCGGATGAGCGCGGGCGTCCCGCTGACCGACGCGGACCGGGCACCGTGGCTCGCGAGCGTCGCGGCCGAGGTGGCCGCCGCACCCACCGGTGCTGTCGTCGCGTGCTCGGCGCTGCGCCGGCGCTACCGCGACGCGCTGCGCGCCGGCGCCCCCGGCACGGTCTTCGTGCACCTCACCGGCACACGCGAGGTCCTCGCCGCACGGATCGGCGCGCGCATCGACCACTTCATGCCGCCCGCGCTGCTCGACAGCCAGCTCGCGACGCTCGAGCCGCTCGACGACGACGAGCCCGGGTGGGTGCTGAACATCACGTGGCCGGCCGAGGAGCTCGCCGCCACCGCGGCGGAACGCCTGCTCAGGGCCGCCTGAGCAGAGCCCGGGCGCCCGGTCGCGCGGTTCCCGGGCACGGGCAGGGGGTGCGCCCGGGAACCGTGCGGCCCGGCGGCGCGTTCAGACCTCGCCGACCCCTCCGGGTCGGGCACCCCCCCCGCGCGCAAGGAGCACCGTGACGTCGTCGACCCCCGCGACCGTCGAGCCCGTCCAGCCGGTCGAGGCCGCCGGACCCGTCGAGCCGAGCCGGTCCTACGGCCACTCGGTGTCGTCCCTCATCTTCTTCTCCCGGTGGCTGCAGCTGCCGCTGTACCTGGGGCTGATCGCCGCGCAGGTCGTCTACGTGTGGCAGTTCCTCAAGGAGCTGTGGCACCTCGTCGAGTTCGCCGTGACCGGGCACGAGGTCCACGGCATGGAGGGCTTCGGCACCGAGGCCACGACGATGCTCGTCGTCCTCGGCCTGGTCGACGTCGTCATGATCTCCAACCTGCTCATCATGGTGATCATCGGCGGCTACGAGACGTTCGTGTCGCGCATGCGGCTCGACGGCCACCCCGACCAGCCGGAGTGGCTGAGCCACGTCAACGCCAACGTGCTCAAGACGAAGCTCGCGATGTCGATCATCGGCATCTCGTCCATCCACCTGCTGCGCACGTTCATCGAGTCGTCCGTGGGCAACGTCAGCGCCGAGACGATGATGTGGCAGACGATCATCCACGTCGCGTTCGTCGCCTCCGCCCTCGCGCTGGCGTGGATCGACAAGATGTCGCAGGGATCCGGTCCCCGCAACGGGCACTGAGTTCGCGGGCACGGCCGTGCGACAGTGACCGGGACCCGCCCCCGCGCCACCGAGGACGCCGTGCCCACGCTCACCTACGCCGCCACCCGCCGCTCGGCCCACGCGGGCTACGTCGTCCAGGCGGTCGTCAACAACCTCGCGCCGCTGCTGTTCGTCGTCTTCCACACGTCGCTCGACGTGCCGGTCGCGCAGCTCGGGGCGCTCGCGTCGCTGAACTTCGGCGTGCAGCTGCTGACCGACCTGGTCGCCGTGCGGGTGGTCGACCGCGTCGGGTACCGCCGACCGCTCGTGCTCGCGCACGCGCTGGCCGCGCTGGGCCTCGTGCTCCTGGCCGTCCTGCCGCTCGTGCTCGCGTCGCCGTTCGTGGGGCTGTGCCTCGCGGTCGTCGTGTACGGGGTGGGCGGCGGGCTGCTCGAGGTCCTGGTGTCGCCGGTCGTCGAGCACCTGCCCAGCCCGTCGCAGGCCAAGGCGGCCGGGATGGCGCTCGCGCACTCGTTCTACTGCTGGGGCCAGCTCGCGGTCGTCGTGGTCACCACCGCCCTGCTCGCGGTCCTCGGCACCGACCTGTGGCCGGTGCTGCCGGTGCTGTGGGCGGTGGTGCCGCTGGCCAACCTGGTGGTGCTGCTGCGCGTGCCGATGCCCGCCACCGTGCCCGACGAGCACCGCACGCCCCTGCGGTCGCTGTTCGGCACCCCGCTGTTCCTCGCCGCGCTCGTCCTCATGGCCACCGGCGGCGCGGCCGAGCTGACGATGGCGCAGTGGTCGTCGTTCTTCGCCGAGCAGGGCACGGGTGTGCCCAAGGAGGTCGGGGACCTGCTGGGCCCGGGGCTGTTCGCCCTGCTCATGGGGCTGGGCCGCGCCGCGTACGGCCTGTGGGGTCACGACGTGCCGCTGCGCCCGCTGCTGGCGGCCTCCGGGGTCGCCGCGGCCGTCTGCTACGTCGTCGCGGCGACCGTCTCCGTGCCCGTCGTGAGCCTCGCCGCGTGCGCGCTGTGCGGGCTCGCGACCGCGCTGCTGTGGCCCGGGACGTTCTCGCTGACGTCCGCCCGGTTCCCCCTCGGCGGTGCCGCGATGTTCGCGGTGCTCGCGCTCGCCGGGGACGCCGGCGGCACGTTCGGCCCGCTCGGGGCCGGGCTCCTCGCCGACCTGGCCGCCGGGCCGCTGGCACCGCTGGCGTCGGCGCTGCCGCCGGACTCCGGGACGGGGCTGCGCGCCGGGCTGCTCCTGAGCGCGGCCGTGCCGGTCGTGTTCGCGGTGACGGTGCTGGCGTCGGGACGTCGCGAGCGGACCGCGACCGCCTGACCGGACGTCGCGGCACGGGCTCCGCCCCCAGGATTCGAACCTGGACTGCACGGCTCCAAAGGCCGGCGTGCTGCCGTTACACCAGGGCGGATCGGCGCCTCAGTCTGCCAGGTCCCGGACCGCGACCCACCGGCGCCCGCGGGGGTGTGCACGGCGCGCCGTCCCCGCACGGCACAATGGCGCGCATGGCCTCCGACTCCAAGCGGTCCCGCGCGCGCATGACCGGCACCCAGCGACGCGCGCAGCTGCTGGACGTCTCACGCAAGCTCTTCGCCGAGAAGGGGTTCGACAACACGTCGGTCGAGGAGATCGCCGCCCGCGCGGAGGTCTCCAAGCCCGTCGTCTACGAGCACTTCGGCGGCAAGGAGGGCGTCTACGCGGTCGTCGTCGACCGCGAGATCCAGGCGCTGACGACCGCGCTGACGGGCGCCCTCGAGGGCGGCGGGCACCCCAAGGTCATGGTCGAGCGGACGGCGCTCGCGCTGCTGTCCTACATCGAGACGTCCGAGGACGGGTTCCGCATCCTCGTGCGCGACTCGCCGGTCGCCCAGGCCACCGGCACGTTCTCGTCCCTCATCGGCGACGTCGCCTCGCAGGTCGAGCACCTGCTGGGCGCGCAGTTCAAGAAGCAGGGCCTCGACCCGCGCGCGGCGCCCATGTACGCCCAGATGCTCGTCGGGATGGTCGCGCTGACGGGCCAGTGGTGGCTCGACGCGCGCAGCCCGCGCAAGACGGACGTCGCCGCGCACCTCGTCAACCTCGCGTGGAACGGCCTCGAGGGCCTCGAGCGCCGCCCCGAGCTGACCAAGCCGCCCACGCCGTAGCGGCGACGTCCGCCCGCCGTCAGGGCGCGCGGACCTTGCGGCTGTTCGCACCCTTCATGCGCGAGCTCGTCAGTCCCGTGCGCGAGCCCGTCCGGCTGTCGTCGGCGCGCACGTCGAGCATCTGCGAGCGCGTCTCCGACTCGTGGTGGTGGCGCTTGTCCGTGTTGCGGTAGCGCAGGTACACCCAGCCGGCGAAGAGCGGGCCGGCGAGCAGCAGCAGGAGCAGGACGGCCTTGCCGCCCCCGTCGTCGCCACCGGCGCTCGCCAGGACCTCGCCCGCGACCGCCAGCACCGGCGGGCCCAGGACGACGCCCGTCACGTGAGCACCCACAGCACCGCGGCGGCCAGCGCCCCGACGACCTCGACGACCCCCGCGACCAGCGCGAGGCGCGGCACGTTCAGCGGCACGCTGCCCATCGTCTCCCCCGTCCGGCCGTTGACGGCCACGTAGTGCAGCAGCGTCGAGCCGTCCTTCCTGGTCTCGAGGTAGCTGTACAGCCACACCGGCAGGTACGCGCTGACCCAGCGCTCGCCGCGCACGTCGAGGTCCGTGGCGTCCCACCGCACACCGCGGTCGTAGAACCCGATCGTCTCGTCGGCCCGCCAGCGTGCGATGTCGCGGACCTGGTCGTGCACGGCCGCGCGCAGCCCGGCCACGTCGACGTCGCGACGCTCGGAGGTGAACCCCTGCAGGTAGCGGGGGTCGTAGCGCACGCCGTTCTCGACGTCGAACGGCAGGACCGTGTTGATGACGTTGTTGGACGTGCGCGCCGTGTCACGGTCGAGCCGCTCGGCGGAGGACTCGAGCGTGAGGTCGTCGACGTGCAGTTCGAACGAGCGTCGCACGTCGTAGACGTCGGCGTCGTAGCGGCGCTCGCTGCGCGTCTCGCCCTGGGAGTCGCGCACCTGCACGGTGTAGGAGCGCGTCTGGTGCTCGCCCTCGCCGGTGACGCGCGCGTGCGCGTTGACGTCGACGACCATGTAGGGCAGGTACACGCCCATGACGTTCTCGGGCGTGAACTCGGCCCGGAACCGCGGGTGGGCGAAGAACGTCCGCTTGCCGACGAACGCCGCGACGCGCGCGACCGCGTCGGCCTTCGGGACGCTGAACGGCAGCACCATGTCCGGCACCGCGCCGTTGGGGACCTGCTCGGTGAGCGACAGGGTGTTGCGGCACCAGTGGCACCGGGCCTGCACGCCCGCGGCGGCGTCGATGACGACGTCCGCACCGCACGCGGTGCAGCGCAGCGTGACCGCCGGGTCGGCCGTCACGTCCGCGGTCCCCGAGCCGACGACGACGCCCGCGAGCTCCCCCACGGGACCGTCGAGGTCGAACGTCGCCAGCGCGTTCTCGGTGCGCCACTCGTAGCGGCAGAAGCCGCAGCGCAGCATGCCCGTGGCGACGTTGAGCGACGCCTCGGTGGCGCCGCACCGCTCGCAGCGGACCAGGCCGTCGGTACGGTCGTCACCGGTGCGCACGACGCGCGGGCCGCCCGGTGCGGCGGTCGACTGTGGGTCTCCGGGCTCGGCAGGCTGGATCGGCTGCGCCCCGGGCGACGGGGCGTGGAGGTCGCTCATGCCTACAGGCCGAGCGCCTTCGCCTTGGCGGCGTCGTAGTCCGCCTGCGTGATCAGCCCCTGGTCGAACAGCGTCTTGAGCTGCGTGAGCCTCGCGACCGTGTCGTCGGCCGCGGGCGCCGCCGGCGCGGGTGCGGCCTGCGGCGCGGGCGCCGTCGGCTGCTGCAGGGCACCGGCCGCACCGCTCGCCGCGTTCAGCCCCAGGCCGAGCACCGCCATGTTGGCCGCACCGCCGCCGCCCTCGCCGGCCGCCTGCATGCCGCGGGCCACCGACTGCTGGAGGAACGAGTTGCCGCGGGCGCCGCCCAGGGCGTCGGCCTTCTTGACGTCGCTGAGCAGCGCGCGCGTGTCCTCGTCGTACTCGATCGCGGCGATCGCGACCTTGCCGATCGTCAGGCCGCGCTGGGAGGTCCACATGAACCCCTCCTCGACCGCGCCGGCGAGCGCCTGGCCGAGGCCGGCCGCGTCGCTCTGGATCCGCGTGATGCGGTTGCCCTGCGACGGGTCGTTCGTGTAGCGCGAGAACGCGGCGGCGAGCGAGCCGACGACCTCGGTGAACAGCTGGCTCGCGGCCGGGTTGTCCAGGTCGGAGAAGTCGAAGACGGGACCGCCGGGCGTCAGGTAGGTCAGCGGGACGAAGCCCTTGACCAGCAGGACCGGGTCGACGACCTTCAGCGTGTACGTGCCGCGCGTGACGGCGCCGACCTGCGCGTTCAGGTACGCGTCGTCCCAGTAGATCTCCGACTGCGTGCCGAAGCGGTTGTTCGGGATCTCCTTGAGGTTCACGTAGAACGCGAGCTGCTGCGACCCCGGCTGCCCGCCGAACTTGAACCGCTCCCACGACGTCATGACGGTCGAGGCGAGGATGCCGTCACCGGCGAACACCGACCGCGAGTTCGGGTCCTGCGACCGGAACTCGTACCCGCCGGGCTCGGCGACCAGGCCCGTGAGCTGCCCGTCCTGGAACGTCAGGAGCGCGACGCCCTCGGGCACCACGATGCGGCTGCCGTTGGTGATGATGTTGTCGGACGCCTTGGTGTTCGATCCGCGGCCCGCGTTCTGGCCGCGCGGCACGGCGGGGAAGATCGCGGCGGTCGGTGCCAGACCGTCCGGCGGGGTCAGGAAGTCCTTCCACTGGTCGGCGAGCGCGCCGCCCAACGCCCCGGCGAAAGCCTTGATGAATCCCACGGTGCTCCTTCGACCTCACGGTGCTGCGGGTCCGTCCGCGACGTGGTCCGGGCCCTGACAGGCGGCACAGTAGCGTCCCGCCCGCCGGGACGGACGGGACCCGCCCGGATCTCACCCGGACCGTCCCGCAGAGCGCATCGCCGCAGGCCACGTGCCCGGTCGCGCGCCGACGCACCGCACGCCCGCGACCCCGGACCTCTCGACGTCGACTAATCTCTCGACCATGGCCGAGACCGACACCGGCCGCCCGCCCCGCGACGAGGTCGACCGCATCGTCCTCGCCTGGGCGCGCGAGCGACCGGACCTGGACGTGCGGCCCCTCACCGTGCTCTCGCGCGTCAGCAGGCTGGCGCGCCACCTCGACCTCGCGCGCCGCGGCGCGTTCGCGCGGCACGGGCTCGAGACGTGGGAGTTCGACGTGCTCGCGGCGCTGCGCCGGGCCGGGGAGCCCTACCGGCTGTCCCCCGGTGCCCTGCTCACGCAGACGCTCGTGACCAGCGGCACCATGACCAACCGCATCGACCGCCTCGCCGAGCAGGGGCTCGTCGAGCGGCAGCCGTCGCCCGACGACCGCCGCGGCGTCCTCGTGCGGCTGACGCCGGCCGGGCTGCAGCGCGTCGACGACGCGTTCGCCGACCTCCTGGACGTCGAGCGCGGGCTCATCGGCGCCCTGCCCGAGGCCGACCGCGAGCGCCTGGCCGAGCTGCTGCGCGACGTGCTCACGCTGTTCGACGCGTCCTGAGACCTCGACGCGACCCGCGGCGCGCCGCCGTCAGCCCCGCGCGACGTGCTCGCCGAGGCGGTCCAGCCGACGCTCCGCCGGGAGGCGGTGGCGGTCCAGCCAGGCCCGGGCCGTCGCGGTGCCGTCGGGCGTGAGCCGGTAGGTCCGCACGCGGCCCGTCTTCTCCGAGACGACGACGCCCGCGCGCTCGAGGACGGCGAGGTGCTGCACCACGGTCGGCAACGACACCCCGAACGGCTCCGCGAGCGTGCTCACCGACGCCGGGCCGCGCGCGAGCCGCTCGACGACGGCCCGCCGGGTGCCGTCCGCCAGGGCCTGGAAGACCCGGTCCAGGTCCTCGCTCGCGCCCGGCGCCACCTGCGCGGCCACGGCTCAGCCCGCGGTCTCGGCGGCCTCGAGCCAGGCCAGCTCGAGCTCCTCGCGCTCGGCGGCGAGCGCGCGCAGCTCGGCGTCCAGCGCGGTGACGGCCTGGTGGTCGGTCGCCTGGGCGGCCATGCGGGTGTGCAGGTCGGCCTCGAGCGCGCTGATCCGCTGCAGGCGGCGCTCGATGCGCTGCACCTCCTTGCGGGCGGTGCGCACCTCGGCCGGGGACGGCCCCGACGCGGTCGCCGGCGTCCCCGCAGCGGGGGCACCCGCCGCGGCCGACGCGGCGGCGGCCGTCCCCACCGCGGACGTGCTGCCGGCACCGCTCGCCGTCAGCGCGGCCCGGCGCAGCTCGAGGTACTCCTCGACCCCGCCGGGCAGGTCCCGCAGCAGGCCGTCGCCCAGGAGGGCCACCTGCCGGTCGCACACGCGCTCGAGCAGGTACCGGTCGTGCGAGACGACGATGAGCGTGCCGGGCCAGCCGTCGAGCAGGTCCTCGACGGCCGCGAGCGTGTCGGTGTCGAGGTCGTTGGTGGGCTCGTCGAGCAGCAGCACGTTGGGCTCGGCGACGAGCAGGCGCAGCAGCTGCAGGCGGCGGCGCTCACCACCGGACAGCTCGCGCACGAGGGTGCGCGCGCGTTCGCGCGTGAACCCGAGCCGCTCGACCAGCTGCGCCGCGGTGAGCTCCTTGCCGCCGACCACCACCGTGCGCTTCTCGCGCTCGACGGCCTCGACGACGTTGAGCCCGGCGAGCTCGTCGAGGTCCTCGACGTCCTGGCGCAGCTCGGCGACGCGCACGGTCTTGCCGCGCTTCACGCGTCCCGACGTGGGCGTCGCGCGGCCGGAGAGCAGGCGCAGCAGCGTCGTCTTGCCGGCGCCGTTGACGCCGACGACGCCGTACCGGTCACCGGGTCCGAGGCGCCACGTCACGTCGTCGAGCAGGACGCGGCCGTCGGGCAGCGTGAACGTCACGTCCTCGAGGTCGAGGACGTCCTTGCCGAGGCGCGCGGTGGCGGTCCGGGCGAGCGCGAGCGAGTCGCGCGGCGGCGGCTCGTCGGCGATGAGCGCCGACGCCGCGTCGATCCGGAACTTCGGCTTGGAGGTCCGTGCCGGCGCGCCGCGCCGCAGCCACGCGAGCTCCTTGCGCATGAGGTTCTGGCGCTTGGTCTCGACGGTCGCGGCCTGCTGGTCGCGCTCCGCGCGGGCCAGCACGTACGCGGCGTACCCGCCCTCGTACTGGTCCACGACGCCGTCGTGGACCTCCCACGTGCGGGTGCACACGGCGTCGAGGAACCACCGGTCGTGCGTGACGACCACGAGCGCGCCGCCGCCGCGCGCGTACCGGTCGACCAGGTACGACGCGAGCCACGCGACGCCCTCGACGTCGAGGTGGTTGGTCGGCTCGTCGAGCACGAGGACCTCGTCGTCGCGCACGAGCAGGGCGGCCAGCGCGACACGGCGGCGCTGCCCGCCGGACAGCTCGGCGAGCGGCACGTCGAGCGCGACGTCGGCGAGCAGGCCGGCGTGCACCGAGCGGATCCGGTGGTCGGACGCCCACTCGTGCGGGTCGGCGTCGCCGTGGACGGCCTCGAGGACCGTGCCGGCCATGAGCTCGTCGCGCTGGTCGAGCAGGGCGATCCGCGTGCCGCCGGCGCGCGTGACGCGACCGGAGTCGGGGGCCTGCCGTCCGGACAGGACGCGCAGCAGGGTGGACTTGCCGGCCCCGTTGGGGCCGACGACGCCGATGCGTTGGCCGTCGTCGACGCCGAGGCTGACCCCGTCGAGGAGGGTGCGGGTACCGAGGGTGAGGTGGACGCTGTCGGCGCCGAGCAGGTGGGGCATAGGTGGCTCAGCCTGCCAGGTACGCCGCCAGGGTGTCGAAGATGCCGCGCATGCCCTCCTCGCGACCGGCCGGGTCGTCGAGCCCGTCGAGGTGGGTGCCCTGCTCGGTGTAGCGCAGCGACGTGCGCGCCTCACCCTCGGACGCGAGCTCGTAGGTCGCCAGCGACGTCGAGATGTGGGCGCCGTCGAGCCACATGTCGTAGGTCAGGACGATCCTCTGCTGCTCGACGAGGTCGGTGTAGGTCGCGACGTACCGGCTGACAGGCCCGCCGTGGAACTCGCCCTCGCTCACGGCGGTCCCGCCGACGCGGAAGTCGTCGGTGTCCTCGACGGTCGTCCAGTCGTCGCTCGTGCCGAACCACTCGTGCTTCTGGGCCGGGTCGGCGAAGGCCTCCCAGACGCGGTCGACCGGGGCGTCGAAGGTGCGCTCGACGACGAAGGTCGAGTGGACGGTCGAGCGGGACGTGGTGGTGCTCATGGCGACCTCCGGGTCAGTCAAATACTTAGGTGATTACCTAAGTGTTGCGCTCGTCGACCCGGCCCGTCAAGACCCCGGCCGCGGTCCTGCGGGGTCGTCGGCCAGGACGTCGTACGTCAGGTGGGTCGACGTCGACGTCGGCGTCACGCCCCGCTGCACCAGCGCGCACGGCGCACCGGCGGCGAACAGCGGGGTGCCACCGCCCAGGACGACCGGCGCCAGGTGCAGCGTCAGCACGTCGACCAGGCCGGCCGCGAGCGCCGAGCCGACCGTCGCGCCACCGCCCATGAGCACGACGTCGAGCGCGGCGCCGGCACGCGCCGACGCCGCCTCGGCGCGCGCCCGGGCGGCGTCGACCGCGGCTCGCAGGCCCGTCGTGACGAAGGTCCAGTCCAGGTCGCGCAGGCGGACCGACGCCGGCCGCGCGCTCGTCACCACGACGAACGCGGGCGCGGCGACCTCGCGGGCGCCGTAGCCGGTCCGGTCGTCCCAGCCGCCCGGGCCGTCGACCACGTCGAAGAGCCGACGGCCCAGGACGACGGCGCCCGAGCGCGCCGTCGCCTCGCGCAGCACGCGGCGGTCGTCCTCGTCGTCCGAGAACGCCCACCGGTGCAGCGCGTCACCGCCGTCGCCCAGGCCGTTGTCCGGCCCGGGGTCGGGTCCCGTCACGTAGCCGTCCAGGGAGACGGAGATGTCCGCCACGACGCGTGCCATACGCGTACCGACCCGGGCCGTGGCCCGGGCTCATCGGCTCAGGACGCGAGGTTGCGCGCCGCGCGCGCCCCGAGCGCGATCCCGACCGCCACCGACACGTTCAGCGACTCCGCCGACGAGCGCATCGGGATCGACACGGTCCGCGCGCCCGCCGTCAGCTCGGCCGACGCGCCGCGCTTCTCGCTGCCGAACACGAGCAGCAGCCGCTGCGCGAGGCCCGCCAGGTCCGCCGTCACGAGCTCGCCGCCCGCGTCGAAGGCGACGCTCGGCAGGTCCAGCTCCCGCAGGCCGGCCACGGCCTCCTCGCGGGACGCGAGCACCACCGGCAGCGAGAACACGTAGCCGCGGCTCGCGCGCACGACGCGCCGGTCCAGCGGGTGCGCCAGGTCGCTGTCGACGAGCACGACGCCCGCCGCGCCCAGCGCGTACGCCGTGCGCACCGCCGCGCCGATGTTGCCCACGATGCGCACGCCGTCGAGCACGACGACGTCACCCGGGCGCTCCGCGAGGTCCGCGAGCTGCGCGGGCCGCGGCGTCTTGGCGACGCCCACGACGTCGGGCTTGCGGTCGCCGCGGAAGAGCTCGTTCCACAGCGGGGTGGCGATCTCCTGCACCGTCACGCCACGGGTGCGGGCGGCCGCGCCCAGCTCCGGGCCCACGTCGGCGCCCTCGACCGCGTAGATCCCGAGGACCTCGACGCCCGCGGTCAGCGCGTGCGCGAGCGGCTCCGGGTCCTCCACGAGCAGGGTGCGGGTGGCCGCCCGGGGGCGGCGCACGAGGTCGTCGATCCGCTGGACCTGCGGGTCCGAGCGGGACGAGATCACGTCGGTCATCGGTGCATCTCCTGGTGTTCGATGTGCAGGCGGGGGCCCGCACCCTCCCGACCCTGCCACACCTGGGCCGGGCGCCCCGCCGCGGGCCGCCACCTGACACTGTGACGTCCGGCGCGCGGGGCGCCCGTGCTCAGCCCGCGGTGCCGGCGCGCAGCACCTCGCCGACCTTGACGCGGCCGCCCATGCGCAGCACGGACCGCTCGTAGATCCGCGCCGCCACCGCGATCACCAGGACGCACGCGGCCGCGAGCACCGCCAGCGACAGCAGCGGCTCCCACCACGCCGCCTCACCGAGGAACAGCCGCACGGGCATCCCGACGGGCGCCGAGAACGGCACGTACGACATGGCCGTCAGGACGGCCGCGTTGTCGTTGAAGAACACGACGAGGAAGTACGGCAGCATCGTCAGCCACATCGCCGGCTGCAGCACGACGCCCGTGTCCTCGATGCGCGAGACCAGCGACGCGCTGGCGGCGAACACCGAGGCGAGCAGGACGAACCCGAGCGCGAAGAACACGACGAACCACACGACCGGCATCCCGATCATCGTCAGCAGGTCGTCCTGCCCCGTGACCACCAGCGCCAGCACCGAGACCGCGGCGATCGCCGCCGTCTGCCCCAGGGCCAGCGCCGAGTTGCCGAGGATCTTGCCCGCGAGCAGCGCCCGCGCGGGGACCGCGGAGAGCAGGATCTCGACGATCCTCGTCTGCTTCTCCGTCACCGTGTTCTGCGCGATCGTGGCGCCGAAGCCGATGGCCGACATCATGAACACGAGGCCGAACGCGAACGTCACGACGTAGCGGACTCCCCCCTCGGCGGCGGCCGGGTCGAGCAGCACGACCTCCGGCGCCTCCGTGAGCGCCTCCAGCAGCGCGCCCGGCGCACCGTCCATGGCCAGGACCTCGACGCCGAGCGGACCGTCACCCGGCACGACGGCGGCGTCCACGTCACCGGCCCGCACGGCCTGCTCCGCCGCCGCCCGGTCGGGCACGTCGCTCAGCGCCAGGCCGTCGGTCGTGGGCAGTTCCCCCGCGACGGACTCGACGACCGCGACCGGCACGTCACCGCTTTCGCGGCCGGCGAGGAGCGAGCTCACGACGATCGCCGCGAGGACACCCACCAGGAGCAGCGCGGTGGAGACGAGGAACGACTTCGTGCGGACCTGCGACGTGATCTCGCGCTCGGCGACGAGCAGCGCGGCGCGCCCCAGCGACGGCGGCGTGGGTGCCGGGGGTCGGGCGTTCATCGGGCCACCTCTTCCAGGTCGGGCTCGTCGGCGACGACGTCGCGGAAGATCTCCGCGAGCGACGGCCGCAGCGGGGTGAAGGCGTGCACGGCACCGCGCGCGAGCGCGGACGTCAGCACGTGCTGCGCGAGGTCCTGCGACGCCTCGAACACCGCCGAGCCGCCGGCGAGCTCGTCGACGCGCACGCCGGGCACGTCGCGCAGCCAGCCCATGTCGCCGTCGGCGACGATCTCGTGGCGCTCCTGGCCGTAGCGGGTGCGCAGCTCCTCGCGCGTCCCGGAGGCCGCGACCTTGCCGCCCGCGATGATGACGAGGTCGTCGCACAGCCGCTCCACGACGTCGAGCTGGTGCGACGAGAACAGGACGGGGGCGCCCTGCGCGGCGCGCTCGGCGAGCACGCCCTGCACGACCTCCACGGCCATCGGGTCGAGGCCCGAGAACGGCTCGTCGAGGACGAGGATCTCGGGGTCGTGCACGAGCGCCGCCGCGACCTGCGCACGCTGCTGGTTGCCCAGCGACAGGCTCTCCACCGGGTCCTTCGCGCGCGGCGCCAGGCCCAGCCGCTCGACGAGGGCCTCGGCGCGGGCCGTCGCACCCTGCTTGTCGAAGCCGTGCAGGCGCGCCAGGTACGTCAGGTGCTCGACCAGCTGCATCTTGGGGTACAGCCCGCGCTCTTCCGGCATGTAGCCGAAGCGCGCGCGCTGCGCACCGCCGACCGGCGCACCGTCGACCGTGACGGTCCCCGCGTGCGGGGCCAGCACGCCGAGGATGATGCGCATCGTCGTCGTCTTCCCGGCACCGTTGCCGCCGACGAACCCCGTGAGCCGCCCTCGCCCGACCGTGAAGCTCACGTCGTCGAGCACGAGCCTGTCGCCGAACGACCGGCTGATCCCGTGCAGCTCGAGCATCGTCCCTCCCCTGCCACGTCACCGTCCGGGTGCCCCGGACGTCCTGCTCACGACGCTAGGCGCTGGGGCGGGGCGGGGGCTCAGGCGCCCGGCCGATCCTGCGTCTCCGTCCCGGGACGGAGACGCGCGCCCTCAGCCGGTCAGGCCGTGCTCGTGCGCGTACACGACCGCCTGGACGCGGTCCCGCAGCGCGAGCTTGGCCAGCAGGTTCGACACGTGGGTCTTGACGGTCGCGCGGCTGACGACGAGCTCGGCGGCGATCTCGTCGTTGTTGAGACCACGGGCGACCAGCGTCAGCACCTCCTGCTCGCGCTCGGTCAGCGGCACGACGGGCTGCGGTGCGGGTCGCGCGGGGCGGCGGTCGGCCACCGCGCGCGCGATGACGGCCCGCGTCACCTCCGGCGCCAGCAGCCCCTCACCGGCCGCGGCGCTCAGCACGGCCTCCGTGAGCTGCTCGGGGCGCGAGGTCTTCAGCAGGTAGCCGACGGCGCCCGCGTGCAGGGCCTCGACGAGGTAGTCCTCGCGGTTGAAGGTCGTCAGGACGACCACCGCCGCGAGCAGCTCGGGGTCGGCCACGATGCGGCGCGTGGCCTCGAGCCCGTCCATGTCGGGCATCTGCACGTCCATGCACACGACGTCCGGACGCGTCGCCCGCACGACCTCGAGGGCCTGCGCCCCGGTGCCGGCCTCACCGACCACGTCGATGCCGGGGTGCGCCGACAGGATGGTGCCGATGCCCGCCCGCAGCAGCGCCTGGTCGTCCACGAGCACGACCCGCACGGTCGCCGTCATCCCTGCTCCTCCGTCCGGTGGTGCCCGTCCGGCACCCGTCCCTGCCCGGCGGACGCACGGGCGTCCGACGCCCCCAGCGGCAGGCGCACCCGCACCACGAACCCGCCGGACCTGCGCCGCGCCGCCTCGAACGTGCCGCCGTCGGACGCCACCCGCTCGCGCATCCCGACGATCCCCAGACCGGACGACGGCACCGCACCCGTACGGCGCGCCGTGCCGCCGTCGTCGGAGACCTCGAGCTCGACGTCGTCCGGCAGCCAACGCAGCCGCACGTCGGCGCGTGCGCCCTGCCCGGCGTGCTTGCGCGTGTTCGTCAGCGCCTCCTGCGCGATCCGGTACAGGTTGAGCGACGCCAGCGGCCGCAGCCGGCGCGGCTCGCCGACCTCCTGGTACGTGACGCGCAGCCCACCGGCCCGCGCACGCTCGACGAGCTCCGGCAGGCCCCCGACGTCGAGCGACGCGAGCGCGTCGTCGGACGGCGCCACCGCCGCCGTCCCGCTGCCGCCGGACCCGCCCGGGGCGTCGCGCAGCATGCCGAGGATGCCGTGCAGCTCGCGCACGGCCTCCCGCGCGGCCTCCTCGACGTGGCCCAGGGCGTCCGCCGCACGCACCGGGTCCGACGCGAGCACGGTGCGCGCGGCCGCGGCCTGCACGCCCATGAGCGAGACGTGGTGCGCGACCGCGTCGTGCAGCTCGCGCGCGAGGCGCAGCCGCTCGAGCGCGACGGCCTGCTCCTCCGCGCGCCGGCGCTCGACGACCAGCAGGTGCGTGCGCCACGCCGTGCGCGCCCGCTCGCGCGACGAGCGCCACGCGTGCTCGCCGAAGAACCACGAGCCGGCGAAGTACAGGACGTTGGTCAGCAGCTGCAGGAGTGTGAACGACACGAACGGCGAGAACACGCCCGCCTGGTCCGGCAGGTGCTCGGCCGTCTCCGGGTCGGTCGCCACCCAGAACAGGGCCACGAAGAGCCATACGATCATCGCGACGACCACGACCGCGCGGACCCCGGTGGCGCGGCGGCGGTCCGTCTCCCAGGCGCCGACCGTGTACATCGCGCAGAACAGCGCGATGTTGGAGACCAGCGTCTCGGGGACGTACAGGACCTGCGCGCCGATGAACGCGGCGGCCACGACGCACAGCACGACGCTCGGCCACCGGCGGCGCACCGCGAGCGGGAGGGTGACCACCGCGAGCAGGAGCGCGGCGAGCCATCCGGGTGCCGGCTCGTCGTACATGCCCGCGACCCGCATGAGGACCATCGACAGCAGCGCACCGAGGTAGAGCGCACCGGCCAGGAGCGCGTCCCAGCGCAGGGCGTCGCGGTCCGGGGCGGGGCGCACCCAGCCCGGGGCGTCGGGGTCCGCCGGCGCGACCGGCACGACGTGCCCGGCACCCGTCGCGCGCGGGACGTCCACCGCGCGGGAACCCACGTCCGTCGTCGACACGTCCACGCTCACTCCGCGGCGACGACCCGCGCGCCGGCGACGGGTCCGGTCGCCGTCAGCACGCGGTCGGCCACGCCGGACGCCGTGAAGGCCGCCGCGACCGCGAGCGCGTGCTTCCTGCTGCGCGCCAGCGCCGCGACCGTCGGGCCGGAGCCCGAGACCACGACGCCGAGCGCGCCGGCGTCGGTCGCGACGGCGAGCGGCTCCGCCAGGCCGGGGTCGAGCTCGAGGGCGGCGGTCTCCAGGTCGTTGTGCAGCGCGGCACCGAGCGCAGCCGGGTCGCCCGCGAGCAGCGCCTGCATGAGCGGGACGTCCTGCTCGTCGTCCAGCGGTGCCACGTCCGGGTGGCGCAGCTCGTCGTACGCGCCGTAGACGGCGGCGGTGGACAGCCCGCGGTCCTGCACGGCGAACGCCCAGTGGAACTCGCCGCGGCTCAGCGCCGGCGTCAGCAGGTGACCGCGCCCCTGCCCCACGGCGGTGTGCCCGACCAGCGAGAACGGGACGTCGGACCCCAGCTCGGCCGCGAGCTCCAGCAGCTCGTCCCGCGTGAGCCCGGTGCGCCACAGCGCGTCGCACGCGACGAGCGCCGCCGCGGCGTCGGCCGACCCGCCGGCCATCCCCCCGGCCACGGGCACGCCCTTGACGAGGTGCAGGTGCACGGGCTCGTCCACACCGGCCCGCCGGGCCACCGCCCGCGCGGCGCGCAGGGCCAGGTTGCTCTCGTCCGTCGGCACCGCCTCGGACTGCATGCCGCTCACGCTGACGCCGAACTCCTCGGCGGGCGTCGCGACGACCTCCTCGTAGACCGACACGGCCTGGAAGACGGTCGACACGGGGTGGTAGCCGTCGGAGGCCCGCGGGCCGACGCGCAGCGAGAGGTTGACCTTGCCGGGGGCGCGCACGCGCACGGCGCGCTCGGGGAGGTCGTCCAGGGGGGTCAGCGTCACGGTGCCACTGTGCCAGGTCCGGACGGCACGGGCCGTGCGGCGTGCAACGCCTCGGCGATCCGCGCGAACCCCACGACGTCGACCTGCTCGCCGCGCACCTGCGGGTCCAGACCCGCGGCCCGCACGGCGACCTCGGCCGCCGCGGACGAGCCCGCGACACCGGCCAGGGCCGAGCGCAGCATCTTGCGGCGCTGCGCGAACGCGGCGTCGACGACCGCGAACACCTCCTGCCGCGACACGGTCGCGGCGGGCGGCTCGCGGCGGTCGAGCCGCACGAGCGCGGAGTCGACGTGCGGTGCGGGCCAGAACACCGCGCGCCCGACGGTCGCGGTGCGTCGGGCGGCCGCGTACCAGGCGACCTTGGCCGACGGCACGCCGTACGTGCGGCTGCCCGGGGGCGCCACGAGACGGTCGGCGACCTCGGCCTGCACCATGACGAGCCCGCGCTCGAGGGAGTCGAACCGCTCGAGGAACGTCAGGAGCACGGGCACGGAGACGTTGTACGGCAGGTTGGCGACGAGCGCCGTGGGCGCCGCCCCGGGCAGCTCGGTGACCGTCAGGGCGTCCTGCGTCACGATGGTCAGCCGCGCGCGGCCGTCGCCGTCCCGCAGCACGACGACGGGCGCGGGTGCGTCGGTGGCACCGGGTGCGTCGGTGCCGGTGTCGGTGTCGGTGTCGGTGTCGGTGTCGGTGTCGGTGTCGGTGTCGGTGTC
>NZ_JACSQV010000012.1:0-12011 GCF_014836445.1 Cellulomonas avistercoris
GGGGGGGGGGGGGGGGGCCCCCCCGCGTCCACCTCAGCGGACCATGCCTGCCTGGAGCCGTCCGCCCAGCGGCGCGAGCCGGTCGTCGGCGACGCGGACGAAGGCCGCGACGTCGGCGGCCACGAACGCGTCCGTCAGGGCGTCGGCGGCGCGGACGTCCCACGCCCGCAGGTGGCGCAGCAGCCACTTGCCGTGCCCGAGCCACCGGCCGTGGGCGAGCAGGAGCAGCTCGGCCAGCGCGGTGTAGGCGCCGGCGAGGAGCACCGCGCGCTCACCCGGGTCCGCGGCATCGGCCAGGTCGTCGAGCAGGCCGCTGACCCGGTACCGGCGCAGGTCGAGCGCGGCGGTCCCGACCACGGGTCCGGAGGCCAGCACGTCGCGGGCCCACTCCCGCAGCCCAGCCACGACTGGCCCGTCGCGCAGCACGACGCCCTCGGCGAGCATGGCCAGGACGACGGGCCGGTGCGCTGCGGCCTCCTGCTCGGCCCACACCCGGTAGGACTGTGGCGTGTAGGCGAACACCTCGACGAGCCGCCCGTGGTGCGCGTACGTCGCCGCCAGGCTCGTCCTCCCGTCGGCGAACGCCGAGGCCGGGAGCAGCAGCACGAGGTCCAGGTCGCTCGTCGGGGTGTCGGTCCCCGTGGCGCCGCTGCCCGCGAGCACCACGCCGACGGCGTCGGGGAAGTGGTCGGCCACGAACCCCTCGGCGAGGGTGCGTGCGTCGCCGGTCGGTGCCACGCACGCGACCCTAGGGCGTCGTCGGCCGCCCGACCAGCCTCCCGGCCAGCCCGTCGACCGGCTCGCCCGTGCCCGACGCTCAGGCCGTGAGCACCTGCTCGTAGTGCTCGACCACCGGGAACGGGTCGTAGAAGTGGTGCAGCAGGCCCCGCCACTCCTGGTAGCCGTCCGAGCCCCGGAACCCGACGGTGTGGTCCTCCAGCGACCGCCACGTCACGAGCAGCAGGTACGTGCCGGGGCGCTCGACGCACCGCGACAGCGTCAGCCCCTCGAAGCCGGGCATGCTCGCGATGACGGCCCGTGCACGCGAGAAGGCCTCCTCGAACTCCGTCTCACGACCGGGGACGACCGACAGCAGCGCGTGCTCGAGGACCATGCGGTGATGGTGGCAGACCGGAGGTCGCCGCTGCTGCGCCGCCCGCACGACGATCGATCGGTGTCAGCCGTCGAGGTGCGCGACGTCCCCGACGGTGACGACGCCCCGGTTGTGGAACCGGCCGTCCTCGCGCAGCGTCGTGATGCTCCCGGACGGCACGGGGAAGGCGACGTGCCCGGCCGCCTCGACCGGCATCCCGATCCACGCGGCCACCACGAGGCCTGCCGTGAAGCCGTGCGTCACGACGACCAGCTCGTCGACGTCCAGCGCGAGCAGCTCCGTCATCGCCGGGTAGACCCGCAGCGCCACGTCGAGCCGCGTCTCCGCGCCCGGCACGCCCGGGTGGTGGCGGAGCCGGTCACCGACGGCCGGCGGTGGGACGAACCGCGCGTCGAGCCAGGCCTGCGGGCGGCCGCCCGCCTCGCCGTAGGAGATCTCCCGCAGACGGGGGTCGAGCGCCGTACCGACGCCGAGAGCGGCACCGACGACCTCCGCCGTGCGAGCCGTGCGGCGCAGGTCGGACGCCACGACCGCGACCCTCGCCGACGGGTCGATCCGCTCACGCAGCGCTGCCGCGATCGCCACCGCCTGCCGCTCCCCGCGTGCGGTCAGCTCGGAGTCGAACTGCCCGCCGACCAGGCCGTCGACGTGGTGCGTGGCCTCGGGGTGCGTCACGACGCTGACCCGGCGCTCACGGGCGGGCACGACGCCGGGCACGGGCGGCGGGCTGGGCGCGGCTGCGGTGTCCACGACCCCAACCTGCCATGACGCGCGACGGTCCGGCGCTGGTCCTCAGACGACGGGACTGCCGTCGGCGTCCGTCCCCGCCGTCGCCGGGTCGAAGTAGTCGTCGTCGTCCGCGGGGTCGTGCCCGGGGGCGCGCCGGGGTGGCGGCGTCACGGCCTCGGCGACGTCGGGGGAGTCCGGGTCGTCGACGAGGACCACGAGTGTGACGTCGTCGCCCAGCTCGACCCCCTCGGCGCGGCGTGCGGCGACCTTGACGGGGACCATGAAGCCGCCGTCCCTGGGGAAGATCGACGTCCGGAACGTCGTCGCCCCCAGCGTCACGGTCGCGGGGATGCAGCCCCAGCCGTAGGTCACGCACGACGCGACGACGCGCAGCCGTGCGGCCTGCGGGTCCGGCAGCGCGACGAAGTGGTACGGCGACGGCCCACGCCACCACACCACCTCGCCACCGAACCGCAGCTCCACGTCTGGAGCATGGCCTGCATCCTTCGATGCAACCACCGGTGTTCCACCCTCCGCCCGGCGCGGCCGGGGGTGCCCGATTCCTAACGTCATGTCACGTCACCAACGACTTCGACGAGAGGCACTGCGATGAGCACCGTCACGGAACAGGTACCCGCATCACCCCGGCGCGGAGGGGTGCTGGACGTCGTCCGGCGCTTCCCGCTCCTGTCGTTCGTCGTGCTGGCCGTCGGCGCCAGCTGGCTCGTGTGGCTCCCGATGGTCCTCGGGCCCTACGGGCTCGGCATCTGGGACATCCAGGTGCCCGGCGGTGACGACGGGTGGGTCCTCTTCGGGATGCTGCCGGGCGCGTTCGTCGGCCCCATCGGTGCCGCGTTCTTCGTGACCGCCGTCACCGAGGGTCGTCCCGGTGTGCGCGCCTGGTTGAAGCGGCTCACCAAGTGGAAGGTCAACTGGCGCTGGTACGTCGGCATCCTCCTCGGCACCCCCGCCGCGCTGCTGCTGGCGTCGTTCGTCGCCGGGGGCGGCCAGGTCCAGGCCGTGCCGACGGAGCTGCTCCTCCAGTACCTGCCGTTCCTCGTCTTCCAGATCTTCACGACCGGCCTCGCCGAGGAGCCGGGCTGGCGCGACTTCGCGCTCCCCCGTGCGCAGCGCCGCTTCGGAGCGATCGCCGCGTCCGTCGGCATCGGCGTCGTGTGGGGCGTCTGGCACCTTCCGCTGTTCCTGACCGAGTGGGGCCAGGTCGAGAGCCTCCACGTGCTCCGGCCGGTGGCGTTCGTCGCCTTCTGCATCCTGTTCAACGTCGTCATGACCTGGGTGTTCAACCGGACGGGTCAGAGCCTGCCGATGGCGATGCTGCTGCACGTGAGCATCAACACCTACGCCAGCCTGATCATCTCGGACATGTTCCCGCTCATCGGGGACGACTACGACAACGTCCAGCGGGCGCTGCTGCTGGCTGCGGGCGTGGGTGCGGTCGTCACCCTGGTGGCCACCCGGGGGAAGCTGGGCTACGACCCGGCGGCCGACGAGCACTCCGCCCACCACGTGGAGAGCACCCGTCCGCTCGCGGCGGCACCTCTATCGTGACGACGATGACCGAGCTCTCCGCTCAGCAGCACCGCCGGCCGACGGACGTCGTGCCGGCGGTGTGCTGGGCGGTGTCGATCGCGCTGCTCGCGGGGTCGGTCGTCGTGAGCAGCGGTGACCCCGCGACGGCGGCCGGTGTGCCGGGGTTCGACGACCCGGCGTGGTGGTGGTCGGCCGGGGTGCTGGGGCTGCAGGCCCTCGCCCTGGCGCGCTGGGGCGGGCACCCGCGGGCGGCGCTGCTGGCCGTCGCCGCGGCCGTGCCGGCGCTCGTCACGCTCGGGGACGCGCTCGGTGTCGCGCTGGTCGCGGTGATGGTCGCGGTCTACCGGGTGGTGCTGGCGCGGCCCCCGCGGATGCTCGGGCCGACATTGCTGGGTGCCGGAGCGCTGGTCGTCATCGGTTTCGCCGGGGCGGGGCTGGTCAACGGCGGCAGCGGCTTGCGCGTCGTCGTCGGCGGCCTTCTGCAGGGTGCCGCGGCCGTGGGTCTGCCATTCGTCGCGGCCAGCGTCGTCGGGTCCCGGCGCGACGCGCTCGACGCGCTCGCCCGTACCGCCGCGGCCCAGGGCCGCGAGCGCGACGCCCTGGTGCAGGTGGCCGTCGAGCGGGAGCGCACCGCGATGGCCCGCGAGCTGCACGACATCGCGGCGCACCACCTGTCGGGGATCGCGGTGATGACCGGTGCCATCGGCCGGCAGATCGACGTCGACCCCGAGGGCGCCAAGGTCGCCGTCGCGCAGGTGCGCGAGCAGAGCACCGCGATGCTGCGGGACCTGCGCCACCTCGTCGTGCTGCTGCGCGACGTGGACGCTCCCGTGGAGCCCGGCGGTCCCGTGCGGATGGAGACCCTGGCGGGGATCGGCGACCTCGTCGCCGGGGCGCAGGCGGCGGGGCTGCCGGTCACGCTCACGACGACCGGTCCCGTGGGCGGGCTCGCGGCGACCGGTGCGGTCGGCCCGCTGGCCCAGCTCGCGGCGTACCGCGTCGTGCAGGAGGCGCTCGCGAACGCCGCGCGCCACGCGCCCGGTGCCCCGTGCGAGGTCCGGCTCGACGCGGGGGACGAGGGGCGCGTCGAGGTGGTCGTCCGCAACGGTCCGCGCCGCGAGGGGCAGGGGCCCGCGCGCCACGACCCCGGCTACGGTCTGGTCGGGATGCAGGAGCGTGCCGAGCTGACCGGTGCGACCCTGCGGTTCGGCCCGACGCTCGAGGGCGGGTGGCAGGTGCGGCTGACGGTGCCGACGGCGGTCGACCCGGGACCGGGCGACGTGACGACGGGCGACGTGACGACGAGCGAAGGGCAGGACCGATGAGCGAGACCGCCACCGTCCGCGTGATCGTCGCGGACGACCAGCCGCTCGTCCGCATGGGCCTGGCCACGATGCTCGCGACCGAGCCGGGCATCGAGGTCGTCGGTCAGGCCGCGGACGGCGGCGCCGCCGTGGAGCTGGCGCGCGAGCTGCGCCCGGACGTCGTGTGCATGGACATCCGCATGCCCGGCACCGACGGCATCACCGCCACGCGGCTGCTGTGCGGCCCGGACGTCGAGGACCCGATCCCGGTGCTCGTGCTGACGACGTTCGACGTGGACGAGTACCTGTTCGGCGCGCTCGAGGCGGGCGCGTCGGGCTTCCTGCTCAAGGACGCCGAGCCGGAGACCCTCGTCGAGGCGGTCCGCTCGGTGGCCGCCGGGCACGGCATGCTCGCCAACGCGCTGACCCGGCGCGTCCTGCGCGAGGTCGTGACGCGCCGCCGGACGCAGCCCGTGACGGCCGCGCGCGCGAGCGAGCTGCTCACCCCGCGCGAGCTCGACATCCTGCTGCTGCTGGCGCAGGGCATGTCGAACGAGGACATCGCGCGCGAGCTGTTCCTCGAGGTCTCGACGGTCAAGTCGCACCTGGCGCGCGTGATGCCGAAGCTGGGCGTGAAGTCGCGCCTGCAGGCGGTGGTGTGGGCGTACCAGAACGGCATCGTCGACACGGTCCGCTGAGGGGACGGCCGGGATGACCCGGGGCGTCCCTGCGGTTGACCCGGGAACGACCCGCACCGCGTGAGGAGCCGTCATGAGCGCCGACCCGACCCTGACCCCCGAGGACGTCGAGCTCCTGCGGCGTCCGCTGCACGGCTTCCTCAGCGTCGCCGCCGGGCCCGTCCCGGCCCAGCCCCGTCCCGTGTGGTTCGAGCTGACGGACGACGGCACCGTCCAGCTCTTCACGGGCCCCGACACCCTCAAGGTGCGCCGCCTGCGCCAGGACCCGCGGGCGTCGCTCGTCGTCGCGGCGCCCGTGGGCGAGCGTGAGCACTGGGTGTCGGTGGCCGGGCACGTGACGATCGAGACCGACGGCGCGCACGACCTGGCGTCGCGCCTCGCCGCGCGCTACTGGGACCTGGCCGACCCGACCCGCGCGCGCGACCTCGAGGGCATCCTCGCCGAGGACCAGGTGCGGCTCGTGCTCCACCCGGAGGCGGTCAGCCGGTACGCGTACTGACGCGTCCTGAGGTCACATCCCGTCCAGGACGTCCGCCGCGAGCGCCTCGAGGTAGTCCACGGGCGGTCGGTCCACCGGGTACGTCGTGCCGAACACCTCCTCGGTCATCGTGACCGCCTGCGCCGGGGACGTGATCCCGAGGCGGGCGAACAGCAGCCGCAGGTCCGGGACGTCGCGGTCGCGGCCGGCGAGCATCTTCATCGCAAGGAGGTGGCGCTCGGAGGAGACCAGGACGTGCAGGCCCGGCAGGACGATCTCGGTCGCGCGGGTGTCGGGGGCTGACGGGACGAGCGGGGCCACGCGGTCGTTCAGCCACTCGAAGGGCAGGTCGTGCCGCGTGGCGACCTCACGGACGGCAGCGGTCAGCTGCCCGCGGTCCGAGCGGAACACGGCGTCGATGTCGCGGGTGCTCGCGCGGCCGTCGAAGAGCAGGGTCATCGCGGCGCCGCCCGCGACGTAGACGGTCGCCGTCCAGCCGCGGACCTGGAGGAAGGCGCCGACCTCGGTCAGCAGCCGGTGGACGTCCTCGCGCGAGAGCGCCGGGTCGGGGCTCATGCGGTGGTGAAGTTGCGGGCGTCGAACCAGATGCCCAGGCGGGAGAGCTCCGGCGGCGTGCTCTGCATCGCCATGACGGCACGCGCGCCACGGCCGCTGGGCCACCACCAGGCGGGCAGCGGGTCGCGCTGCGTCCACGTCGGTGCGGGGTGGTCGAGCAGCCGCAGCCGGTACCGCACGGCCCCGGCGAGCAGGGCGTCCCAGCGGGCGTCGCCCGTGGAGGCCGGCGGGGCGAGCATCTCGTCGAGGCGACCGAGCGCGCCGACCAGCGGGATCTGGTTGACGGCGTCGCACAGGACCCTGCCGGCCCAGGCCTCGTCCTCGGCTGCCAGCGCGTCGCGGACCTGTGCGGCCGCCTCCGGGATGGTCAGCCACCAACGGACGTCGCGCTCCGCCTCGGCCGCCACCGTCGACGCCGCCGTGAAGGCGTCGCGCACAGCGGCCATGAACGGGTCGGTGTAGTCGACGCTCAGGATGCGGCGCCGGCCTCGCGGCGTCGTGCGCACGACGCCGGCGTCCACGAGCCGGGCGACCTCACGCGCGACCGACGAGGCCGGGTGGCCGCTGCTCCGCGCGAGGTCGGCGGCGGTGCGGGTGCCGTTCGCGGACAGCACCAGGTCCCGCAGGACGTCGCGCTGCACGTCCGTGCGGAACAGGGCCGCCGCGGCGTTCATGCGCTGATCGTATCTCCCGGATTCTGGGAGATACGACCCCGCGCGACCCCTCAGGTCCGGACGGTCAGCCCCTGGAGTCGGTCCCGCCACGCGGGCTCCTGCTGCTGCACGTACGCCGCCGCGTCGGGCGAGAAGAGGTGCCCGTGGACGCTCGCGCTCGCGGTGCCCTCGCCGTCGCCGTACGCGGACAGCATGAGCAGTCCCGGCACGGGCGCCGTCAGCCGGACGACCGCACGGCGCTCGCCGACGCGCTCGACCGTGCCGGTCGCGCCGAGCAGGTCGACCGACGTGCCCTCGTCGCCGACCCCGAGCGCGTCGCGCAGCGTCGCCCAGATGGCAGCGGCGTCACCCGGGTGCGACGCGCTGACCTCGAGCTGCGTGGCCTGCTGACCGGGGAAGTGCGCGAGGTACAGGCGCAGGACGTCGAACGACGGCTTCCAGGCGGTGCCCATGTCCTGCCACCACTCCTGCTCCCAGTCGGCGCCGGTGCCGAACCCGCTGGTGGTGACGTGGACGACGCACGTGCCGCCGGAGCGTGCCTCGACGACGAACTCCGAGGTCATCGGGCTCAGCTCGTCGGGCTCCTTGCCCATGAGGGCGGCCCAGTCCTCCTCGTACACGAGGCGGCGCGGCGGCTCCCAGTCGGTGACGTGGCCGTCGGAGCCCATGTCCTCGCCCATGGCGAAGTGCAGGCGGCCGCCCTCGCGCTCCTCGATCTCGGTGGGCAGGAACCACGCGCTCATGCCCTGCGCGGTGGCCACGGCGTGCCACACCTGCTCGGGCGTGCCGGGCACCTCGACGCTGAACTGCAGGCGGTACGGGACGTGCGGTGCGGTGCTCATCGGCTCTCCTCGGGTACGGGGTGGGCGGCGACGACGAGCCGGTGCGGACGCCCGTCGTCGTGGTGGTAGCGCGCGGCCAGGTCGAGCACCGCCGCGGTGAGGTCGTCGGCGAAGGCCGCGCGGTCCGCGGCCGACCGGAACCCGATCTGCGTGTCGATGGTCAGGGTCGACAGGCGCCGCCCCGACGTCCCGGCACGCCGCGCGAGCGCGCCGACCTCGCGGACCAGCCGTCCGGCCAGCGCGACGAGGTAGCGGGCGGACTCCCGGTCGGCCTCGGCGTCGGGCTCGGCCGCGGACGCGCTGACGGCCGCGGGCGACACGACGTAGGAGGCGGCGGACGCGCGCAGGACGCGCTCGGTGAGGCCGCCGTGCCGGCGCTCCTCGGCGAGCTCGACGAGGCCGTGCGACTCGAGCGCCCGCAGGTGGTAGTTGACCTTCTGGCGCGTGATGCCGACGCGGGCGGCGAGGCCCGCGGCGGACGCCGGGACCGCGAGCTCGCCCAGCAGCCGCGACCGCACGGGGTCCAGCGCTGTGGCGGCGGCGTGCGGGTCCTCGATGACCTCGATGTCCCTCATGGGTCCACGGTGCTCCTTGACAACAATAACTGTCAAGGGTTGTCGGGGGGCTCCCGACCGGTGGCCGTCCCCTCCCCGCGACGGAGCGCGCGTTCTCCGGTAGGACGGGGACATGCCCGAGGTGACGTTCTCCGCAGACGACGGCGACGAGCTGCCGAGCCCGGCCACGCTCGCAGGATCGCCGGACGACCCCGTGCCGTTGCTCGGCGGCGAGCCGCAGCGCCAGGTGCTGCGCACCACGTACGTCGACACGGCGGACCTGGACCTCGCGCGGCACGGGATCACCCTGCGCCGGCGCGTCGGGGGCGGGGGCGGCGGCTGGTTCCTGACCGTCCCGGGCGGCGCCCCCGGCGGCGCGCAGGTCCGTCGGCCGCCGGGGCGTGCCGGCAGCGCCGTGCCCGACGAGCTGCAGCGGCTCGTACGGGCACGTACGGGTGGCCGCCCGCTGGTCCCGGTCGCCCGGGTCACGACCGGTCGCACCGTGCACCGGGTGTTCGACGCGACGGACCGTGCGGTCCTCGAGCTGGCGGACGACCGCGTGAGCGCACGCCCGATCCTGCCGGTCGAGGGGTCCGGCGAGGCGGCGGGCGCGCAGGTCACGTGGCGCGAGGTCGCGGTCGTCGCGCCGGACGGGGACGACCAGCGGCTGGCGGCGGTCGCCGGGGCGCTGCGCGAGCGCGGTCTGGCCGAGGCGCCGGACACCTCCGAGCTCGCCCGTGTCCTGGACGTCGACACGCCCCCGCACGACGGGCGCGCGTCGCGCCGGCGTCCGACCGCCAGGAGGGCCTCGACCAGCAGCGTGGTCGTCGCGTACCTGGCCGACCAGCTCGAGCAGATCCGGGCCCAGGACCTCCTGGTCCGGCTGGGGGCGCCCGGCAGCGTGCACAAGATGCGCGTGGCGACCCGGAGGTCGCGCAGCGCGCTGGCGACCTTCCGTGCGGCGTTCGACCCGGACGTCGTCACGCCGCTGCGGGCCGAGCTCAGGTGGCTCGCGGGGGTCCTGGGCGAGGTCCGCGACGCCGACGTCCTGCGTGCGCGGGTCAGCGAGGTCCTCGCGGCGGAAGCGGCGGACGCCGCGGGCGCGACCGCGTCGACCGACGCGGACCTGCGCGCCGCGCACGCCGCGGCCCGGACGGCGCTGCTCACCGCCCTCGACGGCGCGCGGTACGACCGCCTGCTCGACGCCCTCGAGCAGCTCGTGGCCGCCCCACCCACGACGGAGCGCGGTGATCGGCGCGCGGGCAAGCGGCTGCGCCGCGGGATCGCGCGCGAGTACGCCGACCTGCGTCGGCTCATGAAGCGGGCGAGGGCCGCCGGCGAGCCGCAGCGGCGCGCGCGGCTGCTGCACGATGCACGCAAGGCCGCCAAGCGCACGCGGTACGCGGCCGAGCTCGCCGGTGACGTGCTCGGCGCCGACGCCCGCGCCTTCGCCGCGGCGATGGAGAGACTGCAGGAGGCCCTCGGGGAGTACCAGGACACGGTCGTCCTGCGGGCCCACCTGCGCGAGCTGGCCCAGGCAACGACCGACCCGGCCGCCGCCTTCGCCTACGGTCGTCTGCACGCCCTGGAGGAGGTGCGCGCCCGGGAGGCCGAGGGCCGGGTGCCGACCGTCTGGGCCGAGGCGCGCAGCAAGCGCCTGCGCCGCCGGCTGCGCTGAGGACCCGACGGTCAGGGGGACGCGACCCGGAACACCGGCCACCCGATCTCCGTGCGCCAGGCGGACGGTTCGGGGGTGTCACGCGGTCCGACGAGGTACACCTCGCGCACGGGTCCGGCCACCGCCAGCGTGTTCGCCACCACCCACGCGCCGAGCCGGCCGTAGGTGACGTCGATGTCGTCGTGCGCGCCGACGTGTGTGGTCACGGCGAGCTCGACGGCGGGCAGCGTCACCGGGTGCACGCGACCGACGGTCGTCGGCCGGTCCGTGGGCCGGTACACCAGGGCGTGCCCGCTCGCGTCCTCGAACAGCCCGTCGTCGAACAGCCCGCCCGGGGCGCCGGTCGGCGCGGTGACGACGGTGTCGAGCTCGGCCATCGCCCCGGCGTACCACCCCAGCACGTCGACGGACGTCACCTCGTCCTCGACGGCGGCGACCGTGGTCGCCGGGACGGCGCGCAGCTCGACGTCCACCGGTGCGGGCTCCGGCTCCAGCAGGCGGCGCAGGGACGCGACGGCGGCGCGCGTGCGGTCGAGCTCCGACTCGAGGCGCCGCAGGTGGTCGGTGACGAGCCCCGCGCGCAGGGCCGGGTCGTCCGAGAGCAGGATGCGCCGCACGTCGGGCAGCGGGACGTCGAGCTCGCGCAGGCGGTGCACGACCTGCGCGACCGGGATCTGGTCGGGGCTGTAGGACCGGTAGCCCGTCGCGTCGTCCACGGCTGCCGGCTCCAGCAGGCCCGCCTCGTGGTAGCGGCGCAGCGTGCGCACGCTCAGGTGGGTCAGACGCGAGAACTCCCCGATGGCCAGCACGAGGCCATCGTGGACCCTCCCCCGGGGGGAGGGTCCAGCGCTTGACCCTCCCGGGGCGGGACGCCGCAGGCTCGGGGCATGAGCACACCCGTCGACATCACCGACCTGCCCGCCCCGATCCGCGCCTACCTCACCGCGCACGGCGCTCGCGACACCGGCACGGCCCTGCGCCACTTCACCGCGACCCCGGTCGTCGTCGACGACGGCGTCACCTACCGCGGGACCGACGAGGTCCGGGACTTCCTCGCGAACGCCGGGAGCGAGTTCACCTACACCACCGAGCTCCGCGGCGCCGAGCGCGTCGACGACGCCCGCTGGGTCGCGCAGCAACGGCTCGAGGGGGACTTCCCGGGGGGTGTCGCCGACCTGGACCACCGCTTCACGCTCGACGGCGACCTGATCGCCGAGCTCGTCATCGCACCCGTGGCCTGATCCCGTCGCGCACGAGGTCGTCGGGGCGCCGCCCGCCCGGCCCGGGCGGCTACCGTGCGCACATGAGCAATCTCGACGACGTCGGTGAGCGGGACGGCTGGCGCTGCTGGCTGTGCGACGAGCCGGTCGACCCGGACGCGTCGGTGAACTCCGACCTCGGCCCCAGCGTCGACGCGGGTGTCGTCGCCAAGGGCAAGAAGGGCGGCGGCGGCACCGAGCGGCTCGCGCACCGGGCCTGCAACACCCGCAAGGGCGCCGTGAAGCCGGTCGTGGCGTGGTCGCCGGACCTCTTCGTGGTCGACCCCGCACCCATCGCGGAGACGGTCGAGCGTCTGCGCCGCAAGGGCGGCCGCGAGGTCGTGGCGCGCTGCCCGAGCCGTGCGGACGCCGACCAGGCCGCCGACTGGCTGGTCGACCGGCTCTCGCGCTTCGCCCCCGACCTGAGCGTGACGACCCAGGTCGAGCCGGGCGGCGGCCAGTTCCTCCTGGCCCTGCGCACAGCCTGACCCCCACCCCTCCGGGGGGGGGGGGGGGGGGGGGGGGGGGGGGGGGGGGGGGGGGGGGGGGGGGGG
>NZ_JACSQV010000012.1:12021-25951 GCF_014836445.1 Cellulomonas avistercoris
CGATCCAGTCCCCCGGGAACTGGATCGCTCTCTCACGACCGGGTGGGGTGCGTCAGGGGACGGGGATCCGGGAGACCGTGAAGGGCTCCGGCGTGCCGCCGGCCTCCCGCGTCGCGAACTGGCTGTTGACCACCAGCAGGTCGCGGCCCGCCCGGGCGATCGTCGTCGGGTCGTCGAACGACGGGTCGGTCGTGCGGGACACGACGGTCCCGGACCTCCAGTCGCGGTCGAGGTGCACGACCACGACGGACTGCGGGTCGGCCGTCCACTCCGCTGCGAGCAGCCGGTTGCCGTCGAGCAGCAGGCCGTCGCCCTGGACGGACCCGCCCCCGAGGTCGATCACCTCGACGCTGCCGTCGGTCAGCCCGACGCGGAACAGCTGCCCGGTCCGCGTCTTCGCGACGACGGCCGTGCGCCCGTCGCGCGAGACCACCAGGCCGTTGGCGTTGACGTCCTGGTCGTACGTGAAGTCCGTGCCCACGAACGACACGACCGGCTCGAGCAGTTCCGTTCCCGTCGTCCGGCGCTCGCGGCCGTCGATCCGGTAGAGCACCGGGCGCATGGAGTCCGTCACGTAGACGTCGCCCCGCGGGCCGACGGCGAGGTCGTTGACGAACGTCGGCGTCCCGTCCTGCACCACCTGCCACGAGCCGGTCAGCTCGCGCGTCCGCAGGTCGTAGGCCCACACGCGCCCGGTGGCGCCGCCGGCGACGAGCAGCGTCCGGCCGTCGACCTTGAGGCCGACCGCCATCGCGCGCCCGTCCTCCCCGCCCGGCAGGAACGGGGTGGCCGTCGGCTCGTCGAGGTCACCGCGGTAGATCGTCCCGTCGGTCGTGCTGCTGACGTAGAAGTCGTCACCGCGCGTGGCGATGCCCTCGGGGTAGACGTCGTCCGCCGCGGGGCCGACGGGGTCGAGCAGGTACGTCGTCGGGCGGTCGTGGTGATGGCTGTGGCCGCCCGGCCCGGGTCCGTGCGCGGACGCCGGGACGGCGGCCACGAGAGTGAGGGCGACGGCGGTGGCGAGGGCGGTCGTGAGTCTGGAGCGCATCGGTGTACCCCTTCGGCGGGGGCGTCCGTCTCACCGGGCGCGGGCCCCCACCGACACCGGGAGTGCACCGGGAGGAGCGGGACGAAACCGGCGCGGCCCCCACAGTAGGGACGGCCCCGAGCGCAGCGCCAGACGTGGCTGGGCCCACGGTCCCGTGCCGGCCCAGGCGTCGCGTGCTCCACCGGGGGACGATCGGCCGCGACGCCTACCGACCGCACCTACGCTCGGGGCATGGACCCTCAGGACGCGCTCCGATACCTGGCCGGGCGTGGTCTGCTGACGGGCCCGGCGGACCACCGGCGCGTCGAGCGCGTGCTCGTGGACGACGGGTGGACGCCGTGCGGCGCGGGCGACTGGGCCGTGGCGCTACGGTCGCCCGACGGGACGCTGGCCGCGCGGATCAGCCCGTTCGACCCCACCGGACCGTACTCGGCAGCCATCTACGCACGGGCGGCGCACACGCGCCAGGTCCCCGCACTGGTGGTGCACCGACGGTTGACGGGCGGCGGCGACCTGCAGGTGCTCGAGTGGCTCGCGCCGGTCCCCGCCGACGAGGCGACGGCGTTCCAGGAGGCGCTCGCGGAGCCGCGCCCGGACCTGGCGGAGCTCGCCGCCGTCGTGGACGACGTCCACGCGCAGGCTCGCCGCGAGCTGCCGTGGTGCGGGCCGCTGGACCGCAACCCCGCCAACGTCATGCGCACCGCGGACGGGCGGCTCGTCGTCCTCGACCTCCTCTACGCGGACGGCCCGGACCTGTACTCGACCGCCGCGTCGGACCCGGACCGCGTCGTCGCGCTGATCCCGCAGGACGAGCGCCGGTTCATGACCGAGATCCCGCTGGCGACCTCGGGTCCGTGGGACCCGGCGGACCGTGAGGCGCTGCGCGCGGCGGTCGCGGCGGCCGACGCACGCCGCGCGGCCGGGGTCGGCGGCAGCTGACGGCCCGCGGGTCGCCGTGCCCCGGCGCCGGCGGCCGACGAGCCGTGGCCCGCGACGGTCGGCACCGGGGCCGGAGGGTCGTCAGGCGGTCGCGGAGAGACGCTCGAGGTCCTCGCGGCTCAGCTCGAGATCGGCCGCCAGGACGGAGTCCTGGATCGACGCGGGGCGGGACGCGCCGGGGATCGGGACGACGACGTCGGCCTGCGCGAGCTCCCACGCCAGGGCCACCTGCTGCGGGCTGACGCCGTACGCCTGCGCGACGTGGGCGAACGGCTCGAAGGCGTCGCCCAGCCCGCCCGCCTTGCCGATGCCGCCCAGCGGGCTCCACGGCAGGAACGCGATGCCGAGCTCCGCGCACAGGTCGAGCTCCGCCTGCGAGGACCGGAACGCGGGGGAGTACTGGTTCTGCACCGACGCGAGCCGCCCACCGAGCACGTCCTGCGCGAGCCGGATCTGCTCGGGGTTCGCGTTGGAGACGCCCGCGAGGCGGATCGTGCCGGCGTCGAGCAGCTCGACGAGCGCGCCGACCGACTCCTCGTACGGCACGTCGGGGTCGGGGCGGTGGAACTGGTAGAGGCCGATCGCCTCGACCCCGAGCCGGCGGGCCGACTCCTGCGCCGCCTTCTTCAGGTACTCGGGCCGGCCGTTCACCGTCCAGGACCCGTCGCCGGGGCGCAGGTGACCGCCCTTGGTGGCGACGAGCACCGACGAGGCGTCGCCCTGCCAGGTGCGCAGCGCCTCGGCGATGAGCTCCTCGTTGTGGCCGACCTCGTCGGCGTGCAGGTGGTAGGCGTCCGCGGTGTCGATCAGCGTGACGCCCGCGTCGAGCGCGGCGTGGATCGTGGCGATCGAGCGTGCCCGGTCCGGGCGGCCCTCGATGGACATGGGCATGCCGCCGAGGCCGATCGCGCTGACCGGGACGTCGGCGATGTGTCGTGTCTGCATGGACCCATCCCACCCCGGTGCCGGGAGCGGCGCACGCGGGAGAGGGAAAGAGTGCCCGCCGGCGACGTCGGTGTCGGTACCGTGCCCGGATGCGCCCGCCGCGTCCGCTCCTGCCCCGCTCCGCACCGGCAGCGACGGGGGCGTCGTCCCGGGCACTGTCCGCGTTCGTCGACCGGCTCGAGTCGCCGTCCGTCGAGGCGCACTCGCTCGTCGTCGTGCACCGTGGGCACGTTGTCGCGGAGGGCTGGTGGGCGCCGTACACGCCCCGGCGCCCGCAGCTGCTGTACTCGCTGACCAAGTCGTTCACCGCCGTGGCGGTGGGGCTCGCGGTCGGCGACGGCCTGCTGTCGCTGGACGACCGGGTGGTCGACGTGCTGCCCGATCACGTCCCGGACGACGCCCCGGAGCAGGCGCGACGGCTCACCGTGCGGCACCTGCTGACCATGACCACCGGCCACGGCACGGACACCCTCGACGAGGCGTGGCGGCTCGAGCAGCGCGACCTGGTCCGCGGTTTCCTGCGCGTGGTGCCCGTCGTGCCCGAGGGCACGCAGCACGCGTACGACAACGCGACGACCTTCGTGCTCGCGCGCATGGTCGAGCGGGTCACGAGCCGCGGCCTGCCCGAGCTGCTCGACGAGCGGCTCTTCATGCCCATGGGCATCGACGACGCCGAGTGGGACCGTGTCGGCAGCGGCGTCGCGTACGGGTTCCACGGCCTGCACCTGACGACCGAGGCCGTCGCCGCGTTCGGTGAGCTGCTGCGCTGCGGCGGGCGCTGGGGCGACCGGCAGCTCGTCCCGGCGGCCTGGGTCGGGGCCGCCACCGGCAAGCAGGTCGAGAGCGTCCGGTACAAGGTCGACGACTCCCACGACACCGACTACACGTGCGGGTACGGCTACCAGACGTGGGTCTCACGGCACGGGTCGCACGGGTCGGGCGCCTACGGGCAGATGTGCGTCGTGGTCCCGTGGCACGACCTGGTCGTCGCCGTGACCGCGCAGGGTGAGGGGCAGGCGGTGCTGGACGCGGTGTGGGACTGCCTCCTGCCCGGGCTCGCGGGCGCCAACGGCGACGACGAGGCCCTCGCCGCCCGGCTGCGACGGCTCGCGCTGCCGACGGTCGCCGGGTCACCGGGTCCCGCGCACGCCGTCACGGCGACGGTCCCCGCGGCCGACGGTGCCGTGCGGGGGGACAGTGCGGTGCCGGCCGACGCCGTCCTGCCCGACGGGACGACCGTCGTCGTCACCCCCGTGCCCGGCGGGTGGAGCATGCGCCTCGGCACGTACGACGTCGAGGTCGGGCACGGCACGTGGCGGCAGAGCGCGCCGCTCGGTCGTCCGGTCGCCGCCGTCGGCGGGTGGCAGGGCGCCGAGTTCGTCGCCGACGTGTACCCGGTCATGACCCCGCACCGGGTCCGGCTCACCGTGGACGCGACCGCCGGGACGGCCACCGCGACGTGGAGCACGCTGCCCCTGACCACCCCACGCCTCGACCTGCACCTGCGCGCGCCGCTGATGACGCGGCCCGAGCACGCGTAGCGCCCAGGATCCGTCCGGGCGACGTCTTCGCGACAGCCCAGGCGATCCCGTACACCGGTGGGGCTTGAAGAGTGTCGAAAAAGTAGCCTTCCGGGCTACGATCGGTGCAGCAGACGGCGAGGAGGTGCCCGACATGGCCAACGTGCAGATCGCGGCGCGTCCGATGCGCGCCGTACGCCCTGCCGACCTGGACGGGGTCTTCGTCAATCCTCGCGCGGTGCTGCGCCAGCGGGCGGCGGCGGGCAAGGTGCGCAGGGTCGCCCACGGCGTGTACGTCGCCGTGCCGGACGACGCCTACGACCCTCACCGGTGGCGCCCAGCGTTCGAGGCGGCTGCCGGCGCGGTCGGCACCGCGATGTTCGGCGACCGACGTGCTGTCCTCATGGGCCTGGCCGCCGCGCGGCTGCACCGTGTGGTCCCCCGTGCCCGTGCTCGTGCCGAGATGGCGGTCGAGCGTCGCCACGCTCCGGTGAAGCTCGCCGACCGCGAGCACGGCATCGTGGACTTCGTGCGCCGCGACCTGGACGACCTCGACGTCCAGCCGATGAGGACCGAGCTCGGCACCATGCTCGTCACGACAGCCGAGCAGACGCTCGTCGACCTCGCGCTGGAGCGCACCGCCGACCCCGCTGACGTCCGAGAGGCGATGCGCGGACTCGCGCGCAAGGCCGACTGGGGCAAGGTCGAGAAGATCGCCGGCACCCGGCGCGGCGGCAAGAAGGCCATGGCCACGCTGCGTGCCCTCCGCCGTGAGGTCGAGTCTTGAGCCTGGCCGACGCCGAGCTCTACGACGCCATCGACATCTACCGCCGTCGGGGCCAGAGTGGCCGCGCGCTGGACGAGCTCGACGCGATCCAGGGCGGGTACGTGCCGGACCACAGCCCGGAGACCGCTTGGCTGAGCCGGGCCCAGAGCCGGCGCAGCAGTGTGCCGGTCTCTGGCGGCGACATGCGCTGAGCAGGCACCCGACCGCATCCGGCAGCGATGATCGGGCGGACGGGCCTGCGCCCCCGGCAGGGTGGAACCCGGAAGGGAGCACCGTGATCGCCTGGCTCAACCGGCTCGTCGACCTCGTGGAGGACGACCTGACCGACGACCTCGACGTCGCCGCTCTCGCGACGACCCTGGGCACGACCGAGTACCACCTGCGTCGGATGTTCTCGTCGCTGGCCGGGATGCCGCTGTCGGAGTACGTGCGGCGGCGGCGCATGACGCTCGTCGCGGCCGACCTCGTCGCCGGTGCCGGTGACCTGCTGGGCCTCGCGGTCCGGTACGGCTACGGGTCGACCGAGGCGCTGGGCCGGGCGTTCCGGTCCGTGCACGGCATCGCACCCGCGCAGGCCCGGCGCGACGGTGGCCCCTTCCGCACCCAGCCACGCCTCAGGTTCCGCCTGACCGTCGAAGGAGCGCACCCCATGGACGTCCGTCTCACCACCCGCCCCGGTTTCCGGCTCGTCGGGCACGCCGCGCGCGTGCCGCTGCAGCACCGCGGCGTCAACGCCGCCATCCAGCGGCACGTCGGGTCGCTCGACCCGGGCGAGCACGTGCGGCTCAAGGCCCTCGGTGACACCGAGCCGTCCGGCCTGCTGGCCGTGAGCGACGACGTCGACCCCGACGCGCGCGAGGGCACCGAGCTCACGTACCTGCACGGGGTCGCCGTCACGGACGCCGTCGACGTCCCCGCCGACCTCGACGTGCTGGCCGTCGCCGCCGGGACGTGGGCCGTCTTCCGTGCCGCCGGGCCGTACCCCCAGACCCTGCAGGACCTGTGGGCGTCGACGGCGACCGAGTGGTTCCCGTCGAACCCGTGGCGCCTGCGCCCGGGGCCGTCGGTCGTCGCGGTGCTCGAGCGTGCCGACGACTTCAGCACCGCGACCGTCGAGCTGTGGCTGCCGGTGGAGGCCGGCTGAGGGAGGGACGGGTGCCGGCGCGTCAGCCGAGGAGCACCGCGGTGAGCGCGTCCGCGAGCGTGCGGTCGCGGTCGAGCGGCGCGCCGTCCAGGCTGACCGCCGGCACCACGCCCATCAGCGCGTTCATGACCAGCACCTGGTCGGCGGCCTGCAGGTCCTCGACCGTGAGGGGAAGGTCCTCGACGAGGAACCCGCGGTCGAGCAGGAGCCGGCGGACCTCGCCGGACGTCGTGCCCGGCAGCGCGTGCGCGGACGCCGGGAACCGGACCGTCGTGCCGTAGACGCCGCACAGGCTGGCCGTGCTGGTCTCGGACACCGTGGCGTCGGCGTTGAGGATCACGGCCTCGTCGGCGTCGTGCTGCTGCGCCCACGCGCCCGCGAGCCGGTAGTGCAGGTGGTTGAGCGTCTTGTGGTCGGCCAGGTGCGTGTGCCGCCGGTGCGGGTACGTCCGCAGGCGCAGGCCCCCGTGCACGGCCAGGGCCGGGCGCGGGGCGTACGGCTTGGCGGACGCGAACAGCGTGGGGGCCAGGGACGCACCGGGCGCGTTGGCCGCGGCGGCGACCAGCTTGACGACGGCCGTGGTGCGCGCGAGCCCGTTGCGCTCGACCAGGCGCGCGAGGACGTCGCCCCACGTGACGTCCGGCGGGGTGCCGCCGAACAGCGCGCGCCACGTGCGCTCGAAGCGCTCGACGTGGGCCGCCAGGAGGACCGGGCGGCCCGCCTGGACGCGCAGCGTCTCGAAGAACCCGTGGCCGTACGCCAGGCCCTCGCTCTCGAAGGGCACCGACGCCGCGGCGGCGGGCACGAACCGGCCGTCGTGCCAGACCGTGCGCCCGGCCTCGGTCGGGGCGTCGGCCCGCAGCGCGTCCATGAGCGTGCGGCCCTTGTGCAGCGTCTCCTCGAACTCGCTCACGGGCTCGGAGTCGATGACGATGCCGCCGCCGACCGAGAACACCGCGCGGCCGTCCGTGAAGGTCGCCGTGCGGATCGCGATCGACAGGTCCATCGTGCCGTCGAACCCGAGGTAGCCGATGCTGCCCGTGTACACGTGACGCCGGACCGGCTCGAGCTCGTCGATGACGCCCATCGCCCGGATCTTGGGGCAGCCGGTGATCGAGCCGCCGGGGAAGGTCGCGCGCAGCAGGTCGACGGCGTCGGCCCCGGGCCGCAGCTCGCCCGTCACGGTCGAGACCAGGTGGTGCACGTTCTCGTACGTCTCGAGCCGCTTGTGCTCCGTCACGCGCACCGAGCCCGGCACGCACACGCGCGCGACGTCGTTGCGCAGCAGGTCGACGATCATCGACAGCTCGGCGTCCTCCTTGGGGCTCTCGCGCAGCTCGGTCCGCAGCACCGCGTCCTGCGCCGGCGTCGCGCCGCGCGGTCGCGTCCCCTTGATCGGGCGCGTCTCGACCTCGCCGTCGCGCAGCCGCAGGAACCGCTCCGGTGACGTCGAGACGATCTGGTGGTCGCCGGCGTGGACGTAGGAGAAGAACGGTGCCGGGTTGGCGGCGAACATGGCCGCGAAGCAGTCGAACGGGTCGCCCGTGACGGGTGCCGCGAAGCGCTGCGACATGTTCACCTGGTAGACGTCGCCCTCGACGATGTACGCGCGGATCGCCTCGACGGACGCCAGGTACTCCTCGCGCGAGAGCGTCGAGGTGAACGGGCCGGTGGCCCTCACCGTCCCGGCGGCCGGCGCCGGTGCGCGCAGCGCCGCGGTGAAGCGCGCCACGCGTCCGCCGACCGCGTCCGCGTCGTCGTCCTCCAGGTGCATCACGAGCAGCGTCGTGGTGCCCGCGACGCGGTCGCGGACCAGCAGGACGCTCGGCGCGACGAGGTGCAGGAGCGGCAGCCCGAGGTCGTCGACGCTCGTGCGCGGCAGCACCTCCAGGCAGTCCTTCAGGTCGTACGCGAGGTAGCCGAGCAGGCCGCCGGCCAGCGGCAGCCCCGGCTGCGCGGGGACGCGCACGCGGTCGAGCACGCCGCCCACCGCCGTGAACGGGTCCTCGTCGAGCTCGGTCCGCCGGGAGCCGTCGACGAGCACGGTCCGCTGGCGGTGCCCCGTGAGCGTGAGCCACGGGTCGACGCCCAGGACGTCGTACCGCGCGCTGTCGAGCTCACCCCCGCTGAGCAGGGCCACCGTCCCGGGCAGGTGCGCGAAGCGGCGCACCACGTCCACGAACGGCTCGTCGAGGTGCACGGGCTCGCGGTGCACGCCCGTCACCGTGCGCAGCGGGGACGGCGGTCGGTCGGTCACGGCAGTCATGATGGCTCCTCGGTGCTACAGCGTGGTGAAGCCGCCGTCGACGGGCAGGTACGTGCCGGTCATGAACCGGGACAGGTCGCTCGCCAGGAACACGACGGCACCCGCCATGTCCTCCGGCAGGCCGTTGCGGCGCATCGGCGACCGCTCCGCGACGGACTCCTTGACGTGGGGCGCCATCGGCATGGCGGCGTCCGTCAGCGTCAGTCCCGGCGCGACCGTGTTGGCGCGCACACCGTGCGGGCCCAGCTCGGTCGCGAGCGAGCGGATGAACGCGTCGACGGCCGCCTTGGCGGTGCTCTGCGCCAGGAACCCCTCGTTGCTGCGCTTGGACAGCGTGGAGGACACCGCGATGATGCTGCCGTTGCCGCGCCGGACCATCTCCGGGGCGACCGCCTGGCACGGGTGGAACACGGCCTTGAGCTCGTCGGCGACCTTGCGCTCGAGGTCCGCCCAGTCGTACCCGAGGAACGGCGCGTGCCGGAAGTGCATGTGCGCGTTGGTCACCAGCACGTCGATGCGCTCGAACCGCTCGTGCACCGCGGCGACCATCGCGGCGACGGAGTCCGGCTGCGTGACGTCGGCCCCGAAGATCTCCGCCGTCCCGCCGTCCGTCTCGATGAGGTCCTTGACGTGCCGGGCCTGCGCCTCGCTGTCCCGGTAGTTGACGGCCACCGTGGCGCCCTGCTCCGCGAGCAGCAGCGCCGTGGCGAGCCCGATGCCCCGGCTGCCGCCCGTGACCAGCACGACCTTGTCGTGGAGCAGCCCGCCGCCGGACGTCCGCGACCGCGGCACGCGCGCGGCACGCCTCGACGACGCACCGCGCACGCCCGCCGGCAGCCGGGCGACCTCGCGGTCGACCACCGCGGCGAGCGCGTCCAGGCGGGGTGCGTCGAACACCTCCGAGAGGCCGAGCGCGACCCCGAACGCGTCCTTGATGCGGGCCAGGACCCGCATCGCCGCCAGGGAGTGCCCGCCGATCTCGAAGAAGTGCGTCCGGCGCCCGATGCGCGCGGCGGGAACGTTGACGACGAGCCCCCAGATGCCCGCGAGCGTGCGCTCGGTCGCGGTGGTCGGCGCCTCGTACGCGCCGCTCTGCTGCAGCTCGCCCTGCGTCTCGCGCAGCGCGCGGCGGTCGAGCTTGCCGTTGGGCAGCTGCGGCATCGCGTCGAGCAGGACGAACGCGTCGGGCACCATGAAGTCGGGCAGCCGCTCCTGCAGGAAGGCGCGCAGCGCCGCGACGTCCACGGTCCGCCCGGGCAGGCACGTGAAGAACGCGACCAGCCGGTCGCCGCGGCCCACGACGGCCCGGGCCCGGATGCCCTCGAACCCGCTCATCACCTCCTCGACGTGACGCACGTCGAGGCGCGAGCCGCGGACCTTGACCTGGAAGTCCCAGCGGCCGATGAAGTCGAGCGTCCCGTCGGGCAGGTACCGCACGACGTCACCGGTGTTGTAGAGCCGGTCGCTCGGCTCGGTGCCGAACGGGTTCGGCACGAAGCGCTCGGCCGTCAGGGCGTCGAGGCCGTGGTAGCCGTCCGGCACGCCGACGGAGGCCACGTGCAGCTCGCCCGGCACGCCGTCGGGCACCAGGCGGCCGTGGCGGTCGAGCACGTACAGGCGGGTGTTGGCGATGGGGGTGCCGATGGGGACGAACTCGCTGCGCCCGTCGTCGCCCGACGTGTCGTGGTAGGTCACGTCGTTGAGCTCGGTGCACCCGTAGTTGTTGACCAGCCGCGCACCGGGCACGAGGTCCCGGAACGCCAGCACCTGGGCCCGCGTCAGCGGCTCGCCGGCGGTGACGACGACCCGCATCGCGGGCAGCCGCGCGCCGCTGGAGCCGAGGTGCTCCAGGAGGCCCGCGAGGTGCGACGGGACGATGTTGAGGCGGCTGACGTGGTGCTCGGCGAGCGCGTCCGCGAAGGCCGCGGTGTCGCGCACGGTCGCGTCGTCGATCACCACCTGGGGGCACCCGTTGAGCAGGCCCGCGAACAGCTCCTTGACCCCGACCGCGAACGCGGCGGTCGTCTTCTGCGCCACGACCTCGCCCGGCGCGAACGGCAGGCTGCGTTCGAGCGACGTCAGCCAGTTGACGAGCTGGCGGTGCGGCACGCGGACGCCCTTGGGCGTGCCCGTCGAGCCCGAGGTGTACATGACGTAGGCCAGCGCATCGGGGTGGATGCGCTCCCACGGCGCCGCGGCGCCGGGATCCGCGTCCCCGACCTCGTCGAGCAGCACGCACCTCGCGTCCTCGACGCCGAGCGGGCCGCGGTACGGGGCGTCCGAGACGACGGCGGCCGGGCGCGCGTCGGCGAGGATCTGCTGCAGGTACGTCGCCGGGTACGCCGGGTCGAGCGGCACGTACGCCGCACCCGACTTCCAGACCCCGAGCAGCGTGGCGAGCAGGTCGCCGCCGCGCGGCAGGCACACGGCGACGAGCTCGCCCGGTGCGGTGCCCCGCGCCGTCAGCGCGCGCGCGACGGCGTGCGCGCGCCGCGCGACGTCCCGGTAGGTCCACGTCCCCTGCCGGTCCCGGCACGCGACGGCGTCGGGCGTCCGCTCCGCCTGCGCGTCGAACCGCTCGACGAACGTCCAGGCGGGCGCCTCGGTGACCGCCGCGCCGTCGGAGCGTCCCACGAGCTCCGCCACGTCCGCGTCGCGCAGCAGCGGCAGGTCCACGACGCGCGCGTCGGCGTCGGCGACCATGCCCTCGAGCACGCGCTGGTGGTGGGCCAGGAGCCGCTCGACGGCCTCCCGGTCGTACAGGTCCGACGCGTGGACGACCTCGACCTCGAGCCCGTCGCCGTCGCCCGCGTAGGACATCTCGATCTCGCACCGCGCGGGGACGTGCTCCTGCGCGAGCAGCGTCAGCAGGTCCTCGTCCGCCTCGTCCGGCTCGGGGAAGCCGCGGAACGTCACGCCACCGGGCAGCGGCGTCTCGAGCGACGTGCGCGGGAAGTTCTGGTGGCGCATGACGACGGGCACCAGCGGGTTGGCGCTGCCGCGTCGTGCGACGTCGGTGGCCTGCAGGATCCGCTCGAAGGGCACGGGACGCTCGAACGCGCCCAGCACCTGCGCGCGCACGGACTCGAGCAGGGCGGCGACGGTGGCCTGCTCGTCGATGCGCAGGCGCAGCGGCAGGATGTTGACGAAGAACCCGATGAGCGGCTCGAGCGCGACGTCGGGGCGGTCGGACGTCGTGGTGCCGATGCACAGGTCGTCCCTGTCGGTGTAGCGGCTGAGCGTGACCCCCAGGCCCGCGAGCAGGGTCATGAACAGCGTGCAGCCGTGCCGGCGCGACAGGCGCTCGAGCGCCCGGGACAGCTCGACGGGGTAGCGGTGCACGACCGTGCCGCTCGTCGTGCCCGACCGCAGCTGCCGCGCGCGCACGGTGGGCAGCTCGAGGCTGTCCTCGTAGCCGGCGAGCGTCGCGCGCCAGTACTCCAGCTCGTCCGTCATGTCGGCCGTGCGCTGCGTGCGGGCGTAGTCCCGGTACTGGACCGTCAGCGGCGGCAGGTCCGGCTCCTCGCCGCGGCACAGGGCCGCGTAGGCGCGGTGGAGCTCGCCCAGCAGGACGGCCTTGAGGGACCACGCGTCGGCGGCGATGTGGTGCACATTGAGCAGCAGCACGTGGTGGTCCCTCGCCTGCCGCAGCAGCCGGGCGACGACGACGGGCCCCCGGTGCAGGTCGAAGCGGTGCTCGAGGAACCTGTCGAGCTCCTCGAGCAGCGTCACGCGGTCGACGTCGACGACGGGCAGCGGCACGTGCCCCGGCGGGGCGACGAACTGCCGGGCCTCGCCAGCGTCCGTCTCGCCGTAGGTGGTCCGCAGCACCTCGTGACGGGCGACGACGAGGTTCACGCCCCGCTCGAGCGCGGAGACGTCCAGGTCGCCCCGGACGGTGAGCAGCAGGGGCAGGTTGTAGCTCGTCGTCCCGGGGTCGCGCCGGTGGTGGACCCACAGCCGCTCCTGGAACCACGACAGCGGGGAGCCGTCACCGGACGACGCGGGGAGCGCCTCGAGGCCGGTGGCGACGTGCAGACTCTGGTCAACGGCCATACGTGTCTCCTGTACCGGGCGAGGCCCGCACCGGGCGGGCCATGTCCGAATCATCCCGTTCCGGGACCCGAATCGCGAAACGCGCAGGTGGGGGGGCGGCCTCGACGTGCCGCGCGGCGCGTCCGGGCGCACGATGGACAGGACGGGGAACCCCGTCGTCAGCGCGAGAGATCGGTGCGGGTCCCACGGCAGGTGGCCGGATGCCGCCGCCCGACGGGCCCGGGCGCCGGGGGGCAGGGGCGGCACATGTGCACAGGCATCAGGTTCTCGGACGGTAGTGGTCACCTCTACCTCGCACGGAACCTCGACTGGACCAGCGGCTACGGGCAGCGGGTGGTGGCCACGCCCACCGGCTACGCGCCGCAGTCACCCTTCGGTGCCGTGCCGGAGATCCGGCACGCGGTGATCGGCATGGGCATCGTCGAGGAGGGCACGCCGCTCTACTTCGACTGCGGCAACGACGCGGGGCTCGCGGTCGCCGGGCTGAACTTCCCCGGGTACGCGCAGTACGCGACCGGACCCGTGGACGGCGCGACCAACGTCGCGGCCTACGAGTTCCCGCTGTGGGTGGTCTCGCAGTTCGCGAGCGTCGACGAGGTCGAGGCCGCGCTCGCGGACGTCGTGATCGTCGACAAGCCGATCAACGAGAAGTACCCCAGCTCGCTGCTGCACTGGATCATCGGTGACGCGACGCGCGCGATCGTCGTGGAGTACACCGCCGACGGCATGCACGTCTTCGACGACGACGTCGACGTCCTGACGAACCAGCCGGGCTTCGCGTGGCACCACGAGAACCTGCGCAACTACCTCAACACCTCGCCCGACTTCCCGGAGCCCACGCCGGTCGGCCGCGCGAGCCTCACACCGTTCGGCTCCGGGTCGCACATGCGCGGCATCCCGGGCGACTACTACTCGCCCTCCCGCTTCGTGCGCGCGGCGTACGTCAACTCCCACTACCCCGAGCGGGGCACGGAGGAGGAGAACGTCAGCCGGGCGTTCCACACGCTGCAGCAGGTCGCGATGGTCGACGGGGCCGCCGCCATGGGCTCCGGCGAGTTCGAGATCACGGTCTACACGGGCCTGTTCTCGTCGGCGACGACGACCTACTACTGGAACACCTACGAGGACCCGGCGATCCAGAGCGTCGCGCTCGCGGACCTCAAGCCCGACGGGACGGAGCTGGTGGTCGCCTAGGGTCGGCGGGGGGGGGGCCGCCCCCCCCGGG
>NZ_JACSQV010000012.1:25961-34517 GCF_014836445.1 Cellulomonas avistercoris
GGGAGGGAGGTGGGGGTCGCCTGGGGTGGGGGGCGGCCGCCCGCGCCAGGTCGGCCGCCATCCGTTCCGTCGCCGCCTGCTCGGACCGGCTCGGGCGCACGGCCAGCAGGGCCCACAGGATCGTCGTGAGGTCCACGGCCTCCTGCAGCCAGGCGCCGGCCAGGGCGGGCAGCGCGCCCGCGGCGGCGACGAGCATGAGCCCGACCGACAGCACGACGCCGATGCCGATGGCCTGCCACGCGACGCGCAGCGTGCGGCCGCCGATCTGCACCGCGCGCGCCACGCGGGACAGGTCGTCGACGGTGACGACGACGTCCGCCGACTCGCTCGCGGCGCTCGCGCCGCGCGCGCCCATCGCGATGCCGACGTCCGCCGCCGCCAGCACCGGGGCGTCGTTCACGCCGTCGCCGACCATCATCACGGGACGGCGGGGGGCCGAGCGGATCGCGTCGACCTTGTCCTGCGGCAGCAGCTCGGCGCGGACGTCGTCGATGCCGGCCTCGTCGGCGATGCGGCGCGCGACCTGGGCGCCGTCACCGGTCAGCATCATGACGGTCCCGACGCCCGCGCGGTGCAGCGCCGCGATGGTCGCGCGGGTCTCGGGCCGCAGCTCGTCCGCGAGCGTGAGGAGGCCCGCGGGGCGTCCGTCGACGGCCACGTGGACGCCCGTGCCACCGTCGCCCTGCGCCGGTGCGACGCCCGTCTCGCGGGCGACGTAGCGGGCACTGCCCACCACGACGACCCGGCCGCCGACCGTGCCGCGCATCCCGTGCGCGGGCACCTCGGTCACGTCCTCGGCGGCCGGCACGACGAGGCCGTCCTCGTGCGCGCGGTCGACCACGGCGTCGGCGAGGGGGTGGCTCGAGTACTGCTCGACGGCGGCCGCGAGGACCAGCAGCTCCTCGGGCGTCATGCCGTCGGCGTGGACCTCCGTGACGCGCGGCTCCCCGTGCGTGAGCGTGCCCGTCTTGTCGAACGCGGCGGTGCGCGCGCGGGCCAGCTGCTCGAGCGTGCCGCTGCTCTTGACGATGATCCCGGCGCGCGCCGAGCGTGACATGCCCGCCATGAAGGCGACGGGGGCGGCGATGATCAGCGGGCACGGCGTGGCGACGACGAGGACCTCGGCGATGCGCGTGGGGTCCCCGGACACGAGCCACGCGCCGACGGCCAGCGCGAGGGCGCCGATCGTGAAGGGCACGGCCACGCGGTCGGCCAGCCGCACGAAGGGCGCCTTGGAGTCCTGCGCCTCGCGCACGAGCGCGACGATGCGCTGGTACTGGGAGTCGGCGGCCGCCGCGGTGGCCCGCAGCTCGATCGCCTCGCCGCCGTTGACCGAGCCGGACAGCAGGCCGTCGCCCCGGACGTGGTCGACCGGGAGCGACTCCCCGGTCAGCGACGACTCGTCCAGGGTGGCGTCGGGGGACTCCAGCACGCCGTCGACGGGCACGGCCTCGAACGGGCGCACGAGCAGCCGGTCCCCGACGACCACGTCCTCGACCGGGACGTCCGTGGGCTGGTCGTCGGGGCCGAGGCGGTGCGCCGTGCGGGGCGCGTTCTGCAGCAGGCCGGTCAGCTCGCGCCGCGCGCGTCCCGCCGCGTAGTCCTCCAGCGCCTCGCCGCCCGTGAGCATGAGGCACACGACCAGCGCCGCCCAGTACTCGCCGACGGCCACCGTCGAGGCGATGGCGGTCACGGCGAGCAGGTCGATGCCGTGGTTGCCCGCCCGCAGGTCGTCGACCATCCCGCGGGCCTGCACGAGCGCGACGACGACGGCGTAGGCGGAGACGACCCAGCGGGCCGCGCCGTCGGGGCCGGTCGCCTCGAGCAGCCCGCCGATGACCGCGACCGCGAGCGTGGCCACGACGAGAGGGTGGGCGAGGAGGCGCCCGACGAACGTGCGCATACCTCAGTGGTACGCCGCCGGGGGGCCGTCGACAAGCAAGGACAGGCAGTCCTGACCTGGGTCGGAGCGCCGTGACGACGGCCGCCGGCAGGCCTCCATCGAAGGATGGAACCCGCGCGGGCCCGTCGCAGGAGGCTCGATGGGGACCCCTGCTGATTCCTAGGTTCGAGAGCGACACCACAGCCCTCGAGCACAGGAGCACACCATGAGCACGCTGACCACGGCCGAGGCGACGCGCACCGCCGTCCGCCTCGTCGACATCCACAAGACGTACCCGGCCCGCGAGCCCGTGCACGCGCTGCGCGGCGTGTCGCTGGAGCTGCTCGCCGGCTCCGTGACCGCGATCGTCGGGCAGTCCGGCTCGGGCAAGTCCACGCTCCTCAACTGCGCCGCGGGGCTCGACACCCCCAGCCGCGGCTCGGTCGTCGTCGGGGGCCACGACCTCACGACGCTGCGACCGGACGACCTCACCCGGTTCCGTCGCGAGCACGTGGGCTTCGTCTTCCAGGCCTACAACCTCATCGGCCACCTGACCGCCCGCGAGAACGTGCGCCTGCCGCTCGTGCTCGCCGGCCGCAAGGTCGACGAGGAGTGGGAGTCCCGGCTGCTGGAGTTCCTCGGCGTGCCGCACCTCATGGACCGGCTGCCGGGCGAGCTGTCCGGCGGGCAGGCCCAGCGCGTCGCGATCGCCCGGGCGCTCGTCACGCGGCCCGCGGTCGTCTTCGCCGACGAGCCGACGGGCGCGCTCGACTCCCGCACCGGGGTCGCCGTGCTGCAGGCGCTGCGCGACACGGCCCAGGAGCTCGGGCAGACCGTCGTCATCGTGACGCACGACGCGGGGGTCGCCGCCGCCGCCGAGCGCGTCGTCGTCCTCGCGGACGGGCTGGTCGTCGACCAGCTCGAGCGCCCCACCGCCGAGCAGGTCACCGCTCGCCTCCTCACGAAGGGTCGGTGAGCACCATGTGGCAGCTCGCGTCCTCGGGCGTCCGCGCCCACCGCGGTGCCTTCGCCGGCACCGCCGTCGTCCTCGCCGTCGCCGCGGCGGTCCTCGCCGTCACCGGTGTCCTGTTCGAGTCGGGCACGCGCCTGCAGTCGGCCGGGGACGCCGCCTCCGGGGGGCTGCTCGTGTCCCTCGCCTCGTCGTACGCCGGCACGCTCATCGTCGTCGTCGTGATGGTCGTCGCGGCGACCGTCAGCCTCGCCCTGCGCAGCCGTCGCCGCGAGTTCGCGCTGCTCCGCGCGGTCGGCGCCACCCCGTCGCAGGTGCGCCGCGCCGTCACCCTCGAGGTCGGTGTGGTCTCGCTCGTCGCGGCCCCGCTGGGTGCCGTCGCCGGCCTGTTCGGCGCCCGCCTCCTCGACCCCGTGCTCGTGCGCAGCGGCATGGTCGGGCCCGACTTCACGTCCTCGCTCTCGCCGCTGCCCGTGCTGATCGCCGTCGCGCTCATCGCCGTCACCGCGGTGCCCGTGGGGCGCCTCGGTGCCCGCGAGGCCGCCCGCACCGCACCCACGGCCGCACTCCAGCAGAGCGCCGTCGAGGACCGTCAGGTCGGCCTCGGCCGGCGGCTGACCGCCCTGGCGATGACCCTCGGCGGCCTGGCCGTGGCGTTCTCGACGCTGTGGATCCCCGGCACCACCGGCAGCGCGATGGCCTCGCTCTCGGCGTTCCTGCTCATCGGCGCGGCCGCGCTCGCCGGTCCCGTGCTGGTCGGCTGGATCTTCGACCGGGTCGCTCGCATGCACCCCGCCGGCGGCCGTCCCGCCACGATGCTCGCCGTGCGCAACGTCCGCGGCTTCTCGCGGCGCCTCACCACCGTCGTCGTGCCGCTCGCCCTGGTCGTCTCCGCCGCCACCATCCAGACGAGCGTCAACGCGGCCCTGACGACCGCGACCGAGCAGGAGTTCGTCGCCGCGGTCGCCGCGGACCTCGTCGTCACGCCCGGCCAGGACGCGACGCAGGACCTCACCGCACAGGTCGCCGAGGTGCCCGGCGTCAGCGCCGCCGTGCCGCTCGCGATGATCCCGGCCGAGGTCCGCACGGACAGCGAGGGCGGCGCGCTGGCCTGGGAGGCGGCTGCCCTGCGGGTCGTCCCCGCCGGCACCACGGCGCTCGACCCGGACGTCGTCACGGGCTCGCTCGCCGACATCGACGCCCCGGACACCGTGGCCGTCAGCAGCGACACGGCGTTCACGTCCGGCGCCGGGCTGGGGGAGACGCTCACGCTCCGCCTCGGCGGTGACGAGGTCGACGCGACCGTCGTCGCGGTGTTCTCGCGCGGCATGGGGGTCGCGGGGGTCATCACGGGTCCCGCGACGGCCGAGGCACACGGGTTGCCGGTCGTGGCCGACACCCTGCTGGTCGACCTCGCCGACGGCGCGGACGTGCCCGGCACGACTGCGGCGATCACGGCGCTGGGCGCGACGGCGGCGGACCCGCAGACCCACATCAGCACCGCCATGAGCGCGGCCGGCAACGAGAACGAGGTCGGGACGGCGCTGCTCCTGCTGCTGCTCGCGGTCGTCGCGGTCGGGGCGGCCAGCACGCTGGCGATGACCACGGTCGCGCGGCGCGACGAGCTCGCGCTGCTGCACCGCACGGGCACGACCCGTCGCCAGCTCATGGCGATGACAGGCGTCGAGGCCGCGATCACCGGCGTGACGGCCTGGGTCGTCGGGACCGTGGCGGTCGTCCCGGCGCTGATCGGGGTGAGCGCGGGGGTGCTCGACGGGCTCCCGGTGGTGGACGTGCCGGCGTACGGCGTCGTCAGCGCGGCCGTGGTCGTCTTCGCCCTCGTCGCGACCTGGCTCGCGGCCCGTCGCACGACGCAGGTGGCCACGGCCGTCGTCGCGTAGGCCACGGCCCCACCGCACGGGCCCTTCATCCCCCGGGGGTGGAGGGCCCGTGCCGCGCGCGTCAGACCCGCAGGCCCTCCACGCGGGCCCCCGGCGCGATCGTGGGCTCGGCGGAGTTGAGCTGCTCGATCGCGAAGCCCGCGGCCGCCTTGTACCCGGCCATGAAGGCGGTGCGCTCGACCTCGGGGACGACGTCGTCGATGTCGTCGAAGTCCCCGCCGCACCGCTCGTCGACGAGGTCGAGGAGCCCGAACGGCCCGGCGCCGCGGTTGCGCAGGACCAGCTGGGAGATCGGCCCGCAGAGCTGCTCGTCGAACGCGGCGAGCGCCTCGGGGGCCACGCCGTGGCGCAGGATCGCGGCGCCCAGGTGGCGGGCGTCCATGATCGCCTGGCTCGCGCCGTTGGACCCCGTGGGGTACATCGCGTGCGCGGCGTCGCCGACGAGCAGCACGGGTCCGTCCTGCCACGTCGGGACGGGGTCGCGGTCGATCATCGGGTTCTCGTAGACGACCTCGGCGCGCGCGAGCAGGTCCGGCACGTCGAGCCAGTCGTACGTCCAGCCGTCGAAGTGGTGCGCGAACTCCTCGACGCCCACCTGCCGGAACCAGCCGCTGCGCTGCCACGCGGTGTCGTCCACCCGCAGCTCGGCGATCCAGTTGACGGTCGCCAGCCCGGTACGGGGGTCGGCGGGCGAGATCGGGTAGACGACGACGCGGTGCCGGGCCGAGCCGAGGCCCACGAACGACGAGCCCGTGCGCACGGGCACGGCCTGGGTGGTGCCGCGCCACATCATCGTGCCGCCCCAGCGGATGGGGGGCTGGTCGGGGTGCATCTGCGCGCGCACCGCCGAGTGGATGCCGTCGGCGCCGACGAGCAGGGTCCCGTCCTCGCGCCAGGGCGTCCCGTCGGGGTGCTGCCCGGTCGCCGTGACGGTGCCGTCGGCGTGCGTCTCGTAGCCCGTCACGCGGTGGCCGAGCCGGATCGCGTCCGCGCCGGCGCGGTCCTGGAGCGTCTGCGCGAGCAGCAGCTGCAGGCGGCCGCGGTGCAGCGCGTACTGCGGCCAGCGGTACCCCGCGAGCAGGCCGCGCGGCTCGCTGTAGATGTCGTTGCCGTTGCGCCCGACCAGCGCCCACTCGCGCGCGGCCACGCCGATCGTGTCGAGCACGTCGGGGCCTATCCCGAGGTCGTCGAGCTCGCGCACGGCGTTGGGCTGCAGGTTGATGCCCACGCCGAGCGGCGCCAGCTCGCGCGCGCCCTCGAGCACCGTGAACGGCACGCCGATCTGGTGCAGCGTGAGGGCGACGGCGAGCCCGCCGATCCCGCCGCCGGCGACGAGCACCCGTGGTTCCGTCATGTCCGAGGTCCTCATCCCACGCTGTAGAGGTCGATCTGCACGGTGCTCGCGTCGCGCGCGCCCGTGCCGACGAACACCATCCGGTTGAGCCACCGGTAGTCCGGGTGGCCGCTCTCGAGCCGTGCCGTCGAGCGCATGTAGTACGACTCGGGCGGCGTGGGGGCGCCGGACGCGAGCTGTCGCATCACGTCGGGCGGGCCGTGCCGGTAGCCCTGGTTGACGATCTCGACGATGGCCCCGTCGGGTGTCTCGAACGCGTAGCGCGCGTGCAGCTCGGCGACGTCGTCGTGCGTGACGGACTGCCAGTCGGCGCCGAGGTGCAGGATCGTCCCGCTGACCTTGCCGGTGACCCGCCCGCCGACGATCGGGATGATGCGCCGCTGACCGAAGCGGCCGAGGCCGAGGTCCATGATCGGGGCGAGCTCGACCTCGAGCGTGCAGAACGGCTCCACTTGGGGTGGCTGCAGTGCCAACAAGTGTCCTCCCGGGCGTCGAATGGACGCACCCTACCGGGGGTCCCGGCCGGACATCAGGTACTCACTGCTCGCCCGCCGGGGTCGAGATGATCGCCTCCCACCGCGTCATGGCTTCCTCCGGGGTCATCGCCGTGACCTCGGCCGCCGGGACGCCGCGACCGGTCAGTCGACGCGCGAGCCACTCCGGCACGACCTCACGGCGGGCGGGCTCGGACGAGGCGCTGAGCCCCTCAGCCGGCTTCCCCAGGAGCTCGAGGACGTCGGCGAGCGTCCGCGCAACAGGGCTGTCACCGAGCGACGCGATGCGCTCCGTCATCTCGTCGTACACCTCGTCGTCGTTCCGGGCGCCTGCCGCCCACACCTCCGCGACGTCGAGGTAGACGTCTCCCACCGCGTCATGCGTCACTCGCCACACGATCCGCCAGTGGCGGTCGCCGACCGTGAGCTTGCGGAACTGGATCAGCCCGCCCACGAGAGGTTCCCCGGCTTCAGGGTTCCGTTCGAGCAGCAGCATCTTCTTGAAGCACCACCGGACCGCCGGGGGGTCCTTCTGCGCCAGGCGGGTGAGGTCGTCGAGTGCCGGCTCGGTCAGGCGGACGACGACCCGGGTCGCGTCGGGGTGTCGTCCGGACTTCCGTGCGCTCACTCCCGGCCTGCGGCCAGGTCATCGTCGAGCTCGGCCTCGAGGTCGGTACGGTCGAGGCCGAACGCCGTGATCGCCTCGTCGAGCGATCCGCGTACCCCGGTGTCCGTGGCCGCGCGCACGAGGGCGAGCGCCGCGTCCCGCAGGTGGCTCTCGAGGTCCCGCAGGGCGTCGAGGTGCTGGGTCGACACGACCGCGGCCACCGGCTTTCCGTGCCGGGAGACGATGATGTCCTCGCCGCGCTCCGCGTCCTTGATGAGGCCTGCGACACCGCGGGCCGTGGCATCGCTGACGGAGACGGTGCGGGCCGATGTGAGGACGGTCATGGGCAAAACTGTACAGAAAATCTGTCCAGATTGACAGATCGGTCAGGTTGTCGTGGAGCCAGGCCCTTCCCGGGGGTGCCGGGACGCGCCTATCGTTGGCACACCAACGACTGGCGACGACGCCACCGAGGAGGCCACCGTGCACCAGATGGACGGCACCGCCGACACCCCGGAGCTCCAGCAGCTCTACGCGGACTTCGAGGCCGAGAGCCTGGCCCCCCTCTGGACGCAGCGCGACGACCTCATGCCCGAGGTGCCCTCGCCGAAGGCCGTGCCGTACGTCTGGCGGTGGAAGTCGCTGTACGACATCGCCGAGCGCTCGGGCCGCCTCGTCCCCGTGGGCCGCGGCGGCGAGCGGCGCGCGATGGGCCTGGCGAACCCCGGCCTGCCCGGCACCGCCTACGCCACGCCCACCCTGTGGTGCGCGATCCAGTACCTCGGCGGCCACGAGACCGCGCCCGAGCACCGGCACAGCCAGAACGCGTTCCGGTTCGTCGTCGAGGGCGAGGGCGTGTGGACCGTCGTCAACGGTGACCCCGTCGCGATGCGCCGCGGCGACCTGCTGCTCACGCCGGGCTGGAACTTCCACGGCCACCACAACGACACCGACCAGCCCATGGCCTGGATCGACGGCCTCGACGTGCCGTTCTCGCACTACGCCGACGTCGGCTTCTTCGAGTTCGGGGCCGAGCGCGTCACGGACGAGGCGTCGCCGGACGTCTCGCGCTCGGAGAGGCTGTGGGCGCACCCGGGCCTGCGCCCGCTGTCGGGCCTGCAGGACCAGACGAGCTCGCCGCTGTCCGCCTACCGCTGGGAGCACACCGACCGTGCGCTGACCGAGCAGCTCAAGCTCGAGGACGAGGGCCACCCGGCCACTGTCGAGCAGGGCCACGCCGCGATCCGGTACACCAACCCCACGACCGGCGGCGACGTCATGCCGACCCTCCGCTGCGAGTTCCACCGCCTGGGGGGGGACGCGTACCGCCGCGTCAACGAGCGGTTCG
>NZ_JACSQV010000012.1:34527-162950 GCF_014836445.1 Cellulomonas avistercoris
GAGTTCCCCCGCCTGCGCGCGGGCGCCGAGACGCCCGGGCGCCACGAGGTCGGGTCGTCGGTGTGGCAGGTGTTCGAGGGCGAGGGCACGGTCGTGCTGGGGGGCACGGAGCACCGCGTCGAGACCGGCGACCTGTTCGCCGTCCCCTCCTGGGTGCCGTGGTCGCTGCACGCCGACAGCCAGTTCGACCTCTTCCGGTTCACCGACGGCCCGATCATCGACCGGCTGCAGTTCGCGCGCACCTACGTGCCGGGGCAGCGCAACGAGGACCTCGCGTGAGGCTGGGCACGCTGCGCCTCGCCGCCCCCGGCGAGGCGCCGACGGCGACCGTCGCCGTGCGGGTCGACGAGCGCGAGGCCGTCGAGCTGCCCGGGGTGGCCGACGTCGGCGCGCTGCTCGCGGGTGCCGACTGGCGGGAGCGAGCCGCGGCCGCGGACGGACGACGGCACGCGCTCGCGGACCTCGAGCCGCGGGCCTGGGCGCCGCCCGTGCTGCGGCCGTCGAAGATCGTGTGCGTCGGGCTGAACTACCGCAACCACATCCTCGAGATGGGGCGCGAGCTCCCCGCGCACCCGACGCTGTTCGCGAAGTACCCCGAGGCGCTCGTCGGGCCGTACGACCCGATCGTGCTGCCCGCGCACGCGGCCGACGCGGTGGACTGGGAGGGTGAGGTCGCCGTCGTCGTCGGCGCGACCGCCCGGCGGCTCGACGAGGCCGCCGCGCGCGCCGCGATCGCCGGGTACGCGGTCCTCAACGACGTCACGATGCGCGACTACCAGTACCGCACCGCGCAGTGGCTGCAGGGCAAGACGTTCGAGGCGACGACGCCGTTCGGCCCCTGGCTCACGGTGGCCGGGGCCGGGCCGCTGACGGGCGACCTGCGTACCGTCGTCGACGAAAAGCAGGTGCAGCACACCGCGGTCGACGACATGGTCTTCGGCCCGGCTGCGCTCGTCGCGTACGTCTCGCAGATCCTCACGCTGCACCCGGGCGACGTCATCGCGACAGGCACGCCGGGCGGCGTCGGGCACGCCCGCACGCCCCCGCGCTACCTGCGGCCGGGGCACGTGCTCACGACGTCGGTGACGGGGCTCGGCGAGCTCCGCAACGACGTCGTCGCGGAGGCCTGACGTGGCGGCGCGGACCGACCGCACCACGGATCCGGAGCTCCGAGCGGCACTGCTGCTGGCCCGCCGCGGGCAGGCGTACTTCTCCCGCAAGCTCAACGAGCTCGGCAACGACGAGCTCGACGCGCCGTCCCTCGTGCCCGGGTGGACCCGCCGGCACGTCGTCGCGCACGTCGGGCTCAACGCGCGGGCGCTGACCCGCCTCACGGGGTGGGCGGCGACGGGCGTCGAGACGCCGATGTACGCGTCGCGCGAGGAGCGGGACGCCGAGATCGCGTACGGCGCGACGCAGCCGGCCCGCGCGCTGCGGAACCTGTCCGCGCACGCCGCCGTGCACCTCGACGTCGAGTGGCGCGACCTGGCGCCCGACGCCTGGGCCGCGCCCGTCCGCACCGCGCTCGGGCGCACGGTGCCGGCGAGCGAGACGGTGTGGATGCGCACGCGCGAGGTCTGGGTGCACGCGGTCGACCTCGACAACGGCGCGTCGTACCGGCAGTTCCCGCCCGAGCTCGTCGACGCACTGCTCGCGGACGTGACGCGGATGTGGCACTCACGCCCCGGCGAGGGTGAGGTCCCCGTGCTGGAGCCCACCGACCGGCCCGTGGCGCGCGACGGCGACGACGGGTCCGTGCGCGTGCGCGGCCGCGCCGCCGACCTTGCCCGCTGGGCGACCGGCCGCGGCGGCGAGCGCCTGCTGACGACGCCGGACGGCTCCCCGGTCCCCGCCCCACCACGCTGGCTCTGAACCGCGCGTCCGCGGATGTGGGCACTTCTTCGCACCGCGATCAAGGAAAGTGGGCACATACGTGACCTCTTCGCCCCCAGGTCATCGCCTCGGGGGATGTCGGCTGCCACCATGACCGGGTGACCGACCCGATCGACCTCGCGCACCACACGGGCTACCTCGTCCGCCGGACGCAGCAGGCGCACCTCGCCGCCTGGGCGCAGGAGGTCGGGGCGCGGCTGACGAACGTGCAGTTCGGCGTGCTCAACGTCCTGCGCACGCGCGGGGAGGCGAGCCAGCGCGACCTCTGCGACGACCTCGACCTGGACAGGTCGACGATCGCCGGGCTCGTCGCGCGGCTGGAGGCCCGTGAGCTGGTCGCGCGCGTGCGGGCCGAGGCGGACCGACGACGCAACGTCGTGCGCCTCACCGACGAGGGGCTCGCGGTGCTCGCCGAGCTGGTCCCGGCCGCCGCGCGCGTGGACGACGTCCTGACCTCCGCGCTGACCCGCCAGGAGCGCGAGACGCTGCAGGCGCTGCTCACGAAGATCCTGGTGGAGGGCCGGGCGACCACGACGGAGGACTGATCCCCGGCGAGACGGCCCGCCGGGGACCGTGGCCTGGCAGAGTCCACGCATGGTCCTCTACGACGCCATCGGCCGGACGTACACCGCCACCCGCCAGGCAGACCCCCGCATCGCCGCGCAGATCGACCGGGCGCTCCAGGGCGCGTCGACCGTCGTGAACGTCGGCGCCGGCACCGGGTCCTACGAGCCGCCGACCACCGTCGTCGCCATCGAGCCGAGCAGGACGATGATCGACCAGCGCCCCGCCGGGGCCGCCCCGGTCCTGTGCGCGGTCGCGGAGTCGATCCCCCTGGAGGACGACGCGGTGGACGCGGCCATGGCGGTCCTCACGGTGCACCACTGGACCGACCTGGAGCGCGGGATCGCTGAGATGAAGCGGGTCGCACGTCGCCGCGTCGTGGTGCTGACGTTCGACGAGACCGTGACCCGTGATTTCTGGCTGCTGCGCGACTACCTGCCCGCCGCACGCGAGCTCGACCGGGCGCACGCCGTCCCGATGGAGCGCCTCGTCGCGGCTCTCGGCCCGTGCGCGGTGGAGGCCGTCCCCGTGCCCCACGACTGCGTCGACGGGTTCGCCGCCGCCTGGTGGAGGCGGCCCGCTGCCTACCTGGATCCGTCTGTCCGGGCGGGGATCTCGGTGCTGAGCCGGGTCGGCGACCCGGAGATCCGCCGAGGTCTGGAGCGGCTCGAGAGCGACATCGCGACGGGCGCGTGGGCCGAGAGATACGCCGAGCTGCTGGCGCTCGACGAGCTCGATGCCGGCTACCGTCTGATGACGCTCGACCTGTAGAAGGAGCCGAAGGCGGTCAGGGAGCCGTCAGCGACGAGCGCCGGTAGCGTGGCTGGATGCCAGCCGGAGACCCGCCGCGCCGTCTGCTCGAGTGGTACGCCGACCAGCCCCTGCTCCGGGCCGTCCTGCCGGGTGTCCTGCTCGTGGCTCTCGGCCTGCTCGTGTTCGGGGGCATGTTCGACGCGGTCCAGGAGCGCGACGACTTCTCCCTGTGGGACCGGCCGGTCCTGGAGTTCCTGGTGGGCGCCCGCAGCGACGTCCTCACCGCGGTCCTCGCCGCGCTCACCTTCGTCACCGGTCCGACCGTGCTGCCGGTCATCATCCTGGCCGCGTGCGTGGGCTGGGGCCTGTACGCGCGCGAGTGGTGGCGGCCGCTGCTGCTCGCCGGCGCCATGATCGCCTCCACGCTGCTCTCGCTGCTGGTCAAGGGCCTCGTCGCCCGGCCCCGACCGCCGGAGGAGACCATGTACATCCCCGGCTCGGAGACGACCGGGTCGTTCCCGTCCGGCCACACCATCGGGACGGCGACCTTCCTGCTGGTCGCCGGGTACCTCGTGGCGAGCCGGCACCGCACGCGCCGGGTCGTCGTCGGCTGGTTGGTCGTCGGCGCCGTCGGTGTCGCGGCGGTCGCGCTCAGCCGCCTGTACCTCGGCTACCACTTCCTGACGGACGTCGTCGCGGCGGCCGGTCTGGCCGTCGTCGTGGTCGGCGTCGTCACCGTCGTGGACCGGGTCCACGTGATGCGCGGCCTGCCGGCGAGCGAGCCGGAGCCCGGCTGGAGCCCGCAGCCGCCACCAGAGCTCACGCAGCCGTCGCCTGGTACCTAGGGGGCGTCCAGGACCCCCGGGACGCGCGGGCGCCGACGCGGTCTCCCCGGTGACGCGCGGGTCGTCATCCGGGTGACGCGCGCGCCGGGAGGTCGTCGAGCCGCGTCGAACGGCCGATGCGCGGGGATGAGCCCGTCCAGCCCCGACGTCGCCCCGGGCGGCTCGCCGCAGCGCCCGCCGGGCGAGGCGGTGCCGTTCCGGGCGACCGCGATGGAGCGCCGACCGGTGGCCCCGTGGGTGCCCGACCGTACGACGTACCGGCGCAGGCGCAGGCTCGCCGTCGTCGTGAGCGGGCTGCTCGCGGTCCCGTTCCTGTGGTGCGTCGCCGCGATGGTCGTGACCCTGTACCGCGGAGGCGACACCCGCCTCGGCATGGTGCCCTACGTCATGTCGCTCTATGCACTGGTCGTCGGTCTCCTCGTGGCAGTGCCGCTGTGGCGACGCGCACGCGACGCACGCCACGCGCTCCTGCCGCGCATCGACGACCTCCCGTCCGCTGTGTGCCACCGGGGCCTGGACGCGTCGGTCGAGCTGCCGCGCCGCTGGTGAGGCCGGCCACGTCAGGACGGCGCCGCGACCGTCTCCCCGCGCTTCGCCCGCTGGATCTGCTCGTACACCTGCGTCCGCAGCTCGGTGAACCGCGGCATCGCCCGCGTCGTCAGCTGGTCGCGCGCGGCGGGCAGGTCGATGGCCAGGTCCTGCTGCACGACCGTCGGTGAGCTCGACAGCATCAGCACGCGCTCGCCCAGGTACACGGACTCGTCGATGTCGTGCGTGACGAACAGGACGGTCACGCCCAGGTCCTGCCAGACGCGCCGCACGAGGTCCTCGAGGTCGGCGCGCGTCTGCGCGTCGACCGCGGCGAACGGCTCGTCCATCACGAGGATCTCGGGCTCGTAGGCCACGGCGCGCGCGATCGCGACGCGCTGCTGCATGCCGCCCGAGAGCTGCCACGGGTAGGTGTCGAGCGCGTGGCCGAGCCCGACCTCCTCGAGCGCCCGCTCGACCGCGGCGAGACGCTCGCGGCGCGGCACGCCCCGCGCCTTGAGCGGCAGCCCCACGTTGTCGCGCACGGTCAGCCACGGGTAGAGGCTGCGGCCGTACTCCTGGAACACCACGGCCATCTTCTTGGGCGGCGCGGTGACCTCGGCGCCGTCGAGCGTGACCGAGCCGGCGGTGGGCGGCAGCAGGCCGGACAGGCACTTGAGCAGCGTCGTCTTGCCGCACCCGGACGGCCCGACGATGCAGACGAGCTCGCCGGGGCGCACGTCGAAGGTGATCGAGCCGATGGCCTCGACCGGTCCGGACGCGCCCTGGTAGGTCTTCTTCAGGTCCCGGACGGACAGCAGGGGCGTGTTCTCAGGCACGGGCGACCTCTCTCGAGCCGTGGTACCAGTGCAGGACCCGTCGTTCGACGAGCTGGAAGACGGCGGCGACGGCCACGCCGACGAGGCCGAGCAGCAGGATGCCGCTCCACATCTCGGCGACCATGTACTGCCGCTGGAAGTAGACGATCTGGTAGCCGAGCCCCGACGACGACGCGAACATCTCCGAGATCACCATGAGGATGAGCCCGATCGACAGGGCCAGCCGCACGCCGGCCATGATCTGCGGGCTCGCGGCCGGCAGGACGACGTACCGGTAGGCCAGCAGGCCGCGCACCCGGTAGGACCGCGAGGTGTCGACCAGCACGGGGTCGGTCCCGCGCACGCCCTCGATGGTGTTGAGCAGGACGGGCCACACGCTGCCCGACACGATCACCGCGAGCTTCATGGTGTCGTCGATGCCGAGCAGCAGCATGAGGACGGGCACGAGCACCACCGGCGGGATGGCCCGGAAGAACTCGAGCATCGGCTCGAGCAGCGCGCGCAGCCACGGGGTCGCGCCGATCGCGGTGCCGACGACCACGCCGATGACGATCGACAGCAGGACGCCGACCGCGAACCGGCCGAGGCTCGGCAGGACGTCGCGCACGAGGGTGTCCGGCGCGAGCCAGGTGCTCACGAAGGCCGTGAGCACGCGCGACGGCGGCGGGTAGTAGAGGTTCGTCGTCCCGCGGGTGGCCAGCGCCCAGGCGACGACGAGGAGCACGGGCAGCCCGACGGCGTACCCGAGCGACGCGAGCGCGCGACGCACCGCGGGCACCGGACCCGGGTGCACCGGACCCGGGTGGACCGGAGCGGCGGGCATCAGGCGACCCCTTCCCGGCGCACCGACGGGTGCCAGTGCAGGACCCGGCGCTCGACGAGCCGCGTGACGAGGTTGACGAGCAGCCCCAGCAGGCCGGTGACCAGCACGAGCGCGTACAGGCCAGGTGCGTCGGGCGCGGAGCGGTACACGTCGATCTGCCGGCCGATGCCGGGGTTGCCGATCACCAGCTCGGCCGTGATGGTCAGGACCAGGGCGATCGACGCCGCGAGCCGGAACCCCGTGATGACGTAGGGCAGCGCGGTCGGCAGGACGACGTGCCGCAGCCGCTGCAGCCGCCCGAGGCCGAAGCTGCGGGCCGTGTCGTCGGCGACGGTGTCGACGTCCCCGACGCCGTACAGGACCTGGATGAACACCTGCCAGAACGGTGCGTAGACGACGATCACCAGCGCGGCCTCGCGCGAGAGCCCGGCCACCAGGACCGCGAGCGGGATGATCGCGACCGACGGGATGGGCCGCAGGAACTCCACGGTGCTGTGGGTCGCGCGGCGCAGGAACGGCACGAGACCGATGACCGCACCGGCGACGACGGCCGCGGCGACCGCGATGAGCAGCCCGAGCGCCCACGTCACCACGGTGTCGCCGAGGGCCGACCAGAAGCGGGGCTCGCCGAGCTCGGTGACCAGCCGCGCCGCCGTCGTCGAGAACCGCGGCAGGTACGCCGGGTTGACGACCTCGGCCCACGCGACGAGCTCCCAGGTGAGCGCGAAGCCCGCGACCCCGAGGGTGCCGAGCACCGCGGGGCCGCCGGCACGCGGCGCGGTGCGGCGGGCACCCGCCCGGGCACCGGCCCCGGACCGGGGCCCGGGGGGGGCGGCCCCGGGGGCCGGGCCGGGGCCCGGGGGGGGGCGCGCGCGCCGCGTCCTGCAGGACGGCCCCGGGGGGCGCCGCCCCGGGGCCCCGGACCGGTCACCGTGTCGGTCAGCTGCATCAGTCGATGACGACGAGCGTGTCGAGGTCCGGGGCCTGGTCGAAGAACTCGTGCTCGACGGCGAGGTCCGCGAGGCCCTGGAGCACGTCGCGGTCGACCTCGGTCGAGAACTGCGGGAGCCGGAGGTTCGCGGCGGCCGGCTCGGGCAGCGACATCTCGTCGACGAGCGCCTGGCGGACGGCCTCGTCGTTGTCCGCGGCCCACGCGAACGCGGCGGTGAAGGCCTCGCGCACGGCGTCGACCAGCTCGGGGTCGTCGGCCACCGTCGCGCCGGTCGTCTGCAGGACGAGGGTCGGCAGGCCGGGCAGCACCGACTGGTAGGGGTCGACGACGCGGGCGCCGCCGGCGCCGACGATGATCGAGACGAACGGCTCGGGCACCCACGCGGCGTCGATGTTGCCGGCCTCGAGCTGCGCCTGCGCGTCGGGGAACGCGACCTCGACGAACTCGATGGTGCCGGGGTCCCCGCCGTCCTCCTCGACCGCCGCCATGATCGTCAGGTCGCCGGCCGCGCCGAGCGAGTTCACCGCGACCTTCTTGCCCGCGAGGTCGGCGGGCGTCGTGATGTCGCTGCCGGCGCCCACGACGACCGAGTTGATGTCGTCGCCCTCGGTCAGGCTCTGCGCGTAGTTCCCGACGATCTTGACGTCGAGACCCTGCAGGCTCGCGCGCATGGCACCGAACGGCTGCCCGACGGAGAAGTCGATGTCGCCGTTGACGAGTGCGGGCATGGCCTGGGCCCCGCCCTGGATCGGCTGGACCGTGACATCGAGCCCGTGCTCGGCGAAGACGCCGGCCTCCACGGCCGCCCACAGCGGGGCCGTCTCGCTGATGCTCAGCGCCCCGATCGTGACGGCGCGGGGGTTGTCGGCGTCCGGTGCGGCCGACGACTCGCTCCCGCCGCCGGGCGCCGGGTCGGACGAGGAGCACGCGGCCAGTCCGATCGACAGTGCCGCGACGAGCGCCGCGACGAGAGCGGGACGTCGGTTCATGGGGGGTCCTCAATTCTCCGTTGAATCTCGGGTCACGGGCGGTCAGCGCCGCGCGCCGTCGGGACCGACCAGCGCTCGAACCATGCATGACACTCGTCCAGCAATCGTGCAGTCGAATGTCACATGTGTCAATGATCCGGAACCGCCCGACCCCGGTCGGTGACCGGCCTCCGTGCGAGAATCGCGCGCATGTCGACGCCGCCCGGGGACGCGCCCGACCCGGACCGTGCCGGGGTCCGACGGCGGCCCGAGCAGCTCCTGCTGGCCTTCATGGGCGAGCTCATGGTCGCCGGCGGCGCCGGCCCGCTGCCGGCGTCCGTGCTCATCGCCGTGCTGGGTGAGCTCGGGGTCGGCGAGGCCGCGACGCGGGCCGCGCTGAGCCGCATGGCGGCCCGCCACCTGCTCGCGCCCGTGCGTGCCGGCCGCACCGTCTCCTACGCGCTCACGCCGGAGAGCGAGCGCGTGCTGGGGGAGGCGCGGGACCGGGTGTTCGACGACGACCCCTTCGCGCCGCGCGGCACCGGGTGGACGCTCGTGAGCTTCTCCGTGCCGGAGAGCCGCCGCGACGTGCGGCACCGCGTGCGCGCGCAGCTGGCCTGGGCCGGGTTCGGGCTGCTGCGCGACGGGCTGTGGATCGCGCCGGGCGAGGTCGACGTCGCGCAGGCGCTCGGCGGCGTCCACGGGGACGACCCCCGCGTCGACCACCCCGGCCCCGGCGACCACGGCCCCGACGACCCAGCCCCCGACGCCGGCGAGCTCGAGCTGCTCGCGTTCCGTGCGCACGAGGTGCCGGGGTTCTCGGCCGCGCGCAGCGTCCGGACCGCGTGGCGGCTCGAGGCGATGCGGGAGCGGCACGAGCAGTTCCAGGACCGGTGGGCGGGCCGCGAGCCGGACGTCGCGCACGCGCTTCGGGACGTCACGGCGCTCGTCGCCGACTGGCTCGACCTGCTGCGGGCGGTGCCGCGGCTGCCCCGCGAGCACCTCGCGCCCGACTGGCCGGCCGCCCGGTCGGTCGAGGCCTTCCGTGGCCTGCACGGGTCGCTGGCGGGTCCGGCGCAGGCGGAGCTGGCGCGGCGGCTCGCGGGCTGAGCGTCACCCGTCCGTCATTCGACATCCGTCTGACGATCGTCAGCGAAATGGTTGACGTCGGCCGTGGGTGACGGGCACGATCGCCACGTCATCACCCCGCCGCACGCCCCAGCGCGGCCCGCCCACGAGGATGTGAGCAGTGGCAGACGTCCCGTCACCGTCGTCCGGTGACCTCGATCGCGCCAACTACGCGACGATCTGGGACGCCGTGGCGCGCGCCGTGCCGGACCGCGTCGCCGTGCGGACCGACGGCGAGGACGTCACCTACGCGGCCTTCGAGCAGCGGGCCGCGCGCCTCGCGGCCACGCTCGTCGCGCACGGCCTGGGGCCGGGGTCGACCGTCGCGATCTTCATGTACAACCGCGTCGAGTACCTGACCACGCTCTACGCGGCGTACAAGATCGGCGCGATCCCGGTCAACGTCAACTTCCGCTACCACGGTGCCGAGCTCGCCGAGCTGCTCGAGATGTCGCGGCCCTCCGCGCTGGTGTACCCGCGCAGCCTCGCGGACGCGGTGCTCGACGCCGGCACGCGCGTCCCGCTGCCCGGGCTCGTCCTCGTCGTCGCCGACGAGGTCCGGGGCGACGCGCCCCCGGGCCCCGGGACGCCCTTCGCGGCGGCGCTCGACGCCGCGCCGCTGCCGCCCCGCGCGCTCGGGCCCGACCACCGGATCTTCATGTTCACGGGCGGCACGACCGGGCGTCCCAAGGCCGTCGTGTGGACCCACGACAACCTGTTCGACAGCCAGCTGTTCTCCATCTACGGCTCGCTGCCCGTCGACGTCCCGACGTCCCTCGACGACGTCACGCGCGTCGCCGCGCGCGAGGACCTGCCCCGCACGGTGTGCCTGCCGCTGCCGCCGATGATGCACGCGACGGCGCTGTTCAACGTCATGAACGCGATGGTCCTCGGCGGCACCGTCGTGTTCCTGCCCACCGCGCGGTTCGACCCGCGCGCGGCGGTCCGGGCCGTCGAGGAGCACGGTGTCACACGCCTCGTCGTCGCGGGCAACGCGATCGTCGGGCCGCTCGTGGACGTCCTCGACGCCGGGGCGGGTGCGGACGTCTCCAGCCTCACCACGGTGCTCAGCTCGGGCATGGTCTGGTCCGACGACCTCAAGGCCCGGCTGATCGCGCACGCGCCGGGCGCGACCCTCATCGACATCGTCGGCTCGAGCGAGGGCGGGCCGTTCGCGTACGGCGTCGTGCGCGGCCCCGAGGACCTGCCGTGCCGGCCGCGGCTCGCGCAGGGTGCCGTCGTCCTGGCGCCGGACCTCACGCCCGTCGACGAGATCGGGGAGACGGGCATGCTCGCGTACCGCGGCGCCATGCCGCTGGGCTACCACGACGACCCGGCCCGCACGGCCGAGACGTACCCCGTGATCGACGGCGTGCGCCACGTGATGCCGGGGGACTGGGTGCGCGTGCTGGGCGACGGGTACGTCGAGCTGCTCGGCCGCGGGTCGGGGGTCGTCAACACGGGCGGGGAGAAGGTGTTCCCCGGTGAGGTCGAGAAGGTGCTGCTCGCGCTGCCGGGCGTCGTGGACGCCGTCGTCCTGGGCCTGCCGGACCCGCGCTGGGGCGAGGTCGTCACGGCCGTCGTCGTCACCGCGCCCGGCGCCGGGCTCACGGCCGAGCAGGTCCAGGACGAGGTGGGCCGCCGGCTGGCCGGGTACAAGAAGCCGCGCCGGCTGTACCTGGTCGACGAGCTCGCGCGCAGCCCCAGCGGCAAGGTCGACATGCATCGCCTGCGCCGGCGCATCACCGAGGTCGAGGTCCCCGCGCTCGTGGACCCGGTCGTCGAGCCGCTCGCCGCCGCCGACCCCGCCGAGAGGACCCGATGAAGTTCACCGACGCCCACATCCCGTTCCGGATGTGCTGGACCTCGCCGTTCGCCAAGTGGCAGGGGCCGCTCGCGGACGTCAACAGCCTGGACCTCGCGGTCGACGTCACGGGCCGCGCGCTGGCCGACCGGGGACTGCCGCCCGAGGAGATCACCGAGTGGACGCTCGGGTGCACCGTCCCGCAGCAGCACTCCTTCTACGGCGTCACCCTCGTCTCGCGCCGCCTCGGCGCCGGTGACCACGGCGGACCGTGGATCTCGCGCGCGTGCGCGACCTCGGCCGCGGTGATCGAGCACCTCGCGACGCAGGTGCAGCTCGGGGCGCACACGACCACCATCGGCGTCGTCACCGACCGCACCAGCAACGGCCCGCTCATGCTCTGGAGCAGCGGGCGTGGACCCGGCGGCGCACCCGTCAGCGAGCACTGGGTGCTCGACCCGATGAAGCTCGACCCGACCACCGGCCAGAGCATGAACGACACGGCCGAGAACACCGCGCGCGCGGCGGGCTACACGCGCGAGCAGGTCGACGAGGTCGCCCTGCTGCGCCACGAGCAGTACGCCGCCGCGCTGGCCGACGACCGCGCGGTCCAGCGCGCGTTCATGGTCCCGGTGCGGATCCCGACGCGACGCGGCGAGGAGTGGGTCACGCAGGACCACGGCGTCTTCCCGACGACGGCCGAGGGGCTGGCCAGGCTGCGTCCCGTGTCGCCCGACGGCGTCGTGACGTACGGCGCGCAGACGCACCCCGCCGACGGGTGCGCCGGGGTCGTCGTCGCGAGCGCCGACCGGGCGCGCGAGCTCGACGGCGACGGGGTCACCGCGCAGGTCCTCGCGACGGGGTTCGCGCGTGCCGAGCCCGCGTACATGCCGCAGGCCCCGGTCCCCGCCGCCCGGCGCGCGCTCGCGGACGCCGGTGTGGAGATCGGCGACATCGACGTCGTGACGACGCACAACCCGTTCGCCGTCAACGACCTGTGGTTCGCCGAGCAGACCGGGTTCGCGCTCGAGCGCATGAACCCCTACGGGTCCTCGCTGGTCTACGGCCACCCGCAGGGCCCGACGGGCGCGCGCGCCGTGACCGAGCTGATCCACGCGCTGCACGCCCGCGGCGGCGGGACCGGGCTGTTCACCGGGTGCGCCGCGGGCGACTCCGCCGGGGCCGTCGTCGTGCGCGTCGACGGCTGACCGGCCCGCCTCGCCGCCCGACCTCCCCCTGCCCGACCGACCTGCCCGACCGACCTGCCCGACCGACCTGCCCGACCCCACGACCCCGAGGGAGCACACCCCCATGACCGACCCCGCCACCGCGACCACCGCGGCGCCGACGCCGACCCGGACCACCGTCGCCCTGGCCGACCTGCCGTCCCTGGTCGGCACGACCTTCGGGCCGTCGTCCTGGCGGACCATCACGCAGGAGCAGGTCGACCGGTTCGCCGACCTGACGGGCGACCACAACCCGATCCACCTGGACCCCGCCTACGCGGCGAGCACGCCCTTCGGCGGCACGATCGTGCACGGCTACCTCACGCTCGCGCTGGTCGTGCCGCTCATGGCGGAGGTCGTCGAGGTGACCGGGGTGGGGACGGGGGTCAACTACGGGCTCGACCGCCTGCGGTTCCCGGCGCCCGTGCGGGTCGGGTCGCGCATCCGCGTGACGTCGACGCTGTCCGCCGTCACCGAGGTCGCCGGGGGGTACCAGGCCGTCTTCGAGAACACCTTCGAGGCCGAGGGGCTGGCCAAGCCCGCCGCGGTCGCCGTCATGATCGTGCGGTACTACGCGTGAACGCGGGCGTGGGCGCGAGCACCGACTTGACCGGCCGGGCCGCCGTCGTCACCGGTAGCGGGCGGGGGCTGGGCCGCGCGTACGCACGCGCGCTGGCCGCCGCGGGTGCGGGCGTCGTGGTCAACGACGTCGACCCGGACGCAGCGCAGGCCACGGTCGACGCGATCGTCGCCGACGGGGGAGCGGCCGTCGCCGTCGTCGCGCCCGTGGGCCCGACCGCGACCGCCGACCGGCTCGTCGCCGCCGCCGTCGAGACGTTCGGACGGCTCGACGTGCTCGTCACCAACGCCGGCGTGCTGCGCGACCGCGTGCTGTGGAAGACGACCGACGAGGACTTCGACCTCGTCGTCGACACGCACCTGCGGGGCACGTTCACGTGCGCGAGGGCCGCCGCCGTCCACATGCGCGAGCGCGGCGAGGGCGGGCGGATCGTGCTGGTCGGTTCGCCCGCCGGGCAGCACGGCAACTTCGGCCAGACGAGCTACGCGGCGGCGAAGGCGGGGATCGTCGCGATGGCCCGGACCTGGTCGCTCGAGCTGGCGCGCGCCCGCATCACGGTCAACGCCGTGGTGCCGACCGCGATCACCGCGATGACCGCGACCATCCCCGTCTACGCGGAGGTCGCGGCGGCCTACGACCGTGGCGAGCCGCTGCCGCGCACCGTGCGCCAGGAGCACGCGCTGGGCGGGCCGGAGGACGTCGCGCCGCTGGTGGTGTGGCTCGCGTCGGACGCGTCGGCGGGCGTCACCGGGCAGGCGATCGGCATCGGCGGGGACAAGCTGTCGGTCTACTCGGTCCCGCAGGAGCTCGCCGTCACGTACCGCGAGGGCGGGTGGAGCGCCGAGGCGATCGGGGAGGCGTGGGAGTGCACGTTCGCGCCGCACCTGCAGCCCAGCGGGATCACCCTGCCGCCGCTCGAGCCGCCGACGTGACGGGTGCGGGGCGCGGCCCGGGCGGGTCCGCGACGACCGAGAACTGGACGACACGGTCCGCGAGTGCGGGCGCGTAGCCGCTGATGACCTGCCGGACCCGCACCGACGCGGGGGCGCCGAGCTGCTCGTAGGTGTCGAGGAACAGGTCACGGGCGCGGTCCCGCGGCCAGTCCGCGGGCAGCAGCCGGCGCGGCAGGTCGGGGTCCACGCCGGGGAAAGCGCGCCAGGCGTCCATGAGCTCGGTGCGCTTGACGAGCGCCTCGACCGGGGAGATCGCGCCCTTGTTGAGGGCCGCGTGGGTCGGCTCCCAGGTGGCGAGGAAGGTGCGGTAGAGCTCGGCGAGCCCGTCGAGGTCCCACGCGCTCTCGGGCGTCAGGGCCGTGCCGGGCAGCACCGGGCACGTCGCGACGAACGCGGTCGCGTGCGTGACGCCGAGGTCCCCGAGCTCGGCGAGCGCCTCGTCGTGCCGTGCGTGCGGCGAGATCCACAGGGCGTCGTACAGGGGCGCGAACCCGAGCCAGCGCAGGCGCGTGCGCAGGGCCTCGCGGGCCGAGCGGTTGGCCTCCGGCACCGAGAAGGCCACGAGGCTCCACCGGCCGTCCCACGCGGCGGCGTCCCCGGCGCCGAACGCGACGATGCGCTCGGCGCCCGTGCGCATGATCGCCTGCGCGCGCGGCGTCAGCTCGTAGAACGTGTGGCGGCCGCTGCGCGTCGAGGCGAGGAGTCCGTGCTTGACCATGCGGCTCAGGGCGGCGCGCGCGGCGACGTCGCTGACGCCGAAGTCCGCGAGCAGGTCGACCAGGGCGGCCGACGGCAGCGGGTCGGTCTGGCCCCACCAGTAGTCGCCCAGGAGCGTCAGCAGCAGGCTCGGTGGGGACCCCTCGCGCGTGCGCGGCGTACCTGCGCCCGCCTCGATCGTGCGTGCCACGGCGACTCCCCTCCCCGTTCGTCGCCGGTCGCGACGATGCTTGACATATCTTACGTCGCCCGCCGATAGTCGTGTCACCTTTGAGCGACCCGGGAGCCACTGACGATGAGGTTGGCCAGCACCCTCGACGCACGCCTGCACGCCGTGCTGCACGACCGGTCGGTCGACCTGACCGACGCCCTCGGGCTGCGGCCGGGCGTCGGCGGCCCGCTGCTGGCGTTCCTCGAGCGCGGCGGCACGCTCGGCGAGCTCCAGGCGCTCGACCTCGACGCGCTGCCGTCGCAGCCGACCGACCTCGCCCGGCTCGCGGCGCCCGTCGCGCGCCCCGGCAAGGTCGTCGGCGCACCCGTCAACTACCTCGACCACCAGGCCGAGATGGGCGAGCAGCGCACCATCGCCGACTACGGGATGTTCCTCAAGGCGAGCTCGTCGGTCATCGGCCCCACCGGGTCGATCCGGCTGCCGTACCTCGACGTGCGCACCGACCACGAGGGTGAGCTCGGCGTCGTCATCGGCCGCACCGCCAGCCGCGTGCCGGCCGAGCGCGCCCTGGAGCACGTGCTCGGCTACGCGCCCGTCCTGGACATCACGGTCCGGTCCGGCGAGGACCGCTCGACGCGCAAGTCGTTCGACACGTTCACGCCCTTCGGCCCGTGGGTGACCACCGCCGACGAGGTCCCCGATCCGGGCGCGCTCGACCTGCGCTGCTGGGTCGACGGCGAGCTGCGCCAGCACGCGTCGACCGCGGACCTGATCTACGGCGTCGCGGAGCTCATCGCCTACACGAGCCACGTCATGACGCTGCACCCCGGCGACGTCATCGCGACGGGCACGCCCGCGGGCGTCGGCCCGATCGCGGCCGGGCAGCGCGTGGCGGTCGAGATCACGGGGCTGGGACGGCTGGACGTCGGCGTCACCGACGAGGGCGCGATCGCCTATGCCGACCGCCCGGGGCACCGGTGACGGCGACCCCGACGGCCGCGGGCCGCGCACCGGCCACGCGCGCCGCCGGGCCGCGGGACGCGTCGCGCGCCGACCCCCTGGACGCGATGTTCCGCCCCGCGAGCATCGCGGTCGTCGGTGCGTCGGCGCGGCCGGGCAAGGCCGGCCACGCCATGGTCCAGGCGCTGCGCCACTTCCCCGGCACGCTGCACCTGGTGAACCCGCGCGGCGGGGACGTGCTCGGGCGCACCGCGCTGCCGTCGCTGCGCGAGGCGTCGGACGTCGACCTCGCGGTGCTCGTCGTACCGCCCGACGCGGTGCCCGGTGCGCTCGAGGACGCGCACGACGCCGGGGTGCGCGCGGCCGTCGTGTGCGCGGGCGGGTTCGCGGAGTCCGGCCCCGATGGCGCCCGGATCCAGGAGCGCGTCGTGCGCGTCGCGCAGGAGGCGGGCATCCGCCTGCTCGGGCCCAACACGTCGGGGTTCATGAACCCCGTCGACCGCACGACCGCCAACTTCATGCCCGCCGTCGCCGACCTCGCGCCCGGGACCGTGAGCGTCGTGGCGCAGTCCGGCGGCGTGAACCTCGCGCTCGCGTTCCTGCTCGCACGTGCCGGGGTGGGCCTGCGCCTCGGCGTCGGGCTCGGCAACGCCGTCGACGTCGACTTCCCCGAGCTGCTCGACCACCTGGCTCGCGACGAGGCCACCACCGCGGTGGGCCTGCACGTCGAGGGCGTCGCCGACGGTCCGGCGCTCGTCGCGGCGCTGCGGCGGACGACCGCGCGCAAGCCCGTCGTCGCGTTCAAGGTCGGCCGGTCCGACGTCTCCGAGTTCGCGCGCTCGCACACGGGCGCGCTGACCGGCTCGTACGCGGTGACGCGCGCGGCGCTGCAGCAGGCCGGCGCGGTGGTCGTGGACAGCCTCGAGGAGCTGGTCGCCGCGCTGGTCGCGCTGCGGGCGGTCCGGCTGCCCGCCGCCGCACGGGTCGGCGTCGGCCTGCTCACTGGTCAGGCCGGGCCCGGGCTGGTCGTCACCGACGCGCTCGGGGCGCGGGGCGTCGAGCTGCCCACGCTCGCCGACGCGACCCGGCGCCGCATCGCCGAGCTGCTGCCGCCTCTGACGTTCCAGCGCAACCCGGTCGACACCGGCCGCCCGTCGCCCACCTTCGGCGACGTGCTCGGGGCCGTCGCCGGCGACCCGGCGATCGACGTCGTCGGCGTCTACGCGCTCGACGAGCCCGGCGCCCTCGACCCCGTCGCCGCGCTCGGACCGGCCGCCGGGCGTGTGCTGTTCGCGAGCGGCGGCCCGCCCGACGCGCTCGCCGAGCGCTGCCGCGCGCTGGACGCCGCGGGCATCCCGATGCTCGCCGGCCCCGGCGACCTCGCGACGGCCCTGGCCGCCGTGGTCGCCGACGCGCGCGGGCGCGCCGTCGCCGACGCGCCACCCGTGGCCGCCACCCGGACCGTCGGCCGCACGCTCGACGAGCACGAGGGCAAGACGCTGCTGGAGTCGTACGGCGTGCGGACGCCGGCGCGGCGGGTCGCCGCCGACCGGGCGCAGGCCCGGGCGGCGCTCGCGGACCTCGTGCACGACGGCGGCCGGGTCGTCGTCAAGGTGCTCGACGCCGCGGTGCTGCACAAGTCCGACGTCGGCGGCGTGCACGTGGGCGTGGCCGACGCCGACGCGCTCGAGGCGGCGCTCGACGCGGTCGACGCAATCCCGTCCGTCGACGGTGGGCCGACGCCGCGCCGCTACCTGCTGGAGGCGCTGGCCGCGCCGGGCGTCGAGCTCATCGTCGGGGCCGTGCGCGACGCGGCCTTCGGGCCCGTGGTCCTGCTCGGCCTGGGCGGCGCCGCCGCCGAGCTCGGGCGCGACCCCGTGCTGCGGCTCGCGCCCCTGTCGGTCGCGCGCTCCGAGGAGATGGTCCGCAGCCTGCCGCCCGCCGTCCTCGCCGGGTTCCGCGGGGCCCCGCCCGTCGACGTGCCGGCGCTCGCCGGGGTCCTGCGGGCCGTCGGCCAGGTCGTCTGCGACCACGGCGACGTCACCGAGCTCGACCTCAACCCGGTCCGCATGACGGCCGACGGCCCGCTCGTCCTCGACGCCGTGGTCGTGGCAGACCCGGCCGTACCCCTGAGAGGAGACACATGTCCGGCGTGAGCGCACACCCCCTCGCCGCGGGCGACGACGTCACCGGCACCCGGGACGTCCTCGTCGTCGGCGCGGGCCCCGTCGGGCTGACCGCCGCGCTCGCGTTGCGCGCCTACGGCGTCCCCGTCACGGTGCTCGAGGCCGGGCCCGAGGGACGTCAGCGGCCCGGCAGCCGCGCGATCTTCACGCACAGCCAGACGCTCCAGATCCTCGACCGGATCAGCCCCGGGCTGGGCGCCGAGCTGTACCGGCACGGCGTCTACTGGAACACCCAGCGCACGTTCCACGGCGGCAAGGAGGTCTACGCCAAGACCTACCCCGACCCGCCGGACGGCGTGTACCCGCACTTCACGAGCCTGCCGCAGGTGCAGATCGAGGCGTACCTGCACGCACGCGCGGTGGCGGCGGGCGTCGGGTTCGCGTGGGAGCAGGAGATCGCCCAGGTCACGGCGGACGACGACGGGGTCGTGCTCACCACCGCGGCGGGCCGCCGCTGGGACGCGCCGTACGTCGTCGGCGCGGACGGGTCACGCTCGGCGGTGCGCAAGCAGATCGGTGCGCGCATGGAGGGCACGCGCGACGAGGGCTGGTACGTCGTCGTCGACGTGGCCGAGAAGGACGACCCCACGCTGCCGCGCGAGCGGCACTTCCACTACGCCCACCCCGCGGTGGGCGGACGCAACGTGCTGATCGTGCCGTTCGCGGGCGGCTACCGCGTCGACCTGCAGCTCGTCGAGGGGGACGACCAGGAGGCGCTCGCGTCGGACGAGGGCGTGCGCGGGTGGCTCGACGCGGTCCTGCCGCCCGGGTACGCGCAGCGCACGACGTGGGTGTCGACCTACCAGTTCCTGCAGCTCGTCGCCCACGACTTCGCCGATCCGCACCGCCGCGTGCTGCTCGCGGGGGAGGCGGCGCACCTGTTCGCGCCGTTCGGTGCACGCGGGCTGAACTCCGGCGTCCCGGACGCCGAGGCCGCGGCCATCGCGATCGCGGCGGCGTCCCGGGCGTCGGGTGCGGCGGCACGCACCCCGGTCGAGGCGTTCGCCCTCGCGCGGCGCTCCGCGGCGCTGTTCAACCGCGACGCCGCCGGCGAGGCGCTCGCGCATCTGCGCCCCGACGCGGAGACCGCGGCGCGGGTCCTGGCCGCTGCGGAGCGGGCCCCCGGGGACGCCGACGCGTCGGTGTGGCTCGAGAAGGCGCCGTACGGCCCGCGCGGCGTCCACCGTGCGGACACGGTCTACCGCTACTGACGGCGACCCGCTCACCGACCTGTCCGCTGCGCGACCCGACCCGACCCGACCCGACCCGGCGCCGCCCCGCAGGGCCGCTGAGCGGGCCGGGTCCGGTCGCCCGAGCGCACGTCGCCCAGGCGCAGCGGGGCGGGTCAGCTGCGGCCCTGGACCCTCGCCCGGACCTCGAGCGTGGCCCCGCTGCCGACCTTCACGACGCTCGCGGCGCGCGCCTGCGCGACCGTGCCGGACGGCGCGCGGAAGTACAGGGTGCGGTTGCGTCCGTCCGTCGGCACCGTGAACCGGACCCGGTACTCGCCGGCGGGCAGCCCGTCGAAGGAGAAGGCGCCCTGCGCGTCCGTGAACGTGGGCCCGAACCCGGCGCCCCCGTGGACGGGGGCGTCCGTGAACGTGGGCCCGAACCCGGCGCCTCCGTGGACGGGCTCCAGCATGACCTCGACCCACATCAGGGGTCCCGACGCCCCCGTGACGACCCCCGTGACGCGGGAGGCGGCCACCGCGGTGATGTCGATGCCGGTCGTGTCGGCCCCCTCGGCGACGACGACCGGCCGTGCGCCGTCGGCCGTCGGCGAGTCGGGGTAGTAGCGCGTCGTGACCGGCGGGTTCGCACCCGCGTCCTCGACGCGCACGGTGTACGACCCCGGGAACACGTCGGCCACGCGGTACGTGCCGTCGGCGGCGACGCCGGCCGCGCGGACCCACAGCCGCGGGTCGTCCAGCGGCGTCGCGACGACCCGGACCTGGGACGGGTCGGTGCCGGGCGGCAGGGTGACGGTGCCGGTGATGCCCACGCTGCTCTGCAGCGTCACGTCGAGGCCGTCGAGCCGCTGGCCCGCGGCCACCGTGACCGGCGTCGCCGTCGCCGGCCCGCGCGCGTCCGGGTAGTACGTGGTGCCCCAGGAGCTGCCGGCGGGCGGGACGGCCCGGACGACGTACGAGCCGGGGTCCAGCCCGTCCACCTGGTAGGTGCCGTCGGCCCCGACGGGTGCGTACCCGTAGGTCCCGCTCGCGGTCGCGTCGTCGACCATGACGCTGGTCCCGGTGGGCACCGTGCCGCCCGGCGCGACGACGCGCCCGCTCAGGGTCGCCGTGCGCGCCAGCCGCGTCTGCAGGTCGCGCACCGACTCGCCCTCGGCCAGCGTCACCACCGTCGCGGTCACGGAGTCCGGCGCGTCGTCCCACCACTCGGAGACGAAGCCCTGCTGCCAGGCGTCGAACGACACGCGGTACGACCCGCCGGGCAGGCTGCCGACCGCCCACCAGCCGTCCCCGTCGGTGGACGCCGTCACCTCACCGGAGGAGGTGCTCCGCACGCGGACCGTCGCGCCCTGCACCGGCGTGCCGCCCTCGTCGGTGACGCGGCCGCCCAGCGTCGACGTGCCGAGCGGGATGCACGCCACGGGCGTCGAGAGCGGCACCGGCCCGGCGCTGGTCGCCAGCGCGCCCGGCCCGGCGTCGGACGTGGGCTCGGGCGCCGGCACCGGTGACCGCGACGGGCACGGCGTCGGCACGGGCCCTGGCCACGTCGGCGTCGGCGTGGGCGCCACGCCGGCGGCGGGCGCGCCGACGACGAGGACCGCGACGAGCGCGCTCGCGACGAGGGAGAGGAGGGATGCGAGGGTGGGGCGGCGGGAGCTGCGCACGGGACGCTCCTTCGAGTCACCGGTACCGCGGGCGTCTGGATCATGACAGTTCGTCCGCTTCCGCGCAGCCCGCTGCCCACGGCCTGGTCGAGCCCCCGTCCCCACCCGCCCCGCCCCGCCCCCACCCCTCCGCCCCTGTAGTGGTCACACATCCGCCCACGGGCCGCGCCGACGCGGCGAGATCTGACCACTTCCGTGCTCATGGGCAGGCCGGAGCTCGGAGGAGGGGCGCACTGCCGGCGGACGGGTGCGGGCGGGGTCCCGGCCCGTGCCCACCGCGGCTCCTACGCTGTCGGCATGAGCACCTCGACGCGCCGGGTCCGGGTCGCTCGTCGACGCCGACGCCGGCTGGCCCAGGTCGAGAACGACCTCACGGCGGCGCAGTGGCAGGCCATGCAGGCCGCGTGGGGCGGCTGCGCCTACTGCGGTGCGGCGGGTCGCGCTCTGCAGCGCGACTGCGTCCTGCCCGTCTCCCGCGGCGGCCGGTACACGGTCGAGAACGTGGTCCCGGCGTGCGGCTCGTGCAACGCGAGCAAGTGCAACGCCGAGGTCACGACGTGGCTCCGGCGCAAGAAGCTCGACGAGCGCGCCTTCCTGCTGCGCCACGCGGAGGTCCGCGCGGGCCTCGTGCTCGGGTCGACGGACGCGGACCTGCCGGTCAGCGGGCCCGCAGGACCGTCTCGAGGTCCGTCGGCGGGAGCCCCGTGAGCCGTTCCACCGCGTCGGAGGGCTCGGCCATGACACCGCTCGCGATCGCGGTGTAGGTGCTGACCCACGCCGCGACCTGCCACGTCGGCGCCTCGTAGGACGCCCGGGACGCGTACGCCTCCTCGAGCGTCTCGTCGTGGAACGTGACGTCACGGCCGTCGACGTCGCTGATGACGCGGGCCACGTCGGTGAGCGAGAGCCCCTGCGGCCCGGTCACGTCGTACGTCGCGCCCGCGTGCGCGTCGGGCGTCAGGAGCACCGCGGCCGCCACGCGCGCGACGTCGCCGCGCGCCACGAACGCGCAACGCCCGTCACCGGCGGGCCCCCGGATGACGCCGTCCGGGCCGACGAGCTCGTCCATGAGGTCGAGGTAGAAGGTGTCCCGCAGGAACGTCCACGCCATGCCCGAGGCCTTCAGGTGCTCCTCGGTGGCGTAGTGGTCGCGGGCCAGCGTGAACGTCGCGTCCGGCGCCGCCGCGGCGAACGACGTGTAGACGACGTGCTTGACCCCCGCGTCGGCCGCGGCGTCGATGAACGTCGCGTGGTCGGCCGCACGTGTAGCGCTCTCGTGCGCGGACACCATGAGCAGGACGGAGACGCCCCGCAGCGCGACGACCGACAGGTCGTGCTCGGCGTAGTCGACGCGTCGGACGCCCGTGACCGACGCCGGCTCCCGCAGCCGCGGGCTGCCGGGCGAGCGCACGAGCAGCCGCTGCGGGCGGCCGGCGTCGTCGAGGTGCCGCGCGACGAGCCCGCCGATGTGGCCGGTCGCCCCGGTGACACCGATGGGGGGCTCGGTCATGGGAGTCTCCGTCAGGTCGGTTCTCCTCATGGTGCGCGGATCGGGGTGGGCGTGCGACCCGTGCGTGTGCGGCGGGCGGTCACGTGCCGGCCGTGCGCCTCGACCCCGAGGCGCGAGCCACCTGGCCTCACCGGCTGCGGCGCCGGTTCTCCTTCTTGATCGCCTCGACGAGGGCGTCCTTGTCCATCGTGGAACGGCCGGAGATGTCGAGCCGCTTGGCGATGTCGTACAGGTGGCTCTGGGAGGCGTTGGCGTCGACCCCCTCGGCCGTCTGCCGCGACGTGCCGCGGCCGCCCTCCGCCTGGGCGTCGGACGGGCCCTTCTCGTCCTTCGGCTCCCAGTGGTCGCCGACCTTCTCGTGCGTGTGCTTGAGCGCCGAGTAGGCGACCCGGTGGGCTCGCTCGGCGTCGTCGTACTCCTCGGCCGCCGAGTTGTGCGCCTTGGCGAACGTGCGCTGGGCCTTCGCGCCCGACCGCTGCAGCGTGCTCGGCAGCTCATCCTGCTTCGGCTTCCCGCTCTTCGTCGTCTTGGGCATGTCACTCCCGTCCCGTCGGCGGCCAGCTCCGTTCCCGCCATCCTGCGACGGTGTGCCGCGCCGCGCACGCGGTGCTCGGACGCCGCGGCTCGGTGGGTGGGGTTCGGGACGCCCGCTGACCCGATCCCCGCCCGCGAGCGGGGGTTGGGGGGTGGGGGAGGGGTCAGCGTGGGGTGGTGCGGTAGTGGTCGGGGGCCTCGACCAGCTCGACCGGGACCTCGGGCAGGACGTCCGTCAGCCAGCGGGCGTACTCGGCCATGCCCTCCTGCTCGGACGGCGTGTGCCCCACGACGACGAGACCCGCGGACACGCCCGCCGTCACGGCGTCGGCCGCGTACTCGCCGGTCTCCCACTCGTGGCCCTCGCCGATGACGACCACGTCGACGTCGTCCCGGGCGAGCAGGTGCCGGTTGAGCTCGAAGCCCTGGAACCCCGGCTGCAGGCCGACGGTCGACACGCGTGCGTCGGGGTCGCCGACGTAGCGCAGAGCGCGGGCGTCGAGGGAGCGTGCGACGTGCGCGGCCAGCTCGCCGAGCGTCGTCGGGGGCAGGTCGTAGACCCCCGGGTCGTCGGTCCGCTCGGCGGCGAGCCAGCCGAGGGCCCGTGCCACGCCGGTGAGGACGCCGTCCGGCTCGCGGTCGTGCCAGGCGTCGTGCTGGTGCAGGACGACGAGCCCGTGCTCGGCGACGAACGCTGCCTTCGCCGCGTACACCGGGTCGCCCTCCGCCGCGAGCTTCGCGTCCGACGTCCCGTGGTGGTCGAAGTAGAGCGGCTCGTGCGTGATGACGAGGTTCAGGCCCTCCGCCGCGGCGCGCTGCAGCACGTCGAACGTCGCCATGATCGTGACGGCGATCCCCCGGACCGGGGTGTCCGGGTCGCCGGCGAGGAACCCGTCGACCGTCGTCGCGCGCGGCGGCACCCCCACGTGCGCGTCGATCCGCTCCGCCACCTGCCGCGCTGTCGTCGTCACGCCCGACACCCTAGCCACGGCGGGCCTCGCCACCGGGGTGCCCGGGCCGCGCCCGTCGAAGCGTTTCGTCGGTTGCCGCGCCCGTCGTCCGCACCGATGGTCCTGGTACGTCTCGTACGTCCCCCCGGAGGTGGACATGTCACGCTTCTCCCTCGGTCGCCGCATCGTCGCGGTGACCGGCGCGCTCGCGTTCGGCGCCGCCATGGTGGCAGGCTCCGTCGCCCTCGCCGCGCCCGCATCGGCCCACGGCGCCGTGTCCGACCCCCCGTCCCGCATCTACGGGTGCTACGACCGCTGGTCGGGCGCCCACACCGACCCCGCGATGCAGACGCAGGACCCGATGTGCTGGGCCGCGTGGCGTGCCAACCCGAACGCCATGTGGAACTGGAACGGCATGTTCAAGGAGGGCGCGGGCGGCCAGCACGAGCAGGCGCTGCCCGACGGCAAGCTCTGCTCCGCCGACAACCCGATCTACGACGCCGCGAACACGCCGGGCGCCTGGCGCACGACCGCCAAGCCGTACGACTTCCGGCTCACGGTCCACGACCCGTCCAACCACGGCGCGGACTACCTGAAGATCTACGTCACCAAGCAGGGCTATGACGCCAGGACCAAGGCGCTCGCGTGGTCCGACCTCGAGCTGATCAAGACGACGGGCCGCTACTCCCCGTCCAGCCCGTACGTCACCGACGTGAGCGTCCCGCGCGACCGCACCGGCCACCACGTCGTGTTCACGATCTGGCAGGCGAGCCACCTCGACCAGCCGTACTACCAGTGCAGCGACGTCGTGTTCGGTGGCGGCGGCGACCCGGGCCCGAACCCCACGACGCCCGCACCCACCACGCCCGCGCCGACGACGCCCGCGCCGACGACCCCCGCACCCACCACCCCCGCTCCCACGACCCCCGCGCCGACGACGCCCGCCCCTGACCCGGGCACCGGCGCCTGCACCGCGACGGTGTCGGTGCAGAGCTCCTGGCAGGGCGGCTACCAGGCCAGCGTGACGGTGAAGGCGGGCTCCGCCGCGATCACCGGCTGGAAGGTGACGGTCGCCGGCGCGACCATCACGCAGGCGTGGAACGGCACCGCGTCCGGCAGCACGATCACGTCGGCGGGCTGGAACGGCTCGCTCGCAGCAGGGGCGACGGCCAGCGCCGGCTTCCTCGGCAGCGGTAGCTCGAGCAACCTCAGCGCGACCTGCAGCGCCGCCTGACCGCACGCGCCGCAGACGTCGTCTGCCCCCCGCGGGCCGCGGGCCCGGCCGGCGGGGCGGCCCTCGGGCGTCATGTCGGCGACAATGGGAGAGCAACATCTGCTTTCGACGAGGAGTACACCGTGCCCCAGGCAACTGTCCGTTGGTTCGACGCCGAGCGGGGGTTCGGCTTCCTCAACCTCGGGGACGACGCCGACGACCTGTTCGTCCACGCGTCCGAGATCGTGGGCGACGACAGCCGCAAGGTGCTCCGCGAGGGCCAGGAGGTCGAGTTCGAGGTCGGCGAGGGCGACCGCGGGCCGCAGGCGCGCAACGTCCGGGTCACGGGCGAGTACGCCGCCGACGCGACCCTGGGCCAGCTCGGCACCGTCTCCTGGTACGAGCCGGGCAAGGGCTACGGCTTCATCACCCCGGACAGCGGCGACGCCGAGATCTTCGTGCACAGCTCCGCCGTCGTCGGCGGCGGCGTGCTGCGTGAGGGCCAGCGGGTCGCGTTCCTGGTCGTCCCCGGCGAGAAGGGGCCCCAGGCCGACCACCTGCTGCCGCTCGTCGCGCAGGCGGCCCCGGCCGTGGTGTCCGACGGGGCGGACGGCACCATCACGTTCTACGACGCGGACAAGGGCTTCGGCTTCGCGACGCCCGACGCCGGCGGCGAGGACGTCTTCGTCCACGCCAAGACGCTGGTCGGCGTCACGGGCCTGTCCGAGGGCGACCGCGTGAGCTTCACCGTCGCCGAGAGCGACCGGGGGCCGCAGGCCCACGACGTGCGGCTCGTCGGCGGTCAGGCACGCCGGGGCGCGCCCGCCGGCCCGTCCCGCGGCCGGTCCGAGCGGCCGCGCGGGTCCGGCGCCCCCGCTCGCGGGGGCACGGGCACGGTCGCGCGCTACGACGCGGAGCGCGGCTTCGGCTTCATCACCCCGGACGCGGGTGGCGACGACCTGTTCGTGCACGTGTCGGTCGTGCGCGGGTCCGACGGCCTGTACGAGGGCGACCGGGTCCGGTACGAGGTGCGTCAGAGCGACCGGGGGCCGCAGGCGGACCGCGTCGAGCGCGTCTGAGACGGTCCGTCCCGGCGGCCGGGCGCTCACGCCGCGTCGCTCAGACGCGATCGGTGAGCCGCTCGCCCGCCGGGCCGGCCGAGGCCGGCGTGGTGCACGAGGACGAGACGGTCGTCGTGTTCATGGACCTCAACCCGGTGACGCCGGGCCGCCTCCTGGTCGTCCCGCGTGTGCACGCGGTGGGGCTCGAGGACCGCGACCCGGTGACGGGCGCCCACGTCTGGTCGGTCGGGCACGCCCGCCTGACGTGGCGCAGCCCGCGCGGGTCGCGTCGAGCGGGTCTAGATTCGGCGAGCATGGACATGCTCTCGGGCAGCGAGATCACGCAGGCCGGACTGGCCGACTGGCGCAAGCTCGCGCAGGGGCTGCACGCGCGGTACCTCGTCGACGACTTCGGCACCGGCGCGCGGTTCGTCGCCGCGGTCGGTGAGGCGGCCGACGCCCTCGGGCACCACCCGAGCGCGGTGCTCGGCACGGGGCACGTCGACCTCAAGCTGGTGAGCGCCGACGCCGTCTACCGCGACGACGAGGGCAACGAGCAGGTCGTCGAGTGGGTGACCCGAAAGGACGTCGACCTCGCCCGGCGGATCAGCGAGATCGCCGCCGAGCACGGGCTCACCGCCGACCCGGCGTCCGTCAGCGTGGTCGAGCTCGGCCTCGACACGGCCGGTTCCGCGACCGTCGCCCCGGTGTGGGCGGCGCTGCTGACGGGGGACGCCGCGTCCCAGGGGCACGGGTCCCCGAGCGACGAGATCCGGGACGCCACCGGACGGGTGCCGAACCTGTGGTTCGGGGACGTGCAGGACGACACCGCACGCCAGCGGTTCCACGTCGAGGTCTACGTCGCGCCCGAGGTGGCCGAGCAGCGGCTCGCCGCCGCGGTCGCCGCGGGTGGCACCGTCGTGGACGACAGCGACGCGCCGTGGATCACCGTCGTCGCCGACCAGGACGGCAACACCGGCGCGTTGTGCGTCGCGCAGGCGCCCGCGACCGACTGACCCGCGGACCCGGCCCGCGGGCGAGGACGTCGTCCCGTCGCTCGCTCGCTCGCTCGCTCGCTCGCTCGCGGGACCATCGCCCCTCGCCCCGCGGGGCGGCCCGCGATGTGATGGAGCCGTGGACGCCGTGGCCCGGGTGAGGTGGGCGGCCGTCGGCGCGGGCGGTCACGTCGCGCGCCGCACGAGCGCCTGGTGGGAGCGCCTCGTCGCCGCCCGTGAAGGGCGAGCGCCGCAGCCGCTCGTGCACGCGGTGCTCGAGGTGGAGGCCGACGGGGTCGTCAGGAGCGTCGACATGGGTCCCACGTGGGGCAGGACGGGTGGGACGCGGCGCGTCGTGCTGACCGGGCCGGTGGGTGCGCGGTGGCTGGGGTGGTGCCCGCTGTTCCGCTACGAGGTGCGCGTGGTCGACGGCGGCGGACGGTTGCCCGGCGTCCTGGAGGTGAGCGACGACCTCGCGCTGCCGGGTGACGTCCTGGACCTCCTCGCCGACGTGCCGGCGTACACGTGGGGTCGTGACGAGGCCGGCGCGGGGGAGATGTGGACGTCGGACTCCGTGGTCGCGTGGCTGCTGGAGCGGGCGGGCGTGTCGGGCGTCGAGCCGCCACACGGGTTCCGGGCCCCGGGCTGGGTGGCGGGGGCACGGGTCGCGCGCGCCTGACCGCCCGCCTCGGCCCGGCCGGAGGTCACGCCAGCGACAGGAACAGCTTCTCCAGCTTCGCGACGTCGAGGGTCGGCTCCTCGTCGGCGCCGTCGGGCTGCGTGAGGCACTGCCGCATGCCGGACGCGATGATCGCGAACCCGGCCCGGTCGATCGCCTTCGACACCGCGGACAGCTGCGTGACGACGTCCTCGCAGCCGGTCCCCTCGTCGATCATGCGGATGACTCCGGCGAGCTGCCCCTGGGCGCGCTTGAGCCGGTTGCTGACCTTCGTCATCTCGGCCGGGTCCAGGTCCACGTGGTTCTCCTCGGGTCGTACCGGTGTCCCGGCGGGGTGGTGCGGGGACGGCTGCGTGCTCAGCGGCAGGTGCACTGCTGGTCCTGCGGCACGTCGGCCATGACGTCGTCGACGTGCATGCCGCAGCCGGTCCAGGTGACCTTGCCACAGCTGCTGCAACGGGCGGGACTGCACATGGTGGTGCTCCTTGCGATCGGTTCGGTGAGGGTGGGGTCAGCGCCGGACGGCGCCGCCGGCGGCCTGCCAGGCGCTGATGCCACCGGACAGGCTGGTCGCCTGCAGGCCGAGCGCCCGCAGCTGCTTGGCGGCCGTGCGCGAGCGCATGCCGGACGCGCACATGACGACGACGGGTGCGTCCTTCCTCAGGCGGCGCGGTGCGGTCGCGACCTCCGCGAGCGGCACGTGCACCGCCGGGGCGGCGTGGCCGGTGCTCCACTCGGAGCGCTCGCGGACGTCGAGCACGCTCGCGCCGTCACGCACGAGCTGCACGGCCGTGGGGCCGTCGACGGTGGCCGGCAGCCCGCCGTCGGTGGTCGTGCGGCCGAGCAGGCGGGCGATCGTGTCGCGCAGGCTCATGAGGTGGCTCCTTCGAGGGGCAGGTCGGGGCGGGTGGCGGTGAGGCTGATCCAGCCTCCGGAGAGGTTGCGGGCGTCGAGGCCCGCCTGGAGCAGCACGCGTGTCGCGATGTGGGAGCGGACGCCGCTGGCGCAGTGCACGGCGACGGGACGCCCGCCGGCGGCGGCGCGGACCTCGTCGAGGCGGCCGCGCAGCTCGGTGTGGGGGACGTGGAGGGCGCCGACGAGGTGGCCCTGGTCGAACTCGCCCTGCGACCGCACGTCCAGGACGAGGCTCGTGGCGAGGACGTCGTCCAGGTCCGCGGCGTGCCACTGCGGCATCGTGCCGTCCAGGACGTTCTGCGCGACGAAGCCGAGCATGTTGACCGGGTCCTTCGCGGACCCGTAGGGCGGGGCGTACGCGAGCTCGAGCTCGGCGAGGTCGTCGGCGGTCATGCCGGCCCGCAGCGCGGTGGCCAGCACGTCGATGCGCTTGTCGACGCCGTCGCGGCCCACGGCCTGCGCGCCGAGCAGGCGCCCGTCCGGGGCGAAGCTCGCGACGACGTGGACCTGCTGCGCGCCGGGGAAGTACCCGGCGTGGTGGGCGGCGTGGATGCGGACGACCTCGTGCTCGATCCCGGCGCGTGCGAGCGCGGCCTGGCTCGCACCGGTCACGGCGGCCGTGAGCCCGAGGACGCGCACGATCGCGGTGCCGAGCACGGGTGCCTGCGGCGTGGTGCGGCGTCCCAGCATGGCGTCGGCGGCGCGGCGGCCCTGGCGGTTGGCCGGGCCGGCGAGCGGCACGGCGCCCGCCTCGCCCGTCACAGCCAGCGTGACCTCGACCGCGTCCCCGACCGCCCAGACGTGCGGGTCGGACGTGCGCTGGTCGGCGTCGACGCGGATGGCGCCGCGGGCGCCGAGCTCGAGGCCCGCGTCCCTGGCGAGGTCGCTCGCGGGCCGCACGCCCACGTTGACGACGACGACCTCGGCCGGCAGGCGCGTGCCGTCGGAGAGCGTGACGACGGCGGACTCGTCGTCGCCCGCGATCTCGCGCGCCGAGACGCCGAGGTGCAGGCCGACGCCGTGCGCGTGCAGCTCGTCCGCGAGGAAGGGGGCGAGCTCGGCGTCCAGCGGGGGCAGGACGTGGTCCGCGAGCTCGACGAGCTCGACGTCGAGCCCGCGTGCGACGAGGGCCTCGACGGCCTCCAGGCCGATGAACCCGGCGCCGACGACGACCGCGCGCCGTGGGCCGTCGGCGGGCAGGTCCGCGACGCGGGCGGTGAGGGCGTCGAGGTCGGGGACCGTGCGCAGCGTGTGCACGGCGGGGTGGTCGAGGCCGTCGATCGGCGGGCGCACGGCGACGGCGCCGGGTGCGAGCAGCAGGGCGTCGTACGCGAGCGCGTACTCGCCGTCGGCGGTCGCCACGGTGACGGTGCGCGCCGCGCGGTCGATCGCCGTGACGCGGCTGCCGGTGCGCACGTCGAGCGCGAGCGCGGCGTGCAGGGACGCGGGCGTGTGCAGCAGGAGGGCGTCGCGCTGCGCGATCTCACCGGACAGGTGGTACGGCAGCCCGCAGTTGGCGAAGGACACGTGGGCGGACTGCTCGAGCACCACGATCGAGGCGGACTCGTCCAGGCGGCGGGCACGCGCGGCGGCGCTCATGCCGCCCGCCACACCGCCGACGACGACGATGCGCCGAGGTCCGGCAGGGCTGGAGGTGGGGGTCGGGCTCATGACACCAAGATACCCCCGGGGGTATGCTGAACCGGCCCTCGCGAGGGTGGCGCCCGTCACGCGGGCGGCACAGGACGCTCTAGCGTTCTCCGTCGGCCCCGCCGTTCACCGCACCTCTCACCGAAGGACCCCCATGTTCATCGCGCTCGTCGTCCTCACCGTCCTGCTGGCCCTCGTCTCGGTCAGCTCCGCCGTCATGAAGCTGCGGAAGAACGAGCAGGTCATCTCCTCGATCGTCGGCACCGTCGGGTTCCCCGAGCGCCGCATCCCGGTCCTCGCCGCGCTCGAGATCGCCGGTGCGGTCGGCATCGTCGTCGGTCTGTGGGTCGCGCCCCTGGGCATCGCCGCCGCGGTCGGCCTCACCCTGTACTTCGTCGGCGCGGTCATCGGCCACCTGCGGGTCCGCGACACCCAGGGCGTCACGACGCCGCTCGTGCCGCTGGTCCTGTCCCTCGCGGTCCTCGTGCTGCGGGTCGTCACGGCCTGACCGCGGGGGACGCTCCCCGGATCACGAGGAGGGGGCGCTCGCCCCCTCCTCGTCGACGCCCGTGGGCACCAGATAGCGGCGCTTGGGCGCCCCGTCGCCCGGCACGTCGACCACGTCCTGCAGCACACCCCCGCACCGCTCGATCGTCCGCGCCGACCCGACGTTCGCGTCGTCGCAGGTCACCAGCGCCTCACGGACGCCCACCGAGCGGGCGACCGTCAGCGCCCCGCGCAGCATCGCGGTGGCGTACCCGCGGCGGCGGTGCGCCGGCAGCACCCCGTACCCGATGTGGCCGCCGACGACGGACAGCGCCTCGTTCAGCGCGTGCCGCACCGACACCCTCCCCACGAGCACGCCGCCGACCTCCCCGACGAGGAACGTCGCCGGCACCCAGCCGTCCGGCAGGCCGACGCCCGCGCGCTCGTCGTCCAGGCGCCGCAGGTACGCGTCCCACCCCTCACCGCCCTGCGCCCCGAGCAGGAAGTCGAACCCCTCGCGCGCGAGCTCGTCGTGCGCCGCCCTGGCGGCGTCCTCGTCCTGGGGAGTCAGTGATCGCAGCTGCAGCGTCGCGGGGGGATGGGGCATCCCGGCATGCTGCCAGCGGGCGGTGCGGGGTGTCGTGAGGTTTCCTGGTGGCAGCGCCGCGGCGCACCCGCGGCGAGGCGGGCGGCGGTGCGCGCACGGCGACAGGGGGCATCGATGGAGCAGACCAGGCTCGGACGCTCCGGGCTCCGGGTGAGCCGCGTGGGGCTCGGCTGCATGTCCTACGGCGTCCCCGCCTCCGGCATGCACCGGTGGACGCTGGACGAGGACGCGGCCGCCCCCTTCTTCCGCCAGGCCGTCGAGCTCGGCGTCACCTTCTGGGACACCGCGAACGTCTACCAGGGCGGCACGTCCGAGGAGTTCGTCGGGCGCGCGGTGCGGCGCTACGCGCGCCGCGAGGACATCGTGCTGGCCACCAAGGTCCACGGCCGCGTGCACGACGGCCCCGGCGGCAGCGGCCTGTCCCGCACCGCGGTCCTCGAGCAGCTCGACGCCTCGTTGCGCCGCCTGGGCACGGACTACGTCGACGTCTACTACATCCACCGCTTCGACGACGACGTGCCGGTCGAGGAGACCATGGAGGTCCTGCACGACGTCGTGAGGGCCGGCAAGGTCCGCTACCTCGGGGCGTCGTCGATGTGGACGTGGCAGCTCGCGAAGCTGCAGGAGGCCGCCCGCCTGCACGGCTGGACGCCGTTCGTCGCGATGCAGGACCAGTACAACGTGCTGCGCCGCGAGGAGGAGCGGGACATGATCCCGCTCTGCCTCGACCAGGGGATCGGGCTCACGCCGTACTCGCCGCTGGCCAAGGGCCGCGCCGCGCGGCCGTGGGGGGAGCAGACGGCGCGGTCGACGAGCGACGACGTGGCGCGGGCGTTCGACCGGGACGTCGACGAGCCGGTCGTCCGCGCCGTCGAGCGGGTCGCGCACGACCGCGGGATCTCGATGGCCCAGGTGGCGCTCGCCTGGGTGCTGGCCAAGCCGGTGGTGGCCTGCCCGATCGTCGGCGCGACGAAGCCCCACCACCTGAGCGACGCCGTGGCGGCCCTCGACGTCCACCTCACCGCCGACGAGATCGCGACGCTGGAGGAGCCGTACACGACGCAGGACAACTACTGGTGGTGAGGCGTCGGGCGCCTCGGGTCGCGTGCAGCGGCCGGACGCCCGCCCGCGTCGACACGCTCCCGGTATCCCGGACGCCGCTGCGCCGTCCTTCCCAGAGACCCCTGGGAGGCCCGCATGCGCCCCGACGACCGTCTCGTCCTCGACCACCCCGACGACGTCGCCCTCGCGGCGAGGCTCCTCGCCGACGGCGTCCCCGTCGCGCACGGGTTCGGGAACATCTACGCGCTGACGTCCCGCGCCGACGCGGTCGGTCGGGTCAACGCCCTCAAGGGCCGGCCCCGCTACCAGACCGGCAGCCTGACCGCGCCGGCCGGGCAACTTCTGGAGGCGTTCGACCTGTCGGCCCTGCCGGCGTGCGTGTCACCGGGCCTGCTGGCGGACGTCGTCGACGCCTTCTGCGCGCTCGGCCCGTTCGGGTTCCGCGGTCCTGCGGCCGCGCACGTCCCGCCGGGGCTGACCGCGCCCGACGGCTCGGTGACGACCGCCCAGGTGATCGTGCCGGGCGACGCGTGCCCGTCGCAGGCGTTCCTCGCGGCGGCGTCGGACGCCGCGGGTCTGCTCGCCATCTCGTCGGCGAACCGCTCCCGGCACGTCACCGGCCAGGTCGACGCGCCGGTCCACTGGCGTGCCGACGCCCTGCGGGCCGAGCTGGCCGGCGGTGACCTCGTGCTGCTGGAGCACCGGGACGAGGCGGCGGCCCGTGCGCTGTTCCCTCGTCACACGACCGTCTCGACGACGATCCTGGGCCTTCACCGGGCGGAGCGGGTCCGTGGGCGCGTCCACCTGACGCTCGAGCGGCACGGCTCGCTCGCCGCCGAGGAGGTCGTACAGGTGCTGGCTGCGCTGGGCGTGGGCCTCACGGCAGGCCCGCGCGCGGCCGTCCGGCTCGCGCCGCGCTCGTACGACGGTCCTCGCCCGGCGACGGGTCGACGTGCCGCCCCGGGTCAGGCGGGCAGCGGCGTGCGGACGTCGACGGGCGGGCCGAAGTCCGTGCGGACGCCGCGCGAGAACAGCACGGAGTCCGGCGGGCGCAGGGCCGTGCCCGGGATGCCGCACGCGGCGACGAGGCGGTCGTCGATCGTGACCAGCTCAGCGGCCTGGAGCGGCCACGACTCGTGACGGTTCGGCACGTACAGCGTGCGGCCGAACGCGCGCGTGTGCAGGCCCCAGCGCGCGGTGAGGAACTCGGCCTCGGCGTCACCGGGCGCGAGCGCCGCGCCCGGCCGCACGACCACGTGCGTCGTGGCGTCCCGCGGCCCCGGCCAGCGGCGTCGCGACGTGTACGTCAGGACGCCGTCGGCCTCGCTCACGCGCATCCGTGCCCACGTGTACGGCAGCGCGAACACGGCGCGCGTGCCGAGGACGAACGCCAGGCGGGCCGCCTCGAGCGTCAGGAAGACGACGCCGCGCCGCCCCTGCTCGTCGACCGAGTAGAGCCGGACGTTCGTCTCGGGGAACGTGCCGAGCCACGGGACGCCGGGCCCGAACCCGGCGCCCACGCCGACCATGCGGAACGGCACGAGCCCGACCCAGCTCGACCCGTCGTGCACGTCCGGTCGCGTGCCGGTCGGCAGGAGGGGCGCGACGACGTCGGGCGCGACGCGCCAGTGGACGAAGGTGAGGTCGCGCCACGACTGCCGCGTGATCGCCCGCCCGGGCAGCGCGGGGGCCGTCGCGGTCACGGGCTGCGGGCGCATGGCGCCACTATGCACCGCCTCGTGCCGGTGCGGCCGTCAGGCGTCCCGGGCGGGGCCGCCGCAGCCCCGCCACGAGCCCCGCGCCGGATCTCATCCGCGACGGGCGAGGCCGTCCGGTGCCCGGGTCCGGGAGGGTGCGGACCGAACCGGTGCGCGCGACGGGAGAGCGACATGGATGACGACCTGGGACGGCTGGCGGCGCAGTGCTACGTCTACGGCTTCCCCCTGGTGTTCGACCTCGACCAGCTGCTGCGCTACGCCACGACCGGGGTCGGCGCGGTGCCCGGCAGCTGGCCGGGCCGGACGACACGTTCGTGACCATCAACAACGACACCCTGTACTCGATGGCGCAGGTCGACGTCAGCGCGGGGCCGGTGCGCCTCGACGTCCCCGACACCGGCGGCCGCTACTACGTGCTCCAGCTCGTCGACGCGTGGACGGACAACTTCGCGTACGTCGGCAAGCGTGCGACCGGGACGGGCCCCGGCACGTTCCTGCTCGTCGCGCCCGGCTGGGACGGCAACGCGCCGGAGGGGAGCACCGTGATCCGGTTCCCGACCGACGTGGCGTCGATCGTGGGCCGGTGGGCGGTCGACGGGCCGGACGACCTGCCGGCGGTCCACGCGCTGCAGGACGCGACCACGCTGACGCCGCTCGCCGACCGCCCCGCGGCCGGCGTGCCGCCCGTGCCCGGGTCCGGCGACGAGGCCCTCGACTTCTGGGAGCGCTACAGGGTCTGGTCGCGGCGCTTCCCGCCCGCCGAGCGTGACCGCGACCGCCAGGCGCGGTTCGCGCCGCTGGGTGTGGCCGGCGACGCTCCGGTGCACGACGCCGACGAGGCGGTGCAGCGGGCGCTGCGCGACGGCTACGCACGCGGTCGCGCGGTCGTGGAGGGCACGCTCCGGTCGGGCAGCAGCCCGGTCGTGAACGGGTGGCACCTGACGTTCCACGCGTTCGACTACAACGCCGACTTCTTCGAGGTCGGCACCCGGGACGACCCCTCCTTCGTCATCGCGGACCCCGAGCAGCGCGTCGTCGAGCGTGCGGCCGCCGCCCTCGGGGGCCTGTGGGGCAACCACGCCTACGAGGCCGCGTACGTCATGACGTACGTCGACGACCAGGGCGAGCCGCTGACCGGTGAGCGGACGTACACGCTGACGCTCGCGCCGCCGCCTCCCGTCGACGGGTTCTGGTCGCTGACCATGTACGACGTGCCGCACTACTTCCTCGTGCCCAACGAGATCGACCGGTACTCGATCGGTGACCGCACGCCCGGCCTGTCGCTCGACGCGGCCGGCGGCGTGACGATCACCATGAGCCAGGCGCGCCCCGACGAGGTCGCGAACTGGCTGCCCGCGCCCGCCGGCGCCTTCCGGCCCGTGCTGCGGATGTACGTGCCGCGACCCGCGGTCCTCGACGGGACCTACGAGCTGCCGCCCGTCGTCCGCGTCCGGTAGCCGCCGGGGGGCGCGCAGCCGGACCCGTCCTTACGCTGCCAGGGGGACGACGGTCGCATCGTGGGCCTGCGTCGGTGGGGGATGCTCAGGGCGCGGGCGCCCGGGACGGAGCACGTCGTGAGCGGTCGCACGGTGCGGACCGGTCCGGACGCGCCGGTGGCGCGCCCGGACCTCCTGGTCGCGGGGCCGTGGGCCGCCACGGTCGCCGCGGTCACCGGCCGGGTCGTGCAGGCGTTCGCCGCCTGGCAGGTCGTGGCGCTGCTCCTGCTGCCGCTGGCACCCGGCGTGGTCCGCACGGTCGCCGACGTGCTCTCCGTGCTCAACCTGCCCTCCCGCCCGGGCTTCTTCTCGCTGGTGCTGCTCGGGACGGTCGCGTCGGGGCTCGTGCGGCGTCTGCGGGTGGCGTTCTGGTTCCTCGTGCTCGCGTGGCAGGCGCCCGTGGCGGTCGTGGGAGTGGTGACGGCGCTCGCCTGGGTGCTCGACCCCGCGGGCCGCGCCGAGCTCGGTGTGACGCCGCGTGACGTGGTCGCGTGGGTCGTGGCCCTGGTCGCCCTGCCGGTGCTCGTCAGCGCCCGCGGCGCGTACCCGGCGCGGGTGCGGCCGGGCGCGTGGTGGCGGTCCCTGCTGGTCGTCGCGGGGTTCATCGCCGCCGGAACACTGCTGTCCTTCGTGCTGCTGCGCCTGGTCGGGCACGCGCTGCCCCCGACGGGTGACCAGCTGCGCTGGGCGCTCGCGCAGGCGTTCGGTGCGTACGGCTCGGTGCTGGACCCGGGCACCGTCGGGCGCGTGCCCGCCTGGGTCGGCGTCGCCGGCGGGTTCGTCGCCGCGGTCGGCCTGGTGGTGGGGCTCGCGGTGTTCGGGCGCTCCCGGCAGCCGGTCGGGACCGACGCCGCGGACGACCGGCTGCAGGTCCGCCGGCTGCTGCTCGAGCACCCGTCCGACGACTCCCTGGGGTACTTCGCGACGCGGGACGACCGCTCGACCGTGTTCTCGGCCGACCGGCGGGCCGCCGTGTCGTTCCGTGTCGTGTCCAGCGTCTGCCTCGCGGCCGGGGACCCGCTCGGCGACCCGAGCGCGTGGCCGGACGCGGTCGCACGGTGGCTCGCGACCGCGCGGCGCTACGGCTGGGTGCCCGCGGTCACGTCGACGACCGAGGCCGGTGCGCGGGCCTACCGGGCGGTCGGGCTGCACCCCATCGCGATGGGCGACGAGGCCGTGATCGTCACACGGTCCTTCGACCTCGCGCGCCCGGCCATGCGAGGTGTGCGCCGCGCGGTCGAGCGGGGACGCCACGCCGGCTACGAGGTCCGGGTCCGGCGGCAGGCGGACGTGCCGCCCGACGAGCTGGCCGCGGTGGTGGCGGAGGCGGACCGGTGGCGACGCGGCGAGGAACGCGGGTACTCGATGGCGCTCGACCGCTTCGGCTCGCCGGTCGACCCCCGCGAGGTCGTCGTCACCGCGCACGACGCTCAGGGGCGTCTGCGCGGCGTGCTGTCCTTCGTCCCGTGGGGACGGCGCGGCCTGTCGCTGGACGTCATGCGGCGGTCGCCCGACGCGGTCACGGGCGTCACCGAGCTGATGGTCAGCGGCCTGGTCGACGCGTCGCGGGACCTCGGCGTCGAGCGGATCTCCATGAACTTCGCGATGTTCCGCGAGACGTTCCAGCTCGGTGAGCGCGTCGGCGCCACCCCGGTGCAGCGCCTGAACCGGCGGGTGCTGCTGCTGGCGTCGCGCTTCTGGCAGCTCGAGCAGCTGTACCGCTCGAACGAGAAGTACCTGCCCGAGTGGCAGCCGCGGCTGCTCTGCTACGAGGCCGCGGGGCACCTGACGCGGGTGGTGCTCGCGCTCGGGCAGGCGGAGGGCTTCGTGCCCCCGCTGCGCCGGCTGAGCGGTGCCGAGCGGGCGCCGGTGCGCGCGGCCGACGACCCGGCGTTCGTCGCCGCGGCCGTCGCGCAGGAGCGGGACCTGCTGGCGGTCAAGGTCGCCCCTCGCCGGCTCACCCAGCAGCAGCGCGTCCGCCACGCCAAGCTCGACGTGCTGCGCGCCGCCGGGCTGGACCCGTACCCGGTCACGGTGCCGCGCACCCACACGGTCGGCGCGGCGCGCGGCGTCCCACTCGACGGCCCGGCGGTGTCGGTCGTCGGGCGCGTCGTGCGGCTGCGCGACCTCGGCGGGGTCGTGTTCGCCGTGCTCCGCGAGGGGACCGACGAGGTCCAGGCGCTGCTCACCGCGGCCGGCACGCCGCGGCTCGACCTGTGGCGTCACGTGGTCGACCTGGGGGACCACGTCGGCGTGACCGGTGTCGTCACGCACAGCCGCAGCGGTGAGCTCAGCGTCGCGGTGTCCTCGTGGCGGATGGCGGCCAAGGCTCTGACGCCCCCGCCGGACAAGCGGCACGGCCTGGCCGATGCCGAGGCGCGCGTGCGGCTGCGGCACATGGACCTCGCGCTGCACGACGCCGCGGCGGCAGCGCTGCGCGCCCGTTCCACCGCCGTGTGGTCGATCCGCAGCTCGCTCGTCGACCGCGGCTTCCTCGAGGTCGAGACGCCGATCCTGCAGCGGGTCCACGGCGGCGCCAACGCGCGTCCGTTCACCACCCACATCAACGCCTACGACCTCGACCTGTACCTGCGGATCGCGCCCGAGCTGTTCCTCAAGCGGCTCATGGTCGGCGGCGTGGGCAAGGTGTTCGAGCTCGGCCGCAACTTCCGCAACGAGGGCGTCGACGCGACGCACAACCCGGAGTTCACGTCGATGGAGGCGTACGAGGCGTTCGGCGACTACACGACGATGCGCGAGCTCACGCGCGAGCTCGTCGTCGCCGCGGCGCTCGCGGTGCACGGCGAGCCGGTGGCGCACCGGCCGGGCGGCGGCGTCGTGCGGCTCGACGGGCCGTGGCCCGTCGTCACCGTGCACGAGGCCGTCTCGCGGGCCGTCGACCGGGAGGTCACCCCCGACCTGCCCCTGGGTGAGCTGCACGCCGTGTGCGGCAGCCTCGGTGTGGCGTGGGAGCCGACGCAGACGCACGGCGCGCTGGTCGACGAGCTGTACGACCGGTTCGTCGAGGGGCAGACCGTCGCGCCCACGTTCTACACCGACTTCCCCGTGGAGACGTCGCCGCTCACGCGCGCGCACCGCGCCGACCCGCGCCTCGCCGAGCGCTGGGACCTCGTGGCGTTCGGCGCCGAGCTCGGCACCGCGTACTCCGAGCTGGTCGACCCGGTCGAGCAGCGCAGGCGCCTGACCGAGCAGTCGGTGCTGGCCGCCGCCGGCGACCCCGAGGCGATGGAGGTCGACGAGGACTTCCTCGACGCCCTCGAGTTCGCCATGCCGCCGACCGGGGGCGTGGGCATCGGCGTCGACCGCGTCGTCATGACGCTCGTGGGCGGCACGATCCGCGACACGCTCGCGTTCCCGTTCCTCCGGCCACAGGGGCACAGGTGAGCCTCGCGCTCCTCGCCGCCGTCACCGCCGCGGTCGGGTACGGCGTGAGCACCGTGCTGGAGGCGGTCGGCGCGCGGCGGTCCCCGGGGGCCGGCGCGCTGCGCCAGCCGATCGTCCTCGCCGCGCTGGTCCTCGACGGCGCCGCGTGGCTGGCGTCCCTGCTCGCGCTCGACCGGTTGCCGCTGTTCGCGGTGCAGGCCATCCAGGCGTCGTCGGTCGTCGTGGTGGTGGTGCTCGCGCGGTTCGTGCTCGGTGCGCGCACGCGGCGGCGGGACACCGTGGCCGTCGCGGTCGTCGTCGCCGCGCTCGTCGTCGTCGCGCTCGGGTCCGGGGAGCAACCGGCGGCGACGCCGCCGCCGGGGTTCACCGGCGGCATGCTGGTCGCATCCGGGGTGCTGGTCGTCGCGACCGTGGCCGCGTACGCGCGCGGCGGCGCGGCGCTGCTCGCGCTGCTGGCCGGGCTGGGCTACTCCGGGGCGGCGGTCGCGGCGCGCGGTGCGCACGCGTCCGGCGACCTGCTCGCCACCGTGGCGCAGCCGCTGGCGATCGCGATCGTGGCGTGCGGCGCCGTCGGCGTGCTCGCGTACCTGCGTGCACTTGAGCGTGGGTCGGCCGGTGGCGTGGCCGCGCTGGCGTCGGTGATCGAGGTGCTCGTGCCCGGTGCGGTGGGTGTCGCGGTCCTCGGGGACACCGTCCGCCACGGCTGGGGCGTGCCCGTCGTGCTCGCGCTCGTCGCCGCGCTCGTCGCGTGCGTCGCCCTCGCCCGCAGCCCCGCCGCGGTCGCGACGGCGGGCGAGGGCGGCGCCGGGCCGTCTACTGCTCCTGCGCGTAGTGCGCGATCTTCCCGTCGAGCACGCTGACCGCGGCGAGGATCCGCTGGGCCTGCTCCTCGAGCTCGGCGCGGCGTGCCCGCAGGAAGGCGACCCGGTCCGCCGCGCCCGCCTCGGCGCGCAGCAGCTCGGTGAACCGGCGCAGCTCCGCGATGCCCAGGCCGGCGTCACGCAGGCACGTGACGAGGCCGATCCACGCGACGTCGTCGTCGCCGTACCGGCGCTGCCCGCCCGTCGACCGCGCGATCGGACCGACCAGGCCCTCGCGCTCGTAGTAGCGCAGCGTGTCCACGGACAGGCCCGTGCGCTCGGCGACCTCACCCGGTGCGTACCCCGTCATGGGAGCCATCGTGGCAGCGCCCGTCAGACCGCGGCGTCCAGACGCGCGCGGACCTCGTCGGGCAGGCGCAGGTCCCGTGCGGCCATGGCCTCCGTCAGCTGGTCGAGCGAGCTCACGCCCAGGATCGGGCTGATGCCCTGCGCCAGGAGCCAGGCGAGCACCACCTCGTTGCGCGTCGCGCCGAGCTCGTCGGCGACCTGCGCGAGCACCGCGAGCCGCCGGTGCGTCCCGGGGTGGTCGTAGCCCTCCGACAGCGGGCGGTCGTCGCGCACGTACGCCCCGGTGAGCAGCGGCGAGTAGGCCCACAGGTCGAGGCCCTGCGTGCGCGCCTGGTCCAGCTGGTCCCGCTCGGCGTGCACGTGCCCGCCCTCCGGGAGGGCCACGCCCGGTCGCGGCCAGACGTACGAGTACCGCAGCTGCACCGCCGACCACGGCTCGACGCCGCGATCGCGGGCGATCGCGCGCGCCTGCTCGACCCGCCACGCCGCGTGGTTGGAGGCACCGACCCGCCCGACCTGGCCCGAGGCGACGAGCGCACCGAACGCCCCGACCGTCTCGGCGAGGGGGACGTCGCGGTCCTCGGCGTGCGCCCACAGCAGGTCCACCGAGTCCAGGCCCAGCCGGTCGAGCGACGCCGCGAAGCCCCGCGCGATCGCGTCGGCGGACAGGCCCTCGGAGGACGAGGGCCATGCGTGCGGGACGAGCGGCTGGTGGCGGACCTTGGTGGCGAGCAGCACGCGCTCCCGGACGCCGGGGCGTGCCGCGAACCACCGGCCGAGCAGGCGCTCGCTCTGGCCCCCGACGCCGGAGGGGTCATCCCAGAAGCAGTAGCAGTTCGCGGTGTCGATCCATCGCCCCCCGAGGTCGACGAACGCGTCGAGGAGGTCGGTGGAGAGCGCCTCGTCGGCGCGGGTGCCGAAGTACATGGCCCCGAGGACGGGCTCGGGGGTCCGCTGCGTGGTGTCCATGACGACGAGCGTGCGACCTGGAGCGCGCTCCAGGTCAAGGATTCACGGGGGCCACGTCATCGGGTGCGGCGGCCGCGTCAGGTCGTCCAGCGGACCTCGCCGTCGACCACCGTCCCGGTCGGTCGCATCCCCACCGCGCGGGCCACGCCGGCCGACGCGTCGTGGTCCGGGTGGACGTGGGCGACGAGCGTGCCGACGCCGTCCTCACGCAGCCACCCCGCGACGGCGACCGCGGCCTCGCGCGCGTACCCGCGGCCCTGCTCGTCGCCGGCCACGACCCAGGCCAGCTCCGCCTCGCGCCCGCCGTCCGGGCCGTGCGTCAGCGTGGCCTGCACGGTCCCGACCGCGCGTCCGGTGTCGTGACGGCGCAGCACCCAGTTCAGCCACCCCTGCGTCCCGTCGGGCGAGCTCCCGACGACCTGCCGGGCGTAGAGGTCACCGAGCTCCTCGCGCGACGCAGGATCGCCACCGATGTAGGTGTGGAGGCCCGGGTCGTCGAGGACGTCGAACATCTCGTCGGCGTGGTCCGTGCGCAGCGGCTCGAGCGACAGGCGCGCGGTGGACAGCGGCGCGGCCGGTGTCCATGACGTGGGGGAGGGCATCGGGGCAGTATGCCCGCCGACGGGGCTCACCCGGCCGCGCGGGACGGCACCCGCTGCCCGGCCGCGGCTCGGTCGCCTCACCTACGCTCGTGACGTGCGCCCCGACGTCGTCGTCCTCAACGGTGGGTCCAGCTCGGGCACCACGACGGTCGCGCGGGCGCTGCAGGGCGTGCTCGACGACGCGTGGCTGCTGCTCGGCGTGGACGACCTCGTCGACGCGCTGCCCCGGCAGGGTCCGGGCGCCGCCGCGACCATCACGTTCCCGCCCGACGGGTCCGTGCAGGTCGGGCCCGTGTTCATGCGCGTCCAGGAGGCGTGGCTGGCGGGTGTCGCCGCCATCGCACGGGCGGGGGTCGGCGTGCTGCTCGACGAGGTCCTCCTCGCCGGCGGCGCGTCGCAGGACCGTCTCGCCGCGGCGCTCGCCGGTCTCGACGTGCTGTGGGTCGGCGTGCGGTGCGACGCCGACGTGGCCGCCGCACGCGAGGCCCGTCGCGGGGACCGGGTGACCGGCATGGCGGTGGCCCAGGCCGAGGCCGTCCACCGCGGCGTGCGGTACGACGTCGAGGTCGACACGTCACGGGTGTCGCCGGAGGGCTGCGCGCGGGTGGTCCTGGCGGCGCTCGCGCGCTGACGTCGACAGCGCCCGGCTTTCCGGCGGGCGGCAGCGGGCGCACAGTGGAGGTCCGACCAGAAGGAGACCCCCATGCGCGGCGTGATCATGTACGGCCCCGGTGACGTCCGGGTCGAGGACCGCGAGGACCCGACGATCGTCGAACCGACCGACGCCGTCATCCGCATCACCGCGACGTGCATCTGCGGGTCGGACCTGTGGCCGTACCGCGGTGCGGACCGGGTCGACCGCGCGAAGATGGGGCACGAGTACGTGGGCGTCGTCGAGGAGGTCGGCTCCGCGGTCACGACCGTGAAGCCGGGCGACTTCGTCGTCGGGTCGTTCGTCATCTCGGACGGCACGTGCGAGATCTGCCGTGCCGGCTTCCCGTCGAGCTGCGTGCACCGCGTCTTCGTCGACGGTGCGATCGGCACCCAGGCCGAGAAGGCCCGCATCCCGTTCGCCGACGGCACGCTCGTCGCGACGCCCGGACAGCCCGACCCCGACCTGGTGCCGCACCTGCTCGCGGCCTCCGACGTCCTGGGCACCGGCTGGTACGCCGCCGTCGCCGCGCAGGCCGGCCCCGGCAGGACGGTCGCGGTCGTCGGGGACGGCGCGGTCGGGCTCATGGGTGTGCTCGCGGCCAGGCAGCTCGGCGCCGAGCGTGTCATCGCGATGTCGCGCCACGCCGACCGGCAGGACCTCGCCCGTCACTTCGGCGCCACCGACATCGTCGAGGAGCGCGGTGAGGCGGGCGTCGCACGCATCAAGGAGATGACCCGCGGCCTCGGCGCGCACTCGGTCATCGAGGCCGTCGGCAGCCAGGAGTCGATGACCCAGGCCATCGGTGCGGCCCGGCCCGGCGGGAACGTCGGCTTCGTCGGCGTCAGCCACGACGTCCAGCTGCCCGGTCAGCTGCTGTTCTTCTCCCAGGTGCAGATCCTCGGCGGTCCCGCACCCGTGCGCCGCTTCCTGCCCGACCTCGTCCAGCTCATCTGGGACCGCACGATCGACCCGGGCAAGGTCTTCGACCTCACGCTGCCGCTCGAGCAGGCCGCCGAGGGGTACCGGGCCATGGACGAGCGGCGCGCCACCAAGGTGCTCCTCACCGTCTGAACGGCGGCAGGCGACCCCGACCCACGGAGGACGATCACCATGAAGCTCACGCGAAGCGGCGGCCGGACCGCCGCCGGCCCCGAGGACTGGTTCACCGGCACCGTCCACATCGACGGCGTCCGCACCCCCGACGAGCAGTCCGCGGTCGGCTGCGCCCACGTCCGGTTCGCCCCCGGCGCGCGCACCGCCTGGCACCGCCACCCCCGGGGCCAGACGCTCTACGTCACCGACGGCATCGGCTACGTCGCCGTGCGCGGCGGCGAGGTCCAGGAGATCCGGCCCGGCGACGTCGTGTACGTCGAGCCGGGCGAGGAGCACTGGCACGGCGCCACGCCCGAGCGGTTCATGGCGCACCTCGCGATCCAGGAGGCCGACGAGGACGGCGAGGTCGTCACGTGGCTCGAGCACGTCACCGACGAGGACTACCGCGGCTGACGCGCCGGCGCGCGGCCGGCACCACCGCGGCGTCCCGGGCACGCGGCCGGCAGCCGCGCGCCCGGGCACCCGGTCACCCGGTCACGAGCCCGTGATGGCGGTGATGATCCCCTGCTGCGTCACGGTCGCGGACTGGCGGTCGAACAGCCCGAACCCGTACACGCCGTTGTAGCCGTTGTCCCAGTAGGCGGTGGCCGCGCCGTACTTCTCGGCGAGGGTGACCATGGTGCGGGCGTAGTCGGCGCGGTACCGGTTGTTGGTCGGGTCGGCGCTCGTCTTGTCGATCGCCCCGTACTCACCGATGAACACGGGATAGCCCTGCACGACGAACGCGTCGTACACCTTCTTCAGCTGGTTCTCCATGTGGACCTGGTCGCCCCACGTCGCGCTGCGCGACGGGTCGGTCACGGCCGGGCCCCACTGGGTGGTCGCCCCGCTCTCGGTGCCGGCGAAGTCCCACGGGTCGTAGTAGTGGACGGAGATCATGATCCGCTTGTCGGCGCTCGGGATCGCCGACGACCGGTACTGGTCGGTCGGGATCGTGAAGCCGTAGCCGCCGGTGGTGTAGTCGATGTTGGTGTTCCAGCCCGGGACGAGCAGCCACCGCGAGGCGTTGGTGCCGCCGGTGCGGCGCACCGTGTCGACGAAGACCTGGTTGTACGCGTTGATGTTGGAGTAGCACGGCTGCGTCGGGTTGCCGTACTGCCCGTCGAAGTTCTCGTTCATCGACTCCAGGACCAGTCGGCCGCCGTAGTCCTTGAACGTCGTCGCCACCTGCTCCCAGACCTTCTGGTACTTGGCGCGGATCTGCTCCTGCCCCGACGCGTCGCAGATGAGCCACGCACCGCTGACGCTCTTGAAGCCGTCGCCGTGCATGTTGATCACGACGTACAGCCCGCGGTCGTACGCGAGGTCGACGACCTGCTGGATCCGGCTGAGCCAGGCGCGGTCGACGGTGTGGTCCGGTGCCGCGCCGATCTTGCCGAGGTAGGACACCGGGATGCGGACCGTGTCGAAGCCGGCGGCCTTGACCTGGTCGAGCAGGGCACCCGTGATCACCGGGTTGCCCCACGCGGTCTCGCTGGGCACCCCGTCGATGCTGGCCTCGAGCTGGTTGCCGAGGTTCCAGCCCTGCCCCATCTCGGCGACGAGCCGTGCGGGGTCGGCCGTGACCGTGCCGGTGGACGGCGTGGGGGTCGGGGTCGGGGTGGTGGTCGGGCTCGTCGTCGGGCGGGGCGACTGCGTCGCGGTCGCGGACGGCGACGTCGACGGTGACGCGGTCGGTGAGGCGGTCGGCGTGGCCGCCGCGCCGGTGCACGCGACGCCGTTGAGCGTGAACGCGGTCGGCACGGGGTTGCTGCCGGCGAACGTGCCGTTGAAGCCGAACGACGCGGTGCCGTTGGTCGGCACGGTGCCGTTGTACGCGGCGTTGCGCACGGACACGGCGGTCCCCGTCTGGGCGACGGTGCCGTTCCACAGCTGGTTGACGGTCTGCCCCGCGCCGAACGAGAAGCGCAGGTCCCACGCGGTGAGCGGGTCCCCGAGGTTGGTCACCTGCACGGCGGCGTTGAAGCCGCCCGGCCACTGGCTCGCCACGGTGTAGTCGACGCGGCAGCCTGCGGCGGCGGTCGCGGGGCTGGTGATCGCGACCGAGCCGACGAGCGCGACGAGTACCGCCGTGGTCGTGGTCAGCGCCTTGCGGAGAGCGTGCACGGGGAGTCCCTCTCAGGAGTGCGGACGAGCGCGCGCCAAGACCACCAGGCACGGCGCTCCCGCGCAGTCGTCGAAGCGTTTCACCGCCGTCGGTTCCTTACGGATCGCGTAGCGCGCGTCCTGGGGCGACCCCCTTCAGGGAGCGTCGGCAGCAGGCGCTGTCCGTGTGACGCCCTGCGGTGTTGGCTAGGGCGATGCCCTTCTCCCCGATGCCCGAGCGCCTCGACACCGAGCGGTTCGTGCTGACCCCCGAGGAGCCCTCGGACGTCCCGTGGCTCGCGGAGCTGTTCACGGCGCGCGGTGCAGGCCCGGTGACGCACGACGCGGCGTGGCAGCGCATGGCGGCGATGCACGAGCTGACGCGCCGGCACGGGATCGGCGTCTACGTCCTGCGGCCGCGTGACGGGACCGCGCCCGTCGGCTACGTCGGCCTGGTCGTGGGCCGGTGCACCGTCGAGGAGCCCGAGCTCGCGTACGAGCTGCTGCCCGCCGCGCACGGCCGCGGCTACGCGACGGAGGCGGCGCGCGTCGTCCTCGACGCGGTCCTCGCGACGGGCCGGGACAGGGTCTGGGCCACGGTGCGCGAGTCGAACGCGGCGTCGCTGCGCGTGCTGGCCAAGCTCGGCGGCTTCGAGGTGCGCAGGGTCACGACCGACGAGCACGGTCGGGTGCTGTGGCACGTCCGTGAGCAGGACGCGCGGGCTGGGTCACGGTGAGAGACGTCGCCCGACCGGTCCCTCCTCAGGCGCCGGGGTCGGTGGCCGCCGCCCCCACACCGGCACCCGCTCGGGCCGCGGGCCGACGCCGACGAGGCGGGCCGTGAGCGTGCTGAGCGCGGGCACCCGCCGCAGGAGCCGGAGCACGCCGACGGGCGGCCCGCCGTCCGCCCCGGCGACGACGGGCCCGATGGCCCGTGCGTGCATCGCGCGCTGCACCCCCTGGATGACCGCGGTGGGCAGGCGGCGACGGGCCTGCACGCGGGCGACGACGTGCGCGGGGAACGCGTCCCGGAACGCCCCCGACCGCAGCGGCGCGGCGAGGAGGCGTGCCGCCGCGATCGCGTCCTGCACCGCGAGGTTGACCCCGACGCCGCCGACGGGCGACATCGCGTGCGCGGCGTCGCCAAGGCACAGCACGCCGGGCGCGGACCAGCGGCGCAACCGCTCGAGGCGCACGTCGAGGTGCTTGACGTCGTCCATCGAGGCGAGGCGGTGGACGTCGTCGGCGACCTCGGGGACGAGCTCGGCCACCTCGGCCCGGAACGCCTCGATCCCACGCTCCCGCAGCGCGGCGTCGTTGCCCTTGGGGCCCAGGTACGCCATCTGCAGGTAGCCCTCGCGGGGGATCGTCACGAGCGCGCGCCCCGGGGTGAGGCGCGGCATGAGCGCACCGCCGACGGGGTGGCTCGTGGGGACCTTGAACCACCAGACGTCGAACGGGACACCGAACTGCCGGGAGGGGAACCCGACGGCGCGTCGCACGACCGACCAGCGGCCGTCGCACGCCACGACGAGGTCGGCCCCCAGGGTTCCCTCGCCCTGCGGCGTCCGGTACCTGACGCCCGTCACGCGGTCGCCGGTGCGGACGACGTCGGTCACCTCGTGCTCGCGCAGCAGCGTGAACCCCGGCTCGGCGCCCGCCGCGTCGGCGAGCAGGTCGAGCAGGTCCCACTGCGGGACCATCGCGATGTACGGGTACCGCACGCGCAGGCGCGAGAAGTCGACGGCGGCCACGGGCGCGCCGCCCGACGGGTCGGGCAGCCGGATGGCCTCGACGCGCGAGTGCGGCAGCGCGAGGAAGCGGTCGATGAGCCCGAGGTCGTCGAGCGCCTGCAGCGTCGACGGGTGGACGGTGTCGCCGCGGAAGTCCCGCAGGAAGTCGGCGTGCTTCTCGAGGACCGTGACCTCGACGCCGGCGCGCGCCAGCAGCAGGCCGAGCATGAGGCCGGCGGGTCCGCCGCCGACGACCGCGCACGTCGTCCGATCCTGCGTCGTTCGATCCTGCGTACCGTTCGTCGTCATCGGGACCCCCTGTCCTCGGGGGACATCCTGCCCGATCTGCGCGGTCTGTCCAGGTCTCGTCCGTCGTGACGCGACCGCCGGTGTCAGGTGGCGCTGCGCACCGCGTGGTGCACGTAGACCGCGCCGTTGGTGAACCGGCGGTGGTCCAGCAGCTCCAGGTCGGCTCGCACGCCCCGCGGCAGGGCAGGCTTGCCGCCGCCCACGACCACCGGGCAGAGCAGCAGCACGATCTCGTCGACGAGCCCGTGCCGGAACGCCTCCGCCCCGAGGATCGCGCCGCCGACGCTGAGGTCAGCGGTGGACTCCTCCTTGAGTCGTCGCACCGCCTCGGGGTCGAACGCCCGCTCGATCCGCGTGCGCGCCGTGGACACCGCGTCGAGCGTCGTGGAGTAGACGACCTTGTCCGCGTCGCGCCAGATCCCCGCGTACTCGCGGACGACGGCCGGCTGGTCCGTCAGCCAGTCGTCGTCCTCCCAGACGCGCATCGTCTCGTACATGCGCCGGCCGTACAGCGACGTGCCGATGCCGCGCTCGTGCTCGTTCCAGAAGGCGTGCACCTCTTCGTCGGGCACCGAGAAGTCGAACGCGCCGCTCTCGTCCTCCAGGTAGCCGTCGAGCGAGGTGTTGGCCGCGTAGATGAGCTTGCCCATGGGTGCCTCCGGTGACGAGACCTCAGGTTGGCAGCGGCGGGGAGGCGCGGGCAAGGGATGGATGCGGGAGCAGGCTGTGTGCTGCGCGCGGGCACTGCCTCAGGAGGGTCGCACGTGACGGCCGGATCCACCGCGAAAGGCACAACGACCGTGCGTGCGTGTTGCGTTTGTGGTGGTTACCTTCTACCGTCGATCCATGCGCAGCGTCTCGATGCCGTCGGGCGACCAGCTCCTCACCACCGGTGAGGCCGCACGCGTGCTCGGCACGTCCCGCCAGCACGTCGTGAACCTGACGAAGCGCGGAGACCTTCCCTACGAGACGACCGGCACGCACCGTCGTGTCCGCCTGTCCGACGTGGACCGCGTGCGGTACTCCACCCAACGACTATCGGCCGACCAGCGACGTTCCCTCCATCTGGCGTACGCGATCGCCGGCAAGCTGGTCCAGGACCCTGCGCTCGTCGACGTCGCACGCCAGAACCTCGAGCGCATGCGTGCGCGGCACACTCGTGGGCGCCCCGCGCAGTGGTTGGCGCAGTGGCAGGAGCTGCTCGACGGCCCGCTCGACGAGCTGTTGATCGCCCTGACGTCGCCCTCGCAGCGCTCGCGTGAGCTGAGGCAGAACTCCCCGTTCGCCGGTGTCCTGACCGACGACGAGCGTCGTGCAGCCCTGGCGTCGACACGGTGAAGCGGGCCGAGCTCGCTCACATCCTCCGTGCAGCGTCACGCATCACTGACACCACCGACATCGTCATCGTCGGGTCGCAGTCGATCCTCGGGTCGTTCGACGAGGACGACCTGCCTGACGAGGCTGTCGGGTCCATCGAGGCCGATGTCGCGTTCCTCGGCGACGGCTCCGCAGAGAAGGCGCTGGCCGTCGACGGGGCCATCGGCGAGGACTCCGGCTTCCACCAGATGTACGGCTACTACGGCCAAGGCGTCGAGATCGACGGTCTGATCGTCCTGCCCGAGGGTTGGCAGGGCCGGATCGTGCGGTGGGAGTCCCAGTCCTCGGCACCCGGTCGGGCTCTGTGCCTGGACCCGCACGACCTCGCGATCTCCAAGCTCGTCGCGTACCGGGAGAAGGACCAGGAGTTCGTGTACGCCATGCTCAAGGCCGGTCTGCTCAACCCGCCGCTTCTCCTGGAGCGACTGGCTGCCACCGACGTCCCACGGCCGCACGCCCGCCGGATCGCGTCGTGGGTGCAGGCGATGGCTGAACGGGTGACGCGCTGAGGCCCTGCTGACCGCCGGCGAGCTCTCCTCTCCGCGGTGATCGTGGGGCTCGCCGGGCGAGCTGGGCGTCCATCCGTCCGGACGCACGACCGGCCGGGGCGCCCTCGCCCCGGCCGGTCGTCGCAGCGCTGCCGGTCAGGCTCAGCTCGCGCTGCAGGTGGCGCTCAGGTTGCTGCCACTGCCGTTGGCGATGAAGCCCGCGGTGGTCGAGGCGCCTGCGGCGAGACTCCCGTTCCAGCCCGCGTTGGCGAGCGTGTCGGAGCCGCTGAGCGTCGAGCTCCACGCCTGCGTGATCGTCGCGCCGTTCACGGTGACCTTCCAGCCGTTGATCGCGGCGCTGCCGGCCTTGACGGTGACCTCACCCTGGAACCCGCTGCCCCAGGAGTTGGCGGCACGCACGGTGGCGGTGCAGGCGCCGTTGCCCGGCTGCGGCGCCGGGGTCGTCGCCGTCGGCTGCGGCGCCGGCGTCGTCGCGGTGGGCTGCGGTGCCGGCGTGGTGGCCGTCGGCTGCGGTGCCGGGTTGCCGCCGGGCGTGATGTAGGCGTCGATGCACTGGTAGAAGGCGTTCACCGTGTCGGCGATGTTCCACCGGACGAAGATCTTGTGGTTGCCCGTCGGCAGGTTGTTGATCTGGTGGGTGAACCGCTTGGGCGGCATCGCCCCGTTGTCGTTGATCGTGGTGTGCAGCTGGCCGTCCACGAAGTACTCCCACGTCGATGTGGAGTGGTTCGCGACGATGTCCCACGTGAACGTCTGGTTGGTGCTGACCGCCTGGCGCGGCCAGGTGCGGGACTCGTTGTCGAGCTCGGTGAAGCGGCCGCCGCCGGAGCACAGCATCGAGCCCTTCTTGGCCTCGACGCTCCACGGCTCGTACTGGACCGGGCCGCAGTTGCTGATCGCGCCGGTGTAGCAGAGGTCCTGCCGGCTCGGCGGGTCGGAGATCCACCCGTGGGCCTGTGCCGACGGCGGGGGTGCGAGCGTGAGCATCGCGAACGCCAGTGCGATCGCCGCCAGGGCGGACAGGAGCAGCCGCGCGGGGGCGGGTCGTCGGGCATGGGGGAGAGCGGTGGATCTCATGCTGGGTCACCTCGACCGGGTGTGGGTCGGATACGGACGGTCGCGATCGAACGTACGTGTGTACGAGCCGGGCAGACAGGGCAAGAACCGTTTCACCGACGGTCGGGACCGGCCCGGCTCACGGGCGTCGGCCTGTCCGGCAGGAGGGGGATTTCGCGTGCGTCAGGCGGGCGCGGCGCTGTGCGGCGGGCAACCGTCGTCGGCACCCGACGGCCCGGCGGTGACAATGCCGCATGCGTCTCTTGCTGCTGCGGCACGGCCAGACCCCGTCGAACGTGCGAGGACTCGTCGACACCGCCATCCCGGGCCCGGGGCTCACCGCGCTGGGCGAGCGACAGGCCGCTGCGGTGCCGCCGGCGCTGCAGGGAAGGCGCATCGACGCGATCGCGGTCTCGACCCTGGTGCGCACGGCGCTCACCGCGGCTCCGCTCGCGGACCGGCTGAACCTCGCACCGACGACCTACGACGGGCTGCGGGAGGTCGAGGCCGGCGACCTGGAGATGTCCAGCGGTCACGAGTCGCACCAGGCCTATCTCTCCACGGTGTTCGCGTGGGCGCGCGGGGACACGAGCCGGCGCATGCCGGGCGGGCCCGACGGGGCGGCGTTCCTGGCCCGGTTCGACGACGCCGTGGCGCAGGTCGTCGCCGCGGGCGGGAGCACCGCGGTCGTGGTCTCGCACGGAGCCGCCATCCGGTGCTGGGCGGGCGCCCGCGTCGCAGGTCTCGACGTCGACGACGTCGAGCAGACGCCTCTGGACAACACCGGCGTGATCGAGATCGACGGCGACCCCGTCGGTGGGTGGCGGCTCGTCGCATGGTCGGCCGACCCCCTGGGCGGCCCGACGCTGCGCGACGACGCGGGCGCCGATCCGACCGGCGAGCCGCTCGACGCGTGACGGCGCACGCCGTTGCCATGCCGAGCATGGGGGGTTCTCGTCGGGCTGCGTGGCTGGACGGTCTCGCAGGCCTCGTACGTCGTTCCTTGAGCTGGTGGTCGCGATCGGCGTCCGTCCGCGTCAGCTCACGCAGCGGGCCGAGATCCTTCGTCGAGTCGTCCGTCGAGCATCCGGACCGTCCGGTCGACCGAACCCCAGCGTCGAGGCGTCGTGCGACACCACGAGTGTGGCCGCGTCCAGCTCTCGGGCGAGGCGGGTGATGAGGTCGATCACCTGGGTGCCGCGGACGTGGTCGAGCGCCGAGGTGGGTTCGTCGACCAGGAGGACCTGAGGGGTGCCGATCAGGGCACGCGCGATCGCCACGCGCTGCCGCTGGCCGCCGGAGAGCTGCGCCGGTCGCTTGTGCGCGTGGTCGCTCATCCCCACCTCGGCGAGAAGGTCCATGGCCTGTGCTCGCATGCTGGCGGGCCGGTTGCCGCGCAGGTGCGCGTGCAGCTCGAGCTGCTCGAGCGCGGTCAGCGATCCCAGCAGCTGGGGGGACTGGAAGACGATGCCGATCCGGTCGAGCCGCGTCCGGGTGGCTGCCGCGACGGTGGTACCCGGGTGGAAGACGACGTCCTGGCCGATCCGGACGGTGCCTGCGGTGGGCGGGGTGAGGCCCCCGGCCACTGCCAGCAGGCTCGACTTACCGGAACCTGACGGGCCCAGCAGGGCCGTCGTGGTTCCCGAGGGGATCGTCACGTCCACGTCGTCGACGGCGGTGAGCGTGGAGCCACCGTCCGGGTAGACGAGGGTGATGGTGTCCAGGTGCAGGTCCATGGCGTCTTCCTTCTGTGCTCAGCGCGCGGCGAGAGCGGCGTGGGGGTCGATGGTGGTGATGCGGGCGATGGCCAGGACCGCGCCGACGAGGCCGAGGGCGATCAGTGCTGCCGCGGGCACCAGCGTCGTCGTGGTGGTGACGACCACGGGGACGAGCCCGGACAGGAGCGTGGCGCCGACGGCGGCCACACCGGTGCCGAGACCGACCCCGATGACGAGGATGAGGAGCGCCTGGCCGATGGCGTCGCGGAGCAGGTAGCGGGTGGAGGCACCGAGCGCCTTGAGGACGGCGATGTCGCCGAAGCGACTGATCGTCCACACGGTGAAGAACGCGCCGACCACCAGTGCCGAGATCGCGACCAGGAAGGCCTGCATCGTCAGCAGCGACCCGTTCTCCGACGAGAACGAGCTGATGGCGGCTCGTGCCTCGCTGACACCGCGCGTGGTGGTGCCCTCGGCGGCGTCGGTGCGGCGGACGGTGTCGTCGTCGACGTCGCCGGTCACGGCGAGCACGGTCGCGACAGCCTCCTCGTCGGACGCAGGCGCCCCGGCGCCGATCGCCTGCCAGTCGGCGAGGGCGACCCAGACGACGGGGGTGTGGGCGTAGGACGCGTCGACGTCGAGGACGGTCCCCACCTGCAGGTCCTGGCCGCCGAGGCTCACCGTGTCGCCGGCGGCCACCGACATGCCGTCCGCAGCGCCGCGGGACACGGTCACGGTCCCGCCGGTCGGCGCGGGCGTGCGGGCGGGCAGCAGGCCCGAACCCGGCTCGACACCGAAGGCGGTGACGGCGGCGGTCGTGGCCGCCGACTGCGCGCGTGTGGTGGCCACGCCCAGCAGCTCGACGTCCTCGACGCCGGCCGCCGCGGACCAGGCGTCCCTCTGGGCGGAGGTGACGGTCGACGCGGTGAAGTCCGGGCCGTCGTCCGCCGCAGGCATCGTGAACGTGAGGTGGTCGACCGGTAGGTCCGTGACGGCCGACGTCGACTCCCGGGCGAGGCCGGCGGTCAGCGAGGAGAGGAACGCCACGAGGAAGGTGATCAGCGCGATCACGACGAGCATGAGGGCGAAGCGGCCACGGGCGTGGCGCAGGTCGCGCAGCGCGACGAACATGGGACCTCCTGGGTTGCGGGCTGCAACCAGCCTGCGCCGATCCAGGACTCCGGCCATCGCGCCCAGGAACGCACCTCGGCAGACGAAGGGTGGCCACCCGGCTCCACCTTTCGGCCGATGTGCCCCGCGGGGCCCTGGCTACCGTGGCAGGGTGCGCGCACACACCCTGCCGTCGGTGACCCGGCGCCTGCTCGTCGGGCTCGACGTCCTGGTGGCCGGCCTCGTCGTCGTGGCCGTGCTGCGCGCCCCCGAGTCCGTGCCGCAGTGGGCGACCCTGCTGACAGCCGCGGTGTTCACGGGTCTGTACGGAGTGGGGCGCGCCACGATCCGGGTCCACGAGGCGCCCCTGGACGCTGCTCGGGGCCGATGGTGGCCGGCGGGAGCGTGGATCACCGCGCTGATCGTCGTCTGGACGATCCTCCTGCAGCTCAGCGCAGGCGCCCTGTGGATCGCCTTCCCGTTGATGCTGCTGCAGATGCACGTCCTCGGCCCGCACCGTGGGGTGCTCGCCGTGGCCGTGACCACCGTCGTCGCGGGCGTCGACGGCATGCTGGAGCGCGCCGCCACGGACACCTCCATCGCGCCGGCGCTCGGACCAGCCGTCGGTGCTGCCGTCGCCGTGGCCGTCACGCTGGGGCTCGAAGCGCTCGTGCGCGAGTCCCAGGAGCGGCAGCGGATGCTCGAGGAGCTCGCCCGCGCCCGCCACGAGGTCGCGGCGGCCGAGCAGGAGGCGGCGATCGCGACCGAGAGGGAACGCCTCGCCCGCGAGATCCACGACACCCTCGCGCAGGGCTACTCGGCGATCGAGCTCCTCCTCCGGGCAGCGGACCAGAGCGTGGGACACGACGACACCCGCACTCACGCCTACATCGGCCAGGCTCGCAGCACCGCCCAGGAGAACCTCGCCGAGGCCCGCCGTTTCGTCCGTGCCCTCGCCCCGGCGGACCTGGACGGCACGACCCTCGTCGCGGCGCTGCATCGCATCGCTGACCGGACCCAGGCAGCGGCGGTCAGCGCCCCGGCCACCGACCGCGGTCCTCAGGCCGCGGCGCCGGCGTCCCTGACCGTTCGGGTCCACACCTCAGGCACTCCCCGTGCTCTTCCCCTGCAGGTCGAAGCCGCGCTGGTGCGCATCGCGCAGTCGGCACTGGCCAACGTCGTCCAGCACGCCGCCGCCCGGCACGCGACGCTGACGCTCACCTTCCTGCCCGAGGAGGTCATCCTCGACGTGGTCGACGACGGATGCGGCTTCGATCCGGACCGACACCCCGGACCGGCCCGGCACGGTGGCTTCGGGCTCATCGCGATGCGCTCCCGCGCCCGCGAGCTCGGCGGCTCCCTCACGATCGAGACCAGCCCTGGCGACGGTACGGCGCTCGCCGTCCGTGTCCCTGCCCGCGACGAGGACGGCGCAGCCCAGAGCCCACCCGCCCGCGGCGAGCAGCACGAGGAGGACCGGTGATCGACGTCGTGCTCACGGACGACCACCCGGTCGTGCGCGCCGGTCTGCGGGCGGTGATCGAGCACGAACCCGACATGCACGTCGTGGATGAGCTGGGCACCGCCGAGGAGCTCCTGGCGTTCGTGCGCGGTGGTGGACGTGCCGACGTGCTCCTCCTCGACCTCCAGTTCGGTCCAGGGCGCCTCGGCGGGGCGGACGCCACCCGGCAGATCGTCCAGGCCGGCGGGCCCCCGGTGCTCATCCTGACGACCTACGCCTCGGACACCGACATCCTCAGCGCCGTCGAAGCAGGCGCCATCGGATATCTGCTCAAGGACGCGCCCACCGACGAGCTCACGTCCGCCATCCGGTCCGCGGCCGGCGGAGCCGTGACCCTCGGGCCGACCGTGCAGGCGCGTCTCCTGGACCGCATACGCCGTCCCGGCGTCTCGCTCACCCTGCGCGAGCTCGAGATCCTCCGCATGGTCGCGCTCGGCCGCTCCAACGACACCATCGCACGCGAGCTCTTCATCTCCCGCGCGACCGTGAAGTCCCACCTCGCCCACACCTACGACAAGCTCGGCGTCCAGTCGCGTACCGAGGCAGTCGCCGTGGCTCGCGAACGCGGCCTGCTCCCGGGCTGACGCGGCGGTCGGCTCCCCGTCGGCGAGCGTTCGCCCGCTTCCCTGCCCAGGGCCACGACTGGATCGCCATGGCGATGACCGTGGACGAGGTGCTCGTCGTGGCGACTGCCGACGTCGCTCCTGAGCGCGCGGCCGCGCTGACCCGTGCCGAGCGGCTGATCGCCACGATCGCGCCCGCGCCCGCGGCGCCCCGACGCCGTCGGTTCTGGCGCCGCTGACGGCGTCGTCGGTCGCCGCGCGTCGATCGGGCGCAGCACACGGCCCGGCGCGGCCCGTCGAATTCGGCCATGCCCGTCCGTCACTGTGGTGACGGGCCGCGCGAGGTGGCCTCCAGGGAGGAACGACAATGACGCAGTACGCCATCTACTTCCACCAGCAGTGGGTCGGAGATCACCCCGCCGAGTGGTTCCGGTCCCGCGTGGAGCCCAGCGAGGCGGTCGTCCGGGACATGGAGGCGGCCGGGGTCCTCGTCTTCGCCGGCGGGCTCGAGGAGGACCTCGCCGACGCGTTCAGCGCCGATGCGACGAGCGGGACCCTGTCGATCACCGACGGCCCCTACACCGAGACGGTCGAGCAGCTCGGCGGGATCACGGTCATCGACGTGCCCGACCTGGAGACGGCCAAGATGTGGGCGGGCAGGGTCGCCGAGGGGTGCGGGTGGCCCCAGGAGGTCCGGGTCATCCGGTAGGTCCCCGGGCGTCCCCTGCCCGGGGAGGGTGGGCGGAGGCCGTGCTCGCGCCGGAGACCCCACGAGCGCGAGCGGGGCGACGAGGGGCGCGACGGTGGAGCACGCCGTCCGCAACGAGCGCGTCATCTCTGCGCGGTAGCCGCGTCGCCCGGCGGGTGTCGGGTGGACGGCGGCTGTTCCGTATCCTGCGAGGCATGGCACTGCGCGCGCTGTTCATCGGTGGGACCGGCATCATCAGCACGGAGGCGGCCCGGCGGGCGGTCGTCGACGGCGTCGAGGTCACCCTGCTCAACCGCGGGCAGTCGACGAAGCGTGCGGTGCCGGACGGCGCCCGCGTGATCCACGCCGACGTCCGCGACCCGGAGTCCGTGCGCGCCGCGCTGGGCGACCGCGAGTTCGACGCCGTCGTGGAGTTCACGGCGTTCACCCCGGAGCACGTCCAGGCGGACCTCGACCTGTTCACCGGGCGCACCGGCCAGTACGTCTTCATCAGCTCCGCCTCGGCGTACCAGACGCCTCCGACCCACCTGCCGGTCGTCGAGTCGACGCCGCTGCGCAACCCGTTCTGGGAGTACTCGCGCAACAAGATCGCGTGCGAGGACCTCCTCGTCCGTGCGTACCGCGACACCGGCCTGCCGATGACGATCGTGCGCCCCTCGCACACCTACGACGCCACGCTCGTCCCCATGGACGGCGGCTGGACGGTCGTCGACCGGATGCGCCGCGGCCTGGAGGTCGTCGTCCCCGGGGACGGGACGTCCCGCTGGACCATCACGCACAGCGCCGACGTCGCGGTCGGGCTGGTCGGGCTGCTGGGCCGCGAGGAGGCGATCGGCGAGGCGTTCCACATCACCGGCGACGAGGCCCCGTCGTGGGACCAGATCTTCCTCGCGATGGCCCGGGCTGCCGGCGTCGACGAGCCGCGGCTCGTGCACGTCGCGTCCGACGCGATCGCCGCCGCCGACCCCGAGCTGGGCGCCGGGATCCTCGGCGACAAGGCGCACACGATGATCTTCGACAACACCAAGATCCGGCGCCTGGTCCCGCAGTTCTCGCCCCGCATCCCGTTCGCGGCCGGCGCCCGCGAGATCGTCGCGTGGCACGACGCGGACGCCGCGCGCCGGGTGGTCGACCCGCAGTTCGAGGCCCTCACGGAGCGGCTGCTGGAGGCGTACCGGCCGCGGCCTCTGTGAGGGGTCTGCGGGGATGACGGTTGTCGGCGTGGATGTCCTCGGCGCAGGTGGCTTGTCGTCACGGGCGGGCGACCCTTGGCCGTTCCCAGGGTTTCGTATACGGTAAGGGGATGGCTGCTCGCGGCAAGATCCACGGTAAGGCGGTCGACGACGCCCAGATCCAAGCATGGGCTGACGAGGCGGAAGCCGGCTACGACCCCGCTGCCCTGCGACGCCGGGGACGGCCCACCGCTGGTGAAGGTCCCGGTGTCGTGGTCACCGTCCGGCTCGACGGCCCCACGCTCGCGGCGTTGACGCGGCGCGCCGAGGCTGAGGGCTTGCCGAACCGGACCGAGGCCATCAGGGCCGCAGTGCGCGCATGGGCGCACGTTGCGTGACGTCCACCCGTCAGCACGCAAGCACTACTCCCGCGACCGCTTGACGGACGGCCATCTGCAGTGCGCCGCCGAGGCCCCCGTGTACCGACAACCGCTCGACGACGAGGACGACCCACGACGCTGGCTCCTTCTCGGCTTCGACAGCGCCAGCCGTCTGCTTGAACTCGTGATCCTGGAGTTCGACTCAGGAGACGAGCTCATCATCCACGCGATGAAGGCGCGCGAGCAGTACTACTCCCTGCTGTCCTGATCCCTCTCGTGAGGAGCCCCGGCGACGCGCACGACCGGCATGTCCCAGAGGCTGTTCAGGTCTGACCGCCCCCTCGCTCGCCACGCTGGTCACGAACCTGGACCGCTGCGTCCATCACCGCGCGGTTCCGCGCCACCTGGCCTGACGCCGTGCCCCGAGCCCGCGCAGCGACGGCGCCCCCCCCCGGGGGCCCCCCCCCCCCGGGGGCCACCCGGGGAACGCTTGCCACGGACAGGGCCATCCGTGCGAACCGGGACGCATCGGACGGCGCGTCGCACCCGACACGCCGCGACCCACCCGCCGGGTTCGGCTGACAGGTGGCCGCGCGTGGTGTGCAATGGGGGAACGTGACTCACGGACCGTGAGGTCACACGACGGCGCACCGCCGGTACGGCGGAGGGCGACACGAGGGAAGGGGACGCACATGGCGCGTATCGGGGACGGTGCGGACCTTCTCAAGTGCTCGTTCTGCGGCAAGTCCCAGAAGCAGGTCAAGAAGCTCATCGCGGGCCCAGGGGTGTACATCTGCGACGAGTGCATCGACCTGTGCAACGAGATCATCGAGGAGGAGCTCGCCGAGGCCACCGAGGTCGGCATGGTCGAGCTGCCCAAGCCGAAGGAGATCTTCGACTTCCTCGAGCAGTACATCGTCGGCCAGGAGCCGGCCAAGCGGTCCCTCGCGGTCGCGGTCTACAACCACTACAAGCGCATCCAGGCCGGTGAGGGCGCGCGCACGGCCGCCGGCGAGGAGCCGGTCGAGATCGCCAAGTCGAACATCCTGCTGATCGGCCCCACGGGCTGCGGCAAGACGTACCTCGCGCAGACGCTCGCGAAGATGCTGAACGTCCCGTTCGCGATCGCGGACGCGACGGCGCTCACCGAGGCCGGCTACGTGGGCGAGGACGTCGAGAACATCCTCCTCAAGCTCATCCAGGCCGCCGACTACGACGTCAAGAAGGCCGAAGCGGGCATCATCTACATCGACGAGATCGACAAGATCGCCCGCAAGAGCGAGAACCCGTCGATCACGCGCGACGTCTCGGGCGAGGGCGTGCAGCAGGCGCTTCTCAAGATCCTCGAGGGCACGACGGCGTCGGTGCCGCCGCAGGGCGGCCGCAAGCACCCGCACCAGGAGTTCATCCAGATCGACACGACGAACGTGCTGTTCATCGTCGCCGGCGCGTTCGCCGGTCTGGACGAGATCATCACGTCGCGTGCGGGCCGGCGCGGCATCGGCTTCGGATCCCCGATCCACTCGGCCGACGACGCCGACGTGTACGGCGAGGTCATGCCGGAGGACCTGCTCAAGTTCGGTCTGATCCCCGAGTTCATCGGACGCGTCCCGATCATCACGACGGTCTCGCCGCTGGACCGCGTCGCCCTCGTGCGGATCCTCACGGAGCCGCGCAACGCCCTGGTCAAGCAGTACCAGCGCATGTTCCAGATCGACGGCGTGGAGCTGGACTTCGAGGAGGAGGCGATCGGCGCGATCGCGGAGCAGGCGCTGCTGCGCGGCACCGGTGCGCGCGGTCTGCGGGCGATCCTCGAGGAGGTCCTCCAGCAGGTGATGTTCGAGGTGCCGTCGCGCGACGACGTCGCACGCGTCGTCATCACGCGGGACGTCGTCCTGGACAACGTCAACCCGACGTTGGTCCCGCGGGACGCCTCCCGCGACAAGCGCGCTCCTCGCGAGAAGAGCGCGTGAGCGCACCCGGACGCGTCGTACCGCCCGAGCTGGCGCGGCTGCGCGGCAGCATCGACAACATCGACGCCGCACTCATCCACATCCTGGCGGAGCGGTTCAAGGCCACGCAGCGCGTCGGTGTCCTCAAGGCCGAGCTGGGCCTGCCGGCCTCCGACCCCGGGCGTGAGGCGCAGCAGGTCGCGCGGCTGCGCGAGCTGGCCCACGAGGCCGAGCTGGACCCGGTGTTCGCGGAGAAGTTCCTCGAGTTCATCGTCGGCGAGGTGATCCGCCACCACGAGGCGATCGCGCAGGACCACGCGCAGCGCGCCTGACGGACGCGCGTCCACCTCGTCCTCACCCGCTGCGGCCGTTGGCGGACCCCGCGGCGGTGACGGAAGGTAGAGGGGTCAGCCCCGGTGCCGGCACCGGTCGTGGCGTCGCCGGGGACGTGCACGCAGGAGGAGTCCGACCTTATGCACCTGCACTGGCTCAAGCCGCTGCTCGGCCGACCGGCCCCGTTCGTCACCGTCCACCTCGACGCCTCGCCCGCGGAGGTGGCAGGGGAGTCAGGTCCCGTGGACCGGTGGCGGTCCGTACGGCGTGACCTCGAGCGCGACGGAGCGCCGCAGGCGCTGCTCGACGAGCTCGCCGAGCGCATCGCGCAGCCCGACGGACGGCGCGACTCCCACGGGCGGGCGCTGGTCGCCGACGCCGACGGCGTCGTCGTGGACCGTGTGCTGCTGGAGGCTCCCGCGACCTCCAGCGGCTCGTACGGCCCGGTGCCCGCGCTGGGACCGGTCGTGCGCGCGAGCGAGGAGAGCGTCCGCGTGCTCGTCGTGGCGGTCGACCGGACGGGTGCCGACCTGCGGTGGGGGGACGCCGACGACGGCGAGTACCGCAGGCAGGCCTCCGAGACCGTCGAGGGCGGGCACGACGAGGTGCGCAAGGTCCGCGAGAGCGGGCTCGAGCGGCGCGGGCAGACCCGGGCCGAGGACTCGTGGCAGCGCAACGCCGAGGCCGTGGCGGCGGCGCTCGACGTCCGCGTGCGCGACAAGCGCCCCGACCTCGTGGTGCTGACGGGTGACGTCCGCATGGTCCCGCTCGTCCGCGACGCGCTCGGGCAGCAGGCCCGCGAGCTCACCGTGGAGGTGCCCGGGGGTGGACGCGGGGACGGCATCCACGAGGCGGCGTTCCACGCACGGGTCACCGAGGTCGTCGGCGAGCACCGCGCGCGGCGACGGGCCGCGCAGGTCGAGGGCTACCGCGAGGCGCTCGGGCGGGGCGAGGGAGCGGTCACGGGCCTCGACGACGTGGTCGAGGTGCTGCGGCGGGGCCAGGTCGACGAGCTCATCGTCGACGCGTCCGTGCCCGAGGGCGGGTTCGCGCAGCGCACGCTGTGGGTCGGCCCCGGCGTGCTGCAGGTGGCGACGTCACGGTCCGACCTGGCGTCGATCGGCGTGCTGGACGGTGACGCGCGCGAGATGCCCGCCGAGGTGGCGGTGATGCGGGCCGTCGTGGGTCAGGACGCCGGGGTGACGTTCGTCGAGGACGCGGACGTCGAGCTCGTCGACGGCATCGGGGCGACGCTGCGGTGGGCCGACGAGTCCACGCCCAGCGAGTCGGTGCCGTCCCAGTCGGACGACCAGCGACGTCTGCGCACGGTCGTCTGAGACCGGGCGCCGGGGACGCGCCCCGGCGGCGGGCCGTCGGCTCAGCTGCCGGTGCGCGTGTCCACGTACAGCCCGTCGACCTCGCGGGCGAAGTCGCGCAGCACCGCTGCCCGCTTCACCTTCAGGGACGGTGTCAGGTAGCCGTTCGCCTCGGTGAAGTCCGTGGTCAGGACCGCGATCTTGCGGATCGACTCCGCGCGCGAGACGGCCTCGTTGGCGCGCTCCACGGCGCGGTCGAGCGCCTCGAGCACCTGGGGGTGCACGGCTGCGGCGATGACGTCCATCGCGGGCAGCCCGTGCATGGCGAGCCAGCCCGGCAGCATCTCGGCGTCCAGCGTGACCAGCGCACCGATGAACGGGCGCTGGTCGCCCACGACGACGACCTGGCTGACCAGGGGGTGGCCGCGCAGCCGGTCCTCGAGCACCGCCGGCGCGACGTTCTTGCCGCCGGCCGTGACGATGATCTCCTTGCTGCGGCCGGTGATACGCAGGTAGCCGTCCTCGTCGAGCGTGCCGATGTCGCCGGTGCGGAACCACCCGTCCACCAGGTTCTCCGCGGTCTCCTCGGGCATGTGCCGGTAGCCGCGGAAGACGTGGGGGCCCGCGACCCAGATCTGGCCCTCGTCGTCGACCCGCAGGGACGTGCCCGGCATCGGCGGGCCCACCGTCCCGATCTTGGTCAGGCCGGGCCGGTTCACGGCCGTCGCGGCGGACGTCTCCGTGAGGCCGTAGCCCTCCAGCACGTGCACGCCGATGCCGCGGTAGAAGTGCCCCAGCCGCTCGCCGAGGGGCGCGCCGCCGGAGACGGCGAACTCCGCCCGCCCGCCGAGGGCGGCCCGGAGCTTGCGGTGCACGAGGCGGTCCGCGACCGCGTGCTGGGCGCGCAGCGCGCTGCTCGGCCCGTCGGGCGTCTCGAGCGCGCGGGAGTAGGCGATCGCGACCTTCGCGGCCCACCGGAACATGCGCAGCTTCGTGCCGGACCCGGCCTTCTGCTCGGCCGAGTTGTAGACCTTCTCGAAGACGCGGGGCACGGCCAGGAGGTACGTCGGCCGGAACGACGCGAGGTCGGGCAGCAGGTTGCGCGTGTCGGGGGCGTGGCCCATGACCGCGCCGGACTCGATGCACAGCACCTGGATGAAGCGTGCGAAGACGTGCGCCAGCGGCATGAACAGCAGCGTCCGCGACGTCGGCTTCGAGACGACCTCGCCCAGCCCGACCGCGCCGTTGCGGCACAGCGCGACGAAGTTGCCGTGCGTGAGCTCGACGCCCTTGGGTCGCCCGGTGGTGCCGGAGGTGTAGATGACCGTCGCGAGGTCGTCGCCGCGCGCGAGCGTGCTGCGCCGGTCGATCTCGGCGTCCGGGACGTCGGCCCCGCGCGTGACGAGCGTGCCGAGCGCGTCCTCGTCGAGGACGAGCACCTCGGTCAGCCCCGGCAGGTCGTTGCGCACCTGCGCGACGACGGCCGCGTGCGCAGCCGTCTCCACGACGGCCAGCCGCACACCGGAGTCCGAGGAGATCCAGCGCACCTGCTCGGCGGACGACGTCTCGTAGATCGGCACGCCGACAGCGCCGGCGGTCCACACGGCGAAGTCGACGAGGGTCCACTCGTAGCGGGTGCGGGACATGATCGCGACCCGGTCGCCCGGCTCGACGCCGGACGCGACCAGGCCCTTCGCGAGGGCGCGGACCTCCGCGACGAACGCGCCGACCGTCACCGGCTGCCACGTGCCGCCGAGCGCCGCCTGGCGCTCGGCCAGGACGCCGTCGGGGTCGCGCGCGAGCCGCGCAGCCAGCATCGTGGGGATCGACGCGGCCGGGTCCGGCGTGACGAGGGCGGGTGAGGTGATCTCGGGCATGTGAGGGGACTCCTGGGCCGGGGCGGACCTCACGACAGTAGTGCCGTGAGGATCACCCCGTGGGGGACTGGTGGGTCGGATCGAGCACACGCTGCAGGAACGTGCGGGTGCGCTCCTCGCGGGGCGCGCCGATGACCTCGTCCGCGGGTCCGGTCTCGACGACCGTCCCGTCGTCCATGAACACGACGCGGTCGCCCACCTCGCGGGCGAACGCCATCTCGTGGGTGACCACGAGCATGGTCATGCCGGCGTCGGCGAGGTCGCGCATGACGCCGAGGACGTCGCCGACGAGCTCGGGGTCGAGCGCGGAGGTCGGCTCGTCGAAGAGCATGAGCTGCGGGTCCATCGACAGGGCGCGGGCGATCGCGACGCGCTGCTGCTGGCCGCCGGAGAGCTGCGCCGGCATGGCGTGCGCCCGGTCGGCGAGGCCGACGCGCTCGAGGTTCGCCAGCGCGACGCGGTCGGCCTCGGCGCGCGAGCGGCGCAGCACGGTGCGCTGGGCCATCGTGCAGTTCTCCAGCACGCTCTTGTGGCTGAAGAGGTTGAACTGCTGGAAGACCATGCCGACGTGGGTGCGCACGCGGTCGATGTCCACGTCCGGGTCGGTGACCTCGGCGCCGAGGAGCTCGATGCGGCCCGACGTGGGCTGCTCGAGCAGGTTGACGCAGCGCAGCAGGGTCGACTTGCCGGAGCCCGACGGCCCGATGACGCACACGACCTCGCCCGCCTGGACCTCGAGGTCGATCCCGCGCAGGACCTCGCGCTCGCCGAAGGACTTGTGCAGGTCGCTGACACGGACGACGGGGCGGGGTGCGTCGGCGGTCATGCGTGGCCTCCTGTGCGCCGCTCGAGCCGGCGGGCGACGATGCCGAGCGGGATGGTGATGACGAGGTAGCAGGCGCCGACGACGAACAGGCCGGTGAGCCCGCCGGAGGCGGTCGACAGGGCGTCGCGCCCGACCTTGGTGAGCTCGAAGTACGCGGGCGTCTGGCCGAGCACGAACAGCAGCGACGTGTCCTTGGTCAGCAGGAGGACCTCGTTCGTCAGCGGCGGCATCACGGTGCGGAACGCCTGGGGGAGCACGACCTGGATCATCGTGCGCGTGTGCGACATGCCCAGGGACCGTGCCGCCTCGACCTGCCCGCGGGGCACGGCCTGGATGCCGGCGCGCAGCGTCTCGGAGATGTAGGCGGCCGAGACGGAGCCGAGCGCGACGGCGGCGACCGCGATGATCGAGCTCAGCGCGATGCCGAAGGCGATCGGCACGGCGTAGCCCACGGCGATGACGACGAGCAGCGCGGGGATGCCGCGGAAGAACTCGACGTACGCCGTCGAGATCCAGCGGTAGGGAGCCACCGACGACAGCCGCATGAGCGCCAGGACGGTGCCCAGGCTCAGGCCGACCGCGAACGCGGCCAGCGTGTACGTCACGGTGTTGAGGAACGCGCGCGGCAGCCGGTCGAGCATCTCGCCCGCGGCGGCGGGGTTGAAGATCGTCTGGCCGACGGTGCTCCAGTCGGCGGTCGAGAGCAGCACCGCGAGGACGACCAGCAGCACGACGTACTGGACGCCCCGCGACAGCCGGGCCCGCCGGCGCGGGCTCATGCGAGCCCGGCCGGCGGACGCGGCGAGGTCGACCGTCATCAGTCCGTCGGCTCGGCCGTCGGCTCACCCGTGCCGAAGTACTCGGCGACGAGCTCGTCGTACGTGCCGTCCTGCCGGATCCGCTCGAGCGTCGCGTTCGCGGCGTCGACGAGCGCGGTGTGGCCCTTGCGGACCGCGAAGCCGTACTGCTCGCCGGTCGGGACCACGAAGGACACCTCGAGGTCGCCCGTGGCGTAGGGCTCGAGGACCGTGACGTCGTTGATGACGACGTCCACCTGGCCGTTACGCAGCGCCTGGATCTGCAGGCCGAGGTCCTCGAACTGGACGCCCTCGAGCCCCTGCTCCTCGACCCAGGTCGCGCCCGTCGTGGCCTGCTGGACACCGATCTTCAGGCCCTCGAGGTCGGCCTCGTCCGCGATGGGCGAGCCCGAGGCGACGAGCACGCCCTGGTCGGCGTCGAAGTAGGCGTCGCTGAAGTCGACGTTCTTCTTGCGCGCGTCGGTGATCGTGAGGGCCGAGGCGGCGATGTCGCACTGCTGGGCGTTGAGCGCGGCGCCGGACTCGATCGCGTCGAAGCCCGTGTTGAGGGGCCGCAGCTCGACTCCGAGGTCGGCCGCGATCTCGCCCGTGAGGGCCATGTCGAGGCCGACGATCTGGCCGTCCTCCTCGTACTCGAACGGCTCGAACGGCGGGTTGGTGCAGACGGTCAGCGTGTCGGCGTTCGCGAGCGCGAGCTCGCCGTCAGCGGTCGCCGCGTCGTCCGAGCTCGAGCACGCGGACAGGGCGAGCAGGGCGGCCGCGGCGAACGCGGCGGCGGTCAGGGGGTGGCGCATGGTGGTCCTTCCGAGCGGAGCAGTGCGCGCATAACTATACGCTTCACATCATTGCTATCCGTCGCGCGGTCGCCAGGGACCTCGGTCCCGAGACTGCCACGGCGCGGCTGCGGACGCGCGCGCGCCGGTCGCGCCCTGCTCGACGCGACCGGCCCGCGGCGTCGTGGGTCAGCGGGCGACGGCCTCGCCGAGCCGGGCGTCCCGGGCGACGACCGTGTCACCGCTGCCGGGGGCGATCTCGAGCGTCCCGGTCGCACGGCCCGCGTTGCGGACGTCGTCCAGGGCGGCCTCGACACCCGCGCGCAGCGCGTCCGGCACCTCGAGCACCGCGTGCTCGACGGGCGTGCGCATCGAGACCTTCGCCTCGGACTTGACCTTGCGCAGCGCCGCGAGCGCGGCACCCGCACCGGCCACCAGCCCGGGGTCGGCGTCGCCGGCTGCGGCCCGCAGCGCGTCGCTCGTCGGCCACGGCGCGCGGTGCACCGTGCCCTCGCGCCACCACGACCAGACCTCCTCGGTCGCGTACGGCAGCACGGGCGCGAACAGGCGCAGCAGCGTGTCGAGCGCCAGGCCCAGCGCGGCACGCGCCGACGCCGTGGCGGACGTGACCGCGCCCGCCGACGCGCCCGCACCGTACGCACGGTCCTTGACGAGCTCGAGGTAGTCGTCGCAGAACGTCCAGAAGAACGTCTCGGTCAGCTCGAGCGCCCGCGTGTGGTCGTACGCCTCGAGCGCCGCGGTCGCCTGGTCCACGACCTGCGCGAGCCCCGCGAGCATCGCCCGGTCGAGCGGCTCGGTGACCTGCGCGGCGTCGAGGGACACCGGCTCGTCCGCCGGGCCGAACGACAGCACGAACTTGCTCGCGTTGAGGACCTTGATCGCCAGGCGCCGGCCGATCTTCATCTGGCCGACCTCGAAGGCCGCGTCGGTGCCCAGCCGCGCGCTCGCCGCCCAGTACCGCACGGCGTCGGAGCCGTGCTCCTCGAGCAGGCCCATGGGCGTGACGACGTTGCCCTTGGACTTGCTCATCTTCTTGCGGTCGGGGTCGAGGATCCAGCCGCTGATCGCGGCGTGCTTCCACGGCAGCGAGCCGGACTCCAGGTGCGCGCGCACCACCGACGAGAACAGCCAGGTGCGGATGATGTCCTGGCCCTGGGGGCGCAGGTCCATCGGGAACGTCCGCGAGAACAGGTCCGGGTCGTCGAGCCAGCCGCACACGATCTGCGGGGTCAGGGAGCTCGTCGCCCAGGTGTCCATGATGTCGGGGTCGCCGACGAACCCGCCCGGCACGCCGCGCTGGTCGGCGGTGTAGCCGGTGGGCACGTCGCTCGACGGGTCGACGGGCAGCGCGGCCTCGTCGGGGACCAGGGGCGAGTCGTAGCGCGGCTCGCCCGCCTCGTCGAGCGGGTACCAGACCGGGATCGGCACCCCGAAGAAGCGCTGGCGGGACACGAGCCAGTCGCCGTTGAGCCCGCCGACCCAGTTCTCGTAGCGGACGCGCATGAAGTCCGGGTGGAACGCGAGCTCCGTGCCGCGCGCGAGCAGCGCGTCGCGCAGGTCCTCGTCGCGGCCGCCGTTGCGGATGTACCACTGGCGGCTCGTGACGATCTCGAGGGGCTTGTCGCCCTTCTCGTAGAAGTTGGCCTTGCGCTGCGTCGGGACCGGCTCGCCGAGCAGGTCCCCGGACTCGCGCAGCCCCGCGACGACGGCCTCGCGCGCGCTGAAGGTCGTCTTGCCGGCGATCTCGCCGTAGAGGGCGCGGCCGTCCTCGGTCGTCAGCCACTCCGGGGTGTCGCGCAGCACGCGACCGTCCCGGCCCACCACCGAGCGCGTCGGCAGGCGCAGCTCGCGCCACCACTGCACGTCGGTGAGGTCGCCGAAGGTGCAGCACATCGCGATGCCGGCGCCCTTGTCGGGCTCGGCCGCGGGGTGCGCGAGCACCGGCAGCTCGACGCCGAACAGCGGGCTCGTCACCGTCGTGCCGAACAGGTGCTGGTAGCGCTCGTCGTCGGGGTGCGCGATGAGCGCGACGCACGCGGGCAGCAGCTCGGGGCGCGTCGTCTCGATGACGACCTGCTCGCCGTCGGGGCGGTGGAACGCGACCTTGTGGTAGGCGCCGGGGTAGTCGCGGGCCTCGAGCTCGGCCTGCGCGACGGCGGTCTGGAACGTGACGTCCCACAGCCCGGGCGCCTCGGCCTGGTAGGCCTCGCCGCGACCGAGGTTGCGCAGGAACGCGCGCTGCGACACCGCGCGCGCCTTGGCCCCGATGGTCTGGTAGGTCATCGACCAGTCGACGGACAGCCCCAGCCGACGCCACAGCGCCTCGAACTGGAGCTCGTCCTCGCCCGAGAGCTGCTCGCACAGCTCGATGAAGTTGCGGCGCGACACCGGCACCTGGTCACCGGGCTTGACGGCCTTGCCGTCGGTGCCGTTGTGCGGAGGCACGAAGCCCTCGACGTAGGGGAGCGACGGGTCGCAGCGCACGCCGTAGTAGTTCTGCACGCGGCGCTCGGTGGGCAGGCCGTTGTCGTCCCAGCCCATGGGGTACATGACCTCGCGCCCGCGCATGCGCTGGAACCGGGCGACGACGTCGGTGTGCGTGTACGAGAACACGTGGCCGACGTGCAGGGAGCCGGAGACCGTCGGCGGCGGGGTGTCGATCGAGTAGACCTGCGCGCGCTCGGCCGTGCGGTCGAACGTGTACGTGCCCTCGTCGGACCACGTGCGCGACCAGCGGTCCTCCAGCCCGTCGACCGTGACCTTGTCCGGTACCTGGCGGGCGGCGGTGGCGCTCGTCGGGGTAGCGGTGGTGGGGGTCTCGTCGCTCATGGTCACCCATCCTCCCAGACGGCGCCCGTCGCGCGTGCACGGTGTCAGGCCCCGGTGGGCTCCCGGTCGTGCGCCGCGCGCCGCGCGCGGTAGGCGGCGACGTGGGCGCGGTTGGCGCAGCCGTTGACGTCGCAGAAGCGGCGGGACCGGTTGCGCGAGAGGTCGACGAGCACCGCGCGGCAGCCGTCGCCCGCGCACCGCTTCATGCGGGCGTACTCGTCGGACCGCACGACGTCGACGACGCCCATCGCGGTCTCGACGACGATGACGGCCGCGAGCGCCGCGCCCGGCGCCGTCGCGTGCAGGTGCCAGTCGACCGGGTCGTGGCGGACGAGGAACGGGACCGCGTCGGCCTCCCGCAGCATCGCGTTGACGAGCTCGGCGGCCTCGTCGCGCTCGACGTCCCAGAGACGCGCGATGCGGTCACGGGCCCGCCGCACGTCGGCGACCTCGGCGTCGTCGCGGTCGTGCCGGCCGGTGTAGCCCCAGTGTCGGAAGTAGGCGTCGAGGTCCGCCACGGTGCTCAGGGCGTCGTGGCCGTCGCGGCGGCGCGCGGTGTTCACCAGCTCGGCGGCTGCGAGCAGGTTCATCTCGGTGTCACGAGCGAAGACCACATTGACTCCTGTCGCGGCAGCGGGCTAGCGTCACGAGCATAGGAGGAGATGACTCCTGACATCGGTTCCGCCGGAGGAGACAAGGTGCAGGGGTCGGGTGCGCGCAGCGCCGGGATCGTCGCGGGGCTCGTCGCCGCGCTCGCGTTCGCCACGAGCGGGCCGGTCGTCAAGCCGCTGCTCGCCGCCGGCTGGAGCCCCGGGGCGGCCATCGTCGTGCGCCTGGCGATCGGCGCGCTGCTGCTGGCCGGGCCTGCCGCGTGGGCGCTGCGCGGGCGCTGGTCGACGCTGCGCACCGACTGGGCCACGGTCGTCGGGCTCGGCATCCTCGGGGTCGCCGGGGCCTCGACGCTCTACTTCTTCGCGGTCGACCGGCTGCCCGTGGCGGTCGCCCTGCTCGTCGAGTACACCGGGCCCCTGCTCCTGCTGGTCTGGGGCTGGGCGCGCACGGGACGCGTGCCGGCGCGCGCCACGCTCGTCGGGGCCGCGCTCGCCATGGGCGGCCTCGTGCTCGTGCTCGACGTGACCGGCAGCCTGCAGCTCGACCCGCTGGGCCTGGTCTTCGCGTGCGGTGCCGCGATCGGCAACGCCGGGTACTTCGCCCTGACGGCGCGGCCCATCGCGCTGCCGCCCGTCAGCCTCGCGGGGGCCGCGATGCTCGTCGGCGCGGTCGTCGTGGCGACGCTCGCCGCGGTGGGCGTGCTCCCCGTCGAGGCCCCCGACGTCCGGGTCGACGTGCTCGGCGTGCAGGTGCACTGGGCCGTGCCGCTGCTCGTCGTCGGCGCCGTGCCGACCGCCTTCGCCTACGGGGTGTCGGCGGTCTCGGTGCGGCTGCTGGGGGAGCGGCTGGCGTCGTTCCTGGCCCTCTCCGAGGTGCTGCTGTCGGTCCTGCTCGCGTGGGTGCTGCTCGGCGAGCAGCCGCTCGTCGTGCAGGGGCTGGGCGCCGTGCTCGTCGTCGCGGGCGTCGCGCTGGTGCGGGCCGGTGCCGACCGCGACGTACGCCGGGGCGCGGCGCCGCCCCCGGCGGTCGACGTCGTCCCCGAGCCCGTGGCCGAGCCTGCCGCCGAGCCCGCCTGAGGCCCGGCACGCCTCACCCGCCGAGCGTGACCCGCAGGATCCGCTCGTCGCTGTTGTTGGCGGTGGAGTCCTTGTCACCGCGCGTGCTCGTGGTCAGCCACAGGCTGCCGTCGGCCGACGGCTCGACGGTGCGCAGCCGCCCGTACGTGCCCGACAGGAGCGAGCGCACGTCCGTGAGCCCGCCGTCGGACGTGATCGTCGCGCGGTACAGGCGCGCACCGCGCAGGCACGCGATCCACAGGTGGTCCCCGCTGACCGCGATGCCGCTGCAGGACGCGGAAGCGACGGGGAACGTCAGGCGCGGCGCGACGAGGCCCGCGCCGTCGCAGTCGCCGGAGGTGCCCTCGCACTGCGGCCAGCCGTAGTTGCCGCCGCGCACCACCACGTTCGTCTCGTCCATCACGGAGTTGCCGAACTCCTGCTGCCACAGGCGCCCCGCGGAGTCGAACGCCAGGCCCTGCGGGTTGCGGTGGCCGTAGCTCCAGACCGCGTTGCCGAACGGGTTGTCCGACGGGATCGAGCCGTCCGGCCGGATGCGCAGCACCTTGCCGGCGAGGTTCGACGTGTCCTGCGCCCACGCCGGGTTCTGCCCGTCTCCCGTCGCGACGTACAGCATGCCGTCGGGACCGAAGCGCAGCCGCCCGCCGTTGTGGTACTTGTTGCGCGGGATGCCGCTGACCAGCACCTGCGGAGTCCCCGACAGTGCCCCGTCGACGTAGCGCACCCGGACGACGCGGTTGTCGGTCGACGTCGTGTGCATGACGTACAGCCAGGGCGACGACGTGAAGTCGGGAGCGACCGCGAGGCCCAGCAGACCGCCCTCGCCCGCGGTCCCCGTGACGCCCGCGAGCGTCCCGACGGCGGTCGTCACGCCGGTGGCGGGGTCCAGCCGCACGACCTGGTGCGCGTCGCGCCGGCCGTACAGCACGGACCCGTCGGGCAGCTCGACCAGGCCCCAGGGCAGGTCGCGCTCGGTGGCGACCTGCGCGACCGAGCAGATGGGGTTGGCGCACGCCGCGCCCGTCGTCACGCGCACCACCGCGGACGCGCCCGACCGGTTGCCCGCCTGGTCGCGCGCGCGCACCTGGTAGGCGTAGGCGACGCGCGGACGCAGACCCGAGTCGACGAACGTGAGCACCGAGCCGGCCGTCGTGCCGACGACCGTGCCGTTGCGCAGGATCTCGTACCCGGTGACGGCGACGGCGTCGCTCGACGCCCGCCACGTCACCGTGACCGACGTGCCCTGCGCCTGTGCCGCGACCCCCGTCGGCGCGCTCGGCGCGGTCGTGTCCACCTCGCACGGCGGCACCTCGAGCTCGAGGGTCTCGCTGGCCTGCGAGACGTTGCCCGCCGCGTCGCGCGCGTTGACGTAGAGGCCCCACGTCACGCCGGGCACGAGCGTCAGCCGCGCGGCCGTGGGCGACGCGGGGACCGTCGTCATGTGCTGGCCGTCGTGGTAGACGTCGTAGGCCACGACGCCGACGTCGTCGGTGGACCGCGTCCACCCCAGCCAGACGGCGGTGCACTTGAGGTACGAGGTCTTCAGGCGTGACGGCGGGGTCGGTGGCGTGGTGTCGACCGCGCTCACGGCCGCCGGCGCGGGCCCGCGCGGCGCCGAGGCCGCCGCCGGCGCGAGCGTGAGACCGAGCGTCGCCACGAGCGCGATCGCGAGGGGGCCGAGGGCCGAGCGGGCACGGAGCATCTCAGGTCCCATCGTCGACGTCCTCGGACGTCCTCCGAGAGTGCCCGTTCCGACCGGGCCGGCGCAGGGTCGTGAAAGGGTTCGTGATGAGGTGGGCACCGTGCACGTGCGACCGACGACCCCCGCCGCCCTCGCCGCGCACGTCGTCGAGCTCGTGCTCGCACACCCGGGCCGGTGCCGTGTGCTCGTCGACGGCGCCGCGGCCCTGCGGCCCGAGGCGCTCGCCGACGCGCTCGTCGAGCCCCTGCGCGCCGCGGGACGCGCGGTCGCGCGCGTGCACGCCGACGACTTCCTGCGGCCCGCGTCCCTGCGCCTCGAGCACGGGCGGCACGACCCGGACGCGTACCTCGAGGACCGGCTCGACGCGCGTGCGCTCGCGCGCGAGGTCCTCGACCCGTTCGTCGTCGACGGCACGTACCTGCCGACGCTCCGCGACGCCGCGCGCGACCGCGCGACCCGCGCCGAGCGGGTGCGGGCGCCCGAGGGCGCAGTGCTGGTCCTCGACGGCGAGCTGCTGCTGGGCCGCTGGTTCGACGTCGAGCTGAGCGTGCACCTGACGGCCCGCCCGGCCACGCTCGCGCGCAGGTTCGCGGCCGAGCGCGCGTGGCAGCTGCCCGCCTTCGCGCGGTACGAGGACGAGGTCGCGCCGCAGGACGTCGCGGACGTGGTCGTGCGGGCCGACGACCCCCGGCACCCGGCGCTCGTCGTGCGCTGAGCCGCCCTCGCGGCCCGGCCGGCGCGCCCGCGTCGGGCTAGGCTCGACCGAGCAGGGACGACAGCCGGGGAGGCACATCACGTGGCAGGTCTGACGGTCGGGTACGCGGCCATGCTGGAGCAGTTCCACCCCCGCGAGGCCGTGGAGCTGTCGGCCTACGCCGAGCAGCACGGGTTCTCGGGCGTCATGGCGGCGGACCACTTCCAGCCGTGGGTGCCCGCCCAGGGGCAGTCGTCGTTCGTCTGGAACGTGCTGACGGCCATCGGCGAGAACACGACCGGTGACCTCGGCCCGGGCGTCACCGCGCCGACGTTCCGCTGGCACCCGGCGATGGTCGCGCAGGCGTCGGCGACGCTCGCCGCGATGTACCCGGGACGCCACTGGCTGGGCCTGGGCTCGGGCGAGGCGCTCAACGAGCACGTCGTCGCCAACTACTGGCCCGAGGCGCCCGAGCGCATCAACCGCATGTTCGAGGCCATCGACATCATCAAGAAGCTCTTCTCGGCGTCGCTGGCCGGCAAGGACGTCAAGCACGCCGGGCCGTTCTACAAGCTCGAGTCGACGCGGCTGTGGACGATGCCCGAGGTCGCGCCCGAGATCCTCGTCGCCACCGCCGGCCCCGTCACCGCCAAGCGCACGGGCCGGCACGCGGACGGGATCATCACGGTCGGCGCCCCGCTGGAGAAGATCACCGGGCTGTTCGGCAAGTTCGCCGAGGGGGCCCGCGAGGCGGGCAAGGACCCGGACGCCATGCCGAAGGTGCTGCAGCTGCACATGTCGTGGGCCCCGACCGACGAGGAGGCGCTCGCGAACGCGATGCACGAGTGGCCCAACGGCGGCATGAAGTTCCCCAAGGCCGACATCCGCTCGCCGTTCGACTTCGAGCAGATGGCCAAGCTCGTGCGGCCCGAGGACTTCGACGGGCGCATGGTCATCTCGTCGGACCCCGACGTGCACCGCGCCGAGATCCAGAAGTACGTCGACCTCGGGTTCGACCGCATCTACCTGCACAACGTCGGCCGCAACCAGCGCGAGTGGATCGAGGTCTTCGGTCGCGACGTGCTGCCGAAGCTCGCGCGGTGACCGTGGGGGAGCTGCGGGTCTGGGCGCCCGACGGCATCCCCGAGGTCGTCCCCGGTGACGACCTCGTCGCGCTGCTCGTCGCCGGGCTGCGCGCGGACGCCGCCGCCGTCCCGGGTCACGCACCGGCCGACGGGGACGTCGTCGTCGTCACCAGCAAGGTCGTGTCCAAGGCCGAGGGCCGCGTCGTCGCGGCCGACGACCGCGAGCGGGCCATCACCGACCAGACCGTGCGGGTCGTCGCCACGCGCGAGCACCCGGGCGGGGTCACGCGCATCGTCGAGAACCACCTGGGCCTCGTCATGGCGGCGGCCGGCGTGGACGCGTCGAACACGCCCGAGGGGACCGTCCTGCTGCTGCCGGAGGACCCCGACGCCTCCGCGCGCGCGCTGCGCGCCGGGCTGGTCGCGGCGTTCGGCGTACGGCTCGGCGTCCTGGTCACCGACACCGCGGGGCGTCCCTGGCGGCAGGGCGTCACGGACCTGGCCATCGGCGCCGCGGGCGTCCAGGTGCTCGACGACCTGCGCGGCCAGCTCGACACGTTCGGCCGCCCGCTCACCATGACGGTCGCGGCGGTCGCCGACGAGATCGCGAGCGCCGCCGAGCTGGTCAAGGGCAAGGCGTCGGGGCGGCCGGTCGCGGTGGTGCGCGGCGTCGGGCACGTGGTGACCGACGACGACGGGCCCGGGGCGCGGGTGCTGGTGCGCACGGGACCGGACGACATGTTCCACCAGGGTTCCGCCGAGGCGTACGCGCAGGGGTGGAAGGACGCCCTGGCGCGTCCCGAGCGGTAACCGTGGACCCGCCCGGTCACGACGAGCGCGCCGCACCCGTCGTGCTCGTCGTCGACGCCGCGAACGTCGTGGGCTCGCGCCCCGACGGCTGGTGGCGGGACCGCGCCGGCGCGGCCACGCGCCTGCTGGAGCGGCTGACGACGGTGGCGGGCGCCACGCTGACGTCCCCCGACGGGCGCCACGTCCGGCTGGACCGGATCGAGGTCGTGCTGGAGGGGCAGGCGCGCGGCGCCGCGGACCCCGGCGCACCCGGTCTCGTGGTGCACCTCGCGCCGCGGGACGGTGACGCGGAGGTCGTCGCTCGGGCGCGGGCCGCCGCACCCGACGTGCTCGTCGTCACCGCGGACCGCGGGCTGCGCGCGCGGCTCGACGGGGCCGCGGTCGCCGGGCCCGGGTGGTTGCTGGACGCGCTCGACGCACCGGTCAGCGGACCGCCTGACGCGGGTACACGAGGCGGCGGTACAGCACCTCCGCGGGACCCCGTCGACCCGCCGCCTCCAGCGTCACCGCGACCGCGACCGTGACCAGCCACACGCCGACCGCCCACGCGACGACCTGCGCCGAGCCCAGGTGCTCGCCGAGCCCACCGGCCCACGGCGCCAGCGGCAGCACGAACAGCACCGACTGCAGCAGGTAGCAGGTCAGTGAGCGCGTCCCCACGGCGCGCAGCGCGCGTCCCGCCGGCCCCAGGGTCGCGAGCGTCGTGCCGCGCACCGCGACCACCCAGCCCACCAGCGCGGCGAACGCGACACCGCCCGCGACGCCCGTGAGCTCGTGCAGCATCGCCGACGCGAACACGTCGAGCGCCGAGGGGTCCCGCAGCCGCGCGACGGCCGTCGCGAACGGGGCACCGCCGAGGACGCTCACCGTGAGGCCCGCCACGGCCGTCCGGCGCAGCAGGCGCACGTGGTCCGCGGGGCGCTCGAGGACCTCGCGGCGGGCCGCCCACAGCCCGAGCAGCACGAGCGGGAACGCGATGACCGCACCGAGCGGCGCTCCCACCACGCCGCTCATCGCGCGCATCGCCATCGCGAGCAGCGGGGACTCCTCGGGCGGGACCTCGAGCGCGCCCATGCCGAGCACGTCCTTGAGCACGACGGCCCCCTGCATCGCGCCCCCGAGGAGCGCCGCGACGGGCAGGCCCACGGCGGCCGTCACCAGCAGCGTGCGGTCGGACGCCCGCACCAGCAGCACCGCCGCCAGACCCGCCAGTCCGTAGGCGCCCAGGATGTCGCCCTCGAAGAGCAGGACGACGTGCACGGCGCCGAACGCGACCAGCACGGCCGCACGCCGCAGCAGGTCGGCCCGGCACGCCGGCCACGGCACCCACGCCGCGGCGCGCCGGCGCACCACGACGCCGATGCCGTAGCCGTAGAGCAGCGCGAACATCGGCATCGTCCGGCGGTCGACGAACAGGGAGACGACGCCGTCGACGGCGCGGTCGAGCGCGGAGGAGTCGACGGGTCGCAGGCCCAGGCCCACGGCACCGCCGGACAGGTGCACCGCGGCGTTGGCGATCGCGATGCCGAGCAGCGCCAGCCCGCGCGCGACGTCGGGGGCGACGGCCCGACGCTCCACCGGCACGGGCGTCACAGGTCCGCGCGCGGGCGTCGGGATCTGCGCCGGCGCGGCCTGCGGCAGCGAGGAGGATGGCGTCGTCGTCATGCGCCCATCGTGGCGGACGTGCAGGTGGCGGCGCCTCGGTCCTGCGGATGGTCCTGCTCTCGGCCGTCGGGCGGAGCCCGGCCCGGCGTGGGACGAGCAGCCCGCGCGGACGTCAGCGCGCGCTCTTCGCCGCGGCCTTGGCGGCGCGCTTGGTCTCGCGCACCTTGCCCAGCGACGCGGCGTCGCGGACGTCCGCGATCGACCGGAACTCGTCGTCGCCGTACGTGCCGGCGGCCTCGCGCCAGCCCGCGGGCTGCACGCCGCGCTGCTTGCCGAGCAGCGCGAGGAAGATGCGCGCCTTCTGGTCGCCGAACCCGGGCAGGGCCTTCAGGCGGCGCAGGACCGTCCGCCCGTCGGGGTCGTCCGCGGTCCAGATCCGGGTGACGTCACCGTCGTACTCGTCGACGACCGCGCGCGCGACCGCCTGGATGCGCCCCGCCATCGAGCCGGGGTAGCGGTGCACGGCGGGCGGCGTCGCGCACAGCGCGGCGAACTCCTGGGGGTCCGCCTCCGCGATGCGGTGCACGTCCCAGCCGGCCATGCGGTCCGCGATCTTCGCCGGTCCGGCGAAGGCCGTCTCCATCGGCACCTGCTGGTCGAGGAGCATGCCGACGAGCAGCGCGAACGGGTCGGAGTCGAGCAGGCGGTCCGCGGCGTCGTCGCCCGTCATCCACAGCGTGTCGGTCATGCCGCCATTCTGGCGCAGCGGCTGCCCGGACGGGGCTCGGCGACGCCCTGACGGTCAGCGCCGGCGCGCCGCGAACGACAGCATCGTGGGGATCGTGGCGAACCAGCGCTCGTCGTCGGTCCACTCGTGCTCCGGCGCGCGGTGGTGCGGGAGGGACCGCGGCTCGTCCAGGTCCACCACGGCCAGGCCGGCGTCGCGCAGCCGCTGGACGTACCAGGCGAGCGGCCGGTGGTAGTGGCGGTGCCCGCCGAAGTCGTCGATCCACCACTGCTCGTGCTCGAGGTACCCCGTGACGCGCCGGTGCCGCTCGTCGTCGTACACGGGCTGCTGGCGGAAGAACGCCGGGTGCAGCACGGACGCGACGAGGACCCCGTCGTCGGACAGGCGCGCCGCGATGTCGGCCAGCAGGCGGTCGAGGACCGGGAGGTCCATGAGGACCATGTGGCTGAGGACGACGTCGAACGGGCCGGTCAGGCCCTGCGGGAGACCCGCGGTCAGGTCGCCGACCTCGAACCGCAGGCTCGGGTGGTCGGTGCGCGCGCGGGCGACGAGCTCCGCGCTGCCGTCGACGCCGACGACCCGTGCGCCACGTGCGGCGAGCGCCGCGCCGAGCCAGCCGTGGCCGCAGCCCAGGTCCAGGACGTGCGGAGCACCCGGGGGCAGCCACCGGTCGAGGAACGGCTCGAACCTGCGCCGGAAGGAGTCGTCGGGCCCGCCCACGCGCGCGGCATAGGTCCGGGCGGACCGGTCCCAGGCGGCGATGTCGGAGGTCGAGCCGGTCATGCCGTCATCGTCGGGGCCCCCGCGCACGCACGCAAGGTCCCCCGCGACAACCTGTGGACGAACCGGACATCCCGCCCGCGGTCCTCGCTACTGTCGGCGCGCTCCATGACTGTCGGCGCGCTCGGAGACCCTGACGTGCGTGGTCGACGAGCACCGACGAGCACCGACCGACGAGCACCGACCGACGAGCACCGACCGACGAGCAGGGAGCGACGTGCGGACCCGACTGACGTACCGCCGACCCGTGGCGGACCGCCTCGTCGAGGTGGACGTCGTGGTGACCGCCGACGCGGGTGCGACCGTCGGCGACGTCGCTGACACGCTCGTGCGGGCCGAGGCCGCCGCGGGCCGGGCCGTCTCGGGTCCCGTGACGCTCGCGCTCGCGCCGCCCGACGGCGGGGCCCCGCGCACGCTGCAGCGCCGCGCGGGCCTGGCCGAGGCCGGGCTGCGGGCGGGCTCGACGGTGGCGCTGACGCCCGCGGGCGAGGAGCCGTCCGGCACGGGCGTCGCCCCGCACGACGCGCACGCCCGCATGACGGTGGTCAGCGGTCCGCAGGCGGGCCTCGAGGTGCACCTGCCGCGCGGCACGACGACGATCGGGCGCGGACCGGGCAGCGACGTGCGGCTCACCGACCCGATGGTCTCGACCACGCACGCGCGCGTCGTCGTCGGCGACACGGTCGAGGTGGTGGACGCCGGGTCGTCGAACGGTGTCGTCATCGGGTGGGGCCGTGTCGACCGGGCCGTCGTGGGGCCCCGCGACTACGTGGTGCTCGGCGAGACCATCCTCACGCTGGCGCGCGTGCGGCCCGCGGACGGCTCCGGCGACGGCGCGGCGGTCGTGGCGTTCAACCGCTCGCCCCGCGTCGTGCCCGTGCACCCGGAGCGGACGGTCGAGGCGCCCGCACCGCCGGAGCCCGCCCGGCCGGGCCGCTTCCCGGTCGTCGCGCTCGCGGCGCCCGTCGTCCTCGGGGCGGTGCTGTACGCGGTCATGCCGCGCCCCACGACGCTGGTCTTCCTCGCCCTGAGCCCGCTGCTGCTCGTCGCGGGGTGGGTCGACAAGAGGTTCACCGAGCGGCGTCGTCTGAAGGAGGAGACCGCGACGTTCCGGGCCTCGCTCGACGCGCTCGAGCAGGACCTCGGGGCGGGCGTGCAGGACGAGCGGCGCGTGCGGCTGGGGGAGCTGGCGTCGACCGCGCAGGCCGTGCGCGCCGCGCGCGACCTCGGTCCCGTGCTGTGGTCCCGGCGGCCCGGGCAGCCCGCGTTCCTCGCGCTGCGGGTCGGCGTCGGGACGTCCGCCTCCCGCACCACGGTCCGGCTGCCTCCGCGTGGCCGGGCGGGCGCCGAGCACTGGGCGCTCGTCGAGGGCCTGGCGGCGCGGTTCGCCGACGTCGACGGCGTCCCCGTGGAGGTGGGGCTGCGCGACGCCGGCACCGTGGGCGTCGCCGGTGCGCGGACGCACGTCGACGACGTGGCCCGCGCGCTCGTGGCGCAGCTCGTCTGCCTGCACGCCCCCTCCGAGCTCGTCGTCACGGGAGTCGCGTCGTCGTCGAGCCGCGACCGCTGGGACTGGCTCAAGTGGCTGCCGCACGTCGCCTCGCCGCACAGCCCGCTGGCGGGCCCGCACCTCGCGGCCGACCCCGTGACCTCGACGGCGGTCGTCACGGCGCTCGAGGAGCTGGTCGCCGCGCGCCAGGCGCTGGGGCGGCGCGGCGAGGCCGCCGAGCCCGCGGTGCTCCTCGTCGTCGAGGACGACGCCCAGGCCGAGCGCGGGCGTCTGGTGCGGCTGGCGGAGGACGGCCCGGGTGTCGGCGTGCACGTGCTGTGGTGCGCCGCGCGGGTCGACGCGCTGCCCGCCGCGTGCCGCGCGTTCGTCGCCGTGGACGACGCCGGGGCACGCGTGGGCCGGACACGTGACGGCGCGTGGGACGACGTCGTGTGCGAGCGGCTCGACGTGCCGGCGGCGACCGACCTCGCGCGCCGGCTCGCGGCCGTGGTGGACGACGGCACGCCGGTGGTCGACGAGTCGGACCTGCCGCGCGGGGTCGGACAGCTGAGCCTGCTCGGGCACGAGGTGGCCGACGACCCCGGCGCCGTCGTCGAGCGCTGGCACGAGACCGGGTCGGTCCTCTCGCGCACCGGGACGCCCGTGCGCCGACGCGGCGACGCCGGCCTGCGGGCGGTCGTCGGGCAGGGGGCGACCGGCCAGTTCGTGCTCGACCTGCGGACGCAGGGACCGCACGCGCTGGTCGGCGGGACCACGGGGTCCGGCAAGAGCGAGTTCCTGCAGTCCTGGGTGCTGGGGCTGGCGACCGCGCACAGCCCCGACCGGGTGACGTTCCTGTTCGTCGACTACAAGGGCGGTGCCGCGTTCTCCGACTGCGTCGAGCTGCCGCACGCCGTGGGGCTCGTCACCGACCTGTCCCCGCACCTCGTGCGCCGGGCGCTGGTGTCGCTGCGTGCCGAGCTGCGCCGGCGCGAGCACCTGCTGCAGCGCAAGGGCGTCAAGGACCTGCTGACGCTCGAGCGCACCGGCGACCCGGACACGCCCCCCGCCCTCGTCATCGTGGTCGACGAGTTCGCGGCGCTCGCGGCCGACGTCCCGCAGTTCGTCGACGGGGTCGTCGACGTCGCGCAGCGCGGCCGGTCCCTCGGCCTGCACCTCGTCCTGGCGACGCAGCGGCCCGCGGGTGTCATCAAGGACAACCTGCGCGCCAACACCCCCCTGCGCATCGCGCTGCGGATGGCCGACGAGGCGGACTCCGTCGACGTCCTCGGCACACCGCTGGCGGCAGGCTTCGACCCGGCCGTGCCGGGCCGCGGAGCGGTGCGCACCGGGCCCGGCCGGCTCGCGCTCTTCCAGGCCGGCTACGCGGGCGGGCGGTCGAGTGCGACGCCGCCACGCGCCACCGTCGCGCTCGAGAGCCTCGAGTTCGGACCGGGCGAGCCGTGGGACCTGCCGGCACCGGTCGGTGCCGCACCGCCCGCCGACGACGCGCCCACCGACCTCGCGCGCGTCGTGCGCACGCTGCGGGCGGCGGCCCGCGTCGAGGCGATCCCCCCGCCACGGCGCCCCTGGCTGCCCGAGCTCGCGCCCGTGCACGCGCTCGAGGACGTCGTCGACCCCGCGCGGCCGGGCATCGTGCTGGGTGTCGTCGACCGGCCGGCGCGCCAGGAGCAGCACCCCTGGGCGTGGGACCCCGACACCGAGGGTTCGCTCGTCGTGCTCGGCACCAGCGGCTCGGGCAAGTCGGCGACGCTGCGGACGCTGGCCGTCAGCGCGGCGCTCGGCACCCTCGGCGCCGGCGGCCCGGTGCAGGTGCACGGTCTCGACCTGGGCTCCGGCGGGCTGGCGATGCTCGACGAGCTGCCCGTGGTCGGCTCGATCGTCGACGGGTCCGACACCGAGCGCTTGCACCGGCTCATGCGGGGCCTGCGTGACGCGCTCGACGACCGCGCGACGCGGTACGCGGCCGTGCGCGCCGGTTCCCTGACCGACTACCGCGCGCTCGGCGGACGGCCCGACGAACCGCGGCTGCTGCTGCTGGTCGACGGGCTGGCCGCGTTCCGCGAGGCGCACGAGGCCGACGCCGGGCGCACGGGGGCGTGGTCGGTGCTGCAGCGGCTCGTCGCCGAGGGGCGGCCCCTGGGCGTGCACGTCGCGATGTCGGCCGAGCGGCCCGGTGCCCTGCCCACCTCGCTGGCGGGCAGCGTCGCGCGGCGCCTCGTGCTGCGGCAGGCCGACGACAGCGCGTACGGCGTGCTCGACGTGCCCAAGGACGTGCTGCGCCCCGAGTCGCCCCCGGGTCGCGGGGTCTTCGCCGGCGAGGGTGACGAGCTGCAGGTCGCCGTGCCCGGCGGCCGGGCCGCGCCGGCCGAGCAGGCCGCGGCGATCACCGCGGTGGCGCAGCGGCTGCGGGGAGCGGGCGTCCTGCCGACGCCACCGGTGCGGCGCCTCCCGACGGTCGTCGCGGCGTCGACCCTGCCGGCGACGGTCGACGGTCTGCCGGTGCTCGGGATCGCCGACGACACCCTCGCCCCCTGCGGGTTCGCGCCGCGCGGGACGTTCCTGCTCGCCGGGATGCCGGGGTCGGGGCGGACCACGGCGCTCGTGGCCCTCGGGGACGCGCTGCGGCGCGCGATGCCCGCCGCCGCCCTCTACTACGTGGGCGCGCGCCGCTCGCCGGTCCGCGAGCGCGTCGACTGGACGGGGGCCGCGGCCACCCCGGACGAGATCGCGACGCTCGCCCGGGACCTGCTGCCGCAGCTCGCCGCGGCGCCGCCGGACGGCACGCCGGTCGTCCTCGTCGTCGAGGCCATCGCCGACCTCCTGGGCGGCCCCGCCGAGCAGGCGCTCACCGAGGCCGTGCGCACCGCCCGGCGCAACGACCACTTCGTCCTCGCGGAGTCGGAGACCAGCACGTGGGGCTCGTCGTGGCCGCTCGTCGCCGAGGTCCGCAACGGGCGACGCGGGCTCGTGCTGCAGCCGGACCACATGGACGGCGACGCGCTGTTCCGCACCACCTTCCCGCGCATGGCACGCGCCGAGTTCCCGCCCGGGCGCGGCGTGCTCGTCGAGCAGGGCCGGCTGCGACGCGTGCAGCTGCCGGTACCCGACTGACCGCGGGCGGTGCCGAACCCTGTGGACAGACCGGGACGAGTCGGGACGGAACTCGCTAGCGTCGGCGCCGGTGCACGGCACCACGGCGGGGACGGCCCCCGCCGCCACGAGCAGGGGAGTGCCACATGGCGAACATCGACGTCAGCTACCAGGAGATGCGGGACGCGGCGACGCGCCTGACCGCCGGGCAGGACGAGATCACCAACCGCCTGGGCGAGCTGCGCGCGTTCATCGAGTCCCTCGTGTCGTCCGGGTTCGTCACCGACCAGGCGTCGGTGGCGTTCGGCGAGTCGTACCGCCAGTTCACCCAGGGCGCGACCGACACCGTCGGTGCGCTGACGTCGCTCGGCGAGTACCTGCGTGCCGCGGCCGCGACCCTGGAGGACGCCGACGCCCAGCTGGCTGCCGGTCTGCGCGCCTGAGCGCGGCGGCGACCGTCCGCCCACCGGGGACGCCCCGGTGGGCGGCGGCGTCCGCAGTAGGACGGGTCAGCCCGGGCGGACGAGCTCCGCGAAGACCACGACGTTCGCCGTGTAGTGACTCACCGACCGGTCCCAGTCGCCCCCGCAGGTGATCAGGCGCAGACCTGCGTGGTCGATGTCGCCGTACACGGCCGCCGTCGGGAACTCGTCCTTCGCGTGCTCCTCGACCGCGGTCACGGCGAACACGGGCACGGTCCCGTCGGCGCGGCCCACCCGGATCTCGTCACCGACGGCCACCTGTGCGAGGTCGAAGAAGACGCCCGGTCCGGTGGTCCAGTCGACGTGACCGGCGATGACGGCCGGACCGAGCTCACCCGGCGTCGGTCCGCCGTCGTACCAGCCCGCGGGGAACCCTGCGGGCGGGACCTCCAGGGTGCCGTCGTCCTGCAGGCCGAGCCGCATCAGCTCGGAGTCGACGCCGATCGCGGGGATCTCCACCCGGACGGGGACGGAGGCCGCCATGACCCTCGGACGTCCCGACGCGACGGGCGACGCGTCGGCGGAGGTCGTGGGCCGCACGGCGGCGGCCGAGGGCGTCGGCGCCGCTGCACCGGCTGCTGCGCCGGTCGGTGCGCTGCTGCAGGCGGCCAGGGCCACGACGAGCACGATCGTGCTCGTCGCCGCCCCCGGCCACCACCTCATGCTCCGGCCGGCTGCGTCACGCCGTCGCGGACGGACGACGCGCGCGCAGCCGCAGCACACCCGCGACCAGGGCGGCACCGCCGGCGAGGGCGAGAGCCAGGGGTGTCCCGACCGACGACGCCACGCTGCTGCCGTCGCCCGTCTGCACGCCGCCGACCGGGACGCGCGGGACCTGCGGGCCGCTCCCGGCACCCGTGCCGGTCCCGGTGCCGTCAGCCGCGCCCGTGCCGGTCCCCGACCCCGTGCCGGTCCCCGACCCCGACCCCGTGCCCGGTGCAGCGCTCGCGCCGTCACCCGGGACCGGTCCGGCGGTCGTGCCCGGGCTCGCGCTGGGCGAGGCGCTCGGCGTGGGCGTCGCGCACGCGGGGCGCACGATCGTGTTCGAGTCGAGCGTCACGGCGCCGTTGCGCGCCAGGACGCGACCGTCGACGGTCGCCCCCGTCGTGAGCGTGATCGACGTCAGCGCCATGACGGTCCCGGTGAGCTGCGTCCGCACGCCCAGCGTGGCCGAGCTGCCGACCTGCCAGTACACGTTGCAGGCCTGCGCGCCGTTGACGAGCGCGACGGCGCTGTCCGTCGCCGTGGTCAGCGTCGACGGGGTCTGGAAGACGAAGACCGCGCCCGGGTCGCCGCCGCCGTCGAGGGTCAGGGTGCCGGTGAGGCCGAGCACGTCGTCCGAGGAGTAGACGCCCGACGTCAGCGTCAGGCCCCCGAGCTCGGCGGGCACCGCGAGGACCGGCCCCTGGCCCGCGGCCTGGTCGTAGGCGGTGACGAGGTCCGTCTGCGCCTGGTCCGCGACCTCGTCCGCCGCGTGCGTCGCACCCGTCTGCGTGATCGAGCCCGCGCCCGTGACGGATGGCGTCGGGGACGTGCCGATGTCCCCGGTGACGGTCGTCGGACCCGTGTTCGTGATGCCGGCGCCCGCGAGGATCGCGAAGGCGTCCGCCGTGCCGAGCGGGACCCGGACCGGCGCGGCCTGCGCGCTCGATGCCAGTGCGACCGCCAGGGCCACGCTCGCGGCGACCGCGACGGTGGCTGCCGTCCGTCGGCCCGCGTGGGTTCGTACAGCCGTCGTGGTCCTCATGTGGCGCTCCTTCGCTGCCCGGGTACAGGTCGGAGTCGAAAGCCCCCCGGCCGGAACGTATGCCCCCAGGTCACGCGCGCGGACCGGGTGTGGTGCACCGCACGGTCACTTCACCCGGCCGGCCCGCTCCCGTCGGACGACCGCCCCGTGAGCGCGATCACCGGCCGTCCGGTGCGAGGGTGCGTCAGCACGTCGGCGTCGACCCCGTACACCTGGCGCAGCAGGGCGGGTGTCAGCACCTCGGCGGGTGGTCCGGCGGCCGCGAGCCGGCCGGCCGACAGGACGAGGACGTGCTCGCAGAACGCCGCCGCGAGGTTGAGGTCGTGCAGGGCCGCGACGCTCGTGACGCGCAGGTCCCGCACGAAGGCGAGCATCGACAGCTGCGCGGCGACGTCGAGGTGGTTCGTCGGCTCGTCGAGCAGGAGCAGCGACGGCTCCTGGGCGAGGGCGCGCGCGATGTGCACGCGCTGCCGCTCACCGCCCGACAGGGTCGACCACGCGCGGTCCGCCAGGTGCGTCGCCGACGCCGCAGCCAGCGCGCGCTCCACGGCGCCGGGGTCGGTGTCCGTGCCCCACAGCGTGCGGTACGGGATACGACCGAGCGCGACGACCTCGCGCACGGACAGGGGCACGGCCGCGTCCGACGACTGCTCGAGAAGCGCGACGTGACGTGCACGGACGCGCCGCGGCAGCGCGTGCACGGGGACCGCCGCGGCCGGGTCGTGCGACCCGGGGTCGCTGACGAGCACGGCACCGGCCTGCGGCTCGAGCAGGCCCGCGACCAGGCGCAGCAGCGTCGTCTTGCCCGCGCCGTTGGGCCCGAGCAGGCCCGTCAGGGCACCGGTCGGTGGTGTCGCGTCGACGCCGTCGACCACCCAGCGCCCCCCCAGGCGCGTGCCGACGCCCGCGATGCTCAGCTCCACGTGCCGCCCCGTCCCCGGCGCAGCAGCACCGCGAAGACGGGCACGCCGATCAGCGCGGTCACGATGCCGACCGGCAGCTCGCGCGGGTCGAAGACCGTCCGGGCCAGGGTGTCGGCCCACACCAGCAGCACGGCACCCGCGAGCCCCGCCACGGGCAGCAGGCGCCGGTGCGCGGGCCCCGTCACGACCGAGACCGCGTGGGGCAGGACCAGCCCGACGAACCCGATGGCGCCGGAGACCGCGACCATCGCGCCCGTGAGCAGCGCCACGAGCGTCATCATCGCCCAGCGCGTGCGGTCGACGTCGACGCCGAGCGCGGCCGCGGCGGTGTCGCCGAACGCGAACGCGTCCAGCCGCCCGGCCGCGAGCAGGACGACCGTCCCCACGACGACCAGCGCGCCGGCCGCGATCGTCACGGACGACCACGTCGCACCCGCGAGCGACCCCATGAGCCACGACAGGATCTCGCGGTACGAGTCCCCGGTCGCGGTCCAGAAGATGACGAAGGACGTCGCGGCCGCCGCGAGCTGGGACACGGCCAGGCCGGCGAGGACGGCGCGCGTCGGCGTGAGCGTGCCGCCCGTGCGGGCGAGCGCGAGCGTCGCGACGAGCGCGAGCAGGGCGCCCGCGAACGCGGCGACCGGCAGCAGCAACCCCACGCCCAGCACGAGCACGGCCACCGCACCCAGCGACGCGCCCGACGACAGCCCCAGCAGGTACGGGTCGGCCAGCGGGTTGCGCGTCAGGGACTGCATGACGGCGCCCGCGACGGCGAGCCCGGCCCCCACGGCGGCGGCCGTCAGGACCCGCGGCAGCCGCAGGTCCCACACGATCGCGTCGTGCAGGCGCGGCACGTCGGCCTCCCGCAGGCCGACGTGCGCGAGCACGGACCGCACGACCTCGCCGACCGCGAGGTCGGCCGGCCCGATGGTCACCGCGACCAGGAGGGTCACCACCAGCACGGCGAGCCCCGTGCCGACCAGCACGGCGAGGGGAGGGCGCAGCGGTGCCCGCGCCCCGGCACCACCGACGACGGCGGGCGCCGCGTCGCGGCGGACGGAGCCGGTCGGACCGGCGCTGGGGTGCGGCATCGGTGCGGGTCAGTCCTCGGTGGTCGCGTCGGGGGCGGGGGAGCCCGCGTCGAGCGCGCGCACGGCGTCCGCGACGTCCGCCGCGGCCTGCGCGTTGCGCACGCCCGCCTCGGTCGCCGCGAACGGGACGACCACGTACCGCTGCTCGCGCACGGCCGTGAGCTGGGAGGCGGCGGGGTGGGTCGCGAGGAAGTCCTTCTTCTTCTGCGCGGAGTTCCACGCCGAGTCCACCAGGACGAGCACGTCGGGGTCGGCCGCGACGACCTGCTCCCACCCGACGGACGTCCAGGTGTCGTGCACGTCCGCGAAGACGTTGCTCAGCCCGGCGGCCGCCAGCAGCATCTGCGGCGCCCCGATGCCGGCGCCGACGTACGGGGTGTCGGTGCCCGACGACCACCACACGGCGGTGCCGCCGTCGACGGGCTCGATCGCGTCGAGCGTCGCCTGCTGCTCGGCCACGACCTGCGCCGCGGCGTCGGGGACGCCGAAGACGTCCCCGACCTCACGGATCTCGTCGAGCACGTCGTCGAAGCTCAGCGGGTCCGGCTGGTAGCCGGGGGCCTTGCAGGCGCTCGGCGAGACGTAGGTGGCGATGCCGAGGTCCGCGAGGGTGGACCGCTCGCCCGCGCCGTCGGTGCTGAGGTTCGACTCCCAGCCGGCGTAGACGAGGTCCGGCTCGGCCTCCAGGAGCGCCTCCTGGCCGGGGACCTTGTCGGACAGGACCGGCACGTCGGCCACGTCCGCGGCCCACCGCTCCGGCACGGGCCCGTCGGCGAAGGCGGTGCCGACCAGGGCGTCCGCCAGGCCCAGGGCGAGCATCATCTCGGTCGTCGACGACTTGATCGTCACGACGCGCTGCGGCGGTGCGTCGAACGTCACCTCGGTGCCGCAGTTGTCGAGCGTGACGGGCGCGTAGGTCGCCGGCACGTCGGACGGCGTGGCGGTCGGTGCGGCTGCCGGCGCTCCCGTCGAGCAGGCCGCGACGACGAGGGTGCAGGCCGCGGCGACGGCGGCGATCCCCGCACGGCGCGTGCGGCGCATGCGCGGGGACGGGGAGGCGGGGACGGTGTGACGGCGGGCGCGAGGCATGGTCTCTCCGGGGGTCGCTGCCGCGCACGCCGTCGGGCGCGGGAGGGGGAAGGAAGGACGCACGTCGCGTCGCGGAGGACCGTCCCAGACGAGGGCGGTGCGACCCGGCCAAGGCGGCGGTCGGGTTCCGACCCGTCACCCTAGGCGCTCACCCCCGTGGCGGTGCAAGCGGCGTCGCGCAGCGCCCGCGCGCGACGAGCGGCGCGCACGGCGCGAGGGCCGGGCGCGCCGCTCGAGGTCGGCGCCCGTCAGCGGGCGGGAGGCGTCAGGACGCGGCGCAGGTCACCGTCGCACCCGCCCCGTTCCCGGTGCCCTGGAAGCCGAAGGTCGTGCTGCGACCGGCGTCGACGCGCCCGTTCCAGGGGGCGTTCGTCACGCTCGGTGCCGCGCCGCCGGTGGACTGCCCGTTCCACACCTGCGTCGCGCTCGCCCCGGAGGGCAGGGTGACGGTGACGCGCCAGCCGTTGATCGCGCTGCTCCCGGCCGTGACCGTCACGTCGGCGACGAACCCGTTGGGCCAGCTGTTCGCGAGCCGGTAGGTGGCGGAGCACCCGGTGGACGGGCCCTGGGTGGGCGTCGGGGTCACCGACGGCGTGGGGGTGACCGACGGCGTCGGGGTCACGGACGGCGTGGGCGTGACGGACGGCGTCGGGGTCACGGACGGCGTCGGCGTGACGGACGGCGTCGGCGTGGCGGTCGGCGTCGGCGTGGCGGTCGGTGTCGGCCCGCCGTCCGCCCACGCGTCCTTGAGGAACGCCGCGATGGTGTCCCAGCTCGGGTTCGGGGTGCCCTGCGTGACCGTCTCGCGGCAGCCCTCGGTCGTGCGGACCGTCTGCTGGCCGTAGCGCGACGCGCTCGTGACGTCGGGGTGGCTGTGGCCGGCGCCGGGCACGGAGAAGAACCGGGTGTCGACGCAGGCGGCCTTCAGGGCGTCGTAGAAGATCACCGTCTGGGCGTGGGGCACGACGTTGTCGGCCTGCCCGTGCAGCAGGAGCATCGGCGGGTCCTGGGAGTCGACGTACGTCAGCGGGTTCGCCTGGCGCACCTTGTCCGGGCACGTCGGGGTCGCGCAGCCGAGCAGCTGGCCCTCGGGGGCGCTGGGGCTGTCGTGGTCGATGAAGCCGCCCGGGTCCTGCTCCTTGAGCCGCGCGAAGTCGGTGGGCCCGAAGAAGTCGACCCCGGCCTGCAGGTCGCTCGAGACGCCCGTGGTGCCGATCTGCCCCTCGAGGGCGGCCACGCCGTTGCTCACGGCGGCCATGGCGGCGACCCAGCCGCCGGAGGAGTCGCCCATGCTCGCGAACTGGTCGGGGTTCAGCCGGTACTGCGCCGCGTTGCTGCGCAGGTAGCGGGTCGCCGACTTGATGTCGTGGACCTGCGCGGGGAACTTCGCCTGCGAGGCCGAGCGCACGCTGACGCCGGCGACGGCGATGCCGCGCGGGTTGAGCTGCTGCGCGACGGCGCTCGCCCCCGACTTGCCGTCGTCCGACGACCAGGCCGACCCGGTGGACCACAGGACGAGAGGGAACGGGCCGTTGCCGTCGGGGATGTAGAGGTCCAGGAGGTGGCCGCGGCTGCCGGCCGGGTCCGCCGGGGCGTAGGCGACGTTCGTGATGGTCTGGGCGGCCTGCGCGGGCGTGCTCACCGCGGCGATCGCTCCCGCCGCGACGAGCGCGACCCCTCCGAGCCAGGCTGCTGTCCTGCTGCGTGTCATCGACATGGCAAGCGTTCCCCTCGACGTGGTGATAACGATCCACACTCTGGTGCGCGAGGCACCGTCGGGGCGACGGACGAAACCATTCGGTTGGTACACCAACCGCTTTTTCGAGGGTGGGTCAGCGAGCCGCGGCCGCGGCCAGCGCCGCGGCGACCGTGTCGACGTCCCCCGGTCGCAGCGCGCCGACGCTGACCCGCACGTGGCCCGTCGCACGGGCCGGGTCGCAGGAGAACGGGCGGCCGCGCGCGACGCGGACGCCCGCGGCCTCCAGCCGCACGAGGGCCGTCGGCTCGTCGTGCACGGGCACCCAGAGGTGCAGGCCGTCGCCCGGCGGCACGTCGAGCCCGTGGCGGGCGAGCGCCACGCTCAGCGCACGGCGGCGACCGGCGTAGTCGTCCCGGGCCCGGGCCACGGCCTCGACGGAACGGGAGTCCGTCAGCAGGTCCACGAGCACGTGCTGCAGCAGGCGGCTCGTCCACCCCGGCCCCAGCATGCGTCGGGCGACGAGCCGGTCCAGCACGTCCGCCGGCCCGCCCACGGCGGCGATCCGCAGGTCCGGCCCGTGCGACGTGGAGTAGGAGCGGACGTGCACGACGCGGTCCGGCAGCAACCGGCCCAGGCTGGCGTCCGGCGACGACGCGACGGCGCCCGCGTGGTCGTCCTCGACGACCCACACCTGACCGGCGACCGGGCGCAGCACCGCGGCCAGGTCGCGCGCACGGGCCGGGGTCGTGCTGACGCCGGTCGGGTTCTGCGCGCGGGGCTGCAGCAGCACGACGCGCGCACCCGAGCCCACCGCGTCGGCCAACGCGTCCGGACGTGGCCCCTGGTCGTCCAGCGCGACGGGCACGGGCTCGAGCCCGAGGTGGTCGATGAGGTCGAGGACCGGCGGGAAGCCGGGGTCCTCGACGGCCACCCGGCTGCCGAAGCCCACCACCTGCTCCAGGACGCGGCTCAGCGCGTCGACGGCCCCGTCGACGACCGTCAGGCGCTGCGGGACGAACGGCCACGACGAGCGCAGCAGCCGCTCGAGGTCGGGGAGCACGGGGTCGTCGAGGTAGTCGCCGGCGCGCGCACCCGGTGCCCGGGCGGCGACGCGGGCCAGCGCGGGAGCCAGGTCCGGGAGCAGGCCGGGGTCGGGAGCGCCCGCCGCGAGGTCGAGACGTGCGGAGGGCCCGTCGGCGAGCGCGCGGTAGCGCGGCGGCAGACGACCGGCCGACCCCGGCAGCACCGACGTCCCGGCGCGTCCGCGCGAGACGACGAGGCCCGCGGACGCGAGCGTCTGCCACGCGGACCCGACCGTGGCGGGGCTGACGCCCAGCGCACCGGCGAGCTGGCGGACCGTCGGGAGCCGGTCGCCCGGCAGCAGGTCACCGGTGTGGACCAGGCGCGCGATGGTCGCGGCGATGCCGCGCGGCGATCGGTCGGCGACGAGCTCCGCCAGCTCCTGCGGTGACATGCGCGCATCGTCGCGTGCTCGTGTTGCGCCTGCGTGTCCGGGACGTGAGCGCGCACGACCCGGCCGGTCGCCCCGGGCCGTCTGCGTGCCATGCTCGTCGCGCACCCCCGACCGACCGCCAGGAGAACCGCATGACCTCGTCGACCGACCGTCCTCGCCGCGCGCTCGTGACCGGGGCGTCGTCCGGCATCGGCGCCGCCACCGTGCGTCGGCTGCGCGCCGACGGCTGGGACGTCGTGGCGAGCGCCCGCCGCGCCGACCGCCTCGCGGCGCTCGCGCAGGAGACCGGGGCGGACGCGTTCGCCGCCGACGTCACGAGCGACGAGCAGGTCGCGGCCCTGGTCGCGCACGTGCGCGCGACCGGCGGCCTCGACGCCGTCGTGAACAACGCCGGCGGTGCCCTGGGCCTGGCCCCGGTCGCGGACGCGGACCTCGACGGCTGGCGCAGGATGTACGAGCTCAACGTGCTGGGCACGCTGCGGGTGACGCAGGGCGTGCTGCCGCTGCTGCGCGAGCGCGGCGCCGGCGACGTGCTCGTCGTGACGTCGACCGCGGCCCTGGACGCCTACCCCGGCGGTGCGGGGTACACGGGCGTCAAGCACGCCGAGCGCCAGCTCGCCACGACGCTGCGCTGGGAGCTGGTCGGCGAGCCGATCCGGGTCATCGAGATCGCGCCGGGCGCGGTCGCCACCGAGGAGTTCTCGCTCGTCCGCTTCGGCGGCGACGCCGAGCGCGCCGCGAAGGTCTACGAGGGCTACCAGCCGCTCGTGGCCGACGACGTCGCGGACACCATCGCCTGGACCCTGTCGCGCCCGGCGCACGTCAACGTCGACCTGCTGGTCGTCCGTCCGCGGGCCCAGGCGAACAACACGACGACCGCCCGCACGGGGGTCTGACCAGGCGTTGCGGCCCTCGCGCGCGCGGCGGCCCCGACGCGCGCTGTCGGTGCCGCGATCTAGTCTGAGTGGATGCCCCCTGCCGACATCTCCACGACGCGTGCGCTCCTGCGCCTCGTGCGCTGGGCCCGTCCGGCGCTGCCGCGCGTGGTCGCGGGCGGCAGCGCGACGCTCGTCGCCAGCCTCATCGCGCTCGCGGTCCCGCAGGTGCTGCGCGGTGTCGTCAACGGGCCCCTGCTGACCGACGGCTCACGCGCGGCCGTCGTGCAGGCGTCGCTCCTGGTGCTCCTGCTGGGCGTGCTCGAGGCGGTCCTCGTGTGGTGCCGGCGTGCGCTGATCGCGACCCCGGGCACCGGCGTGGAGCGCACGATGCGCACCGACCTGTTCCGCCACCTGCTCGACCTGCCCGTCGCGTTCCACGACCGGTGGTCCGGCGGGCAGCTGCTGCAGCGGTCGATGAGCGACCTGCACACGGTGCGCCGGTGGATGGTGTTCGGGCTCGTGCAGCTCGTCGTGTCCGCGACCACGGTGCTGGTCGGCACGGTGCTCATGCTCGTCACCAGCCCGCTGCTCGGCGTCGTGTACCTGCTCGGGGCGCTGCCGGTCATGGTGCTGGGGTTCCGGTTCCGGATGGACTACAAGGTGGTCGCGCGGCGGGCCCGTGACCAGGCGGGTGACCTGGCGACGCGCGTCGAGGAGTCGGTGCACGGCATCCGCGTCCTCAAGGCGTTCGGGCGCGGCGACGACGCGCTCGACGACTTCGTCCAGCAGGCCGACGAGCTGCGCGGCACCGAGCTCGACAAGGCGCGCGCGCAGTCGCGCATGTCGTTCGCGCTCGCGTGGATCCCCGAGACGACGCTGGCCGTGGCGCTCGGGCTGGGCGTGTGGCTCGCGGCGAGCGACCGCGTCAGCGTGGGTGCGCTCGTCGCGTTCTTCGCCACCGCCGCCGTGATGACCCGGCCGGTCGAGAGCCTCGGCCAGCTGCTCGCGATGACGCTCGACGCGCGCGCCGGCACCGACCGGTTCCTCGACGTCATGGACACCGCGCCGGCGCTGGCCGACCCGGAGCGTCCCGTGCCGCTCCCGCCCGCGCCGGCGCACGGCACGCGCGTCGAGCTGCGCGGCGTGCGGTTCGCCCACGGCGCCGGCTCGCGCGAGGTCCTGCGCGGCGTCGACCTCGTCCTCGAGCCGGGGGAGACGATGGCCCTCGTCGGCCTGACGGGCAGCGGCAAGACCACGCTCCTGCAGCTCGTGCCCCGGCTCTACGACGTGACCGGCGGCGCGGTGCTGGTGGACGGCGTCGACGTGCGCGACGTGCGCCGCCACGACGTGCGCGGCGCGGTCGCGGTCGCGTTCGAGGACCCGATCCTCTTCTCGGCCTCCGTGCGCGACAACGTGCTGATGGGGCTGCCGCCGCAGGAGGTCGCGTCGATGGGCGAGGACGCGGCCACCGAGGTCGTGCGTGCCGCGCTCGAGGTCGCCAGCGCGGGGTTCGTGGACCGTCTCCCGCACGGGATCGACACCGTGATCGGCGAGGAGGGCATGAGCCTGTCCGGTGGCCAGCGGCAGCGCGTCGCGCTCGCGCGGGCGATCGCCGGCCGGCCGCGCGTCCTCGTCCTCGACGACCCGCTGTCGGCCCTCGACGTGGCCACCGAGGCGCACGTGACCGAGGGGCTGCGGCGCGCGCTCGCCACCACGACGACCCTCGTCGTCGCCCACCGCACGTCGACCGTCGCGTTGGCCGACCGCGTCGCCGTGCTCGAGGACGGCCGCATCACGGGCGTCGGCCGGCACGCCGAGCTGCTCGCGACGCACCCGCACTACCGGTACGTCCTGACGGCCGAGGGCGACGACCCGGACGGCGCGGACGACGGCCCGGGCGGCACCACGACCCGCGACGTCGCGGCGGCCCACCGATGACCGCCACGACCGCGCCCCGCGGCGCCACCGCGCCGGCGCCCGACGAGCACGGCGACGAGACGCCGCGCGAGGTGCGACGCCGCTCGCTCGGCCTGCTCGCGTCGCTGCTGCGGCCCGTCACGCGGCGCGCCGTGCTGACCGCCCTCGTCGTCGTCGTCGCCCAGCTCGCGCTGGTGGCCGGGCCGGCGCTGGTCGCGCTGGGCATCGACCGCGGCATCCCCGCGCTGCGCTCCGGCGACGCCGGCCCGCTGCTCCTGGTCGCCGGGGGCTACGCGGTGACGGCGCTGGTCGCGGGCGTGTTCACGGCCGCGACGGTGCGCATGGCGGCCACGGTCAGCCAGGCGGTGCTGCTCGACCTGCGCGGTCGCGTGTTCCGGCACACGCAGCGCCTCAGCCTGGAGTTCCACGAGCGCTACACGTCGGGCCGGATCATCTCGCGGCAGACGTCCGACCTCGACGCCCTGCGCGAGCTGCTCGACGGCGGTGTCACCACGCTCGCCGCGAGCGGTCTGGCCATGGCGTTCACCGCCGTCGGCCTGACGGTCCTCGACTGGCGCTCGGGTCTCGTGCTGCTCGTCGCCGTGGTCCCCGGGGTCGTGCTGACCCGGTGGTTCCAGGTGCAGTCGCAGGCGCAGTACCGCCGGTCGCGCACCGCCGTGGCGCGCGTGATCGTCCGGTTCGTCGAGACGATGACGGGCATCCGCGCGGTGCAGGCCTTCCGACGCGAGCAGGAGGTCGCCGCCGTCTACGACGTCGAGGCCGAGGAGTACCGCGCGGCGAACGCCGAGGCCATCCGCGTCAACGGCGTGTTCGACACCGGCCTGGTCCTCATCGGCAACGTCACGGTCGCGGCGGTCCTGCTGGTCGGGGGTCTGCGGGTGCTCGACGGCGCGCTCGACGTCGGCGTCCTGGTCGCCGCGGTGCTGTACGCGCGCCGGTTCTTCGCGCCGCTCGCGCAGATCGGCATGTTCTACAACTCGTTCCAGTCCGCGACGGCCGCGCTCGAGAAGCTCTCGGGCCTGCTCGCGCAGGAGCCGACCGTGGCCGACCCGGTGCACCCGGTCCGGCTGCGCGAGCCGCGGGGCGACGTGCGCTTCGACGGCGTCGATTTCGGCTACGGCGACAGGCCCACGGTGCTGCCGCGGCTCGACCTGCACGTGCCGTCCGGGCAGACCGTCGCGCTCGTGGGCGAGACGGGCGCGGGCAAGTCCACGGTCGCCAAGCTCCTCGCCCGGTTCTACGACCCGCGCACCGGGGCGGTCCGCCTCGACGGCGTCGACCTGCGGGAGATCGACCCGCGCGACCTGCGCACCGCGATGGTCATGGTCACGCAGGAGGCGTACCTGTTCTCGGGGTCGGTCGCCGCGAACATCGCCCTCGGGCGGCCGGGGGCCGACCAGGCGCAGATCGAGCGCGCGGCCCGTGCGGTCGGCGTCCACGACCTGCTGGCGTCGCTGCCCGACGGCTACGACACCGACGTCGACACGCGCGGCGTGCGGCTGTCCGCCGGCCAGCGCCAGCTCGTGTCGTTCGCGCGCGCGTTCCTCGCCGACCCGGCGGTGCTCGTGCTCGACGAGGCGACGAGCTCGCTCGACATCCCGGGCGAGCAGCTGGTCCAGGAGGGCCTGCGCACGCTGCTGACCGGCCGCACGGCCGTCGTCATCGCGCACCGGCTGTCGACCGTCATGCACGCCGACCGCGTGCTCGTGGTCGACGACGGCCGCATCGTCGAGGACGGCAGCCCCGCGGCGCTCGTCGCCGCCGGGGGACGGTTCGCCACGCTGCACGCGCAGTGGCAGGAGTCGCTGCGCAGCACCTGACCGGTGCCCGGGCCGCGGCGGGTCGCGGGACCGCGGGGTCGCAGGGCTCAGACGCTCGTGTCCGCCGCGGGCGGGTTGTCCCGCAGCCATCGCGTGTCGTCGTTGACGTACGCGTAGTAGAGGCCGATCAGCAGCCCTCCGCCGATGAAGTTGCCGACCAGGGCGAGCGCCACGTTGCCCGCCGCGAGCACCAGGTCGACGCCCTCGCGCAGGCCCACGATCGAGAACAGCACCGTGTTGGCGACCGAGTGCTCCAGGCCGAGGAACGCGAAGACGAAGACCGCGACGATCATGACGGAGGACTTGGCGACGTCGCTCGTGATGAGGCCGTTGTAGACGAGCAGCATCGCCAGGTTGATGCAGAAGTTGCACAGCACCGCACGGACCAGCAGGTCGACCCAGCCGACGGGTCCGGCCGCGACGTACGCGAGCTTGTGGTCCACGGCAGCCACCATCTGCTCGAGCACGGCGCCCTCCGCGAGCGTCGAGAACCGGACGAGCACCGCGACGAGCAGACCACCGACGACGTTGCCGAGGTAGCACAGGCCCAGCAGCCGCGCCGCGCGCCCCCACGACGTGCGCCGGTGGTAGGCGCCGATGGAGACGATCATCATGTTCGACGTCAGCAGCTCGGACCGCGAGTAGTAGATGAACACGAGCGCCCAGCCGAACGTCAGCGCCCCGGCCATGCGCCCCAGCGGCTGCAGCGTCGAGCCGCCCACGACGATCTGGTCGAACGCCGCGATCACGGCGTAGTTCGCGCCGTAGAGCAGGCCGATCATGATCCCGGCCATCGCGGCGCGCATGAGGTAGCGGCGCCCGAGCGTGCCCGACATGGCCGTCTTGGTCTCGAGCGACTCCAGGACGGTGCTGATGAACTGCTTGCCGGGGAACAGGGCGCCTGCGTCGGGGCCGGTGGTGCTCACAGCCCCACGCTGCCACACGGGTGCCCCCGCGGTGGGTGACGATGGGCACATGACGACGACGCAGGGCACGGACGAGGGCGCGGACGAGGGCACGGTCGAGGGCACGGGGGACCGGGAGGTCCTCGACTGGGAGACGTTCGGCCGGGCGGCGCGCGAGATCGCCCAGACGGTCGTGGACTCGGGCTTCGAGCCGGACGTCGTGGTGTCGGTCGCGCGGGGCGGGCTGCCGCCCGGCGGCGCGATCGCCTACGCGCTGGGGACCAAGGCCGTCGGGACGATGAACGTGGAGTTCTACACCGGCGTCGGCAGCACGCTGCCCGAGCCGCTGCTGCTGCCGCCCCTGCTGGACACCGACGCCGTGCGCGGTCTGCGCGCGCTGGTCGTCGACGACGTCGCGGACTCGGGGGAGACGCTCGCGCTCGTGCGGCGGCTGCTCGCCCAGGACTGCTCCGAGGTCCGCACGGCGGTGCTGTACGCCAAGCCGCGGTCGGTCGTCGACCCGGACTACGTGTGGCGCCGCACGGACCGGTGGATCACGTTCCCGTGGTCGGCCCTGCCGCCGGTCGAGGCGACGCACTGACACCCCGGCGGGGCGTCACGTCGGTGGTCGCACCAGCCGGTGCGCCTCGAGCGCCAGGGCCAGCGCGGTGCGGGTGCGCGGGTCGTGCAGGTCGGCCCCCAGCAGGTCGCCGATGCGCTGGAGCCGGTGCTTCATCGTGTTGTAGTGCACGAAGAGGCGTCGGGCGGCCTCCGCGGCGTTGCCGAGACCGAGGAACACCTCGAGCGTCCGGCACAGCTCGCCGTCGGCCTGCGCATCGTGCCGCAGCAGCGGCCCGACCTGCGCGTCGACGTACTCCCGCAGGAGCTCCGGCGGCAGGCTGAGGACCAGCCGCTCGAACCCGAGGTCGTCGTGGCGCGCCGTCGTCCGGCCCGTGACGCCGGCGATGTGCAGGACCTCCTGGGCCGACGCGTGGCTGCGGGGGAGCGCGGTGAGCGTGTCCGCCGCGCGGCCCGACGCGACGACGACGTTCCCGGCACCGGCCCGCGCGAGCGCCGTCCGGAACGCCTCCTCCGCGCCCCCCGACCCGGGCACGATCGCGACCACCTGGGTGCCGCGGAGCCAGGCCACCGCGCCCGTGCCGAGCGTGCGACGCGCCGCCGCCTGCAGCGCCTGTTCCGAGGGGGCTGCGTCGCACGCCGCGACGACGACCGTCGTCGTGCCGCCGAGGTCCCAGCCGAACAGCCGTGTCCGCTGCTCGAGCGCAGCCGCGTCGAGCGGCGTCGCCGTGACGAGCTCCTCGAGGAAGACGACGCGCAGCCGCCGGTCGAGCTCGATGCTCGCGAGCGCCTGCGCGATGTGCATCCCGGCGGCGAAGCAGGCCTGGCGGATCAGCCGTCGCTGGGCCCGCGTCGGCTCGCCGTCGCCGCCGAGGACGACACGGCCACGGCGGACGCCCGCGACGGTGACGGGGAACTCCCAGCGGCTCGCGTCGGCCACGGGTCCCGGTGCGCGGACCGGCGCCGCCGAGGCCGGGCCGCCGAGCAGGACGGGGTCGTCGGCGACGACGTCGACCGACCGGTTGAGCGCACCGGTGAGCGTCCGCGCGATCTCCGTCAGGCCGCCGCCCGCCAGCGCGATGCCCGTCAGGCGCTCGCGGATCACCTCGTCGTGCGCGGGCTCGGCGTCGTGCTCCGCGAGCACGACCGCCAGAACGGCGGCGATGACCTCGTTGAACGACGTGTCGCCCGGCACCACCAGGACCGGGAACGCGAGCTCGTCGGCGATCTCGGCGAACTGGTCGGGCAGGCGGTCGAGGTACCGCAGCGGCTTGATCGCCAGGGCCGCGAGCCCGCGTGAGCTGAGCAGACGCAGCAGGTCGACGAGGTCCTCGGGCCGCTCGCGCACCGGGTAGGCCGTCGTCAGGAGCATCTCACCGGGCTTGATGTACGGCTCGATGTCCGGGACCTCCATGACGTTGACGCCGGTGACCAGCCGGTCGACGCCGGCGTCACCCGCCAGCACGTAGGCGCCCCGCAGCGGTGCCAGGGTCATGACGTCCCGCACCGTCAGCGTCGCCACGGCTGCCTCTCGTCCACGTCGGCGCGTTGTCCACATCGGACGACGCGGCGTCCCGATGCCGTCCGGTTCGGACGCTGCGGCACGGATGCCCCGGTACCTACGGTCAGAGTATGTCGATCCCGCTCATATCGGACGCCCGGCCGGCCCGGGCGGCCGCCGACGCGCCGGGGTGGGACGCGGTGCTCGCCGCCACCGTCGTCCACGTCGGGCGCACGGTCGTGGTGCTGCGCACGTCCGGTGGTCTGCTCGTGCCGGTCACGTCCGCCGCGCACGGTCTGGTGCCGGGCGGGGTGTGCCTCGCGGACGACGGCGACCTCGACCGCGTCCGCACCACGCCCGTGGGCAGCCGGCTCGACCGCGGGCAGTGGGCGACGTCGCTGCGCCGAGCGGTCCGGGTCGACCTGACCGTGCGCCGCGCGGCGGTGGACACCGCCGCCGCGCACGCCCTGGCCGCCGGCGCGGCCGTCCCGGACGGTGGCGGGCCGCTGGACCCCGGCCCGGCCCGGTCCGGGGGACGCGTCCTGGTCGCCGCGGCCGGCGCGGACGACGTGCGGCGCGTGCGGCGGGTGCTGCGCGGCCTCGTCGGCGTCGGCCCCGGGTCCACGCCCAGCGGTGACGACGTCGTCGTGGGGGCGCTCGCAGGCCTCGACCGGCGGTCCGACGACGCGGCCGCGCGTGCCGCAGCGGCGATCCGCCGGGCGCTGCCCGAACTTCTCGACCGCACCACGAGCCTGTCGCAGCACGACCTGCGCGCGGCGCTCGAGGGGCAGGCCGCCGAGCGGGTCCACCGGCTGCTCGAGGCCACCGCCGACGTGCGGCTGGTCGCCGCGGCGCTCCGCGAGGCGCGCTGCTGGGGAGCGACCTCGGGCCTCGACCTCGCGGCCGGCGTGGCCGCGGGTGCGCGCGGACCCGGGGCGTGGTCGGGACGTCGGACCGCGCAGCAGCGCGTCGACCTGAGCAGGACCGCATGACGCCGGCCGCGACGCAGACGCTCGCCGCCCGCGTGTTCCCGCGCCTGTACCGCGACTCCGTGACGCTCATGTCGCTCGCCGCGGCGCTCGAGCGGCGCGCCGGCGTGACGCGTGCGGGGGTCGTCATGGGCACCCCGGGCAACCTCGCGATCCTCGAGCGCTCCGCGATGCGGCCGCCCGACGTCGCACCCGCGCCGGACGACCTCGTCGTCGTCGTGCGAGGCGCGGACGAGGCGACCGTCTCCGCGGCGCTCGAGGCCGCAGCGGCCGGCCTCGACGCGGTCGTGCAGGACAGCGGTCCCCGGCGCGAGCGCGCCCCGCAGACGGTCACCGAGGGGCTGACCGTCGACCCCGCCCTGACGCTGGCGGTGGTCTCGACGCCCGGCCCGTACGCGCCCGTCGTCGTCGAGCAGGCGCTGCGCGCCGGGCTCCACGTGCTGTGCTTCTCCGACAACGTGCAGACGGCCGACGAGGTCCGGCTCAAGGACCTGGCCGCGCAGCGCGGGCTGCTGCTCATGGGACCGGACTGCGGCACCGCGATCCTCGACGGCGTGCCGCTGGGGTTCGCCAACGCCGTGCGCCGCGGTCCGGTCGGCATCGTCGCGGCCTCCGGGACGGGCGCGCAGGAGGTCGCGTGCCTGCTGCACCGCGCCGGGACCGGGGTCTCCCAGCTCGTCGGCGTGGGCGGGCGCGACCTGTCGACCGCCGTCGGCGGCACCATGACCCACCTCGCGCTCGACCTCCTCGGCGCGGACGACGCGACCGACGTCGTCGTCGTCGTGTCCAAGCCGCCCGCTGCGGAGGTCGCCCGGCGCCTGCTCGCGCGCCTGGCCACGCTCGGGAAGCCCGCGGTGGCGTGCCTGCTCGGCGAGGGCGACACCGACGGCCCCGTGCCGCTGCGCGGCACTCTCGAGGGCGGAGCGCGCGCGGCGGCCGCGCTGGTCGGTGCGGTGCTGGACCTCGAGCCCGTCGCCCTGCCGAGCGCGACGCCGACGGGCGGCGTCCTCGGCCTGTACACCGGCGGGACGCTGGCCGCCGAGGCGCGGGTGGTGCTGCGGCGCGCCGGCGTCCCGGCGCAGGTGCTCGACCTGGGGGACGACGAGTACACGGTCGGACGGCCGCACCCGATGATCGACCCCGCGGGCCGCGCGGCGGCGGTCGTCGCCGCGGGTGACCGGCCCGACGTGGGCGTCCTGCTCGTCGACCTCGTCCTGGGTCACGGCGCCGCGGCCGACCCGACCACGCCGCTCGCGGAGGCCGCCGCGGCCGCGGTCCGCGCCGCCCGGTCCGGCGGCCGCGAGCTCGTGGTGCTGGCGTCGGTGTGCGGCACGGACGGCGACCCGCAGGGTCTGGCGTCGGCCCGTCGCACGCTGGTGCAGGCCGGGGTCGTCGTCCACCCGTCCAACGCGGCCGCGGCACGTGCCGCCGTCGCCGTGCTCTGCCGCAGCGGGAGGACCGCGTGATCGCCGGAGGGGTGCGCGTCCTCAACGTCGGCCTGCCCGCGGTCGTCGAGGGGGTCGCGCCCGCGGACGTGCTCCAGCTCGACTGGCGGCCCCCCGCCTTCGGCGACGCCGAGGCCGCGCGGCTCGCGCTCGCGCTCGACGACGACGTCACGCAGGGGGCGAACCGCCGCGCGCTCGCCGCCGTGCACGCCGCGCGTCCGCAGCTCGTCGGCGTGCGTCCCGCGCGGGAGGTGGTCCCCGGCACGGGCGACGGGCGGGTGCTGCTGCACGCCGGGCCGCCCATCGCGTGGGAGCGGATGTGCGGGCCGGTCCGCGGCGCGCTGGTCGGTGCCGTGCTGCTGGAGGGCTGGGCGGCGACGTCGCAGGAGGCACGTGACCTCCTCGCCGGCGGCGGGGTCGTCCTGGACCCGTGCCACCACCACGGGGTGGTCGGTCCGATGGCGGGCGTCCTGTCGCCCTCGATGCCGGTGCTCGTCGTCGAGGACGGCGACCGCCGCGCGTTCGCGTCGCTCAACGAGGGCCTGGGACGTGTGCTGCGCTTCGGCGCCTTCGACACCGACGTGCTCGACCGCCTGCGCTGGATGCGTGACGTGCTCGCACCGGTCCTGGACGCCGCGCTGGGGGAGGAGGGTCCCGTCGACGTGACGTCGCTGCTCGCGCAGGCGCTCACGATGGGCGACGAGGGCCACAACCGCTCCGTGGCGGCGACGGCCCTGCTGACGCGGCGCCTCGCACCGGCGGTGGCCCAGCAGGAGCAGGGCGTCCCCGCGCTGCGGTTCCTCGCGGGCAACGACCACTTCGCGCTCAACCTGTCGATGGCCGGTGCGAAGCTGGCCATGGACGCCGCCGTCGGGACCGAGCACTCCACGCTCGTCACGGCCATGGCGCGCAACGGCGTCGAGTTCGGCCTGCGGGTCGCGGGCACGGGGGACCGGTGGTTCACCGCCCCCGTCGGCGCCGCCGACGGGCTCTTCTTCCCGGGCTACGACCGCGCGGACGCCAACCCGGACCTCGGGGACTCCGCGATCACCGAGACGCTGGGCATCGGCGGCTTCGCGATGGCGGCCGCTCCCGCGATCACCGCGTTCGTCGGCGGCACGCCCGACGACGCCCTGGAGACGACGCTCTCCATGCGGCGCATCACGACGGGCCCCCATCCCGCGCTCCGGCTCGCGTCGCTGGGCTTCGCCGGTGCGCCCAGCGGTATCGACGTGCTCAAGGTCCTCGACACCGGCGTGCTCCCGGTCATCAACACCGGGATCGCGCACCGCGAGGCCGGCGTGGGGCAGATCGGTGCGGGCATCGTCGAGGCGCCGCCCGCCGTCTTCCTCCAGGCGGTCCGCGCGCTGCACGCGGCGAGGTCCCGATGACCGGCGCCGTGCTGCTCGCCGTCGGCGGCAACGCGCTCGTCCTCGACGGCGAGGCCGGCACCGTCGCCCGCCAGCAGGAGCGCGCCGCGCACCTCGCCACGCAGGTCGCCGACCTCGTCGCGGACGGCCGGCGCGTCCTCGTCACGCACGGCAACGGACCGCAGGTGGGGTACATCGTGCGCCGCGGCGAGCTCGTCGCGGCGGACGCCGCGTCCGAGGGCCTGCCCGACCTGCCGCTGTGGCTCGCCGTCGCCGACTCCCAGGGCGGCATCGGGCACCTCCTCACCGTGGCGCTCGACGGTGCGCTCGAGCGGCGCGGGCTGGGCGTGCGCGCGGTCGCCGTCCTCACCCACGTCGAGGTCGACCCGCACGACCCGGCCTTCGCGCTGCCGACGAAGCCGATCGGCGCCGCGATGACGGCGACGACCGCCCGGCGGCGCGCGGTCGAGGGCTGGTCCGTCGTCGAGACGGCACCCGGCGTGCACCGCCGCGTCGTGCCGAGCCCGCTGCCGCGGCGCGTCCTCGAGGCCGAGCAGATCCAGGTGCTCGCGGCCACAGGGGCCGTCGTCGTCGCGGCGGGTGGCGGGGGCATCCCGGTCGTCCGCCGCGGCGACGCGTGGCGCGGCGTCGACGCGGTCGTGGACAAGGACCATGCGTCGGCTCTGCTCGCGGCGTCGATCGGCGTCGACACGCTGGTCCTGGTCACCGGAGTCGACGAGGTGTGCGTGGGGTGGGGGACGCCGGACCGGCGGGCGCTGCGCCACGTCGACACGGTCGAGCTGCGCGGGCACCTCGAGGCGGGCGAGTTCCCCGCGGGGTCCATGGGCCCCAAGGTCGCCGCCGCGCTGCAGTTCGTCGCCGACGGCGGTCGTCGCGCCGTCATCACGTCCCTGCCCCGCCTGCGCGACGCGCTCGAGGGCCGGTCGGGGACGCACCTCACCGTGGGGAGCACCCCGGCACCCACGGCAGCACCGGACCGTCGGACAGCACCGACAGGAGAACCGATGATCACCGTCCCCGCCGATCCCTTCCCCTTCACCTTCGACCCCCGCCACGTCGCGCTGCTGTGCATCGACTTCCAGCGCGACTTCATGGAGGCCGGGGGCTTCGGGGAGTCCCTGGGCAACGACGTGTCGCGGCTGCGCGGCACGATCGAGCCCACGAGCCACGTCCTGGCCGCCTTCCGGCGTCACGGCTGGCCGGTCATCCACACCCGCGAGGGCCACCGCCCGGACCTCGCCGACCTCTTCCCGGCGAAGCGCGACCGGGGGAGCCCCGCGCTGCGCATCGGCGAGGAGGGGCCGATGGGGCGCCTGCTCGTGCGCGGCTCGGCAGGCCACGGCATCGTCCCCGAGCTCGCCCCCGTCGCCGGCGAGGTCGTCCTCGACAAGCCGGGCAAGGGCTCGTTCTACGCGACGGACCTCGAGACCATCCTGCGGGCCCGCGGGATCACGAGCCTCGTCGTCACGGGCGTCACCACCGAGGTCTGCGTCCAGACGACCGTCCGGGAGGCGAACGACCGCGGCTTCGAGGCGCTCGTCCTGTCCGACTGCACGGCGTCGTACTTCCCGGAGTTCCACCGCTCGGCACTCGACATGTTCTGCGCGCAGGGCGGCATCGTCGGATGGGTCGGGACGTCCGACGCCCTCCTCGCCGCGCTGCTCCCCACGACGATCCACGAGGAGGTCGCACGATGAGCGATGCTGCACCCGCCGCGCAGGCCGCGGACCGCCCCGCCGCGCCGCCCGCCCGGCTGCCGTGGTGGACGACGGGCGACTGGAACGGCCTGTTCGGCCTCGGCACCAACGTCCTGCTCAACGTCATCGTCCTGACGGGGCTGTGCCTGGCCGTCGTCCAGATCCCCGCGGACACCGTCTACGGGCGGGTCCTGCCCGCACTGGGCATCGCCCTGCCGCTCGGCAACATCTGGTACGCCGTGCTGGCCCGGCGGCTCGCCCGCCGGGAGGGCCGCACCGACGTGACGGCACTGCCCTACGGGCCCAGCGTCCCGCACACGTTCATCGTCGTGTTCGTCGTCATGCTGCCGGTGTTCCTGCAGACGCAGGACGCGCTCGCGGCGTGGCGGGCGGGCCTGGCGTGGGCGTTCATCATCGGGTGCATCGTCCTGCTCGGCGCGGTGCTCGGCCCGTGGATCCGGCGCTGGACGCCCCGCGCGGCGCTGCTCGGCGCGCTCGCGGGCATCTCGATCACCTTCATCTCCATGAGCCCCGCCGCGCAGATGTGGCAGGCCCCGTGGATCGCGTTCGTGGCGTTCGGGTTCATCCTCGTCGGCTGGCTCGGCGGTCGGCGGATGCCGTGGGGCGCACCCGTGGGGCTCGTCGCGGTGATCGTCGCGACGGCGATCGCGTGGGTGGCCGTGGCGGCGGGGTGGTCCGGCATCCTCGAACCCAGCGCGGTCACGCAGTCGCTCGCGGACCTCGCCGTGCACCTGCCCCTGCCCTCGACCGACGTCGTCGCCGGCCTGCAGGACATCGCGCCGCTGCTGGCCTCGGCCATCCCGCTCGGCATCTACAACTTCACCGAGGGCATGACGAACGTGGAGTCCGCGGCGGCGGCGGGGGACCGGTACTCCGTGCGCCAGGTGCTCGCCGCCGACGGGCTCGGCGCCGTCGTCGGATCGTTCCTCGGCTCGCCGTTCCCGCCCGCGGTGTACATCGGCCACCCCGGCTGGAAGGCCGTCGGGGGCCGGGTCGGGTACTCGCTGGCGACGGGGATCGTCGTGGGTCTCGTGTGCTTCACCGGTCTGGTCGGCACGTTCCTCGCGGTGTTCCCCATGCAGGCGCTGGTGCCCGTCCTGCTGTACATCGGCCTGGTCATCGGGGCGCAGGCGTTCCACGTGAACGCGCGCCGGTACTTCCCGGCGATCGTCCTGGCGATGATCCCGAGCCTGGCGGAGTGGGCGACGGGGCTGATCAACAACGCGCTCGCGGCGGCCGGGACCTCGGCGCAGGAGGTCGGCACGGGCGCGCTGCTCGCCAACGGAGTCGTCTACGACGGCCTCCTGCTGCTCGGGCAGGGCGCGGTGCTCGTCGGCATCCTGCTGGGGGCCATCGCCTGCTTCGTCCTCGACCGCCGGCTCCACGCCGCGGCCGCCACGGCGGCGATCGGGGCGGTGCTGTCCTTCTTCGGGCTCGTCAACGCCGTCGAGGTGGGCGTCAACGCGTCACCTGCCGTGACCCTCGGGTACCTGTTCCTCGCCGTGCTCCTCGCGGGCTTCGGGTGGTACCTGCGCCACGAGCGGTCCGACGCCGTTGACGACGAGCTGCTCTTCGTCAACGGCACCCTCATGCGCGGACTGGGGCTGCACGCCCACCTCGACGGTGCCGAGCTGCTCGAGGAGACGTCGACCGTGCCCCGCTACCGGGTGCACGCCATCGACGGCGCCTACCCCGGGATGTACCGCGTCGGCGACGACGAGGAGGGGGCGTCGGTGCCCGGTGAGCTCTACCAGGTGCCGGCCGAGGTGCTCGTCCGGGTCCTCGAGGGCGAGCCGCCCGGGCTGTACCGCGGGCCCGTCGAGCTCGCCGACGGCCGCCGCGTGCCGGGGATCCTGTCCCGACGCGCCACGGCGCAGGAGCACCCGGAGATCACCGACCACGGGGGGTGGCGCCAGTACGTCGCCACCACGTCGTCACCGGTGGTCGGCTGACCGCACCGTCCCGGCACCGCCCCGGCCCCCCCGCCCCCCCGCCCGGGCGGTCGAGCGCCGCCAGCGCGGCCGCCGCCAGCTCGCCGACGTGGTCGACGACGCCCAGCGACCCGGCCTCGAGCAGCTCACCGGGCTGCGCGTACCCCCACGCGACGCCCAGGCAGTCGACGCCGTTCGCGCGCGCGCCGTGCACGTCGTGCTCGCGGTCCCCGACCATGAGCACGGCGCCGCCCGGACGCAGCGCGTCGAGCGCGGCGGCGACGACGGTCGCCTTGGACGACGGCACGTGGTCGAGCGGCGCGCCGAAGACGCCCTCGAGGTACCGCGCGAGGCCGAAGCGCTCGCAGATCGGCCCCGCGAACACCTCGGGCTTGCTCGTCGCGACAGCGAGCCGGACCCCGGCGTCCCGCAGGGCCACGAGCTGCTCCGGGATGCCGTCGTAGACGCTGTTCTCCCACATGCCCGTCGTGCGGAAGTAGCCGCGGTAGGCGTCGACGGCCTCGGTCACGCGTGCCGGCGGCACCCCGAACCGCGCGAACGAGTCGACCAGGGGCGGGCCGACGAAGCCGCGCAGGGCGGCGTCGTCCGGCACCGGCATCCCCAGCGTGGTGAACGCGACGCGCGCGCTCGCGGCGATGCCGGGGTAGGAGTCGGTGAGGGTGCCGTCGAGGTCGAGCAGGACCAGGGGTGCGGGAGTCATCCCGGCCATCCTCCCAGGAGGTGGCCGTCAGCCGGTCACGCGCGCGAGCACGGCGGCGGGGACGTCGGCGGGGGACGCGAGCACGTCCACGGCGCCGGCGGCGCGCAGCTCGGCCTCGCCGCCGTACCCCCACAGCGCACCGAGGCACGGCAGCCCGTGGTCGGCCGCGCCGTGCACGTCGTGCTCGCGGTCGCCGAGCATGACGGCGCGCACCGGGACGTCGCCGCGGGTCTCGCGGACCCAGGCCAGCGCCCGCCCGATGATCTGGCCCTTCGTCTCGGACTCGTCGTCGGGCGCGCCGACCACGTGGTCCAGCAGCGGTGAGAGCCCGACGGCGTCGCAGATCGGCACCGCCCAGCGGGCGGGCTTGGCCGTCGCGACGACGAGCAGCACACCGGCCTCGCGCAGGGCCGTCAACGCCTCCGGGACGCCCTCGAAGACGCGGGTGTCCCACACGCCGTCGCGCCCGAAGTGCTCGCCGTACCCGGCGACGGCCTCGTCGAGCAGGTCGGCGGGCACACCGTGCGTCGTGAAGGACCAGGTGATCGGCGGACCGGCGAAGGACCGCATGACGGCCTCGGTCGGCGCGGGCACGCCGATTCGCGCGTAGGCGGCGCGCACGGCCGCCACGATGCCGGACGCGGAGTCCATGAGGGTGCCGTCGAGGTCGAGCAGGGCCACGGGAAGGGCGGTGGTCATGTGCTCGATGGTGCCCCGCAGGCACGCGCCCCGACGAATCGCGCCGCTCCCGCCGCGCACCGCTGCGGGAGATCAGGATGACCGCGGGCGCACCACCTCGTATGCTGGCGGCACAGGCGTCGACCCGGCCATCACCGGTGAGCCTCCGGAAGAACGGGACGAGCGTCACGGCGTGCGTCCTCAGTAGAACCGGACGGGGCAGGCCCGTCACAGCCGCAGGCGAGAGGTCGGGGGCCCGCCCCCGGCAAGCGAGGTGGTACCGCGGTGGTCCCCGGGTGGTCCGGGTGTCGTCGTCCTCGTGGCCGTGCCGCACCCCGCCGGGTGCGCGAGACCAGGAGCCCCACCGTGGCGTACCCGCTGCACCGCACGTCCGACGCAACCCCCGCGACGGTCCCGCCCAGCCCCGACCTGCCCGCGCTCGAGCGCGACGTGCTGGCGCACTGGGAGGCGGACGGCACGTTCCGCGCGTCGGTCGAGCAGCGGCCCGCGGGCGAGGACGGCGCCAACGAGTACGTCTTCTACGACGGCCCGCCGTTCGCCAACGGCCTGCCGCACTACGGCCACCTGCTGACCGGCTACGCCAAGGACGTCGTCCCGCGCTACCAGACGATGCGCGGACGGCGGGTCGAGCGCCGGTTCGGCTGGGACACCCACGGGCTGCCCGCCGAGCTCGAGGCCGAGCGCGTCCTGGGCATCACCGACAAGTCGCAGATCGACGAGATGGGCATCGCGGCGTTCAACGACGCGTGCCGCTCCTCGGTGCTGACGTACACCAAGGAGTGGCAGGAGTACGTCACCCGCCAGGCACGCTGGGTCGACTTCGAGAACGACTACAAGACGCTGGACCCGTCGTTCATGGAGTCGGTCATCTGGGCGTTCAAGCAGCTCTACGACAAGGGGCTGGCCTACGAGGGCTACCGCGTCCTGCCGTACTGCTGGCGCGACGAGACCCCGCTGAGCAACCACGAGCTGCGCATGGACGACGACGTGTACGCGTCGCGCCAGGACCCGGCGCTCACCGTCGTGCTGCCGCTCGTCGACGCACCCGGGGCGCTCGCGGACGCGGCGCTGCTCATCTGGACGACGACCCCGTGGACCCTGCCGTCCAACCTCGCGGTCGCGGTCGGCCCGGACATCGACTACGTCGCCGTCCGGCCCACGGAGGGCGCGTTCACCGGACGTACCCTCGTCCTCGCGGAGTCCCGCCTGGCGGCGTACGCGCGCGAGCTGGGGGAGCCCGAGGTCGTGACGCGGCTGACGGGCGCCGACCTCGTCGGCCTGCGCTACCAGCCGCCGTTCGACTACTTCGCGGGGCGCGAGAACGCCCATCAGGTCCTCGGTGCGGACTTCGTCACGACCGAGGACGGCACCGGCCTGGTGCACCTCGCGCCCGCGTTCGGCGAGGACGACGCCGCGGTGTGCGCCGAGGCGGGCATCGAGACGGTCGTCCCGGTGGACTCCAAGGGGCGCTTCACGACCGAGGTGCCCGAGTACGCCGGGCAGCAGGTGTTCGACGCGAACCCCGGGCTGATCCGCGAGCTCAAGGAGCGCGGCGTCGTCGTGCGCCACGAGACGTACGAGCACTCCTACCCGCACTGCTGGCGCTGCCGGAACCCGCTGATCTACAAGGCCGTGTCGTCGTGGTTCGTGCGGGTCACCGAGTTCAAGGACCGCATGGTCGAGCTCAACCAGGGCATCGAGTGGATCCCCGGGCACATCAAGGACGGCCAGTTCGGCAAGTGGCTCGACAACGCGCGCGACTGGTCGATCAGCCGCAACCGGTACTGGGGCACGCCCATCCCGGTGTGGGTGAGCGACGACCCGGCGTACCCGCGCATCGACGTGTACGGCTCCTTCGCCGAGCTCGAGGCCGACTTCGGCCGCGTGCCGACCAACGCGGCCGGTGAGCCGGACCTGCACCGGCCCTACGTCGACGACCTCACGCGCCCCAACCCGGACGACCCCACGGGCCGCTCGACGATGCGCCGCATCCCCGACGTCCTCGACGTGTGGTTCGACTCGGGGTCGATGCCGTTCGCCCAGGTGCACTACCCGTTCGAGAACCGCGAGTGGTTCGAGCACCACTACCCGGGCGACTTCATCGTCGAGTACATCGGCCAGACGCGCGGCTGGTTCTACACGCTGCACGTGCTGGCCACCGCGATCTTCGACCGCGCCGCGTTCCGCAACGTCATGTGCCACGGCATCGTGCTGGGCGACGACGGGCGCAAGGCCAGCAAGTCGCTGCGCAACTACCCGGACCCCGTCGAGATGTGGGACAAGTACGGCTCGGACGCCGTGCGCTGGTCGCTCATGTCCTCGACGATCCTGCGCGGCGGCAACCTGGTCGTCACCGAGGACGGCATCCGTGACGGGGTCCGCCAGGTCCTGCTGCCGCTGTGGAGCACGTACTACTTCTTCACGCTGTACGCGGGCGCGGCGGACGAGGGACGCGGGTACACCGCGCAGCGCGTGACCGCCGAGCGGGCCGCGGGGCTCGCGCCCATGGACCGGTACCTGCTCGCGCGGACGGGCGAGCTCACGGCCACGATGACCGCGCAGCTCGACGCGTACGACATCCCCGCCGCGTGCGAGTCGGTGCGCGAGCACCTCGACCTGCTGACCAACTGGTACGTGCGCACGCAGCGCGACCGGTTCTGGTCGGAGGACCACGACGCGTTCGACACGCTGTGGACCGCGCTCGAGGAGCTCACGCGCCTCATGGCACCGCTCGCGCCGCTGGTCACCGAGGAGGTGTGGCGCGGCCTGACGGGCGGGCGCAGCGTCCACCTGGCCGACTGGCCGGTCCCGGACGGCCCGCTGGTGCGCGACGAGTCCCTGGTCGCCGCGATGGACGAGGTGCGCGCCGTGGTCTCGGCCGCTCTCGGGCTGCGCAAGGCGCACCAGGTGCGCGTGCGCCAGCCGCTGCGCCGGCTCACCGTCGCGGTCGCGGACCCCGCGGCGCTCGCGCCGTACACCGACCTGCTGGCCGCCGAGCTCAACGTCAAGCACGTCGACGTGGTCGAGGCCGACGCGGCCACGACCGAGCGCTTCGGCATCACGCAGCGCCTCGCGGTCAACGCACGTGCCGCCGGCCCGCGCCTGGGCCGTGCCGTGCAGCACGTCATCAAGGGCGCGCGCAGCGGCGCGTGGCGGCTCGACGGCGACACCGTCGTCGTGACGACCGACGACGGGGACGTGGCCCTCGAACCGGCCGAGTACGACCTGACCACGGTCGTCGGCGAGGGGGCGGGGGCCGACGTGGCCGCCGCCGTGCTGGCCGGCGGCGTGGTCGTCGTGCTGGACCTCACGCTCGACGACGCGCTGCGGGCCGAGGGCTACGCCCGGGACGTCGTGCGGGCCGTGCAGGACGCGCGCAAGGCCGCCGGGCTGCACGTCGCCGACCGCGTCGACCTCACGCTCGCGGTCCCCGGCGCCCACGTCGCCGACGTCGAGGCGCACCGGGAGTTCGTCGCGGCGGAGACGCTGGCCTCGACCGTGACGATCGAGCCCACCGACGCGGCCGAGGTCGCCGTGACCGTCGTGCGGGCCGACGCATGAGCCGCGACCACGGTGGCGCCGACCACCTGAAGGACGAGGCCGCGCGCGCGGCACGCGAGGCGGCCGACCAGGTCTACCGCACCATCCTCGACCGCGCGCCCGAGCACGACATCGACCCGACGCTCGACCGCGTGCGCGACGTGCTCGAGCTGCTGGGCGACCCGCAGCGCGCGTTCCGCACGGTGCACCTGACGGGCACCAACGGCAAGACGTCGACCGCGCGCATGGTCGAGCGGCTGCTGCGCGAGCACGGCCTGCGCACGGGCCGGTTCACCAGCCCGCACCTGACGCGCGTCAACGAGCGCATCAGCATCGACGGCGAGCCGATCAGCGACGAGCGCTTCGTCGAGGTCTGGCACGACGTCGAGCCGTACGTCCGGATGGTCGACGAGCGGCACCTCGCGCAGGGCGGCGAGCGGCTGTCGTTCTTCGAGGTCTTCACGGTCATGGCGTACGCCGCGTTCGCGGACGCGCCGGTCGAGGTCGCGGTCGTCGAGGTGGGCCTCGGCGGGCGCTGGGACGCGACGAACCTGGTCGACGCCGAGGTCGCGGTCATCACGCCGGTCGCGATGGACCACGAGCGCTACCTGGGCGACACCCTCGTGGAGATCGCGTCCGAGAAGGCGGGCATCGTCAAGGACGGTGCGACGCTCGTGCTCGCGCAGCAGACCGACGACGTCGAGGGGGTCGTCCTCGCGGCGGCCGCCGAGCGCGGTGCGCGCGTCGTGCGCGAGGACGTCGACATCTCCGTGGTCGACCGCCAGGTCGCCGTGGGGGGTCAGCTCGTCGCGCTGCGCGGGCTCGGCGGCGTCTACACCGACGTGTTCCTGCCGCTGTACGGCGAGTACCAGGCGCACAACGCGCTGCTCGCGCTCGTCGCGACGGAGGCGCTGCTCACGGGCGGTGCCGCGCTCGACGGGTCCGTCGTCGAGGCCGCGTTCGCCGACGTGACGTCGCCCGGCCGGCTCGAGGTCGTGCGCTCGAGCCCGACCGTGCTCGTCGACGCCGCGCACAACCCGGCGGGCGCGGAGGCGCTGGCCGACGCGGTCGCCGAGGCGTTCGACTTCACGCGCCTCGTGGGCGTCGTCGGCGTCATGGCCGACAAGGACCCCGAGGGCATCCTGGCCGCGCTCGAGCCGCTGCTCGCCGAGGTCGTCGTCACGCAGGCGTCGACGTCGCGCGCGCTCGAAGCCGACGACCTGGCCGAGATCGCGGTCGACGTGTTCGGCGAGGACCGCGTGCACGTGGCCGCGCGGCTGCCCGACGCCATCGACCTCGCGGTGCAGCGCGCCGAGAGTGAGGCGGAGCACGGCGCCGGTGTGCTCGTCACCGGGTCGGTCCTGCTCGTCGCAGAGGCGCGGGTCCTGCTCGGCCGTGCCTGACACCGCTGCCCCTGAGGCGGGCGCCCCGCCGGCGGGTGCCGCGACGGGTGGCCGTGCGGCCACCCGTCGTGCGCTGCTCGAGGCCGCCTACGTCGAGTTCATCGAGGTCGGCTACCTGCGGACCACGATCGGCGCGGTGTGCACGCGCGCCGGCTACACGCGAGGGGCGTTCTACTCGAGCTTCCGCTCCAAGGAGGACCTCGTCGCGGCGCTGTACCGCAGCGCCAACGCGCTCCAGGTCGCGCGGGTCCGCCGCGCGGTGCTGGGCGCCGTCGGCCGCGCGGCACCGGGCACGCACCCCGGTGCCGCGGTGTCGGCGGCGCTGCGCGACCTGTCCGGACAGATCGGTGACGAGGCGCGCTGGTTCGGGGTCGTCACCGAGCTGCGTGGCGTCGCCGTGCGGGACGAGCGCGCGCGGGCCGTGCTGCTCGACGCCCAGGACGACCTGTACGCCGGGCTGCAGGGGATCGTCGAGGAGGTGCTGCGACGGACGGGCACGACGACCGCGCTGGCCGTGCGTGACGTCGTGGTCGTCGCCGTCGGGCTCTACGAGCGCGCGTTCGCGTCGGGAGCGCCGGACGCGCCGGCCACCGCCACGGCCGTGGCCGTGGCGACGGACCAGCTCGAGGCGTTCCTGCGGGCCGTCACCCGGGACTGAGCCCCGCGGAGGACCGGCCGGCCGCCAGGGCGGCCACGTCGTCCACCGTGACCCGCGGTCCGGACCAGCCCAGCGTGCGGATCCGTCCGTCGTCGACGACCTGGTCGTGCTCGACCTGGTACATCATCTCCACCTGCTCGCGGGCGCTCGGGTCGACGAGGGCGGCGACGCGGACGACCGGCGCGCGCAGCGCCCGCAGGCGCACGCGCCGTCCGTCGTCGCGCACCCGGCCCAGTGCGGCCGCGACGGTCCGGCCCGTGACCGGCTCGGTCACGGGAAGGTGCAGGACCGGTCCGCCGCGCAGCGCCGGGTCGTCGGCGACGCGGACCAGGGCTGCGGCGACCTCGGTCGTGAGGGCGAACGTGTGGCGGGCGTCGGGCGAGCCGAGCCAGCGCAGCGAGCGGCGGCCGCCGGTGCGCGCCGCGGTGGTGACGGCCTCCCAGGGGAGCACGCTCGTGGTGGCGCCCGGTCCGACGAAGTCCGCCGCACGGCACACGACGACGTCGAGACCGGCAGCCGCACGCTCCTCGAGGACCCGCCACCCTGCGAGCCGCGCGGCGCCCTTGCGGCTGCACGGAGCCAGGGCCGTCGACTCGGTGAGCACGCCCGTGGCGGCGCCGTAGACGTAGACGTTGTCGAGGAACGTCAACGGCAGCCCGAGGTCGTCGCACGCCGCGGCCACCGCCGCGACGAGGGGCGGCCACTCCTGCTCCCACGTCCGCGCGACGTACGGCAGCCCGAGGGTGGCGATCACCGCCCCGCAGCCGTCGAGCGCGGCACGCAGCTCGTCGCGTCCGTAGCGCGCGATCGTGCGGGCCGCCGCGCCCGCCGGCAGCACGGTCGGCGCCGTGCGTCCGACCGCCGCCGCCGTGCGTCCTGCCGCGGCGAGCCGCTCCAGGACGAGGGCACCGATCTGCCCGGACGCGCCGACGACGGCGACCGGCGCGACGTTCACGGGTGCGCCCCGACGGGGACGCGCCCGGCCGCGACCGCGGCGGACCGCGGGACGGTCGTGGACGGCGCGGCGTGGGGCGGGGTCACCGCGACGCGCACGCAGACCGCCCGGAGCCGTCCCCCGTGGTGCACGAGGTGCAGACCGACACCGTCCCCGTCGACGACCGCGGCGCCGCCGGTGCCCGCCACGAGGATCGACGCGCGGTCGTGCGGGCGCAGCAGGTCGGCCCGGCCGGCCTTCACCGCGCACTCGAGCGCGGTCCAGGCACGCACACGGTCCCAGGGCGTGCGCTGGGCGGCCCGCTCGGGCGCGGTGAACGCGTCGACGCCGACCGCCTCCACCTCCCGCCACCGGTCGAGCACGCACGCGTCGACGACGACGGCGCCGGGTGCGACCGCAACGTACGTGCGACCCGCCTCGTGCGACGCCGACACCCCGACGCACCCGGTCCCGACCGGGACGACGTACCGGCCGGGCGCCAGGAGGGCACGCAGGACCGCGTCGGTCCCGCGGCGGGCGTCCAGGGAGCCCGGGGCGAGCAGCCGACGGGCCACGGCGGTCACGGCGGCCCGCACGCGGGCGTCGTCGCGCCACCGGACGTCGCCCGGCAGCGCCAGGAGGGTGGCGCCCGTGTCGGGGACGGCAACCGGTGCGTCGGCCGCCGCCGCCCGTCGGTCCTCGCCGAGGTCGGGCGTCGGCACCACGGCGGCGCTCATGCCGGCACCCCGTCCCGGAGCACGGGCGTCGTCCCGGCGCCCGCGGCACCGGCGTCCTCGTGCAGCGGCACCCCGGCGGCCCGCAGGCACCGCGCCGTGGCGTCCAGCGCCCGGTCGAGCTGGTCCGTCGTGTGCTCGCTGGTGAGGAAGAAGCGCAGCCGCGCCTGGTCGTCGGGGACGGCGGGGTGGATGATCGGGTTCGCGCTGACGCCCGCGTCGGAGAGCCCTCGGGCGACCGCCACGGCCGCGCGCGAGTCACCCACGATCACCGGGACCACCGGGACGCCGACGGCGGGTCCGACGTCCATGCCGCGGGCCCGTGCCCCGGCGAGGAAGTGCGTCGCGTTGCTGCGCAGCCGCACCAGCCGCTCCGGCTCCTCGCGCATCACCTGGATCGCGGCGACCGACGCGGCCGTGTTCGCGGGTGTCAGACCGGCGCTGAAGACGAGCGCCGACAGGGTGTAGCGCAGGTGCTCCACGAGCGCGCGGTGCCCTGCGAGGTAGCCACCGCACGACGCGAGGCTCTTCGAGAGCGTGCCCATGAGGATGTCCACGTCGGCCGGGTCGACGCCGAGCTCCTCGCAGACGCCGCCGCCGTGCGCGCCGAGCACGCCGACGCTGTGCGCCTCGTCGACCATGAGGTGGGCGCCGTGCCGCCGGGCCGACGCGACGAGCGCGGGGAGGTCCGGCAGGTCCCCGTCCATGCTGAACACGCCCTCGGTGACGACCAGGACGCGGCGGAACCGGTGCCGACGTGCCCGCAGGGCCTCCTCGACGAGGTCGGCACGCCCGTGCGGCACCGCGTGCCGCGTGGCGCGCGACGCGGTGATCCCCTGCTGCAGGGAGTCGTGCACCAGGGCGTCGTGCACGACGAGGTCGTCGGGTCCGTACAGGTGCGGCACGATCCCCACGTTGGTGGCGTGGCCGCCGACGAGCACGACGGCGTCCTGGGTGCCGAGGAGCCCGGCGATCGCCTGCTCGAGCTCGGTGTGCAGCGGCCGGTGGCCCGACAGGATCCGGGCCGCGGAGACCGACGTCCCGTAGCGCTCCACCGCGTCCTGCGCGGCGCGCACCACCCGCGGGTGGCCCGCCAGGCCGAGGTAGTTGTACGAGCTGAACGACACCAGCTCACGCCCGGCGACGGACGTGGTCGCGGCGACGCGGCCGTCGTGCGGCAGGTAGTACGGGACGCCCGCGCCGCGCGCCGCGTCCTCGAGCCGGGCGACGGTCGCCCGGACCTCGTCGAGCTCGGCGGGACGAGCGAGGTCGGGGGCGGGTCGGGCGTGGTGGCTGTCGGCCGGCGGGACGGCGGCCGGCGGGCGTGCCTCGACGGGCGCCGTCGGGTCCGTGACCGCCGCCGCGGCCACGCTCGTGATCACGTCGTCGACCGTGCGCAGCGACCGCATGTCGTCCGCCGAGGGGCGCCAGGCCGGGAAGTGCCGGCCGAGCACGGAGGCGACGTTCGTCATCATGAGCGAGTCGAGGCCGAGGTCGGTGCCGAGGAGGGCGCCGCCCGGCACGTCGTCCAGCGCGTAGCCGCCCACCTGGGCCACGCACGCCCGGACCTCCGCCCGGACGGCGTCCCGTGCGGCGGCCGCGGACGCAGCGCCGGGAGTCGGTGGGGTGCCGACGCCCTCCGGGGTCGGCCGTGCGGTCGGGATGCCGGGTGGGGTCGCGGTGCCGGCCGCGGGCGGGGTGCCCTCGGCGGCGGCGGGCCCCTGCGCCCGGGCGAGCGCCTGCGCCAGCACCTCGACCTGGGCGCCGAAGAGCGCGACGAGGTCGGCCGCGCCGGAGGGGCCGGGTCGTGCGGGGGAGGGTGGGCCGGCGGTCGGGCCCGCCGGTGTGGGTGCGGTGGTGCCGGTGGGCTCTCCGTGCAGCACGACGGTCTCCTGCTCTTCGTGGGTGCGTGGGCATCTGCTGGCGGTTCCCAGGTGACCGAGCACGAGGTGGGCCCGGACGTCCGGGACGGTGAGGACGAGCTCGGCGAGGGCGGTCAGCACGCCGTCCTCGGTGTCGTTCGGTCCTCCGAGGCCGATCTCGACGGCCGTGTGCGCGGGGTCGGCCTCGCGGAACATGCGGACGAGGGACGTCCCCCCGCTGACCTGCACGACGAGCCCGGGCGCGGTGGCGGCGGCCACGCGGGCGGCCTCACGGAAGCGCACCGGCCCGGCGATCTGCCGGCCGAGGAGCGTGAACGCCTCGTCCGCGTCGCCGACCGCCGTACCGGACACCGACGAGACGCAGGTCACCCGGGTGCGCGCGACGGGTGGCCGGGGCATGCGGGCGAGCCGCTCGCGCATCGCCCGGTCGGCGTGCGCGTAGTGCGGCGTGTGGAACGCGCCGGCGGTGGCCAGCAGGGTCGCCGCGATCCCCGCGTCCTCGAGCCGGGCTGCCACCGCCACGAGGGCGCGCAGCGGGCCACCGAGGACGACCTGCCGCGGTCCGTTGTCGCACGCGAGGTGGACGTCGGGGTGGGCGCCGACGAGCCCGGCGACGTCCGCCGCACCCGCGCGCACGGCGAGCATGCCCGTGTCGGGCGCCGCGGTGCGCATGCAGTCGACGCGGTGGGTGACGACGTCGAGCACGGTGTCCTCGTCGAGGACGCCCGCGGCGTGCAGGGCGCCGAGCTCGCCGACCGAGTGGCCCAGCGTGGCCACGGGCCGCAGGCCGAGCTCGAGCAGCGCGGCCGTCGTGGCCAGCGCGAGTGCCGTCAGCATCGGCTGCGCGACGGCCGTGTCGGCGACCGCCGACGGGTCGGCCGCGCCCCCGGACCACACCTGCGACAGGTGGCGCCGCACGGCGGTGCCCTCGAGGCGTTCTGCCAGCCGGTCCTCGAGGCGTCGCACGCGGGCCGCGAAGCCGGGCAGGAGCGCCGCCAGGGCGGCGTGCTCGCCAGGACGCTGGCTGCCCTGCCCGGGGTAGAGCAGCAGCACCGGGACCGGCCCGGCGACGTGCCGGGTCGCCGCAGCGTGCGTGGCGGGCGAGGCGCCGTCCGGGACGGTGCCGTCCCGGACGGCGCGCAGGCCCGCGGCGAGCCCGGCCCGGTCGGCGGCGTGCATGACGGCGCGGTGCGCCAGGAGCGGCACCAGCGCGTACCGCGCCGCGACGTCGCGGACGGTCCACGCGGTGCCCGGCCGGTCGGTCCCGACCGGCTCGAGCGCGGCGAGCAGGCGCGCCGCGCGGGCGCGCAGCTCCTGCGGGGAGGCGGCACTGAGGACGACGGGCACGCGGGCGTCAGCCATGGCGGACCACCACCTCGGGGTGCGCGAGGACGGCGTGACCGTTGGTGCCGCCGAAGCCGAAGGCGTTGACGGCGACCCGGCGCACCGGCACCGCGAGGTCCGCGGGCGTCGACACCCCGAACGGTGAGCCGTCGAGCAGCGCGTGCCAGCCGGCGTCGTCGGCCGGCTGCGGTGCCCAGCGCCGGTGGCGCAGGGTCAGCAGCGCCTTGACGAGCGCCAGCGCGGCGGACGCGGCCATGGTGTGCCCGATGACGGCCTTGACGGATCCCAGCCGTACGGTGCCCGGTGGCGCGTCGGGCAGGACGCGCCGCAGCGTCTCGAGCTCCGTCAGGTCGCCGACGACCGTGCCGGTGCCGTGCCCCTCGACCGCGTCGACGGGTGCCGCCGGGTGGTCGCGCAGCGCCGCACGGACCGCCGCGACCTGGCCGTCGACCGTCGGGGTCATGACGCCGGGCGCCCGCCCGTCGTTGGCGCTGCCGCAGCCCTCGACGACGCCCCACACGTCGTCGCCGTCGCGCTCGGCGTCGTCGAGTCGCCGCAGCAGCAGCAGCGCGCCGCCCTCCCCGATCACGAAACCGTCCGCCGCGCGGGTGTACGGGCGGCACGCCCCCGAGGGCGACAGCGCACCGATCGCCGAGAACCCGGCGTGCGCCTCGGGCGTCAGCGCGGTGTACACGCCACCGACGACGCACGCGTCGACGGTGCCGGCGGCCAGCAGCGCGCAGGCGACCTCGAGGGCGGTCATCGCCGACGCGCACGCCGAGTCGACGGCGAAGGCCGGCCCGTGCAGGTCGAAGACGTGCTGGACGGAGGCGGGGACCATGTTCGGCAGCACGCCGGGCATGGTGTGGCCCGTGATGGGGCGCACGGCGCGGCCACCGGCCCGCCGCACGGCCGCGACCTCGTCGGCGGTGCCGGTGGCGAGCGCACCGTCCACCGTCATCGCGGCGAGCAGGTGCGCCGTGCTCAGGGCGCGGTAGTCCGTCGAGCTCACGCCGATGACGGTCGCGACACGGGCACCCGGGCGACGGACGTCGCGCCGGGCTCGCGCGAACAGCTCGTCGGCCAGGCCGATGGCCATGCGCTGCTGAGGGTCCATCCGGCGGGCGCGTGCCGCCGGCACGCCGTGCCGGCGGGCGTCGAACGCGTAGGGGTCGGCCAGGGGTGCCATGACGTGGGCGCCGCCGCGGCGCGCGCCGTCGCGCGCGGCCGGGCCTGACGGCCGGGGCCACCGGTCGACCGGCACGGCGCGGAACTGCGGCTCGGCGCACTGCACGAGGTTCCAGAACTCGTCGAGGTCGTCGGCGCCCGAGCTGCGGGCGGCGGCGGACGTGACGGCGATCAATGGGTATGACATCACAAGCCCCCTGAACTGCAGCGATACACTGCGTATCGGACGTTAGCAGCCCGTTTCGCCCGCTTCGTGGGACGTAGGGGCTTTTCTCCGGACGTGGTGCGCCGGTCTGCGTCCCCTCGCGCAGGAACCCGCGCTCGGCGGTCGACGGGTGCTGTGCACGCCCGTGCGGTGCCGTCCGGTTGACGCACGCCGGGCGGAGAGGTGAGGTGGACCTGCGCGTGCGCCGTCGGCGCGCGTCGCGGCCACGTCGTCGGCCGCGCGTCCGGTCGAGGGAGGCGCGAGCGTGAAGAAGCTCATCAACGACCCGCAGGACGTGGTCGCCGAGTCGGTGGAGGGCTTCGGCCTCGCCCACGCCGACGTCGTCCGCGTGCAGCTGGACCCCGTCCTCGTCACGCGTGCCGGCGGCACGGTCGCCGGCAAGGTCGGTCTCGTGTCCGGGGGCGGCAGCGGCCACGAGCCGCTGCACGCCGGGTTCGTCGGCGTCGGCATGCTCGACGCGGCGGTGCCCGGTCAGGTCTTCACGTCACCCACGCCGGACCAGATCCTGCCCGCGCTCGCGGCCGCCGACGCCGGCGCGGGTATCCTCATGGTCGTCAAGAACTACACGGGTGACGTCCTGAACTTCGAGACCGCCGCCGAGCTCGCCGACGCGGACGGCATCACGGTGCGCCACGTCGTCGTCAACGACGACGTGGCCGTCGAGGACTCGTTGTACACGGCCGGCCGGCGCGGCGTCGCGGGCACGGTCGCGGTCGAGAAGATCGCCGGGGCGGCCGCCGAGCGCGGCGACGGCCTCGACGCGGTCGCCGCCGTCGCCCAGCGCGTGGTCGACAACGTCCGCACCATGGGCCTGGCGCTCACGGCGTGCACCGTGCCGCACGTCGGCCGCCCGAGCTTCGACCTGGGCGACGACGAGATCGAGATCGGCATCGGCATCCACGGCGAGCCAGGGCGGCACCGCGTGGGGCTGGAGAGCGCCGACGCGCTGACGGAGAAGCTGCTGACGCCGGTCGCCGACGACCTGGGCCTCACGGGGGGCGAGCGGGTGCTGCTGCTCGTCAACGGCATGGGTGGCACGCCCGCCTCCGAGCTGTACGTCGTCTATCGTCGGGCACGCGCGTTGCTCGAGGAGCGTGGGGTCGAGGTGACCCGCTCGCTCGTGGGCAACTACGTGACATCGCTGGAGATGCAGGGGGCGTCGGTCACCGTCCTGCGTCTGGACGACGAGCTGACCACCCTGTGGGACGCGCCTGTGCACACGGCCGCGCTGCGCTGGTGATCGACGTGGGCGGGGACTCGGAGAGGCTGGGCGGATGACGTTGGACGCGGCATGGGCCGTCGACTGGGTGCGCCGCAGCGCGGCGACGGTCGCGGAGCACCGTGACGAGCTGGTCGAGCTCGACCGGCAGATCGGCGACGGCGACCACGGCGAGAACCTCGACCGGGGCTTCCGCGCGGTCGTCGCCAAGCTCGACGGTCTCGACGCCCCGCCCGCGAGCGTCGGTGACGTCCTGCGTCTCGTCGCCACGACCCTGATGTCGACCGTCGGGGGTGCGGCCGGCCCGCTCTACGGGACCGCCTACCTGCGCGCGTCGAAGTCGGGCGCGGCGACCGAGCTCGGTGCCGACGGCGTCGTGGCGATGCTCGAGGCGGCGCTGGACGGGATCGTGACGCGCGGCCGCGCGAACGCGGGGGACAAGACGATGGTCGACGCCTGGACCCCGGCCGTCGCGGCCGCGGTGGACGCGGCCGACCACGGCGCCCCGCCCTCGGCGGTCCTCGCCGCAGCGGCCCGCGGTGCGCGTGAGGGCGCTGCCGCGACCGTGCCGCTCGTCGCGAGCAAGGGGCGCGCCAGCTACCTCGGCGAGCGGTCGGCCGGGCACCTCGACCCGGGGGCGCGCTCGAGCGAGCTCATCCTGGTGGCAGCGGCCGAGGCGGCCGCGGCCGCGGACTGATCGACGACGACCGCGCCGACCACGGCGCGGCGGATGACGCGCGGCGCCGACGCCGCGGGGGAGGCAGGATCCGGTGACGGATCGGTGGGCGCCTGTGGCGCTCGTGCTCGTTTCGCACTCGCGTGCGCTCGCCGAGGGGACCGCGGAGGTGGCGGCGCAGATGGCACCGGGCGTGCGCATCGTGCCGGCGGGCGGCACCGACGACGGTGGGCTGGGCGCCAGCTTCGACCGCGTGGGCGCAGCGCTGCGCGACGCGACCGACGACGGCCGCTCGGCCGTGGTCGTCACGGACCTGGGCTCGGCCGTGCTGACGGCCGAGGCCGTGCTCGACCTCATGGACGAGCGCGTCGTCGCACGCGTGCGGCTCGCGGACGCACCCTTCGTCGAGGGTGCCGTCGCGGCCGCGGTGACCGCGCACGGCAAGGCGGACCTGGCGACCGTGCTGGACTCCGCGCAGGCGGCCGCCGACACGTTCGGGCCCGCGCGGCCGGTGTCCGGCACCTCGGTCGCGGCCGGTGCGGCGGTGGGTGGTCCGGCGCCCGCCGGCCCCGCGCCGGTCGTCCCGGCGGCCGCCGAGCCGCGCCCGGTCGACACGGGCGTCGTGACGCAGGACGACGGTTCCGTGCGGGCCACCGCGGTGCTGCGCAACCCGCTCGGGCTCCACGCGCGCCCGGCCGCGCTCATCGTCCGGATGCTCGCGCCCTTCGACGCCAAGGTGCAGGTGGACGGCGTCAACGCCGCCAGCGTCCTGGACCTGATGAAGCTCGGGGCGGTCCGGGGCGACGTGCTCACGATCACGGCGCAGGGACCGCAGGCGGGCGAGGCGGTCGAACGCCTCCTGGTCGACGTCGCGGCCGGCTTCGGCGAGGTCTGACGCGAGCCACGTCAGGTCCGCGCGGCACGGCGCGACCCTGCCGCGCGGCTAGCCTGGTCCGATGAGCACGCAGCAGCCCGCCCCGACGCGGCGCAAGCGTCCGGCGAAGCCGCAGTTCACGCAGATGACGCTGTTGCTGGAGGCCTTCCTGGTGGGCTTCGCGACCCTCGTCGCGTACGGCCTGCGCGTCGCGCCGCCCGCGACCGTGTGGACGCTCGGCGGTGTGACGTTCGCGATCCTGCTGCTGCTGTCCGGCTACGTGGGGCGCCCGGGCGGCTACGTCGCCGGCTCCCTGGCGCAGCTCGCCGTGCTCGGGTTCGGCGTGCTGGTGCCGATGATGTACGGCGTCGGTGCCGTGTTCGTCGTGCTGTGGGTCGTGTCCCTGCGCCTGGGCGCACGCATCGACCGCGAGCGCGCCGAGTGGGACGCGGCGCACCCGGAGGGCCCGCCGCCGGTGTGACGGACGTCGTCGGCGTCGGGCCACGGTGCGCCGATAGGGTGACCGCCATGACTGACGCACCCTCCCCGCAGCGCACCCTCGTCCTCGTCAAGCCCGACGGCGTGCGCCGCGGCCACGTCGGCGAGGTGCTGCGGCGCATCGAGGCCAAGGGCTACACGCTCGTGGCCGTCGAGCTGCGCCACGCCGACGAGGCCCTGCTCGTCGAGCACTACGCCGAGCACGCCGGCAAGCCGTTCGTCGACGCCCTCGTGTCCTTCATGCGCTCGGGCCCCGTGCTCGCGGCCGTCGTCGAGGGCCACCGCGTCATCGAGGGCTTCCGCTCGCTCGCCGGTGCCACCGACCCGACGGTCGCCGCACCCGGCACGATCCGCGGCGACCTGGCACGCGACTGGGGCAGCAAGCTGATCGAGAACATCGTGCACGGGTCGGACGGCGAGGAGTCCGCCGCGCGCGAGATCGCGCTGTGGTTCCCGTCCCTCTGAGCCACGTCACCGGCTGACCGCACGCGCCGTCCGGCGCGCCCGCCCCGCACCCGCGCACACGCCCGGGCGCAGGAGCGTGCGCGGCCGGACGGCCTGCGTTGCCTAGGCTGCCCTACGTGCACCTCAAGACCCTGACCCTGCGCGGGTTCAAGTCGTTCGCCTCGGCGACGACCCTGAACTTCGAGCCCGGGATCACGTGCGTCGTCGGGCCCAACGGCTCCGGCAAGTCCAACGTGGTGGACGCGCTCGCGTGGGTCATGGGGGAGCAGGGCGCCAAGTCGCTGCGCGGCGGCAAGATGGAGGACGTCATCTTCGCCGGCACGTCGGGGCGCCCGCCGCTCGGGCGCGCCGAGGTGTCGCTGACGATCGACAACGCGGACGGCGCGCTGCCGATCGAGTACTCCGAGGTGACGATCTCGCGGACGCTCTTCCGCAACGGCGGGTCGGAGTACGCGATCAACGGGCGCGGCTGCCGGCTGCTGGACATCCAGGACCTGCTCTCGGACTCGGGCCTCGGCCGCGAGATGCACGTCATCGTCGGGCAGGGCCAGCTCGACGCGGTGCTGCGGGCGACGCCCGAGGAGCGCCGCGGCTTCATCGAGGAGGCCGCGGGCGTCCTCAAGCACCGCAAGCGCAAGGAGAAGGCGCTGCGCAAGCTCGACGCGATGCAGGGCAACCTCACGCGGCTGGGCGACCTGACGGCCGAGATCCGCCGCCAGCTGGGGCCGCTCGGCCGTCAGGCGGAGGTCGCCCGCAAGGCGGCCGTCGTCCAGAGCGACCTGCGCGACTCCCGCGCCCGGCTCCTCGCCGACGACCTCGCGCAGCTGCGCGCGCGCCTCGAGCAGGAGATCGCCGACGAGTCCGCGGTGCTCGAGCGGCGCGCGCAGGTCGAGGCGCAGCTCGCGGAGGCCCGGTCCCGCCTGGGCGCCCTGGAGCGTGAGGCGGCCGAGGCGGCACCCGCCGTGAGCGAGGCGGGTGAGGTCTGGTACCGGCTGTCGTCGCTGCGTGAGCGGGTCCGGGGCACCGCGTCCCTGGCCGCCGACCGCGCGCGGCTGCTCGGGACGGCGTCGAGCGAGCGCACCGGCGGCCAGGACCCGGCCGACCTGGAGGCGCAGGCGGGACGCGTGCGGCACGCGGAGGCCGAGCTGGCCGCCGAGGTCGAGCTCGCGCGTGCCGCGGTCACCGCCGCCGGCGCCGCGCGGCAGGAGGCGGAGGCCGCCGCGACGGCGGCCGAGCGCGCGCTGGCCGACCTGCAGCGGGGGGCGGCCGACCGGCGCGAGGGCGTCGCACGGCTCGCAGGTCAGGTCGCGGCCCGGCGCAGCCGCGTCGAGGCCACGGAGGCGGAGATCGGGCGGCTGCGGGCGACCCTCGCCGCCGCCGAGGAGCGTGCGCGCGACGCGACGACCCAGTTCGCGGCGCTCGAGTCCCAGGTGGCGGGCGTCGAGCAGGGTGAGGAGGGTCTCGACGCCGAGCACGAGGCCGCCGCCGAGGCGCTCGACGCGGCCGTCGACCGGGTCGCCGCGCTCGAGGACGAGCTGCGCACGGCGGAGCGCGAGCGGGACCAGCAGTCCTCGCGCGCCGAGACGCTCGAGATGTCCCTGAGCCGCAAGGACGGTGCGGGCGCCCTCCTCGCGGCGGACGGTCTGCCCGGCGTGCTCGGCTCGGTCGCAGCCCTGCTCAGCGTGGACGCGCGCGACGAGGAGGCGATCGTCGCCGCCCTGGGTGCCGTCGCCGACGCGGTGGCGGTCGAGTCGGTCGACGCCGCGGTCGACGCCATCCGTCACCTGCGCACCGAGGACGCGGGACGCGCGACGCTCATGGTCGCCGGGTCCGGTGCCGTGCCCGGTGCCGACCTGCCGTCCGGTGCCGAGCGCGCGGTCGACCTGGTGCAGGCGCCGCCGGCCGTCCTCGACGCCGTGCGCGCGCTGCTGGCCGACGTCGTGGTCGTGGACGACCTGGCGGCGGCGCGCCCGCTCGTGGCGGCGCACCCCGACCTCGTCGTCGCGACGCGCACGGGTGACGTGCTGTCGCGGTTCCGCGCGTCGGGCGGGTCGGCCTCCGCGCCCAGCGCGCTGCACCTGCAGGGGGCCCTGGACACCGCGCGCGCCGCCGCGCAGACCGCGACCGCCGCGGCCGAGCGGCTGCGCTTCGAGCTGGCGACGGCGCGCGAGGCGCGTGCCGCCGCGCAGGCCGACGTGGACGCGACCCTCGAGCGCCTCAACGAGTCCGACGCGGCCCTGGCGGCCGTCGCCGAGCAGCTCGGGCACCTCGGGTCGGCGGCGCGTGCCGCGCGCGCCGAGGCGGAGCGCGTGCAGCGCTCGCTGGACGCGGCCGGCACGACGCTCGCGGAGGACCACGCGACGCTCGCCGAGCTGACCGCGCGGCTCGCGGCGGCCGAGGACGCCCCCGAGGACGCCGAGGCCGCGATCGCCGAGGCCACGGCGCGGCGTGACGCGACGGCTGCGGAGGCGACCGCCGCCCGCGGCCGCGAGACCGAGTCCCGGCTGACGCTGCGCACGGGTGAGGAGCGTGCGCGCGCGCTCGCCGGCCGCGCCGAGTCGCTCGAGCGTGCCGCCGCGTCGGAGCGTGCCGCCCGCGAGAAGGCGGTCCGTCGCGAGCAGGAGCGCGCGCGGCAGGCCGGCGTGGCGCGCGCCGTGCACACCGCGTCCGTGCACACCGGCACGCTCCTCGACCGGGCGCTGCGGCGCGCGTCCGACGAGCGCGACGCCGCCGAGACCGCGCGCGCCGAGCGCGACGCCGCGCTGGCGGGCGTGCGCACGCGCGTCGACGTGCTCGCGCGCGACCTGGCCGAGCTGACCGACGTCGCGCACAAGGACGAGGTCGCTCGCGCCGAGCAGCGTCTGCGCATCGAGCAGCTCGAGACGCGCGCCGTCGAGGAGCTCGGGCTCGACCCGCAGGTGCTGATCGAGGAGTACGGTCCGCACCGCGACGTGCCCGTCGTCCCGGCGCCGGGCGCGGAGCCGGACGACGGCCCCGCGGCCGTCCCCTACGTGCGTGCCGAGCAGGAGAAGCGCCTGCGCGCCGCCGAGCGCGCGCTGGCGCTGCTGGGCCGGGTGAACCCGCTGGCCCTCGAGGAGTTCGCGGCGCTCGAGGAGCGTCACCAGTTCCTCGTCGAGCAGCTCGCCGACCTCAAGAAGTCCCGCGCGGACCTCCTCGAGATCGTCAAGGACATCGACCAGCGCGTCGAGCAGGTGTTCACCGACGCCTACCGCGACACCGCCGCCGCGTTCGACGTGGTGTTCCCGCGGCTGTTCCCCGGCGGTGAGGGCCGGCTCGTGCTCACGGACCCCGACGACATGCTCACCACGGGCATCGAGGTCGAGGCGCGCCCGGCGGGCAAGAAGGTCAAGCGGCTCTCGCTGCTGTCCGGCGGCGAGCGCTCGCTGACCGCGGTCGCGCTGCTCGTCGCGATCTTCAAGGCCCGCCCGAGCCCGTTCTACGTGATGGACGAGGTCGAGGCCGCGCTCGACGACGCCAACCTCGGGCGCCTGCTCGGGATCTTCCGCGAGCTGCAGGAGGACTCGCAGCTCATCGTCGTGACGCACCAGAAGCGCACCATGGAGATCGCCGACGCGCTGTACGGCGTGACGATGCGCGGCGACGGCGTCACGACGGTGATCAGCCAGCGCATGGTGGAGGACGTCCCCGCCTGATCTCGTCGCCCGGGCGCGGGCCACCACGGCGCGGGCGGGTGAGGCCGTGTGAAGGTTGTGGGTGAGTTCCGTCGCGCGGGCGCGCCCCGGTCGGCACCGCGTCCGGCAGCGCCGGACACTTGGTCACGTGGCTGTCGTGATCTGGATCCTCGTCGCTCTGCTCGCTGCTGCGGCGGTGCTCGTCGTCGTGTCGCCGAGCACCGGCGAGAACGACAACCCCTGGCGTGCGTTCCGCCGCGGGCTGCAGGCGCGCCGGCACCCCGACGCGCAGCAGGACGAGGCCGCGCGCGCCGCGTCCGCCGACCCCGTGGACCTCTCGCTCGCGGACTTCCTGCGCGCGACCGCCTCCGAGGGCGACGGCTACCTGCAGCCCGAGGAGCTCGTCGAGGACCTGCGGACCGCGCGCGAGCGCGCCCGGACCGCACGTGAGCGTGCCGCGCACGTGGTGCGCCCGCGCCGCGACCACGCGGGGACCCGCGACCACGCGGGCGCCCGCGACCGCGCGGAGGCGCAGCGCACCACCCGGTGACGTCCGGCTGACCTCCCGGGTCGCCGCGAGGTCCCGCGGCCCGACAGACTGTCCGCGTGGACCTCAACGATCTCCTGCCCTACCTCATCGGCGCCCCCGTGCTGGTGGTGGCCGCCGCCGTCGTCCTGGGGCGCCGTCGTCGCACGGACGTGCCGGCACCCCGGGACGGTGACGAGCCGACCGGGACCACGACGGGCACCGGCACCGCCGTCGACGAGCCGCCCGCCGCCGCACCGGCAGCCGGACCCGCGGCTGCACCGGACGTCGCCGTGGAGCCCGCCACCGGGCCGCCCGTCGCCTCCGACGACCTCGTGGTGCCCGACGAGCTCGCGGCACCGCCCCTGGAGACCCCCGAGCCGTCGACCGGCCGCCTGCGGCGGCTGCGTGAGCGGCTCGCGCGGTCCGGCTCGCCGCTCGGGACCCGGCTGCTCGGCGTGCTCTCCCGCGACCACCTCACCGAGGACGACTGGGACGAGCTCGAGGAGACGCTCCTGCTCGCGGACGTCGGCGCGGGTCCCACCGACGAGCTGATCGACGCGCTGCGCACGCGTGTGCGGGTCGACGGACTGCGCGACGGCGAGCAGGCGCGCGCGGTCCTGCGCGAGCAGCTCCTCGCCCTCGTCGACCCGAGCCTCGACCGGTCGCTGGGCACCACGCCCACCACCGGCGCGGACGGGCAGCGTGTCCCGGCCGTCGTCCTCGTCGTGGGCGTCAACGGGACCGGCAAGACGACCACGGTGGGCAAGCTCGCGCGCGTGCTCGTGGCCGACGGCCGCAGCGTCGTCCTGGGGGCCGCGGACACGTTCCGCGCGGCGGCGGCCGACCAGCTGCAGACGTGGGGCTCGCGCGTCGGCGTGCCGACCGTGCGGTCCGACCGCGACGGGGCCGACCCCGCGGCCGTCGCGTTCGACGCGGTGCGCACGGGCGTGAGCGACGGCGCCGACGTGGTCCTCGTCGACACGGCCGGCCGGCTGCAGAACAAGGCCGGCCTCATGGACGAGCTCGGCAAGATCACGCGCGTCATCACCCGGACGGCTCCGCTCACCGAGGTCCTGCTGGTGCTCGACGCGACGACGGGCCAGAACGGCCTCAACCAGGCGCGCGTCTTCGGCGAGGTCGCCGGTGTGACCGGCATCGTGCTCACCAAGCTCGACGGCACCGCCAAGGGCGGCATCGTCGTGGCGGTGCAGCGCGAGCTGGGCGTGCCGGTCAAGCTCGTCGGCCTGGGGGAGGGGCCGGACGACCTCGCGCCCTTCGACCCCGAGGCGTTCGTCGACGGGCTCCTGCAGTCCTGACGCCGCCGCGGGGGCGGGGGCCCCCC
>NZ_JACSQV010000012.1:162960-164921 GCF_014836445.1 Cellulomonas avistercoris
CCGCCGCGGGCGGCCGCCCCCGGGGGGCCCGCGGACCGGGACGAACCGTTCCGGACCCTGGACGATCGCCCAGCACGAAACGCAACGTTTACTCACGGACAGCGGCTGTCACACGCGCGTAACTCCCGTGCCGGTCCCGCGAAACGCCCCCGCTCCACAGTTGTCCCCGTCCGGCCGCCCGGCTGGCGAGGGGAGTACAGACATGGAGTGGGACACCGGAGCCGCAGCCTGGATGCTGACCTCAGCATCCCTGGTGCTCCTCATGACGCCAGGACTGGCGTTCTTCTACGGGGGCATGGTCAGGGGCAAGTCCGTCCTGAACATGATGATGATGTCGTTCGGAGCCATCGGCGTCGTGGGCGTGATCTACGTGCTGTGGGGCTGGTCGACGTCGTACGGCGCCAGCGTCGCGGGCATCTTCGGCAACCCGTTCGACCAGTTCGGCCTGAGCGGCACGCTGTTCGACGCCGCGGGTGACGCGGTCGTCAGCCCCCTGGGCAACTACCCGCAGGTCATCGACGTCGCCTTCCAGGTGACGTTCGCGATCATCACCGTCGCCCTCATCAGCGGTGCGATCGCGGACCGCACGCGGTTCGGGACGTGGCTCGCCTTCGTGGCGATCTGGGTCACGGTCACCTACTTCCCGATGGCGCACATGGTCTGGGGCGGCGGGCAGCTGTCCGGTGCCGAGGGCTCCATCGCCGCCGCGCTGTTCGGCACGACCGACGGGGTGGCCAACACCGCGCCGATCGACTTCGCCGGTGGCACCGTGGTCCACATCAACGCGGGTGTCGCCGCCCTCGTGCTCGCGCTCCTCATCGGCAAGCGCAAGGGCTTCGGCACCGAGGCGATGCGCCCGCACAACCTGCCGTTCGTCATGCTCGGCGCCGCGCTCCTGTGGTTCGGCTGGTTCGGCTTCAACGCCGGCTCGGCCTTCGGCGCCAACGAGACCGCGGGCCTCGCGTGGGTCAACACGACCACCTGCACCGCGGCGGCGATGATCGCCTGGCTCGTGACGGAGAAGTTCCGCGACGGGCACGCCACGTCGCTCGGTGCCGCCTCGGGCATCGTCGCCGGCCTGGTCGCCATCACCCCGGCCGCGGGCGCCCTGCGTCCCGTGACCTCGATCATCCTGGGTGTCGTGGCCGGCGTGCTCTGCGCCCTGGCCGTCGGCCTGAAGTTCCGGTTCGGCTACGACGACTCGCTCGACGTCGTCGGCGTCCACCTCGTCGGTGGTCTCGTCGGTACCGTGATGATCGGCTTCCTCGCCGCCGACACGGGTCTGTTCTTCGGCGGTGGCGCCAACCAGCTCGTCATCCAGGTCGTGATCGCTCTCGTCGCGATCGTCTTCTCGGGCCTCACGACGCTGGTGATCGGTCTCATCCTCAAGGCCACGCTCGGGTGGCGCGTCTCGCAGGACGTCGAGGTCGGCGGTATCGACCTCGCGGTGCACGGCGAGACCGCGTACGAGAACCTGGGCGGCGCCCGTGTCGTGTCGGAGGTGAAGTGATGACGAAGCTCGTGACGGCGATCATCCAGCCGCACCGGTTGGATGACGTGAAGTCGGCCCTCGAGGCCGCCGGGGTCCGCGGACTCACGGTCAGCGAGGCCAGCGGCTACGGCCGCCAGAAGGGGCACACCGAGGTCTACCGCGGTGCCGAGTACACGGTCGACCTGGTCCCGAAGGTGCGGATCGACGTGCTCGTCGCGGACGAGGACGTGGCCGGCGTGACCGAGGTGGTCGTGCAGGCGGCGCAGACCGGGAAGATCGGCGACGGCAAGGTCTGGGTCGTGCCGGTGGAGGACGTGGCTCGCGTCCGCACCGGTGAGCACGGCGACGACGCCCTCTAGCAGCGCACGCATGACGACCGGACGGCCGCCCGCGGGGGGCGCGGCCGGGTCGCCGCAGCAGCCGCAGGTCCCCCCCCCCCCCGGGGGGCCGGCCCAGCGCGCTGCTCCGC
>NZ_JACSQV010000013.1:0-35597 GCF_014836445.1 Cellulomonas avistercoris
GATCCAGGCTCGACGCCAAAAATATGGCATCGACTACTTGGCACACTGTTGAGTTCTCAAGGAACAGACGCGCATCCTCTTCAGCGTTTCCGCTTTCCGCAGGAGGCTTGTTCTTCGTTGTCTAATCTAGCAGGCTTTCTCCGGGCTCCTGACCACCGTGGTGGCCGGCGCCTTCCGATCGCCGCCGCATGACTCTACCCGACGCGCTAGGCGCCGAGTTCCATCATACGGGTTGTGCCCTGCTCCGCGGGACCGACCATCGAGCGCTGCTCGGTGTCCGTTCCTCCCTGCTGGGCGGGCTTGAAGAACATTACGCGAGGCCACCCGGGCCGTCAAACCGGCGGGGCCGTGATGCCGATCACGCGCCTCGTTCCGGGGCCTGCGCAGGCCCCCGCCCTGGTCAGAGAGCTCGGGGGCGCCCCCGGCAACCGCCGTCGGACGCCCCCGGGCGACCGCCTCACGCCTGCGGCGTGCCCTGCGCCTGGCTGTCCACGACCGCCAGCGTGCGCTTGCCCCGCCGCAGGACCGCCCACCGGCCGTGGAGGAGGTCGTCCACCGACAGCACGGCGTCGTCGCCCGCGACCCGGACGTTGTTCACCGACGCTCCCCCCTCTGCCACGGCGCGGCGCGCCGCGGCCTTGCTGGCGACGACGCCGGTCGCGGCCAGGAGGTCGACCACGAGATCGCCCGGGCGACCGGGCGCCGTGGGCAGCTCGGCGACGGCTGCCGCGAGCGTGTCCGGGTCGAGGTCCGCGAGGGAGCCGCGTCCGAAGAGCGCCTGGCTGGCCGCCACCACGGCGTCGGCCGCCGCGGTGCCGTGGACCAGTGCGGTGACGTCGTACGCGAGCGCGCGCTGCGCCTCGCGGGCCGCCGGTCGCGCCGCGACCGCCGCCTCGAGCTCGGCGATCTCCTGGCGCGTGCGGAAGGTGAAGACCTTGAGGTAGCGCACCACGTCGGCGTCGTCCGCGTTGAGCCAGAACTGGTAGAAGGCGTACGGGGTCGTCATCGACGGGTCGAGCCAGACGGTCCCCGACTCGGTCTTGCCGAACTTGGTGCCGTCGGCCTTGGTGATCAGCGGCGTGGTCAGCGCGTGCACGGCCACGCCCTCGACCTTGCGCACCAGCTCCACACCGGACAGCAGGTTGCCCCACTGGTCGTTGCCGCCGGTCTGCAGCCGGACCCCGTGGCGCCGGTGGAGCTCGAGGAAGTCCATGCCCTGGAGGATCTGGTAGCTGAACTCGGTGAAGCTGATGCCCTGCTCGCTGTGGAGCCGCCGCGCCACCGTCTCCTTGGCCAGCATCGTGCCGAGGCGGTAGTGCTTGCCGACGTCGCGCAGGAAGTCGATCGTGGACAGGCCCGCGGTCCAGTCGAGGTTGTTGACCATGGTCGCGGCGTGGGGACCGTCGAACCGCAGCAGGGGTGCGATCTGCGCGCGGATCCGCTCCACCCAGCCCGCGACCACGTCGGGCGAGTTGAGCGTCCGCTCCCCCGTCATCTTCGGGTCGCCGATGAGGCCCGTGGCGCCGCCCACGAGGGCGAAGGGCCGGTTGCCGGCGTCCTGCAGCCGGCGCACCGTCAGGATCTGCACGAGGTTGCCGATGTGCAGGCTCGGCGCCGTGGGGTCGAAGCCGCAGTACAGCGCGACGGGCCCGGCGGCCAGCTCGGCGCGGAGCGCGTCGAGGTCGGTGTGCTGGGCGAGGAGCCCGCGCCAGGCGAGCTCGTCGAGGATGTCGGTCACAGGGGTCTCCCGGTTCGGCTGCCGCTCGTCGTCAGGACGGCGCGGCTGGTGGATGTCGCGCGCCGGACGGTGGCGCGGTACGACGGTGACGCGGTACGACGGTGCGCGGCGGCCTGCGGGGTGCGGGACGCCGTGGTCAGGCCGACGTCGTCGCCCCGCGGGGGGCGTCTGCCGACGTCGGCGACCGATACGCAGGTCGGTAGGCGGAGACGGTGCGCTCCTGCGTCAGCCACAGCCGCCACGGGTGCAGCGCCGCGTCGCCGCCGGCGCCCGAGACGCCGACGCGAGGCCCTGTGGCGACCGGCGGCTGGGCCGTCCTGACGTCCCGGCGGCGCAGCAGCAGCCGTCCCTCGGGCTCGGTCAGGTCGGCACCGTTCGCATCGAGGTCGAGGCCCAGGCACACGGCGAGGCGGGCAGGCCCGCGCGCGAGCTGGCGCGCGCTGTCGACGACGCCCGCCCTCTCCCGGCGCCGCCAGGCGAGGTCCTGCCCCTCGACCACCTCGCCGGCGCGCAGCAGCACCGCCGCCGGACGCCCGGCCGGCAGCGTCACGACGTTGACGCAGTGGTGCAGTCCGAGGTGCCGGTAGACGTACAGCCGCCCCGGTTCCGCGAACATCGCCGCGTTGCGGCCCGTCCGGCCCCGGTGGGCGTGCGAGCCCGGGTCGTCCTCGCCGCCGTAGGCCTCGACCTCCGTGAGGCGGACGGTCACGTCACCCTCGTCGCTGCGGGACGTCACGAACGCGCCCAGCAGGTCCCGCGCGACGACGAGCGGGGGGCGGGCGTACCAGCTGCGTGCGGGCACGGCACTCGGGCCGGGGACGACTGCGTCGTCCGGCCGGTCCGTCGCGGACGCCTCGGGTTGCACCCGCTCATCATGCCAAACCGGACCGGTGGCCCGCGGGTCCGTCCGCGTCGGCCCGTCGTGCGACCACGCGGCCCGTCCCGTCGAGCCGGAGGTCCGCGCGCTCACGCGTCCGCTCGCGCGCGAAGTGGGCGCGCTCGTCGGCCATCCAGACCGTCCAGTGCGCCTCGGCGGCCTGCCCGTCGCGGGCCAGCCCGCGTGCCAGGCGCACGTCGTCGGGCGCCTCGACCCAGACCCGCACCGAGGCGACCGCGTCCGCGCTGCGCCGTGCGGACCCGCAGCCCTCGAGCACCAGGACCGGACGGACGGGCACGTCGACCCACTCCGCGAAGCCCCCGGTCCCCCAGTCGTAGCGCTGGAACCGGCCGGGCCGGCCGCGCCGCACGGGCTCGAGCACCTGGGCCGACAACCGGGGCCACAGGCTGCCCTCGAGCCCTCGCCAGCCGTCGTAGAGGTCGTCGAGGTGCACGACGGCGACGCCGACTCCGCGCGCGCTCAGCTCACGCGCGACGCCGTCGGCGATCGTCGTCTTGCCCGAGCCGGCCGGCCCGTCGACGCAGACGAGCCGCACGCGGCCGAGCCGTGGCGCCGAGCGCAGCACCCGGTCGACCACGACCGGCACACCGGCGGCCCCGTCCCGTACCGGCTCGACCTCGTTCATCGGGTGGGCGCCGCCCGCCGGCGCGACGTCACGCCGGACGCCCGCCCGCGCGGCACGTCACGTGCGCGCGGCACGCATCCGCGCGCTGCGCTCGCGCGCCGCACCGAGCTGCTCGGCCACGCGGACCGGGGCGGTGCCGCCGACCGCGTCCCGCGAGGCCAGCGAGCCCTCGACCGACAGCACGGCACGGACGTCCGGGGTCAGGTGCTCGCTGATCGCCGCGAGGTCGGCGTCGGACAGGTCCCACAGCTCGATGCCCCGCTCCTCGCAGGTCCGGACGCACGTGCCGGCGACCTCGTGCGCGACGCGGAACGGCACGCCCTGGCGGACCAGCCACTCCGCGATGTCGGTCGCGAGCGAGAAGCCCTGCGGCGCGAGCGCCGCCATGCGCGCGGTGTCGAACGTGAGCGTGGCGACCATGCCGGCGAAGGCCGGCAGCAGGACCGTGAGCTGGTCGACCTGGTCGAACACCGGCTCCTTGTCCTCCTGGAGGTCCCGGTTGTACGCGAGCGGCAGGCCCTTGAGGGTCGTCAGCAGACCCGTGAGGTCGCCGACCAGGCGCCCGGCCTTGCCGCGCGCGAGCTCCGCGACGTCCGGGTTCTTCTTCTGCGGCATGATGCTCGACCCCGTGGAGTACGCGTCGTGCAGGCGCACGAACCCGAACTCCTTGGTGGCCCACAGGATGATGTCCTCGGCGAGCCGCGACAGGTCGATCGCCGTCATCGCGGCCACGAAGGCGAACTCCGCGACGACGTCGCGCGACGCCGTGCCGTCGATCGAGTTCTCGACGGGTCCGGAGAATCCGAGCTCCTCGGCCACCGCCGCGGGGTCCAGGCCCAGCGACGAGCCGGCGAGTGCGCCCGAGCCGTACGGCGAGCGGGCCGCGCGCACGTCCCAGTCCGCCCACCGCTCGACGTCGCGCAGCAGCGGCCACGCGTGCGCGAGCAGGTGGTGCGCGAGCAGGACCGGCTGGGCGTGCTGGAGGTGGGTGCGCCCCGGCATGGGCGCGTCCCCGGCCGCCTCGGCCTGCGCGACGAGCGCGTCCACGACGTCGAGCACGAGGCCCGACAGCACACGGGACTGCCGACGCAGGTACATGCGCACGAGCGTCGCGATCTGGTCGTTGCGCGACCGCCCGGCCCGCAGCTTGCCGCCCAGGTCGGTCCCGGCCCGCTCGATGAGCCCGCGCTCGAGCGCGGTGTGCACGTCCTCGTCGTCCGGCAGGGGCGCGAACGCCCCCGACGCGACGTCGGCGCGCAGCCGCTCGAGGGCGTCGACCATGCCGGCGACCTCGTCGTCCGACAGCAGCCCGGCCGCGTGCAGCACGTGGGCGTGCGCGATCGAGCCGGTGATGTCGTCGTCCGCGAGGCGCCAGTCGAACTGGGTCGAGCGGGAGAGGTCGGCGAGGGCCGCCGCGGGGCCGGACGCGAAGCGTCCGCCCCACAGCGCGAGCGGGCCGGGCTGGTCGGTCACGCGTCGATGCCTCCCTGCGACCCCAGGTCGGGGGCGTTGCCGAACTTGACGTCACGCGCGGCCGCGAGCTTCGAGCTCAGGCCGTAGATCTCGATGAAGCCGCGGGCCGCGGACTGGTCGAACGTGTCGCCCGAGTCGTAGGTCGCGAGGTTGAAGTCGTACAGGCTCGACTCGGAGCGGCGCCCCGTGACGGTCGCACGGCCGCCGTGCAGGACCATGCGGACGTCACCGGTGACGTAGCGCTGCGTGTCCTCGACGAAGACGTCGAGCGACTTCTTCAGGGGCGAGAACCACTGGCCGTCGTAGACCAGCTCCGACCAGCGCTGCTCGACGCCGCGCTTGAAGCGGGCCTGCTCGCGCTCGACCGTCACGTTCTCGAGCTCCTGGTGCGCGGCGATGAGCGCGATCGCGCCCGGCGCCTCGTACACCTCGCGCGACTTGATGCCGACCAGGCGGTCCTCGACGATGTCGATGCGCCCGACGCCCTGCGCACCGGCGCGGCGGTTCATCTCCTGGATCGCCTGCAGCGGCGTCACCGGGACCTCGTCGATCGCAACCGGCACACCCTGCTCGAACCGGATGACGACCTCGTCGGCGACCGGCGGGAACGTCGGGTCGTCGGTGTAGGTGTAGACGTCCTTGGTCGGACCGTTCCAGATGTCCTCGAGGAAGCCGGTCTCGACCGCGCGGCCCCACACGTTCTGGTCGATCGAGAACGGGTTGTGCTTGGTCGTCGCGATCGGCAGCTTGTGCTTCTCGGCGTACTCGATGGCCTTGTCACGCGTGAGGGCCAGGTCGCGGACGGGCGCGAGGCACTTGAGGTCGGGCGCGAGCGACGTGATGCCGACCTCGAACCGGACCTGGTCGTTGCCCTTGCCCGTGCAGCCGTGCGCGACGGTGGTGGCGCCGAACTGGCGGGCCGCCCGCACGAGGTGCTTGACGATCACGGGGCGGGACAGCGCCGAGACCAGCGGGTAGCGGTCGAGGTACATGCCGTTGGCCTTGAGGGCCGGCATGCAGTACTCGGCGGCGAACTCGTCGCGCGCGTCGGCGACGTAGGCCTCCACGGCTCCGCAGTCGAGCGCACGGCGGCGGATGACCTCGAGGTCCTCCCCGCCCTGGCCGACGTCGACCGCGACGGCGATCACCTCGGCACCGGTGGCCTCGGCGATCCAGCCGATGCCCACCGAGGTGTCCAGGCCGCCGGAGTACGCGAGGACGACGCGTTCGGTCATGAGTTGTTTCTCCTTGCTCGAGGTCCGCTTGCATGAACATACATCGTCATGCGGACCTATGCATAACTCGGGTCAGCCCTCGCCCGCCAGAGCGAGGAACCGGGCCGCCACCGCGTCGCCGCCGGCGGGGTCCCGCGAGATGACCAGGACCGTGTCGTCCCCCGCGATCGTGCCGAGCACCGTCGGCAGCACGGAGTGGTCGATGGCCGAGGCGAGGAACTGCGCCGCGCCCGGAGGCGTGCGCAGGACCACGAGGTTGCCGGAGGCCTCGGCCGTGACGAGCAGCTCGGCGCACAGCCGCGCCAGACGCGTCGCGAGGTGCTCGGTGTCGGCAGTCGTCGGCGTGCGGTCGCCGCCCTCCCCCGGGACGGCGTAGACCAGCGCGCCCGCCGCGGTGCGGATGCGGACCGCGCGCAGCTCGACCAGGTCCCTGCTCAGCGTGGCCTGCGTGACCGTGACGCCCTCGGCCGCGAGCAGCGCCGCGAGCTCGCCCTGCGAGTGGACCATGCCGTGCTGCAGGAGCGAGATGATCAGCGCGTGCCGCGCGGCCTTGGTCGAGGCGACGGTCGGCGAGCTCACGACCGCTCCAGCAGGAACGTCAGGAGCGCCTTCTGCGCGTGCAGCCGGTTCTCGGCCTCGTCCCACACCACCGACTGCGGACCGTCCAGCACCTCGGCCGTGATCTCCTTGCCGCGGTAGGCCGGCAGGCAGTGCAGGACCAGCGCGTCGGACCGCGCCAGCGCGAGTGCCGCGGCGTCGAGCCGGAATGCCTCGAACCGGTGCTCCCTGTCCTGCGCCTCCTGCTCCTGGCCCATGGACGTCCACGTGTCGGTGGCGACGACGTCGGCGCCCGCGACGGCCTCGGCGAGGTCGTGCACGACGGTCACCGAGCCGCCCGTGACCGCGGCGATCTCGGCCGCGCGCGCGAGCACCGCCGGGTCCGGCGCGGCGTCGACGGGGGTCCCGACCCGCACGTGCATCCCCGCGGTCGCCCCGCCGAGCAGGTAGGAGTGCGCCATGTTGTTGGCACCGTCGCCGACGTACGCGAGCGTCGTGCCGGGGAGCGACGCGACGCCACCCCGGTGCTGCGCCAGGGTCGTGAGGTCGGCCAGCACCTGGCACGGGTGGAACTCGTCGGTGAGCGCGTTCACGACCGGGACGCCCGCGGTCGCCGCCATCTCCTCGAGGTCGGTCTGCGCGAAGGTCCGCCACACGATCGCCGCGACCTGGCGCCCGAGCACCCGCGCGGTGTCCGCGACGGACTCGCGCACGCCGATGCGCGCGAGCGACCCCTCGACCAGCAGGGGGAACCCGCCCAGCTCGGCGATCCCGGTCAGGAAGCTCACCTGGGTGCGCAGCGTCGGCTTGTCGAAGATCACCGCGACCGCGCGCGGGCCCGCCGCGGGCGTGCGGAGGTACCGGTCGTCGCGGAACGCCAGCGCGAGCTCGAGCACCTCGCGCTGCTCGTCGGGCGTGAGGTCGTCGTCGCGCAGGAAGTGGCGGGTCATGCGGTCTCCTCGGGGGCGAGGCCGGCCGGCAGCGACGCCACCAGGTCGACGAACGGCTGGACCTGCTCGTCGGTGAGGACGAACGGCGGCGCGAGGCGCAGCGTGCCGGGCGTGCACGCGTTGACGACGAAACCCGCGTCGAGCGCGTGCGCGGCCACCTGCGCCGCGACGGGCCGGGCCAGCTCGACCGCGATGAGCAGGCCCTCGCCGCGCACCTCGCGCACGAGCGGGTTGCCGGTCGAGCGCAGCCGCTCGCGCAGCCGCTCCCCCAGCGCGGTGACGTGCGCGAGCAGGCCGTCGCGCTCGATGACGCCGATCGTCGCGAGCGCCGCGGCGGACGCGACAGGGTTGCCGCCGAACGTCGTCCCGTGCTGGCCACGGCCGAGGAGCGCCGCGACGTCCGGCCCGAGGGCGACCAGGCCGCCGACGGGGAAGCCGCCGCCGAGGCCCTTGGCCACGGTCACGACGTCCGGCCGGATGCCGCCGCCGATGTGCGGGTGCTGGTGCGCGAACCACCGGCCCGTGCGCCCCATGCCGCTCTGCACCTCGTCGAGCACGAGGAGCGCGCCGTGCGCCGTCGTCAGCTCCCGCGCGAGTGCGAGGTAGCCGGGCGGCAGCGTGCGCACGCCCGCCTCGCCCTGGATCGGCTCGACGAAGAGCGCGGCGACCTGGTCGCCGTCGTCCTCGAACGCGGCGCGCAGGGCGTCGGTGTCGCCGAACGGCAGGAACTCGACGCCCGGAGGCAGCGGCTCGAACGGCTCGCGGTACGCCTGCTTGTGCGTGAGGGACAGCGCGCCCATCGAACGGCCGTGGAAGGCGCCCTCGAGCGCCAGGACACGGGGGCGGCTGCCCGCCGAGTGCCGGCGCGTGAGCTTGAGGGCGGCCTCGTTGGCCTCCGTGCCCGAGCTCGTGAGGAAGACCCGGGACCCCTCCGGCGCGTCGGCGAGCCCGAGCAGACGCTCGGACAGCGCGATCTGGGCCGGGCTGGAGAAGAAGTTCGAGATGTGCCCGAGGGTCCCCAGCTGCGCGCTGACGGCGGCGGTGAGCGTCGGGTGGGCGTGCCCGAGGGAGTTGACCGCGATGCCGCCGAGCAGGTCGAGGTACCGCTTGCCGTCCGCGTCCCACACGTACGGCCCCTCGCCGCGGACCAGCACGCGCTGCGGCGGCCCGAAGGTGTCCATGACGGCGTGGGTGTAGCGGTCGGTCCACTGGGCGACCGAGCCCACGGCCGCGGGCAGCGGCAGCGCCTCGTCGGTGTCGACGGCGCGGTGGCGCGCGGCACCCCCGGCCGGTGCGGCCACCGCCTGGTCGGGCGTCGTCGTCACGGTGCGACCTCCTGCTGGTCCTGGGTCGCCAGGCGCACGGCGCGCACCGGCACGGTCGACGGGTGCCCGTCGGGGTCGGCGTCCGGCAGCACCATCGTGCCGACGCCCTCGGACGTGAAGACCTCGACGAGGATCGAGTGCGTCGCACGGCCGTCGATGACGTGCGCACGCGGCACACCGCCCTCGACGGCGCGCCAGCACGCCTCCATCTTGGGCCGCATGCCCGCGTCGAGACGCGGCAGGAGCTCGGCCAGCGCGGAGGCGCGGATGCGGCGCACGAGCGTCGTCCGGTCCGGCCAGTCGGTGTACAGGCCCTCGACGTCGGTCAGGACGATGAGCTTGCGCGCACCCAGCGCGACCGCGAGCGCGGCCGCCGCCGTGTCGGCGTTGACGTTGAGCACCTGGGTGGGGTCGTCGATGTCGGGTGCGACCGTGGAGACCACGGGGATGCGGCCGGCGTCGAGGAGGTCGAGCACCGCACCGGGGTTGACCTGCACGACGTCGCCGACGAGGCCCACGTCGACCTCCTGCCCGTCGACGACCGCCGTGCGGCGCCGCGCCTGGAACAGGCCCGCGTCCTCGCCCGACAGGCCGACGGCGTGCGGGGCGTGCGCGTTGAGGAGCCCGACGAGCTCGCGCGAGACCTGCCCGGTCAGGACCATGCGGACGACGTCCATGGCCTCGGGCGTCGTGACGCGCAGCCCGCCGCGGAACTCGCTGGCGATGTCGAGGCGGTCGAGCATCGCGTTGATCTGCGGTCCGCCGCCGTGCACGACCACGGGTCGCAGCCCGACCTGCCGCAGGAAGACCATGTCCTCGGCGAACGCGCGCTTGAGGGTGTCGTCGATCATCGCGTTGCCGCCGTACTTGACGACGACGAGCGCCCCGGCGAACTGCTGCAGCCAGGGCAGCGCCTCGACGAGGACCTCGGCCTTCTGCTCGGCCCGCAGGTCGGTGCGGGTGTCGAAGACGAAGTCGTCGGGCACGCCGGTGGGGTTCACGTGGCTTCCGCTCATGTGGAGTACGCGCTGTTCTCGTGGACGTAGTCGTGCGTGAGGTCGTTCGACCAGACGGTCGCGGACGCGTCGCCCGCGTGCAGGTCGACCACGACGTGGACCTCCCGCGCGGACGCGAGGTCGACGTCGCTGCGGTCGGCGTGCACACGGGCAGCCTGGCAGACCATGACGCCGTTCATCGACACGTCGACGGCCTCGGGGTCGAACGGCGCGACCGCCTCGGGGACGGTCCCCACCTGGGCGAGCACCCGGCCCCAGTTGGGGTCGTTGCCGAAGATCGCGGCCTTGAACAGGTTGGAGCGCGTGACGGCGCGGGCGACCGCGAGCGCCGCGTCCTGGTCCGTGGCCCCGACGACGTGGACGGCGACGTCGTGCGACGCGCCCTCGGCGTCGGCGACGAGCTGGCGGGCGAGCGACGCGCAGACCCGCAGGACGGCGTCGGCGAGCACGTCGGGGGACGGCGCCACGCGCGACGCACCGGACGCGAGCAGCGCGACCGTGTCGGACGTCGACATGCACCCGTCGGAGTCGACGCGGTCGAACGTCACCGCGGACGCGGCCCGCAGGGCGGCGTCGAGCACGTGCGCCTCGACGTCGGCGTCCGTGGTCACGACGCAGAGCATGGTGGCCAGGGCGGGCGCGAGCATCCCCGCACCCTTGGCCATGCCGCCCACCGTGAACGACCCGTCCGGCGTGTCGACCGTGACGTGGGCGGTCTTGGGCACCGAGTCCGTCGTCATGATGGCGCGCGCGGCGTCCGGCCCGGCGTCCGGCGCGAGCGCCGCCGCGGCGAGGTCGACGCCCGTGAGCAGGGTCTCGCGCGGCAGCCGCTCACCGATCAGACCCGTCGAGCACACGACGACGTCGCCCGCCGAGACGCCGAGGGCCGTGGCGACGCGCTCGGCCGTGAGGTGCGCGTCGAGGAAGCCCTCGGGCCCGGTGCTGACGTTGGCACCGCCGGAGTTGAGGACGACGGCCGACACGACCCCGTCGGAGACCACCTGGCGCGACCAGACGACGGGCGCGCCGACCACGCGGTTCGTCGTGAAGACGGCGGCCGCCGCCTGCCGGGGGCCGTCGTTGACGACGAGCGCCACGTCCGGCGTCCCGGACGCCTTGAGACCGGCGGTCACGCCCGACGCGCGGAAGCCCGCGGCCGCGGTCACGCCGGGCGACGTGCCGGGTGACGTGCCGGCGAGCGCGGGGCCGAGGTGGTCGGTCACGGCGCGACCCCGTTGCGCGGCAGACCGAGCGTCTCCGGCAGCCCGAGCGCGAGGTTGAGGGACTGGACGGCGCCGCCGGCCGTGCCCTTGACGAGGTTGTCGATCGCCGTGATGGTCACGACGCGTCCCGCGCGGGCGTCGAGCGCGACCTGCACGAGCGCGGTGTTGGCCCCGTTCGTCGACGCCGTCGTGGGCCACTGACCGGCAGGCAGCACGTGCACGAAGGGCTCGTCCGCGTAGGCCGCCCGCCAGACCTCGTGCAGCGCGTCGTCGTCGACCGCGACCCCCGGCGCCAGCCGGGCCGTGGCCGTCGCCAGGATGCCGCGCGGCATCGGCACGAGAACGGGCGTGAAGGACGTGCGGACCTCGCCCGCACCGGCGCTGCGCAGGTTCTGGGCCAGCTCGGGGATGTGCCGGTGGCTGCCGCCGACCGCGTAGGGCACGGCAGCGCCCAGCCCCTCGGACGCGAGCAGGTGCGGCTTGAGCGACTTGCCGGCGCCCGAGTAGCCGACCGCGAGGACGGCGACCAGGTCCGTGGTGTCGAGCAGGCCCGCGGCCACGCCGGGCTGCAGGCCGAGCGTCACGGCGGTCACGTTGCAGCCGGGGACCGCGATGCGCCGCGCACCCGCGAGGCGCTCGCGCTGGCGCCCCGGCGGCCCGGGGACCACGAGCTCGGGCAGGCCGTACGTCCACGTGCCGGCGTGCGGGCTGCCGTAGTAGGTCTCCCAGTCACCGGGCTCGACGAGCCGGTGGTCGGCGCCGAGGTCGAGCACGACGGGGTCCTCCCCCAGGGCCTCGAGCTCGGCCGCGAGCCGGCCGCTCGCCCCGTGCGGCAGCGCCAGCACGACGACGTCGTGGCCCGCGAGCGCCTGGGCGGTCGTGGGCTCCAGCACGCGGTCGGCCAGGTCGCGCAGGTGCGGATGGTGCGCGCCGAGCGGTGTGCCGGCGCTCGAGTGCGCCGTGAGCGTGCCGATGCGCGCCTGCGGGTGGTCGAGCAGCAGCCGCAGGACCTCTCCGCCGGCGTACCCACTGGCCCCGGCCACCGCCACCGTGAACGTCATGTGCATGAACATACAGTCGAGTGCAGACAAATACCAAGGCGTCCGAGGGAACAGGCGCCCGGTGCCCGGCGGTTGCGGCAGGCATGCGCGCTGTCATCGCGACCGGGGCCGGCGGCCCGGAGGTCCTCCAGGTCACCGACGTCCCCGACCCCCGACCCGCACCCGACGAGGTCGTCGTGCGCGTGGCCGCGGCGGGCGTGAACTTCATCGACACCTACCGGCGTCGCGGCATCTACCGTATGCCGTTCCCGCACGTGGTGGGATCCGAGGGCGCGGGTGAGGTCGTCGAGACCGGGTCCGACGTGACGACCCTGGCGCCGGGCGACCGCGTCGCGTGGTCCTCCGCGCCCGGCTCCTACGCCGAGCTGGTCGCCGTGCGGGAGTCCGAGACCCTGCCCGTGCCGGCGGGCGTCGACGACGCCACCGCGGCGGCCCTGCCCATGCAGGGCATGACGGCGCACTACCTCGTCGCCTCGACGTTCACCCTCGCCGCGGGGCACGACGTGCTGCTGCACGCCGGTGCGGGCGGCGTCGGCCTGCTCGTCACGCAGCTGGCCGCCGCACGCGGCGCGCGCGTGATCTCCACCGTGGGGTCGGCCGACAAGGAGCACCTGGCCCGTGCGGCGGGCGCCGCCGACGTCGTGCGCTACCGCGAGCTGTCGGACCTCGCCGACGAGCTGCCCGCGCTCGTGCGCGAGCTCACCGGCGGCCGGGGCGTCGACGTCGTCTACGACGGCGTCGGCAAGGACACCTTCGACGCGTCGCTCGCGTCGCTCGCCCGGCGCGGGACCCTCGTGCTGTTCGGCGCCTCCTCGGGGCAGGTGCCCCCCTTCGACCTGCAGCGCCTCAACTCCGCCGGGTCGCTGTACGTCACGCGCCCCACCCTCGGCGACTACACCGCCACGCGCGACGAGCTGCTGTGGCGTGCGACCGAGCTCTTCGACGCCGTCGTCGCCGGCGCGCTCGACGTGCGCGTCGGCGCGACGTTCCCGCTGGCCGACGCGGCCGACGCCCACCGCGCCCTCGAGGGGCGCGCCACCACCGGAAAGGTGCTCCTGCTCCCGTGAACCCCGCCGTCCCGACCTTCGCCGCACCACCCCGCACCGTGACCGTCGAGATCTGGTCCGACGTCGCGTGCCCCTGGTGCTACATCGGCAAGCGCCGGTTCGCCGCCGCGCTGCGCGACTTCCCGCACCGCGACCACGTCGACGTCGTCTGGCGCTCCTACCAGCTCTCCCCCGAGACGCCGACGGGCCCCGGGCGCCCGGAGATCGACGCGCTCGCCGAGATGAAGGGGCTGCCGCGCGAGCAGGTGGAGCAGATGTTCGCGCACGTCACGACGGTCGCCGCCGGTGACGGCCTGCGGTACGACTTCGCGCGGACCCTGGCGTTCAACACGTTCGACGCCCACCGGCTCCTGCACCTCGCACGCGAGGCGGGCGGGTCGCCGCTCGTCGAGGCGACCATGGAGACGCTGTTCTCGGCGCACTTCGAGCAGGGCGTCGACCTCGGCGCCGAGGGCGCGCTCGTGGCGCTCGCCGCGCAGGCCGGGTTCGCCGCGCACGGCTGGGACGACGCACGCGTCGCGGCGGCGCTGGCCGACGACGACACCGCCGATGCGGTCCGCGACGACCTGGTGGCCGCACGCTCGATCGGTGTGACGGGTGTGCCGTTCTTCGTCGTCGACCGGAAGTACGCCGTGTCAGGGGCACAGCCGGCCGAGGTCTTCGCGCAGCTGCTCGAGGCCGGCTGGCGGGAGGCCAACCCGCTGGTCACGGTCCCGAGCGGTGAGGTGTGCACCGACGGGTCGTGCTGAGCGATCGCGCCGCGCGCACCGTGGCGCTCGCCGTGCCGGAACTGCCGGCCGGGCAGGGGCGCTCGTCACAGGACGCCGAGCACGAGGGCGGCCAGCTCGCGCAGCGAGTCGACGCGCACGTCCGCGAGCGCCGCCTCCGGACGGCGGGCGTGCACGTAGCCCCACGGCCCGCGCCGCACGAACGCGGTGCGCAGACCCGCTGCGCGGGCCGGCAGGACGTCGTTGTCGAGCCGGTCGCCGACGTACAGCACGTCGGCAGCCGGCAGGCCGAGGTCCGTCACCACGCGCGCGAAGAACTCGCGGGACGGCTTGGCGACGCCCCAGCGCGCCGAGGTCGCTACGAGGTCGGCCTCGACACCGGCGGCACGGAGCTGGTGCTCGGCCCGGGCCGGCTGGTTCCCCGCCACCGCCACGACGTAGCCGGCCGCCCGCAGGGCCCCGAGGGTGGGCAGCGCGTCGGGGTACAGGTCGTCGGCGCGGATCTCCGAGGGTGTCGTGGGCGGCTCGACGCCGAGCATCTGCCACACGCGGTGGTGCGGCTCGTCGCGCTCGGTGAGCGCACCGAGCACGGCCAGGAGCACCGACGGCGCGACCCCTACCTCGTGGGCGGCCTGGACCCACGTGCGTGTCTCGTCGACGAGCGTCTCGCCCACGTCGAAGACGACGGCACGCACGTCGGCCCACGGCGGCCGCGGTGTTAGGGGAGGCACGTCCTGCACCCTGCCACGACCGCGCGCGCCGGGCGCCCCATGCCGTCGGTCGAGGGCGGGATCCGGGTCACCCGACGTCCCTGAACCCGCCCACCAGGACGCGCGTCGACCCGGAGGCGACCCGCCGTGCGCTCGTCTGGTCGAAGAACGCGAGCTCGTGGGCGCTCGACGTGACGAAGGCCGCGAGCATGCGGGCACGCGTCGCCGCGCCGACCTCGCACGCGGCGGCGTCCGCGAGCGCGCACGCCCGGGCCGACGCGGCGGCGAAGGCGGGGTCGCCGTACGTGCCGACCCAGTCGCCGTACGGGTGTGCGGCCAGGTCGCCGGCGCGCGCGAGGATCCGTGCGCCGATGTCGGCGTACAGCCAGTAGCAGGGCAGGACGGCCGCGACCACCTCGGCGTAGGAGCCCGTCGCGGCCACCGCGAGCAGGTGGCCGGTGTAGGCCGTGGTCACCCGGCTCGCGGGTCCGGACCAGCGCGCACCGGCGCGGGCCAGACGCTCGGCGTGCAGACGGGTCTCGACGTCCAGGCAGCGGGCCGCGCCCTGCGCGAAGAACACCTGGGCCGCCGCGTCCGGGGCCAGCTGGCTCGCCCGTGCGAGCACGCGCGAGTACTGGGCGAGGTAGAGGGCGTCCTGGTGGAGGTACTGCTCGAACTCCTCGACGGGCAGCGACCCGTCGGCGAGCCCGCGCACGAACGGCAGGTCGTCGCACGCGGCCCGCAGGTCCGCGACGCGGTCCCACGCGTCGGCGCTGAACGGCGGCGCGCCCAGGGTGGGTGCGTGGTGGAGGTGGTCGACGGGCCCGCGGCCCGACCCGACCGCGAGCGCCTCGCCCGCGGCGATCGCGCCGGTGAGCCACTCCTTCGCCTCGCGGACCGCGGTCACCCAGTCGGGACGGCGGGGCCGCAGGGCCGCGACGGCCGCCGAGAGCGAGCAGCCCGTGCCGTGCGTGCTCGTGGTGCTCACGCGGACCGCGTCGAGCTCGGTCACCGTGGTCGCGTCGACCACGGCGTCCGGGCTCGCGTCCCCCGCGAGGTGGCCGCCCTTGAGCAGCACGGTGACGTGCGCGGCGGTCGCGAGCCGGCGGGCCTGGCGCACCGCGTCCGCCCACGTGGTCGCGGTGGACTCACCCAGCAGCACGCCCAGCTCCGGGAGGTTGGGGGTCACGAGGTCCGCCTGCGCGACCAGCCGGCGCACGGCGTCCTGCGCGTCGACATCGAGCAGGCGGTCCCCGCTGGTCGCGACCATGACGGGGTCGAGCACGACCACCGGAGGTCGTGTGCACGCCAGCCACGCGGCGACCTCGTCCGCCACCGCACGTGTGCCGAGCATGCCGATCTTCACGGCGTCGACCGTCACGTCGTCGCTCACGGCCTCGAGCTGGGCACGCAGGAAGGCGACGTCGGGCACGTGGACCGCCCGCACGCCCTGGGTGTTCTGCGCGACGAGCGCGGTCACGACGGCCATGCCGTACGCGCCGTGCGCCGCGAACGACTTGAGGTCGGCGTGGACGCCTGCGCCCCCCGTCGGGTCGGTGCCCGCCACCGACAGGACCCGCACGCGGCTGCCGACGCGGCTCGTCGGGCCACCGCCGCGCTCCGCGGGCACGGGCTGCGGGGGCTCGGGCTGCGGGGGCTCGGTGTCGTGCGGGGACGGGAGGACAGACGTCATGGCGGACATCCCTTCGCTCGTACGAACGAGATCAGGTTCGACGGGTGTGATCTCAGCCCTGCTCGGTACAGGGCACCCCGTGTCTCGCGTCGACCCTAGACCGTGCGGCCCGCCGGCGGCAGGCCCCGTCGGCCACCGGAGCGACCGCCTGGCGGGCTACGCTCCCGGTGCGGGTCGTCGACGGCGGGACTGCGCGGACGGGCCGGCTCCGATCCCGCGCGCCCACGCGCCCGAACCTGCGAGGCGAGATGTCCACCTCCCCCGGCACGACCCGACCCGCACCCCTGACCGACCCGGTCGGCACCGTGGTCCCGTCCGCCGTCCCGACCCACTGGTACAACCTCGCGGCCGACCTGCCCGAGCCGTGCCCGCCGGCGCTGCACCCGGGCACGCGTGAGCCGCTGACGCCCGACGACCTGGCGCCGCTGTTCCCGATGGCGCTCATCGCGCAGGAGGTCTCGACCGAGCGGTGGGTGGAGATCCCCCAGACGGTCCGGGAGATCTACGCCCTGTGGCGTCCGGCACCGCTGCTGCGCGCACGGCGCCTGGAACGCGCGCTGGGGACGCCCGCGAAGATCTACTACAAGTACGAGGGCGGCTCCCCCGCCGGCTCGCACAAGCCGAACACGGCCGTCGCGCAGGCGTACTACAACGCCGTGGAGGGCATCACCCGGCTGACGACCGAGACGGGCGCCGGGCAGTGGGGCGCCTCGCTGTCGATGGCCTGCGCGCTGCTCGGCCTCGGGTGCGAGGTCTGGCAGGTCCGCGCGTCCTACGACGGCAAGCCCTACCGGCGCATGCAGATGGAGACGTACGGCGCGACCTGTCACCCGTCGCCCTCGGACCTCACCGAGGCGGGCCGCGCGATGCTCGCGGCCGACCCCACGACGACGGGCTCGCTGGGCATGGCGATCAGCGAGGCCGTCGAGGTCGCGGCGAACGACCCGAAGGCGCACTACGCGCTGGGCTCGGTGCTCAACCACGTGCTGCTCCACCAGAGCGTCATCGGGCAGGAGGCACTCGCGCAGCTCGACGAGCTGGGTGAGACCGCCGACATCGTGTTCGGGTGCGCGGGCGGTGGGTCGAACCTCGCGGGCCTGAGCTTCCCGTTCCTCGGCCGCAACCTGCGCGACGGGGCGACGACGCGCGTCGTGGCCTGCGAGCCGGCGGCCTGCCCGTCGATGACCCAGGGCGAGTACCGGTACGACTTCGGCGACGTCGCGGGCCTGACGCCGCTGCTCAAGATGCACACGCTGGGCAAGGACTTCGTGCCGCCGCCCATCCACGCGGGCGGGCTGCGCTACCACGGCATGGCGCCGATGGTCTCGCACGCCTACGCGCTGGGGCTCATGGACGCCGTCGCGGTCGAGCAGGACGCCGCCTTCGCCGCCGGCATCGAGTTCGCCCGGGCCGAGGGCATCATCCCGGCACCCGAGTCGACGCACGCCCTCGCGGCTGCGCTCGCGCACGCGCGGGCCGCGACGACGGACGAGACGATCCTCGTCGGCCTGTCCGGCAACGGCGTGCTGGACCTGCCCGCGTACCACGACTACGTCTGACACCGCGGGGGCCGGACCCGCGTCGGATGACCACGACGTGGGCACCGGCTTATCCCGATCGTTCTTGTCCGTTTATCGTCTCAGGGAGGCACACCGGCACAAGGAGCCCCCATGAGCACGCACTTCCTCTGGTACATCCCCAACACCGTCGAGCCCGGCCACCGCGGTGACGACACGGCCGACGGCTGGGGGTCGCTCGACCTGTCGACCGAGCTGGCGCGCGCCGCCGAGGCGCACGGGTGGGACGGCGCCCTCATCGGGACCGGGTGGGGACGGCCCGACACGTTCACCGTCGCCACCGCGCTCGCCGCCCGGACGACGACCTTCCAGCCACTCGTGGCCGTCCGGCCCGGCTACTGGCAGCCCGCCCACTTCGCGAGCGCGGCCGCGACCCTGGACCGGCTGTCCGGCGGCCGGCTGCTCGTCAACGTCGTCAGCGGGCACGACGGCGTCGCGCAGTACGGCGACACGGCCGGGGACCAGGCGCAGCGGTACGCCCGCACCCGGGAGTTCCTCGACCTCGTCCGGCGCCTGTGGACGCAGGAGCACGTCACGTTCCACGGTGAGCACTACCGGGTCGACGACTCGACCCTCGCACCGCGCCCCGTGACCGGACCGGACCGGCCGCACCCCCGCCTGTACTTCGGCGGCGCGTCGCCCGCGGCCGAGCGCGTGGCCGCCGCCGAGGCCGACGTGCAGCTCTTCTGGGGCGAGCCGCTCGACGGGGTCGCCGAGCGGATCGCGCGCCTGCGAGCGCTCAGCGACGAGGTCGGACGACGCCACGCGCCGCTCGAGTTCGGCCTGCGGGTCACGACGCTCGTGCGTGACACCGGCGAGGAGGCGTGGCACGACGCGCAGGAGAAGGTCGCGCGCATGGCCGAGGGGCTGGGCACGCGACCGGCCGACCCCCTGCGCCGTCGCGCCGTCGGGCAGCAGCGCCTGCTCGACCTGGCAGGACGCGGCGACGTCCTCGACTCCTGCCTGTACACCGCGCCGGGGCGCTACGGCGGTGGCGGGGCGGGGACGACCTGGCTGGTCGGCTCCGCCGCGGAGGTGGCCGCCGCGCTGCAGCGGTACCGCGACCTCGGCGTGACGCACTTCGTGCTCTCCGACACCCCGTACCTGCGCGAGACCGCACGCGTCGGGGACCAGCTGCTCAGGCTGCTGCGGGAGCCGGCCCTGACCTGAGCGGCCGGGCCGGGTCCCTGCCCGCGCGCCGAGGGCCGCCGGACCACCCGCACGCGGCGGGTGGTCCGGCGAGCCCGGTCAGCCGCGGACGCTCACCGTGGCGCTCGCGCTGCCCGCGACGTCCGCCGCGTCGTCGGGCACGAACACCGCGGCCAGGCGGTGGCTGCCCGGACCGAGGTCACGCGGCACCGTCCCGATCGCGAGGCCGAGGACGACGCGCGCCCGGGACACGACGCGGTCGCCCTCGCGCAGCTCGACCGTGCCCGCGGGCAGGGCGCGCGTCTCGAGGCCCACGGTGGCGACCCACGCCGACGGGAGCAGCCGCGGGAGCGGCGACTGCACGACGGCCAGCGACGTGCTGCTCGTCGCCCGCGCCACCGTCACGGTGACGGGCGCCGACTGCGAGCCCGCGACCGCGTCGGTCCCGGCGTACACGGCCACGACCTCGTAGGTGCCCGCCGGTGTCCGCGCCGGCAGCGTCAGCACCGCGCGCCCGTCGCGCAGCGTCGACGTCCCGAGCACGTCGTCGCCCGCCACGAACCGGACGGGCCCGGTGACCGGCCCCTCGGACGTCACGACCGCCGTGAGCCGGACCCGCGTCCCCCGGGTGCCGAACACCTGCGTGGCCGGCGACGCCGAGAGCGCCGTGGCCGAGGTCGCCAGGCCGTCCTCGACCGTGAACGGCACGCTCGCGACGGTCCCGCTGGGCGTCGCCACGACGGTCAGGACGTGCTCACCGGGCGCCAGGTCCCCCGGCAGCGTGACCGTGACCTGCGCGGAGGCGTCGGGGCCGGTCTCGCCCCGCACGAGCGGGAAGGTGCCGAGCACCTCGTCGCCGAGGCGCACCTCCACCTGCGTGTTCTCGGGGGCGCCGAGGCTCGTCAGGTTGAGGCCGCCGACCGTGAAGGTCAGCTCCCCGCCCGCCGCGACGGGCGCGAGCTCGGGGACCGCCACGGCCCGCTCGCCGAAGTCGGGCGACAGACCCGGGTGCGCCTCGAGGTACGCGATCCAGGCGTCGCGGTCGATGAGACCCGAGTCGGCCGTCCCCCGGCCCTCCGTGAGGACCCGGAAGTTGTCCCCGCCCTGCGCGAGGAACGAGAACGTCCCGATGCGGTAGTCGGCGCCCCTGTCGATGGGCGCGCCGTCGACCGTGACCGACGTGATCCTGTCGCCGAGGTCGCGCGACGCGTCGTAGGTGTAGGTCACGTTGTCCGACAGGCCGAGCTGCAGGTACGGGCGGCTCGGGATCGTGCCGTCCGCGTTGGTCTGCCACTGCTGCTCGAGCATGGTGACCACCTGGGCGCCCGTGAGCGTGGTCGTCCAGAGGTTGTTGACGAACGGCAGCACCGCGTTCGCCTCGGCGTAGGTGATCGTGCCGTCCGGTGCGTGGATCAGCTCGGCACGCATGCCTCCGGGGTTGACGACGCCGATCTGCGCGCCGCCACGCTCGGGTGCGGCCAGCGTGTCGAGCAGCGCGTCGGCGACGAGCCCGCCGAGCGTCGACTCGCGGCTGCGGTCGTCGCGTCCCGTGGTGGTGCCCGGTGCCGACCCGACGTACACCCCGTCGACGTAGGAACCACCGCTGAACGCCGTGGTGATGTCCGCCGTCACCGAGCCGACCGGCTCGGAGCCGACCTCGTCGGCGTACGCGAGCGCGTCGGCGACGATGTCCGCCACCGCGGCGACGCGCGGGTAGGCCGCCACGAGGTCGGCGTCGGGGGTCGTGGTGCGCGCGACGTTCTCGGCCGTCGCGGCGGTGACCTCGTCGGTCGTCCGGTCGTACGTCAGGACGACCTTGCCGAGGAGCTCACCGTACGACCCGGTCTGCAGGACGGGCCGCGTCGCGTCGCCGTCGCCCACCGGACCGAACCACGCGTACTGCTTGTGCGTGTGGCCCGTCAGGACGACGTCCACCGCGGTGTCCGTCTGCGTCACGATGTCGGCGAACGCGCCGCCCGCGGCGAGCTCGTCCTCCAGCGTCGCGCCGTCCGGCGTGCCGGCCCCCGCACCCTCGTGGTACTCGGCCACGATCACGTCGGCCTCGCCGTTGGACGCGTCGCCGTCGGTCAGCTGCGCGGCCACGCGGTTGACCGCCTCGACCGGGTCGCCGAAGTCGAGGCCCGCGATGCCCCCCGGGGTGACGAGCGTCGGCGTCTCCTGCGTGACGGCGCCGATCACGCCGACCGTCACGCCGTCCATGTCGATCAGCGCGTACTCGTCGAGCGCGGGCGTCGTGGTGCCGTCCAGGTAGACGTTGGCCCCCAGGTACGCGAAGGCCGCGTTCGTGCCGCCGGCGATCACCCGGTCGACGAGGTCGTCGTACCCCTTGTCGAGCTCGTGGTTGCCGACCGCCGAGGCCGCCAGGCCGAGCGCGTTCAGCACGTCGATGGTCGGCTGGTCCTGCTGCACCGAGGACGCGAAGAGCGAGGCGCCGATGTTGTCGCCGGCCGACAGGAAGGCCACGGGGCCCTCGGCCGCCGCCCGCTGCTGCTCGACCGTCCCCGCGAACCTCACGGTGTTGGCGTCGATGCGGCCGTGGAAGTCGTTGATGTTGAGGAACGTCAGGTCGACGGGCCCCTCGTTCGCGTCGCCGGCGGCCAGGCCGACGACGACGGGGTCGTGGTCCGACGAGCGGTACGGGTCCGGCGCGTGGAAGGACGTGCCGTGGTAGCCGTACCGGCTGTACTCGAGCGCGATCGACTCCTCGGCGTTGATCTCCCAGACGTCGGCGCCGGTCGCGCGCGCGGCGGCCGCCTCGTTGAGCAGCACGTGGTCGAGCGAGCCCGACAGACCGCCGAACGAGTAGCTGTACTGCCCAGGCGCGAGCGCCGCGACCGCGTCCACGTACCCCGCGTCGTACAGCACCTGCAGCGGGTCCTCACGCGTGTACGCGTTGAAGTCGCCGACCAGCGCGACCGCCTGCGCCTCACCCTGCACGGTGGGCACCCAGTCGCGCAGGGCGGTCGTCTGACGCACGCGCGACTCGTTCGACGCGCCCTGCCCGTCGCCCGCGTCGCCGTCGCCCGGCCACGGACCGGCCGAGCCCTTGGACTTGAGGTGGTTCACGACCACGAGGAACGGCTCGCCCCCGTCGGCGGGCGCGAACACCTGGCCGATGGGCTCGCGCGCGTTGCCGAACGCCTGGTCGTCACCGCTCTGGTCACCCAGCGCGCGCGACGGTCCCGAGGGAGCCACGGCGGCGGGCCGGTAGATGATCGCGTTGGTGATGACGTCCTGCTCGGCCGCGGGCGGCAGCTCCTGCGACGAGGGCACGTACGCCCACGTGCCGGCGCCGGCAGCGGCGTTCAGCGCGTCGACGAGGGTCGCGAGCGCCTCGTCGGGCACGCCGTCGACACGCGCCGAGTTCTCGATCTCCAGCAGCCCGACGACGTCGGCGTCGAGCGCCGTGATCGCCGCGACGATCTTGGCCTGCTGACGTGCCAGGTCGTCGCCGTCCCACGCGCCGCGCTGGTCGCAGCCCTCGCGGACCGTCACCGGCTCACCGCTCGGGTCCGTGTAGGCGACGCAGGAGCCGTCCTCGTCGCCCAGCGTCGTGAAGTAGTTGAGGACGTTGAACGACGCGACGGACAGGTCGCCGCCGACGGGCTCGGGAGCCACGGTGCGGTCGTTCTCGAACGTCACCGGAGCCGGTCCGCCCGCGACGACGCGCGCCGTCGGGCTCAGCTTCCAGGCGCTGTTGCGGTAGTCGACGACGAGCGGCTCCATGACCTGCACCGCGGCCCCGACGCGCACGGGGTTCTCGAGCGACACGTACGGCGGCGTGAGGCCGCCGTTGCCGCTGCCGAGGAAGTTCGTGGTCGCACCGTCGTCGAGGACCACCTTGCGGGCGGCGTTGTCGGCGGCGGCCGCGGCGGCCTCCGGGGACCCGGGACGTCCCACCTCGGTGGGCTGCAGCAGCGGGGTCGTCCCGGTCGCCAGGGCGACCTCGCCGTACTGGTTCGTGCTGTAGGTGTCGGCGACGGTCAGGTCGCCCGTCGGCACGAACAGCATCGACTCGAGCGCCTCGCGCGCCGCGGCGTCCGCCGGCCAGGCGCCGCTGACGGCGGTCGGTACGTCCGCCGCGGCCAGGACCTCGACGCCGCCGGACGCGACGGTGACCTGCGTCAGGCCGTTGAACTCGGCGACGACACCCGTGACCTGCACGTGCTGACCGGTCGTCACCTGCCCGACCGTCGACGGCGAGTACACGAAGACGGCGTCGGAGCCGGTCCGCGCGGCGGGGTCGCCACCACCGGAGCCGGGCGTCTGGAGCACGTAGCCGTCCAGGCCGCCCGTCGGGTAGGACGCCGTGACGACGCCCGAGGTCGTCACGGTGGTACCGACCAGCGGCGAGGCGTCACCGGTGCCCTGCACCTCGGCGATCGTCGCGTCCACCGGGTCGCCGGGCTCCTCGGGCTCGACGCCCGACGGCATCGGCGTCGGTGCCCCCGCGGTGAAGTCGGCGGCGTTGTCCGCGGTGTGGGTGTGGTCGGCGTCGCGGGCGACCGAGGTCGCGTTGGTGGTGGCAGGAGCAGGCCCGGAGCCGGCGTACGACGTCGCGGTCGGCCCCCAGCCCACGAGGTCGACGACGGCGTCGACGCCCGCGCAGCCGGTGCTGCACGTCAGAGCGGTACCGCCCTGCACGAGCGCGACCTTGCCGTTGGTGCCACTCATCGCGACGCCGGTGCCCTCGAGGTCGACCGGCACGTCGGGCGCGCCGGTGTTGCTGCCGAACGCCTGCCCCACGACGAACGTCGCACCCGCGGGGACGCTGCCGCTCAGCGGCGTCACCTGCCACGACGCACCGCCCACGGACGCGTACTGCAACGAGTAGCCCGCAAGGTCGACGGGCGCCGTGCCGGGGTTGTGCAGCTCCACGAAGTCCCGGTCGAACGGCGCACCCGCGTTGCCGCCGCCCCCGTAGACCTCGTTGACCAGCAGCGGCGCGTCGGGCGTCACGGCCGCGTGCGCGGCGCCCGCCGTGGCGGCACCGCCGGTGAGCATGAGGGCGAGCGCGGTGAGCGCGCCGGTGGCCGTTCGAGGTCGTGCGTGCACGGGGGTCCCCTCCGTCGGGCACGAGGGGGTGGGCGTGGCGCACGCCCCGTCGCGCAGGCAGGTCGGCCGTCACCTGGACGACCGACCTCACCATGCGTGGTTCACCCGATTCGCCGCAACTACCCGCTAGTAACTATCTGGTGAACTCACCCGAGGACGCCCGTATCGTCCGGGTTCCGCTGCGGCTGCCGCGCTCCCAGCCCCTGCCGGACGACCCGTCGGGGTTCCGCCGTCCTGCACAGCACGACGCGGGCCGCGGGGACGCCCCCGCGACCCGCGTCGTGGACCGTCAGGCGCGCAGCGTCGCACCCACGCGGGCGTGCGCCTCGGCGACGACCGCGTCGCGCACCGCAGCGGTCTCGGCCGCCGTGAGGGTCCGGTCGGCCGCGCGCAGCCGCAGCGCGAAGGCCAGCGACTTGCGCCCGGCCCCGACCTGGTCGCCCGTGTACACGTCGAACAGGTGCACGTCCTCCAGGACGTCGCCCGCGACGCTCGCGACGGCTCCCGCGCGGACGGCGGTCAGCACGTCGGCGGCGGGCACGTCGTCCGCCACGACGAGCGCGACGTCCTCCTTGGCGACCGGGAACGTCGACACCGGCACGGCCGTGACGGGCTCGTCGTCGGACGCCGCGAGCAGCGCCGTGAGGTCGAGCTCGAACGCGACGGCCCGCGCCGGCAGGTCGAGCGCGGCGACCACGTGCGGGTGCAGCTCGCCCGCGTGCCCGACGACGCTTCCCGATGCGGCGACCAGCCGCGCGCACCGCCCGGGGTGGAACGGCGCCCGCTCCCGGTCCGCCGTGGCCGCCACCTCGACGCCCACGACCTGCGCGACCCGGCGGACGTGCGCGAGCACGTCGTCGAGGTCAGCCCGGCGCCCGGCACCGCCCCGACCGGCCGGCTCCACGAGCCCCGTGAGCACGCCGGCGACGTGCAGCGGCTGCGCGGGCACGGCCCGCTCGAGCGTCGCGAGCTGCTCGTCGCTCGGCCGCACCCCGCCCGGGAGCCGCGGCGCGGGCTGCGCTCCGGCACCCGGCAGCGTGACGAGGCCCATCTCGTACAGGCCGAGGTCCGCGTTGCCGCGCGCGACGTTGCGGCGCGCGGTGTCGAGCAGCGTCACCAGCAGGTCGGTGCGCAGGAGCGGCTGACCGTCCGCGAGCGGGTTGACCAGCCGCACCGCGCGGCGGCGCTCGTCGTCGTCCCGCAGCCCGAGGGCGTCCAGCTGGTCGGAACCGACGAACGGGTAGCTCAGCACCTCGACGAGGCCACCGGCGGCCAGCGTGTCGGCCACCGCGCGCCGCAGCCGCTGCCCACGGGTCAGACCGCGCCCGGTGGGCGCGGCCGGCACGACCGACGGGATCGCGTCGTAGCCGCGCAGGCGCGCGACCTCCTCGACGAGGTCCACGCCCGCGGTCAGGTCGGGGCGCCACGACGGCACGTGCACCTGCCACGGCACGTCGGCGTCGTCGATCCCGCACCCGATCTCGGTGAGGGTCGTGCGCACCTCGTCGTCCGTGTACGGCACGCCGACCAGCCGTGCGGCCTGCGCGGGGTCGAACGGCACGGGCGCCGGCGGGCGCGTGCGGTCGACGTCCGTCAGCGCGTCCTCGACCGACCCGCCGCCGTGCTCGACGAGCAGCGCTGCCGCACGCGCGACGGCCACGCGGGCGAGCCGCGGGTCGACGCCACGCTCGAACCGCTTGGACGCCTCCGACGTCAGCCGGTGGCGCCGCGAGGACCGCGCCACGCTCACCGGGTCGAAGTGCGCGGCCTCCAGCAGCAGGTCGGTGGTCGCGTCCCCCACCTCGGAGTCGGCCCCGCCCATGACGCCGGCGATGCCGAGCACGCGCTCGCCGCGCCCTCCGGTCGAGTCGGTGATGAGCAGGTCCTGCGGGTCGAGGCGACGCTCGACGTCGTCGAGGGTCGTGACGCGCTCCCCCGGTCGCGCACGCCGGACGACGACCGGCGCGGTGAGGGCGCCGAGGTCGTACGCGTGCATCGGCTGGCCGAGGTCCAGCATGACGTAGTTGGTCACGTCGACCGCGAGGCTGATGGGGCGCATGCCGGCCTGCGTGAGCCGCCGCTGCATCCAGGCCGGCGACGGCCCGGACGCACGCACGCCGCGCACGACCTGCGCGACGAAGCGGTCACACCCGGGCACGCCGTGGATGCCCTCGTCGTCGTCGATCTCGACGGCGAACCCGGCCGGCCGCTCGCGCAGCACGTCCGGAGTCTCGAGACCGGCGTCGGTGAAGCGGGCACCGGTCGAGTGCGCGTACTCCCGCGCGACGCCGCGCATCGAGAAGCAGTACCCGCGGTCGGGCGTGACGTTGATCTCGAGCACCTCGTCCGCGAGGCCGAGCAGGCGCAGCGCGTCCGTCCCGGGCGCCGTGACGTCCTCGCCGTAGCCGAGGCGGGACAGCACGATGATGCCCGCGTGGTCCTCGCCGAGCCCGAGCTCGCGCGCCGAGCAGATCATGCCGTCCGACACGTGGCCGTACGTCTTGCGCGCCGCGATGGGGAACGGGCCGGGCAGCACCGCGCCCGGCAGCGCGACGACGACGCGGTCACCGACGCCGAAGTTGTGCGCGCCGCACACGATTCCCCGCGGCACCGTCGGCTCGCCGGCGTCGTCGAGGTCGTTGTGCCCGCCGACGTCGACGCGGCACCAGTTGATGGTCTTGCCGTTCTTCTGCGGCTCGGGCGTCAGCTCGACGACCTGCCCGACCACGAGCGGGCCGGTCACGCCGGAGGTGTGGATCTCCTCCTCCTCCAGCCCGACGCGCACGAGGTCGGCGGCCAGCTGCTCGGCCGTGAGGTCGGCGGGGAGCTCGACGTGCTCGCCGAGCCACGTCAGGGGGATACGAGGCATGTCAGACCACCGTCCGGAACTGCTCGGAGAAGCGCACGTCGCCCTCGACCATGTCGCGCATGTCGGCGATGCCGTGCCGGAGCATGAGCGTGCGCTCGATGCCCATGCCGAACGCGTACCCGGAGTACACGTCGGGGTCCACGCCGCAGGCGCGCAGGACGTTCGGGTTGACCATGCCGCAGCCTCCCCACTCGATCCAGCCGGGCCCGCCCTTCTTCTGCGGGAACCACAGGTCCATCTCCGCCGAGGGCTCGGTGAAGGGGAAGAACGACGGACGCAGGCGCGTGCGCGCCTCGGGCCCGAACATCGACCGCGCGAAGTGGTCGAGCGTGCCCTTGAGGTGCGCCATCGTCAGGCCCTCGTCGATGGCCAGGCCCTCGACCTGGTGGAAGACCGGCGTGTGCGTCGCGTCCAGCGCGTCGGTGCGGAACACCTTGCCGGGGCACGCGATGTACACCGGGACGCCGCGCTCGAGGAGCGTGCGCGCCTGCACGGGCGACGTGTGCGTCCGCAGCACCAGGCCCGAGGCGTCCTGCGCGACGTCCGGGCTCGCCGGCGCGACGAAGAAGGTGTCCTGCATCTGCCGCGCCGGGTGGTCGACACCGAAGTTCAGGGCGTCGAAGTTGAACCACTCGGCCTCGAGCTCGGGGCCCTCGGCGATCTCCCAGCCCATCGCGACGAACACGTCGGCGATGCGCTCCGAGAGCGTCGACAGCGGGTGCCGGGCCCCCAGCGGGAGCCGGTCGGACGGCAGCGTGACGTCCACGGACTCCTCGACGAGGACGCGCGCGTCGCGCTCGGCCTCGAGCTGCGCGGTGCGGGCCGCGACGGCGGCGTTCACGCGGCCGCGCGCCTGGCCGACGAGCCTGCCCGCGACCGCCTTGTCGGGGCCGGGCAGTCCGCCGATCGCGCGGTTCGCGAGCGCGAGCGGGCTCGCGTCACCGGTGTGCGCGAGGCGCGCGGACTTCAGGGCGTCGAGGTCGCCGGCAGCGGCGACGTCCGCGAGCGCGGCGTCGACGGCGGCCGCGACGCCGGCGGCGTCGAGCGGGGACAGCGGGGTGTCGCTGGTCATCAGGACCTTCCAGGGCGGTTCGGCGACGGCCGCGCCGCGCCCCACGGAGCTCGGGGACGCACGTCGGCCGGCTGGGAAGTCTAGTGGCGCCCGTCCCGGGGCCGTCGGGCCGTCCCGCGGTGCGGCGACGTCTCAGGCACGCTGGTCAGCGTGCGCGTGCGCGGTCCGCGCGGCCCGGGACGGGCCGGCGAAATCGGTGACCACCGCCGGTGACGGCGAGCAGGGAGCGCATGGCGCCATGCTGCCACACGCGCACCTCACCGTCCGAGGGCGTACGTCGCGACGGTGGCGTACAGCGGACCGCCGCCACGCCCCTCCCCGGGACGGGACACGACCAGGGCCAGGGCGTCCACGCGCCACGTCGGCCCCTCGTACACCGCGAGCGCCTGCTCGAAGACCTCGGCGGGGTCGAGCTCCCGCCGGTCGCCGCCGGGCACGCGGCCCGGTCCGGCCGCACCGGTCCGGCCCCCGGACGCGGTCGCGCGCGAGCCGCGACGCGGTGGCCGCGCGCCCGGCCGTGCACGGCCCACCGTGAGGTGGGGCCGGTGCCGCACGCGCGGGTCCGACGGTGCGCCGTGCGCCTCGCCGACGGCCCGAGCCGCACCGGCGAGCCCGACCATCGTCGCGACGTCACCGCCCGTACCGACCCACAGGGTGCGGTGCGCGAAGACCCCCGCACCGCGCAGCTGCAGGTCGAACGGCTCGACCTCCGCCGCGGCCTGCGCCAGGTCGGCGCCGAGCGCGTCGGTCACGGCGTCGGGGACGCTGCCGTAGAACGCCGCGGTGAGGTGCCAGGTGTCCCGCGCTGACCAGCGCACGCCGTCGTCCTGCGACGGCGACCCGCGCCGCACGACGGCGAGCGCGAGGTCGAGGTGGTCGAGCACGTCGTCGGGGGGCCACACCGCGGCGAACAGGCGCATGGTCGTCAGCCTGCCAGGTCGGGCCCCCTCAGCGCTGGGCGCGGCCGGACGCGTACAGGCACACGGCGGCCGCGGTCGCCAGGTTGAGCGACTCGGCCCGTCCCCGCAGCGGCACCCGCACGGCCGCGTCGGCCAGCGCCAGGTCCTCGTCCCGCAGGCCCCAGGCCTCGTTGCCGAACACCCACGCGGTCGGGGCCGCGAGGTCCGGCACGCCCGCGGGCGCCGCACCGGCGACGTCGAGCAGGTCGTCGAGGTCGTGCGTCCCGCCGCCGGCGGCCGCGAGCACCTGCACGCCCGCCGCCTGCAGCGCCGCCACCACCTCCGGGAGCTCCGGGCCGGTCACCACGGGCAGGTGGAACAGGGAGCCGGCGGTCGCGCGCACGCACTTGGGGTTGTGCACGTCGACGCTGCTCGCCGTGAGGACCACCGCGTCGGCGCCCGCGGCGTCGGCGGCCCGCAGCACCGTGCCGGCGTTGCCGGGGTCCCGCACGTGCGCGAGCACGGCGACGAGCCGCGGCCGGCGCGCGAGCACCGGCCCGAGCTCCCCGTGCACGCGCTCGACGACCGCGACGCCGCCCTGCGCGTCGGGGCTCATCGCGTCGAGCACCTCGGGCGTCCCGGTGCGGACGCGGACCCCTGCGGCCAGCGCGCCGTCGACGATCTCCCCGTACCGGGCCGCGGCGTCGGGCGTCACGTAGACGTCGTGCACGCGCGGCCCCGGCGCGGTCACGGCCTCGCGCACCGCCTGCGGGCCCTCCACGAGGAACGTGTCGGACCGGCGCCGCACGCTGCGGCTCGCGAGGGCGCGCACCGCCTTGACGCGGTCGGCACGGGGGTTGGTCAGCAGGTCGTCGGGCACGCCCCCATCATCCCCGGCCCGGCAGGGACGACGACGCCCCCGTCGTCACGTGGACGACGGGGGCGGCGGCGGCGTGCCCCGAGCCGCGGACGGCTCGGAGGGGACGCGTCGGTTCAGGCTGCTGCGCGGGGTGCGTTGACGTCCTCGGGCAGGGCCGCCTTGGCGACCTGCACGAGCGCGGTGAACGCGGCGGCGTCGTTGACGGCCATGTCGGCCAGGACGCGACGGTCCACCTCGACACCCGCGGCCTTGAGGCCCTGGATGAGGCGGTTGTAGGTCATGCCGTTCTCGCGCGCCGCTGCGTTGATCCGCTGGATCCACAGCTTGCGGAAGTCGCCCTTGCGCGCCTTGCGGTCGCGGTAGGCGTAGACCAGGGAGTGGGTGACCTGCTCCTTGGCCTTGCGGTACAGCCGCGAGCGCTGCCCGCGGTAGCCGCTCGCCCGCTCGAGGGTCGTCCGGCGCTTCTTCTGGGCGTTGACCGCCCGCTTCACGCGTGCCACGTGATGCTCCTTGCGTAGTCCGGGGCTCGTCGCTCCGTCGGCGCCGTGCGGCGCCGATCAGGTCAGCGACCGAGCAGCTTCTTGATCTTGGGGGTGTCAGCGGGCGAGACGACGACGTCGCCGGCGATGCGGCGGGTGCGGCGGCTCGACTTGTGCTCGAGGAGGTGACGTCCGCCCGCCTGCTCGCGCATGACCTTGCCGGTGCCGGTGACCCGGAACCGCTTCTTGGCACCGGAGTGCGTCTTGTTCTTCGGCATGGCTGCCGTGTCTCCTTGTCGTTCGCATCGCACGGTCGTGCGACTCGTGGGTCGTCCGGACGCGGGGTGGGCGCGCCGGTGCGGAGGTCAGCCGGACTGCTCGCCGTCCGCCGCACCGCGCGGGCCGGGCCGCGGCGTGGGCTTGGGCGGCCCGCCTGCCGGGGGTCCCGGACGGGCGGCGGGGTTCGGCGGGGTGCTGGGGCGCGGCACCGCAGGACGCGGCGCCGGGGCGCCGGCCGCGGGCGACGGGGTCGCCGACGGTGCCGGTCGCGCGGCGGGTGCCGACGACGGGGCCGGTCGCGACGGTGCCGACGTGCGCGGCGCGGAGGACGGCGTCCGGGGCGCGGACGAGGTCCGCGGAGCGGGTGCCGACGAGCGCGGTGCCGAGGACGTCGAGCGGGGCGCGGGCGGTCCGGACCGTCGCGGTGCCGAGGACGCCGCGGGCGCGGACGTCCGCGTCGGCTCGGCGGGAGCGGCGGCAGCCGGCGTCTCGACGGGCTGCACGGGCTCGGGCCGCTGCTCGCGGGCCACCGGGGGCCACGGGATGTGCTCGACGTGCGACTCGGTCTCGTCGTTCGTCGACGCGTCGTCGTCGTTCTGCGAGGCAGCACGGCGCATCTCGTTGCGCTGCTCGGCCTTCTTCTTCGTCGGGCCCAGCACCATGATCATGTTGCGGCCGTCCTGCTTCGGCATGCTCTCGATGAAGCCGAGCTCGGCGACGTCGGCCGCCAGACGCTGCAGGAGGCGCACGCCCATCTCCGGGCGCGACTGCTCGCGGCCACGGAACATGATCATGACCTTGACCTTGTCGCCGGCCTTGAGGAACCGCTCGACATGGCCCTTCTTCGTGCCGTAGTCGTGCGGGTCGATCTTCAGCCGGAAACGGATCTCCTTGAGGATCGTGTTGGCCTGGTTCCGCCGGGCCTCACGCGCCTTCATGTCGGCCTCGTACTTGAACTTGCCGAAGTCCATGATCTTGCACACGGGAGGACGTGCGGTCGGGGCCACCTCGACCAGGTCGAGGTCCGCGTCCTGGGCCAGACGCAGGGCGTCCTCCAGGCGCACGATGCCGACCTGCTCACCGTTGGGTCCGACGAGTCGGACCTCGGCGACGCGGATCCGATCGTTGATGCGGGGCTCGCTGATGTGGTGCTCCTCGGGTTCGTCGTGGTGGACCCCCAGGAACGAGGAAGGCCCCCGCCCTGGGCACAGGGGGAGGCCTCGTCCGTCCGTCGTCGGTGGTCGTCTGGCGACCCTCGACCGGTCGGCGGGAGAACCCGTCGACCTGCGGACCGTGACCTGGTTCCCTGTCGTCGGACGAGCCGAGCGGTCGGGGCCAGGTGGGAGGAGCTCCACTTGTGCATCCGCTCCACCGCGTGCCCCTGACTCCGGCACGGTCACCCGGAGAGCTCCCGGAAGGCCGTGCGACAGGACGAGGGCGCGCGACAGCGCGAATCAGTCGAGCCCAGGCTAGCAGACCCGGCGGACGGGGTGCACCCGCGGCCGATCGGCGCTCCCTGCACCACCACACTGGAATGATTCCAGAAAACGTGCTCAGATGGCTGCCATGACGGACACCGACCTGCTGCGGCAGCACGGGCTGCGGGTCACCGCTCCCCGGCTCGCCGTGCTCGACGCGCTCGAGGGCCACGCGCACCTCGATGCCGACGCCGTGCTCCAGCGGGTCCGCACCGCCGTGCCGACCGTCTCCGTGCAGGCGGTGTACGACGTGCTGCACGCACTGTCCGACGCCGGGCTGCTGCGCCGCATCGAGCCGGCCGGGCACCCCGCCCGGTACGAGCGGCGCACGGGCGACAACCACCACCACGTGGTGTGCCGCGCCTGCGGCGCCGTGGACGACGTCGACTGCGCCGTCGGGCACGCCCCCTGCCTCACCCCGAGCTCGACGTCCGGCTTCGCGGTCGAGACGGCCGAGGTCACCTTCTGGGGCCTGTGCCCCACGTGCCGCGCCGCCGGCTGAGCCCCCGCACCGCCCGCACCGGCACCCCTGATCCCCCCGGGCCCGTCCGCCCGGCCGACGAGAGGAACACCCTTGTCCCACGTCCCCGCCACCACCACGAACTCCGGCGCCCCCGTCGCGTCCGACGCGCACGCCCTGTCCGTCGGAGCCGACGGCCCGATCGCCCTGCACGACCACTACCTGGTCGAGAAGCTCGCGCAGTTCAACCGCGAGCGCGTGCCCGAGCGCGTCGTGCACGCCAAGGGCGGCGGTGCGTTCGGCACGTTCACGGTGACGCACGACGTCTCCGCCTACACCCGTGCCGCGGTCTTCCAGCCGGGCACGAGCACCGACATGCTGGCCCGGTTCTCGACGGTCGCCGGTGAGCAGGGCTCCCCCGACACGTGGCGCGACCCGCGCGGCTTCGCGCTGAAGTTCTACACGTCCGAGGGCAACTACGACCTCGTCGGCAACAACACCCCGGTCTTCTTCATCCGTGACGGGATCAAGTTCCCCGACTTCATCCACTCGCAGAAGCGTCTGCCCGGCTCGCACCTGCGCGACAACGACATGCAGTGGGACTTCTGGACGCTGTCGCCCGAGTCGGCGCACCAGGTCACGTGGCTCATGGGCGACCGCGGCATCCCGGCCACGTGGCGCAACATGGACGGCTTCGGGTCGCACACCTACCAGTGGATCAACGCCGCGGGCGAGCGCTTCTGGGTCAAGTACCACTTCAAGACCCAGCAGGGCATCGAGAACATGCCGGCCGACGTCGCCGCGCAGCTGGCCGGCTCCGACGCCGACCACCACATCCGCGACCTGCACGAGCACATCGAGGCCGGCGACTTCCCGCGCTGGACCCTCAGCGTCCAGGTGATGCCGTACGCGGAGGCCGCGGAGTACCGCTTCAACCCGTTCGACCTCACCAAGGTGTGGCCGCACGGCGACTACCCGCTGATCGAGGTCGGCGTGATGGAGCTCAACCGCAACCCGGAGAACTACTTCGCGCAGATCGAGCAGGCGACGTTCGCACCGAGCAACTTCGTGCCCGGCATCGCGGCCAGCCCCGACAAGATGCTGCTCGCGCGGATCTTCTCCTACGCCGACGCGCACCGGTACCGGGTGGGCACCAACCACGCGCAGCTGCCGGTGAACGCGCCGCAGTCGCCTGTGCACTCCTACTCGCAGGACGGTGCCGCGCGGTACTCCTTCTCGTCGGCCACGACGCCGGTGTACGCGCCCAACTCCGTCGGCGGCCCCGCGGCCGACGCGTCCCGCGCCGGTGAGGGCGGCTGGGAGTCCGACGGTGCGCTCGTGCGCACGGCGGCGACGCTGCACCCCGAGGACGACGACTTCGGGCAGGCGGGCACGCTCTACCGCGAGGTCTTCGACGACGCCGCGCGCGGCCGGTTCCTCGACACGATCACGGGTCACGTGGGCGGCGTCCAGCGCTCCGACGTCCGCGAGCGTGCGATCCAGTACTGGACGCAGGTCGACGCGAACCTCGGCTCCGCCCTGCGCGGCCGCCTCACGGCGATCGACGCCCCGGTCGAGACCGGCGAGCCCGGCACGGCGAGCCTGCCCGTCGCCTGACCCCCGCGCAGCCGACCGGTCCGCCGGTCGCGACGGCCCCGCACCCGGTGTGCGGGGCCGTCGGCCGTCCCGGGCCAGGACGGCGCCGGGGCGGTGAGAGGATCGGGCCATGAGCGACACGACCCCGCAGGACCCGACGGACCCCACGACGCAGGCCGTCCGCGACATCGCCGACGTCGCCGCGGTCGAGGTCATCACGGCCGCCGCGGTGCACCTCATGAGCGCCGCCGCCGTCAAGTGCGGGCTCGCGGAGGACGACGCGCAGGGGCCGGGGTCGCGGCACCGGGACCTCGACGAGGCGCGCAAGCTCATCACCGCCCTGGCGGCGCTCGTCACGACGTCGGCGCCCGACATCGGCAACCAGCACGCGCGCTCGCTGCGCGACGGCCTGCGCTCGCTGCAGCTCGCGTTCCGCGAGGCGTCGCCCTTCCCGGACGCCCCGGGTGAGGGGCCGGGCGAGAAGTTCACGGGGCCGGTGTCCTGACGATCGTCCGGTCGAGGGCGTACCCTCGATGCGGCGCGAGCGTGGGCGACCGGTGAACGAGGGCTGCCGACGCGACGCCGACACCCCGGACGACGCACGAGGAGCGAGCATGCGGCACGAGCCCGCGGGAACCGAGGTGGCCGACATGGCCTGCTCGGGCGACCCCTGCCGCCGCACCGCCGCCTGAGGACCCTGCCGACCCGCTCTGCGAGGTCCGTCGCCACCCGCGCGACGCCCGACGGCCCGGTCGCGGCGCTCTCGCCGCCCTCCTGCCGACCACCACCCGCGCTCCCCCGTGCCCGCCAGGGCCGGACGAGCCGTCGCGCCCGCGCGACCGGTCGGCGGTCCCGACGTACGGAAACCGAGACCCCACCATGCTCCCCCTGACCGAGAAGCAGCTGCGCACCTCGTTCGTCAACGCCTCGCGCCGTGAGGCGAACGACGCCACCCTGCCCGACCTGACCTCCCTCGACTGGGACCGCCTCGACTACCTCGGGTGGCACGACCGGCGCGCGCCGCTGTCCGCCTACGTCGTCGTCGAGCTCGACGACGGACCGGTCGGCGTGCTGCTGCGCGCGGCCGACCCGCCGAAGGTCCGCCGTCGCACCATCTGCGCGTGGTGCGAGGACGTCGTCGTCACGGACGACGTCTCGATGTACGTGGCGCGTCGCGGCGGCGCGTCCGGCAAGCGCGGCAACACGATCGGCACGCTCATCTGCACGGACTTCACCTGCTCGAGCAACGTGCGGCGCCCGCCCACGCGCACCGAGGCGGGTTCGGACGCCGAGGTCCTGCGGGAGCAGATCGTCGCGCGTCGCATCGCCGGGCTGCGTGAGCGCTCGGTGCGCTTCGTCGAGGAGATCCGCCGCACCCGCTGAGGCTGAGGGACCCGCCGGGCGCTGCGCGGCGTCAGCGCGTCGCGCTGCCGCCGACGGTGGCGTCCGGCGGGCCGTGGCCCCGGTCGCGGGGGGGGGGGGG
>NZ_JACSQV010000013.1:35607-163432 GCF_014836445.1 Cellulomonas avistercoris
CGCGGCCGCGAGCGCCGCGCGGCGCCGGCCGGCGAGCGCGACGACGACCAGCCCGGCGCCCGCGACCGCGCCACCCACGACGGCCGCGGTGGCGAACCCGGCGCCGGCACCGGCACGGTCGATCACCATGCCGCAGACCGGCGCGCCGAGCGCGTTGCCGAAGGTCTGCATCGTGCCCGCCCAGCCCATGACCTCACCACGCCGGTGCTCCGGGACGAGCCGGACCAGCGTCGCGTTGATCGAGGAGAGCGCCGGCGCGCACGGCAGCCCGGCGACGAACATCGCGACGGCGAGCATCAGAGGGCCGGAGGCGAGCACGGCCGGGACCGTGGCGACCGCCAGCACCGCGACGAGGGCCAGCGGCGACGGCTGCCGCGCGCGCGTGCCGTGCACGAGGCCCCCCACCAACGAACCGCCTGCCCACAGCGCGAGCATCCAGCCGACGTCCCCGGCCCGGCCCGCGTCGTTCAGCTCCGCGACGAGCGAGACGTCCGTGCCGATGAGGACGAAGGACGCCGCGACGGCCGCGAGCAGCACGACGAGCAGCTGCGGGGTCACGACACGGCCGCCCGGCTCCTCGGGGGCCAGGTCCGGGCGCGGTGCCGACCGGGTGGGCGGGTTCGCCCACAGCAGCAGCGCACCGGCCCCGACCGTCGCGACACCGACGACCGTGAGACCGACCAGGCTCGACCCCTGCGTCACGAGCAGCACCCCGAGGACCGGCGCCAGCATGAAGGTCAGCTCGGTGCAGACCGAGTCCAGCGCGAACGCCGCCTGCTGCTGCGCGGGCGGCACGAGCACCGAGAGCGACTGCCGCACCACCGAGAACACCGGCACGAGGAACAGCCCGCCGAGGAACGCCACCGCGATCAGCGCCCCGTACCCGAGGTGCGGCGCGACGAGCCACACGGCGGACTCGACCACGATCGACGGCAGCACCGCGCGGCGCAGGCCGAGACGGTCCACGAGGCGTCCGCGCCACGGCGCGCCGACCGCCAGCCCGACGGTCAGCGACGCGGTGACGATGCCGGCACGCCCGTAGCCCTCGTCGAGAGCGCCGACGACGTGCAGCGTCAGGACCACGCCGGACATCGCGTGCGGGAGCCGCGCGACGAGGGCGATGAGGAAGAGCCGCAGCACGCCCGGCAGACGCAGGACGTCGGAGTAGGCGGAACGCACGGTCGACCATGGTCACTCCTCGACCTGGGGTCGCCGGCACCGGCGCCCGGGATGCCCGGAAGGTCGCTGCCCCCGGTCGTGCGTCGCGCACCGCCGCGGGCGCGCGGCCGACAGGTGGTCGCCGGACGGCTGTGGCTCCCGCCCTATCCTGGGCCGATGACCGGACCGCACGGATCCCTTCCCGACCCGGGGCACGCCCGTCCGGCGCCCGCGACCCCGACACCGACCGCGCCCCTGTCCTCGGGCTGGGCGGGGACGGCACCCGCCGCCGCGCCGTCCGCCGACCCGGTCCCCGACGCCGCCCCGCCTCGCCGTTCCGGCCGCGCGGTCCCGGTGCTCGCCGTGCTGCTCGTCGCCGTCCTCGTGGCGTCCGCCGTCCTGGGGTGGCGGCTGTGGACGACGACGCGCGCGTGGCAGGAGTCCGCCGCGGGGTGGGAGGAGCTCGCACGTGCGCACGGCGAGGAGCTCGCCCGGGCCCAGGCGGACCTCGAGGCCACGACCGGCGAGCTCGACGCGACGCGCACCCAGCTCGCCGCCGCGACGACGCGCATCACGGAGCTGGCCGACGAGAAGGCCCAGCTCGGCGACACGACGGCCGTCCAGCAGCAGCTCGCCGACTACCAGGCGCGGGTCTCGCAGGCCGCGGGCCGCGTCGCGACCGCCCTGACGACGTGCATCGACGGGCAGGAGAAGCTCATCGGGTACCTCGAGGACGCGGCGTCCTACGACGCGGCGGACATCGCGCGGTTCCGCTCGGACGTCGAGCGGGTGTGCGGTGCCGCCACGGACGCCAACACGCAGCTGCAGAGCGAGCTCGGGCGGTGACGCCCCTGGTCCCGGGCCGTCCCGCGGCTGCCGCGCTCGGCACGCTGGCCCTCCTCGTCGGTCTCGCCGGCTGCGCGTACCTGCCCGCGCCTCCCCCGCCCGTCCCCACGAGCGTCGTCCCCAGCGCGGCGCCCGCGCCCAGCGCGTCGGCGGGCGGCACCCAGCTGTCGCCGGACGGCTTCGACGCGGCGCAGCGCATGGCGGTACGCATCCGCAACATCGGGTGCGGCGCGCTGTCGACCGGATCGGGCTTCGCGCTCGACGAGCACACGCTCGTCACCAACCGGCACGTCGTCGCGGACTCCGCGGAGCTGCAGCTGAGCACGTACGACGGCCGGGACGTCGGCGCCGAGGCCGCGAGCACGGCGGGGCTGGCGGACCTGGCGGTCGTCCGGACGGTCGACGCCCTGCCCGCCGCCCCGGTGCTCGCCGACGCCGACCCGCAGGTCGGTGACGCGGTGACGGTGGTCGGCTACCCGCTGGGCCGGCAGCTGACCGTGACCGACGGCACCGTCGTCGGCGCGGTCACCGACCCGCTGCACGCGAACCTCGGCGAGGTGCTCGTGACGGACGCCCCCGTCGAGCCCGGCAGCTCGGGTTCGGCGGCGCTCGACGCGCAGGGTCGCGTGATCGGCGTCGTGTACGCGAAGAACGCGGACGGCATGAGCTTTCTCGTGCCCGTCAGCACGCTGCGCGCCATGCTGGGCGACGACACCGCCTTCGCACCCGCACCGACCTGCGACTGAGCGCACGGCTGACCGCGCGGGCGAACCACCACGACGAGAGGACGGCCACGCATGGACGAGCGGAGCTTCGACCCGGGCAGCCTGACGCGCGCGGCCGCCGACACCTTCACGGTGCGCCGGGTGTTCGGTGAGCCGTACGAGCGCGACGGGCGGCTCGTGGTGCCGGTCGCACGGGTCACGGGCATGACGGGCTCGGGCGCGGGCAGGGGCGACGGCGACGTCGGCCACGCCGAGGGAGACGGACAGCCGGACGCGGCGGAGCGTCCGGGCCGGCCGGGTGCGCGCGGCACGGGCGACGGGGGCGGCGGCGGGTTCGCGGCACGCGTGCGCCCGCTCGGTGTCTACGAGCTGGACGGCGAGGGAGCCCGCTGGCACCCCGCCGTCGACGTCGACCGCGCCATCCTCGGCGGGCAGGTCGCCGTGACGGTCGTCGCGAGCGTGTGGGCCCTCGCGTGGGCCGTCCGCCGGCGCTGAGCGTCAGGCGGGGCGCACCCGCAGCTCCAGGGAGTCGACGCGCGCGGCGATGACCGGGTCGTGCGCGAGCGCGTCGTTGACCTCGGCCAGGACACGGTCGAGGCCCGCACGGTCGAGGCCCGCGGGCAGCGCGAGGCGGACCGCGACCTCGGCGCGCGTCCCGGGGACCGCGTCGGCCGCGACGACGAGGCGCACGTCCGCCAGGGCGGCACCCACCGCGGCACGCACCTCGTCGTCGACGAGCCCGTCGAGCACCGCGGGCCGCCAGGCCAGCCCCTGGGCCAGCGCGTACACGGCGGTGCGGGGCAGCGCGACGGTGACCGGGCCGGCGGGGTCCAGGACGAGCACCTCCCAGCCCTCCGCGACCGCGGAGAGCGCGGCGCGGGGCACGGCCGTCGGGACGGGTCGCGCGTCGGGCCGCCACCGGGCCATGGCCGCCACGCCCGAGAAGACGGGCAGCGCGGTACGGCCGTCCGGCGTGCGCAGCGCGACGATGCCGGCCGACGCCTCCTTGTCGACCGTGTGCTCGTGGCCGTCGTGCTCGACGACGCCCGCGGCCTCGAGCTCGGCCAGGACGGGCACCAGGACCCGCGTCGGGGCGAGCGCCGCGACGACGTCGGCGAGCGCTGCGTCCCCCGTGGCGTAGCGGCCCAGGACCTCGGTGAGGCCGGGGTCGGGCGACCCGTCGTCCCCCGCGAACGGGGACGACGGGGGCAGCTCGCGGCCCGTCACGCGCGCCCGGCGACGTCCAGGGCCTGCGGCAGCGTGAACGCGTTGGCGTACAGCGCCTTGCCGACGATCGCGCCCTCGACGCCGACCGGCACCAGCGTCCGCAGCGCGCGCAGGTCGTCCAGGCTGGCGATCCCGCCCGACGCGACCACGGGCGCCGACGTCCGGGCGCACACCTCGCGCAGCAGGTCGAGGTTGGGCCCCCGCAGCGTGCCGTCCTTGGTGACGTCGGTGACGACGTACCGCGAGCAGCCGGCCGCGTCGAGGCGCGCCAGCACCTCCCACAGGTCGCCGCCCTCCTGCGTCCAGCCGCGCGCTGCGAGCGTCGTGCCGCGCACGTCGAGCCCGACCGCGATCTGGTCGCCGTGCGACGCGATGACACGGGCCGTCCACTCGGGGTCCACGAGGGCGGCCGTGCCGAGGTTGACGCGCGTCGCGCCCGTGGCCAGCGCGCGCTCGAGCGACTCGTCGTCGCGGATGCCGCCGGAGATCTCGACCTTGACGCCCTTGTCGGCCAGCTCCGCGGCGACGTGGCCGAGCAGGACGGCGTTGCTGCCGCGCTCGAAGGCCGCGTCGAGGTCCACCAGGTGGATCCACTCCGCACCGCCCGCGTACCAGTCGAGGGCCGCGGCCAGGGGGTCGCCGTAGGAGGTCGCCGACTGCGCCTCCCCCTGCACGAGCCGCACGGCCTGGCCGTTGGCGACGTCGACGGCGGGCAGCAGCTCGAGCCTGGGCTCACGCGTGGAAGTCATGGGTCCTCTCCGGGTGGTGCCGCACCGGTCCCGTGCGGGGCCGGTGCCGGGCGGTGCTCAGCGCAGCGTGCCGACCCAGTGGGACAGCAGCTGCGCGCCGGCGTCGCCGGACTTCTCAGGGTGGAACTGGGTGGCCGCGAGCGGGCCGTTCTCGACCGCGGCCACGAACGGGCCGCCGTGCTCCGACCAGGTGACCAGCGGCGCGGGCAGGGGGTGGTCCCCCACGGGCGCCTGCTCCGCCAGCGGGAACGTGCGGGCGGCGTAGGAGTGGACGAAGTAGAAGCGCTCGTCCGCCAGACCGTCGAACAGCACCGAACCCGGGGCCGGCGTCACCTGCGCCCAGCCCATGTGCGGGACGACGTCGGCCTCGAGGCGGTCGACCACGCCGGGCCACTCGCCGAGGCCCTCGGCGCGCACGCCGTGCTCGACGCCCTCGTCGAACATGACCTGCATGCCGACGCAGATGCCGAGGACGGGGCGGCCACCGGCCAGGCGCCGGTCGACGATCCGGTCACCGCCGACGGCACGCAGACCGGCCATGCAGGCCGCGAACGCGCCGACACCGGGCACGACGAGGCCGTCGGCGTCGAGCGCCGCCTGCTTGTCGGCGGTCAGCACGACGTCGGCACCGACCCGGGCGAGCGCGCGGACCGCGGAGCGCACGTTGCCGAAGCCGTAGTCGAGTACGACGACACGGGGAGACACGCGGACAGGGTACCCGCGGCCGCGACACGGACCGGAGGCCGTCCGGACCACGGGACGCGTCCGGGACCGGCGGCGGCGCGACCCGCTCAGCGCCGGTGGGACGCGAGCAGCCGCATGGCCTTCCAGCGGGAGAGCCCCACGGACGAGACGACGCCCTCGACCTCCGAGGCGGGGACGTCGCCCAGCAGCAGGTCCTCGAGCACCGGCGGGGCACCGGAGAGCACGAGACCGGCGGGCAGGTCCTTCTCGTGCGCGCCACCGACCCACTGCGAGGCCGAGACCTTGCCCTCGCGCCGCTCCAGCAGCACGACGGGGACCTGCCGCAGGAGCCGCGAGACCGCACCCGCGGCCGCGGCGCCGGCCGCGGGGTCGCGCAGGACCGCGAGCGCCCCGACGGGCGACGGCACGGCGTCCACGTCGACCGACGCGAGCGAGCACGCGGCGGCGAGCGCGTCGGCGACCGCGACCTGCGTGACGACCACGGCGACCGAGGGCGGCTGGGCCGCGGTCAGCCCCGAGAGGTCGTCGGGGACCTGGAGGTCGCCGAGGTCGTCCCCGCTCACAGCGCGCCCTTCGTGGACGGGACGCCGTCGACGCGCGGGTCGAGCGCGACCGCCGCGCGCAGCGCGCGGGCGAGCGCCTTGAACTGCGCCTCGACGATGTGGTGCGGGTCACGGCCGGCGAGCACGCGGACGTGCATGCTGAACGCCGCGTGGTGCGCGATCGACTCGAGCACGTGGGCCGTGAGGGATCCCGTGAAGTGCCCGCCGATGAGGTGGTACTCCTGGCCCGCGGGCTCACCGGTGTGCACGAGGTAGGGCCGGCCGGACACGTCGACGACCGCCTGGGCCAGCGCCTCGTCGAGCGGGACCGTCGCGTCGCCGTACCGCGCGATGCCGCGCTTGTCCCCCAGCGCCTCGCGCAGCGCCTGACCCAGGACGATGGCGGTGTCCTCGACCGTGTGGTGCACGTCGATGTGGGTGTCGCCCTTCGCCTGCACCGTCAGGTCGATGAGCGAGTGCTTGCCGAGCGCCGTGAGCATGTGGTCGTAGAACGGCACGCTCGTGTCGATCTGCGTGCGTCCCGTGCCGTCGAGGTCGAGCTCGACCAGCACGCTGGACTCGCTCGTGCTGCGCTCGATGCGCGCCGTACGGCGGCGTGCCTCACTCATCGTCCCGTCACCTCCACCAGGGCGTCCTTGAACGCCGACGTCTCCGCCGGGGTGCCGACCGACACCCGCAGCCACCCCTCGGGGCCCGTGACACGCACGAGGACCCCGCGGTCGAGCAGACCCTGCCAGACCGCGTGGCGGTCGTCGAACGTGCCGAACAGCACGAAGTTGGCGTCGGAGTCCGCCGCGACGAACCCGTGGTCCCGCAGCCACGCGACGAGCGCGTCCCGCTCGGCGCGCAGCGAGCCGACCTGCGCCATCAGCTGAGGTGCGTGGCGCAGCGCGGCGCGGGCCACGGCCTGGGTCACGGCCGACAGGTGGTACGGCAGCCGCACCACCCGCAGCGCGTCGACCAGCTCGCGCGACGCCGACAGGTACCCGACCCGGGCACCGGCCAGGCCGAACGCCTTCGACATGGTCCGCGTCACGGCCAGGTGCGGGTGGTCGGCGAGCAGCTCGAGGGCCGACGGCGTCCCGGCACGGCGGAACTCGCCGTACGCCTCGTCGACGACGACCACGCAGCCGCCGGGCACGCGCGACGCCGCGTCGAGCACGGCGCGCACGGTGTCGAGCGGCAGCGCGGTGCCGGTCGGGTTGTTGGGGCTCGCGAGCAGCACGACGCTCGGCCGGTGCTCCGCCACGGTCGCGCGCGCGCTCTCGGGGTCGAGCGTGAAGTCCTCGGCGCGCCGCCCCATGACCCAGGCGGTCGACGTGTCGCGCGCGTACTCGGGGTACATCGAGTACGTCGGCGCGAACGACAGCGCGGTGCGGCCGGGCCCACCGAACGCCTGCAGGAGGTGCAGCATGATCTCGTTCGAGCCGTTCGCCGCCCACATCTGCTCGGGCTCGCGGTGCACACCCGACTCGACCTCGAGGTACGCGGCGAGGTCGGCGCGCAGGTCGGCGAAGTCGCGGTCCGGGTAGCGGTTGAGCCCGCGCGTCGCCCCGGCGACGGCCGCCGCGACGTCCGCGACGACCTCCTCGGACGGCGGGTACGGGTTCTCGTTGACGTTGAGCGGCACCGGGACGTCGAGCTGCGGCGCGCCGTACGGCTCGAGGCCGACGAGCTCGGGGCGCAGCGGCAGCGTGCCGGGCGACAGGTCAGGGGCGGCGGTCACGCCCCGAGTCTAGGTTCCGCCGGGCCCCGCTCGGCGGCGGCGCCCGCCCGGCGGTCGGTGTCGGCGCGCGGACGTACGCTGCCGGACATGCCCCCGCACACCGCCGCGCCCGCGAACGCCGTCGACCGGGTCGCGCTGCGCGCGCAGGCCGAGGAGGTGCTGCGCCAGCTCGTCGGGCGCCCGGACGCGCGGCTGCACGAGGACCAGTGGCAGGCCGTCGAGGCGCTCGTCGCGGACCGGCGCCGCGTGCTCGTGGTGCAGCGCACGGGGTGGGGCAAGTCCGCCGTCTACTTCGTCGCGACCGCGCTGCTGCGTCGCGGGGCCGCCGGTCCGCCGCGTGGTGCCACGATCATCGTGTCCCCGCTGCTCGCGCTCATGCGCAACCAGGTGGACGCCGCGCGCCGCGCCGGCATCGCGGCCGAGACGCTCAACTCGGCCAACCAGCAGGACTGGCAGGACGTGCACGCGCGGATCGCCGCCGGCGAGGTCGACGTGCTCCTCGTCTCCCCCGAGCGGCTCAACAACCCCGGCTTCCGGGACGAGGTCCTGCCGCGGCTCGCCGCGGACGCCGGCCTCGTCGTGGTGGACGAGGCGCACTGCGTGTCCGACTGGGGGCACGACTTCCGGCCCGACTACCGGCGCATCGGGACGCTGCTGGCGGACCTGCCCGCCGGCGTGCCGGTCCTCGCGACGACCGCCACGGCGAACGAGCGCGTCACGGCGGACGTCGCCGAGCAGCTCGCCGTGACCGACGCCGGCGTCACGGCGCAGGACGGCACGCTCGTGCTGCGCGGCACGCTCGACCGCCCGAGCCTGCGCCTGCAGGTCACGCAGCTGCCCGACGTCGCGACGCGGCTGGCGTGGCTCGCCGCGACCCTGCCGACGCTCGAGGGCTCGGGCATCGTGTACTGCCTGACGATCGCCGCGGTCGACCAGGTGACCGAGCACCTGCGCTCCGCCGGGCTCGACGTGCGCGCGTACACGGGGCAGACCGACCCGACGGAGCGCGAGTCGATCGAGGCGGACCTGCTCGCGAACCGCGTGAAGGCCCTGGTCGCGACGTCGGCGCTCGGCATGGGCTACGACAAGCCCGACCTGGGCTTCGTCGTGCACATGGGTGCGCCGTCCTCGCCGATCGCCTACTACCAGCAGGTCGGGCGCGCCGGGCGCGCGACGGCGCGCGCCGACGTCGTCCTGCTGCCCGGCCACGACGACCAGGCGATCTGGGAGTGGTTCGCGTCGACCGCGTTCCCGCCCGAGGACCAGGTCCGCGCGACGCTCGCGGCGCTCGACGCCCAGGGCACGCTGTCGACGGCAGCGCTCGAGACGTTCGTCAGCCTGCGCCGCAGCCGCCTCGAGGGGATGCTCAAGGTGCTCGACGTCGACGGTGCCGTGCGCCGTGTGCGGGGCGGCTGGGAGTCGACCGGGCGGCCGTGGACCTACGACGGCGAGCGGTACGCGCGCGTCACCGCGGCCCGGCGGGCCGAGCAGCAGACCATGCTCGACTACCAGGCCACCGACGGCTGCCGCATGGCCTTCCTGCGCGCCGCGCTCGACGACCCCGAGCTGCCCGAGGGCTGGCGCTGCGGCCGGTGCGACCGGTGCACGGGGACGGCCGTCGGCGCCGTGCCCGACGCCTCGGCCGTGGACCACGCGCGCGAGCTGCTCGCGGTGCCCGGCGAGCCCGTCACGGCACGCCGGCAGTGGCCGTCCGGCCTGAGCACGCTCGGTCTCGACCTCAAGGGCCGCATCGCGGCCGGCGAGCAGGTGGGCGAGGGACGTGCGGTCGGGCGGCTCGACGCGCTCGGCTGGGGCGGTCCGCTGCGCGAGGCCCTGCGCGAGCAGGTGCCCTCCGAGCTGCCGGCGAACCTGCGCCCGGCGGTCCGCACGGTGCTCGACGCGTGGGGCCCGCAGGTGGACGCGGTCGTCGCGGTCGCCTCCGAGAGCCGTGCCGCGCTGGTGGAGCACCTCGCCGCGGGCACGGCGCGCCTGCTGGGCGTCCCGCTGCTGGGCGCGCTCGTGCCCACCGGGTCGCCGGCCCGGCACGACGTGAACTCGGCGCAGCGGCTCGCCGACGTGCTGCGCCACCTCGACCTGCCGCCCGACGTCGCCGAGGGCGTCGACGGGCTGCGGGTCCTGCTGGTCGACGACCGCACCGACACCGGGTGGACGCTGACGGTCGCCGGACGCATGCTGCGCCGCGCGGGCGCGACCGAGGTGCTGCCGTTCGTCCTCGGGGTGGGCTGAGCGCTCGGGCCGCAGCGGGTGCGGTGCCGCGTCAGAACCGCGCGCGGACCGCCTCGCCGTGGGCGGGCAGGCCCTCGGCGTCGGCGAGGGCGACCACCCGGTCCGCCACGGCCGCGAGCGCGTCGGCGTCGTACTCGACGACCTGCACGGCGCGCAGGAACGAGTGCACGCCCAGGCCGCTCGAGAAGTGCGCGCACCCGCCCGTGGGCAGGACGTGGTTCGACCCCGCCATGTAGTCGCCGAGCGACACCGGCGACCACGGCCCCACGAAGATGGCACCGGCGCTCGTGACGCGCTCCGCCCACGCCGCGGCGTCGACCGTCTGGATCTCGAGGTGCTCGGCGCCGTAGGCGTTGACGACGTCCAGACCGGCCTCGAGGTCGTCCACGAGGACGATCGCCGACTGGGTCCCCCGCAGCGCGGCCGCGACCCGGTCGCGGTTCGCGGTGACCTCCACCAGGTCGACGAGCTTGGCCTCGACGGCCCCGGCCAGCTCGACCGACGGCGTGACGAGCACGGCCGCGGCCAGCGGGTCGTGCTCGGCCTGCGAGACGAGGTCGGCGGCGACGTGCACGGGGTCGGCCGTCCCGTCGGCGAGGATCGCGATCTCCGTCGGGCCGGCCTCCGAGTCGATCCCCACGAGCCCGCGCACGAGCCGCTTGGCGGCGGCCACGTACACGTTGCCCGGTCCGGTGATGACGTCGACCGGCTCGCACAGCGTCTCGCCGTCGACGTCGTCACTGCCGTCCGCGCCGTACGCGAGCATCGCGACCGCCTGCGCACCGCCTGCGGCGTACACCTCGTCGACACCGAGCAGCGCGCACGTCGCGAGGACAACCGGGTCCGGCAGGCCGTCGCGGTCCTTCTGCGGCGGGGAGACCACCGCGAGGGACCCGACGCCCGCCTCCTGCGCCGCGACGACGTTCATGACGACGGACGAGGGGTACACGGCCAGCCCGCCCGGCACGTACAGGCCCACGCGCCGCACGGGGAGCCAGCGCTGGCGCACCTGGGCGCCCGGCGCGACCTCGACCGTGAAGTCCTGGGGGCGCTGCGCGGCGTGCACGCGCCGCACGCGCGCGATCGTCTCCTCGAGCGCCTCGCGCACCTGCGGGTCGATGGCCGCGGTCGCACCGGCGAGGACGTCGGCCGGCACCCGCAGATAGGCCGGCCGCACACCGTCGAACCGCTCGGCCAGGTCACGGAGTGCGGCCGCGCCCCGTGTGCGCACGTCCTCGAGGATCGGAGCGACGACCGCCGTGGCGTGCTCGACGTCGAGCTCCGCCCGGGGCAGCTCGGCGAGGAGCTCACGACGCGACGGACGGCGACCGCGGAGGTCGATGCGGGAGATCACGGCGTCGAGTCTAGGCCGGGCCCCGTGCCACCGCCGCGACGTTTCTCGCCGCCGGGGTCAGCCGGCGTCCGCGTAGCGTGCGCTGCGCTCGCCGTAGAGCTCGTCCCACGCCCGGACGGGCCGCCCCGCACAGTGGTCGTCGAGCTGGTCGAGGAGCACGTGCCAGCCCCCGCCGTACCCGCGCGCGGCGGCCGCGTCGAGCGCCGTGTGCCGGAGGACGAGCAGCGCGCCCTCCCCGTCCTGCTCGACGGTCGCCCGCACGCGGGACTCGCGCTCCCCGGGGAAGCGCCACGTGAGCTCGAGGACGCGCGGCGGCTCGCACAGGAGGATCTCGCCGTGCGCGACGTCGTCGGCGTCCGGGCGGTCCTCTCCCATGCGCAGCTCGTACGTCCCGCCCTGCCGCAGGTCCCCGTGGAGGGCGCCGAGCCACCGCCGCGCCCGGTCCGGGTCGGTCACGGCGTCCCACAGGTCCTCGGGCGTCGTCGCGTAGGGCCGGCGGAACGTGACCTCGGCGGCGTCCGGACCGATCGTGACGGTGCCGTCGTCGGGCGTGCGTGCGCTCATGCGTCCTCCTCCTGGTGCGTGCTCGTCGCGCGGGTCCCCGCGCCGTCCTGCGCCCGGCCCGGCACCGTGCGCCGTCCGCGCGCGACCTCGGTCGCGAGCGCGTCGAGCCGCGGCGACCAGTCCCGCACGACCGACGCCGCCCAGCGTCCGACCTCGTCGACCGCCTCCGGCCGCACCGCGTACAGCCGCGTCGTCCCGCGGGGTCGCGCGACGACCAGGCCGGCCTCGCGCAGCACCCGCAGGTGACGCGAGACCGCGGGCTGGCTGATGCCGAAGTCGGCGCCCACGGCTGCGGCGAGCTCGCCCGCCGGTCGCTCGCCCGCGCCGATGAGCTCGACGAGGCGGCGGCGGACGGGATCACCGAGGGCGTCCATGGGGTGCACGAGCCAGTATGTGATCGCCTAGTTAAATAACGCAAGGGTGAAGGATCGCCTGCGACACTGGGGAGGTGACCCACGACGACGAGCCCATCCGCCTCGGCCAGTTCCTCAAGCTCGGGGGCATCGCGGACACCGGCGGCCAGGCCCGCGCGCTGCTCGACGACGGCGCCGTCACCGTGAACGGCGAGCCCGAGACCCGTCGCGGCCGGCAGCTGCGGCCCGGCGACGTGGTCGAGGTCGACCTCCCCGGTGGCGTGCAGCGCGCGACCGTCGAGGGCTGACGCCCGCGCGTCGCGTCAGGAGGCCAGGCAGCTCGGCCCGAGCAGCGCCTTGAGGTCACCGAACAGCGACGGCGAGCGCTCGACCCGCAGGCCGTCGTCGAGCCGCATGAGGACGGCCCGGCCCGGGCTCGTCAGCCGCAGGTGCACCTCGGTGACGCCGGGGTGCGTCGAGAGCACCTCGCGCAGCCGCTCCACCACGGGCGGGGTGCAGCGGCCCTCCGACAACGACACCACCACCGGCGAGTCCGCACCCTGCGACGTGTCGGGGATCGACACCTCCATCGCCTGCAGCTGCATCGTGTCGTCACGGCGACGCACGCGCCCCCGCACGACCAGGACCGCGTCCTCGGCCAGCACGGTCGAGTAGGCGAGGTACGTCTCGCCGAAGAACATGATCTCGACGGAGCCCTCCATGTCCTCGAGGGTCACCGCCGCCCACGGGTTGCCCTGCTTGGACATCTTGCGCTGCAGGCTCGTCACCAGGCCCGCGACCACGACGGTCGACCCGTCCGGCCGCGCCTCGTCGGCGTTCAGGGTCGCGATCGACACGTCCGCCTGCGAGGACAGGACGTGCTCGAGCCCCGACAGCGGGTGGTCGGAGACGTACAGCCCGAGCATCTCCCGCTCGAACGCGAGTCGCTGCTTCTTGTCCCAGTCCGGCAGGTCCGGGATCGTCACGGCGATGCCGGAGCCGGTCTCGTCCTCGCCCGCCAGGTCGGCGAAGAGGTCGAACTGCCCCGTGGCCTCCTTGCGCTTGACGTCGATCACCGCGTCGACGGCCTGCTCGTGCACGAGCAGCAGCGCGCGGCGCGGGTGCCCGAGCGAGTCGAACGCCCCCGCCTTGATGAGCGACTCGATGGTCCGCTTGTTGCAGACCACGGCCGGCACCTTGTCGAGGAAGTCGGTGAAGGACGTGAAGGCGCCCTTCTCCTCACGGGCCGCCACGATCGCGTCGACCACGTTCGCGCCGACGTTGCGCACCGCGGTCAGGCCGAAGCGGATGTCCACCCCGACGGCCGTGAAGTTGGCGGACGACGAGTTGACGTCCGGCGGCAGCACCGTGATGCCCATGTGCCGGCACTCGCCGAGGTACAGCGCCGACTTGTCCTTGTCGTCGCGGACGCTCGTGAGCAGCGCCGCCATGTACTCGGTCGGGTAGTTCGCCTTGAGGAACCCGGTCCAGTACGACACCACGCCGTAGGCCGCCGAGTGCGCCTTGTTGAACGCGTAGCCGGCGAACGGCACGAGGACGTCCCACACGGCCTGGATCGCGGCGTCGGAGTACCCGCGCTCGCGCATGCCCGCCTGGAAGGGCACGAACTCCTTGTCGAGCACCTCCTGCTTCTTCTTGCCCATCGCACGACGCAGCAGGTCGGCCTGTCCGAGCGAGTAGCCGGCGAGCACCTGGGCGGCCTTCTGGACCTGCTCCTGGTACACGATCAGGCCGTGCGTGACGCCCACCACGTCCTGGAGCGGCTCGACGAGCTCGGGGTGGATCGGCTCGATCTCCTGCAGGCCGTTCTTGCGCAGCGCGTAGTTGACGTGCGAGTTCATGCCCATCGGGCCGGGCCGGTACAGCGCGATGACGGCGGAGATGTCCTCGAAGTTGTCGGGCCGCATCTGACGCAGCAGCGACCGCATCGGCCCGCCGTCGAGCTGGAAGACGCCGAGCGTGTCGCCCCGGCCCAGCAGCTCGTAGGTCGCCGGGTCGTCGAGCGGGACCTCCTCGATGAGGATCGCCGGCTTGCCGTTCATCACGATGTTCTCGAGCGCGTCGTCGAGGATCGTCAGGTTGCGCAGGCCCAGGAAGTCCATCTTGATCAGCCCGAGCGCCTCGGACGCCGGCTGGTCGAACTGCGTGATGATCGCGCCGTCCTGGGGACGCTTCATGATCGGGATGATGTCGAGCAGCGGCTCGCTCGACATGATGACGCCGGCCGCGTGCACGCCCCACTGACGCTTGAGGTTCTCCAGGCCGCGCGCGGTCTCGAGCACGCGCTGCGCCTCGGGGTCCGCCGCGACGACCTGCCGGAACTCGTCGGCCTCGGCGTACCGGGGGTGCTCGGGGTCGTACATGCCGGACAGCGGGATGTCCTTGCCCATCACGGGCGGCGGCATGGCCTTGGTGAGCTTCTCCCCCATGGCGAAGGGGAAGCCCAGCACGCGCGACGCGTCCTTGAGCGCCTGCTTGGCCTTGATGGTGCCGTACGTGACGATCTGGCAGACCCGGTCGTCGCCGTACTTGTCGCTCACGTACCGGATGACCTCACCGCGACGGCGCTCGTCGAAGTCGACGTCGACGTCGGGCCAGGACACGCGCTCGGGGTTGAGGAACCGCTCGAAGATCAGACCGTGCTCGAGCGGGTCGAGCTCGGTGATGCCGACCGCGTACGACGCCATCGACCCGGCCGCGGACCCACGACCGGGGCCCACCCGGATGCCCTGCTTCTTGGCCCAGTTGATGAAGTCGGCGACGACGAGGAAGTAGCCCGAGAAGCCGAGCTGCGTGATGACGCCCGTCTCGTAGTCCGCCTGCTTGCGCACGGCGTCCGGGACCGACCCGTGGTACCGGCGCAGGAGGCCCTTCTCGACCTCCTTGATGAACCAGGAGTCCTCGTTCTCGCCCGCGGGGACGGGGAAGCGCGGCATGTAGTTGGCGCCGGTGTTGAACTTCACGTCGCACTGCTCGGCGACCAGGAGCGTGTTGTCGCACGCCTCCGGCAGCTCGGCCCACGTGCGGCGCATCTCCGCCGCCGACTTCACGTAGTACCCCGTGCCCCCGAACGCGAACCGGCTGCCGCCCTGGTCGCTGGTCGGCTCGTCGAGGGTGGAACCCGACTGCACCGCGAGCAGCACCTCGTGCGCGTGGGCGTCCTCCTCGCGCGTGTAGTGCAGGTCGTTGGTCGCGACGAGCGGTGCGCCGATGCCCTCGGCGACGCGCAGCAGGTCCTTGATCACGCGGCGCTCGATGTCGAGGCCGTGGTCCATGACCTCGATGAAGAAGTGGTCCTTGCCGAAGATGTCCTGCAGCTCGCCCGCCGCGCGCAGCGCCTCGTCGTAGTGGCCCAGGCGCAGCCGCGTCTGGATCTCGCCCGAGGGACACCCGCTCGTCGCGATCAGGCCGTCCGCGTACCGCGAGAGCAGCTCGCGGTCCATCCGGGGCCACTTGCCCATCTGGCCCTCGACGGAGGCGAGCGACCCCATCCGGAACAGGTTGTGCATGCCCTCGGTGGTGCGGCTCAGCAGCGTCAGGTGCGTGTAGGCGCCGCGCGCCGAGACGTCGTCGGCCGCCTGGTGCGCCTCGCCCCACCGGACGCGGTTCTGGTCGAACCGGCTGGTGCCCGGGGTGACGTACGCCTCGACGCCGATGATGGGCTTGATGCCCCGGTCCGTCGCCTTCTGCCAGAACTCGAACGCGCCGAACAGGTAGCCGTGGTCGGTGATCGCCATCGCCGTCTGACCCAGACGGCCCGCCTCGTCGAGCATCTCGCCGATGCGTGCCGCCCCGTCGAGCATCGAGTACTCGCTGTGCACGTGGAGGTGGACGAAAGACGGGTCCGGGGATCCTCCAGCAGCCATGAGGGCGATCCTACGTCGCCCCGCCGACGCTCAGGAGTACGCACCCCGGAGCGTCTCGAGGGCTGCGGCGAGGTCGTCGGGGTACTCGCTGGTCGCCTCGAACCACTGCCCCGTCCCCGGGTGCTCGAACCCCAGGCGCATCGCGTGCAGCCACTGCCGCGTCAGGCCGAGGCGCTCGGCGAGCGCCGGGTCCGCGCCGTACGTGAGGTCCCCCACGAGGCTGTGCCGCAGCGCGGCGAAGTGCACGCGGATCTGGTGCGTGCGACCCGTCTCCAGGTGCACCTCCACTAGCGACGCGCCCGGCAGCATCTCCAGGACCTCGTAGTGCGTGACCGACGGCTTGCCATCGGCGACGACCGCGAACTTCCAGTCCGAGGACGGGTGCCGGCCGATCGGCGCGTCGATGGTCCCCGTGGTCGGCGACGGGTGCCCCTGCGCGAGCGCGTGGTAGACCTTCTCGACCGTGCGCTCCTTGAAGGCGCGCTTGAGGGCCGTGTAGGCGTGCTCGCTCTTGGCGACGACCATGAGGCCCGACGTGCCGGCGTCGAGGCGGTGCACGATGCCCTGCCGCTCGGCCGCGCCCGACGTCGAGATCCGGTACCCGGTCGCCGCGAGCGCACCGACCACGGTCGGCCCCGACCAGCCCGGTGACGGGTGGGCCGCGACGCCGACCGGCTTGTCGATGACGACGAGGTCGTCGTCGTCGTGCACGATCCGCATGCCGGGCACGGGCTCGGGCACCACGGCCGGGGCCGTCGGCGCGGCAGGCGTCAGGTCGACCTCGAGGTACGCGCCGGCGACGAGCCGGTCGGACTTGCCGGCGGGGCGGCCGTCGACGCGCACGGCGCCCTCGGCCGCGAGCTCCGCGGCGCGCGTGCGGGACAGGCCGAGCAGCCGCGCGAGTGCGGCGTCGACGCGCTCCCCCGCCAGCCCGTCGGGCACGGGCAGCGCCCGCGTGCCGCTCACGCGGCACCGTCCGGTGCGTCGACCTCGGCCGTGCGGTCCTCGTCGTGCCGCTCGTCGCGCGTGCCGTCGACGTGGACGCCCCGGGCGGTGAGCCACACGATGAGCGCGGCCGCGACGACGATCGCGATGTCCGCGACGTTGCCGACGAAGAGCCGGCCGTAGGCGAGGAAGTCGATGACGTGGCCGCGCAGCGGACCTGGCTCGCGGAGCAGCCGGTCCGCGAGGTTGCCCAGCGCTCCGCCGAGCAGCAGACCGAGCGCGACGGCCCAGCCCCCCGACCCGATCCGTCGCGACACCCGGGCGATGACGACGACGACGACCACCGCGACGATCGTCAGCACCCACGTCATCCCGGTGGCGATCGAGAGCGCCGCTCCCGGGTTGCGCACGAGCTGCAGCCCGAACAGGTCACCCAGGAGGGCCGTGCGCTCGCGCGGCTCGAGCGCGTGGACCGCCCACACCTTCGTGAGCTGGTCGATCACGAGCACGAGCACCGTGAGCCCCACGAGGCCCCGGAGCAGTCGGCGACGACGCTCCGGTGGCACGTCGTGGGAGACCGGGACGTGCCCGTCGCCCGCCGCCGCGGGGGCGGGCCGCCCCGGGGGGGCGGGCCGGGGGGGGGGCGCGGCGGGGGCGGCGGCACGACCTTCGCGCGCAGGACGTCGGCCGCGGGCACGCGGACGTCGCCCCGACGTGTGCGCACGGTGAGCCCGTCGTCGTCGACCGCCAGGACCTCGCCCAGCACGTCCGTGAACGGCGGCTCGCCGCCGTGCAGCGTCCCCGTGACCGTGCCGGGCGGCAGGTCGTCGCGGCGGCGGCGCACCACGACGCGCGTCCCGGGCGTCCAGGTGCGCCATGTGCCCGGGCTCACGCGGCCCGTCCCGTGTCGGGGAGTGGACGGCGGGTCGTGGCGGTGCGCACGTGGGGGATACTAGGTCCGACCGCTGCACCGTGGAGGACACCCGTGACGTACGTGATCGCCGAGCCCTGCGTGGACGTCAAGGACAAGGCGTGCATCGAGGAGTGTCCGGTCGACTGCATCTACGAGGGCAAGCGCTCGCTGTACATCCACCCCGACGAGTGCGTCGACTGCGGTGCCTGCGAGCCGGTGTGCCCCGTGGAGGCCATCTACTACGAGGACGACGTCCCGGAGCAGTGGGCCCCGTACTACGAGGCCAACGTGCACTTCTTCGACGAGATCGGCTCGCCCGGCGGCGCGGCGAAGATGGGCGAGATCGCGCACGACCACCCGATCATCGCCACGCTGCCGCTGCGCGTCCACGGCGAGTGACGCCCGTCCGCATCGGCCCGGGGGACACGTGGGCCTGCTGACCGGCGCGCTGCCGGACTTCCCGTGGGACTCCCTGGCGCCGGTGACCCAGCTCGCGCGCACCCACCCGGGCGGCGTCGTCGACCTGTCGGTCGGCACACCCGTCGACCCGACGCCCCAGGTCGTCCGCGACGCGCTCGCCGCTGCCGCGAACGCGCCGGGCTACCCGACCACGCACGGCACGGCCGCGCTGCGCGAGTCCGTCGCGGCGTGGTTCGCACGGCGGCGCGGCGTCCCGGACCTCGACCCGGACGCGGTGCTGCCGACGCTCGGCTCGAAGGAGCTGGTGGCGTTCCTGCCCTCGCTGCTGGGTCTGGGCGCGGGTGACGTCGTGCTGCACCCCGCGATCGCGTACCCGACGTACGACGTGGGCGCGCGGCTCGCGGGCGCCACGCCGGTCCCCACGGACGACCCCGCGGGGCTGCTCGGGGAGCGTGACGACGTCCGCCTCGTGTGGCTCAACTCGCCCGGGAACCCCGACGGGTCGGTCCTGGGCGTCGAGCAGCTGCGGGACGTCGTGCAGGCGGCGCGTGCCGCTGCGGCCAGGACGGGGCGGCCGGTCGTCGTCGCGTCGGACGAGTGCTACGCCGAGCTGGCGTGGGACGAGCCGTGGGTGGGCGGCGGGGTGCCGAGCGTGCTCGACCCCCGCGTGACGGGTGGCGACCGCACAGGCCTGCTCGCGGTGTACTCCCTGTCGAAGCAGTCGAACCTGGCGGGGTACCGTGCGGCGTTCGTCGCCGGCGACCGGGACCTGGTCCTGCGGCTGCTGGAGACGCGCAAGCACGCGGGCATGATCGTGCCCGCACCGGTGCAGGCGGCGATGACGGTCGCCCTGGGGGACGACGAGCACGTCGCCGAGCAGCGGCAGCGTTACCGGCGGCGCAGGACCGCGCTGCGCGGCGGGCTCGAGGCCGCGGGGTACGTCGTCGACCGGTCGCACGCCGGGCTGTACCTGTGGGCGCGGCCCGACGGCCCGCCGCAGGACGCCTGGACGACCCTGCACGACCTCGCCGGCCTGGGCCTGCTCGTCGCGCCCGGCTCGTTCTACGGCGCGGCGGCGGCGGGGCACGTCCGCGTCGCGCTGACGGCGACGGACGAGCGCGTGGCGGAGGCCGTCGCCCGTCTCTCCGGGGCGTAGCGCCGCCGGGCCCGACCCGTGGCCCCGCGGGACGGGACGTCGTACATTGACCGCAGTCCGTGTGAGGAACCTCACACGGGGCCCAAGGGCCGGTCGTCCATTGGTCAAGGTGCCGCTCGCGCAGGTACCGTCACGTGGCCGACGATGGTCATCACCGCGCGTCGGCCACCCCACCGGCCCGCACGGCAACCGCCCGGGCCGGCTGGATCCGCTCGTCGGCGCAGGAAGGAACACCCATGTCGGACGTCGTCACCTCACCGGTGCAGGCCCCCGTCCAGCTCGTGGTCGACGGACAGGTGCGTGACCTGCCCGTGGTGCCTGCCTCCGAGGGCAACGACGGCATCGTCGTCTCGTCGCTCCTGCGGGACACCGGCATGGTGACCGTCGACCCGGGGTTCATGAACACCGCGTCGTGCGAGTCGCAGGTCACCTACATCGACGGTGACGCCGGCATCCTGCGGTACCGCGGCTACCCGATCGAGCAGCTGGCGGAGCACTCCTCGTTCCTCGAGGTCGCCTACCTGCTCATCCACGGCGAGCTGCCCACGCCGTCGGTGCTCGCCGCGTTCGAGGAGCGGGTCAACCGCCACACGCTCGTGCACGAGGACTTCCGCACCTTCATGGGGACGTTCCCGCGCAACGCGCACCCGATGGCCGTGATGGCCTCCGCGCTCAACGCGCTGTCGACGTTCTACCCCGAGTCGCTCGACCCGTTCGACGACGAGACGGTCGAGCTCGCGACCGTGCTGATCCTGGCGAAGACGCGCACGATCACGTCCTACGTCCACCGCGCCTCCAAGGGTGAGCCGCTGCTGTACCCGGACTACTCGCGCGGGTACGTCGAGGACTTCCTGCGGATGACGTTCGCGGTGCCGTACCAGCAGTGGGACCCGGACCCGGTCGTCGTCAACGCGCTCGACAAGCTGCTGATCCTGCACGCCGACCACGAGCAGAACTGCTCGACGTCGACGGTGCGGATCGTCGGCTCGAGCCACGCGAACATCTACGCGTCGGTCGCGGCCGGCATCAACGCGCTGTCCGGCCCGCTGCACGGTGGCGCCAACGAGGCCGTGCTGAAGATGCTCGACCAGATCAAGGCCAACGGCGGGGACGCGACGGACTTCATGCGCCGCGTGAAGAACAAGGAGGACGGTGTCCGCCTCATGGGCTTCGGGCACCGCGTCTACAAGAACTACGACCCGCGCGCCGCGATCGTCAAGCAGAGCGCGCACGAGGTCCTCGCGGCGCTCGGCGGGTCGGACGAGCTGCTCGACATCGCGATGGGGCTCGAGGAGATCGCGCTGTCGGACGACTACTTCGTCTCGCGCAAGCTCTACCCCAACGTCGACTTCTACACGGGCCTGATCTACAAGGCCATGGGGTTCTCGGAGCGCATGTTCACGCCGCTCTTCGCGCTCGGCCGCATGCCCGGCTGGATCGCGCAGTGGCGCGAGATGATGAACGACCCGCAGACCAAGATCGGCCGCCCGCGCCAGGTGTACACGGGTGCCACCGAGCGCTCGTACGTGCCGGTCGAGCGCCGCTGACCTCCTCCGGCCGCTCGCCCGGCCGGGAGTCCTCGACGACCGCCTGTCCCCTCGGGGCAAGCAGTCGTCGTGCGTCGGGGTGCGACCGGGTCCGGGGTCAGCCGGCGAGGGTCAGACGGACCTGGCCCGCGGGCAGGGGCGCGGCGCCCGTCGCCTGCCACGTGGGCTCGGTGCGCGACCACGTCGTGTCGCCGACGGTCACGGCGTCGAGCCGCAGCTCCGAGGCGACCGCGACGGCCCACTGCGCGAGCGACCAGCCGGCGCGCGCGGGGTCGTTGACCGGCAGCGCGGTCGCGGCGAGGTCGACGGTGGTCGGCGTGCCGGCCGCGCCGTCGGCGAGCGTCACGGTCGCCGGGACGTCCCCCAGGTCCCGCACGACGCGCGCGAGCACGGGGTCCGGCCCGACGGCCTCGTCGACCGGGCGCAGCGTGCAGCTCAGGGCCGCCGGGGAGTGGCCCGTGAGGGCCGACGCCCACGCGCGCGCCCGCACCTCGTGCTGCGCGTACGCGTCGGGGAACCCGCTGCGCTGCACGGCCTGCGCAGCCTGCGTGACCGCCATGTCCTGGTACCCCGGCACCTTCTCGAGACCCTCGAAGAACTTGTTCGTCGAGTAGACGGGGTCCATGATCTCGTCGACCGTCCCCCAGCCCTGCGACGGGCGCTGCTGGTACAGGCCGATCGAGTCGCGGTCGCCGTAGTCGATGTTGACGAGCCGCGACTCCTGCAGCGCCGTCGCGATGCCGATGGTCACGGCCCGCGCGGGCAGGCCGCGGCGCGTCGCGACCGCCGCTGCCAGCGCCGCGTTCTGCGCCTGGTCGGGGGTCAGGCTCCAGTCGGTGCCCTCGAGGTGCGCGACGCACCGTTCGGCGACGGGCGCCTCCGGGCGCGCGTGGCGCAGCAGCGCGACGACGGCCCCGACGGCGACGGCGAGCAGCACCACGACGAGGGTCGCCGTCCCCAGCGTGGTCAGGCAGCCGCCGCGGCGACGTCCGCGCGCCACGGCGTCAGTTCGCGTGCAGCGCGGAGTTCAGGTGCACGCCTGCTCCGGACCGTGCCACCGCCTCCACCTCGCCCGTGCGCGAGTTGCGCCGGAAGAGCACGTTGTCGGCGCCGGCGAGCACGCGTGCCTTGACCACGCGGGCGCCGTCGTCGTCCGTCGCGCCCTCGACGTCGAAGCCGACGAGCCGCACCTTGGTCCCGGCCGTGACGTACAGGCCGGCCTCGACGACGCAGTCGTCGCCGAGCGGGATGCCGAGCCCCGAGTTCGCCCCGAGCAGCGAACGTCGGCCGATCGAGACGACCTCGCGCCCGCCGCCCGACAGCGTGCCCATGATCGACGCGCCGCCGCCCACGTCGGACCCGTCCCCGACGACGACGCCGGCCGAGATGCGGCCCTCGACCATCGAGGTCCCGAGCGTGCCCGCGTTGAAGTTGACGAAGCCCTCGTGCATGACCGTGGTGCCCGGTGCCAGGTGCGCCCCGAGGCGCACGCGGTCGGCGTCGGCGACACGCACGCCCGACGGCAGCACGTAGTCGACCATCCGCGGGAACTTGTCGACGCCGTACACGGTCACCGGGGTGCCCGTGGCCGCGCGCAGGCGCAGGCGCGTGGCCTCGAAGTCCTCGACCGCGCACGGGCCGCGGTCGGTCCACACGACGTTGGGCAGCACCGCGAAGAGCCCGTCGAGGTTCTGCTCGTGCGGCGCGACCAGGCGGTGCGACAGCAGGTGCAGGCGCAGGTAGGCGTCGGCGGTGCTCGCGAGCGGGGCGTCGAGGTCGGCCACGGTGGCCACGAGCGTCACCCGGACGCCGCGCGCCGCGTCCACGCGCTCGCACGCGACGAGGTCGTCGGCGGCGTGGCGCCGGACGGACGCGGGGTCGTCGACGTCGAGCGTCGCGGGCGGCGCGCCGAGGGCGGGCGCGGGGTACCAGACGTCGAGCGTCGTGCCCGCGTCGGTGACGGTGGCCAGGCCGAGGCCCCAGGCCGTGCGGTCGGTCATGGCGAGCAAGCCTATCGGTGCACGGAGGGCGGACGCGGCCGCCGCGGACGCGACCGCCGCGCGTAGGGTCGCAGACGTGGCTGCCGACGACCTGATCGACCTGTCCGCCGACGTCGTGACGCTCACGCGTCAGCTGTGCGACGTCCCGTCCGTCAGCGGGGACGAGACCCGGCTGGCCGACGCCGTCGAGGCCGCGCTGCGCGCGCACCCGCACCTCGAGGTCCTGCGCGACGGCGACACGGTCGTCGCGCGCACGCACCTGGGCCGCGCGCGGCGCGTGGTCGTCGCGGGGCACCTCGACACCGTGCCCGTGGCCGACAACCTGCCCACACGGCTCGAGGGTGACCTGCTGTGGGGCCGGGGCACGGTCGACATGAAGGGCGGGGTCGCGGTCGCCCTGCACCTGGCCGCGGCGCTCACGGCGCCCGTGCACGACGTGACGTGGGTGTTCTACGACCACGAGGAGGTCGACGCCGACCTCAACGGGCTGGGACGCGTCGCGGCGCACCACCCGGACTGGCTCACGGCGGACTTCGCCGTCCTCGGCGAGCCGAGCAACGGCGGGCTCGAGGGCGGGTGCAACGGCACGCTGCGCGCCGAGGTGCGGCTCCGGGGCGTCGCCGCGCACTCCGCGCGGGCGTGGGTCGGGGTCAACGCCGTGCACGCGGCGGGCGAGGTGCTGCGCCGGCTCGAGGCCTACGAGCCGGCGACGGTCGAGGTCGAGGGGCTGGCGTACCGCGAGAGCCTCAACGCGGTCCTCATCTCCGGCGGGGTCGCGACCAACGTCATCCCCGACACGTGCGTCGTCACGGTCAACTACCGGTTCGCGCCGTCGCGCGACGTCGACGAGGCCGTCGCGCACGTGCGCGAGCTGTTCACCGGGTACGACGTCGAGATCACCGACTCCGCGCCCGGCGCCCGCCCCGGGCTCGACGCGCCCGCGGCGCAGGACTTCGCCGCGGCGGTGCTCGCGGTCACCGGAGGGCGAGCCGCGCCCAAGTACGGGTGGACGGACGTCGCGCGGTTCAGCGCGCTCGGGGTCCCGGCCGTCAACTTCGGCCCCGGCGACCCGCTGCTCGCGCACAAGGACGACGAGCACGTGCCGGTCGCGCAGATCGAGCTGTGCCACCGCGCGCTGCGGGCCTGGCTGACCGGCACCCAGCCGGAGGACCTGCCGCTCGGCCTCGCCTGACGTCCGCCGTCCGCGCGACGCCGGGCGCCGGGCGCGCGCATAGGCTCGGGGGATGAGCACCGACGACTCCTCGGCACCGGCGCCGGAGTACCGCCGCGGCCCCGTGCTGCTGCGCCGCGACCAGATCCCCGCCACGACCTCGGACCAGCGCCTGCTCTCGAAGGGCGAGGGCGCCTCGTGGCTGCACAGCGACCCCTGGCGGGTGCTGCGGATCCAGAGCGAGTTCGTCGAGGGCTTCGGGGCGCTCTCGGAGGTCGGCCCCGCGGTCAGCGTGTTCGGATCCGCCCGCACCAAGCCCGAGGACCCGTACTACGGGCTGGCGCAGGAGGTCGCGCGCGGCCTCGTCGAGGCCGGGTACGCCGTGATCACCGGTGGCGGCCCGGGGATCATGGAGGCCGCCAACCGGGGGGCCGCGGAGGCCGGCGGGCTGTCGGTCGGGCTGGGCATCGAGCTGCCGTTCGAGCAGGGCATGAACGAGTGGGTCGACCTCGGCGTCAACTTCCGCTACTTCTTCGCGCGCAAGATGATGTTCGTCAAGTACTCCGAGGGATTCGTCGTGCTGCCCGGCGGGTTCGGGACCTTCGACGAGCTGTTCGAGGCGCTCACGCTCGTGCAGACCCACAAGGTCACGGGGTTCCCCATCGTGCTCGTCGGCGTCGAGTACTGGTCGGGGCTGCTGACCTGGCTCCGCGACACCGTGCACCCCGCCGGCATGATCGCGGCGGCCGACATCGACATGCTGCAGCTCGTGGCGACCCCGCAGGAGGCTGTCGAGCACGTGGTGCGGCGCGGCGCGGAGCTGCGGGCGCAGGAGCAGGCCGCGGCGCGCGCCGCGGCCCGCGACCAGCGCGCGGCCGCGGCGGCCGGCGGGCACCAGGGCCGACACGACGGTCGGGCCGCCCGCACCGCCGAGCCGGACGAGCCGCGCGCGGACGACGCGCTCGCGGACGGCGGGTGGTGACGAGCGGGCCCCTGCCCGGCGTCCCGGCCGGCGCCGCACCGCTGCGGCTGCGCGGGCGGACGTTCGGGGACGACCACCCGGTCGTCATGGCCGTCGTCAACCGCACCCCCGACTCGTTCTACGCCGCCGCCCGGCACGACGACGCGACCGTCGACGCTGCCGTGGACCGGGCCGTCGCGGAGGGCGCCGACGTGCTGGACGTCGGCGGCGTGCGCGCCGGGCGGGGTCCCGCCGTCGACGAGGCCGAGGAGCTCGCGCGCGTCCTGCCGGTCGTCGAGCGCGTCCGCGCGCGGCACCCCGACCTGCTGGTGAGCGTCGACACGTGGCGCTCGGGGGTCGCCCGACGCGCGGCCGACGCCGGCGCCGACCTGCTCAACGACACGTGGGCCGGTCACGACCCCGCGCTCGTCGAGGTCGCCGCCGAGCGAGGGCTGGGCGTCGTGTGCTCGCACACCGGCGGTGCGGTGCCGCGCAGCGACCCGTTCCGCGTCACCTACCCGGCACCCGACGGGGTCGACCCGCTCGACGGCGTGGTCGAGGACGTCGTCTCCACGCTGACGGCCGCGGCCGCGCGCGCCGTCGCGCTGGGTGTCGATCCCGCCTCGGTTCTCGTCGACGCGACCCTCGACTTCGGCAAGACGACGTGGCACTCGCTGCACCTGCTCAGAAACACCCCGAAGATCGTGCAGATCGGGCACCCTGTGCTCATGGCGATCTCACGCAAGGACCTCGTCGGGGAGACCCTGGACCTCCCGCCCGAGGAGCGGCTCGAGGGCACCCTGGCGGCGACCGCGGTCGCGGCGTGGCTCGGCGCGCGGGTGTTCCGCGTGCACGACGTCGCGGCGACCCGGCGCACGCTGGACATGGTCGCGGCGCTGCGCGCGGAGCGGGCACCCCTGCGCACGCTGCGGGGGATGGTGTGAGCGCCGAGACGCCGCGCGCCGACGTCGTCGACGGTGACGCGGTGGGCGGTGACGCGGTGGTCGCCGGCGGCGCGGTGGTCGCGGCGGACGGTGACGAGGCCAGGGCTGCGGAGTCCCGCGCGACGGCCGCGGCGACCGGCCCGGCCGCCTGGTGGGAACGCGTCCGCGGCTGGCCGTGGTGGGTGCACGTGCTGCTCGTGTGGGCCGCCTCGCGCCTGTTCGTGGCCGCCGCGTTCGTCTGGACCGCGACGGTGCAGGAGGAGAACCTCTGGACCGGGGCCAACCCGTCGTACCAGGAGTTCGTCGGTCTGTTCTACGACGCCGGCTGGTACCGGCAGATCGCCGAGGGCGGCTACCCGGCGGAGCTGCCGCGCGACGCCCAGGGACTCGTGCAGCAGAACCAGTGGGCGTTCTTCCCGCTGTACCCGATGCTCGTGCGGGCCCTCATGACGCTCACGGGCGGCACCTGGGTCGCCCTCGCACCCACCGTGGCGCTGCTGCTCGGCGGTGCCGCGATGCTCGTCGTGCACGAGACCGTGCGCCACGGCGCGCCGCGGGCGGTCGCCGCCCGGCCCGGGCTGCCGCTGGCGACCGTCGCGCTGGTCTGCGCGTTCCCCACGGCAGCGGTCCTGCAGGTCGCCTACACCGAGTCGGCCGCGCTCCTGCTGATCGCGGCGTCGCTGCTGCTGCTCGTGCGGCGGCAGTACGCGTGGGCCGCGCTCGTCGTCGTCGCCCTCGGGTTCACGCGCGCGGTCGCGCTGCCGATGGCCGCGGTCGTCGTGGTGCACGCCGGCGTGCGGTGGTGGCGTGCCCGCCGGGGCGAGGACACGTTCGGCCCGCGCGACGGTGCAGGTCTCGCGGGGCTGGCCGTCGCCGCGGGCGTGTCCGGCGTCGCGTGGCCGGCGATCTGCGGCTGGGTGACGGGTGTCCCCGACGGCTACCTGCAGACGCAGGAGGCGTGGCGTGGCGTGCGCGAGGTCGTGCCGTTCTCGGGGTGGACGTACGTCCCGCAGTTCTGGCTGCAGGAGTGGGGGACCCCCGCCACGGTGGCCGGCTTCGCCCTGGTCGCGGCGGTCCTGCTGGTGCCCGCCGCCTGGCGGCTCGGACCGGAGCTGCACGCCTGGTCCGCGGCGTACGTCGTGTACATCCTGGCCGTCATCGAGCCGGGGTCCAGCCTCGCCCGGTTCCTGCTCCTCGCGTTCCCGCTCGGCGCGGTGACAGCCGGTGTCGTGCCCCGGCCGCCGTGGGCGCGGCGCCTCTGGTTCGGGGCCGTGCTGGTCCTCATGCTCGGGCTCCAGGTCCTGTGGGTCCGGCAGATGTGGGAGTTCAACCCCCACGGTGACTGGCCGCCGTGACCCGTTCGTGCCCCCGGGACCCGGGCAGGGGTCGCGCGGGGTGAACTAGGATGGACGCTGGACAACCGGCTGATCAGGAGGTTGTCGGGGCTGCCCGGCGACTGTCGGCCGCTCACGTGCGACGCGAAGGAGAGGCCCCGGATGGCCGCGATGAAGCCGAGGACCGGCGACGGACCGCTCGAGGTGACCAAGGAGGGCCGCGGCATCGTCATGCGCGTCCCGCTCGAGGGCGGCGGACGGCTGGTGGTGGAGCTCAACGCGACCGAGGCCGCCGAGCTGGGCGAGGCCCTGACCTCCGTCGTCGGCTGACGACCTGCGGATGAGCCCCCGCACCACCGGCGTGGCTGCTGCGGCAGCACCCCGCACCCCGCCCACCGTCGTCCTGCACGGCGCGAGCGTCGTCGACTCACCGCTCCTCACGGACGGGTCCGTCGACGCGGTCGCGGTCCAGGTCGCGCCCGGACGAGCGGGCGACGACGCGCTGCAGCCCCGGTCGGGCACGCCGCAGGCGGCTGCGCGCTACGGCATCGACCTGTCCGAGCTGGCGGAGCGCGCCGGCCTGACGGGCGCCGCCGGCGAGGCGTTCACCGTGCACCTGCCGCTGCCCGTCGGGTCGTCCGTCGAGCTGCCGTGGGCGGGGCTGCCGCCGCGCATCGTCCTGGTGGGCGTCGGCGACGAGAGCCCGACCGCGCTGCGACGGGCGGGGGCCGCGCTCGCCCGCGCGACCCGCGGTCTGCGCCGCGTGGCCGCGACGGTCGGCGCGCAGACCCACCACGACGACGCGGGTGCGGCGCAGGCCGCGCGCGCCGTCACGGAGGGCTACCTGCTCGCCGCGTACAGCCACCCGCGCATCACGGCGACGCCGGACACGAAGGCGGCTGCCGAGCTGGTGCTGCTGGGCCGCGACGGTGCGGCCGTGGCCGCCGCGGTCGAGACCGCGCGCACCGGCGCCGAGGCGACCTGGCTGGTCCGGGACCTCGCGAACACGCCCTCGCACGTCAAGGACCCGGCGTGGATGGCGGACCGCGCCCGCCGGCTGGCGACGAAGGCCGGGCTCGACGTGCAGGTGCTCGGTCCGCGCGAGCTCGCCGCGGGCGGGTTCGGTGGCATCCTCGCCGTCGGGTCGGGGTCCGCGTCGACGCCGCGCCTCGTGCGCGTCTCGTACACGCCGACCGGGGGCGGCGGTCGGCACGTCGTGGTGGTCGGCAAGGGCATCACCTACGACACGGGCGGCCTGTCCATCAAGCCGCGCGAGGCCATGGTCCCCATGAAGACGGACATGGCCGGATCGGCCGTCGCGCTCGCGACCGTGCTCGCCGCCGCGCGGGCGCAGGTCCCGCACCGCGTCACGGCGGTGCTGCCGCTCGCCGAGAACCACGTCGGGGCCGCGTCGTACCGGCCGGGCGACGTCGTCACGATCCACGGCGGCACGACCGTCGAGATCGCCAACACCGACGCCGAGGGTCGCCTCGTGCTCGCCGACGCCCTCGCGTGGGCCGACGCGACGCTCGACCCCGACGTGCTCGTCGACGTCGCGACCCTCACCGGGGCAGCCACGCTCGGACTGGGCCGGCAGCACGCCGCGCTCTACGGGACGGACGACGCGCTGGTCGCGGCGCTCACCGCCGCGGGCGACCGCACGGGCGAGCTGGTGTGGCACATGCCGCTCGTCGCCGACTACGAGGAGGCGGTCCGCTCGTCGGTCGCCGACCTGCGGCACGTGCCCGAGGACCGCAGGATCGGGGGCGGGTCGATCACGGCCGCGCTCTTCCTGCGCCGGTTCGTGGGTGAGCGGACGTGGGCCCACCTCGACATCGCCGGCACGGGCCGCTCGACGTCCGACAAGCACGAGATCACCGAGGGCGCCACGGGCTACGGCGCCCGGCTGCTGCTGGAGTACCTGAGCACGCTGGACTGAGGTCGCCCGGACCGGGCGACGGCGGCGGACCCGGCGGACCGGGTACGCCGCCGCTGGTGCCTCAGCGGCGGACGGCCACCAGCAGACCCTCGCCGACGGGCAGGAGCGCGGGCACCAGCCGGTCGTCGCCGCGCACGTGGCGGCCGACGTCCCGCACGGTCGTCGTCGCCTCGTCGCGCCGGGCCGGGTCGGCGACACGGTCGTGCCACAGCGCGTCGTCGACCGCGAGCACGCCGCCGGGGCGCAGCAGGCGCACCGCCTGCTCGACGTAGGCCGGGTAGTTCTCGACGTCGGCGTCGACGACCACCATGTCGTAGCCGCCGTCGGTGAGCCGGGGGAGCACGTCCATCGCCCGTCCCGAGATCGCGCGCGTGCGGGTGCTGCGCACGCCCTCCTCGGCGAACGCCTCCTTCGCGGCGCGCTGGTGCTCGAGCTCGAGGTCGATCGTCGTCAGGACACCGTCCGCCGGCATGCCGCGCAGGAGGTACAGCGAGCCGACCCCGGCGCCCGTGCCGACCTCGACGACCGCGCGGGCCTGCGCCGCGGCGGCGAGCACGCGCAGCGCGGCGCCCGCGCCGGGCAGCACCGGGGTGCAGCCGAGGTGGGACGCCCGCTCGCGCGCCCGCAGGACCACGTCGTCCTCGTCGAGGAACTCCTCGCAGTACACCCAGCTCTGCGCCTTGTCGGTGGAGATGTCGGCCTCCTCGTCGCGCGCGCCCCCGACGGGCTCGCCTCGGCGCCAGCGTAGTCCCGCGCACCCCGCCGCCCGGCGCGCCGCGCCCCACGGCGCCGGGGACGGGCCACGCGTGCCCGGCCGGTTCCGCCCACGACGAACAGGGGTCGAGCCTGCGGCCTCGACCTGGGAGAATGACGTCCCGCGAGCCGATCGAGGAGAACCCCATCTGATGAGCGTCCAGCCCGCCGAGTGGCAGGCCCCGTCGTGGGAGGAGATCGTCCGTGAGCACTCCGGGCGTGTGTACCGCCTCGCCTACCGGCTGACCGGCAACCGGCACGACGCCGAGGACCTCACGCAGGAGACGTTCGTCCGCGTGTTCCGGTCGCTGCACACCTACAGCCCCGGCACGTTCGAGGGCTGGCTCCACCGCATCACGACCAACCTCTTCCTCGACCAGGCACGCCGTCGCCAGCGCGTGCGCATCGAGCCCATCGGGGACGACACCGACCGGTGGTCGTCGCCCGACCTCCTCGCGACGCCCGAGCGCGCGTTCGAGGTGGCGAACCTCGACCACGACGTGCAGCGCGCGCTCGACGAGCTGCCGCCCGAGTACCGGGCGGCCGTCGTGCTGTGCGACATCGAGGGTCTGTCCTACGAGGAGATCGCGGTCACGCTCGGCATCAAGCTCGGCACCGTGCGCTCGCGCATCCACCGTGCGCGGGCCCGGCTGCGGATCGCGCTCGAGCACCGGCGGCCGCCCGGCACCACCGCGGGCGCCACAGCGGACGAGCTCGCCCCCGACACGGCGGAGGTGACCGGATGATGCACCTCGGCTCCCGCATCAGCGCGCTCGTCGACGGGCAGCTCGACCCCCCGGCGACCGAGCGCGCGCTCGCGCACGTCGCCACCTGCGGCTCGTGCGCGCGCGAGCTCGCCGCGGCCCGTGCCGCGCGGCGCGCGCTCGCCGGCGCCGAGCCGGTGCAGCCGCCCGAGGACCTGACCGCGCGCCTGCTGTCGATGTCGGCGCAGGCCCGGCCCCCCGTGCCGCAGGGGCCTGCGCAGCGCGACCCGTTCGCCGTGGCCGGCGGTGCGGCGCTGCCGTTCGCGGCGACGCACGCGCTGCGCGGCGACGTGCTGGGCCGGCGGACACCCGTACGCCTCGTCGTCGGGTCCATGGCAGGGCTGGGCGCCGTCGCCGCGGGCCTCTTCCTGCTGGGCGAGCGGCCGGTGGTGACGCCGTCGAGCCACCCGGCCGCTGTGCTCGGCCTGCTCGCGCACACGTCGGCCCCCGCGTCCGACGGCGTGCCGGCGGACGACGCGACGGTCGCGTGGCTGCGCGGGCAGGGGTGGACCTTCCCGGGCACCCTGCCGCAGGGGTGGCACGTCGGCTCGATCAGCTGGTCCGAGACCGGTCCGCGCGTCCTCGAGGTCGACGTCACGGGCCCCAGCGGCGCGTACGTCGTCACCGAGCAGCAGGGCCGCCTGGACACCGACGCGCTCGCAGGGGCGCCGGTCCGCGAGGTCGGGGGACGCGAGGTGCACGTGCTGTCCGTCGAGCCCTGGCAGGTGGCCTGGCAGTCGGGGTCGACCGTCGTGCAGGTCGTCGCCTCGCAGGACGAGGGGGAGATCGACGCGCTCGTCGCGGCCTTCCCGTCGGCGGGGTACGACGACACCGTGACCGGTCGCATCGGTCGCGGCTGGCAGACCGTCTCCGCCGTCTGGGAGCGCCCGTGAGCGACACCGGCGCGGGTGCCGCCGGTCCCTCGCAGGAGAGCACGCCGGTCGCCCCGCCGGTGGTACCGCCACCCGTGCCCCCACCGGCGGCTGGCCCGGCCCCCGTGCCCGTCCCGGCCCCCGTGCCCGTCCCGGCCCCCGTGCCCGCCCCGGCCCCCGTGCCCGCCCCGGTGGCGCTGTTCGCGGCCCCGTCGTCGTACCGGCGCGCGCGGGTCGAGGACGCCCCGCCGCCCGGCCCCGCACCGCTGGCCGGACCGACGGCTCCGGCACCCGCGCCGTCCGCGCCCACGTCCTCCGTGCCGACGTCCACGCTCCACGCGCCGCAGCCGACGCCGTTCGCGCGGCCCGGCACACCACCGCCGAGCCCCGAGCAGCGTGAGGCGGCGGCGGTCCCGCACGCCGCCGGTCCCGCGCCGGCGGCTCCCGCGCACGCGACGCAGCCCGCACGGCGTCGCCGTCGACGCACGATGTCGGTCGCCTGGGTCGCACCGCTCGTCGTGCTGTCGGTGGCCGCGGGCTTCCTCGGCGGCCTGCTGGGGGACCGCGTCGTGCCCGACGACGGGCGCCGCGCCGACGCGGGCCTGCCGTCCGTGCCGGCCCCGGCCGCCCAGGTCGACCGGGCACCCGGGTCGATCGCGGGCATCGCCGCGGGCGTCCTGCCGAGCGTCGTGTCGCTCGAGGTGACGACCGCCGACGGGGCCTCGTCGGGCTCGGGCTTCGTGCTGCGCCAGGACGGGTACGTGCTCACCAACAACCACGTCGTCGCCGGTGCCGCCGGCGGCACGCTCGTGGTGCAGTTCGCCGACGGCGCCGAGCTGCCGGGCACCGTGGTCGGTGCGACCGCGGACTACGACCTGGCCGTCGTCAAGGTCGACGCGACCGGGCTGACGCCGCTCGCCCTCGGCGACTCCGACGAGGTCGTCGTCGGGGACCCCGTCGTGGCCATCGGCGCCCCGCTGGGCCTGGTCGGCACCGTGACCACGGGCATCATCAGCGCGCTCAACCGGCCCGTCGTGGCGGGCGGCGACGACGACGGCACGGCGTACATCAACGCCATCCAGACCGACGCCGCGATCAACCCCGGCAACTCGGGCGGGCCGCTCGTCAACGCCCGGGGCGAGGTCGTGGGCATCAACTCCGCGATCGCTCAGCTGCCGGGGCGGCTGACGGGGGTCGGGAGCATCGGCCTCGGCTTCGCCATCCCGTCGAACCAGGCGCGACGCACCGCGGAGCAGCTCATCGAGACGGGGAAGGCGACGTACCCGGTGATCGGCGTCCTGCTGGACCCCTCGTACTCCGGTGAGGGCGTGCGCGTGTACGAGGAGAACCCCCCGGACGCCCAGGCGGTCAGCACGGACGGCCCGGCCGACCGCGCGGGCATCCGGCTCGGTGACGTGATCCTCGCGATCGACGGCCGGCCGGTGACGGCGTCGGAGGAGCTGATCGTGGCCATCCGCGCGCGTGAGGTCGGCGACACCGTCGTGCTGCGCGTGCGGACCGGTGACGAGGAGCGCGACGTGCGCGTGCGGCTCGCCGAGGGGCGTCCCTCCTCGGGCTGACCGCCGGGCCGGTGCGCGCTGTCGCGGTAACCTGATCGGGTGTTCGGGATCAACGGTGGAGAGCTGCTCGTGCTGCTCGTCGTCGCCGCCGTGGTGATCGGCCCGGAGCGGCTGCCGGCCTACGCCGAGCAGCTGGCCGGGTGGGTGCGGCGGCTGCGCGACCTGGCCCGCGACACCCGGGAGCGCGTCGGTGCCGAGCTCGGTGACCCGGACGTCGACTGGGCCGCGCTGGACCCCCGTCGCTACGACCCGCGCCGCATCGTGCGTGACGCGCTGCTCGACGACCCGCCGGCGCGCACGCCGTCGCGTCCGGCGGTGCCGCGGCCCGGCAGGACGGCCCCCGCGGCTGCGGCCGCGACGACCGCCGCTTTCGTCGACGCGCCCGTGCCCGCGGCCGCCGGGGGGCCCGCACCGTTCGACGACGAGGCGACCTGAGCGCACCGCGCTCGTTTCCGCCGTACGATCCCGCACGACACCCGGCCGATGGCCGACCACCCCAGGAGGCCCGCGCAATGACCCAGGTGCTGTCCACGACGCAGCCCCCCACGCCCTCGACCGCGGGCGGGCGCATCTTCTCGGGCATGCAGCCGACGTCGGACTCGCTCCAGCTCGGCAACTACCTGGGTGCGCTGACCCAGTGGGTCGCGCTCCAGGAGACGCACGACGCGATCTACTGCGTCGTCGACCTGCACGCGCTGACCGTGGGACCGGACCCGCAGGTGCTGCGCGAGCGCACCCGGCGCACGGCCGCGCAGTACCTCGCGGCCGGCGTGGACCCGCAGCGGTCGACGCTGTTCGTGCAGTCGCACGTCCCCGAGCACGCCGAGCTCGCGTGGATCCTGTCCTGCCACACCGGGTTCGGCGAGGCCGGCCGCATGACGCAGTTCAAGGACAAGTCCGCCCGGCAGGGGTCGGAGGGGACGACCGTCGGGCTGTTCACCTACCCGGTGCTCATGGCGGCCGACATCCTGCTGTACGACACCGCGCTGGTGCCCGTCGGCGAGGACCAGCGTCAGCACCTCGAGCTCACGCGGGACCTCGCGCAGCGGATGAACGCGCGCTTCGGGAAGGGCACGGTCGTCGTCCCGGAGCCGTACATCGTGTCCGCGACGGCGAAGATCTACGACCTGCAGGACCCGACGTCGAAGATGAGCAAGTCCGCCGAGAGCCCCAACGGGCTGATCGAGCTGCTCGACGACCCCAAGGTGGTCGCCAAGCGGATCCGGTCGGCCGTCACGGACGCCGAGCGCGAGATCCGCTACGACCCCGTCGCCAAGCCGGGCGTCTCGAACCTGCTGACGATCTTCTCGGCGCTGTCGGGCCGGACCGTGGCGAGCCTCGAGGCCGACTACGAGGGCAAGGGCTACGGGGACCTCAAGAAGGACCTCGCCGACGTCGTCGTCGACTTCCTCACGCCCTTCCAGGAGCGCGTGCAGCACTACCTGTCGGACCCCTCGGCGCTCGACGACGTGCTCGCGGCGGGCGCGGCACGCGCGCGCGAGCTCGCGACCCCCACGCTCGAGCGCGTCTACGACCGCTCGGGGCTGCTCCCGCGGCGTCGGGCGTGAGGCTTCCCCGGGCGGGTGACGGCGAGACGGTCGTCGGGGTCGCGATCGCGGTCCCCGAACCCTTCTGCGGTCAGCTGCACGACGCGCGGGTGCGCCTGGGGGACCCCGAGGCGCGCCACATCGTGCCGCACGTGACGCTCATCGGTCCGACGCCCGTCGCCGAGGACCGGCTCGAGGAGCTCGACGCGCACCTCGCCCGCACGGTCGCCGGTCACCGTCCCTTCCACGTCGAGCTGCGCGGGACGGACACGTTCCGCCCCGTCTCGCCGGTCGTCTTCGTGACGCTCGCCGAGGGCGCCGAGCAGTGCGCCGCGCTGGAGTCGGCGGTGCGCTCCGGCCCCCTGGAGGTCGAGTCGCACTTCCCGTTCCACCCGCACGTCACCGTCGCGCACGACCTCGACGACGCGGCGCTGGACCTCGCGCAGGCCGACATGGCGTCGTACGTGGCCGGGTTCGACGTCACGCACGTCCACCGGTTCGTGCACGACGGCACGGCCTGGCGTCCGGCGCGACGTTTCGTGCTCGGTGCGGTGGGCGCGGTCGCGGATGCCGCGGCGGGGGTCCGCCCGTAGCGTCACCCCATGGCACGACGCACCGACCCGCCCGAGCACACCGTCGTCGCGCCGCCCGCGGGGGCGGGTGCGGCGCACGTGCACGCGGCACAGCTGGCCCCGGACCCCGTGGCCGCGCGCCGGTGGAAGCCCGGGCTCGGCGGGCTCGTCGAACGCGGCAGGGCGCTCCTGGCCTGGTGGCAGGGGACCCGTGCCGCGCGCGCCAACGCCCGGTTCGGGCAGGCGGGCGGTGGTCTGCTCACGGGCGGGCTCGCCTACACCGCGCTCTTCTCGGTGTTCGCCGGCCTGACGATCGGCTACACCGCCTTCATGGCGGTGCTGGGCGACAACGCGGGCCTGCGTGAGACCGTCCTGCGCTCGATCGACGAGGCGCTGCCCGGCCTCGTCGCGACCGGCTCCGACGGCGGCCTCATCGAGCCGGACCAGCTCGTCCTGAGCCCCGGGGTGGGGATCGCCGGCGTCGTCGCGGTCGTCGTGCTCCTCGTCACCGCGATCCGGGTGACGGCCGCGCTGCGCACCGCGCTGCGTGCGATGTTCGGTGCGCACGACGCGGACAACGTCGTCCTGGGCAAGCTGCGCGAGCTCGGCACCTTCGTCGGGATCGCCGCGGCCGTGCTCGTCTCGGCCGTCCTGGGGATCACCGTGACGGCCGCGGCCGGCTGGCTCCTGGACACCGTGGGCTGGTCGGACGGTTCCGCGGTCGTGCTCCGGGTCGCGGGCGTCCTGGTGGCGTTCGTCGTCGACGCGGCCGTGTTCGTCATGCTCGTCCGGTTCCTGGCGGGCCAGGCACCGCCGCGCCGTGACCTGCTGGGCGGTGCGGCGATCGCCGCCGCGGGGCTCGGGGTCGTGCGGACGCTCGGCACGTCGGTGGTCGCCGGCTCGGTGGGCAGCGACCCCGTGCTGGCGTCGTTCGCGGTCGTCGGCGTGCTGCTGCTGTGGATCAACCTCATCGCGCGCATTGTGCTGCTGGCGGCGGCCTGGACCGCCGACCCGCCGGCGGTCCACCCCGCGGCGGCCGAGGCGGTGTGACCGCCGCTCAGCCGGCGGGGGAGAGCGCGGCGAGCAGCGCGGGCAGGCGCTCGACGTGGTCGCGCAGCTGCGCCCGGGTGCGGGCCGGCTCGCCGACCTGCAGCAGGTTGCGCATGCCCTCGTCGCCCGCCGCCTGGCCGGCGGCGATGGTGTCCGTCGCGGCGGTCATGCGGGCCACGACGTGGTGCGCGACGTCGGGCGCGGACGGGGCGGGCACGCCGAGCGCGGCCGCCTGCCGGCCGTACGCCTCGACGAGGACCCGGAGGCGGCGCGCACCTTCCACCGGTCCGAGGTCGAGGTAGAACGGGACGCCGCTCCAGGCGAGCATCGCGACGTCGTCGAGCGGCCGGCCGGGACCGGCGACGTCCCAGTCCAGCACGCCGACGATCTCGTCCGACCCGGGCTCGGCGACGAGCATGTTGTACAGCGTCGCGTCGTTGTGGCACACGATCTCGCCGGGTGCCAGGTCGCGCTCCAGGAAGCGCCAGCGCGCGCGCCCGGGCCGCAGGTCCGCGACCGCCGCGTGGTACCGGGCGAGCCACGCCGCGGCCGACGCGAGCCGCGCGTCGGTCACCTCGGCGAGGTCGACGGGCACGCCGGGCAGGTGCTCGAGGACCTCGCGCCCGTGCGCGTCGAGCCCGTGCGGCGCCGGGACGCCGTCCAGACCGCGGGCGCGGACGTGCGTGAGGAGGGCGTGGACCGCCGGCGTCCAGGGACCGGCCGGGCGACGCACCGTCGCACCCACGCGGACGGCGCCCCCGACGTTGCCGCCCGGCAGCCGCACCTCGGGGGTGTCGCCGTCCGGCTCGACGTACCGCGGCACCGCCGCGGGCCGGGGACCGCTCAGAAGGCGCGCGTGATCATCGCGCGCTTCACCTCCTGGATCGCCTTCGTCACCTCGATGCCGCGCGGGCACGCCTCGGTGCAGTTGAAGGTCGTCCGGCAGCGCCAGACGCCCTCCTTGTCGTTGAGGATCTCGAGGCGCTGCGTGCCTCCCTCGTCGCGGCTGTCGAAGATGAACCGGTGCGCGTTGACGATCGCGGCGGGCCCGAAGTACTGGCCGTCGGTCCAGAAGACGGGGCACGACGACGTGCACGCGGCGCACAGGATGCACTTGGTCGTGTCGTCGAAGCGCTCGCGCTGCTCGGGCGACTGCAGGCGCTCCTTCGTCGGCTCGGTGCCGGTGGTGATGAGGAACGGCATGATCTCGCGGTAGGACGCGAAGAACGGCTCCATGTCCACGACGAGGTCCTTGACGACCGGCAGGCCCTTGATGGGCTCGACGACGATCGGCTTGGACGGGTCGAGGTCCTTGAGCAGCGTCTTGCACGCGAGCCGGTTGCGGCCGTTGATCCGCATCGCGTCGGACCCGCAGATGCCGTGCGCGCACGACCGGCGGAACGTCAGCGAGCCGTCGTGCTCCCACTTGATCTTGTGCAGGGCGTCGAGGACGCGGTCGGTGCCGTGCACGTCGACCGTGAACTCGTCCCAGCGCGGCTCGGCGACGAAGTCCGCGCCGAACGTCGGCATGTCCTCGTCCGCCGGCAGGAACCGGCGGATCTTCAGCGTGACCTGGAAGGACGGCACGGCGCCGACCTCGGTGGCGGGGGCGTCCACGGTGGTGGTCATCAGTACTTGCGCTCCATCGGCTGGTAGCGGGTGACGGTGACGGGCTTGGCCCCGAGGACCACCTGGTAGCCGTCGAACGTCTCGGCCCTGGCGAACGCGCCGTCACCCGAGACGGTGCCGGCCGCACCCTCGGCCACGGGGCGGCGGTACGCCATCGTGTGCTGCATGAAGCGGGCGTCGTCGCGGTCCGGGAAGTCCTCGCGGAAGTGGCCGCCGCGCGACTCCTCGCGGTTGAGCGCGCCCACGACGACGGTCTCGGCGATGTCGAGCAGGAAGCCCAGCTCGACCGCCTCGAGCAGGTCGGTGTTGAAGGTCTTCGTCTTGTCCTGCACCGACACGGCCTCGTAGCGCTTGCGCAGCGCCTTGATGTCGGCCAGCGCCTGCGTGAGCGACTCCGACGTGCGGAAGACCTGGGCGTTGGCGTCCATGGTTTCCTGCAGCGCGCGGCGGATGTCCGCCACCCGCTCGCCGTCGGGGCGCGTGCGGATCTTCTCGAGGCCCGCCTCGACGCTCACCGCGGGGTCCGCGGGGAGCTCGACGAACGACGCCGCCGTGGCGTACGCGGCGGCCGAGCGGCCGGCGCGCTTGCCGAAGACGTTGATGTCGAGCAGCGAGTTGGTGCCCAGCCGGTTGGAGCCGTGCACCGAGACGCACGCGACCTCGCCCGCGGCGTACAGGCCCTTGATGACGTCCGTCGCGTTGCGCAGCACCTCGCCCTCGATGTTCGTGGGGATGCCGCCCATGGCGTAGTGCGCCGTGGGGTAGACCGGCACCGGCTCGGTGTAGGGCTCGATGCCGAGGTAGGTGCGCGCGAACTCCGTGATGTCGGGCAGCTTCGCGTCGATGTGCGCGGGCTCGAGGTGCGTGAGGTCGAGCAGCACGTAGTCCTTGTTCGGCCCCGCGCCGCGGCCCTCGCGGACCTCGTTCGCCATCGACCGGGCGACGATGTCGCGCGGTGCGAGGTCCTTGATGGTCGGCGCGTAGCGCTCCATGAAGCGCTCGCCGTCGCCGTTGCGCAGGATCCCGCCCTCGCCGCGCGCGGCCTCCGAGAGCAGGATGCCGAGGCCCGCCAGGCCGGTCGGGTGGAACTGGAAGAACTCCATGTCCTCCAGCGGGATGCCGCGGCGGTACGCCAGCGCCATGCCGTCACCGGTCAGGGTGTGGGCGTTCGACGTCGTCTTGTAGATCTTGCCGGCGCCGCCCGTCGCGAACACGACGGCCTTGGCCTGGAAGACGTGGATCTCGCCGGTGGCCAGCTCGTACGCGACGACGCCCGAGACGTTGACCTCCTCGCCCTCGGGCACGTCGCCCGTGGCGAGGTCGTGGTCCACGAGCAGGTCGAGGACGTAGAACTCGTTGAAGAACTCCACGTCGTTCTTCACGCACTGCTGGTAGAGCGTCTGCAGGATCATGTGGCCCGTGCGGTCCGCGGCGTAGCAGGACCGGCGGACGGCCGCCTCGCCGTGGTTGCGCGTGTGCCCGCCGAAGCGGCGCTGGTCGATGCGCCCCTCGGGCGTGCGGTTGAACGGCAGACCCATCTTCTCCAGGTCGAGCACCGCGTCGATGGCCTCCTTGGCCATGACCTCGGCGGCGTCCTGGTCGACCAGGTAGTCACCGCCCTTGACGGTGTCGAACGTGTGCCACTCCCAGTTGTCCTCCTCGACGTTGGCCAGTGCGGCGCACATGCCGCCCTGCGCCGCACCCGTGTGGGACCGCGTGGGGTAGAGCTTGGAGATGACGGCCGTGCGCACGCGCGTCGAGGACTCGAGCGCCGCGCGCATCCCGGCGCCGCCCGCGCCGACGATGACGACGTCGTACTGGTGGGTCTGCATCGGCTGGTGAGCCTTCCTTGCTGGGGTGTGGCGTGGGTCAGGCCGTGCAGAACGACGGCAGGAGGTCGGCCGGGCTGTTCGGCGGGCACGGGTCGAACGTGAAGATCACGAGCGTGCCGAGGACGATCACGACGACCGTGGCGGCGTACAGCGCGAGCTTCAGCACCATGCGGGTGCCGTCCTTCTCCGCGTAGTCGTTGATGATCGTGCGGATGCCGTTGGTGCCGTGCAGCATCGCGAGCCACAGCATGAGCAGGTCCCAGACCTGCCAGAACGGCGAGGCCCACTTGCCGGCGACGAAGCCGAAGTCGATCGCGCTGATGCCCTCACCCGCGATGAGGTTGACGAACAGGTGACCGAAGATCAGCACCACGAGCAGGACGCCCGACGCGCGCATGAACACCCAGCCGTACAGCTCGAAGTTGCCGCGCGTGCTGCGCCGCGTCGGGCCGGGGCGCGACGCCCGCGGTGCCTTGGGATCGGCGATGGTGCTCATCAGTGGCCCCCGAAGACGTTCATCAGGTGACGCGGCAGGAAGCCCGCCATCGCCACGACGACCAGGGCGACGACGACCCACAGCATCTGACGCTGGTACTTCGGGCCCTTGGCCCAGAAGTCCACGAGGATCAGCCGGATGCCGTTGAAGGCGTGGAACAGGATCGCCAGCACGAGGCCGGCCTCGCCCAGACCCATGACCGGGTTCTTGTACGTGCCGATGACGTCGTTGTACGCCTCGGGCGACACGCGCACGAGCGCGGTGTCGAGGACGTGGACGAGCAGGAAGAAGAAGATCGCGAAACCGGTGATGCGGTGCGCGACCCAGGACCACATGCCTTCGCGCCCGCGGTAGAGCGTTCCGGCCGGCCGCGGTGGCGCGGTGGGCGCTGAGGACACGGTAGGGGGCCTCCTGAGGCGAGTTCGCGTGCGGACGGCGTTGTCCTTGACGTCCTCTCACTGTAATGACCCGGTCCACCCGGTTGGCCCACGGCGGCGGCCCGGGGAATCCTGGAACGGTCCATTGTGACCAACCCCACAGGGCTGCGGGGGGTTCCGGGACCTCCGTCCCGGGCCGACGGGCGTCCGGACGGACCGGTGCCGACGCGGGCCCGCGCACGCCGGGCCGGCCGCTACGGTGTGCCCATGCCGGACGCGCCGATCGCCGACTTCCATGCCGTCGTCCCCGCCGGGGGCGCCGGGACCCGCCTGTGGCCGCTGTCGCGTGCCGGGCACCCCAAGTTCCTGCTCGACCTGACGGGCAGCGGCCGCACGCTGCTGCAGGGCACGGTCGACCGGCTGCTGCCGCTGACGGGCCCCGGGCACGTTCTGGTGGTCACCGGGACCCGGCACGCCGAGGCGGTGGCGCGCCAGCTGCCCGAGCTCGGTCCCGAGCACGTGCTGGCGGAGCCGAGCCCGCGCGACTCGATGGCCGCGATCGGGCTGGCCGCGGCCGTCCTGGCCGAGCGGCACGGACCGGACGTCGTGCTCGGCTCGTTCGCCGCCGACCACGTCATCACCGGCCTGCCCGAGTTCGGGGCCACGGTGCGCGAGGCCGTCGCCGCGGCGCGCACGGGCGCCGTCGTCACCGTCGGCATCCGCGCGACCGAGCCGTCCACGGCCTTCGGGTACGTGCGCGGCGGCGACCCGCTCGGTGCGCCGGGCGCGCCGCACGCGCTGCGGGCCGTCGGCTTCACCGAGAAGCCCGACGCGCAGACCGCCGCCGAGTACCTCGCCACGGGCGAGTACAGCTGGAACGCCGGGATGTTCGTGGTGCAGGCCGGTGTGCTGCTCGACCACCTCGCGCAGCAGCTGCCCGCGCTGCACGACGGTCTGCGCCGCATCGCGGCCGCGTGGGACACCCCCGACCGCGACGCGCGCCTGGCCGACACGTGGCCGGGGCTGACGAAGATCGCCATCGACCACGCGATCGCCGAGCCGGTCGCGGCGGCCGGAGGTGTCGCGGTGGTCCCCGGCACGTTCGGCTGGGACGACATCGGCGACTTCGCGTCGCTCGGCGCGCTCCTGGCCGGCGAGGCCGGCGCCGCCGCGACGCTCGGGGACGCGGGCCTCGTGCTGCGGATCGACGCCGACGGCGCGGTGGTGGCGACCGGCGGGCGCACCGTGAGCGTCGTCGGCGTGCCCGACGCGGTCGTGGTCGACACCCCGGACGCCCTGCTCGTCACGACGCGCGCGCACGCGCAGCAGGTCAAGCAGGCCGTCGACGCGTGGCGCGAGCGCGGGCGCGACGACCTGCTCTGACCGCACCGGTGGGCGTCGTCCGCGGTGGCTGTGGACGCCGTCGGGCGTCCGCGGGCTGCGGCGATACCCTCGGGGGATGCCCGTCCCCGCCTCCGACCAGCTGTCCGTGCCCCTGAGCGCGCAGGACGTGCCCCCGCTGCGCACCCTCGCGCCGGAGCCCGCGAACCCGGTGGCGCGTGCGCTCGCGGCGACCCTCGACGGGCTCCGCACCGAGCTCGTCACCTTCCGTCGCGACCTGCACGCGCACCCCGAGCTGGCACGCACCGAGGAGCGCACGACCCGCGTCGTCGCGGAGCGCCTGCGCGCGGCGGGCCTGACGCCGCACCTGCTGACGGGCACGGGCCTGTGGTGCGACATCGGCCCGACGGTCGCCGAGGCGGGCGTGCGGCGCGTGGCGCTGCGCGCGGACCTCGACGGGCTGCCCGTGCCGGACACGTGCGGCCTGCCGTGGGCGTCCACCCACCGCGGGGTCGTGCACGCCTGCGGGCACGACGTGCACACGACCGTGGTGCTGGGTGCGGGCCTCGCGCTCGCGCGGCTGGCGGCGGACGGCCTGCTGGACGTGGGCGTACGGCTCGTCTTCCAGCCGGCGGAGGAGGTGCAGCCCGGCGGGTCCATCGACGTCATCAACGAGGGCGGGCTGGACGGCGTCGGCGAGATCTTCTCGGTGCACTGCGACCCCAAGCTCGACGTGGGCCTGGTCGGCACGCGCATCGGACCCATCACGTCGGCGTCGGACGAGGTGACGGTCACCGTCACCGGCGGCGGCGGGCACACGTCCCGCCCGCACCTGACCGGCGACGTCGTGTTCGCGCTCGGCCAGGTCATCACGCAGGTCCCCGCGGTGCTGGGCCGGCGGCTCGACCCCCGCTCGGGCGTCAACCTCACGTGGGGGGCCGTCCACGCCGGGACGGTGCACAACGCGATCCCGGCCACCGGCACCGTCATGGGCACGCTGCGCTGCCTGGACGTGCGGGCGTGGGAGCGCGCGTCGGCCGTGTTCGAGCAGGCCGTCGCGGACGTCGTGCACCCGCTGGGCGTCGAGGTCGAGGTCAAGCACCAGCGGGGCGTCCCGCCGGTCGAGAACCGTGCGGAGAGCACCGGGGTCCTGGAGGAGGCGGCGCGCGACGTCCTCGGCCCGGACGCCGTGCGTCTGACCGAGCAGTCGCTCGGCGGCGAGGACTTCGCCTGGTACCTCACGAAGGTGCCGGGAGCGATGGCCCGTCTGGGCACCCGTACGCCCGACGGCCGCACGTACGACATCCACCAGGGCGACCTGCGGGTCGACGAGCGCGCGATCGAGGCGGGTGCGCTGCTGCTCGCGCGGACCGCCTACCTGGCCGGTCGGCGCGCGCGCGTCTGAATCGTCCGTCTCGCACCTCGGACGCCGCTCCCGAGGTGCGGGACCAGGTTGCGAATTCATCACGGAACCTGCGTGGATACCCGTCGGTAACGTGGCCGTGACGCAGGGGTGTCTAGGGTCGACCGTGATCCCGCCGTCAGCGGCACGGTCGGTGTACCCGCCCGATGCCGCTCCCACGCGGGACGGCGTGACCTCGAGAACATGGAGACAACGGCGTGAAGAAGATCATGCGAGCAGCCGCGCTCGGCGGGGCTGTCGCCCTCGCCCTCGCAGCCTGCGGCAGTGCCCCCGAGGAGACCGAGCCCACGGCAGGTGCCGGCTCCGCCGGTGACTCCGACTTCAAGGCCTGCATGGTCTCGGACCAGGGCGGCTGGGACGACCAGTCGTTCAACCAGTCCGGCTACGAGGGCCTCAAGCTCGCCGAGAAGGAGCTGGGCGTCGAGGTCAACGCGGTCGAGTCCACCGCGGACTCCGACTACGGACCCAACATCGACTCGCTGATCCAGGACGGCTGCACCTACATCATCGGTGTCGGCTTCCTGCTCGAGCCCGCGATCCAGGCGGCCGCCGAGGCCAACACGGACATCGAGTTCGGCCTCATCGACTCCTCGTTCTCGGACGACGAGTTCAACACCATCGAGCTCGACAACGCCAAGCCGCTGCTGTTCAACACGGCCGAGGCCGCGTTCCTCGCCGGCTACGTGGCGGGCGCGACGACCGAGACCGGCATCGTCGGCACCTTCGGCGGCCTGCCGATCCCGTCCGTGCAGATCTTCATGGACGGCTTCGTCGACGGCGTCGCCCAGTGGAACGAGGACTCGGGCGAGAACGTCCAGGTGCTCGGCTGGGACAAGGCCAAGCAGGAGGGCCAGTTCTCCGGCGACTTCGAGACGCAGTCCAACGGCCAGAACATCGCCCAGGGCTTCCTGGACCAGGGCGCGGACATCATCATGCCGGTCGCCGGCCCGGTCGGCCTCGGTGCCGCCGCCGCCGTCGAGGGCAAGCCCGGCGCCAAGGTCATCTGGGTCGACTCGGACGGCTTCGAGTCGACCGAGTACGGCCCGATCGTCCTCACGTCGGTGATGAAGGAGATCGGCCAGGCCGTCTACGACTCCATCCAGCAGGCGTCCGAGGGTGACTTCTCGAACGAGCCGTACGTCGGCACGCTGGAGAACGAGGGTGTGGGCCTCGCGCCGTTCCACGACTTCGAGGACGCCGTTCCTGCCGAGGTCAAGGACCGCATCACCGAGCTGCAGGAGCAGATCGTCTCCGGCGAGCTCGTGGTGGAGTCCCCGAACGCTCCGTGACGCACGCCGCGCGCCGTGAGGCGCGAGGCACCTCTCGCCGTGCCTGATGCGCGGTGCACGACAAGCACGACGGCCCGGGTGGTCCGCCACCCGGGCCGTCGCGCGCCACGGACCTGCACGCGCCGCCGGCGTTGTACGGTCGACGAGGTACCGGCGACAGACGGCTGCTGACGTGCGACGACGCACGCGGGTCGAGGCGGACGACGGATGGGAAGCGGGCACATGAGGCTCGAGCTGCGCGGGATCACGAAGAGGTTCGGCTCGTTCACCGCGAACGACGCGATCGACCTGGTCGTGGAGCCCGGTCAGATCCACGCCCTGCTGGGCGAGAACGGTGCCGGCAAGAGCACCCTGATGAACGTGCTGTACGGGTTGTACCAGCCCGACGCGGGCGAGGTCCTGCTCGACGGCGAGCCGGTCACGTTCGACGGACCGGGCGCGGCGATGGCCGCCGGCATCGGCATGGTGCACCAGCACTTCATGCTCGTGCCGGTGTTCACCGTCGCGGAGAACGTCGCGCTGGGGCACGAGCCGACGGCCGGCGCAGGGCTCCTCAGCCTCGGCGAGGCGCGCCGCCAGGTCGCGGACGTCGCGGCCCGCTTCGGCTTCCACGTGGACCCGGACGCGATGGTGGAGGACCTGCCGGTCGGCGTGCAGCAGCGCGTGGAGATCATCAAGGCCCTGTCGCGGGACGCGAAGATCCTCATCCTCGACGAGCCGACCGCGGTGCTCACGCCGCAGGAGACCGACGAGCTCATCGAGATCATGCGCCAGCTGCGCGACGCCGGCACGTCGATCCTGTTCATCACGCACAAGCTGCGCGAGGTCCGGGCGGTCGCCGACCGCATCACCGTGATCCGGCGCGGCAAGGTCGTCGGCACCGCCGAGCCCACGGCGCCCGAGACGGAGCTCGCGTCCCTCATGGTCGGCCGCGCCGTCTCCCTCGGGGTCGAGCGGACGCCGGCCGAGCCGGGCGACGTCGTGCTGCGCGTCGAGAGCCTCACGGTGCGCGACGCCGTGGGCACCGCCGTCGTCGACGGTGTGGACCTCGACGTGCGCGCGGGCGAGATCGTCGCCGTCGCCGGCGTCCAGGGCAACGGGCAGACGGAGCTCGCGCAGGCGGTGCTCGGCCTGGTCCACCCCACCGCCGGGTCGCTGCACCTGGACGGCACCGACCTCACCGGGCTGTCGGTGCGCGACCGGCTGCGGGCGGGCCTGGGCTTCGTGCCCGAGGACCGCAGCACCGACGGCGTCATCGCGGACTTCTCGATCCAGGAGAACCTGGTCCTCGACCTCGTCGACGCGCCGCCCTACTCGCGGCGCGGGGCGATCGACCGGGGCCGGCTGCGCCGCAACGCCGAGCAGCGCGTCGTCGAGTTCGACGTGCGCACCTCGTCGGTCGACGCGCACGCGGGCACCCTGTCGGGCGGCAACCAGCAGAAGGTGGTCCTCGCCCGCGAGATGTCCCGGCCGCTGCGCCTGCTCGTCGCTTCGCAGCCCACGCGTGGCCTGGACGTCGGCTCGATCGAGTTCGTGCACCAGCGGATCGTGCGTGAGCGGGACAACGGCACCGCCGTCGTCATCGTCTCCACCGAGCTCGACGAGGTCGTCGCGCTGGCCGACCGCATCGCCGTCATGTACCGGGGCCGCGTGGTCGGGGTCGTGCCCGGCGGCACCGACCGGGACGTTCTCGGGCTGATGATGGCCGGCGTCCCCCTCGACGAGGCCGTGGCGCAGACCGCGGCCCACCACACGACGCTCGGCGCGCTCGACACGGCGCCGCCCACGCAGGCCGCGCAGCCCACGCAGGCCGCGCAGCCCGAGGAGGAGGGCCGATGAGCCAGCCCGCCGCGCCGCCCCCGGCGCAGCCCCCCAGCGAGCCGCAGGACGCGCCCGTCGCGGCCCCGGCGGCGACCGAGGAGCGCCCCCCGGGCCTCCTGCAGGACGTGCTGGCGTCGTCGTGGCTGATGACGGTCTGCGCGATCGTGCTCGCGCTCGTCATCGGCGCCGTCCTCATCGCCGCGGCCGACCCCGACGTGCAGTCCAGCGCGGGCTACCTGTTCGCGCGGCCCTCGGACTTCTTCACGGCCGTGTGGCAGACCATCTCCAGCGCCTACGCGGCCCTCTTCCAGGGCGCGGTGTTCGACTGGGCGGCTGCCAGCCCGCAGCGGGCGATCCGCCCGCTGACCGAGACGTTGACGATCTCCGTGCCGCTCATCCTCGCCGGTCTCGGCGTGGGCATCGGCTTCCGTGCCGGCCTGTTCAACATCGGTGCCCAGGGCCAGATCACGCTCGGCGCGATCCTCGCGTCGTGGGTCGGGTTCACGTGGCACCTGCCCGCCGGCCTCCACCTCGCCGTCGCCATGGTCGGAGCGGCCATCGGTGGCGCGGTGTGGGCGTCGATCGCCGGTGTCCTCAAGGCGCGCACCGGCGCGCACGAGGTGATCGTCACGATCATGCTCAACAACATCGCCGTGTTCCTCGTGCTGTACCTGCTGACGACCAGCGTGTTCCGCTCGCCGACGCCGCAGGTCGGGCGCACGGTGGCCGAGACGGCGATGCTGCCGGGGCTGCTCGGCGACGGTTTCCGCCTGCACCTGGGCTTCCCGCTGGCGCTGCTCGCCGCGCTCGGCGTCTGGTGGCTCATGGAGCGCTCGACCGTCGGGTTCCGTTTCCGCGCCGTGGGGTCCAACCCGCACGCGGCGCGGACCGCCGGCATGTCGGTGCCGTGGGTCACGATCACCGTGATGGCCGTCGCGGGCGCGCTCGCCGGCCTCGCGGGCGGTGCGCAGCTGCTCGGCACCGAGCGCAACCTCACGGGCGCGATCGCCGGCAGCATCGGCTTCGACGCCCTGACGGTCGCGCTGCTGGGCCGCTCGAAGCCGCTGGGCACCGTGCTCGCCGGCATCCTCTTCGGAGCGTTCGCGGCCGGTGGCCGCCTCATGCAGACCCGCACGGGCACCCCGATCGACATCGTGCTGGTCCTGCAGTCCCTCATCGTCCTGTTCATCGCGGCGCCGCCGCTCGTGCGCGCGGTCTTCCGGCTACGCGCACCCGGCGAACGCCGCCGCTCCACCGCGGAGGCGGCAGCATGAGCCTGGCCACGCCCGTGACCGAGAACGCCCCGGCACCGGACGACGCGGGACGCCTGCGCCCCACCTGGCGCGGACCGATCGCCTACGCCGTCATCGCCCTCGTCGCGCTGCTCGCGATGCCGCTGCGCACGCCGGACGGCTCCACCCGCTTCCGGCTCTCGACCGAGACCGACTTCGCGCAGATCCCGACCTTCGAGGTCCCCGCGGCACCGACCGTGTGGGTGCTCGTCCTGCTCGCCGTGGCGCTCGCCGCCCTCGCCGCATGGTGGACCCGCCAGGGCCGGCGCACCGGGCTGTGGCTGCCGGTGGTCTTCGGCGTCGCCCTGCTGCTCGCGTTCCTCACGTTCGTCGGCGCCGGACGCTCCGCGGTCATCCCGCTGACGTCGGTCGCGACGGGGACGCTGTTCCTCGCGACGCCGCTCATCTTCGGCGCCCTGTCCGGCGTCGTGTGCGAGCGCGTCGGCATCGTCAACATCGCCATCGAGGGCCAGCTGCTGGCCGGCGCGTTCATCGCGGCGGTCGTCGGGTCGCTCACGGCGTCCGCGTACATGGGCCTGGTGGCCGCGCCCGTCGCCGGTGCGCTGGTCGGCATGCTGCTGGTCTTCTTCGCGGTGCGGTACCACGTCAACCAGATCATCGTCGGCGTCGTGCTCAACGTGCTGGTCGTCGGCCTGACGAGCTTCCTGTTCTCCACGGTGCTCGCGGAGGACCCGGGCACGTGGAACCAGCGCCAGGCGCTGCCGGTGCTGCCGATCCCGGTGCTGTCGCAGATCCCGGTGATCGGGCCGATCCTCTTCCGCCAGACGCTGCTGGTCTACCTCATGTACGTCATCGTCGTCGCGCTGCAGGTCTACCTGTTCCGCAGCCGGTGGGGCCTGCGCCTGCGCGCCGTCGGGGAGCACCCGAAGGCGGCGGACACGGTGGGCATCGACGTCAACCGCACGCGCGTGCGCAACACGATCCTCGGCTCCGCGATCGCCGGGCTGGGCGGTGCGTTCTTCACCGTCGCGTCCGGCCTCGCGTTCGGCAAGGAGATGACCGGCGGGCGCGGGTTCATCGCGCTGGCCGCGATGATCCTGGGCCGGTGGAGCCCCAAGGGTGCCGTCGCGGCGGCCCTGCTGTTCGGCTTCGCGGACAACCTGCGCACCGTGCTGGGCACGATCGGCAGCTCGGTCCCGCCGCAGCTGCTGCTCATGACGCCCTACATCGTCACGATCCTCGCGGTCGCCGGGTTCGCCGGCCGGGTGCGCGCACCCGCCGCCGAGGGCATCCCGTACGTCAAGTGAGCACCTGAGCACGTGAGCAAGTGAGCAAGGAGGCGGGGGCCGTGGACGGCACCGGGCAGGACGGGCAGGGCTCGCAGGTCGACTGGGAGGCGTTGCGGGAGGCTGCGCGGGGGATGCTCGAGCGGGCGTACGTGCCGTACTCGCGGTTCCCCGTGGGTGTGGCCGCGCTCGTCGACGACGGCCGGGTGGTCACGGGCTGCAACGTGGAGAACGCGTCGTACGGCGTCACGCTGTGCGCCGAGTGCAGCCTGGTCTCGATGCTGCACGTCACCGGCGGCGGGCGGCTCGTGGCCTTCACGTGCGTCGACGGGCACGGCAACGTGCTCGCCCCGTGCGGGCGGTGCCGCCAGCTGCTGTACGAGCACGGGGGGCCGGATCTGCTGGTCGAGACCGTGCGGGGCATCCGCCCCATGAGCGAGGTGCTGCCCGACGCGTTCGGCCCGCACGACCTCGTGGAGCGCGGGGACGCGGCGCAGGCCGCAGAAGAGGAGCAGGACGCATGAGCGAGCAGTTCGACGCCGTGGACGTCATCGTCGCCAAGCGCGACGGGCGACGGCTGGCCGACGAGCAGATCGACTGGGTCGTCGACGCCTACACCCGAGGGGTGGTGGCCGACGAGCAGATGTCCGCGCTCGCGATGGCGATCCTGCTCAACGGCATGGACCGTGCCGAGATCGCGCGGTGGACGGCCGCGATGATCGCGAGCGGCGAGCGCCTCGACTTCTCGGGCCTGTCGCGCCCGACGGCCGACAAGCACTCGACCGGGGGCGTGGGGGACAAGATCACCCTGCCGCTGGCGCCGCTCGTCGCCGTGTTCGGCGTCGCCGTGCCGCAGCTCTCCGGCCGCGGCCTGGGCCACACCGGCGGGACGCTCGACAAGCTCGAGTCGATCCCGGGCTGGCGTGCCGCGCTGAGCAACGACGAGATGATGCGCCAGCTCGAGGACGTCGGTGCGGTCATCTGCGCGGCCGGCTCCGGCCTGGCGCCCGCCGACCGCAAGCTCTACGCGCTGCGCGACGTCACCGGGACCGTCGAGGCCATCCCGCTCATCGCGAGCTCGATCATGAGCAAGAAGATCGCCGAGGGCACCGGTTCGCTCGTGCTCGACGTCAAGGTCGGGTCGGGCGCCTTCATGAAGGACGCCGAGCGCGCGGGCGAGCTGGCCCGCACGATGGTCGAGCTCGGGACCGACGCCGGCGTGCGGACCGTCGCGCTGCTCACGGACATGTCGACGCCGCTGGGCCTCACGGCCGGCAACGCGCTCGAGGTGCGCGAGTCGGTCGAGGTGCTCGCCGGCGGCGGACCGCAGGACGTCGTCGAGCTGACGGTCGCGCTCGCGCGCGAGATGCTCGACGCCGCCGGACGCCCGGACGCGGACCCCGCGGCCGCGCTGGCCGACGGCCGCGCGATGGACGTGTGGCGCCGGATGATCGCCGCCCAGGGCGGCGACGTCGACGCGCCGCTGCCCGTCGCCCGCGAGCAGGAGCAGGTCCTCGCCGAGGCCGACGGCGTGCTGACGACGCTGGACGCGTACGCCGTCGGCGTGGCCGCCTGGCGGCTCGGCGCCGGCCGCGCGCGCAAGGAGGACCCGGTGCAGGCGGGCGCCGGTGTCGAGATCCACGCGCGCCCCGGCGACACGGTGCGTGCGGGGCAGCCGGTCCTCACGCTCCACACGGACACCCCCGAGCGCTTCGGACGTGCGCGCGAGGCCCTCGCCGGGGGCGTCGTGGTCGACCCGCAGGGGACGCCGGGCCGGCGCGCGCCGCTCGTCCTCGACCGCGTCGCCGCGGGCTGACGTGGCCCGCGCCCGGTCGCGGCGCCCGGGCGCCGGGGCCACGATGAGGAACGCCCAGCCGACGCACGACGACCCCCAGGAGGAGTCATGAGCACCGTTCCCGGATCGGAGTCCTGGCGCGACGCCGGCCTCGCGCCCGCCGACACGGAGCTGCCGCTGCGTCTGACCGACGTCGACGAGGCCGAGGTCCCGGACACGAGCGGCGCCGAGGAGTACACCCCCGGCTTCCCGCGCGCCGACCGCGAGGACCGCGCGACCGAGGCGGACGTGGTCGAGCAGGCCACCGAGGTCCCGCTCGACGACGAGGGCACCGACGCGTGACGCCTCCGGACGAACCCGGGGACCTCGACGCCGCGCTGCGCGCGCTGCCGAAGGTCCTGCTCCACGACCACCTCGACGGCGGGGTGCGTCCCGCCACGGTGGTCGAGCTCGCGGCCGCGGTCGGGCACGAGCTGCCGACGACCGACCCGCAGGAGCTGGGCCGGTGGTTCGTCGACGCCGCCGGGTCCGGCTCGTTGCCGCGCTACCTCGAGACGTTCGTGCACACGCTCGCGGTCATGCAGACCGCCGAGGGGCTGCGCCGGGTGGCGCGTGAGGCGGTGCTCGACCTGGCCGCCGACGGCGTCGTGCACGCCGAGCTCCGCTACGCGCCCGAGCAGCACCAGCGCACCGGGCTGACGCTGCAGCAGGTCGTCGACGCGGTGCGCGAGGGCTTCGCCGAGGGCACGGAGCTCGCGGCGGCCGACGGGCACGAGATCCGCGTCGTGCAGGTGCTGTCCGCGATGCGCCAGGACCACCGGTCCGCCGAGATCGCGGCGCTCGCGCTCGCGAACCGCGACGCGGGCGTCGTCGCGTTCGACATCGCCGGCCCGGAGGAGGGGTTCCCGCCCTCGCGGCACGCGGCCGCCTTCCGCGTCGTGCGGGACGCGTGCTTCCCCGCGACCGTCCACGCCGGCGAGGCGGACGGGCTCGACTCGATCGCGGAGGCGCTGCACGTCGCCGGGGCCGTGCGCCTGGGCCACGGCGTCCGCCTCGCGGACGACGTGCACGAGGCGCCGGACGGCACCTGGCGCCTCGGCCTGCTCGCGCACTGGGTGCGCGACCGCCGGGTGCCGCTCGAGGTGTGCCCGTCGTCGAACCTCCAGACCGGTGCCGCGGCGTCGGTCGCCGAGCACCCCGTGACGCTGCTGCGGCGGGCGGGCTTCGAGGTCACCGTCAACACCGACAACCGCCTGCAGTCGGGCACGTCCCTCTCGCGCGAGCTCGGCCTGCTCGTCCGCGAGGCCGGCTGGACGCTCGACGACGTGCTCGAGGTGACGCTCACCGCGGCCCGGCACGCTTTCCTGCACCACGACGAGCGCCGCGCGCTCGTCGACCGCATCGTCCGCCCGGCGGCCACGCCGGGCACCGCACGCCCCGGGAGGCACCGCGCATGACCACCGACGACACCCCCACCACGCAGGCACCGATCGACGCGGTCGGGCTCGCGCGGCTCGTCGACCACACGCTGCTCAAGCCCGAGGCGACGCGCGCCGACGTCGAGGCCCTGGTCGCCGAGGGAGTGAGGCTCGGCGTGTACTCCGTGTGCGTGTCGCCGTCGTTCCTGCCGCTGGAGATCCCCGTGGGGATCGACGGTGCGCCCGACCTGCTCGTGGCGACGGTGTGCGGGTTCCCGTCGGGCAAGCACCACAGCGACGTCAAGGCGGCCGAGGCGGCACGCGCGGTGCGCGACGGTGCCGACGAGGTCGACATGGTGATCGACGTCGGCGCCGCCAAGGAGGGCCGGTTCGCGGACGTCCGGCAGGACATCGCGACCGTGCGTGCGGCGGCGCCCGCGCCGACCGTGCTCAAGGTGATCATCGAGTCCGCGGCGCTCACCGACGACGAGATCGTCGGCGTGTGCCAGGCCGCGGAGGCCGCCGGCGCCGACTTCGTCAAGACGTCGACGGGGTTCCACCCGGCCGGCGGCGCGACCGTCCACGCGGTCGCGCTCATGGCGCGCACGGTCGGTGGGCGGCTGGGGGTCAAGGCGTCGGGCGGTGTCCGCACGGCGGCGGACGCGCTCGCCATGGTCGAGGCCGGGGCCACCCGGCTGGGGCTCTCGGGGACCGCGGCGGTGCTCGCCGGGCTCACCGCGGACGGCGACTACTGACGTCCCGGGCCACCGGATCCGCCCTCCGGGGCATGAGAGGGACGTGAGAGTTCCGCGTCCCCACGGGTGAATCCTGTCCGATCCGGGCGAATCGGGCGTTGACTTGGGCGCCGGCGACGGACGATGGTGGACGGTCGTCCGGTTCGACTCGCACGTGGCCGACGACCCACGTAGGTCACGAGCAGGTGCACCGGTCCGACGACCCGACGGCGTGCGCACCCGCGGGGAGGAGACGCACGCCGCATGAGCCGGATCAGGCGCGGCACGCTGGTCGTGGCGCTCGTCGTCGCGTTCCTCCTCGGCGCCGCGCTCGCGGCCGCGTTCGGCAGCAACGCCGGCGGACGCAAGGACCTCGTCGTGCCGGAGGGCTGGCGGAGCGCCTGGGACGCGGCCCACGTGCTCGAGGGTGACGACGTGGCGCTCGCGTGGGGGGACCGCGTCGGTGCCGACCCCACGCGGGCGTCCGAGGACCTGCGCTTCGACCCCGCCGTCGTCGTCGCCCAGCTCGAGGCGCTGCACGCGCTCGACGTGGACGTCCTGCGGCTGGGGGCTCCCCAGGGGCCCCTCGCGGGGCGCAAGCTCCTCGTCGTCGTCGACGGGAGCTGGTCGACGGGTCCCGGTGCACCGCTCGATCCCGGCGTGGCCGCCGTCGTGGACGGCGGGCTGTCCACGACGGACGGGGCCGTGCCGCCCACCCGCGGGGCCGTCGTGGGCGGGGTGGCGATGCTGCACGTCCAGCCGGCCGTGCTCGCGTCGTCGTTGACGAGCACCGCGGCCACCGGCGCGACCGCCACCGCCTCCGCGCCGGCCTCCTCGTCCGCGGCCCCGCCCGCCACCGGGTCACCGGGAGCCACGCAGGACGCCCGCACTCGGGTCCCCGCAGGCACGCCGTGGGAGCTGGCCCGTGGCGTCGCCGAGGCGCTGCAGCGCCTGACGGAGGCCGCGCACCCGGGCCACGGGCTCACGGACGAGGCCGCGGACGTCCTGCGGCCCGCCGCGTCGGCCTACCTGGCGTCGTTCGCGGTCCCCGAGGGGCACGCCGACGTCGCCGACCACCTCCTGGCGCCCCAGCTCGCCTGGGGGAGCCCGCGCCAGGGTGCAGCCGGCTGGCTGCTGCTGCAGCACCTGGCCGACCGGTCGTCGCCGACGCTCGTGCACGAGCTGTGGACCGAGTCGCTCGACACCGAGCACGTCCTGGGCGCGTACGCGCGCCTCCGGCTCGCCAACGCCTCGGCGCTCAACCGCCAGGTCGCCCAGTACGCCATGCGGGCCGCGGTCCTCGACGTGCCCGGCACGGGACCGCCCGGCGACCTCGCCGCGCGGCTGGACCCGGTGCTGCTCGCGCACCGCACGACGCCGGTCGACCCCGCACCGGACGACCCGGGCCACTACCGCGTCACGGGCACGTTCGCGCCGGCCGCCTACGGCTACACCGTGGTGCGGCTGACGCCCGACGGCTCGGGGGCGGACGTGCGGGTGCGGGTGCGCGGTCACGCGGAGGAGCTCACGGGTGCCCACCCGGGCTGGAGCTTCGGCCTGGTGGCCGTCGGGCCGGAGGGGCCCCGCTACAGCCCCGTGACCGAGGCCGTCGACGGCGAGCTGCGCCTCGCGCTGCGCCCCGGGGAGTCCGAGGTGTACCTCGTCGTCGCCGCGACCCCCACCGAGGTCGTCCCGTCGGGTGCGCAGGCCTTCACGGCGACGACCCGCTACCCGTACGAGTTCCGCGTCGCGGGCGCCTCGGTCACCGACCCGGCCGCCGACGCCGACGTGGCGGGCGGGCACCGGCACGCCAACGGGGGCGGCTGGGTGCAGGACACGGCGGACGTCGACCCCGCGGCCCACGTCGCGGCAGGTGCCGTCGTGCGGGGCGACGCCACGGTGGGGCCCGGTGTCCGGATCGAGGGACGCGCGTGGGTCGAGTCCGGTGCGCGGCTGACGGGCGACGTCGTCGTGCGCGACGTGGCCGTCGTGCGCGGGTCGGCGCGGCTGTCCGGACGCGTCCTCGTCGGCGGCGACGCGGTCGTGGGGTTCACGTGCGACGCCGGCGCGTACACCACCTACCGCCCGGGCGCGTCGTGCGACCCGGGGGCCGTGGGATCGGACGTCAACCCGGTCGTCACGCCGTTCGCGGCGGGCGAGACGGCGCTGCGGGACGTCGCCCCCACCATCACCCCGACGAGCGACCCCGTGCCGAGCGGCAGCCCCACCCCGGGACCGGACACCACCGCCCCGGCGAGCCCGCGACCGGGGGCGACGACGCCGAGCGCGTCACCGTCCCCGCCGGCGGGCGGCACGTCGTCCGGCGGCGTGGCCGCGCCGCCCGCCGCGGTGCCGGCCGGTGCCTGCACGGCCGGCTACCAGGTCGTGGGGTCGTGGACCGGTGGTATGCAGGCACAGGTCACCGTCACGGCGACGACGCAGGGCGTCAACGGCTGGGTGCTGACCTGGACCCAGCCCCCCGGCCTGCAGATGCTCGACTCGTGGGGTGCCCAGGTGTCGCGCAGCGGCAGCACCATCACGGCGGAGAACCTGTCGTGGAACGGCGCGATCGCGAACGGTGCGAGCGTGACGTTCGGGTTCAACGCCACCGCCGAGAGCGACGGCGCCCTGGCCGTCCCGCTGGTGCGCTGCGAGCGCCGGGGCTGAGGGGCGCGCGGGCGCCCGCGGGTCCGACGGCTGCCGACGACTGCCGACGACTGCCGACGACTGCCGACGACTCAGGGCACGTCGATGCCGAGCGCCACCCGCACGTCGTGCGCCAGGTGGTCCAGACGCCCGCGGGCGCGGTGGTGGGCCGCGTCGAGCGCGGCACGGTCCGCGTCGGACGCGACCGGCACGATCACCTCGAGGTAGGCCTTGACCTTCGGCTCGGTCCCCGAGGGGCGGACGACGACGCGCGTGCCGTCGGCCGTCAGCAGCCGCAGCCCGTCGGTCGGCGGCAGTCCACCGCGGTCGTCGTCCGTGCCCGCGGCCAGGTCGACGACCTCGACCACGGGCGAACCGGCCAGCTCGGACGGCGGCGCCTCGCGCAGCGTGGCCATGGTGGCGCCGATGCGGCTCAGGTCGGCGTACCGGGCGCTGACCTGACCGGTGGCGTGCAGCCCGTGGGCGCGCGCGAGGTCGTCCAGCGCGTCGATGAGGGTCCGACCGTCCGCCGCGAGCCGCGCCGCGAGGTCGCACACCCGCACCGCGGCGGAGATGCCGTCCTTGTCGCGCACGTGGGCCGGGTCGACGCAGTACCCGAGCGCCTCCTCGTACCCGAACACGAGCTCGTCGACGCGGGCGATCCACTTGAAGCCCGTCAGGGTCGACGCGAACCGCAGGCCCGCGTCGGCGGCGACCGCCGCGAGCAGGCGGGACGACACGATCGAGCACGCGAGCGTGGGCGTCGCGCCCGGGGCGGCGCCCTCGGCGCGCACCCGGGCCGCGGCGTCGGACCCGAGCAGCGCCCCGACCTCGTCACCGGTCAGCATGCGCCAGCCGTCGGCCTGGGGCGTCTCCGGGCCGCGTGCCGGGACGTGCGCCCGCGGGTCGAGGACGGCGACGGCGCAGCGGTCCGCGTCGGGGTCGACGGCCACGACGAGGTCGGCGCGCAGCGACGCCGCGAGCGCGATCGCGAGGTCCGTGGCACCCGGCTCCTCGGGGTTCGGGAAGGCGACCGTCGGGAAGTCGGGGTCGGGCTCGGCCTGCTCCGCCACGAGCGTGACGTCGCCGAACCCGGCCTTCGCCAGCACGTCCTTCGTCAGGGCGCCGCCGACGCCGTGCAGCGGGGTCAGGACGACCTTGAGGCGGGCGCGCGCGTCGGCGTCGCCGCCCGGTGCCACGGCCGCGGCGGTGCGGGCGTACTCCTCGACGACGTCCTCGCCGAGCGTCGTCCACCCCGACGGCGCGCGCGGCACGGACGCGACCGAGGGCACGCGGGCGATCTCGGCGGCGATGGCCGTGTCCGCGGGCGGCACGATCTGCGCGCCCTGCCCGGCGTCGGTGACGATCCGCCCGCCGAGGTAGACCTTGTAGCCGTTGTCACGGGGAGGGTTGTGCGAGGCGGTCACCATGACGCCCGCGTCGGCGTCGAACCGCAGGACCGCGGACGCGAGGACCGGGGTCGGCAGCGGGCGCGGCAGCAGCAGCACCTCGATGCCGACGGCGGTCATGACCGCCGCGGTGTCGAGCGCGAAGCGGTGCGAGTTGTGCCGCGCGTCGTAGCCCACGACGACCCGGGGTGCGGGCGTCGCACCCTCGAGCTCGCCCAGCAGGTAGTCCGCGAGCCCCGACGCGGCGCGGATGACGACCGCCCGGTTCATGCGGTGCGGCCCGCCGCCCAGCGCGCCGCGCAGCCCCGCGGTGCCGAACTGCAGGAGCCCGGAGAACCGGTCCTCGAGGTCCGCACGCGCGGCGTCCGCGTCCCGGCGCAGGAGGTCCGCGGCGGGCTCCGTCATGCCCGGCTCGGGGGTGTCGCGCGCCGTCCGCAGCAGCGTCGACAGCTCGTCCGCCGTGGTCGGGTCCGGGTCGTCCGCGATCCAGGCCTCGACCTGCGCGACCAGGTGCGCCCAGCCGTCGTGGTCGGTGCCGGGGTGCTCGGGCGTCACGTCCGCCGACGGGGCGTCCCCGCGGAGCACGTCGTCGTGGTCGCTGGTGGTCACGGACCCAACCTAGCGGCGGGCACCCCACCGGGCACGGTCACGTGTGTGCGCCTCACAACCGGCGGACGACCTCCGCGAGCAGCGCGCTGATGCGGGGGCCTGCAGCGCGCCCGGCCTCCAGGACCTCGGCGTGGTCCAGGGGCTCGGTGCCGATGCCGGCCGCGAGGTTGGTGACCAGCGAGATGCCCAGCACCTCCAGCCCCGCGTGCCGCGCGGCGATCGCCTCGAGCGTCGTCGACATGCCGACCAGGTCGCCGCCGAGGCGTCCCGCCATCGCCACCTCGGCGGGAGTCTCGTAGTGCGGCCCGGGGAACTGCACGTACACGCCCTCGTCGAGCGACGCGTCGACCTCGCGGGCCAGCGCGCGCAGGCGCGACGAGTACAGGTCGGTGAGGTCGACGAACGTCGCTCCCTCGAGGGGCGACGTCGCCGTCAGGTTGAGGTGGTCGCGGATGAGGACCGGCGTGCCCGGCCCCCAGGTCGGGTTGAGCCCGCCGCAGCCGTTGGTCAGCACGACCGTCGACGCGCCCGCGGCGGCCGCCGTCCGGACGCCGTGCACGACGCGCCGCACGCCGCGGGCCTCGTACAGGTGGGTGCGCGAGCCGAGGACGAGCGCGTAGCGGTCCGGCCGGTCGCCGTCGCCCGCGATCCGCACCGAGCGCAGCGTGCCGACGTGCCCCGCGACGGCCGGGCGCGAGAAGCCGGGCACGTCGTGGCTGTCGACCTCCGCGACCGTCTCGCCCAGCAGGTCGGCGGCGCCGCTCCACCCCGAGCCGAGGACGAGCGCGACGTCGTGCTTCTCGACCCCCGTGCGGCGGGCGATCACCTCCGCCGCGATGCGCGCGACCTCGAACGGGTCGGTCGTCGGGTGGTCGAGGCTGGGCACGGAGCCGCCGGTCAGGTCACGGGCGGGGGAGACGTCGCTCATGGCAACAGGCTAACCATGCCCGAGCCGGGGCAGGATGGGACCGTGAGCAGCCAGCAGACCGCAGCGACCGCTGACCAGAACCACGTGGCGGCATCGACCGCCGCCTCCACCGTCCGTGAGGCGCCCGACCACCCCGCCGGCGGGCGCGTCGTCGTCGTCGGCGGCGGACCGGGCGGGTACGAGGCGGCGCTCGTCGCACGCCGGCTCGGTGCGCACGTCACGGTGGTCGAGCGCTCCGGCCTGGGCGGTTCGGCCGTCCTCACGGACGTGGTGCCGTCCAAGACCCTCATCGCGACGGCGGAGTGGATGACCATCGCCGACCGGGCCCCCGAGCTGGGCATCCGGCTCGACGCGCTCGCGGACGGCGACGCCGTCGCCGGGGACGCGCCCGCCGCGGCGGTGCTGCGCCACCGCATCGACGTGCCGGCGGTGAACGCGCGCGTCAAGGCGCTCGTGTCGGCGCAGTCCGCGGACATCCGGGGCCGGCTCGAGCGCGAGGGTGTCGACGTCGTCACCGGCACGGGGCGCCTCGTCGACGCCGAGCACGTGGCGGTCACGGAGGCCGACGGCCGCGAGCGCGTCCTGGACGCCGACGTCGTCCTGGTCGCGACCGGTGCGACGCCGCGCGTGCTGCCCGACGCGCGCCCCGACGGCGAGCGCATCCTCACGTGGACCCAGATGTACAACCTCACCGAGCTGCCGCAGCGCCTGATCGTCGTCGGGTCGGGTGTCACCGGTGCCGAGTTCGCGGGCGCGTACACGTCGCTCGGCGCGGACGTCGTGCTGGTCTCCAGCCGGGACCGCGTGCTGCCCGGCGAGGACGCGGACGCGGCCGAGCTCATCGAGCGGATCTTCCGGCAGCGCGGCATGACGGTCATGTCGCGCTCGCGCGCGTCCGCCGCGCGGCGCACCGCCGACGGCGTGGTCGTGACCCTGGAGGACGGCCGCACGGTCGAGGGGTCCCACGTGCTGTTCGCGGTCGGGTCCGTGCCGACCACGCGCGACCTGGGCCTCGAGGAGGCGGGCGTGCGGCTGACGCCGTCCGGGCACGTCGAGGTGGACAAGGTCTCGCGCACCAACGTGCGCGGCGTGTACGCCGCGGGGGACTGCACGGGGGTGCTGCCGCTCGCGTCGGTGGCCGCGACGCAGGGCCGCATCGCCATGTCCCACGCGCTCGGCGACGCCGTGCGGCCGCTGTCGCTGCGTGGCATCTCGGCGAACATCTTCACGGCGCCCGAGATCGCGACCGTCGGCCTGTCCGAGACGCGGCTGCAGCAGATGGACGCGCACTACCGCACGAGCATGCTGCCGCTGTCGCGCAACCCGCGCGCCAAGATGCTCGGCGTCCGGGACGGGTTCATCAAGATCTTCGCGCACTCCGGCACGGGCACCGTGCTGGGGGCGGTCGTCGTGGGCCCGCGGGCCAGCGAGTCGATCTTCCCGCTCACGCTCGCGGTCACGCACCGGCTCACGGCCGACGAGGTCGCCGAGGCGTCGACGGTGTACCCGTCGATGTCCGGGACGATCGGCGAGGTCGCGCGCATGCTCCACCAGCGCAGCGAGGACTGACGCTCCCTCTGCCAACGGCCGTGACCCGTGCCCCGTGCCCCGTGACCCGTGACCCGTGACCCGATGCTCGCGGGCGGGGTTCGGGACGTCAGGTGACCCGGACCCCGCCCACCAGCCGTCCGGGTGGGCGGGTCACGTGTCCAGGCGCGCGCGCAGGGCGGGCCACGCGTCGGCGAACGCCGGGAGCAGGGGCAGCTGCGGGACCTCGTCGAGCGCGACCCAGGCCACCTCGATGCTCTCGGCGTCGGTCGCGGCGGGTGCGAACGGCACCACGGCGTCCGCGAGGACGGTCGTGTACGACCAGTCGGGGTGGGTCAGCACGTGCTCGCCGCGCACGGCGAGGGCCGCGGCGTCGACGCCCGCCTCCTCGTGAGCCTCCCGCAACGCGGCCTGCACCGCGGTCTCGTCGGGCTCGCGCGCCCCGCCCGGCAGGCCCCACGTGCCGCCGTGGTCGCTCCACGTCGCGCGGTGCTGCAGCACGACGTCCGTCGCGCGGCCGGCGGCGTCGCGACGCACGAGCAGCAGCCCGGCGGCCCCGTGCAGCCCCCAGTGCCGCTGACCGCAGGCGCACGGGACCCAGCCGTCCCCGGGACGGCGCTGCGCTCCGCTGGTCACGGCCGGCCCGCGGTCAGCCGACGATGTCGCAGATCGCGCCGCCCGCGGTGACGCTCGACCCGACGGCCGCCGTGAGCGACTGCACGGTGCCGGCGCGGTGCGCGACGAGCGGCTGCTCCATCTTCATGGCCTCCAGCACGACCACCAGGTCGCCCTCGGCGACGACGGCGCCCTCGGCGACCGCGACCTTGACGATCGTGCCCTGCATGGGCGACGACAGGACCGTGCCGTTCGAGCCGCCCGTGCGTGCGGCGCGGGCGCGCGGTGCACGACGGGGTGCCGCACCCTGACGTCCGCCCCCGAGGCGCCCCGCTCCCGCCGACCCGCGCCCCAGTCCGAGCGCGGCGGGCAGCACGACCTCGAGGCGCTTGCCGCCCACCTCGACGACGACCCGCTCGAGCGCGCCGTCGGGCAGCTGCTCCTCGTCGTGCGACGGTCCCGGCGTGCCGCCGAGGCCCGCGACGGTCTCGGCGAACTCGGTCTCGATCCACCGGGTGTGGACCGTGAACGGCTGCGCGTCGTCGGCCGGGACGAACGCCTCGGCGTCGAGCACCGCACGGTGGAACGGCACGACGGTCGGGATGCCCACGACCTCGAGCTCGGCCAGCGCGCGGCGTGCGCGCTCGACGGCCTGCCGGCGCGTCGCGCCCGTGACGATGACCTTCGCGATCATCGAGTCGAACATGCCGGACACCGTGTCGCCCTCGACGACGCCCGAGTCGACGCGGACGCCCGGCCCGGACGGGAAGCGCAGGCGGCTGATGCGGCCCGGCGCGGGCAGGAAGCCCGCGGCCGGGTCCTCGCCGTTGATGCGGAACTCGATCGAGTGCCCGCGCGTGGCGACCTCGGTGTATCCCAGGGGCTCGCCCGCGGCGATGCGCAGCTGCTCGCGCACGAGGTCGATGCCGCTGATCTCCTCGGAGACCGGGTGCTCGACCTGCAGGCGCGTGTTGACCTCGAGGAACGAGACCGTGCCGTCCTGCCCGACGAGGAACTCGCAGGTCCCGGCGCCGACGTAGCCGGCCTCCCGCAGGATCGCCTGCGACGCGGTGACCAGGGCGGCGTTCTGCTCGTCGCTCAGGTACGGCGCGGGCGCCTCCTCGACGAGCTTCTGGTGACGGCGCTGCAGCGAGCAGTCGCGGGTCGAGACGACGACGACCGTGCCGTGCGCGTCGGCCAGGCACTGCGTCTCGACGTGGCGCGGACGGTCGAGGTACCGCTCGACGAAGCACTCGCCGCGCCCGAACGCCGCGACGGCCTCGCGGACGGCGGACTCGTACATCTCGTCGATCTCGTCGGCCTCGCGGGCGACCTTCAGCCCACGGCCGCCACCGCCGAACGCGGCCTTGATGGCGATGGGGAGCCCGTGCTCGGCGGCGAAGGCGTGGATCTCGGCCACGTCGGTGACGGGGTCCGGGGTGCCGGCGACCAGCGGGGCGCCGGCACGCTGCGCGATGTGCCGCGCGCTGACCTTGTCGCCCAGCGCCTCGATCGCCGCGGGCGGCGGCCCGACCCACACGAGGCCCGCGTCGATGACGGCCTGCGCGAACTGCGCGTTCTCGGCGAGAAAGCCGTAGCCCGGGTGCACCGCGTCGGCTCCCGAGCGGCGCGCGACGTCGAGGAGCTTGGGGATGTCGAGGTACGTCTCGGCGGCACGGGCGCCGTCGAGCGCGTACGCCTCGTCCGCGACGTGCACGTGCAGGGCGTCCCGGTCGGTGTCCGAGTACACGGCGACGGACGCGACTCCGGCGTCGCGGCAGGCACGGGCGATGCGGACGGCGATCTCACCGCGGTTCGCGACAAGGACCTTGGTCATGGGAGGCACGGCTCACCGTAGCGCGCGAGCGTCGCGCGCCCGCGCTGCGACCCTGGCGTCGCCGCAAGACTGAGGCATTCCTCAACCGGCCGCCGTCGCCTCTTGTAGGAATCCACCAGAGCGGGCGTGCGCCCCACGCGTCAGCGACGCCAGAGGTCCGGGACCGTCAGGTCGATGTCCGCCAGCAGGTGGCGCAGCAGCGGCAGGCTGACGCCGACGACGTTGTGGTGGTCGCCCTCGATGCGCTCGACGAACGGGCCGCCCAGCCCGTCGATCGTGAACGCGCCCGCCACCGCGAGCGGCTCGCGCGTGGCGACGTACGCGGCGACCTCGTCGTCGGACAGGTCCGCGAAGTGCACGACCGTCGACGCGGTCGCACCGAGCGTCGCGCGCGTCCCGCCGTCGGACGGGTCCCGCTCGTCGACCAGCCAGTGGCCGGTGTGCAGGACGCCTGAGCGTCCCCGCATGGCGCGCCACCGGGCCAGCGCGTCGTCGGCGTCGCTCGGCTTGCCGAGCACCTCGCCGTCGAGCTCGAGCATCGAGTCGCAGCCGAGGACCACGACGTCGTCGTCGTCCCAGCCCTCGACCTCGACGTCGTCGAGGCGGCGAGCGACGTCCTCCGCCTTGGCCTGTGCCAGCACGAGGACCGCGTCGGCCGGCTCGAGGGCGCCGAAGCGCTCGCGCGCGGCCGCGAGGACGGCGTCCTCGTCGACGGCCGAGACGGCCACGAGGGGCGCGAGCCCGGCGGCGGTGAGCGTCGCGCGGCGGGCGGGGGAGGCGGAGGCGAGCAGGAGCCGGGTCACGCGCCGACCCTAGTCGTCCTGCGCGCCCGGGTCGTGACCAGGGGCGGGCCGCGGGTCACGGGACGTCGGACCTGCCGCACTCACAGCGGGACAGGGCACAATGGCGCGTCCGAGGAGCAGGGGCGAGGAGGCCGCGGTGAACGAGACCACCCAGGACGTGGGCGACGGCGAGCTGGTCGGCGTCGCCGACGAGCACGACGACGCGCTCGTCGCACTGCCGGGCGACCTCGACGACGACCCCGACCTGCTGGGGCCGGCGCCGCTGCCGTGGCGCCGGCGGACCGCGATCGAGATGGTCGTCTCGGGTCTCATCGGGCTGTACACGTCGTTCGTGCTGTCGATCGAGGCGATCCACGTCGCGGTGGCGAACGCCACCAACACGACCGCGTCGGCGAGCTGCGACCTCAACGCGTTCATCTCCTGCAGCGCCGTCGCGGACACCTGGCAGGCGCAGCTGCTGGGGTTCCCCAACGCCTTCCTCGGCATCGCGGCGGAGGCCATCGTCATCACGGTCGCGATCGCGATGCTCGGCGGCGTGGTCTTCCCTCGCTGGTTCATGCTCAGCGCCCAGGCGGTCTACACCGCGGGCCTGGTGTTCGCCTGGTGGCTGTTCCAGCAGTCGTTCTTCGAGATCGGCGCGCTGTGCCCGTGGTGCCTGCTCATCACGGTGACGACGACGCTCGTCTGGGCGGGTCTGACCCGCATCAACGTGCGCGACGGGCACCTGCGGCTGCCCGGGCGCTGGGGGCCGTGGGCGCGGCGGTTCGTCGCGTCCGGCAACGACTGGTTCGTCACCGTCGCGGTGCTCGTGCTCTTCGCGGCGGTCGTCTTCGCCAAGTACGGCTGGACGCTGCTGGTCTGACGGCGCTCAGCCGGCGAGCGCGTCCGGCAGCACCGCGAGCGGGACGGAACCGAGCGCGAGCGCGCGGGCGTGGAAGTCGCGCAGGTCGAAGAGCTGGCCGCGGTCCGCCGCGGCGGTGCGCGCCGCGTCCCGCGCCTGCTCCCAGAGGCGCTGCCCGACCTTGTACGACGGCGCCTGCCCCGGCCAGCCGAGGTAGCGCGTGAACTCGAAGCGCACGAACGCGTCCGACATGTTGACGTTGGCCCGCAGGAAGTCCCACCCGGACTCGGGCGTCCACGCCCCGCCGACCTCGGCCGGGGCGGGCAGGCCCAGGTGCATGCCCAGGTCGAACACCACGCGCGCGGCGCGCAGCCGCTGCCCGTCGAGCATGCCGAGGCGGTCGCCCGGGTCGTCGAGGAAGCCCAGGTCGGCCATGAGCCGCTCGGCGTACAGCGCCCAGCCCTCGCCGTGGCCCGACGTCCACGCCGCGAGGCGACGCCACGAGTTGAGCGTCGCGCGCTCGAACACCGCCTGGGCGATCTGCAGGTGGTGACCGGGGACGCCCTCGTGGTAGACGGTCGTGCGCTCGCGCCACGTCGAGAAGGACGTGACGCCCTCGGGCACCGACCACCACATCCGGCCCGGGCGGCTGAAGTCGTCGCTCGGGCCCGTGTAGTAGATCGCGCCCGTGTGGGACGGTGCGATGCGGCACTCGAGGGTCCGTACCGGTGCCGGGATGTCGAAGTGCGTGCCGTCGAGCGCCTCGATCGCGGCGTCCGACGTCGCCTGCATCCACGCCCGCAGCGACTCGGTGTCGGGCAGCTGCCGTGCCGGGTCGTCGTCGAGCAGCGCGACCGCCTGCTCGACGGTCGCACCCGGCCCGGCCACCTGCGCCGCGACCTGCGCCTGCTCCGCCTGCACGCGGGCCAGCTCCTCGAGGCCCCACGCGTACGTCTCGTCGAGGTCCAGGACCGCGCCGACGTGGTGCCTGGACCACAGCGCGTAGCGCTCGCGCCCGACCGCGTCGGCCTGCGGCGCCTGCGGCGCGAGCTCGTCGGCCAGGACGCGTGCCAGGTCCGCGTAGGCCTCGCGCGCCACACCCGCGGCGCGCTCGAGGTCGACACGCAGCGGGTGGTCGTCGCCCAGCACGCGGCGCGCGTCGGCGCCCTGGACGAGGCGCGTGAACGCGGACCGCTGCGGGTCGGCGACCTCCCGGGCCTGCTCGACCACGGCGGCCACCTGCCGGACGGCGGCGACGTCACCGCGCGCGGCGGCCGACCGGAGCGACGCGACGTACGACGACATGGCGGCGGGCACGGCCGCGAGCCGCGCGGCGATGTCGTCCCACGCCTGCTCGGTGTCGGTGGCCATGAGGTCGAACGTCTCGACGACCTGCTGCGAGGGCGAGGAGATGTTGTTGAGCAGGCGCGCGGTCTCGCCGGCGTCGTGCAGGTCGATCTCGGTCCCGAGCGCGTACCGCATCGACGCGGCCGTCACCTCGTCGACCGCGTCCGCCGGCGCGAGCCCCTCGATCGCGAGCAGCGCGGAGCGTGCGGCCGCAGCCCGCTCCGCCGCCGCGTCGGGGGAGAAGTCCGTCATCTCGCGCTCGTGGCCGACGACGCCCAGGTAGGTCGCACCCACGGGGTGCAGCCGGGCGAGCGTGGTCACGTACGCGTCCGCGACGGCGTCGACGGGGCTGACGGGACGGGGGGATGCCGAGGAGGACGTCACCCCCCGCACCCTATGCGTCAGACGCGCAGGCTCCACCGCCACGCGTCGGGTCCGTGCGCCGGCACGGCCGCGCCGCGCAGGCGCCCGGGTGCCATCCACCGGGCCCGCGCGGCCCGCGCGGGCACGTCGGCGTCCTCGTCCTGCGGGTCGTGGCCCGCCGCGGTCGCGACGAGCCCGGCGACCAGCGCGGCGAGCTCGTCGTCGTCCGGGGCCCCCCGCACGACGTGGACGTGGGCCTCGGCCCGTGCGACGTCCTGCGGCTCGGCGGTCACAGGTCCTCCTCGTCGCCCTCGTCGTCCTCGTCGTCGAGCAGCACCGGGGCACCGCGGCCCGCGCCCCACTCGCCGACGACGTACCCGCGCTCCGTGAGCGTGTGCGCGATCTGCGCGCCGCCGTCGTCGACGAGGTCGATGACCGCGTCGAGGGTGAGGTCGCTGACCGTGGGGGGCAGCTCGACGACGAACCCGAGGTGGAACGTGTCGTGGTCGCCCGGCTCGACGGGGACGTCGACGTCCGTGTCGCCGTCGTCCCACGTCATGCCCGTGAGGTCCGCGTGCAGACCGAGGCGCGCGTGCAGCAGGTCGTACAGCTGCGCGTTCAGCGTGCCGACCCGCCCCTCGAGCGCCAGCACCCGCGGGTCCTCGTCGGCCTCGCGCGCGCCGAACTCCGCACGCACGCCCACCGCCGTCTCGACGTACGCGTGCAGCGCCGCCGCCAGCTCGTCGACCGTGCGGTGCAGCTCGCCCGCGTCGACGCCGCTGAGCGGCTCGCGCCCGTGCGACGCGGGGTCGTGCTCGTCGGGGTGGCCGTGACCGTGGCCCTCGTGCTCGTCGTGGCCGCCGTCGTTCATGACTGACTCCTCACAGCGGGATGTTCCCGTGCTTCTTGGGTGGCAGGCTCGCACGCTTGCTGCGCAGCAGGCGCAGCGCGCGGACGATCTGCGCGCGGGTCTCGGACGGCTCGATGACGTCGTCGACGTAGCCGCGCTCGGCAGCGTCCCACGGGTTGACGATCGCGTCCTCGTACTCGGACGTCAGGCGGCGGCGCTCGGACTCGACGTCGCCACCCGCGTCGGCGACCGTCCGCAGCGCGCCGCGCTGCAGGATGTTGACGGCGCCACCGGCACCCATCACGGCGATCTGCGCGGTCGGCCAGGCGAGGTTGACGTCGGCACCGAGCTGCTTGGAGCCCATGACGATGTACGCGCCCCCGTAGGCCTTGCGCGTGATGACCGTGACGAGCGGGACCGTGGCCTCCGCGTAGGCGTAGATGAGCTTGGCGCCGCGCCGGATGATGCCGTTCCACTCCTGGTCCGTGCCGGGCAGGAAGCCGGGCACGTCGACGAACGTCAGCACCGGGATGCCGAACGCGTCGCACGTGCGCACGAACCGCGCGGCCTTCTCCGCGGCGTTGATGTCCAGCGTCCCCGCCATCTGCATCGGCTGGTTGGCGACGATGCCGACCGGGTGCCCCTCGACGTGCCCGAAGCCGATCACGACGTTCTGGGCGTACAGCGACTGCACCTCGAGGAAGCTGCCGTCGTCCAGGACGGTCTCGAGCACCGTGTGCATGTCGTACGGCTGGTTGTCGGAGTCGGGCACGAGCGTGTCGAGCACGCGGTCGTCGTCCGTCACCTCGAGGTCCGCCTCGTGCCCGTACGCGGGCGGGTCGGCGAGGTTGTTGGTCGGCAGGTACGCCAGCAGCGTGCGGACCCAGTCGATCGCGTCGTCCTCGTCGGACGCCATGTAGTGCGCGACGCCCGAGCGCGTCGAGTGCGTCGTCGCGCCGCCCAGCTCCTCGAAGCCGACGTCCTCGCCCGTCACCGCGCGGATCACGTCGGGGCCCGTGATGAACATGTTGGACGTGCCGTCGGCCATGACGATGAAGTCCGTCAGGGCGGGGGAGTAGACCGCACCGCCCGCCGACGGGCCCAGGATGAGGCTGATCTGCGGGATCACGCCCGAGGCGGCGACGTTGCGCCGGAAGATCTCCGCGAACTGCGTGAGGCCCGCGACCCCCTCCTGGATGCGCGCGCCGCCGCCGTCGCTGATGCCGACCAGCGGCACCCCGGTGCGCAGCGCGAGGTCCATCACCTTGGTGATCTTCTGGCCGTGCACCTCGCCCAGCGACCCGCCGAAGACGGTGAAGTCCTGCGAGTACACGCACACCGGGCGGCCGTCGACCGTGCCGTGCCCGACGACCACGCCGTCGCCCGCGATGCGCTTCTTCTCGAGGCCGAAGTTGGTCGAGCGGTGCCGCACGAACGCGTCGAGCTCGACGAACGAGCCCGGGTCGAGCAGCGCCTCGATGCGCTCACGGGCCGTCTTCTTGCCGCGCGCGTGCTGCTTGACGAGGGCGTTCTCCTCCGCGACGTCGACGGCCGCGGCTCGCCGCGCCCGCAGGTCCTCGAGGAGCCCGGCGGTCGTGCGGGCGGGTGCGGTCGGGACGCTGAGCGCGCCGGGGTCGTCCTGGGTCACCCGACGAAGGCTAGTTGTGCCCGTCCACCCGCAGCGTGCACCCCGCCGACCGTGTTGCCCGGGAGCGGCTGTGGAGACCCGACAAGAACGGTCCGGGGCGTTGGTGCCGCACCGCCGACCGGTGCTGCGCGATGATGGCCCGATGACCGTGCGCCCGCCCCTCGAGGTCGACACGCTGCGCGAGCTGCTGCTCGCACCCGCGGGACCGCTCGCACGGCTCGACGTGGTCGAGGAGACCGCGTCGACCAACGACGTCGTCCTCGCCGGCCTGCGGGTCGCGCCTGACACGTGGCCCCACGCCAGCCTCCTCGTCGCCGAGCACCAGACCGCGGGGCACGGTCGCGCGGGACGCACGTGGACCACGCCGTCCCGGTCGTCGCTGACGTGCACCTTCGTCGCCCGCCCGCGGTCGGGGCCGGCGACGTACGCGTGGCTCCCGCTGCTGGCCGGGCTGGGCGCCGTGCGCGCCCTGCGCGCCACCGCGGGCGTCCCGGCCGTCCTCAAGTGGCCCAACGACGTGCTCGTCGACCTGGGCGACGAGGTCGAGCACCTCGACGGGTGGGGGACCGCCCGCAAGGTCGCGGGCATCCTCGCCCAGGTGGTGCCGGAGGTGCCGGCCGTCGCGGTCGGCATCGGCGTCAACGTCGACCAGCGGCCCGACGAGCTGCCGGTGCCGTGGGCGACGTCGCTCGCGATCGCCGGTGCCCGGGCGGCGGACCGTGCGAACGTCCTCGTCGCGCTGGTCCGGGCGCTCGACGAGGTCGCGCAGCGCTGGACCGAGCACCAGGGCGACGCGGTCGCTGCAGGGCTGCTCGACGAGGTGGCGTCGGTGTGCGCGACCCTCGGGAAGCGGGTGAGCGTCGAGCTGCCGGGCGGCGCCGCGCTGGTCGGGACCGCGACGGAGCTGGGAGCCGACGGCGCGCTCGTCGTGCGGTCCGACGACGGCGCGACGCACCGCGTGCTGGCCGGCGACGTCACGCACGTGCGGGTGACCGGCGGCACAGCCTCGTGAACTAGGCTGATTCCCGTGCCGGAAGGTCGGGGACAGGACACGGGGACGGCGGGCGCCGACCCCGTCCCGGCGCCCCCGGAGGCACCGGCCGGCGGCTCCACGGACGCCCTCGACGAGCTGCTGCTCGGCGGCCCCCGGACGCTCAGCGCGCGGGACCTGGCGGACCGTACGGGGTTGGACCTCGACACCGTGCGCGACTTCTGGCGGACCCTCGGCCTGCCGAGCCTCGGCGACGACGAGGTCATGTTCACCGAGCGTGACGCGCGCGCCCTGGCGATGGCGCAGGAGCTCGTCGTCGTGCACGGCCTGGCGCTGAGCACGGTCGTCACGGTGATCCGCGCGCTCGGGCACACGTCGGACCGGCTCGCGCTGTGGCAGGTCGAGGCCCTCGTCGAGGACATGGCGACGCGGTACGAGCTCGACGACACCTCCGCGCGGCTGCTGGTCCTCGACCGTCTGCGTGACCTCGCGCCCCTGCTCGAGCAGCAGCTCCTGCACTCCTACCGGCGCCAGCTCGCGGCCGTCGCCGACCGCTACGCCGCCGAGTTCGGCCACCTGCGCGACGTCGCGGTGGACGGCAGCATGCTGCCGCTCGCGCGTGCCGTCGGGTTCGCCGACATGGTGTCGTTCACGCGTCGCACGGCCGGCCTGGGGTCGACGGACCTGTCGCTGTTCGTCCAGCGGTTCGAGACCGCGGCACGGGACGTGGTCGTCAACGCGGGTGGACGCGTCGTCAAGACCATCGGCGACGCGGTGCTGTTCATCGCGGACTCCCCGGGCGCGGGCGCGGCCATCGCGATCGGGCTCGCCGACGCGTTCGGGACGTCGCTCGACGTCGAGGCGGCGCGCGGCGCCGGAGGGCTCGCCGAGGGCGCCCGCGGCGTGACACCCGTGCGGGTCGGACTCGTCTGGGGTCGCGTGCTGTCCCGGTTCGGCGACGTCTTCGGCCCGAGCGTCAACCTGGCCGCGCGCCTCACCGACGTCGCGGACCCCAGCACGGTCCTGGTCGACGCGGTCACCGCCCAGGTGCTGTCCGGCGACCCCCGCTTCCGGCTGACCGCGCAGCCGCCGCGCGACCTGGCCGGCGTCGGCGAGGTCCTGCCGTACCGCCTGGAGTCGGCCGCCCGCTGACCGTCACCGCGCTCGCGGGCGGGCACGGGGTCGCCCGGTGTCCCCGACCCCGCCCGCGAGCGGGTTCCGGACAAGGGTTCTCCACAGGTCGGGCGGGGCCGGCCCGGTGGGTGCGAGTGCGTGGCACGCTCGCCGGCATGGTCCGACCGCCCGCGCCGCGCCCGGTGCTGCTCGCCGACGTCGTCGCGCTGCCCGAGCCTGTGCGCTCCGTGGTGCTGCGGCAGGAGGGCGTCGCGAGCGTCGCGCAGCTGCAGAGCGCGGGGACGCCGCGGCGGACGGTGGCACGCCGCGTGGCGGACGGGCGCTGGCAGCGGGCGTACCGAGGGGTCGTCGTGCTGCAGTCCGGCACGGTCGCGTGGCGCCAGCAGGCGCACGCCGCGGTCCTCGCGGCGGGTCGCGGCGCCGCGCTGTCGCACGCGTCGGCGGGCTACCTGCACGGGCTGCTCCGCGACCCCGGGCCTGACCTCGTCGTGAGCGTGCCGCGGCCGCGCACGGTCGACCCGCAGACCGGTCTCGTCGTGCACCGACGTCGGACCATGCCGCACGCCGCCGGCCGGCTGCGTACGGTCGACATGGCCGAGACGGTGCTCGACCTGCTCGGCGAGGCCGCGGACGACGACGCCGCGGTCGCCGTGGTCACGGAGGCGGTGCGTGCGGGTGCGAGCTCGGCGAGGGTCCTCCTGCGGGCGGCCGAGCGCCGTGCCCTGCCTCACCGCGAGCTGCTGCGCGCGGTGCTCGCGGACCCGACGCTCGGCATCGAGTCACCGCTCGAGCACCGCTACGTGCGTGACGTCGAGCGCGCGCACCGGCTGCCGCGCACGGTCGGTCAGGTCCGGCAGCGCGTGGCGGGCGGGTGGATCCGCGCCGACCGCGTGCACCCGGGGATGCGTGTGCGCGTCGAGCTCGACGGGCGGCTCGCGCACCCCGGGGGGACGACCGACCGGGACGTGTGGCGGGACAACGCGGTGCTGCTCGAGCACGACGACCTCACGCTGCGCTACCGCTGGTCCCACGTGGCCGGTGGTCCGTGCCATGTCGCGGTCCAGGTCGCGCAGGCCCTGACGCGTGCCGGCCACCCCACCACCGCGGACCGCTGCCCGCGCTGCGCGTGACCGCCGCCACGGAAGGCGTGGCGGGCGGGGTCCGGGTCGCCCTGCGTCCCCGACCCCACCCGCGACGGGCTCACGTCGTGAGGTCGGGGCCTGTCGGGGTGATGAGGGACGGGCCGTTGTTGGCCACCGCGTTGACGCCGGTCGACACCGGTGTCGCCCGCAGGGGCGGGGGAGGCACGTCGAGGAGCTCGCGGGCGCCGTCGACCCCGACCGCCGGGTCCAGCCAGGCGGACCACGCGTCGGGCGGCAGGACGAGCGGCTGCCGGTCGTGGATCGCGGCCATCGCCTCGGTGGCCGGGCGCGTCACGATCGTCACCGAGACCAGCCACCGGTCGGGGTCGTCGTCGGCCCTCGTCGGGTCGCGCCAGAACTCGTACAGGCCGGCGAGAGCGGCGACCGAGCCGTCCTGCGGGTGGATCCAGAACGGCTGCTTGGGCGCCTTGCGGCCGCGCGGCGAGCCGGCGGGCGGCTCGGGACCGGCCTGCCACTCGTAGTAGCCGTCCGCCGGGAGGAGCGCGCGGCGCGCCGCCAGCGGCTTGGCGAACGCCGGCTTGTCGGCCAGCGTCTCGACGCGGGCGTTGATCATGCGGCTGCCGATCGACGGGTCCTTGGCCCACGAGGGCACCAGGCCCCACCGGGCGACGCGCAGCTGGCGCGTGATCTCGCCCGTCGCACGGTCCGCGCGCTCGACGACCATCCGGACGCCGTCCGTCGGCGCGACGTTCCACGACGGCGGCAGCAGCCGCACGTCGTCCGCGACGGTCGCCACCGCGAACTCGTCGGCGATCGCCTGGTCCTCCCGGAAGGACGCGTACCTGCCGCACATGCTGGTCAGCCTGCCACCGGGCACCGACACGCGCACCGCGGGCCCGCGGTGCCCCCGGACCCACGGCCGCCCGCGTCGTCGAATCGATTCGTGCACCGTGGCCCACGGTGCGACCATGGAGAGCGATGCACTCGTCCCGCCCTCGCGCCACCGCCCCCGGCTCCTCGCCGGCCACCGCCGCCGGCCCCTCGTCCGCTGCGCCGGGCTCTCCCGGCTCCCCGGTCACCGGCCCCCCGGGGTCCGGTGCCGCACCGCCGGACGACGCGACCCCCCACCGCCCCGACGCGCGGTACGTGCTCCTGCTCGGCACGATGTGCGCGCTGCCCGCGGTGTCGACGGACATCTACCTGCCCTCGCTGCCGGACGTCGCGCGCGACCTCGGCACGTCGGCCGCGGCCGCGCAGCTGACGATGACCGGCATGCTCGTCGGTGGCGCGGTCGGGCAGCTCGTCATCGGGCCGCTGTCCGACCGGTTCGGGCGCCGTGCCCCGGTGCTCGTCGGCGTCGCGATGCACGTCGTGGTGTCGCTGCTCTGCGCGATCGCCCCCGCGATCGTGCCGCTGGTCGCGCTGCGCGTGGCGCAGGGCTTCTTCAACGCGTCGGCGACGGTCGTCGCGATGGCGCTGATCCGCGACCGCTTCACGGGTTCCGACGCGTCGCGGATGATGTCGCGGCTCATGCTCGTGATCGGTGTCGCGCCGCTGTTCGCACCCTCCATCGGCGGGCTCATCGCGGGGCAGTGGGGCTGGCGAGCCGTGTTCGTGGTCCTCGCGCTCTTCGGCGTGGCGCTGTGGGTCGTCGTCCTGCTGCGCATGCCCGAGACGCTGCCGCCCGAGCGGCGGCGGACCGGGGGCGTGCGCACCGCGCTGTCCGGGTACGCGCGGCTGCTGCGGGACCGCCACTTCGTCGCGCTCGCGGTGCTGCCGGGACTGACCATGGCCGTGCTCATGACCTACGTCGTGGCCTCGCCGTTCGTGCTGCAGGTCGGGTACGGCCTGACGGGCCACCAGTTCGCGCTGCTGTTCGCCGTCAACGGCGCGGGCCTCGTCCTCGGTGCGCAGATCAACGCGGCGATCGTGCGTCGCGTCGCACCCATCCGGATCCTGCGGGTGGCCATGGTGCTCACGGTCGTGCTCACCGGGGTCCTGCTCGTGCTCGCGCTGACCGGCGCGGGGGGCCTGTGGGCCCTGCTCGTGGTCCTGTGGCTGGTGCTCGCGCTCGTCAACTTCGCGCCGCCGAACGCGTCGGCCATCGCCCTGGGACGCCACGGCGCGATGGCCGGCACCGCGGCGGCGGTCATCGGTGCGCTGCAGGCCGGGACCGGCGGCGTCGTGGCGAACCTGTCCGGCGTCCTGGGCGGCGGCGCGGTCGCGATGGCCGCGGTCATGCTCGGGGCGGCCGTCGTGGGCCTGGCCGTGCTCGCGCTGGCCACACCGGCGTTCCGGCGCGGCGGTGCGTGGCAGCTGGCCTGACGCCCGGCGGGTGCGTCAGCCGAACGCGGCGCGCAGCCGGGCGACCGCCTCCTCCAGCACGTCCCGGCGCTTGACGAACGTGAAGCGCACCCACGTGCGCAGCGCTTCGTGGGTGGGGGAGCCCTCCCGCGTGAACGCGCTCACGGGGACGCCGACGACGCCCGCGCGCTGCGGGAGGTCGCGGCAGAACGCCATGCCGTCCACGGCCCCGAGCGGTGCGGCGTCGGCGAGCACGAAGTACGTCCCGTCGGGCCGGACGACGTCGAAGCCGGCGTCGCGCAGGCCGTCGCAGAGCAGGTCGCGCCGCTCGGCGAGCGACGTCACGAGCCCGTCGACCCACGCCAGCGCCTCCGGGTCCGTCAGCGCGTGCGCGACCGCCGGCTGGAACGGTGCGCCCGAGACGTACGTGAGGAACTGCTTGACCGTCCGCACGGCCGCGACCAGCTCCGCGGGCCCGGTGACCCAGCCGATCTTCCAGCCGGTGAACGAGAACGTCTTGCCGCTCGACGAGACCGTCAGCGTCCGGCCGGCCATGCCCGGCAGCGTCGCGACGGGCACGTGCTCGACGCCGAAGACCAGGTGCTCGTAGACCTCGTCGGTCACCACGAGCAGGTCGTGCGCACGGGCGACGCGCGCAACGGCCTCGAGCTCCGCGCGCCGCAGCACGGCACCCGTCGGGTTGTGGGGCGAGTTGAGGAGCAGCAGGCGCGTGCGCGGGGTCACGGCGCGTTCGAGCGCCTCGACGTCCAGGAGGAAGCCGTCGGGCGTCGGGCGCAGCGGTGCGGTCGTGTGCGTGGCGCCCGCCATCGCGATCACCGCCGCGTACGAGTCGTAGTACGGCTCGAGCGTGAGGACCTCGTCACCGGGGCCCGTCAGGGCGAGCACGGCCGCGGCCAGCGCCTCGGTCGCGCCCGTCGTGACGAGCACCTCGGTGTCCGGGTCGACCTCGAAGCCGTAGCGGGTGCGCTGGTGGGCGGCGACCGCCGCACGCAGCGCCGGCGTGCCCGGCCCCGGCGGGTACTGGTTGACGCCGGCGAGGATCGCGTCGGACGCGGCACGCGCGACCGTCTGCGGCCCGTCGACGTCGGGGAACCCCTGCCCGAGGTTGACCGCGCCCGTGCGGGTCGCGAGCGCGGACATCTCGGCGAAGATCGTCGCGCGCGCGGAGCCGTCCGCCTCCAGCAGCCCCGCCGCTGCCGCCACCTGCTGCCACCTGCTGGTCACGCGGCGAGCATAGGGTCCGGCGGCGCGGCCGGTCCCGGGGTGGTGCGCTCAGAGCAGGCCGGCGGCGGCGAGCAGGCCGCTGACCACCAGGAGCGCGAGCGACGCCCATGCGGCGACGACCCACCACTCCGTGCGGTGGCGGCGCACCTCGCGGGTCTGCGTGCGAACGGTCATACCCTCAAGATCGGCAGGTGGAGGCCCTCGGACAACGTCCGTGCGGGCAAGTCGCGGATTTCACCCGACCCGCCCGCCGGACGCCTGCTGCCCGACGTCACTGCGTCGCGGCCTTGAGGTCCTCGCCCAGGGCCGCGAGCTGGCTGCCCAGGTCCTGCAGCGCACCGCCGGCCTCGGCGCCCGCGCCCGCGGTGACGGCGTCGAGCTCCGCGCGGGCCGCGTCGACCTTCGCCTGCGCGTCGGCCAGCGCCTGGGACGACGCCTCGGCACCGTCGGCCTTCGCCTCCTCGACGGCCAGCTCCGCCTGGTCCACGGCCGCCTGCGCCGAGGTCACCGCGGAGTCGGCCTGTGCGCGTGCGTCGTCACCGAGCCCGGCCACCTCGGACCGCGCGGCGTCGACACCGGCACGTGCCTCGTCGGCGTGGGTCTGGGCGTCGGCGAGCGCCTGCTGGATCTTGTCCCCGGCGGCGGTGATCTCGTCGGCCGCGCCCTGCGCGGCGTTCGACAGGCCGTCCGCGGCCTCCTGCACGTCGCCGTCGGTGCACGCGGTCAGGCCCAGCGCGAGGGCACCTGCTGCGAGCGCGTGGACGACGCGGAGCCCGTGGTGGGGCGTCACGGTGCGGGGCCGGGGACGACGGGTGGGGGAGCCGAGCGTGGCCACGGGGACCCTCCTTCGGTTCGGGAGCCCGGCCGGGGGGTGGCCGGGGGCGCCCAGTTTGCCCCGACCCGGCCTGCCGCGCGCGGTGGACGGCCGGGTACGAGCCCGGGCACGGCGACGCCCCCGCCCGGCAGTGCCGGTCGGGGGCGTCGGAGCGGTGACGGGGGGCCGCTGCCACGAGGTGGCGCGGCGGACCGTCGGGGAGTCGGTCAGGCCCCCGCCCGCTCGCGGCGGTTCCGGACGTCCTCCAGCGACGTGCCGTAGTAGGCCGCGGTCATGAGGTCCTTCATGTCGTCGATCATCGGCATGCGCGGGTTCGCCGGGGCGCACTGGTCCTCGTAGGAGCCCATCGCGACCTCGTCGAGCCGGCTCATGAACTCCTGCTCGTCGACGCCCTGCGCCTGGAAGGACGACGGGATGCCGACCTTGGCGCGCAGCGCCTCGACCGCCAGGGCGTAGGACTCGACGCCCTGCTCGGGGGTCGACGCCGGCAGGCCGAGCATCGCGGCGATCTGCTGGAACCGCTCGGGCGCGACGTACGACTCGTACTTCGGCCAGCTCGTGAGCTTGGTCGGGACGGTCCCGTTGTAGCGGATCACGTGCGGCAGCAGCGTGGCGTTCGTCCGGCCGTGCACCAGGTGGTACGTGGAGCCGATCGTGTGCGCCATCGCGTGCACGATGCCGAGGAACGCGTTGCCGAACGCCATGCCCGCGATCGTCCCCGCGTTGTGCATCTTCTCCCGCGCGTCCTGCGTGACCGGGTCGGTCGGGTCGCCGTTCACCGACTGCGCGAGGTTGTCGAAGATGAGCCGGATGGCCTGCAGCGCCATGCCGTCGGTGAAGTCGTTGGCGTACACGGCGACGAACGCCTCGGTCGCGTGCGTCAGGGCGTCGAAGCCGGAGTCCGCCGCCAGCGACCGCGGCATCTTGTGCGTGAGCACCGGGTCGATGATCGCGACGGTCGGCGTCAGCGCGTAGTCCGCGAGCGGGTACTTCTTGCCCGACTCGGGGTCGCTGATGACGGCGAAGGGGGTGACCTCCGCGCCGGTGCCCGACGTGGTGGGGATGCAGACGAGCTTGGCGAGGTCGCCCAGCACGGGGAACTTGAACGCGCGCTTGCGCACGTCGAAGAACTTCTGCTTGAGGTCGGAGAACACGATCTCGGGGTGCTCGTAGAGCAGCCACATGACCTTCGCGGCGTCCATGGGCGAGCCGCCGCCCAGCGCGATGATCGTGTCGGGCCGGAAGTGCCGCATGTTCGCGGCGCCCTTCTGGACCGTGCGCACGGACGGCTCGGGCTCGACCTCGTCGATGATCTGCACGGCGACGTTGTTGGAGCGCCGGCGCAGGACGTCGAGGACCTTGTCGACGAACCCGAGGTTCGTCATGGTGGTGTCCGTGACGATGGTGACGCGCTCGACGTCCGGCATGTCCGCCAGGTAGCGGATCGCGTTGGGCTCGAAGTACGTCTTGGCGGGGACCTTGAACCACTGCAAGTTGTTGTTCCTCCGGCCCACGCGCTTGACGTTGATCAGGTTCACGGCCGACACGTTGTTCGACACCGAGTTGTGGCCGTAGGAGCCGCAGCCGAGCGTGAGCGACGGGATGAACGCGTTGTAGATGTCACCGATGCCGCCGAGCGACGAGGGTGCGTTGCAGATGACCCGGATCGCCTTGACGCGCTTGCCGAACTCGACCGTGAGCGCCTCGTCCTGCGTGTGGATCGCGGCGGAGTGGCCCAGGCCGTCGAACTCGACCATCTGCTCCGCGAGGGAGATGCCCTCCTCGGTGGACGACGCGCGCAGCACCGCCAGCACAGGGCACAGCTTCTCGCGGGTCAGCGGTTCGGCGGGGCCGACCTCGGAGACCTCGGCGAGGATGATCGAGGTGTCGCGCGGAACGGTGAAGCCGGCCTGCTCGGCGATCCACACCGGGGACTTGCCGACGACGGCGGCGTTGAGCTTCGCGCCGCCGCAGTTCTCGCCACCGGCCTCGACACCGAAGATGAACTGCTCGAGCTTGGCCTTCTCCGCCGGGCTCACGCGGTAGGCGTGCAGCCGGGCGAACTCGGCCATCGCGGCGTCGTAGATCTCGTCGTCGAGGATCGCGGCCTGCTCGGAGGCGCAGATCACGCCGTTGTCGAAGGCCTTGCTCAGCACGATGTCGTTGATCGCCCGGGCGAGCTTGGCGCTCTTCTCGACGTACGCCGGGACGTTGCCGGCCCCGACGCCGAGGGCGGGCTTGCCGCACGAGTAGGCGGCCTTGACCATGGCGTTGCCACCGGTCGCCAGGATGGTCGCGACGCCCGGGTGGTTCATGAGCGCACCGGTCGCGGCGAGCGAAGGGGCCTCGACCCACTGGATGCAGTGCTCGGGGGCGCCCGCGGCGACGGCCGCGTCCCGCACGATCCGGGCTGCGGCGACCGAGGACCGCTGCGCGTTCGGGTGGAACGCGAAGATGATCGGGTTGCGGGTCTTGAGCGAGATCAGCGACTTGAAGATCGCGGTCGAGGTCGGGTTCGTCACCGGGGTGATGCCCGCGATGACGCCGACGGGCTCGGCGATCTCCGTGATGCCGTTGAGCTCGTCGACGTTGATGACGCCGACGGTCTTGAGGTTCGCCATCGAGTTGGTGACGTGCTCGCACGCGAAGATGTTCTTGACGGCCTTGTCCTCGAACACGCCGCGCCCGGTCTCCTCGACCGCGAGCTTGGCGAGCTGGCCGTGCTGGTCGAGCGCCGCGACGGCGCCCTTCTTGACGAAGCGGTCGACGTCCTCCTGGGTCATCGACGCGAACTCGGCGAGCGCCTTGGTGGCGTTCGCGACGAGCTCGTCGATGGCCTGCGCAACCGCGTCGACCTCGGTGACGCCGAGGGCCGAGCCGGCGGGCTGCGCTGCGGCGGTGGCCGAGGGTGCCTCGGCCGGCGCGGCGGCGGGAGCCTTCGCGCGGGTGCTCTTCTTGGTGGTCTCGGACACCTTCGACTCCCGGTGAGTGGTGAGAGGGGGACGGACGCCGGAGGGCTCGTCGCTGGTACCGACGTTAGGTCGGGGGGGTCCCAGAAAGGTGGGATGAAAGTCCCCGCGGTGTGAGCCGGGTCTCGCTGCGGCGCTCGGTGCACGGGTGCGACGGGACCTGGGTCCCGCCGGGTGCACCCGGTCGCGACCGGTGGGGTCTAGGCCAGCTCCGTCCCGGCGGCCGCGTCGCGCTGCGCGAGGATCTGCACCCACGCCTCGGCGGACGCGTGCATCGGCCCGTCCCCCGCCGCGATCTGCTCGAGGCGGCGGCGCCCTGCCTCGGCACCCAGGACCGCGAGCGCGTGGGCCGCGAGAAACTCGGTCAGGGGCTCGCCGTCGAGGTGCGGCCGGAGCACGTCGACGTGCCCGGCGTCGCCGTGGACCGCGAGCACCTGGATCGCGGCGTTCAGCTCGTCGCGTGTCGCGGTCGGTGCGCCGGGACGCAGCCGCTCGACCGCGAGCGTCGTGCCGCGCGGGTCGCCCAGCGCCGCGAGCTGCGTGACGCAGCCCCAGCCCGCCAGCACGTCGCGGGCACGGTCGCTGCCCGCGAGCAGGAGGGCCTGCGGGGCGCCCTGCGGCCGTACCCGGGCGAGCGCGTCGACGGCCTCGTCGGTCCCGATGCGACCGAGCGCGTGCACGGCGTGGCCGGCCCAGCTCGTCCGGTCGGCGAGCAGGCCGGCCAGGACGTCCACGGCGTCGGGGGCCGTGACGCGCGCGAGCCGTCGCACCGCCCGGTAGTCACGCCGCTCGGCGCGCTCGATCACCGCGAAGGTCTCGGCGAGGGTCGTGACCGGCTCGCGGACCTCCACCTCGTGCGCGAGGAACGACCGGAACGACACGAACACCTGCGACGTCTCCTTGGCGATGTGCCAGACCTGCCACTCCTGCTCGCCGTCGACCGGCACGAGGCACGTCGTGCCCGGCCGGTGGTCGACGGAGATGACCAGACCCGACGCGAACGGGGTCCACGGCCACGCCTCCTCGCCGTCGACGACCACGGGGTCCGGCTCGTCGTCGTCCTGCGCGCACAGCGACGCCATGAACGGGTCGACGTCCCGCAGCCACCTCAGGTCGCCGACGGGCAGGAGCACGACACCCACCACGTCGGACTCGGTGGGCGGCCGCTCGGGCCCGCCGTGCGGGTAGACGAGACGGACGCCGTTCATGTCGGCGTACGCGCCGTCGCTGAGCAGCAGGAACTCGCGGTACGACGGCGGGAGCCGCCGCCCGATCCTGCGCTCGGTGGCCGCGACCTGGTCCTCGGTCGCCGGCGGCCGCAGCACCGAGCCGGTGTCGCGCACCGCACGCGTCGGCCTGTCGCCCGGTCCGACGTCGGCCAGCAGGAGCTCGCTCCAGCGGGCGGCGAGATCGGCCATGGGCAGGTCGGACGTCGTCACGCGAGCATCGTGGCAGCGGGGCGTCCGGCTACGGCAGGGGGTCACCCGTCCGGACGCGGCTCCGCGCCGTCGGGCCTTCGCGACGCAGGTCGACATGCCGCCCGGGACGCCGCGAGCCGCCCTGCTCGGGAGAGCGGGACGGCTCGTGGTGGTGGTGCGCCCGAAAGGATTCGAACCTTCGACCTTCTGCTCCGGAGGCAGACGCTCTATCCGCTGAGCTACGGGCGCGCGGCGATCCCCGAGACTACCAGCCCTCCCGGGGCCTCTCCGCCCGCTTTCCGGTGCTGCGGCTCATGCGTCGTCGAGCAGGCCCGACAGGTAGTCGCTCGTCTCGGACGCGGCGCGGTCGGGGTCGCCCGCGACGATGGCCTCGATGAGCGAGTCGTGCGAGTCGTGCGCGTGCGCGTCGGTGACGAAGTTGAAGCGGATGTTGTCCCCGATGGCCTCGATGAGGTTGTCGTAGAGGGATCGCAGCACGGGGTTCGCCGAGGTACGGACGATCGCCCGGTGCAGCTCGAGGTCCGTCGAGACCATCTCGTCGAGGTCGCCGCCCGCGTAGGCGCGGGCTCGGGCGTCACGCTTGGCGAGCAGGTCGGAGGCGTCGGTCGCGGTGCGACGGCGCGCTGCCAGCCGGGCAGCCTCCATCTCCAGCGCCCGGCGCACGGACACGACGTCGCGCTGCCGTGCGTCGGCGATCTGCCGGCTCATGGTGACGGCGAGCTCGGAGGACGACAGGACGTAGGTGCCCGACCCCTGGCGCCGGACCAGCAGCCCCGCGTGCACGAGCGACTGCACCGCCTCGCGCACGGTGTTGCGCCCGACCCCCAGCAGCTCGACGAGCGACGGCTCGGGCGGGATGCGCGACCCCACGGGCCACTCCCCGGAGCTGATGCGGGACCGCAGCGACTCGACGGCGGTGTCGATCAGTCCGGTGCGTCGCACCATGGGCGGTGGCCTCCTCGTGGTCGGCGGCGCGGGACGCGGCCGAGACGGACGGCCGCGGTGCCACCGTCCCCGAGTCAACACGTCCGACGACCCGACGACCAGTCTGACGCCTGCAGCGCCCCCGGCGTGTCGCGCGCGAGCGTCCGCAGGTCAGCGCGGCAGCGCGAGCGCGGTGACGACCAGACCGCGCCCCGCCGCCCAGCGGCCGTGCAGCACGTCGACCCCCAGACCGGGGCGGTCCACGTGCGCGGTGAAGACGCCGTCACCGACCCCGATCCTCACGTCCTCGAAGCCGAGCCACGTGCCGACGGCCGGGGACCACACCTTGTAGACGGACTCCTTGGCGGAGAAGACGAGCCGCTCGGGCCACGTCCCGGCGGCGTGCGCGGCCCGCTCGTCGTGCGACATCACGAGGTCAGCCACGCCCGCGGGCAGGGCTGCGAGCGGCTCGGCGTCGATCCCGACGCCCACCCACGCGTCGGCGCGCGCGACCGCGGCCGCGCGGTAGCCGTCGCAGTGCGTCAGGGCGCCGACGACGCCCGCGGGCCACACCGGCGACCGGTCCGGGGCGCTCGGCACGGCCGGCCGGCCGGCCCCGAGCAGCTCCAGAGCGTCGCGCGCGCACGCCCGCACGGCGGCGTACTCGGCGCGTCGCGCGGGCACGGCCCGTGCGACCGCGGCGGCCTCGTCACCGAGCAGCGGGGCCGCGGCGGACGCCCCGAACGCCTCGACCCCGACGACGCCGGGCGGCAGGAGGTCGGCGAGCACGCCCCCAGTGTGTCGGCTCGACGGGCGAATCCTGTCGCAGGCGGCCCGCGCCGGTCGCCTACCCTGGGACCGTGACTCCCGACCAGCTCGCCGACGCACTGCGCGGCGCTCTCGTGCACGCCGTCGACGACGGCACGTTCGCCCTCGACCCGGCCGCGATCCCGGCCCGTGTGCACATCGAGCGACCCCGTCAGCGCGAGCACGGCGACTGGTCCACGAACGTCGCGCTGCAGCTCGCCAAGAAGGCCGGCGTGAACCCGCGCGCGTTCGCCGAGGAGCTCGCCCGCCGCCTGGGCGGCGTGCCGGGCATCGCCGCGGTCGAGATCGCGGGCCCGGGGTTCCTCAACATCCGCCTCGACGCGGCGGCGGCCGGCGAGCTCGCGCGCGGCATCGTCGAGCAGGGTGCGGCGTACGGCACCAACGACACCTTCGCGGGGCTCAAGGTCAACCTCGAGTTCGTCTCGGCCAACCCGACGGGGCCGCTGCACATCGGCGGCGTGCGCTGGGCCGCGGTCGGGGACGCGCTCGCGCGCGTGCTGACCGCGTCGGGCGCCGACGTGACGCGCGAGTACTACTTCAACGACCACGGCGCGCAGATCGACCGGTTCGCGCGGTCGCTGGTCGCCCGCGCGCGCGGCCAGGAGGCGCCGGAGGACGGGTACGGCGGGCAGTACATCGCCGAGATCGCCGACCGCGTCATCGCCGACGCGCTCGCGGCCGGTGAGCCCGACCCGCGCACGCTGCCCGACGACGAGGCGCGCGAGGCGTTCCGTGCACGTGGGGTCGAGCTGATGTTCGGCGAGATCAAGCAGTCGCTGCACGACTTCGGCGTGGACTTCGACGTCTACTTCCACGAGGACTCGCTGCACGAGTCGGGGGCCGTCGACCGGGCCGTCGCGCGCCTGCGCGAGAGCGGCCACATGTTCGAGGCGGACGGCGCGCTGTGGCTGCGCACCACCGACTTCGGCGACGACAAGGACCGCGTCGTCATCAAGTCGGACGGCGAGGCCGCCTACATCGCGGGTGACATCGCGTACTACCTCGACAAGCGCGAGCGCGGGTTCGACCGTGTCGTCATCATGCTGGGCTCGGACCACCACGGCTACGTCGGCCGCATGATGGCCGTCTGCGCGGCCTTCGGCGACACCCCGCACGTGCACCTCGAGCTGCTCATCGGCCAGCTCGTCAACCTCATGCGGAACGGCGAGCCCGTCCGGATGTCGAAGCGCGCCGGGACCGTCGTCACGATCGACGACCTCGTCGAGGCCGTCGGCGTGGACGCCGCGCGCTACGCGCTGTCGCGCTCGTCGTCCGACCAGCAGATCGACCTCGACCTCGACCTGCTGACCAAGGCGACCAACGAGAACCCCGTGTTCTACGTCCAGTACGCGCACGCCCGCACGGCGGCCGTCGCACGCAACGCCGCCGACGCGGGCGTGCGCCGCGAGGACGGGTTCGACGCCTCGCTGCTCGACCACGAGTCCGAGGCCAAGCTGCTCGGGCTGCTCGCGGACTTCCCCCGGGTCGTCGCGCAGGCGGCGGACCTGCGCGAGCCGCACCGCGTGGCCCGTTACGCCGAGGCCGTCGCCGGGGCGTACCACAAGTGGTACGACCAGAAGCTGCGCGTCGTGCCTTTCGGGGACGAGGCCGTCACCGACGCGCACCGCACGCGGCTGTGGCTCAACGACGCGACGCGCCAGGTGCTTGCGAACGCGCTGGGCCTGCTGGGGGTCGGCGCCCCGGAGCGGATGTGAGCGAGCCGCTCGGCCTGCCCTGGTCGACGGGCGTCGTGCGGGGTGCCGACGGTGCCGTGCGCGTCGCGGGCGTCGACGTGCGCGACCTGGCGGCCACGCACGCCACGCCCGCCTACGTGCTCGACGAGGCGGACCTGCGGGCCCGCGCCCGCGGCTACCGCGAGGCGTTCGAGGCCGCGTGCGCCGAGCTCGGCACGGGGGTCGACGTGTACTACGCGGGCAAGGCGCTGCTGACGCGCGCCGTCGCGCGCTGGGTGCACGACGAGGGCCTGCGCGTCGACACCGCGAGCGGCGGGGAGCTGGCGGTCGCGCTGGCGGCCGGAGTCCCGGGCGCGCACGTCGGCCTGCACGGCAACAACAAGTCGGACGACGAGCTGCGTGCCGCCCTCGACGCCGGGGTCGGGCGCATCATCGTCGACTCGCTGGTCGAGGTGGACCGCCTGGCCGCGCTCGTGCGCACGCACCGCGGTCCGGGCGGTGCGCCGGCCCCCGTCATGGTCCGCGTGACGACCGGCGTGCACGCCGGGGGGCACGAGTTCATCTCGACGGCGCACGAGGACCAGAAGTTCGGGCTCTCGCTCGCGTCCGGCCCCGACGGCGGCGACAGCCCGGCGCTCACCGGGCTGCTCCGCGTCCTGGACCACCCCGAGCTGCACCTGCTCGGGATCCACTCGCACATCGGCTCGCAGATCCTCGACGCCTCCGGGTTCGCGGTGGCCGCGCAGCGCGTGCTCGCGCTGCGCGCGGAGCTGCACGACCGCACGGGCGTCCTGGTCGACGAGGTCGACCTCGGCGGCGGGTACGGCATCGCCTACCTGCCCGGCGAGGTCCCGCTCGACCCGGACCGCATCGCCAAGGAGGTCGTGCAGGCCGTCGCCGACGCTGCGCGCGAGCTCGGCACACCGCTGCCGCGGCTGTCGATCGAGCCGGGGCGCGCGATCGTCGGGCCCGCGGGCCTGACCCTGTACACGGTCGGCACCGTCAAGCCCGTGCGGCTCGACGACGGTCGCGTCCGCACGTACGTGTCGGTCGACGGCGGCATGAGCGACAACATCCGTCCCGCGCTGTACGGCGCGCAGTACCACGCCGAGATCGTGTCGCGGCTGTCGGACGTCGAGCCGGTGCTCGCGCGGGTCGTCGGCAAGCACTGCGAGAGCGGCGACGTCGTCGTCCACGAGGTGCAGCTGCCGGGCGACGTCCGCGCGGGGGACCTGCTCGCCGTGGCCGCCACGGGCGCGTACGGGCGCTCCATGGCCTCGAACTACAACCTGCTGACGCGACCGCCCGTCGTCGCGGTGACGGCGGGGGAGGCGCGGGTGCTGGTGCGTCGCGAGACGGTGGACGACCTCCTGGCGCTCGACGTCTCCGCGACCTGAGCGGTCCGATCCGCACCGGTTCGCCCTGGTCACGGCCCCGTCGCCAGCAGGACGTGTGTCCTACTCCACTCCGTCCGCGCCTTGGTAGGTGAGCCTTACCTAGGTTAGGTTCGCCTGGCGGCGCCCTCGCGCCGCGTCCCCCGGACGAAGGCGGTGAACGGCGTGCGCGCGCGTGCGACCCTGCTCGCGACCATGGCGACGCTGCTCGTCGTGCTGACGACGGCCTGCTCCGGCCCCGGCGACGCCGTCGCCGCCGAGGCGGACGGCGGCCGACGCCTCGCCGACGTCACGCCGGTGGACGACCCGAGGGTCGCGACCGGCCCCGCCACCGCGGTCGTGGCCGACGCCTCCGTCCGGCCCGTCACCGACGACCCCGACCCGCGGCTGCCCGTGACCGTGACCGACGCGCAGGGCACCGAGGTCACCGTCGACGACGTCTCGCGCATCCTCGCGCTCGACGTCTACGGCACCCTCGCCCGCACCGTCTTCGAGCTCGGGCTCGGCGACCGCGTCGTCGGTCGCGACCTGTCGTCCGGCTTCGCGGAGGTCGCCGACCGACCGCTCGTCACGGCGGGTGGCCACGACCTGTCCGCCGAGGCGATCCTCGACCTCGCGCCGACCGTCATCGTCACCGACACCACGCTCGGCCCCTGGGACGTCGTGCTGCAGGTGCGCGAGGCCGGGATCCCGGTGGTCGTCGTCGACTCGCACCGCGACGTGAACGGTGCGCCCGACCTCGTGCGGCAGGTCGCCGCCGGCCTCGGCGTCGGCGCCGCGGGCGAGGAGCTCGCGCAGCGCACGCAGGCCGAGATCGAGGCGAAGGTCGCGCAGATCGCGCAGGTCGCGCCCGCCGACCCGGCCGACCGGTTGCGGATCGTCTTCCTCTACGTGCGCGGCCAGGCGGGGATCTACTACATGTTCGGCGAGGGGTCGGGCTCCGGTGCGCTCATCGAGGCGCTCGGTGGCGTCGACGTCGCGCACGAGATCGGCTGGCGCGGCATGCGCCCCGTCAACGACGAGGGGCTGGTCGCGGCGTCTCCCGACGTCATCCTCATGATGACGGACGGCCTGACCTCCGTCGGTGGCGTCGACGGCCTGCTCGACCGCCTGCCCGCGATCGCCAGCACGCCCGCGGGCGAGCGCCGGCGGATCGTCGACATGGAGGGTTCGCAGGTCCTCAGCTTCGGTCCGACCACGGCCGACGTGCTCGACGCCCTCGCGGTCGCGCTGTACGCGCCGGGGCAGCCGTGAGCGCGCCCGCCGGCGCCGTCGCTGCGCCGCAGCGGGGCACGGCCTGGCGCCGCAGCGCGCTGTTCGTCGGGCTGGCCGTGGCGCTCGTGGTCCTCGCGGTCGTCGCCGCGGGGACGGGCCAGCTGCGCGTGCCACCGGCCGAGGTGCTCGGCTCGGTGCTGCACCGCCTCGGCCTGGACGTCGGGCCCCTGCCCGCGCACCAGCACGGCGAGCAGGCGCTGTGGACGATCCGCTTCCCGCGCGTCGTCATGGCGATGCTGGTGGGCGCGGCGCTGGCCACCGGCGGTGCCGTGCTGCAGGGCGTCTTCGGCAACCCGCTCGCCGACCCGGGCATCGTCGGGGTGTCCTCCGGTGCCGCCGTCGGCGCGTGCCTCGTCATCGTGACCGGCTGGACGTTCGCCGGGCCGTGGACGGTCGCGCTGCTCGCGTTCGTCGGCGGGCTGGCGGCCACGCTGCTGGTGTACCTGACCGCACGCGGCGGAGGGCGTACCGAGGTCGTGACGCTCGTGCTCACGGGTGTCGCCGTCAACGCCGTCGGCGGTGCCGCGGTCGCGTTCCTGACCTTCCTGGGTGACACGCAGGCGCGCGAGCAGATCGTCTTCTGGCAGCTCGGGAGCCTCAACGGCACGCGCTGGGTGTACGTCGCCGTCGTCGCGCCCCTCGTCCTCGTCGGGCTGGTCGCCGCCGTCCTCATGAGCCACCGCCTCGACCTGCTCGCGCTCGGCGAGCGGCCGGCGCGGCACCTCGGCGTCGACGTCGAGCGGCTGCGCGTCGGGGCCGTCGTCGTGGTCGCGGTCCTCACGGCCGCCGCGGTGGCGTTCTGCGGCGTCATCGGGTTCGTCGGGCTCGTCGTCCCGCACCTCGTCCGCATGCTGGTGGGGCCGTCGCACGCCGTGCTCGTGCCGGCCTCGGCCCTCGGGGGAGCGGTGCTGCTCGTCGGCGCGGACCTCGTGGCGCGCACCGCCGTCCCCTACGCCGACCTGCCCATCGGGATGCTGACGGCGCTCGTCGGCGGGCCGTTCTTCTTCTGGCTGATCCGCCGCACCCGCCGCTCGGCCGGAGGGTGGGCATGAGCGTCCTGCGGGCCGAGGGCGTCCGCGTCGCGTACGGCGCCCACACGGTCCTCGACGGCGTCGACCTCGAGGTCGCCGCCGGTGAGGTCGTCGCGCTCGTCGGGCCGAACGGGGCCGGCAAGTCGACGCTGCTGTCGGTGCTCGGCGGCGACCCGCGTCCCGACGCGGGGCGCGTCCTGCTCGACGGCGTCGAGCTGCAGGCGCAGGACCTGCGGCGGCTGGCCCGGCGGCGGGCGGTCATGCTGCAGGAGACGCGGCTGTCCTTCCCGTTCCGGGTCGAGGAGGTCGTGCACATGGGGCGGCACCCGTGGCGCGGCACGCCGCAGGAGGACGGTGACGACGCCGTGGTCGCGGCGGCCATGTCGGACGCGGACGTCGTCCACCTGGCGGCCCGCACGTTCCCCACGCTGTCCGGCGGCGAGAAGGCCCGCACGTCGTTCGCCCGCACCCTCGCCCAGCAGGCGCCCGTGCTGCTGCTCGACGAGCCCACGGCCGCGCTGGACGTGCGTCACCAGGAGGCGCTGCTCGCGCGCGTGCGGCAGGCCGCGCGGGAGGGCGCCGCCGTCGTCGTCGTGCTGCACGACCTCACGCTCGCCGCGGCGTGGGCCGACCGCGTCGTCGTGCTCGCCGACGGGCGCGTCCGGGCCGACGGCGCACCGGCCGACGTCCTGACGTCGGACCTGCTCTCGGCGGTCTACCAGCACCCGGTCGACGTGTGGCACCGGCCGTCGGGCGTGCCCGGCGCGCCCGCCGAGATCGTCGTCCTGCCCGTGCGCGCGCCCCGCGACGCCGCGCCCCCCGCCCCCACCCAGGAGACCCCATGACCCCCGTCCTGCGTCGGCCGGCCCTGACCGCCGCCGTCCTCGCGTCCGCCGCTCTCGTCGCGACGGTCCCGCCCGCGTCGGCCGCGCCCTCGACGGCGTCCGTGACCGTCGACCGCGTCGACGGCCTGCCTGCGGGCGAGCCGACGTCCCTGCAGGTCACCGGGTCCGGGTTCCAGGTCGTGACCGGAGGCTTCGGCGGCCTGTACGTGCTGTTCGGGTGGGTCGACGACCCCGCGGGCGGCACGTGGCGGCCCAGCCAGGGCGGTGCGACGGGTACGGACCTGCGCTACGCCGTGGACGAGGCGGCGCGCGACAACGCGGGCTACCAGGTCTTCGTCGCGTTCCCCGGGTCGCAGACGGCGGTCGAGGCGAACGGCGGCACCTTCGGCGAGGACGGGTCGTTCAGCGCCACCGTCACCGTGCCAGGTGCCCGGTTCGCGGCACTGGACGCCGCGGGCGGCACGAGCGAGATCGACTGCCTGCAGGTCACGTGCGGCGTCCTGACGATCGGCGCGCACGGCGTCGAGAACGCCACCAACGAGACGTTCACCCCCGTGACCTTCGCGTCCGACGACGCGCCCGCGACGCCGACGACCGAGCCGTCCGCGACCGAGCCGTCCGACCCCGCGCCGAGCCCGACCGCCGAACCGACGGTCGCGGCCGCGGTGGGGGACGCGGTGGACGACGCGGACGCGGGCGGCTCCGCCCTCCTGCCGGCACTCGCCGGCGGCGCCGCGGTGCTCGCCGCGGCCGCCGGTGCCGTGTGGTGGCGTGCGCGACGTCGCGGCTCCGCCGCGTGACCCCCCCGACCTCCCTGACGCCGGCCCGGCCACGCGCCACCGGCACCCGCTCGCACGTCCGTCCCCGAGAGAGGAACACGATGTACCCACGAAGGACGGTCCGCGCCGCGCGCGCGGTCACCGGGGCGCTCACCGCGCTCGTCCTGGGCGCCGGAGGCCTCGCGGCCGCCGCGCCCGCGTCGGCCGAGCCGGCGCCCGCCCCGGCGCCTGCGGTGCAGGTGTCGCGCACGGAGCTGCCGGTCGGGGGCGTGACGGCGGTGACGGTCGAGGGCACGGGCTTCCTGCCGTCGCTGGCGACCGGTGCGCGTCCGCCGCTGGCGGGTCGTGCGGCCGGTGCGTACGTGGTGTTCGGTGCGTTCCCCGAGGTGTGGCAGCCGTCGGTGGGTGCGTCGTCGAGCGCGCGGAAGGCCGCGGCGACGAGCTGGGCGGTCCCGGCGGACTCGATGGCGACGATCGGTGGTGCGTCCGCGGGTGCGATCGAGCTGCGGGAGGACGGGTCGTTCACCGCGACGTTGCAGGTCGACAAGGCGGAGCTGGACGCGAAGTCGCCGGTGGCCGGTGCGCGGTACGGGATCTACACGTACGCGGGTTCGGGTGCGGCGGTGGCGGCGTACGAGACGTTCACGCCGCTGACGTTCGTCGAGCCGACGCCCGAGCCCACGCCGACGCCCACTCCGACGCCGACCTCCGAGCCGACGCCGACCCCGGCGCCCGCCCCGGCGCCTGCGGTGCAGGTGTCGCGCACGGAGCTGCCGGTCGGGGGCGTGACGGCGGTGACGGTCGAGGGCACGGGCTTCCTGCCGTCGCTGGCGACCGGTGCGCGTCCGCCGCTGGCGGGTCGTGCGGCCGGTGCGTACGTGGTGTTCGGTGCGTTCCCCGAGGTGTGGCAGCCGTCGGTGGGTGCGTCGTCGAGCGCGCGGAAGGCCGCGGCGACGAGCTGGGCGGTCCCGGCGGACTCGATGGCGACGATCGGTGGTGCGTCCGCGGGTGCGATCGAGCTGCGGGAGGACGGGTCGTTCACCGCGACGTTGCAGGTCGACAAGGCGGAGCTGGACGCGAAGTCGCCGGTGGCCGGTGCGCGGTACGGGATCTACACGTACGCGGGTTCGGGTGCGGCGGTGGCGGCGTACGAGACGTTCACGCCGCTGACGTTCGTCGAGCCGACGCCCGAGCCCACGCCGACGCCGACGCCGACGCCGGAGCCCACGCCGACGCCGACGCCGGAGCCCACGCCGACGCCGACCCCCACCCCGACCCCGGAGCAGCCGGTCGGCCCGGCCGTGACGGTCGACCGCGTCCTGCGGACCGACGGCTCGCTCGACCTGACCGTGCGCGGCACGGGCTTCGGCGCGGGCGTCGCGGCGAACGGCCTGTACGTCGCGGTCGGCCCCCGGCTGGGTGACGCGTGGTACCTCGACGCCTCGACGTTCCAGGCCGCGACGTGGGTGAACCCGCGCGTGACGACCGCCGTGGGCGACATGGCACCGCTCGCCGCGGACGGCACCTTCACGGTCCGGTTCACGGGCGTCCGCCCGACCTACGTCAGCAACGGCGTCACGTACGACCACGCCACCACGCCGTTCCACGTCGTCACGATGGCGGCGCACGGGTCGAGCGACCGGTCGCTGGACACGAGCACGCCGCTGTCGTTCGACGGCGTGCCGCAGCTGCCCGCCACGCCGCCGGCACCCGCACCGGCTCCGGCCGCGCCCGCGCCGCTGGTCGTGGAGGGCCTGACGTCCGGTGCCGTCGTCGCGGGAGGTGAGCTGAGCCTCACGGCCGGTGGCTTCCGCCCGGGCGAGAAGGGCATCCGGCTGGAGCTGCACTCCACGCCCGTCGTGCTCGCGCGCGGGCTGACCGCGGACGCCTCCGGCGTCGTGACCGCGCAGTTCACCGTTCCCGCGTCGACCCCCGCCGGGCGGCACACGCTCGTGCTCGTCGGCGCGGACCAGACGCTGCGGCAGGCGATCACGGTCACGGCCGCGCAGCCCCGGTGCGTCGCGCGCTCGGTCAGCGGTGCCAGCCTGACGTGGGGCGTGCGGGACAGCTTCCGCACGTACGTCGCCGGCCCGGTGGCGCGCGGCACGATCACGCCGTCCGGCGTGTCCGGGACGGGGCCGTGGACGTGGTCCGGCGGCAGCGGTCGCTTCAACCCCGACGGCCCGGCGGGCGCTGCCGCGTGGTCCGGACGCGTCGCGTTCTCGGGTCACAACGGCACGCTGGCCCTGACGATCGCCGACCCGCGGGTGCAGGTCACCAGTGCCACGTCGGCCGTGCTCACCGCCACCGTCACGAACGCCGACGGCACGTCGCGCGTGACCCTCGCGACGCTCGCGCTGTCCGCGGGGCAGCGGACCGTGGGCGACGGCCGGGTGGCGTACAGCGGCGTCCCGGCGACGCTCACGGCCGCCGGTGCGACGGGCTTCGCGGGCTTCTACACGGCCGGCGAGGCGCTCGACCCGGTGTCGTTCACGCTGCCGCTCGGCGGGCAGGTGGAGTGCGACGCGAGCACGGGGCTCGCGACGACCGGTGCCGACGCGCTGTCGGGCGTCGGCGCGTCGGTGGCGTTCGTGCTGCTCGGGGCTCTCATGGTCGGCGTCGCACGCCGGCGCCGGGGGACCACGACCGCCTGACGTCAGGACGACGGACGGGGGTGGCGCCGCTCGGTGCCGCCCCCGTCCGTCGTTCCCCGCAGACGCGAGGACCCCGGCGCGTCGAGCGCGCCGGGGTCCTGCGGGCATCGGGGTCAGGCGACGTGCACGGCCGCGAGGTCCACGAACAGGGCACGGTTGAGCCGGAAGGCGACGCGGGCCTCCTCGACCACCTCGTCGCGCTGCGCGGGCGTCAGGTCGAGCGCGTCGAGCCGGTCGCGGTACACGTCCTTGAACGGCTTGAGCTTGTGGATCTGCGGGAAGTCGTAGAAGGACACTCCCGCGCCGCTCAGCCCGTGGTGGCGCTCGATCATGCGCTTGAGGATCTGCCCGCCGGACAGGTCGCCGAGGTACCGGGTGTAGGCGTGGGCGGCGTAGCGGGGCAGGTCGTCGCCGACGGCCTCGAGGCGCGCGACGTAGTCGGTCGTCGCGGGCAGCGGGCGCACCTGCGTGCGCCAGTCGTCACCGAGCAGGTGGGTGAGGTCCGCCTCGATGGCCGGCACGCGCACGAGCTCGGGGAACACCAGGCCGGCGTCGGCGCCGGCGGCGACCAGTCGGTCGCCGGCCGCCTCGAGCGCGCTGTACACGGCGTGCTGCTGGGCCGCGAGGTCGACGTACCCCGCGAGCGGCAGGGTGCCGCCGACGAGGTGCTCGACGAACGCCGAGCGCTCGGCGTCCTCGTGGTCCTGCCGGGTCCCGGCGCGCAGCGCGGCCGAGAGCGTCGCGTCCGGCGCGGGCTCGAGGACCTGGTCGGGGGTCGTGGCGGTCATGAGGGTGGCTCCCGTGGGTGCTGCGCGCGGCGGCGACATGTGTTGCTGACAGTTCGTCAGGACACCACCGTAGATCAGGTGAGCCTCGCCTAACAAGACCGTGCGTCCAGGACGACTCCGCCCGTAGCCCGGACGGCCGCGACGTCCGGCTCCCCGTCCGCCCTATCCTGGGCGGCGACCCAGGCGCCGCCCCGCGGCACCCGGCCCGACGACCCACCCCCGGCGGCACCGTCGACCGCCCTGCTCGGAAGGCACCTGCGTGGCCCTCAGCCCCGGCACCCACCCGCCCCTGCGTGTCGCCGTCCTCGGCTGCGGCGTCGTCGGCACGGAGGTCGTGCGCCGGCTGGTCACCGAGGGCGACGAGCTCGCCGCACGCGCCGGCGCCCGCCTCGAGCTGGTCGGCGTCGCCGTCCGCTCGCTCGACGCCGAGCGCGACCCGGTCGTCGACCGCTCCCTGCTCACGACGGACGCCGAGTCGCTCGTCGAGAAGGCCGACGTCGTCGTCGAGCTCATGGGCGGCATCGAGCCCGCGCGCACGCTCGTGCTGCGCGCCGTCGAGCACGGCGCGTCCGTCGTCACCGCCAACAAGGCGCTCCTCGCCCAGGACGGCCCCGCCCTGTACGACGCGGCCGACGCGGCCGGCGTCGACCTGTACTTCGAGGCGGCCGTCGCGGGCGCCATCCCGATCGTGCGTCCGGTGCGCGAGTCGCTGGCCGGCGACACCGTCCTGCGCGTGGTCGGCATCGTCAACGGCACGACCAACTACGTGCTCGACTCGATGAGCACCGCGGGCCTCGGGCTCGAGCAGGCCGTCAAGGAGGCCCAGGCCCTGGGCTACGCCGAGGCGGACCCGACCGCCGACGTCGAGGGCTACGACGCCGCCGCCAAGGCGGCGATCCTCGCGTCGCTCGCGTTCCACACGCGCGTCGCGCTCGGGGACGTCGACCGCGTCGGCATCACCGCGCTCACGGCCGACGACGTCACGTGGGCCGAGCGCACCGGCCACGTGCTCAAGCTGCTCGCGGTCGCGGAGCGGGCACGCACCGCGGAGGGCCGCGACGGCGTGCTCGTGCGCGTGCAGCCCACGCTCGTGCCGTCCGACCACCCGCTCGCCGGCGTGCGCCAGGCGTTCAACGCCGTGTTCGTCGAGGCCGAGGCCGCGGGCGAGCTCATGTTCTACGGCCGCGGCGCCGGCGGCGCCCCCACGGCGTCGGCGGTCCTCGGCGACCTCGTCTCCGTGGTCCGGCACCGCGTGCTCGGCGGCAAGGGCCCGGTGGAGTCGTCGCACGCGGACCTGCCGGTGCTCGACGGCGGCGAGGCGCGCTCGCGCTACCAGGTGCGCCTCGAGGTCGACGACCGGCCGGGCGTGCTCGCGCGCGTCGCGTCCGAGCTCGCGGCGCAGGACGTGTCGATCGAGTCGGTGCGCCAGACGCTGCAGACCTCGGGCGACGACGCCTCCGCGACCCTCGTCATCACCACGCACACGGCCCCGGACCGTGCGCTGCGCGCGACGGTCGAGGCGGTCTCCGTGCTCGACGTCGTGCGACGCGTCGTGTCCGTGCTGCCGGTGCTCTGAAGCCCACCCCCAGAGCGAGGAGCTCCACCCCATGGCCCACCAGTGGCGCGGCGTCATCACCGAGTACGCCGACCGTCTGCCCGCCCACGTCCAGGAGCGCGTCGTCACGCTGGGGGAGGGCGGCACGCCGCTCGTCCACGCCCCCGCGCTCTCGCAGCTCACGGGCGCCGACGTGCACGTCAAGGTCGAGGGCATGAACCCGACGGCCTCGTTCAAGGACCGCGGCATGACGACGGCCATCTCGGCCGCCGCGGCGCGCGGCGCGCAGGCCGTGGTGTGCGCGTCGACGGGCAACACGTCCGCGTCGGCCGCCGCCTACGCGACGCGCGCGGGCATGGTGTGCGCGGTGCTCGTGCCCGACGGCAAGATCGCGATGGGCAAGCTCAGCCAGGCGATCGCGCACGGCGCCCGCCTGCTGCAGGTCGACGGCAACTTCGACGACTGCCTCATCGCGGCACGCAAGCTCGCGGAGGCGTACCCCGTCGAGCTGGTCAACTCGGTGAACCCCGACCGCATCGAGGGGCAGAAGACCGCCGCGTTCGAGATCGTCGACGCGCTGGGCGACGCCCCCGACATCCACTGCCTGCCCGTGGGCAACGCCGGCAACATCACCGCGTACTGGCGGGGCTACCGCGAGTACGCGGGCCTCGACGCGGGCGCGGGCCTGGCGGCGGTCGCCACGCGCACCCCCGCGATGTGGGGCTTCCAGGCGGCCGGCGCCGCGCCGCTCGTCCTGGGCTACCCGGTGGACGCGCCCGAGACCATCGCCACCGCGATCCGCATCGGCAACCCCGCGTCCTGGCAGCAGGCCGAGGAGGCGCGCGACGTGTCGGGCGGCGTGATCGAGTCCGTGACCGACGAGCAGATCCTCGCGGCCCACCGCGTGCTGTCCGCCGAGGTGGGCGTCTTCGTCGAGCCCGCGTCGGCGGCCGGTGTCGCGGGTCTGCTGGCCCGCGCCGAGCGGGGCCTGGTCCCGGCGGGCGCGCGCATCGTCGTCACCGTCACGGGCCACGGCCTGAAGGACCCGCAGTGGGCCTTGCGCACGGCGGACGGCAGCGAGGTGCAGCCGCAGCGGCTGTCCACCGACGTCGTCTCCATCGCCGACGCGCTCGGCCTGGGCTGAGCGGCGGTGCGTCTGCGCGCTGCGCGCGTGCGGGTCCGCGTCCCCGCCACGTCCGCCAACCTCGGTCCGGGTTTCGACGCGCTGGGCATCGCCCTGGGCCTGCACGACGAGCTCGACGTGCGGGCGCTCGGCACGGACGACGTGCGGGTCGAGGTGCAGGGCGAGGGTGCGGGGACGGTCCCCTGCGACGAGACGCACCTGGTGGTCCGCGCGCTGCGCCTCGCCCTCGACCACGTCGGGGCGCCGCAGACCGGGCTGCACCTGGTGTGCCGCAACCGCGTGCCCCACGGGCGCGGGCTCGGCTCGTCGGCCGCCGCCGTCGTCGCGGGGATCCTGGCCGCCCGCGGGCTGGTCTCCGAGCCGGACGCGCTGGACGACGACGTCGCCCTCGCGCTCGCGACGCAGCTCGAGGGGCACCCCGACAACGCCGCCCCTGCGCTGCTGGGCGGGCTGACCGTCGCGTGGACGGACGAGCCGGCCGCCGGGTCGGCCGCGGCCGTGCGCGCGGCCCGGCTCGCCGTGCACCCCGACCTCGCGCCCGTCGCGATCATCCCGCCGGGCCAGCTCTCGACGCACGCCGCACGTGGCGTCCTGCCGGCGCAGGTGCCCCACGCCGACGCCGCGTGGCAGGCCGGCCGGGCCGCGCTGCTCGTCGAGGCACTCGGGCGGCGACCGGACCTGCTCCTGGCCGCGACCGGTGACCGGCTGCACCAGGGCTACCGGCGCCAGGTGATGCCCGCGTCGCTCGCGCTGGTCGACGCCCTGCGCGCGCGCGGCGTGGCCGCCACCGTGTCCGGCGCCGGGCCGACCGTCCTCGCCCTGGCCCGCAGGCGTCCGGAGGGTGCCGGCCGCGGGACCGACGCGGACGGCGCGATCACCGAGGTGTTCGGCGGCGTCATGGCGGGGTGGCGCGTGCTGCCGCTGGATGTGGACGTCGAGGGCGGCTCGGTCACGACCATGCTCGACTGAGTCGTCCGCGCCGGGCACGCCCGTCCGTGGGGGTGAACCGGCACGGACCGCGCCGGTCGCGGACCCCGCGGTGCTAGGATTTGCGCGTTCCCCGGACCTCGTCCTCCGGCCCCCTGTGGATCCGAACGTGATCCGCCGGTGGACCCGCCACAGTCCCCGGCTCTCGACCACCTCCTGGATCCCGCCGGACGGTCGCGAGTCGACGACGAGGGGAACATCCCGCCCGCGCCAGCAGACGTCGTCGTACGCGACGCGCGTGGCACCACTCCGTCTGGTCACGTCGACCGGGCGCAGGCCCCCTCCCGGGCGGACCGGGCGGGCCCCGCCGAGGGGAAGGATCCTTCGTGACAGACACCATCGACGCCGCCACGGCCACCACGGGCGGCTCAGGTTCCGGCAGCATCTCCGCGATGCGGCTTCCGGAGCTCCAGGCCCTCGCGTCCCAGCTCGGCGTGAAGGGCACGAGCAAGATGCGCAAGGGCGACCTGGTGCAGGCGATCTCCGCCGCGCGCTCCGGCGAGCGGCCGCAGGCCGCCGAGGCGCGCGCGACGGCGCGTCGGTCCCGGGTCGTGGTCGAGGAGAGCGCCCCGACGACCGCACCGGTCGAGGACGCCCCGGCGGAGCGCACGCCGCGCACCCGGGAGCGCTCGGGCGGCGGCCGCGACGCGCTCGCCGGTCTGGAGGCCGCGCTGGACGCGCGCCTCGCGCCGGCCGAGCAGCGCGACGACCGAGCCGTGCGTGCCGCCGACGCGGCCGCGTCCGTGACGGGCGAGCGCCGCTCGCGCCGTGCGGGTCGTGGCGCGGGTGCGCCGCCGGCGCCGGAGGGTGCGCCGCAGCAGGACGAGCAGGCGGATCGGCCGCAGGGTGCCCGCCAGAACGGCGAGCGTCAGCAGGGCGAGCGTCAGCAGGGCGACCGTCAGGCCGGCGAGCGTCCGCAGGGCGAGCGTCCGCAGGGCGAGCACCAGCAGGGCGAGCGTCGGGCGGCCGGCCAGAACGGCGCCCCGGCCCCGCAGGCGGGCCAGGCGGCCAACGACCGGCTGGACGACGACGAGCGCGGCGGTCGCCGTCGGCGCTCGCGGGACCGCTTCCGCGACCGGGACCGCGACCGCAAGCGCGGCCGCACCCGGACGGGCCAGGGCGACCTGGCGGGCCTCGACGAGGTCGAGGTGACCGAGGACGACGTGCTGCTGCCCGTGGCCGGCATCCTCGACGTGCTGGACTCCTACGCGTTCGTGCGCACCACGGGCTACCTCCCGGGGCCGAACGACGTGTACGTCTCGCTCAACCAGGTCAAGAAGAACGGCCTGCGCCGGGGTGACGCGATCACCGGTGCCGTGCGCCAGCCCCGTGAGGGCGAGCAGACGCCCGCGGCGGGCAACCGCCCGAACAAGTTCAACGCGCTGGTCCGGCTCGACAGCGTCAACGGCACGCACCCCGACGAGGCGCGCACTCGCCCCGAGTTCAGCAAGCTGACGCCGCTGTACCCGCAGGAGCGGCTGCGCCTGGAGACCGAGCCGGGTCGTCTGACGCCGCGGGTCATCGACATCGTGGCGCCCATCGGCAAGGGCCAGCGCGGCCTCATCGTCGCGCCGCCCAAGGCGGGCAAGACGATCATCATGCAGCAGATCGCCAACGCGATCACGACCAACAACCCCGAGGTCCACCTCATGGTCGTGCTCGTCGACGAGCGCCCCGAAGAGGTCACCGACATGGAGCGGACCGTGAAGGGCGAGGTCATCGCCTCGACCTTCGACCGTCCCGCGTCCGACCACACGATCGTGGCGGAGCTCGCGATCGAGCGGGCCAAGCGTCTGGTCGAGCTCGGTCAGGACGTCGTCGTGCTGCTCGACTCGCTGACGCGCCTGTCGCGCGCCTACAACCTCGCGGCGCCCGCCTCGGGCCGCATCCTGTCCGGCGGCGTCGACGCCTCGGCGCTCTACCCGCCCAAGCGGTTCTTCGGCGCGGCGCGCAACATCGAGAACGGCGGCTCGCTGACGATCCTCGCCTCGGCCCTGGTCGAGACGGGCTCGAAGATGGACGAGGTCATCTTCGAGGAGTTCAAGGGCACCGGGAACATGGAGCTGCGGCTCTCGCGCTCGCTCGCCGACAAGCGCATCTTCCCGGCGGTGGACGTCAACGCGTCCGGCACCCGCCGCGAGGAGGTCCTCATGAGCAACGACGAGCTGAAGATCGTCTACAAGCTGCGTCGCGTGCTCGGCGGCCTCGACCAGCAGCAGGCCATCGAGCTGCTGCTCGGCAAGCTCCGCGAGACCAAGTCCAACGTCGAGTTCCTGCTGCAGGTGCAGAAGACCACGCCGGGCCACGGCCCCGCCCTCGAGGAGGGTGTCGGCAAGGTCGTCTGACCTCCTACGCCGGCACGCGACGGCCCCGCACCCCACCCGGTGCGGGGCCGTCGGCGTCCCGCCCGGTCGGGTGCGACCGTCCCGGTCGGCCACGTGGTGGGGACGGACGGCTCGTCCTGACTCCGCGGGGCGGGAAGTTTTCGCGGCCGCCCGCCGTTCTGGCACAATGGTCCGTCGGTCTGCGGTTCACCGGCGCGGTACGCGCGTCCGGACCCGGAGACGAAACCCAAGGAGAACCCCCGTGAAGTCTGGTATCCACCCGGAGTACGTCCTCACCGAGGTCACGTGCACCTGCGGCAGCACGTTCGTCACGCGCTCGACGGTGACGAGCGGCAAGATCCACGCCGACGTCTGCAGCGCCTGCCACCCGTTCTACACGGGCAAGCAGAAGATCCTCGACACCGGTGGCCGTGTGGCCCGGTTCGAGGCCCGCTACGGCAAGAAGACGGCGAACTAGCTCCTCCGCAGCGCCGGTGCGACCGGCGGACGACGGCCCTCCATGGCCGTGTCCGCCCGCGCACCGGCGCTGTCGCTGTGTGCGGCCGTCGGCCGCGCGGGTCGTCGGCCAGTGGGAGGACAGGACGTGGAGCAGCTCGACGCCGTCGAGGCGATGCTCGTGGAGCACGCGGAGATCGAGCGCGACCTCTCGGACCCGTCCGTGCACGCCGACGCGGCGCGCGCACGCCGGCTCGGCCGGCGCTACGCCGAGCTGGGCCGTGTCGTGCAGGCGTACCGGCAGTGGCGCGCCGCGGCCGAGGACGCCGAGGCGGCCGCGGAGCTCGCGGCCGAGGACGAGGCCTTCGCGGTCGAGGTCCCCGCGCTGCAGGCCGCCGCGGCCCAGGCGGCCGACCGGCTGCACCGCGTGCTCGTGCCGCGCGACCCGGACGACGCGCGCGACGTCATCCTCGAGGTCAAGGCGGGGGAGGGCGGCGAGGAGTCCGCGCTGTTCGCGGGCGACCTGCTGCGCATGTACACGCGCTACGCCGAGCGCCAGGGCTGGAGCGTGCAGGTGCTCGACGCGACCCCGTCGGACCTGGGCGGCGTCAAGGACGCGCAGGTCGCGGTGAAGGCCCGCACCGCTGGAGCCCCCGAGGACGGCGTCTGGGCGCACCTGAAGTACGAGGGCGGCGTGCACCGCGTGCAGCGCGTGCCGGTCACCGAGTCCCAGGGGCGCATCCACACGTCGGCCGCCGGGGTCATGGTCTTCCCCGAGGCCGACGACGAGGGTGACGTCGACGTCGACGTCAACGACCTGCGGATCGACGTGTACCGCTCGTCCGGACCCGGTGGCCAGTCGGTCAACACCACGGACTCGGCGGTGCGGATCACGCACCTGCCCACGGGGATCGTCGTGTCGATGCAGAACGAGAAGTCCCAGCTGCAGAACCGCGAGCAGGCGATGCGCGTGCTCCGGGCGCGGCTGCTCGCGGCCCGGCAGGAGGAGGCGGCGGCCGCGGCGAGCGAGGCGCGCCGCTCGCAGGTCCGCACGGTGGACCGCTCGGAGCGCATCCGGACGTACAACTTCCCGGAGAACCGCATCGTCGACCACCGCACGGGCTACAAGGCGTACAACCTCGACCAGGTGCTCGACGGCGACCTCGGACCCGTCATCGCGTCGGCGGTCGAGGCGGACGACGCCGCGCGCCTGGCCGCCGCGGGCGGTGGTGGCGCGTGAGCGGCACGGCCACGGCGCACGGCACCGGCCCGGGCCTGCGGGCGTACGTCGAGGGCGCGACCGCGGTGCTCGCCGAGGCCGGCGTGCCCTCCGCGCGGCACGACGCGATCGCGCTGGCGGCGTGCGCCCTGGGTCTGCCGCGCGTGGAGCTCGTGCTGCCCCCGCCGCTGCCGGAGGGTTTCGCGCGGCGGTACGCGGAGCTCGTCGAGCGCCGCCGCGCGCGCGAGCCGCTGCAGCACATCGTCGGGCACACCGTCTTCCGCTACGTCACGCTGCGCGTCGAGCCGGGGGTGTTCGTGCCGCGGCCGGAGACGGAGACGGTCGCGCAGCTCGCGATCGACGAGGCCGCGGCCGTCGCCGCGCGCGGCGGGCGTCCGCTCGTCGTCGACCTGTGCACCGGCACGGGTGCGATCGCGGTGTCGGTCGACACCGAGGTGCCCGCGAGCCGCGTCGTCGCGGTCGACCTGTCCGACGAGGCTGTCGGGCTGGCGCGGGCCAACGCGACCGCGGTCGCGGGCCCCGACCTGCGGGTCGTGCAGGGGGACGTGCGCGACCCCGCGCTCCTCGCCGAGCTCGACGGCACGGTCGACGTCGTGGTGTCCAACCCGCCCTACATCCCGCCGCACGCGGTGCCCCTCGACCCGGAGGTCCGCGACCACGACCCGGACCTGGCGCTGTACGGCGGAGGGGCCGACGGTCTCGACGTGCCGCGCGGCGTCGTCGCCGCGGCGGCCCGCCTGCTCGCGCCCGGCGGGCTGCTGGTGATGGAGCACGCCGAGGTGCAGGACGTCGCGGCGCGCGCCGCCGCCGACGCGACGGGCGCGTTCACCGACGTGCGCACCGTGCCGGACCTCACGGGCCGCCCGCGCACGCTCGTCGCTCGGCGGGTCGCACACGTGATCGTGGGAGACTCGCCCGCGTGAGCATCCGTATCAAGGACGCGACCGACCCGGCGACCTGGGGCCCCGCGATCGACGAGGCGGTCAACGCCGTCGGCCGTGGCGCGCTCGTGGTCCTGCCCACCGACACCGTCTACGGCATCGGGGCCGACGCGTTCGACCCGCGTGCCGTGCAGGCGCTGCTGGACGCCAAGGGACGCGGCCGGCAGATGCCGCCGCCGGTGCTCATCCCGGACGTGCGGACGCTCGACGGCCTCGCGACCGACGTCCCCGACGCCGTCCGCGCGCTGGCGGAGGCGTTCTGGCCCGGTGGCCTGACGGTCATCCTGCGGGCCCAGCCGTCGCTCGCGTGGGACCTGGGCGAGACGCACGGCACCGTCGCGCTGCGCATGCCGGACCACCCGGCCGCGCTGGCGCTGCTGCGCCGCACGGGTCCGCTCGCCGTCTCGAGCGCGAACCTCACCGGACGTCCCGCCGCGACCACGGCGCAGGAGGCCGACGAGCAGCTCGGGGACGCGGTCGCCGTGGTCCTCGACGGCGGGCCGGCCCCCGGCGGGGTGGCGTCGACGATCCTCGACGCCACGGGCGACGTCCTGCGCGTCGTGCGGCTCGGCGCGGTGGACCTCGCGGCGCTCGCCGCGGTGGCGCCCGTCATGGCACCGCCGCCGGCGCCGGAGACCCGCGGGACGCCCGCGTCGTGAGGACCTACGTTCTCGTCGCCGTCATCGCCGCGGTCGTCACCTACCTGACGACGCCGCTGGCACGGTGGTGCGCGCTGCGCTGGGGTGCCATCACGGCGGTGCGCGACCGTGACGTGCACGCGATCCCGACACCGCGGCTCGGGGGGATGGCGATGTTCGCCGGCCTCCTGGTGGCGCTGCTCATGGGGTCGCGGCTGCCCTTCCTCGAGCCCGTGTACGCGAACCCACGGCCCATCTTCGGCATCGTCGGCGGCGCGGCGCTGGTGTGCGCGCTCGGCGTGGCCGACGACATCTGGGACCTCGACTGGCTCACCAAGCTCATGGGGCAGGTCCTCGCGGCGGGCTTCCTGGCGTGGCAGGGCGTGCTGCTCTACCAGCTCCCGATCGGTGGTGTGCTGAGCGGCTCGTCGCGCACCGCGGTCTTCGTCACCGTGGTGTCGGTGGTGGTCGCGATGAACGCCGTGAACTTCGTCGACGGGCTCGACGGGCTCGCCGCGGGGGTCCTCGCGATCGGCGGCACCGCGTTCTTCGTGTACGCCTACCTGCTGACGGTCAGCACCCGGGACGACTACTCGAACCTGGCGACGCTCGTGGTGGGGGTGATGGTGGGCGTGTGCGTGGGCTTCCTGCCGTACAACCTGTACCCCGCCCGCATCTTCATGGGGGACTCCGGCTCGATGCTGCTCGGCTTCGTCATGGCCGCGGCGGCCATCGTCGTCACGGGCCAGATCGACTACCTCGCGGTCGTCGAGCGCGTGCGGTTCCCGGCGTTCGTGCCGATCCTGCTGCCGATCGCGGTCCTCGTCCTGCCGCTGCTGGACATGGGCCTGGCGATCGTCCGGCGGCTGCTGCGCGGCAAGAGCCCGTTCCACCCCGACCGGCTGCACCTGCACCACCGGCTGCTGGCGCTCGGCCACAGCCACCGCCGTGCCGTCGCCATCATGTACGTCTGGACGGCCGTGCTGGCGTTCGGCGTCGCGGCGCTGGCCGTCCTGTCGACCACGACCGTCCTCGTCGCCACCGGCGTCGGCGTCGTCGTGGCCACGGTCCTGACCCTCGGCCCGCTGCGCGGGCGCACCCCGACCTCCGTGGAGGCCCTGCCATGACCACCGACCCCGCTCCCGCACCCGCGCCGGACCCCACCGAGGGCGTGTTCCGTCGTGCGCTGCGCGACACGGGCGTCCTGCTCGGCGCGCTGACCGTGCTCGGCGTCGGCGTCGGCGCGCTCGTCGCCGGCCTGCCGGGCGTCTGGGGAGCGCTCATCGGCGTGGGCCTGGCGCTGGTCTTCTCGGGGACGACCGTGGTCGCGATGCTGCGCACGCTGCACTCGCCGCCGCACACGATGGCGGCCGTCGTCATGGGGACCTGGCTCGCCAAGGTCCTGGTCGTGGTGGTCGTCCTGGCGCTGCTGCGCGACCACGACTTCTACTCCCGGGGCGTGCTCGCGGCGGTGCTCGCGCTGGGGGTCGTCGCGTCGGCCGTCCTCGACTTCCGGGCCGTGAACAACGGCCGCGTGCCGTACGTCGAGCCCGGTGCCGGCGGACGGTGATCCGCATCACCACACGAGCCCACGAGGAGGGCCGGACCTAGGTCACCCATGGGTTAGGCTTTCCCCCATCCACGACGGCCAGGTGCTGCTGGTGTGCCCGCGACGAGGCGGCATCGGCCATCACGACCACAGGAGACCGCACTGTCCAGCATCGCGACGATCCTGCCGCTCGCCGCGGACGAGAGCGGCTTCCACACCCCGACGATCGCCGACTTCTTCCCGGCGCCGTTCCTCTTCGAGGGCACCATCTTCGAGTTCAACCGGATGCAGCTCGTCCGTGTGATCGCGACCGTGGCGCTCGTGGTGGTCATGGTGATCGCCGCCCGCAAGGCGAAGCTGGTCCCGAGCCGTGGTCAGAACGTCGTCGAGCTCCTGCTGGACTTCGTGCGCGTGAACGTCGCCGAGGACATCATCGGCAAGGAGAAGGCGCACAAGTACGTCGCGCTGCTCACGACGATCTTCTTCGCGATCCTCGCGTTCAACATCACGGGCATCATCCCGGGCCTCAACATCGCCGGCTCGGCGCTGATCGGCCTGCCGGTCATGCTCGCGCTGTGGGTCTACGTCATGTACCTCGGCGCGGGCGTCCGGGCGCACGGCCTGGGGGGCTTCCTCAAGGCCAGCCTCTTCCCGCCGGGAGTGCCGCCGTTCCTCTACGTGCTGCTGACGCCGGTCGAGTTCCTCACCGTGTTCATCCTGCGGCCCGTGACCCTGGCCGTCCGACTCATGGCCAACATGGTGGCCGGCCACCTCATGCTCGTGCTCTGCTTCGCCGCGACGGACTTCTTCGTCCGCTCGATGTCGGGCATGAGCGTGTTCGCGGTGCCGAGCCTCCTGGGCGGGTTCGCGATCACGCTGTTCGAGGTGTTCGTCGCGGCTCTGCAGGCCTACATCTTCGTCGTCCTGGCGGCTGTCTACATCAGCCAGTCGATCTCCGACGAGCACTGACCTCACCCCCCGCGGGGCCTCGGTCCCGCACCTGAGCACGAGCCCTCGGCCGACCGGCCGGGGACCCAACGGAAGGAACGAGCCATCGTGGCAGACACCAGCATGATCCTCGCCGCCGCCGACGCCGTCTCCGGGAACATCGCGACGGTCGGCTACGGCCTCGCGGTGCTCGGCCCGGGTATCGGTCTGGGCATCCTCATCGGCAAGACCGTCGAGGGCATCGCACGCCAGCCCGAGGTCGCCGGCCAGCTCCGCACCACCATGTTCATCGGTATCGGGTTCGTCGAGGTCCTCGGCCTCCTCGGCCTCATCACCGGGTTCCTCTTCACGTGAGCGGCGCCGCGGTCTCCGCGGCCGTCGTGACGGCTGCGGGCGAAGAGGTCGAGGGCATCCAGCTGCTCCTCCCGGCCAGCTACGACCTGCTGTGGTCGTCGATCGTGCTCGTGGTCATCGCGGTGGCGTTCTACAAGTACGTGCTGCCGAAGTTCCAGGCGGTGCTCGACGAGCGCACGTCGAAGATCGAGGGTGGCCTCGCGCTGGCCGAGACGGCCCAGGCCGAGGCGGCGGCGCAGCTGGCCGAGTACCAGCAGCTGCTCGCCGACGCCCGCTCCGAGGCCGCGCGCATCCGTGAGGACGCGCGCGCCGAGGGTGGTCAGATCCTCGCCGAGTCGCGGGCACGTGCCCAGGAGGAGGCGGCCCGCATCGCCGAGACCGCTCAGCGGCAGATCGACGCGGAGCGCCAGCAGGCCGCTGTGTCGCTGCGCGCCGACGTCGGCACGCTCGCGACGCAGCTCGCGTCGAAGATCGTGGGCGAGTCGCTCGAGGACGAGGCACGACGCTCGCGCGTCGTCGACCGCTTCCTCGACGACCTCGAGGCCAGCACCACCACGAGCGCAGGCAAGGGGAACTGATGCGCGGGACCAGTCGCGCCTCGCTGCAGGCGGTGGAGAACCGGTTCGCACCGGTCGTCCGCGCCGCCGGCGGCCCGGCACGCACGATCGGCGAGGAGCTGTTCGCCCTCGTCGACGCGCTCGACGCGTCGGGGTCGCTGCGCCGCACGCTCGCGGACCCCTCGCTCGAGGCGGACGCCAAGAGCGGGCTGGTCGCACGGCTGCTCGACGGTGCGGACCCCCGCACCGTGGAGATCGCGCAGGCGCTCGTGCGCTCGCGCTGGTCGGCGGACGCCGACCTCGCGCACGCGGCCGAGCGGCTCGGGTTCGTGGCGCTGCTGTCGTCGGCGCAGAGCGCCGGGACGCTCGAGCGGGTGGAGAGCGAGCTGTTCGCGATCACCCGTGCGCTGGCCGGCCAGCGCGAGGTGCGGCGGTACCTGCTGGACGACGCCTATCCGGCGCAGGCGCGGGGCGAGCTGGTCGAGCGTCTGCTCGGCGACCAGCGTGACCCGATCACCCTGGCGGTGGCGCGCCGCGCAGCGGTCGCCCCCCGTGGGCGTCGGTACGTCACGACCCTGAACCATGTCGGTGACGTGATCGCCGAGCTGCGCAGCCTGGAGGTCGCCACCGTCGTGGCGGCCTCGCCGCTCACCCCGACGCAGACGGCTCGTCTGGCGGACCTGCTCGGACGCGCCCTCGGGCGCGCCGTCCAGGTCAACGTCGTGGTGGACCCCGACGTCGTGGGAGGCCTGCGCGTGCAGTCCGGTCCCGACGTCATCGACTCGACCGTCCTCTCCCGACTCGCCGACGCACGCCGGCAGCTGGCCGGCTGACAAACGCCGGAGCACCGGCCCACGACACACCGCACGCGCACGGCGCGTGCGTCAGATGAGGAGAACGCCATGGCTGAGCTGACGATCCGGCCGGAGGACATCCGCTCCGCGCTGGACAGCTTCGTGAAGTCCTACGAGCCCAAGGGCCCGGCGACCGAGGAGGTCGGACGGGTCGCGGTGGCCGGTGACGGCATCGCGCAGGTCGAGGGCCTGCCCGGTGCGATGGCCAACGAGCTGCTGAAGTTCGAGGACGGCACGCTGGGCCTGGCGCTCAACCTCGACGTCCGCGAGATCGGTGTGGTCGTCCTGGGCGAGTTCACCGGCATCGAGGAGGGCCAGGAGGTCCGCCGGACCGGTGAGGTGCTCTCGGTCCCCGTCGGCGACGGGTACCTCGGTCGCGTCGTCGACCCGCTGGGCCAGCCGATCGACGGCCTCGGCGAGGTCGCGACCGACGGGCGTCGCGCGCTCGAGCTCCAGGCGCCGGGCGTCATGGCCCGCAAGTCGGTCCACGAGCCGCTGCAGACCGGCCTCAAGGCCATCGACTCGATGATCCCGATCGGCCGCGGCCAGCGCCAGCTCATCATCGGCGACCGCCAGACCGGCAAGACGGCCATCGCGATCGACACGATCATCAACCAGAAGGCCAACTGGGAGACGGGCGACCCGAGCAAGCAGGTCCGCTGCATCTACGTCGCCATCGGTCAGAAGGGCTCGACGATCGCCGCGGTGCGCAGCGCTCTCGAGGAGGCCGGCGCGCTCGAGTACACGACGATCGTGGCCTCGCCCGCGTCGGACCCGGCCGGCTTCAAGTACCTCGCGCCGTACACCGGCTCGGCCATCGGCCAGCACTGGATGTACCAGGGCAAGCACGTCCTCATCGTGTTCGACGACCTGTCGAAGCAGGCCGAGGCGTACCGCGCCGTGTCGCTGCTGCTGCGCCGCCCGCCGGGCCGCGAGGCCTACCCGGGTGACGTCTTCTACCTGCACTCCCGTCTGCTCGAGCGCTGCGCCAAGCTCTCCGACGAGCTGGGCGCGGGCTCGATGACCGGTCTGCCGATGATCGAGACCAAGGCCAACGACGTCTCGGCGTACATCCCGACCAACGTCATCTCGATCACCGACGGCCAGATCTTCCTGCAGTCGGACCTGTTCAACGCCGACCAGCGCCCCGCCGTCGACGTCGGCATCTCGGTGTCCCGCGTCGGTGGTGCCGCGCAGGTCAAGGCGATGAAGCAGGTCTCCGGCACGCTCAAGCTCGACCTGGCGCAGTACCGCTCGCTCGAGGCGTTCGCGATGTTCGCGTCCGACCTCGACGCGGCGTCGCGCGCCCAGTTGACGCGTGGTGCGCGCCTGATGGAGCTGCTCAAGCAGGGCCAGTACTCGCCGTTCCCGGTCGAGAACCAGGTCGCGTCCATCTGGGCCGGCACCAAGGGCAAGCTCGACGACGTCCCGATCCAGGACGTCCGCCGCTTCGAGTCCGAGCTGCTGGACCACCTGCGCCGCAACACCGACGTGCTGTCGACCATCGCCGACACGGGCAGGCTCGAGGACGCGACGGAGAAGGCCCTGGGCGACGCGATCGACGACTTCCGGCTGGGCTTCCTCACGTTCGACGGCAGCCCCCTCGTGGGCGGCCAGGACGAGGACGCCGACGTCGAGGTCGAGCAGGAGCAGATCGTCCGCCAGAAGCGGGCCTGAGCATGGCGGGTCAGCAGCGCGTCTACAAGGCGCGGATCAAGAGCACCCAGTCGCTCAAGAAGATGTTCCGCGCGCAGGAGCTCATCGCGGCGTCACGCATCGGCAAGGCGCGCGACCGCGTCGCGATGGCGACCCCCTACTCGCGGGCGATCACGCGTGCCGTCTCGGCGGTCGCGACCCACTCCGACACGTCCCACCCGTTCCTGGTGGAGCGCGAGGACACGCGGCGGGTCGCGGTCCTGCTCATCGCGTCGGACCGCGGCATGGCGGGCGCCTACTCGGCGAGCGTCATCCGCGAGACCGAGCGTCTCGTGCAGCGGCTCGAGGCTGAGGGCAAGCAGGTCGCCCTCTACGTCGCGGGCCGTCGCGCGGTGGCCTACTACACGTTCCGCCAGCGCGAGCTGGCGGGGCGGTGGACCGGGTTCTCCGACGCCCCCACGCCGGAGATCGCGGACGAGATCGCCGACGCCCTGCTGGACGCGTTCCGCGCCCCGGCGGAGGACGGCGGCGTCGCCGAGGTGCACGTCGTGTTCACGCAGTTCGTGAACATGGTGACCCAGCGGCCGCGCGTCATCCGCATGGTGCCGCTCGAGGTCGTCGAGGGTGTCGCACCGGTGGAGGAGAACGACGCGCTGCCCCTCTACGAGTTCGAGCCCAGCCCGGAGGAGGTGCTGGACGCGCTGCTGCCGCGCTACGTGCGCACGCGCATCTACGCCAACCTGCTCCAGGCGGCGGCCTCCGAGCTCGCGGCACGGCAGCGGGCCATGCACACCGCCACGGAGAACGCCGAGGACCTCATCCGCACCTACACGCGTCTGGCCAACCAGGCGCGTCAGGGCGAGATCACGCAGGAGATCAGCGAGATCGTGTCGGGCGCAGACGCGCTCGCGTCCTCCTGACCACGAACGCAGCACGACACAGACCCCTGCCGGGGCGCCTGAGCGGCCCGGACGAGCGAAGCGAGGCAGACATGACCGCCACCACCGTCGACGCGACGGCCGCGAACGCCGGCACGCCCGGCGTCGGCCGGGTCGCGCGGGTCATCGGGCCCGTCGTGGACATCGAGTTCCCGCCGGACCAGATCCCCGAGATCTACAACGCGCTCGAGGTCGACATCGACCTCTCGACGCAGGGCGAGGGCGAGGCCTCCGGCGGCTTCACCATGACGCTCGAGGTCGAGCAGCACCTGGGCGACTCCCTGGTGCGCGCGATCGCGCTCAAGCCGACCGACGGCCTCGTCCGCGGCGCGCAGGTGCGCGACACGGGCCTGCCGATCTCGGTGCCGGTCGGCGACGTGACCAAGGGCCACGTCTTCAACGTCACCGGCGAGGTGCTGAACCTCGCCGAGGGTGAGACCCTCGAGATCACGGAGCGGTGGCCGATCCACCGCAAGCCCCCGGCCTTCGACCAGCTCGAGTCGAAGACGACGATGTTCGAGACCGGGATCAAGGTCATCGACCTGCTGACCCCGTACGTCCAGGGCGGCAAGATCGGCCTGTTCGGTGGTGCCGGCGTCGGCAAGACCGTCCTCATCCAGGAGATGATCCAGCGCGTCGCGCAGGACCACGGCGGTGTCTCGGTGTTCGCCGGTGTCGGTGAGCGCACGCGTGAGGGCAACGACCTCATCGTCGAGATGGAGGAGGCGGGCGTGTTCGACAAGACCGCCCTCGTCTTCGGCCAGATGGACGAGCCGCCGGGCACGCGTCTGCGCGTCGCCCTGTCCGCGCTGACGATGGCGGAGTACTTCCGCGACGTGCAGAAGCAGGACGTGCTGCTCTTCATCGACAACATCTTCCGGTTCACGCAGGCCGGCTCCGAGGTCTCGACGCTGCTCGGCCGCATGCCGTCCGCCGTCGGCTACCAGCCGAACCTCGCGGACGAGATGGGTCAGCTGCAGGAGCGCATCACCTCGACGCGTGGTCACTCGATCACCTCGCTGCAGGCGATCTACGTGCCCGCCGACGACTACACCGACCCGGCGCCGGCGACGACGTTCGCCCACCTCGACGCGACGACCGAGCTCAGCCGTGAGATCGCGTCGCGCGGTCTGTACCCGGCCGTGGACCCGCTGGCGTCGACCAGCCGGATCCTCGACCCGCGGTACGTGGGCCAGGAGCACTACGACGTGGCGACGCGGGTGAAGTCGATCCTGCAGCGCAACAAGGAGCTCCAGGACATCATCGCGATCCTCGGTGTCGACGAGCTCTCCGAGGAGGACAAGACGATCGTCGCGCGTGCGCGCCGCATCCAGCAGTTCCTCTCGCAGAACACCTACATGGCCGAGAAGTTCACCGGTGTCGTCGGCTCGACCGTGCCCGTGAGCGAGACGGTCGAGGCGTTCAAGAAGATCGCCGACGGCGAGTTCGACCACATCTCGGAGCAGGCGTTCTTCAACATCGGTGGCCTCGAGGACCTCGAGCGCAACTGGGCCCGCATCCAGAAGGAGTACGGCGTCTGAGCCCTCGGGCCCAGACGACGTACCGCACCGACTCAGGAGGCAGCACGGTGGCACAGCTCGAGGTCGACGTCGTCGCAGCGGACGGCAAGGTGTGGTCCGGCACCGCGCGTCAGGTGTCGGCTCCCGCAGCCGACGGTGACATCGGCATCCTCGCGGGGCACACACCGATCCTGTCGGTGCTGCGCCCGGGCGCGGTCCGCGTGGTCCCGGCAGGAGGCGGTGCGCCGCTGTCCTGGCAGGTCGACGGAGGGTTCCTCTCCGTCGACTCCGACCTGGTGACGGTGGTGGTCGACTCCGCCTCGACGACGGCGGGCGCCGCCCCGACCGGGCACTGACGCGGCGGACGTCGGCGAGGAGGTCACGGCGTGAACGGTGCGGCGTGGTTGGTCGTCGTCCTGGCCTCGCTGGTGGCCCTCGCCGGCGTCGTCGCAGGTCTGTGGTTGTCCCGCACCCGCACGCTCGCGCGCCGGGTGGGCTCGTTCTCCTGCCTGCTCGTCGAGGTGGGGCGCGAGGGCCCGTCGTCGCCAGCGCGCGGCGTCGGGCAGTACGGCGCCGTGACGCTCTACTGGTGGCGACGCCTGTCGATCGTGCCCAGGCCCGCGCGCACGTGGTCGCGGGGCAGCATCGAGGTGCTGGAGCGCACGGTCCTGCCGTCGGTGCCCGGCCGGCCGCAGGCGGTCGTGGCACGCTGCCGGGTGGTGCCGTCGTCGGGCGGCGCGCCCCGTGAGATCCGCCTGCAGATGTCGGCGGACGCGTACGCAGGCTTCACCTCGTGGCTCGAGGCCACCCCGTCCCGGGTCGGCAAGGTCATCTGACCCCGCAGCAACTGGAGGAGAGCGCGCATGCGCCTGGTCGTGGCGGAGTGTGCCGCGCGGTACACGGGCAGGCTGGCGGCGCACCTGCCGCGTGCGCGCCGGCTCGTCGTCGTCAAGGCCGACGGGTCGGTGCTGCTGCACTCCGACGGCGGCTCCTACAAGCCGCTGAACTGGATGAGCCCGCCGTGCTCGCTGGTGGTGGGGGAGCCCGACGCCGAGCAGCGCGCGGCGGGCGTGACGCAGGTGTGGACGGTCCAGAACGCGAAGTCGGACGACCGGCTCGTCATCGACCTGTACGACGTGCACCACGACTCCGCCCACGACCTCGGGGTCGACCCGGGCCTCGTGAAGGACGGCGTCGAGGCGCACCTGCAGGAGCTGCTGGCGGCGCAGATCGCGCTGCTGGGCTCGGGCCACACCCTGGTGCGTCGCGAGTACCCGACGGCCATCGGCCCGGTCGACATCCTGGCGAAGGCGCCCGACGGCGGGACCGTCGCGGTCGAGATCAAGCGCCGCGGCGATATCGACGGCGTCGAGCAGCTCACGCGGTACCTGGAGCTGCTGAACCGCGACCCCCTGCTGACGCCGGTGCGGGGCGTGTTCGCGGCACAGGAGATCAAGCCGCAGGCGCGCGTCCTGGCGGTGGACCGGGGCATCTCGTGCCTGGTCCTCGACTACGACGCGATGCGCGGCGTCGACGACGTCGACTCGCGGCTGTTCTGATGTCCCTCGCGACGCCGAAGGAGCGCACCGAAACTCTTGAACATGTTCACATGAACGTGTTCAATGGATCCATGAGCAGCTCCCAGGTCCCCGCCGCGACCGCGGACACGCGGTCCCACGCCCCCGCACGCCAGGCCGCCGAGCAGCTCGACGTCCTCGGGGTCCTCGAGCTGACCGTCTGGTGCGGTCTCCTGCTCGTCACGGTCAACTCCGGCATCGGTCTCCTCACGCTCGCGCTCTCGGGGGTCTGGCCGGGCGCAGTGGCGTTCGGCGTCATGCTGGCGGTCGCGTCGTTCGGGGCGCTCGTGCCCGTCCTCGTCGTGGGGTGGCCCGCCGGCGTCCTCACGGCCTGGCTCCTGCGGCGCGAGCCGCGCGAGAGTCGTCACGTCGTGGTGTTCGCCGTCGTCGGCGCGGTGGCGGCCGTGCTGCTGGGGCTCGTCGGCCGCGACCTCACGCCCGATCCGGCGATCTCCCTGCTGCTGGCCGCCGAGGGCGCTCTGGGTGCCGGTGGCGGCCGGCTGCTCGTGGGGCGCTCGCGACGTGCCCTCGTGCGGCGCCGCGCTGCGCAGCGGGCGCACGCTGCCGCGACGGCGGAGCCGTGACCGCTCGCCGTACCGCGGACGAGACCCGCGAGCTCATCCGCACGACCGCGCTGCGCCTCTTCCGGGAGCGGGGGTACGACGCGACGACCATGCGCGTCGTGGCACAGGAGGCCGGTGTCGCGGTGGGCAACGCCTACCACCACTTCGGGTCCAAGGACGACCTCGTGCAGGAGCTCTACCTCGAGGTGAACCGCGAGCAGGTCGCGCACGCGCGTGCGCAGCTCGCCTCGGGCGGGGACCTCGCCTCGCGCGTGCGCGTCGCGTGGCAGGCGGGGATCGACGCCTTCGGGCCGTACCGGCAGTTCGGCGCCGAGTCCATCGGCACGGCGATCCGTCCCGGCTCGCCCGCGAGCCCGTTCTCGGAGTCCTCCGCGTCGACCGCCGAGCTCAGCTGCTCGCTGTTCCGCGAGGTCGTCGACGGAGCGCGGCCGGCCGTGCCGTCCGCGCTGCGCGAAGACCTGCCCGAGCTGCTGTGGCTCGCGCAGCTCGGGATCACGGTCTTCTGGGTGCACGACTCCTCGCCCGACGCGCGGCGCACGCGGGTGCTCATCGACGGCCTCGCACCGCTCGTGGGGCGCCTCGTCGCGCTCTCCCGGCTACCGGTCGTCTCGGGCGCCGCGCAGGAGGTGCTGCGGCTGGTGGCGGCGGTGCGCCCGTGACCCGCCTCTGGACGTTCCCCGCCGTCGTGGGCGTCGCGGCGGCGGTGCTCACGGTGTGGCTCGTGCGTGCGGTCGGCATCCTGGTGGCGCAGGGTCCGAGCGCCTCGGTCGCCACCGTGCCGTCGCTCGGACTGCTGTACGCCGCGGGCCCGGCCGTGCTCTGCGCGGTGCCGATCGTGGTGCTGGCACGCGCCCTGCTCGCCCGCCTCGGACGCTCGCTCGCGGTGTACGCGGTGGTCGGGCTGGCGGGCGGTGCGCTGGTCGGGGTCGTGCAGACGTGGGTGCTGCTCTCGTCCTGGCCGTGGGACCTGTCGTCCGGCCTGCTGGGGGAGATGGTCGGGCTGCCGACGCTCGGCGGGACCGTGGGCGGGCTCGTCGCCGGTCTCGTCGCTCGCCGGCGCGACGCCCGCGAGGTGCCGGAGCGCACACCCGTCCGCTGAGCCGAGCCGCAGCCCGACGCGCCCCCGCGGCGCGCACGGGTCCTGCGCGATGATGGGCGCATGGTGGACGACCTCTCGGACGGGCCCGGTGCGTCGACGGTGCGCGGGGACGTCGTCACGCCGTCGCGAGTGCTGCGCGACGGCGTCGTGGTGCTCGACGGTGGTCGGATCGTCTGGGTGGGCCCGGCCGGCGCCGCGCCCGTGCGCGACCTGCCGCCCGCACCGCCGGCGGGCACGCTCGTGCTGCCGGGCCTCGTGGACCTGCACTGCCACGGCGGGGGTGGTGCGAGCTTCCCCGACGCGACCGGCGCCGACGATGTCCGCCGCGCCGCCGACGAGCACGCCCGGCACGGCACCACGACGCTCGTCGCGTCGCTGGTGACCGCGCCGCGGGACGTCCTGCTGGCTCGAACGGAACTGCTCGGCCGTGCGGCGGACGACGGGGTCGTCGCCGGTGTCCACCTCGAGGGACCGTTCCTGTCGCGCGCGCGGTGCGGTGCGCAGCACCCGCAGCACATGGTCGCCGGCGACGCCGGCCTGGTCCGCGAGCTCGCGGCTGCTGCGCGCGGGCACCTGGTCTCGATGACCGTGGCACCCGAGGTCCCCGGGGTCGCGGACGGGGGCGACGACGTCCTGGCCGCGCTCGTCGAGGCCGGCGCGCTGCCGTCGGTCGGGCACACCGACGGGTCGGCCGAGGATGTGGAGGCCGCGATCGCGCGCGCGTTCGACCTGCTCGCGACCTCGTCCCGCGCGCGCGGGCCGCGCGCGACGGCGACGCACCTCTTCAACGGCATGCGTCCGCTGCACCACCGCGACCCCGGCCCGGTGGCGGCCTGCCTGGCCGCGGCGGCGCGCGGCGAGCTCGTCGTCGAGCTGGTCGCGGACGGCACGCACCTGGTGCCGGCGACCGTGCGGTCGGTCCTGGACCTGGTGGGCCCGGACGGCGCCGTGCTCGTCACCGACGCGGTGGCGGCGGCGGGCATGGCCGACGGCGACTACCGGCTCGGGCCGCAGGCGGTCCGGGTGGCGGACGGTGTGGCCCGCGTCCTCGAGGACGTGCCGGGAGGCTCGCCCCGCACCGGTGCGATCGCCGGTGGCGTCGCCCACCTGCTCGACGTGGTCCGCACGACCGTGGCGGCGGGCGTGCCCCTGGCCGACGCGGTCCGGGCCGCGTCGGCGACCCCTGCCCAGGTGCTCGGCCGGCCCGACGTGGGGGCGCTCGTCGCGGGCCGACGGGCCGACCTCGTGGTCACGACGGACCTCCTGCGCCCCGTCCGCGTCATGCGCGGGGGCGGCTGGATCACCTGACGCGGCCCGCGGTGACCCGTGGCGTCAGGCCGGCGGGGGAGCGGTGCTCGCGCGCCGGACGAGCCGCGGGGCCAGCAGCCGCGTCTCGGCCGGCGCGGCCCGCAGGACCCGGGCCATCGCCATCTCGACGGCCACCGTCCCGATCGTGTGGGCGGGGATGTCGATGCTCGTCAGCGGCAGCGGCTGGCCGAGGGCGACGTCCGGCGGGGAGACCGCCACGACCGAGAGGTCGTCGGGCACGCGCCGGCCGCGCTCGCGGAGCGTCGCGAGCACCCACGGCAGCGCCACCTCGTTGTGGACGACGAGCGCGGTGACGTCGGGCAGGCGCGCCAGCACCCGGTCGACGGCGTCGGCAGCGCCGACCGGAGAGGCCTCGCACGGTTCGACGGCACCCGCGAGCCGCGCGTCGGCCACGGCCCCCGTGAAGCCCCCGATGATGCGCTCGGCGTACGAGGTGTGACGTTCCAGCACGGCACGCGGCGACCCGATGAGCGCGATCCGGCGGTGCCCGAGGTCGGCGAGGTGCTGCACCGCGAGGCGCCCGACGGCGTCGAAGTCGAGGTCGACGCACGACAGGGAGCCGGGGTCGCGCGGCAGGCCGATGAGCACGGCCGGCTGGCTGAGGCGGGCGAGCAGCGGCACCCGCGGGTCCTCCGCCTCGACGTCCATCACCACCAGCGCGTCGACCATCGAGCCCGACGCGACGCGCTCCATGCCGGCGATCTCGTCGGAGGTGAGGAGCAGGACGTCGTGGCCGAAGGTGCGCGCGGCGGTGACGACGCCCGCGACGAACTGCATGACGACCGCGACGTCGACGTCGACGCGCAGCGGGGCCATGAGGGCGAGCACGTCGGTCCGGCTCGAGGCGAGGGCCCGCGCGCCGGCATGGGGCCGGTAGCCGAGGTCCTGGATCACGCGCTCGACGCGTTCGCGCGTCGGTGCCGAGATCGGGCGCTTGCCCGACAGGACGTAGGAGACCGTCGAGGTCGACACCCCTGCCGCTCGTGCCACATCGTCGATGGTGCTCGCCACGTCGCTCCGTCCGTCACGTGCTGCGCGCCCGCAGGCTCGCGTCCTCCCGCGTGATGCGCCTCACCCTAGCGCGGGCCCCAGGCCCTACGGTGGGAGGGCGGCGAGTCGTCCGACGGGTGCGGGAGCGGTCCCACGCCGTGTATCGTATCGATTCGATTCGCGCGGCACCGATGCCGCGCGTCGCGGCGAGCGACCCGCCCGGTCCGCCGGCACCCTGATCCGCGCACCTCTCGGAGGCCATGCCATGACCCGCACGACGAGGCCGTCCGGCCGCCAGTTCCCCGCCGACTTCCTGTGGGGCTCGGCGACCGCGTCCTACCAGATCGAGGGTGCCGTGGACGAGGACGGCCGCACGCCGTCCATCTGGGACACGTTCTCCCACACGCCGGGCAAGGTGCTCGACGGCGACACCGGTGACGTCGCCGTCGACCACTACCACCGGGTGCCGCAGGACGTCGCGATCATGAAGGACCTCGGCCTGCAGGCCTACCGCTTCTCGATCTCGTGGTCGCGGATCGTCCCCGGGGGCACGGGCGAGGTCAACCAGGCCGGTCTCGACTTCTACTCCGACCTCGTCGACCGGCTGATCGCCGCGGGCATCAAGCCCGTCGTGACGCTGTACCACTGGGACCTCCCGCAGGTGCTCGAGGACCAGGGCGGGTGGACGTCCCGCTCCACCGCGTACGCGTTCGCCGAGTACGCGCGCGTCGTCGCGCGCGCCCTGGGCGACCGGATCCACCTGTGGACGACCCTGAACGAGCCGTGGTGCTCGGCGTTCCTCGGCTACGGCTCCGGCGTGCACGCCCCCGGCGTCACCGACCCCGCCGCGGCGCTCGCGGCGGTGCACCACCTCAACCTCGCGCACGGCCTGGCCGCCACCGCGATCCGCGAGGAGCTGGGCGCGGACACCCCGGTCTCGATCACGCTGAACCTGCACGTCACGCGCGCCGCGTCGCACGACCCCGCGGACGTCGAGGCCAAGCGCCGCATCGACACGATCGCGAACGAGGTCTTCCTCGGCCCGCTGCTCGAGGGCGCCTACCCGGAGCGCGTGGCCGCCGACACGGCGACGATCAGCGACTGGTCGTTCGTGCAGGACGGGGACCTCGAGCTCATCCGGGTGCCGATCGACCTGCTGGGCGTCAACTACTACTCGACGGGCCGGGTCCAGCACGGCACGCCGCCGGTGGGCGACGGCACGCCCGGTCCCGACGGGCACCGCTCGTCGGTCGTCAGCCCGTGGATCGGTGCGGACCAGGTCGAGTGGCTCAAGCAGCCCGGCCCGTACACGGCGATGGGCTGGAACATCGAGCCCCAGGGCCTCGTCGACCTGCTGCTCGAGCTGCACGAGCGCTACCCGGCGCTGCCGCTCGCGATCACCGAGAACGGCGCGGCGTTCTACGACACGGTCACCGAGGACGGGCGCGTCCACGACGACGAGCGCGTCGCCTACCTGCACGACCACCTCGACGCCGTCGGCGAGGCGCGGGACAAGGGCGTCGACGTCCGCGGCTACTTCGTGTGGTCGCTCTTCGACAACTTCGAGTGGGCGTACGGGTACGACCGTCGCTTCGGCGTCGTGCACGTCGACTACGACACCCAGGTCCGCACGCTGAAGGACTCGGCACGCTGGTACCGCGAGCTGGTCCGCACCGGCGAGATCCCGACGCCGGAGTCCGCCGCGACCCTGTGACACCCGGCCGCCCGGTCCTCCTCCTCGTGCGCGCGCGAGAAGGGGACCGGGCGGCGTTGGTGCCGCCGGCGCCCGCCGGGTGAGGATGGTGCCGTGCCCCGCTCCCGCCGATCCGAGCGCCGACCGTACGGCGCGCCGTACGTGCCGCTCGACGTCGACCGCGCCACGGGCGGCCGACGCGCCGAGTCCGGCCCCGACGGCGAGTGGGTCGTGCAGCAGGTGCGCGGCTCCGACCGCGAGTACCGCTGCCCGGGCTGCGACCAGGTCGTGCCGGCGGGCAGCGGTCACGTCGTCGCGTGGCGCACCGACTCGTGGCGGGGCGACGGCCTCGAGGAGCGCCGGCACTGGCACGGCGCCTGCTGGCAGGCGCGCACGCGACGCGGCCCGACGCGCCGATGACGGCCGACCCCGAGCACGCGTCGGACGGGCACGCCGCGAGCGACGTCCGGCTGGTCGCGAGCGACCTCGACGGCACGCTGCTGGGCCCGGACGGCGCGGTGTCGCGGCGCACCGCCGCCGCGCTCGCGGCCGCCGAGGACGCCGGGCTCGACGTCGTGTTCGTCACCGCCCGGCCGCACCGCTGGCTGGCGGACCTCGCGTCCCACGTCGCCGGCCACGGCGTGGCGATCTGCGCGAACGGCGCGTCGGTCGTGGACGTCGCCGGTCTGCGCGTGCTGGAGGAGCACGGCATGGACGCGCGGCGCGTCGCCGCCGTCGCCGCCCGTCTGCGCGCCGCGTGGGGACCCGACGCCGTGCACCTGGCGGCCGAGAGCGCGGCCGGGTTCGCGTCCGAGCACGGGTTCGTCTCCGAGCACGAGGTCCCCGCCGGCAGCCCCACCGCCCGGCGCATCGAGGACGTGCTGACGCCCACCACGCTCAAGCTCCTGCTGCGTGCGCCCGGACGGGCGCAGGAGGCCGACGCGTTCGTCGCCGAGGCGCAGGCGGTCGTCGGCGACCTCGCGCACGTGACGTCGTCCGCTGCCGGCGCGCTCGGCGAGATCGCCGCGCCCGGGGTCACCAAGGCCGCCACGCTCGCGGCGTGGGCCGCGGCACGCGGCATCACCCCGGCCCAGGTGTGGGCCGTGGGCGACGCACCCAACGACCTGCCCATGCTCGCGTGGGCGGGCCGCGCGTTCGCCGTGGCCAACGCCCACCCGGCCGTCCGCGCCGCTGCCCACGAGACGCTGCCGTCCAACGCGGACGACGGCGTCGCGGTGCTGCTGGACCGGGCGGCCGCACGCGCACGCGCCCGGGCCGCGGGCGGGCAGCACGCTCGCTAGGCTCGGTGACCAGGGCGCTCCCCACGGGGTGGCGTCCACCGGGACGAGGCAGCTGCCGCACGCGCAGGGCCGCCGGTCCACCGGCACCCGGTCCGTCGACACGCCGCCCGCCGGCACCAGGAGGACGCATGACCGCCGCCACCCCGATCGTCCTGCTGCACGCCTTCCCGCTCGACCACCGGATGTGGGACGACGTCGCCGCCGGCCTCGCCCGCACGCACGAGGTCCTGGCACCGGACCTGCCCGTGGCGCCCGGCGAGCCCCTGCCCGAGCCCGCGCTCGAGCACGCCGCGGACGCCGTGGCCGCGGCGATCCGCGCGGCCGGGCCCGGCCCGGCCGTCGTGGCCGGTCTCTCGATGGGTGGCTACGTCGCCCTCGCGCTCCTCGAGCGGCATCCCGAGCTCGTCGCGGCGCTCGCGCTCGTCGACACGAAGTCGACCGCCGACACCCCGGAGGCGGCGGCGAAGCGGCGGGAGGTCGCCGACGCGGTGCAGGAGGCGGGCAGCGTGGACCCCGTGCGCGGCATGCCCGACGTGCTGCTGGGGGAGACGACGCGCAGCGCGCGCCCCGACGTGGTCGAGCGTGTCACGGCGTGGATCGGGGAGCAGGACCCCGCCCGGGTCGCGTGGGGGCAGCGGGCGATGGCCGCGCGTCCCGACCGGACGGACGTGCTGCGCGCGTTCGACGGGCCGATCACGGTCGTCGTCGGCGACGAGGACGCCGTGACTGGCACCGACGCCGCGCAGCACATGGTCGCCGCGGTCGAGCAGGCGCTGCTCGTCGTGGTCCCGCGGGTCGGGCACCTGTCGGCCGTCGAGGACGCGGACGCCGTGCGCAGCGCGCTGGCCGACCTGGCCCAGCGCGTCCACGACCCGGTGGCCTGACGGTCGTCGCCGGCGCTGCTGCCGGCGCTAGACCTCGCCGGCGAGGACCCGCGCGAGCGCGTCGGGCATGTCGATGGACTCGCCGTCCTTGCCGCCCGCCCCGATGACCAGCGGCGGGTCCTGCGGAGTGGGGGTCACGCCGCGCAGGCGTGCCACGACGCTCGTCGGCGTCGTCAGGACGTAGAACTCCCCGGCGGTGTCGATGCCCACCGTCTCGTCGCGGCGCAGGTACCAGCCCTGCAGCGGCGTCCGGTAGCGCGCGCGGCCGTCGTACGACCGCACGTGCAGCGGCACGGGGTGGACGCCCAGCGCGCGCGCCTGCTCGAGGAACTCGTCGATCATGGCGCGTGCCCGCGCCGACTCCGCGCGCTGCCGCGCCGCGAGGGCCTCGCCGTGGGCGCTCGCGGCCTCACGGCGCTGCTCTCGCCAGCGGGCGGCCTGGTCCTGCGCGGAGGCGGGGACCGGGCCGCCCTCGGTGCCGTCCGGCACCGGCTGGTCGGGGCTCATGGTGTGCTCGTGCTCCGGCGGGTCAGCGGGAGCCGGACGAGGCGTCCCGCGCGTCGTCCTGCTGGCGCACGGCGGGTGAGGGGACGACCGGGATCGCCGCCGAGACGGGGGCCGGGCGCGCCTTGGAGCGTGCCGGCCGCACGGGACGAGCCGGGCGCGCGGTCGCGTCGGACGCCGCGCTGTCGTTCGAGGGCCGAGCCTCGGACGTGCTCCCGGCCGGTGCGTCCGCCGCGGACCGCGGCGTGTCCGCCCGCGCGCCCGCCGGGTCGCCCTCCGCGGGACGGTCGGGGGCTTCGTCCGGAGTCGCGGCGTCCTGCTCGGGGCCCGCGCCCGGCGCGGCGTCGTCGCCCGTGGGCGTCCCGCCGTCCGCCGGCTCGTCGGAGCCGCGCTGCGCGTCGCCGTCCGACGGCGCCTGCGACCGCTCCGACCGTGCCGAGGTCGTCGCCCCGGTCTCGGGCGCCGGTGCCGGTGCCGGTGCCGCCTGAGCCTGCGCGAACTTCGCCTCGATCCGGCCCGCCTTCTCCAGCGCGGCGTGGTCGGGGTTGGTCCCCAGCAGGTGGCGCAGCTCGTCGAGGTACGACGTGATCGACTCGCGCTGGCGGTGCAGGTCCTCGACCTGACGCGTCGCGGTGCTGCGCTCGCGCTCGGACTCGGTGAGCGCGTCCGAGATCTGCTTCTCCGCGTGCTCGCGCGCCTCGGCGACGGCACGGTCGGCGTTGCGTCGCGCGTTGGCGACCAGCTCGGCCGCCTGCTTCTCCGCGTCCATGCGCACCTTCTCGGCGTGCGCGAGGGCCTTGGCGACGCGCTCCTCGGCCTCCGAGGCGTGCGCCTCGGCGTCGGCGACCAGCCGCTCGGTCTCGACGCGTGCCGCCTCGTGCCGTTCGGCGTCGTGCCGCTCGGCCGCCTCGTGCTGGGCCGCGATCGCGAGCTCCGCGTCGGCGAGCTGCTGCTCGGCGCGTCGGACGAGCTCGTCCGCGCGCGTGCGGGCCTGCGTGGTCGCCTCGGAGATCGCGCGGCGTGCCTCCGTCTGGAGGCGCTCGATCTCCAGACGCGTGCGCTCGCGCAGCTCGGTGGTCTCGCGCTCGGCAGCCGCGACCGCCTCGGCGGTCTCGCGGTCGGTCGTCGCCCGCAGCTCGTCGGTCTCGCGCTGCGCGGTCTCGCGTAGGTGGGCCACCTCGTAGCCGGAGCGCTCGCGCAGCTCGGTCGTCTCCCGGTCGGCCAGCGCCCGCAGCTGGGCCGCGTACTGCTCGGACTCGGTGCGCAGCGTCGCGACGGCGTCCTCCGCCTCGGCGCGCGCCTGCGCGATCTCGTCACCGGTCGTCGAGCGCAGCTCGCTCGCCTCGCGCTCGGCCGTCGCGCGCACGTACGCCGCGTACTGCTCGGCCTCGCCGCGCAGGGCCGCGACCTCGGCGGCGACCCGCTGCTGCAGCGCCGCCGCGTCGCGCTCGGCGGCGGCCCGCGTCGCGTCCGCGTACTCGGCGGCAGCCGCGCGCAGCGCCGTCGTCTCCTCCGCCGCCGCCTGCCGCCACGCGGCGACCTCGGCGTTCACCTCGGACCGGACGCGCGCGGCGTACCGCTCGGCGTCGCCGCGCAGCGCCGCGACGTCGGCCTCGACGCGCTGGCGCAGCTCGGTGGTGTCCTGGTCGGCGCTCTGGCGCAGGTCCTGCGCGTAGCGCTCCGTCTCCTCCCGCAGCGCGGCCGTCTCGGCCTCCGTGCGGGTGCGCAGCTCGGTCGCGGTCCGCTCGGTCGCGATGCGCAGCTGCGTCGCCTCGTGCTCGACACGGGCGCGCAGCGTGCCCAGCTCGCGCTCGAGGGACGTGCGACGGTCGCTCTCCTCGGTCGCGACGGCGCTCTGGATGCGGGCGGCCTCGCGCTCGGCCGACCCGACGAGCTCCTCGGCACGGCGCTGCGCGGCGAGCAGCGAGCTCTCGGTCTCCGTCGCCGCGGTCGTCCGGACCTCCTCCGCCTCGCGCCGGGCCGTCGCGAGCAGCTCGGCCACCTCGTTCTCCGCCCGGGCGCGCAGCTGCCCGGCGGCGAGCTTCGCGCGCGCCAGCGCGTCCGCCGCCTGGGCGTTCGCCTGCGTCATGACGTCGGACGACTGCTCCTCGGCCGAGCGCAGCAGCTGCTCGATCCGTGAACCCAGGCCCGCGTACGTGGGCCGCTCGGCCTCGCGCAGCTGGCGGTGCGCCTCGGAGAGCTCGCCGGCGACCTTCAGCTTCTCCGAGTCGAGAGCCTCGACCTGGGCGCGCGCGTCGGCAAGGGCCTTCTCGAGCGAGGTGAGGGTCTCGTCGACGGCGTCGCGGTCGTAGCCGCGGAAGTTGACGACGGGGAACGGGTTCCGGGCTTCGGGCACGGGTGATCCTCCTGGAAGAGGGGCCCGGCGGGCGGCTGCGGCCGAGGTCCTCCTCGACGGGCCGGTGCCCCTTGGTCAGGATACGCGGCGAACCGGGCGTGACCAGGGCTGTTCGCCGTCGTGGGGCCGTTGGCGGCCGTGTCGCCGGGGCCCCGCCGGGGGCGCCCTGCGTGCGGGTGCCCGGTTCGTCCCGTAACGTCCCGCCGGGGTCGCGCGGGGCGGTGCGTGCGGGGTGGGACCGGGGTGCGCGGCGCGTGGAGGTGGCGTGTCGATCGGGTCCGACGGACCGTCCCGTGCCCTCCGTCGCGACCCGTCTGCCTATCCTGGGGTGTTCGTCTGCTGAGAGGATCGTGCGTGCTCAAGCGACTTGTCGTCGCCCTGGTCGGGCTCGTGGGTGTGGTCGTCATCGCCCTCGGGGTGGCTTCGGCGACCCTGTGGCGTGCCGACGACGTGCTCGTGGCCGAGCTGCAGGCCGACGAGAACCTCGTCGTCACGGATCCCGGCGTGCTGGAGCTCGCCGCCTCCGAGGTGACCGTCCGCGTCGAGGCCGACGGGCCGGTGGTCCTGGCGGTCGGCCGGGACACGGACGTCGCGGGGTGGGTCGGCACCGACCCGCACCAGCGGGTCACGGGCCTCGCCGGCTGGCACGAGCTCGCCGCCGAGGACGTCGTCGCGCCGACGCCCGAGGCCGACGCGCCTGCCGAGGGCGAGGACGCCACCGAGGGTGAGGCTCCCGCCGACGGTGAGGCCCCCGCCGAGGGCGGGGCCCCCGCCGACGGTGAGGCCCCCGCCGAGGGTGAGGCCCCCGCCGAGGGCGAGGAAGCGGCACCGACGGTGCCCGACCCGACCGGCTCCGACCTGTGGGTCGCCGAGGCGACCGGTGACGGCGCTGCCGAGATCACCTGGGAGGCCCAGCCGGGGCGCTGGAGCGTCCTGGCGGCGAGCACGGACGGCAGCCCGCCGCGCGTCTCGCTCGCGTGGCCCCAGGTGGTGACCACACCGTGGCTCTGGCCGTGCGTCGCCGTGGGTGCGCTGCTCGTGCTCGCCGCCGCGGGTCTCCTGCTGCGCGACGTGCGGCGTGCTCGCCGCGGCTCGGACGGCGACTGGGTCCCGGTGCTCACCGGCCCGCTCCCGACCGTCGACGAGGCCGGCGGCCCCGTCCAGCTCACGCGCCGCCAGCTCCGCGAGCTCGCGGCCCACGGCGCGGCCACCGGAACGGGCGTCCGGGCCCCCCGCGACGACGCGCCGACGGACGCCGACGCGCCGCCGGCGCAGTCCGTCCCGGCCGACGCGACCGCCACCGCCGTGACGCCCGTCGGCGTCGCGGGACGGGACTCCGCAGCGCCCGACCAGCAGCCCGACGAGGACCCGGCGACGAGCGGTCCGGGCCGCGGACGCGGTGCGCTCGCGGGGATGGCCCCCGCCACCCGGCGTGCGCTGCGGGCGGTGACCTCCCTCGGCTCGAACGCACGCGACCCCCAGCCGGCACCGGCGGACGCACCGCAGACCACGGATGACGCACCGGCGCCGGTCGCACCGGCCGCGCGTGCCGACGCCTCCGCGCCCACGCGTGGCGACCGCCCCGCGTGGCGCCCGGCGGCCCCGCAGGCCCCGGCCCCCGGCGACGTGACGCGACCCGCGCACCCCGCGGGACGTCCTGGAGCGCCCGTGCCCGCAGGCTCCGCCGCTGCTCCTGCCGGTGCCCCGTCGGCCGGTTCGCCGCGGTGGTCCGTCGGTGGTGACGCGCCATCGCCGTGGTCGGCCGGACCCTCCACGCCCGCTCGCCCCGGTGACGCCCCCGAGGCGTCCGGCCCGGCTCAGCCGCACGGCCGGCCCGCGTGGCTCGCAAGCGGCGCGCCGTCCGCGGGCACGCGCCCGGGCGGAGGCGGCCTGCCGGCTCCCGGCGCCCCCGGCTCGCCCGACGCGCCGCGGAGCACGGCTTCCGCACCAGGCGGTCCGACCGGCACGGGCCGGCCGGGCTCGTCCGGCCCCGCGGCCGCGGCGCCGACCGCCCCCGGACGTCCCGGCGGGGCGACGACCCGCCCCGGATGGGCGCCCGTGCCGCCGCCGCCCGGTCCCGTCACCGGCCGGTCTCCGGGCTCCGACGCGCCGGCTCGTCCCGCGGCCGCAGGGTCGTCGGCCCCGGTCCCCGGTACGGACTCCGGGCGCCCCGACGCGCCGCGTCCGGCGTGGCTGCGCGACGCGCCCGTGCCGAGCGGCCCGCGTGGTGGAGCCTCCCCGGAAGCTGCGGGCGGGTCGCGTGCCGACGCCTGGCGCCGGGCATGGGGCCTCGACTCGACCGAAGACGACACCACCACGGAGGAGGAACGATGAAGGGCCGTCGACTCGCGCCCGTGCCGCTCGACGGCGACCCGGGCCGCCGCCCGGCAACGCGTCGTCGCCGACAGCTCTCGGTGACGGCCCTGGCCGTCCTGCCGTTGCTCGCCCTCGGCGCGTGCAGCACGACGCTGCCGACGCCGGAGCCGGAGCCCGTCCCCGCGGTCGCGCCACCGGCCGTGTCGGTCGCGCAGGCGCAGCGGGTGCTCGACTCCGTCGCGGAGGTCGTCGCCGCGGGTGACGCGGCCGGCGACGCCGGCACCCTGGCCTCACGCCTCGAGGGCCCGGCACTGGCGATCCGCACGGCCGAGTACGTGCGCAACAACGCCAACGCCGGGACCCGGCCGCCCACCGTCCTGCCGTTCGACGAGCAGGCGCTGCTCGTGCCCGAGACGGACACCTGGCCGCGCACGCAGCTGGTCGTCACCGAGCAGCCCGCCGACCTCCAGGCACCGCGCGTCCTCGTGCTCCGCCAGGCGACGCCCCGCGACCCGTACAAGCTGTGGGGCTGGGCACGCCTGCTCCCGTCGGTCGAGACGCCGGCGACCGCGGCGCCCGAGGAGGGCAGCCCCACGCTCCCGCCGGACGCCGAGGGTCTGCTCATGACGCCGCAGGACGCCGTCGCGCAGTACACGGACGTCCTCGCGAACGGTGACGGGTCCTCGTACGCCGGCAGCTTCGCGGCCGACTCGTTCCGGTCGGCGATCGAGACCGAGCGGGCCGCGGTCGTCACGCAGCTGGGTGACGCGGCGACGCTCACCCAGACCTACGCGCCGGTCTCCGAGCCGGTCGTGACGCTGGCGACGGTGGACGGCGGTGCGATCGTCGTGAGCGAGATCGCGACGACCTCCACGGTCACCCTGCCCGAGGCGGGCGGCAGCATCACGGTCGAGCCCTTCTACTCGGCGCTGGCCGGGGGCGCGACGACGGCGGGCACGAGCCTGACGCGAACCTTCTCGGGTGTCGTCGTCATGTACGTCCCGCCGGCCGACAGCGGAGCCCAGGTCCAGGTGCTCGCGGGCGAGCAGTCGGTCACGGGCGCGTCCGCGCAGTGACGTCCGGCAGAATCCTTCCTGACGCTGCGGCGTGGGCGCGCGTGCGCCGCGCAGCGACGTCCGGTCCCACCTGAGCACGACGAAACCCGAGGAGCTCGTGATGTCGCAGCCGTCGCAGCAGCCCCGCCCCCGACTCGACGCTCGCGGCGCGGTCGACCTCTCCACGCTCGTGCGGCCGGCGACGCCGCCGCCCGGCAGCCCCGGTGGGCTCGAGGCCCCGGCCGCCTACGTGCGCGACGTCGACCAGGCGACCTTCGCCGACGTGGTGCAGTCCTCGACCCAGCACCCGGTGGTCGTGGCGCTGTGGGCGCCCTGGAGCGAGGTCAGCCAGCAGGTCGTCGCGGACCTCGCCGCCCTCGCGCAGGAGGACGGGGGCCGGTGGCTCCTGGCGCGCATCGACGCGGAGGCCAACCCCCAGGTCGCCGCGGCCTTCCAGGCGCAGTCCGTGCCGACCGTGGTCGCCGTGCTCGGGGGACAGCCCGTCCCGCTGTTCCAGGGTGCGTACCCGCGCGAGCAGGTGCGAGCGGTGGTCGACCAGCTGCTCGCCGCGGCGGAGGCGAACGGCATCACCGGCCGTGTGAGCGGCGAGGCCGCGCCGGAGCCCGAGCCGGAGCCCGCCCTGCCGCCGCTGCACCAGGCGGCGTACGACGCGATCGAGCGTGACGACCTCCCGGCGGCGCGCGTCGCGTACGAGCAGGCGCTGCGTGAGAACCCGCGCGACGCCATGGCTCGCGCGGGTCTCGCGCAGGTCGGCCTCATGGAGCGGACCGCCGGCGCGGACCCGCGTGCGGTGCGCGAAGCCGCCGCCGCGCGGCCCGACGACGTCGACGCACAGCTCGCGGTGGCCGACCTCGACGTGTTCGGCGGAGCGGTGGAGGACGCCTTCCTCCGTCTCGTCGACCTGGTGCGGCGGACGACGGGGGAGGACCGGGAGCGCGTCCGGGTGCGCCTGGTCGATCTCTTCGAGGTCCTCGGTGCCGATGACCCTCGCGTGGTGGCGGCCCGCCGGGCCCTCGCCGCAGCCCTGTACTGACCGCGGGCCTGTACGGACAGCAGGAACCGCGGCCTGCAGGCCCCGGCCCGCGGCCGAGCACGCGACTTGCGTTCCGCGGCCGGCGATGCGTAAGTTACTCCCCGGCCGCCCGGCAGGGAGGAACGGACACCGAGCTCGACTCGGTGGTCGGTCCCCCGGGATGGCACCCCCCTCGGATGGTCTCGAACGGCGCTGTGCGCCGGACCGAGTCGCGCCGTTGGGGGAGATCGATCGGGTCGGAAGATCCGGTACGGTCCTCCAGTCGACGTCCTCCGGGACTGCGACGAGGAGGGTCCGGACCAGGTCGGAAGATCGGGTACGGTCCTCCAGTCGAAGTCCTCCGGGACTGCGACGAGGAGGGTCCGGACCAGGTCGGAAGATCGGGTACGGTCCTCCAGTCGATGTCCTCCGGGACTGCGACGAGGAGGGTCCGGACCAGGTCGGAAGATCGGGTACGGTCCTCCAGTCGATGTCCTCCGG
>NZ_JACSQV010000013.1:163532-163887 GCF_014836445.1 Cellulomonas avistercoris
GACTGCGACGAGGAGGGTCCGGACCAGGTCGCAAGATCCGGTACGGTCATCCAGCTGCAGCAGCTCCTCGGAGCCGGCGCAGCACGGTCGGACCAGGTCCAGCGATCAGGTACGGTCATCCAGCCGCTGAAGCCCTTCGGGGTGAGGCGCGGGGGTGAGCGACACGTCGCAGGCCCCGGGGCGAGCGGAAGACGGAGCCGATAAGGCGAAGTTGACCGGGAGTCGCAGATCGGCTAAGTTAGAACGGTTGCCTCCAGACGGGCCCGAGAGGGCCTAGCGGATGCGCGTCTGTTCCTTGAGAACTCAACAGTGTGCCAAGTAGTCGATGCCATATTTTTGGCGTCGAGCCTGGATC
>NZ_JACSQV010000014.1:0-29475 GCF_014836445.1 Cellulomonas avistercoris
GGGGGCGGCGCCGCGGTGGCGGCGGCCGCGACGCGTCGCCAGGTGGACGCCGACGACGCCGAGCGGCGGCAGGTCGGTGCGCTCGACGGGCCCGGCGGGGGGCGCGCCGGCGCCGGGCAGGGCGGCGACGCCGAGGCCGGCGCGTGCCGCGGCCACGACGCCCTCGAGGCTCGTCGACTCGGCGACGACCTCGGCGCGGCGGCCCGCGTCGGCGAGCTCGGCCAGGGCGCGGTCGCGCAGGCTGCACGGCTCGGCGTACGCGACGACGGGGACCGTGCCGACGGGTGCGGCGTCCTGGTCGCGCGCGTACCAGCGCAGCGGGAGCCGGCCGACGAGGCGGCCGGGGGCGTCGCCGGACGCGCCGAGGACGACCGCGAGGTCGACGGCCCCCCGCGCGACGTCGGCGGCCAGCGGTGCCGACCGGTCGACGGTGAAGCGCACGCGCCGGTCGGACCAGGCCGCCCGCAGCGACGCCAGGACGGCGGGCAGGACGTGCTCGGCGGCGGCCTCGGCGCAGCCGACGACGAGCGGCGGGTGCGTCGCGGCGGAGAGCCGCGTGAGGGCGTCGTCGTGCACCGCGAGGATGCGGCGCGCCTCGTCCACGACCTGCTCGCCGGCCGGGGTGAGCCGGACGCCGCGGCCGTCGCGCACGAGCAGGGTGCGCTGCAGCCGCCGCTCGAGGAGGCGGACGTGCTGGCTCACCGCGGGCTGGCTCAGGTGCAGCGCCGTCGCGGCACGCCCGACGCCACCGCAGGCGGCGATGGCCACGACGCTGCGCAGCTGCACGAGGTCCAGGGTGTCCGCCACGTCCCGCAACCTAGCCGCGTGTCTAAATGGCGACCAGATCAGTCTCATTTTCTGGACGGTGCCGGCGGCGGGATGCCGACGATCATCGCGGTGATGGGTCCCCATCACGGATCGTTGTTGGACCTCGTCGCGGCCCGCTGCCTAGCGTCGGCCGCGTGACCACGACCCACGGCCGTCGCCCCCACGGGCCGGCGCGCACCCCGAGCCGCCGCCCGGCGGCCGCGCACGCCTGTCCGGCGCGCGTCCGCGGTGCCCGGTCGTGTCCGTGTCCGGCGCGGCTGCGCCGCACGACCGCCTGACGCCGGCCGGTCGCCGCGTCCCCGCGTGGGCGTCGCACGCCCCGTCGTCCTCGCCCGTCGTCCTCGCCCCGCCGTCCCGCGACCGCGCCCCGTGCGCGGCACGGTGACGCGCGCCCGTCCGTCCCTCCCGCGGCGCCCCGGCGCCCCACGTCCCCCAGGAGCACACCATCACGCCGCCCGCCGCACCCAAGCGCCTGATCCTCAACCTCTTCGAGATGAGCTGCGTCAGCCACATCACCCACGGGCTGTGGCGCCTGCCGGACAACAACCGCCACCGCTACACGGACATCCGCTACTGGACGGAGCTCGCCCGCATCCTCGAGGACGGCGGCTTCGACGCGGTCTTCCTCGCGGACGTCCTCGGGGCCTACGACGTGTTCCGCGGCGGGCCGGACGACGCCCTGCGCGAGGGGCTGCAGATCCCCAACAACGACCCGATGCTCGTCGTGCCCGCGATGGCGGCGGTGACCGACCACCTGGGCTTCGGTGTCACGGCGTCCACGAGCTACGAGCCGCCGTTCGCGTTCGCGCGGCGCATGAGCACGCTCGACCACCTCACGGCCGGACGCATCGGCTGGAACGTCGTCACGTCGTACCTGCCCAACGCGGCCCGCAACTTCGGCCTCGCGGAGGAGATCGAGCACGACACGCGCTACGCGATCGCCGAGGAGTACCTCGACGTCCTCTACAAGCTGTGGGAGGGCTCGTGGGACGACGACGCGGTCGTCCGGGACGTCGCCCGCGGCGTCTACACGGACCCGGACAAGGTCCGGTACATCGACCACGTCGGTGAGCACTTCCGCGTCGCGGGACCGCACCTGTCGGAGCCGTCACCGCAGCGCACGCCCGTGCTGTTCCAGGCCACGGCGTCGCCCGCGGGCATCGCGCAGGCGGCGCGGCACGCGGAGGTCGTGTTCACCGGCGCACGGGCCGGCGCGTTCGCCGGGTTGCTCGCGCAGTTCCGGGACGCGGCCGTCGCGGCCGGGCGCGCCGCCACGGACCTCAAGGTCATCGTGCAGGCCGCGGTGATCGTGGGCCGCACGGACGCCGACGTCGAGCGCCGGCTCGCGCAGTACCGCGAGCACCGCAGCGTCGTCGGCCGGTTCGTGCACGCCGGCCTGCGGTTCGACCCGACCGCCCACCCGCAGGACCTCACCGTGCGCGAGGCGCTCGAGCGCGAGGGCGTCCCGCACGACGCCGTGCCGCCCACGGCCCTCGAGAGCACCGTCGGCGACTTCGCGCGCTTCGCCTCCGAGCAGATGGAGCGCGACTTCTTCGCCGCCGGCACGCCCACGGCCGTGGCCGACGAGATCGAGCGCTGGCTCGACGAGGTCGGCATCGACGGCATCAACCTGCGGCAGTACCACTCGTTCGACACCGCCCGGGACTTCGTCGAGCTCGTCGTCCCCGAGCTGCGCCGCCGTGGACGGCTGCGCGAGTCCTACGTGCCGGGGGAGACCCTCCGGCGCCGCCTGACCGGCACGCACGACCGGCTGCCGGACACCCACCCCGCCGCGGCGTACCGCGGCGGACGCGGCCTGGGTGGTACCCGGCCCGCGACCGACCTCGTCCTCGGGAGCACGCGATGACCGCCACCACGACCGACGTCCGGCTGCCCGGCACCGGGCTGCCCGCGGGCCTGGCGGCCGTGCGGGCGCACCTCGCGCCGGTCCTGGCGACCGTCGCCGAGCGCGCGCGGGAGCGCGAGCGCACGCGGGAGCTGCCCGCCGAGGAGGTCCGGCTGCTCGCCGCTGCCGGCTTCGGCGCCGTGCGCCTGCCCGTCGCCGACGGCGGTGCCGGGCTGACGGTCCGCGAGCTCGCGGAGCTGCTCGTCGACCTCGGCCGGGCGGACGCGAACCAGCCGCAGCTGTGGCGCAACCACGTCGCGTTCGTCGAGGACCGCCTCTGGCACCGCGACGCCCCGGGAGCCGAGCGCTGGCTCGCGCGCGTCGCCGCGGGTGACGTCGTCGGGGGTGCGTGGTCCCAGAAGGCGCCGGCGCCGGGGGAGGAGGCGGTGGCCACGCGCGTCGACGACACCGCCGACCCCGCGACGGTGACGGGCACGAAGTACTACTCGACGGGCAGCATCTACGCCGACTGGATCACGGTGACCGGCAAGGACACCGCGGACCGCGACGTGCTCGTGGTCGTCGACGCCCACGACCCCCGCGTCGCGCTGCACGACGACTGGGACGGCATCGGCCAGCGCCTGACGGGCAGCGGCACGACGCTGCTCGACGCCGTGCCGGTCGCGCCCGACGGGCTGTACGCCGACGGCGGCCGGTCGCCGCACCAGGAGATCGTCTTCCAGCTCGTCCTGCTGACCTCGCTCGCCGGCGTCGCGGCAGCGGCCCGCGACGACGCGACGGCGGCGGTCCGGCGGCGCGTGCGCAACTACCCGCAGGGGCTGGCGGCGGCGCCGCGCGAGGACGCGATCGTGCAGGGCGTGGTCGGGCGGGTCGCCGCGCACGCCGCGGCCGCGCGCGCGGTCGTGCTGGCCGCCGCCGACGCGATCGACGCGGGGCTCGAGCGGCTCGCCGCCGACCCCGCGGCCGCGGACGTCCGCACGGACGAGGCGGGCCGCGTGCCCGTCACGCCCGAGCCGCTGCGCGACGCCGCGGTCGCGACGTGGGAGGCGCAGCTCGTCGCCGCCGACGCCGCGCTGCGTGCGGGGACCGAGCTGTTCGACGCGCTCGGGTCGTCCGCGGTCGAGCGCGGCACGCAGTTCGACCGGCACTGGCGCAACGCCCGCACCCTGACGTCCCACAACCCGCTGCCGTACAAGGCCGCGCTCGTCGGCGACTGGTACCTCAATGGCACCGACCCGTTCCCGTGGGCGCGCCGCCACGCGGCGCCCTGACCCGCGCCCCGCCGCTCCCTCGTCCCCTCCGCGCCCGCGGACCCCGATCCTCCTGGAGACCCCCGTGAACAGACGACACCTCGCCGCCGCCGTGACCGCGCTCGCCCTGGCGCTGTCCGGCTGCGCGACCGCGGCGACCGGCAGTGGCGCGCCGCAGGACGGCGGCACGCTGACGTACCTCGACGCCGAGATCCCCACGTCCGCCCAGGTGCAGGAGTCCGGCACCTGGCAGACGCGTGCGCTGCAGCAGAACGTCACCGACCGGTTGGTCTACCGCAACGCGGAGACCGGTGAGCTCGAGCCGTGGGTGGCCGAGTCCTGGGAGGTCGCACCCGACGGTCTGACGTACACGTTCGTCATCCGCGACGGCGTGACGTACAGCGACGGCAGCGCCCTGGACGCGACGAGCGTGGCGCGCAACCTCGAGTGGCAGTCCGCGGGCGACGCGGAGAAGGGCACGACGCCCAACGCGCAGTTCCCGTCCGGGCTGACGGCCCGGGCGGACGACGCGACGCGCACCGTCGTCGTGACGCTGACCTCGCCGTACGCGCCGTTCCTCAACGTCCTGACGAGCTGGTCGGCCGGGCTGGTCGCCGACGCGACGATCGACGCGCCCAAGGAGGAGCAGCAGCGGTTCGTCCACCTGATCGGGTCCGGCCCGTTCGTCGTGGAGTCCGAGGAGTACGGCAAGGAGATCGTGCTGGTGCGCCGCGAGGGCTACGCGTGGGCGCCGCCGAGCTCGCCGAACCAGGGCGAGGCGCACCTCGCGAAGGTCGTCGTGATCCCGGTCCTCGAGGACAGCGTGCGGCTGGGCACGCTGCGCGCCGGCGAGGGCGACGTCATCCGGTACGTCCAGCCCAGCGAGGAGAAGGGTCTGGTCGACGCGGGCTTCCACGTCGTCGCCGGCACCGGCGTGGGTCTGTCGAACCAGTGGTTCCTGCGCAGCTCGGCGCCGTTCCTGGACGACGTCCGCGTCCGGCACGCGCTCCAGCGGCTGATCGACCGCGACACGATCGTCGACACGCTCTACACCGACAGCTGGAGCCCGGCGACGTCCGTGCTGGCGCCCGGCACGTTCGGCTACCAGGACGTGTCCGACGAGTTCGCGTTCGAGCCCGACGCGGCCGCGGCGCTGCTCGACGAGGCCGGGTTCACGCAGCGCGACGCCGACGGCTACCGCACCAAGGGCGGGCAGCGCCTGACGGTCAAGACGTACATCGACGTCTACGACAACACGGCCAAGAGCCTGTTCCAGGCGATCCAGCAGCAGCTCAAGGAGGCCGGCATCGACCTGCAGCTCAACGAGCTCGACTACTCCACCTACTGGGCCACCGCCTTCAAGGACCCCGAGGTCGGCTTCCTGCGCGTCGGCTGGCCGCACCCGGACCCCTCGCGCGGCCTGCAGCAGTACTACAGCAAGGACGGCCAGGACCTGCTGGGCCTGCAGGGGTCCGACGCCCGCCTGCAGGAGCTGCTCGACGCCCAGACCGCGGCCGTCGACGACGCGACGCGCCAGGACCTGCTCGCGCAGACCCAGCAGCACCTCGTCGAGCAGGGCTACGTGGTCCCGGTCCTCGACGACAGCCAGGTCTTCGTCACGGCGGAGCGCGTCGAGGGCTTCCGGCTCACGGACGGCGCGCTGCCGGAGTTCTCCACCACCTCGCTCACGCAGTGACCCACGGGGCGGCGGGCCGCCCCCCCCCCCCCCCCCCCCCCCCCACCCCGACCCCCGGAGCACCCCATGCCAGAGCGCACCGCGTCGTCAGATCGCACCGCGTCCGAACGCGCCTACGTCGTGCGACGCGTCGGCCAGGCGCTGCTCGTCATCGCGCTGGTCTACACGATCGTGTTCTTCACGCTGTTCGTCCTGCCGGGCGACCCGGTCGAGAACAAGCTGACCAGCCCCCAGAACCCGCTGCCGCCGTCGGCCGCCGAGGCCCTGCTGCGGTACTACCAGCTCGACCTGTCGCCGTTCGCGCAGTTCGCGGTCGGCCTGGGCCGCCTGGTGCGCGGCGACCTCGGGTTCTCGCTGGTCAGCGGCAAGCCCGTGGTGGACCTGCTGGCGCAGGGGCTGTCCGACACCGTCGTGCTGGCGGCGCTCGCCTTCGTCCTCACGGTGGGGCTGTCGCTGGCCATCGCCCTGACCGCGGTGTTCGCGCCGTGGGGGTCGCTGCGCAGCCTGGCCGCGTCGGTGCCGGTGCTGTCGATCTCGGCGCCCAGCTTCCTCGTCGGGTTCCTGCTGCTGACGGTGTTCTCGTTCCAGCTCGGCTGGGTCTCCTCGATCCGCGACCAGGGGCTGGCGTCCTACGTCCTGCCCGCGGTGACGCTCGCGATCGCCGTCAACGGCCCCCTGAGCCAGGTGCTCGTCCAGGGGCTGACGAAGGCGCGGCGCGAGCCGTTCGTCGACGTGCTGCGCGCCAAGGGCGTCGGCGAGCGGCGCATCGCGCTCGGGCACGTGCTGCGCAACGGCGCGGTGCCGGCGGTGACGATGCTGGGTCTGATCGTGGGGGAGCTGTTCGCCGGTGCCGTCGTCGTCGAGACGGTCTTCTCCCGCACGGGCCTGGGCTTCGTGACGTTCGAGAGCGTGCGCGACCAGGACACGCCCGTGATCCTCGCGGTCGTGCTGCTCGTCTCGACCCTCTACGTCCTGGTCAACCTCGTCACCGACCTGCTGTACCCCCGGCTCGACCCGCGCATCGTGCGCCGCACCGCGACCGGTCGGCGCCGCACACCGAAGGCGGCCGTCGCATGAGCACCCTGACCACGTCCCCCGGCCCGTCGCCCGCCGCGGCGCGGCGGCCGGCCGAGCGGTGGTCCGCGCCGCCCGAGGCCGGGTCGTTCCGCGCGCTCGTCGCGCGCCTGGGCCCCCTCGACCACGTCGCGCTCGCCGTCGTGGCGTTCCTCGTCCTCGCGGTCGTCGCACCGGGCCTGCTGACGTCGCACGACCCGCTGCACGGCGACGGGACGCTCGTCCTGCAGGCACCGTCCGCCGCCCACTGGTTCGGCACCGACTACCTGGGCCGCGACCTGTTCTCCCGGATCGTGCACGGCACGGTGCGGACGCTGCTCGGGTCCGCCGTGGCGGTCGTCATCGGGCTGGGCGTCGGGACGCTGCTGGGGCTGGTCGCCGGGTACCTCGGCGGGGTGGTCGACGCGGTGATCTCGCGGCTCGTCGACGTCCTGCTGTCCATCCCCGGCCTGCTGCTGTCGATGGTCGTCGTCGTGGCGCTCGGGTTCGGGGCGCTCAACGCGGCCGTGGCCGTCGGGATCGCGTCGATCGCGGCGTTCACGCGCCTCATGCGCTCGGAGGTGCTCACCGTCAAGGACCTGCCGTTCGTCGAGGCGAGCCACCACCTGGGCGGGAGCCGCGCGCACGTGCTGCTGCGGCACATCCTGCCCAACTCCTGGACCGCGGTGCTCTCGCTGACGGCGCTGCAGTTCGGGCTGTCGATCATCTGGATCTCGTCGCTGAGCTTCCTCGGCTACGGTGCGCCGCCGCCCCTGCCCGAGTGGGGCCTGCTGGTCGCCGAGGGGCGCGAGTACGTCGTGTCCTCGCCCTGGCTGACCATCGTGCCCGGTGCCGTCATCGCCGCGTCCGTGCTCGCGATCAGCCGGCTGTCCCGCACCATCAAGGAAGGGAGCGCGGCATGACCGCCACCGCAACCCACCCGGCCGTCCCCGCCACGGCGCCCGCCGCGCCGCTCGTCGTGCAGGACCTGGGCGTCGGGTACCGCCGCCGCCGCGGCACGCGCCCCGCCGACGTCGTGCACGGCGTGTCCTTCACGGTCGAGGCCGGGCAGACCGTCGCGCTGGTCGGCCAGTCGGGGTCGGGCAAGAGCACGGTCGCGCGCGCGGTGGCGGGGCTGCTGCCCGGCAACGGCGCCGTGACCGCGGGTTCCGTCCACGTCGCGGGTCACCCGGTGTCGTCGTTCACGCGGCGGCAGTGGCGGCCGCTGCGGGGCAGCGCTCTGGGCTTCGTGCCGCAGGACCCGCTGAGCTCGCTCGACCCGCTGCAGCGCGTCGGCACGCAGCTCGCCGCCGCGCTCGCGCCCACCGGCTTCCCGCGGGACCGGGTGGCCGAGCGGGTGGTCGAGCTGCTCGACCACGTCGGCATCCCGGATGCCGCGCACAAGGCCCGGGCCTACCCGCACGAGCTGTCGGGCGGGCAGCTGCAGCGCGTGCTCATCGCGATCGCGATCGCCGCAGGCCCCGCGTTGCTGGTGGCCGACGAGCCCACGTCGGCCCTCGACGTCACGGTGCAGAAGCGGATCCTCGACCTCGTCGACGGGCTGCGCGCCGAGCTCGGCCTGGGCGTCCTGTTCATCACGCACGACCTCGCGCTCGCGCAGGAGCGGTCCGACGAGGTCGTGGTGCTGCGCGACGGCGTCGTGCGGGAGCACGGACCGGTGCGTCAGGTGCTGGTCGCACCGCGCGACCCGTACACGGTCACGCTGCTGGGCGACGCACCGTCGTCCGCGCCCGACCGGTACCGGGACCGGGTGACGGTGCGGGCCGCCGCCGTGGGCGAGCCGGTCGTGGAGGTGGCGGGCGTGTCCAAGGTGTTCGCGGCGCGCGGGCGCGGCGGTGCGGCGGTGCAGGCGCTCGACGACGTGTCCCTGAGGCTGTCGCGCGGGTCGGTGCACGCGCTGGTGGGGGAGTCGGGGTCCGGCAAGACGACGCTGGGGCGCGTCGTCGCGGGGCTGACGGCCTTCGACGCGGGCGAGGTCGCGGTGGCCGGGCGCCGGCTGCCGGCCGAACCGCCGTACGCCAACCCGTTCGCGCGCCGGCTGCAGATGGTCTACCAGAACCCGCTGTCGGCGCTGGACCCCCGGTACAGCGTGCGGCGCGTGCTCGAGGAGCCGCTGCGCGTGCACCGCATCGGCGAGCCCGCGCAGCGGCGTGAGCGGGTCGCGCGGATCCTCGACCAGGTGGCGCTGCCGTCCGACGTGCTGGTGCGCGGCGTCCGCGAGCTGTCCGGCGGGCAGCGCCAGCGCGTCGCGCTGGCGCGCACGCTGCTGCTCGAGCCCCAGGTGCTCGTGCTCGACGAGCCGACGTCCGCCCTCGACGTGACGGTGCAGGCGCAGATCGTCGACCTGCTGCTGTCGCTGCAGGAGGAGCAGGGCCTGAGCTACCTGTTCGTCACGCACGACCTGGGCCTCGTACGGCAGGTGGCGGACACCGTGACCGTGCTGCAGCGCGGGCGGGTCGTCGAGCAGGGACCCGTGGACGACGTCTTCGCCGACCCGCGCGAGGCGTACATGCGCGAGCTGCTCGACGCCGTGCCGCGGCTCGTGGAGCGGGCGGCGCCCGTCGGGGTGTGACGCAGATCCGCCGGTCGATGGCGGTGTTGCGGCTGTCGGGATGTCGGTGCCGTGGGGGACCCTCAGGGCGTGACCGCTGACAACCGCGTCCTCGCCCAGTACCTCGGCGCAGCGCTCGTGTGGGGCTCGAGCTTCCTCTTCATGAAGGTGGGGCTCGACGGCCTCGCGCCCGCGCAGGTCGCGCTGTCGCGCCTCCTGCTGGGCGCGCTCACGCTTGTCGTCGTCATGGCCGTGGCACGACGGCCGTGGCCGCGCGACCGGCGGACGTGGGGGCACCTGACGGTGCTCGGCGTGCTGCTCTGCGTCGTCCCCTACCTGCTGTTCGCGTGGGCGGGCCAGCACCTGGCGTCCGGGCTGTCGAGCATCTTCAACGCGACGACGCCGCTCATGACGGCGGCCGCCGTCGCGGTGCTGCTGCCCGTCGAGCGGCTCACGGCCGTGCAGCGCGTGGGGCTCGCCGTGGGCGCCGTGGGGGTCGTCGTCGTGGTGGGCCCGTGGGCGTACCTCGCGGACGTGGCGACGGCCGCGCCGCTGCCCGCCGTGCTCGCGTGCCTGGGCGCGACCGCCTGCTACGGCCTGGGCACGACGTACCAGCGCCGGTTCGTCGTGCCGCTGCGGCTGCCTCCGGAGACCGTGGCGGCTGGGCAGGTGAGCGCCGGTGCGCTGCTCCTGACCCTCGCCTCGCCCGTGGTCGCGACCGGACCGGTGCACCTGACCTGGCCCGTCGTGCTGTCCATGGTCGGTCTCGGGGCGCTCGGGACCGGTCTGGCGTACGTGTGGATGGCGCGCATCATCGACGCGTGGGGTCCGCAGCGGGCGTCCACCGTCACGTACCTGACGCCGTTGGTCGGCGTGCTGCTCGGGATCGTCGTGCTGGGGGAGCAGCTGCACTGGTACGAGCCCGTCGGCGGGCTGGTCGTCGTGCTCGGGGTGGTGGTCGCGCAGCGTGCACGCCGACGTGCGCCGGTGGTCGGTCCGGGTGCGCCCACCGACGGGCCCACCGACGCCGTGACGGCCGTCACGGCCCCTGACCAGGGAACCGATTTGGACGCTCGGCGCACCTGACGTAGAGTGGAGTTACCGACGCGGGGTGGAGCAGCTCGGTAGCTCGCTGGGCTCATAACCCAGAGGTCGCAGGTTCAAATCCTGCCCCCGCTACAAGAAGACGAAGGCCCGGACCGTAAGGTCCGGGCCTTCGTCGTTGTACGCAGTGGACGCGCGAGCGTGCTTGGCATGCTGCCCGCGACGGTGATCGTTGCCGCCGTCCGCGCCGCGGCGCCAGGGGGCGCACCACGCGGACCGGATCAGCACCTGAGCCGCGTCGCGGCAGCCAGCGGCGCGGCGGCCGGTACGGCGGCGGGCGCATGGTCCGGATGGCCGGGCCGCCTCATCGCCGCCCGGCTGTGTGCACATGTGCAGAAGCGACCGGCTGCGTCCGACCCCTCGATCCGGCCTGCGTCCGGGTAACTTGCAGGACCGCGGCGGCGCAGCGAGGCGCCCTTGCTGATTCGCACGCAAACCCACGACGAGGTGGCAAGCAGATGATCAGGACGGACGTGGACGTGGTCGTCGTCGGCGGCGGGGGTGCCGGCATGAGCGCGGCGATCTCGGCGGCGACCAGCGGCGCCTCCGTCGTCGTCCTCGAGAAGTGCCCCCGCGTGGGCGGCACGACGGCGATGTCGGTCGGGTCCTTCACCGCACCGAGCACGACCTACCAGTACCGCGCGGGCGTCAACGACAGCATCGAGCTGTTCGTCGAGGACATGAAGCGCGCTAACGGCGCCGCCGAGGAGCGGGAGAACGCGGCCCTGCGCCACCTCCTCGCGCAGCACGCCGGCCCCACCTTCGAGTGGGTCTCGACGCTCGGCGTCCAGTTCCTCGGGCCCACGCCCGAGCCGCCGTTCGAGAAGCCGCGCATGCACAACGTGCTGCCCAACTCCGCGGCCTACGCCGCCGCCCTGCTGCGCGAGTGCCGCCGCCGGGGCGTGCGGATGGTCACCGGTGCCCGGGTCGACGCGCTCCTGCGGAACGCGGCCGGTGACGTCGTCGGGGCGCGCGTCGGCGACGTCTCCTACCTCGCTCGGCGCGGCGTGCTGCTCGCGACCGGCGACTACTCGGCTTCCTCCGAGTTGAAGGCGAGGTACGCGTCGCCCGACGCCGCGCGCGTGCCGGCTATCAACCCCAGCAGCACCGGCGACGGTCTGACCCTGGGCGCTGCCGCGGGCGGCGTGCTCGTGCAGATGGACCGTCTCATGGAGGGTCTGCGGTTCCCGCCGTCCTCCCGCCCCGACCTCATCAAGTCGGTGCCGTCGGTGCCTGCGCTGTCGAAGGTGCTGCGCGTCGCCGTCGAGCGGTTGCCGGCCGACCTCCTCGCCCACGTGATCCGCGGGGCGCTGACCAGCTGGGTCGGACCGAGCACGGCGATGTACCGGGAGGGGGCGATCCTCGTGGACCACCGCGGGGAGCGGATCGCGTCGGAGGAGTCCGAGGTCACCATGGCCCGCGCGGTCGCCGCCGACCCGCGCAACACCGCCTACATGGTGTTCGACGACGCCGTCGCCCGGACCTTCGCCGCCTGGCCGCACCCCGTGTCGACGTTTCCCGGGGTCGCGTACGCCTACGTCGACGACTACCGCCGCTACCGGCCCGACCTGTACCACCGGGCCGACACGCCCGAGGGGCTCGCGTCGTCGGTCGGCATGGCCCCGCTCGCGCTGCGGTCGACGCTCGAGGCGTGGAACGCCGATGTGGACGCGGGCAGCGACCGCAGATTCGGCCGCCCGGTGCCGGGGCGCGGCCTGCGGACCGGCCCGTTCTACGCCCTGGGTCCCCTCAACGCGTGCGTCACGCTGACGGACGGCGGCCTCGCGGTCGACACGAGCATGCGCGTGATCGACGACGCGGGGGAGCCCATCCTCGGCCTGTGGGCCGCGGGTTCGACCGGTCAGGGCGGTCTGCAGCTCGTCAACCACGGTCTGCACATCGCCTGGGCTCTCACGTCGGGTCGGATCGCCGGTCGCACCATCGCGCGGTCCGCCGACCGCGACGACCTCGGGCCCGTCGACGTCGTCGAGCCGGCGACCCCCTGAACCCGGCCCCGGAGCGCGGCGGCACCCCGAGGACGTCCGTCGTCACCCGACGGCCTCTCCGGGCGGGGTGCCGCCGCGGTGGTGCGGGGGAGCGGGCGGCCGTCCCGACGGCGGCGGCTCCCACGGACACGACGACGACGACGGTCGGTGGCTGTCTGGCCGACGACGTCCGCGCCGACGACGGCGGAGATCGCCAGCAGTGCACCGGCCAACAGGCAGTACCCGGTCCACGCGCGTCCCCGCACCGGACCACCGTGCCCCACCGCGGGTGGCCCGCCGGAGAACCGCTGACGCGGGCAACTGTGCAGTTCTGCACGTCGATGGGTGCCGTTGGTCCTTGCAGCGGCACCGGCACCGTCAGAATGCTGGGGCACCACGGGTTGCGGTTCCGGGACGTGCGACGACGCACGTCACCGCAGGAGCCGGCCCGGCAGGCCCCCGCCGCGGCACAGTGGCAGAGCGACACGAAGGAGTGCGCATGAGGACCGTCGACGAGCTCGTCCACGAGCTCACCCGTCCCACCGACCGCCTCGTCCAGGACATCGCCGGGATCGAGGGCGACATCGTGGTCCTCGGTGTCGGCGGCAAGGTGGGACCAACCGTCGCCACGCTCGCGGCGAACGCGATCAAGGCCGCCGGTGTCGACAAGAAGGTCTACGGCGTCGCGCGCTTCTCCGACCGGTCCCTGGCCGACGAGCTCGAGCGCGCGGGTGTGGTGCCGGTGGTCGCGGACGTGACCGACGATGACGCGCTCGCCGCGCTCCCGGACGCGGCGAACGTCGTCTACATGGTCGGGCACAAGTTCGGCACCACCGGCAGCGAGCACTACACGTGGATGATGAACTCCTACCTGCCCGGCCGGGTCGCCCAGCGGTACTCGCAGTCGCGCATCGTGGCGTTCTCGACGCTGCTCGTCTACCCGATGGCGCCGGTCGCCGAGGGCGGCTCGCGCGAGGACGACCCGGTGGGCCCGTGGGGCGAGTACGCGGCGTCGTGCGTCGGCCGCGAGCGCGTCTTCGAGCACTTCGCGCTGAAGAACGGCACGCCGCTGACGCTGTTCCGGTTGGGGTACGCCATCGAGACCCGGTACGGCGTGCTGGCGGAGATCGCCTCGGCGGTCAACAACGGCGACCCCATCGACCTGAGCATGGGCCACGCCAGTGTCATCTGGCAGGGCGATGCCGCCGAGTACGCGCTGCGGTCCCTGCTCCTGGCGGACAACCCGCCGACGCGGCTCAACGTGACCGGGCCCGAGATCGTCCCTGTCCGCTGGCTCGCGCACCGGTTCGCCGAGCGCCTGGGGACCGAGCCGAAGTTCGTCGGCGTCGAGGAACCGACGGCGTACGTCCTGGACGGCACCAAGGCCCACCAGGCCTTCGGGTACCCGCGGGTGCCCCTGCTGGACATGATCGACTGGGTGGCGCAGTGGACGGCGGCCGGCGGTGGCTCCCTCGGCAAGCCCACGAAGTTCCAGGAGCGTGGCGGGCGCTTCTGACGCCCGGCTCCCGGTCCGCAGCCCTGGGCTCGGACGTGCCGGCGTCCTCGCCGGCGCACGACGGCCGCCCCACCCCCGGGGGCGGCCGGACCGTACGCATCAGCGTCTCAAGGAGGAGCGCATGACTGCAGAGACCGAGACACCGCCCCCCGCGGCACCCGCCGCGGACGGTGTCGAGTCCCCCCGAGGGTTCGGCGCCCAGCTGCGCCGCTCCGGCCCCGCCTTCCTGGCCGGTGGCCTCAACATCGGTTCGGCCAGCGTCACCAACAGCGTCCTGCTCGCCGCCGCGACCGGCTTCATGTTCGGCTGGGTGTTCATCCCGGCCGTGCTCGCCGTGTACGTCGCGACGCTCATCTGCGTCCGCATCACCGTCGTCACCAAGCGCGACCCGATCGACGCGATCCGCACCTACGTCCACCCCGTCGTCGGCACGCTCAACGCCGTGGCCATCGTCCTGGTCAACCTCGTGTTCCACGCGGTGAACGCCGTGCTCGCCGGGCTCGCGCTCAACGCGCTCTTCCCCCAGGTGAACATCCGCGTGTGGACCGTCGTGGCGCTCGCCGTCACGGCTGTGCTGGCCCTGCTGCCGGGCAAGATCAAGGTCGCCAACGCCGTGCTGAAGTACCTGATCATGGCACTGGCGCTGTCGTACCTCGTCTCGCTGTTCATCGTCCCGGTGGACTGGGGCGGCTTCTTCTCCCAGACCTTCAGCTTCTCGCTGCCGAGCAGTCGGTCCGAGGTCCTGCTGTTCACCGCGGTGCTCAGCTCCGCGCTCGCGATCAACGTCCCGGTCATCCAGGCGTACGCGAGCCGGTCGACGGGCTACGGCACGTCGAGCCTCAAGCTGGTCCGGTTCGAGACCGGTGCGAGCAACGTGCTGCTGCTGGTCGTGCAGTTCGCCGTGCTCATCGTCGTCGGCTCCACGCTGTTCCCCGAGGGCATCAAGGTCACCTCCGCCCTCGAGGCCGGTGCGGCCCTCGAGCCCGTCGCCGGCTCGTTCGCCACGGTTCTGTTCGCGGTCGGCCTCCTCGGTGCCTGCATCACCACCCTCGCGGTGCAGACGCAGGTCAACGGGTACGTCGTGTCGGACCTCATGGGCTGGAAGCGGGACATCGCCGCACCTCGGTTCAAGATCGTCCAGATCGTGACGATCCTCCTGGCCCTGACCATCCCGATCCTCGGTCTCGACCCCTTCCAGTGGACCACCTGGGGCTCGGCGTTCAACTCCACGTTCATGCCGATCGGCGTCGCGACGTGGTGGTACCTGGTCAACAAGCGCAGCATCATGGGCCGCTACCGCGCCGGGAAGTGGATGAACGTCCTCATCGCCGTGACGATGCTCATCGCCACCACCGCGGCCGTGCGGTTCTGGTACATCACCCTCGTCGGCTGACCTGCGCAGCCGGCCCGCGCCCACCCCATCCCACCTCGGAGAGACACCTATGCGCATCGCCAACGTCGACGGCCGACTCACCCTCCTGACCCGGCAGGGCCCGGTGGACGTAGAGGAGGTGAGCGGCGGCCGGTTCACCAGCGACCCGCAGGCCGTCTACGACGTGTGGGACGAGTTCGCGGGGTGGGCGCGGGAGCAGGGGGACGTCACGGGTGTCGAGAGCGGGCTCGACACGGCGCGGCTCGGAGCACCCGTGCCGCAGCCCCGCCAGATCTTCGCGATCGGGCTGAACTACGTCGACCACGTCGAGGAGTCCGGCAACGACCTGCCGTCCTTCCCGACCGTGTTCACCAACTTCCAATCCGCGATCACCGGGCCCACAGGCACCGTGCGGCTGTCGGGCGACAGCGTCGACTGGGAGGTCGAGCTCGTCGTCGTCGTCGGCCGTGGCGGGCGGGACATCCCGGCGGCGCAGGCGTGGCAGCACGTCGCCGGCGTCACCGCGGGGCAGGACCTGTCCGACCGCGAGGTGCAGCTCCGTCCCCCTGCACCGCAGTTCAGCGTCGGCAAGTCCTTCGCGGGGTACGCGCCCATCGGTCCCGTCGTGGTGACCCCGGACGAGCTGGCGGACCCGGACGACATCGCCCTCGGCTGCGCCCTCAACGGTGAGCAGGTGCAGTCGTCGACCACGGCACAGCTCGTGTTCAGCGTGCCGCAGGTGATCGAGTACCTGTCGGCGGTGGTCGAGCTCTACCCGGGCGACCTGATCTTCACCGGTACGCCCGCCGGCGTCGGCTTGGGCCGCACGCCCCCCGAGTACCTGCGGCCCGGCGACGTGGTCGAGACCTGGGTCGCGGGCGTCGGTGCCATGCGCCACGAGTTCGTCGGGGCCTGAGGAGGAGCCGTGGACCTGCCCAGCGCCTGGACCGACGGACGCCGCCCCGGCCTGCTGGGGCAGGGCGTCATGCTCTACACGGTCGACCTCGCACCGGCCGACGAGGACCTCTTCGACCTCTGGTACACCCACCAGCACCTCCCTGAGCGGGTCGGCACGCCGGGCTTCCTGCGGGGGCGGCGGTACGTCCGGCGCGAGGGCTCGCCCGGCCCGCGGCACCTGACCGTCTACGAGACGGCCGACACCGCGGTCTTCCGCTCGGCGGAGTACCTGCGCCGGCTCGACACCCCGACCCCGCTCACGCAGCAGGCGGTCACGCTCTTCGTGGAGCCGTGGCGGTCCGTCATGCGCGTCCTGTTCTCCCACGGCGCCGCGGTCGGACGTGAGCTCTCCGTCGTCCACCTGGAGAGCGACGACGCAGCCGCTCTGGCCCGTCTGGTGGAGGAGCAGGCCGCGGTCGTCCTCGCCGACACCACGATGTGCGGTCTGCACCTCGTCGAGGCCGACCTCGAGGCGACGCAGGCGAAGTCGAGCACGTCCGAGGGGCAGGGGGCCGCCGAGCGTGCCGCTTCTCCCGAGTGCGTCCTGCTCGCAGACGGCGTCGCCGGGACGGCTGCGGCGCTGCGCCGGGTGCTCGACGCGGCGGACGGCGTTGCCCGGGCCACCTCCGAGGTGGCCACCTACGACCAGCTCGTCTCCCTGCTCCCGGGGGCCGACGAAGGAGGAGCACGATGACCGAGTACCAGGTCGACCACTGGATCGGCGGTGCCACAGTCCCCGGCTCCGGTGAGGGACTTCCCCTGCGCAACCCCGCCACGGGTCTGCGCATCGGGACCGTCGCGCGGGCCGACGGCGGCGTCGTGGACCGTGCGGTCGCCGCTGCGGCCGAGGCGCAGCGGGACTGGGCTGCGACGTCGCTCGCCCGGCGGACCGAGATTCTGTTCCGGATGCGGGATCTGGTCGTCCAGCACAGCGACGAGCTGGCGCGGACGATCTCGCGTGAGCACGGCAAGACCGTCCCGGACGCGCTGGGCGAGGTGGGCCGCGGCCGCGAGACGCTCGACTTCGTCTGCGGCATCAACCACGCGGCCAAGGGCGAGTTCACCGTGGACGCCTCGACGGGTGTCGACGTGCACAGCCTGCGCCAGCCGCTGGGCGTCGTCGCAGGCATCACACCGTTCAACTTCCCGGCGATGGTGCCGTTCTGGATGCACCCGGTCGCCATCGCGACGGGCAACGCGTTCCTGCTCAAGCCGTCGGAGCGCGACCCCTCGGCGTCGAACCTCGTCGCCGAGCTCTACCGCGAAGCCGGCCTGCCGGACGGCGTCTTCAACGTCGTGCACGGCGACAAGGAGGCCGTGGACGCGATCCTGAAGCACCCGGGCATCGCGGCGGTCTCCTTCGTGGGCTCCACGCCGATCGCGCGCTACGTGCAGCAGACGGCGATCGCGCACGGCAAGCGCGTGCAGGCCCTCGGTGGCGCGAACAACCATGCGGTCGTCATGCCCGACGCCGACCCGTCGTTCGCGGCGGAGCAGCTCGCTGCCGCGGCCTTCGGGTCGGCCGGGCAGCGCTGCATGGCCGTGACGACCGCGGTCGCGGTGGGTGCGGCCGCCGACCCGTTGGTGCAGGAGCTGCGCACCCGCGCGGAGGCGGTCGTCGTCGGCCCCGGCGACGACCCGGGCACGGACATGGGACCGGTGATCACCGACGACGCCCGGCGGCGTGTGGTCGACTACGTCACCGCCGCGGTGGACGCGGGAGCCGTGCCGGTGGTGGACGGCCGTGACGTCGTGGTCGAGGGCCACGAGAAGGGCTACTTCGTCGGCCCCACGGTCCTGGACCGGGTCACCACGGACATGGGCGCCTACTGCGACGAGGTCTTCGGCCCCCTGCTCGCCGTGCTGCGGGTGGACACCTTCGAGGAGGCCCTCGACCTGGTGAACTCCTCGCCGTTCGGCAACGGCTCGGCCATCTTCACCGCTTCGGGGGAGCACGCCCGCCGCTTCACCCTCGGGGTGACGGCCGGCATGGTCGGCGTGAACGTCCCGATCCCGGTGCCCGTCGCGTACTACTCCTTCGGCGGCTGGAAGGACTCGCTGTTCGGGGACCATCACGCCCACGGTCCCGAGGCTGTCCGCTTCTACACCCGCGCCAAGGTCGTCACCACACGGTGGCCGCACCAGGAGGACCGCGTCGCGGCGAGCATGAGCTTCCCGAGCACGACCCACTGACCTGTCGTCCCTCACCGCAGTGGCGGGCCGTCCCGCGACGGGCCGCTGGTGGGCGCTGCCCTCGCCCGTCCCACCGACCCGACCGACGGAGGAACCGATGAACGACATGACCACGGTCCCGGCGACGATGAGGGCCGCGGTGCTGCGTGCGCCGGGCGCGCCTCTCTCCGTCGAGGAGGTGCCAACCCCTCGACCGGCCCGCGACGAGGTGCTCGTCAGGGTGGCCGCCTGCGGGGTGTGCCACACCGACCTGCACGTCATGGACGGCTCGATCGCCTTCCCCACGCCCGCGGTCCCCGGTCACGAGGTGTCCGGCACCGTCGTCGCCCTCGGGCCCGAGGCGGAGCGGTACGGCTTCGAGGTCGGCATGAACGTCGCGGGCGCGTTCCTCATGCCGTGCGGGAGGTGCGAGTACTGCGGTCGCGGCCGCGACGACATGTGCACCGTCTTCTACGAGCGCAACCGGCTCAAGGGCCAGCTCTTCGACGGCACCAGCCGACTCACCGACGCCGACGGCGCGACGCTCGCCATGTATTCGATGGCCGGGATGGCCGAGTACGCCGTGGTCCCGGTGACGGCGCTGGCACCGCTGCCGGACGGTGTCGACCCCGTCGCCGGGGCGATCCTCGGCTGTGCGGCGCTCACCGCCTACGGGGCCGTGCGGCGTGCGGCGGAGCTGGAGTTCGGTGAGACCGTCGCGGTGGTCGCGGTCGGCGGCGTGGGCTCCAACCTCGTCCAGCTGGCCCGGGTGTTCGGGGCCCGTGAGGTGATCGCGGTCGACGTCGACGACGAGAAGCTGGCCGCGGCCGAGCGGCTCGGCGCGACCCGGACGGTCAACTCCCGCACGGTCGACGCACGCGCGGCGGTGCTCGAGGCCACCGGGGGACGCGGCGTCGACGTGGCCTTCGAGGTGCTCGGGAGCCCGGGCACCTTCGCGCAGGCGGTGAGCCTGCTCGCGGCCGGCGGACGGATGGTCCCCGTCGGCCTGGGCGCCGCGGGCTCGACAGCGGAGGTCGAGATCAACCAGGTGGTCCGCCGTGGCCTGCGGATCATCGGCAACTACGGCGCACGTACGCGCGTCGACCTCCCCGCGGTGGTCGACCTGGCCGCTCGCGGCCTGCTCCGGTACCAGGAGGTCGTCACCCGGCGGTTCGCGCTCGCGGAGGTGAACGACGCCTACGGCGCGCTGGCGCGCGGTGAGATCCAGGGCCGGGCGGTCGTGACCATGGGGACCGCGTGATGGTGGAGGTGCGTCGGTACGACGTCGTGGTCGTGGGCGCCGGGATGGCGGGTACCTCCGCCGCTCTCGCCGCGTCGCGGGCCGGCGCCCGCGTGGCGTTGCTGGAGAAGCAGGCCGAGCCGGGCGGATCCGCGGCGCTGTCGGTCGGGATGTTCTGGACAGCCCCGTCGGTCGAGGCGTACCGGCGTCGCATCCCGCGCGGTGACGTCGCGCTCGCGGAGAGGGTGGTCGCCGACCACCGCGAGACGCTCGAGGAGATCCGGGCGCTCGGTGCGCGGGTCGCCGAGGCCGAGACGCGGGACATCATGACCTTCGGCATCGGCTGGTCCATCGACGTCCGCGCCATGCTGTCGCTGGCGCGAGCGGAGGTCCAGGCGGCCGGCGGCAGGCTGGCCACCGGTGCGACGGCGGTCGAGCTGCTCCAGGACGAGGCCCGCGCGGTCGCAGGCGTCCTCGTGCGTGAGGCGGCCGGCGCGCTGGTCAGGTACGAGGCGGGGGCGACCGTGCTGGCGACCGGCGGATTCCAGGGGGCTCCCGAGCTACTCGCCCGCTACGTCGGACCTCACGCGGACCGGCTGGTGCTGCGGTCCAACCGCGGCAGCGTGGGCGACGGCCTGCGGCTCGCGACGGGGGCCGGGGCGTCTGCGACCGCGGGCCTCGCCACCTACTACGGACACCTCCTGCCGTACCCGTTGGACACCTTCGGGCCGGAGGACTTCACGCCGATGACCCAGTACTACTCGGACGCGACGTTGCTGGTGAACCTGCGCGGCGAACGGTTCTGCGACGAGACCCTTGGCGACGAGATCCTGAACCAGGCGGTCACCCTCCAGCCCGAGGGGCGCGGGGTCATGCTCTTCGACCACGACGTGCGCTCGACCCGAGCCGTGGCCGAGTCCTTCCCGGGCCTGGGCGCCGTCGACCGCTTCGACCTCGCCCGCCGGGGCGGCGGCCGGTGCGCCGAGGCCGCGACCCTCGAGCAGCTCGTGCGGACCGTGACGGCGTGGGGCGTGGACGGTGACCGGCTCGCCCGCACCCTCCAGCACTACACCGACGTCACGCTCGCCGGTGGGGGCGTCAGCGACGGAGTGCCGGTGTCGCCGTCGGCGCGGGCGCCGCACACCGGGCCGTTCTACGCGCTCATGGTGCAGCCGTCGGTGACCTTCACCCTGGGCGGGGTGCGGATCGACACCGACGCCCGCGCACTGGACGCCGACGGCCGCCCGGTGCCCGGGCTGCACGTGGCCGGCTCGGACATCGGCGGGCTGTCGAACGAGGGCTATGCGGGTGGGCTCGCGCCCGCGTACATCACGGGCCGGTGGGCAGGCCGGGCGGCGGCGGCCGTCGTGGGCGGATGACGACGGCCGGCGGTGCAGGGGACCACCGCCGGCCCGTCAGCCAGGACCCAGCAGGTCCTCGGCGCGCTCGGTGACGATGTCCTGGAGCAGCTGCGCCACGAGCCGCACGCGGGAGAGGCGCGCGTGCTGGCGCGGCGTGACCAGCCAGTACCGCTGCCGGTACTCGACGTGCGGCAGCACGCGGACCAGGCGCGGGTCCTGCCGTGCGATGTACTGCGGCAGCGGTCCGACGCCGATGCCCGCCGCGACTGCCTGCCAGTGCGCGACGACGTTGGTGGACTGGATCGCCGCCGGACCGGGCAGCAGGCTGTCGACGGCGTGCAGCGGCTGCACGTCGAGGAGCTGGTCCACGTACCAGATGGTCGTGTGCCCATGCAGGTCCTCCACCGTGCCGATGGGCCCATGCTGCGCGAGGTAGTCCCGCGACGCGTACACCTTGAGCAGGTAGTCGCTGAGAGGTCGCGTCACCACCTTCGACGAGCGCGGCTCCTCGAGGGTCACGGCGACGTCGAAGTCGCGCACGGTCTGGCCGAGCCGGACCGTCGCCGTCGCCATCTCGACGGTCAGCCCGGGGTTGTCCCGGGAGAGCGCGCCGAGTGCCGGGGCGAGGAGGAAGCTGCCGAAGCCGTCGGGACAGAGGATGCGCACCGACCCGGAGATGGACGACCGGCCGCGGTCGACGAGCTCGCGGGTCTCCAGCAGCGCGCGCTCGATGCTCTCGGCCGGTTCGAGCAGCCGCTGACCGCGCTCGGTCAGCCGCCAGCCCTCCGGGGTCCGGTCGAAGAGCCGGTGGCCAACGGCACGCTCGAGTGCGGTGATCCGCCGCCCGACCGTCGTGTGGTCCACGCGCAGCTCCGCCGCGGCCAGTACCAGGCGGCCCGTGCGCGCGACGGCGAGGAAGTGGCGCATGTCGTCCGCGGAGAGCATGCGTCATTGTGCCCACCGGGCCGCCGGACCGACTGCCGCCATCCGGTGGAGCGTCCCGGACCTGCGGATCACCCAGCCAGGTCGAGTGGCCCGTGGCCACGACGGGGCAGGCGGTGGAGCGCCTACGGATCCACCTACGACCTCGCCCGGAGTGCCCGCTCGCGATCCCTCGTCGATCCGCACCGATCCTGGTGTGTCCGGCGCAGCGGTCACGCGATCACCTGCGAGGTCATGCGACTTCGTGCTACACCTGACGTATGGCCCATCAGCCCACAGACCCCCACCCCGGCAACGGCCGACGTCTGCCCGCCGGCAGGCAGGCCGAGCTGGCCCAGCACGTCGCGAGCGCGGGCGAGGTGACCGTCGCGGAGCTCTCCGAGCGCTTCGGCGTCTCCATGGACACCGTCCGTCGCGACCTCGACCGCCTGCACGCGGACGGCGTGCTGGTGCGCACGCACGGCGGCGCGATGGTCGCGACGGGGCAGGCACGGCCGGACCGCGCTCTCGGTGAGCGCATGGTGATGCAGTCCGAGACGAAGGAGGCCATCGGTGCGGCCGCGGCCCGCCTGGTCACGGACCACTCGGCGGTCGTCGTCGGCAGCGGCACCACCACGCTCGCGGCCGCGCGCCACCTCCAGCAGCACCGTGGCCTCATCGTCGTGACGAACAACCTGCTGCTGCCGGGGGTCCTGCCGCGCGAGGCGGTGCGGGACGTCTACCTGCTGGGTGGTGCGGTGCGCATCGCGGCGCAGGCCACGGTGGGTCCCGTCGTGTTCGGTGGTGGCGGGGCGGGCGAGCGGACCATACGTTGCGACCTGGCGCTCGTGGGCGTCGGCGGTGTCGACGCCGAGATGGGGGTGTCGACGAGCCACGTGGGGGAGGCGGAGACGATGGCCGAGATGATGCGCATCTCACGTCGTGTCGCCGTGCTCGCGGACGCCACGAAGTTCGACCAGGTGCTGTTCTCCCAGATCGCGGACCTGTCCGTGATCGACTACCTCGTCACGGACACGGCACCCCGCGGTGCGCTGGCGCGGGCGCTCGAGGCCGCGGAGGTCGAGGTCGTCCTGCCGCACTAGGTTGCGCAGAGCACCGCACTTTCATGCAGCTTCACGCACAACCACTTGTAAAACCGCAAGAACTCTCCTTAGTCTGCAGGCGTGCGCAACGAAGCGCACCGGTGTCGACACTCAGTGAGGAGAGTCATGACGAGCTCGAATGGCTGGCAGCGCGGTGCGCTTGCCGCCGGCATCGCAGGAGTCGTAGCGCTCGCCGGTTGCTCCGCGAGCGGCCAGGCCGACGCGGACCAGCCGCAGGGCGGCACGGTCACCCTCGAGTTCATGCAGTGGTGGGAGCCCGAGCTTCCCAAGGGGTCCTTCCGCGAGCTGATGGACCGCTTCGAGAGCGAGAACCCCGGTATCGAGGTCGAGCTCATCTCCGGCCCGTGGTCGCAGACCAAGGACCAGATCATCGCGGGTGCCGCCTCCGGCACCATCGCCGACGTCGTCGGTCTCGACGGGTCGTGGCTGTACGACCTGTCGCGCCAGGGCGCCATCGCCGACCTCGGGGAGATCTTCGAGGAGAACGACTACGACACCTCGAAGCTCGTCCAGCAGGTCACCGTCGACGGCGCCACGGTCATGGTGCCCGCCGTCAACTTCGCGTACCCGCTCTTCGTCAACCTCGACCTGCTCGAGCAGGTCGGCGTCTCCGAGCCCCCCACGACGCGCAGCGAGTTCCTCGCGGCCGCCAAGGCGATCTCCGAAGCCGGCGGCGACGCGTCCGGCTGGGCCATGCCGCTCGCGCTCGAGACCGCGAACGGCGTCCAGAACGACATCCTCCCGTGGGTCTGGGCCGGCGGTGGCCAGATCCTGACGGACGACGGCAAGCCCGACCTGGAGAACGAGGCGTCCGTCTCGGGCCTGGAGTTCGTCAAGGAGCTGTGGGACGCCGGCGCGGTCAGCCCCGGTGCCTTCTCGATGGCCGAGCAGGACAAGGTCGAGGAGTTCGCGGCCGGTCGCGTCGGGATGATGTTCTCGTCCCTGGCCCACATCAACATGCTGCGGGCGTCGAACCCGGACCTGAACTTCACCGTCGTGGCGCCCCCGGTGCCCGACGGGTACTCCGGTGAGATCGGCATCAACACGAACTCGTGGGGCGTCGGCATCGCCGACTCCAGCGAGCACAAGGCCGAGGCCTTCAAGCTGCTCGAGTTCCTGCTCAGCGCCGAGGTGAGCTCCGAGCTCTCGACGTGGGCCAACGGGTTCCCCGGCAACGTCGACGGCGCACCGGACTTCTCCGGCACCGACCCCCTGTTCAAGCAGGCGTTCGACATCTTCCAGGACGGCTACCCGATGAACGAGTTCGTCGGTGCCCCCGTCGCCCAGGAGCTGCAGCGCCAGTACGCGACCGAGGTGCAGCGGATGCTCGACGGCGACCTGCCCGTCACCGACGCGCTCAAGGCCGCCCAGACCGCGTGGTCCGGCGAGTTCTAGACCCGGCCTGAGTCCGGTCGCGTCCGCCCCGTCGGGCGCGACCGGGCTCCCCAGGAGGAGTGGACCGTTGGTCACCATCACCAGAACCCCCCGACAGGCCGCCACGCCGCAGCCGTCCGAGCCGCAGGATCTGCGCGGCCCGCGCCGCGGCCCCAACGAGCGGCGCCGGTTCGCCGCCTTCGGCTACCTCTCGCCGACGATCGTCCTGCTCATCGTCCTCATGGCCACGCCCGTGGCCATGGTCGTGGGCTACTCGATCTTCGACAACGTCATCACCAACCGCGACCCGCAGGTCGTCGGGTTCGCCAACTACGTGCAGATCATCACCGACCGCGCCTTCTGGCAGGCCGGCCGCAACACGCTGGTGTTCACGCTCGTCAGCGTCGCGGTGCACATGGTCCTCGGGCTGACGTTCGCGATGCTGCTGAACACCGACCTCATCGGGCCCCGGCTGCGTGCGGCGTACCGCGTCGTGCTGGTGCTGCCGTGGCTGTTCACCATCGCGATCGTCGCGGTGCTGTGGCGGATGCTGCTGGACCCGCGCGGTGTCGTGAACTACCTGCTCAACACCGTGGGCATCGACGTGGGCCTGACCGACTGGCTCGGCTCCCCGGCGCTGGCGCTCGGGGCGGTCACCGTCATCAACATCTGGGCGGGCTACCCGTTCTTCATGATCAGCCTCCTGGCCGGTCTGCAGGGCATCCCGGCCGAGATGCACGAGGCGGCGAAGGTCGACGGCGCGAACCCCGTGCAGCGGTTCTGGAACGTCACGATCCCGCAGCTGCGGCCGCTGCTCATCAGCCTCGGGCTGCTCGACGTCATCTGGACCACCCAGCAGTTCCCGCTCATCTGGATGACCACGGGCGGCGGTCCGATGGGTGCGACCGAGGTGCTCAGCACCTACACCTACAAGCTCGCGTTCAGCCGCTACGAGTTCGCGCTCGCCTCGACCAGCGCCGTGGTGATCCTGCTCGCGTCGCTCGTGCTGGCGATCTTCTACGCGCGCAGCCAGAAGATGAAGGACTGACCCGTGACCGACCTCGTGCGCAAGCCACTCCCCGTGCCGAGCCCCGGCGCCCTGCGCAAGCAGCGGACGCGACGGCTGCAGCGGACCGGCGTCGTCGTCTCGCTGACGATCGCGTCGCTCTTCTCGGGACTGCCCGTGCTGTGGATGCTCTCCAACTCGTTCAAGCCGAACGGGCAGATCTTCGAGTTCCCGCCGCGGCTCGTCACCGAGAGCTTCTCGTTCGACGCCTACACGGCGATCCTCACCGACCCGGTCAAGCTCCGGTTCTTCCTCAACAGCTACGTCGTGGCGCTGTCGGTGACCGCGCTGACGCTGCTGGTGGGCCTGCTCGCCGCCTACGCGTTCAGCCGGTTCGACTTCCCGGGGAAGAAGACGATCAACGTCGTCATCGTCGGGGTCCAGGCCGTGCCGCCGATCACGCTGCTCATCCCGTACTTCGGGCTCGTGGTGGCGCTGCGGCTCTACAACACCTACCCGGGCCTGATCCTCACGTACATGATGTTCACGCTCCCGTACGCGATCATCATGCTCACCGGGTACCTCAACACGCTGCCGCGTGAGCTCGACGAGGCCGTCAAGGTCGACGGCGCCGGCGGCTGGACCGCACTGTGGCGGATCCTCGTCCCCATCGCCGTCCCCGGCCTGGTCTCGGTCGGCATCTACACGTTCATGATCGCGTGGAACGAGTTCCTCTTCGCGTTGACGCTCACGCGCACCGAGGACATGAGGACGGTGCCGATCGGCATCCAGCTGCTCATGGGGCAGCACGCCTACGAGTGGAACCAGATGCTCGCGATGAGCGTCATGGGATGCCTTCCGGTGCTCCTCCTCTTCCTTTTCTTCCAGCGTTACTTCATCGGCGGGCTCACGGCCGGCTCGGTCAAGCTCTGACGCCCTTTCACGCCTGTCCGCAACACCCCCACGAAGGAGACGGATTCGTCATGCTCGTCAACGGCTCGCAGATCCTGGCACCCGCCAACGACCACCACTTCGCGGTTCCCGCGTTCAACATCAGCGACTGGGCGATGTTCACGGGGATCATGGACATCTCGGAGGAGCTCGGCGCCCCGCTCATCGTCGCGATCCACCCCAACGAGCTGCAGCACACTACGCGGGCGTTCCTCCCGTCGGTCATCGAGCGCGTCAAGGCGTCCCCGATCCCCGTCGCGATCCACTGGGACCACGGCGCGTCGTTCGAGCAGGCGCTCGTGGCGATCCAGTGCGGTTTCACGTCGGTGATGATCGACAAGTCGATGGAGTCCTTCGAGGACAACGTGGACGTCAGCCGCAAGGTCGTCGAGGTCGCCCACGCCGTCGGGGTGTCCGTCGAGGCCGAGCTCGGGACCATCGGCAAGACCGACGACTACGCCGAGGCCGGCGCCGACACGATCATCTACACCGACCCGCAGGACGCCGCCACGTTCGTCAAGCGCACGGGCGTGGACTCCCTGGCCGTCGCCATCGGCACGCGCCACGGCATCTACCCGCCGGAGCTCAAGCCCGAGCTGCGCCTCGACCTGCTCGACGCGATCAAGCTGGCGGCACCGCTGCCGCTCGTCCTGCACGGCGGCTCCAACAACCCCGACGACGAGATCGCGCAGTCCGTGCGTCGCGGCATCAACAAGATCAACATCTCGAGCGACATCAAGGTCAGCTACCACCAGAAGATGCGCGAGGTCCTGCAGGACCCGGCCGTCCGCGAGCCGATGGACGTCCAGCCGCTGTGCGTCGCCGCGATGAAGGAGACGGCCGCCCACAAGATCCGCCTCTTCGCGGCGGACGGCAAGGCCGACCTGTACTGAGCGACGAGCACGAGGAGAGACGTCGAGATGCACGCGGACGCGACGACGCGGCTGCTGCTGGGCCTGGCCGGCACGGTCGACTACGAGATCGAGTGGGACGCGACCGTCCTGGAGCAGCTCGCCGTCGAGCTCGGGATCGCACCGGACGACCTGGACCCGGACAGGCCGGTCCACGACGAGCGTGACCTCGTCGCGAGCATCCTCGGCTTCGTGGCCCGCGGTGTCGGCGGCGAGAGGTTCGTCGCCGACACCGCGGTGATCGAGAAGGTGGCGGCCCGGTTCGTGCACCGTGTGACGCTCGGCGGCACCGGGGTGCGGGCCGCGCTGGCACTGGCCCAGCTGGACTACCCGAGCCGGGTGCACCTGGTGAGCACCGACGAGCACGTGCGTCGTCTGCTGCCGGGCGCGGTCGACGCGCTGTGCAGCGCGCAGCACGACAGCCTCGACCCGCACCTGATCGTGCAGTACCCCCGGGGGACGAGGGCACGCGTCGGGGACACGGTCGTCGAGGCGCCGCACGCCAACCGGCTGATCTTCGCGAACGACCCGCCGAGCCGCGAGCTGGTGCTGCACCCGGACCTCGAGCAGGTCGTGGGGGACAGCCACGCGTTCCTCTGCTGCGGCTTCAACGTCATCCGGGACCGCGCGCTGCTCGACGACCGGCTCGACCGCGTCGTCGAGGGCATCGCCCGCATGGCACCGGGCTCGCTGGTCCTGCACGAGGACTGCGGGTACCACGTGCCGGAGTTCGCGGCCGTCGTGCGGGACCGGCTCCTGCCGTGGACCGACGTGTGGTCGATGAACGAGGACGAGATGCAGGAGATCGTCGGGCGGCCCGTCGACCTGCTCGACCCGGTCGACGTCGCCGACGCGGTGACCCGCCTGGCCGAGCTGGTGCCCGCGCGCAACCTCGTCGTCCACTCCCGCTGCTGGGCGCTGGTGGTGGGCGACGACCCCGACACGCTGGTCGACTGCGTGGCCGGCGGCGTCGAGCTCGCCTCGACCCGCTACCGCGTGGGCGACCGCATCACCCCGGACGACCTCGAGGAGAGCCGGGACCTGCCCCGGAACCCCGACGGCCTGCGCGTCGCGCGGGCGCTCGAGCAGGCGGTGCCCCGCCTGCGCGCGGTCGCGACCCCGCAGGTCGACGTCCCGAACCCGACCACCGTCGGGCTCGGGGACACCTTCGCCGGCGGCTTCCTGCTGCGGTACGCGCGACGACGCGACGCAGGCGCCGCCACCATCCACCCCCGAACGAGGAGAGCACCCGTGGAACCGATCGTCCTGAGCGCGAACCAGCCCCCCGCCCGCTTCTACGCCGGCGGGCCGCGGATCCGCGAGTTCCGTGGCATGGACCCGGCCCCGGCCGGCGAGGTGCTGCACACGCCCGAGGACTGGGTGGGATCGACGAGCACCGTGTTCGGCTCGCAGAGCGTCGGTCTGACCACGCTCCCCGACGGCCGGCTGCTGCGGGACGCCGTCGCGGCCGACCCCGACGGGTGGCTCGGGCGCACGCACGTCGAGCGGCACGGCTCCGACCTCATCCTCGTCAAGCTGCTCGACGCCGGCGAGCGGCTGCCGGTGCACATCCACCCCGACGTGCCGTTCGCGCAGGAGCACCTGGGCATGTCGCACGGCAAGACCGAGGGCTGGATCGCGCTGGCCGACGCCGACGCGCACGTCGCGTTCTCGCGCGACGTGTCCGAGCAGGAGCTGCGCCGGTGGGTCGACACGCAGGACGTCGAGTCGATGCTGGCCGCGATGCACCGGATCCCCGTGCGCAAGGGCGACGCCGTGTACCTGCCGGCGGGCCTGCCGCACGCGATCGGCGAGGGAAACTTCGTCGTGGAGCTCCAGGAGCCGACGGACCTGTCGGTCCTGCTGGAGTGGGCCGGCTACCCGATCGACGGGACCGTCGACGGCCACCTGGGCCTGGGCTTCGACGTCGCGCTCGGCGCGGTCGACCGGCGCGGGTACACGCGCGAGGAGGTGCTCGCGCTGATCGCCGAGCCCGCCCAGGACGGCAACCTGTTCCCGCGCGCCGGCGAGTTCTTCCGCGCGCACCGCCTGCGCGACGGGGGTGGCTGGGAGGCGGGCTTCGCGGTCGTCGTCGTGCCGTCCGGCCAGGGCGTCCTGACGACGTCGTCCGGTGCGAGCACGCAGGTCGCCGCGGGGTCGACGGTCGTCGTGCCGTGGGCCGCGGGTGACGTCCGGGTCTCCGGCGACGCCGCCC
>NZ_JACSQV010000014.1:29485-127944 GCF_014836445.1 Cellulomonas avistercoris
GCGGGGGGGCGGCCCCGCGTCCCCCGCTCTGACGGGGGCCGCGATGACCCACGTCCTGAACGCGGTCGAGGACTTCGCAGACGAGGCGTCGGCCGGATTCGTGCTGGCCTACGGGCACCTGGTGCGGTCCGTTCCCGGCGGTGTCGTGCGCGCGGCGGGTCCCGCCGAGCCCAAGGTCGCCGTCGTGGTCGGGGGCGGCGCGGGGCACTACCCGGCCTTCGCCGGCTGGGTCGGTCCCGGTCTCGCGGACGGCGCCGCCGTCGGCAACGTGTTCGCGTCGCCGTCGACGCAGCAGGTCTGCGACGTGGCGCGCGCGGCCGACAGCGGCCGCGGCGTCCTGCTGGGCTACGGGAACTACGCCGGTGACGTCCTGAACTTCGAGGCGGCCGCGCAGCGCCTGCGGCAGGAGGGGTACGACGTCCGCTCCGTCGCCGTGAGCGACGACGTCGCGAGTGCCGACGGTGACGACCCCCGCACCCGGCGCGGGGTCGCCGGCGACCTGGTGGTCCTCAAGGTGGCCGGCGCCGCCGCGGAGCAGGGGCTGGCGCTCGCGGAGGTCGCCGAGCTCGCGCAGCGGGCCAACGCCCGCACCCACACCCTGGGCGTCGCGTTCTCGGGCTGCACGCTGCCCGGCGCCCACAAGCCCCTGTTCACGGTCCGCCCCGGCACCATGGGCGTCGGCATGGGGGTGCACGGCGAGCAGGGTCTCGGCGAGGACGAGCTCGTGCCGAGCCGCGAGCTGGCCGCACGGCTCGTCGCCGCGGTGCGGGGCACCCGGCCGGCCGGAGCGGGCGGCCGCGCTGCCGTGCTGCTCAACGGTCTCGGCGCGACCAAGTACGAGGAGCTGTTCGTGCTGTGGGGCGACGTGGTGCGCGAGCTCGGGGCGGCGGGCGTCGTCCCGGTCGCGCCGGAGGTCGGTGAGCTCGTCACGAGCCTCGACATGGCGGGCGTCTCGCTCACCGTGACGTGGCTCGACGAGGACCTCGAGCAGCTGTGGACGGCCCCGGCGCACACGCCCGCCTTCCGGCGCGGCGACCTCACCGCCGGGCCGACCGGGTCGGTGCCGGTCGCGCGGCCGGCCACCCGGGCCCCGGCCGCGAACGTCACCCGGGTCGCCGAGTCGGCGGCCGCGCGGCAGGCCGCACCCGCGCTGCTCGAGCACGCGCGGCGGGTCCACGCCGAGCTGGTCGCCCAGGAGGTGGCGCTCGGGGACCTCGACGCGGTGGCCGGCGACGGGGACCACGGACGCGGGATGGTCACCGGCGCCGGTGCGGCGCTGCGCGCGATGGGCGAGGCGGTCGCGTCGGGCGCGGGCGTCGGTGGTGCGCTCGTGGCCGCCGGCGACGCGTGGGCGGCACGCGCCGGTGGCACGTCCGGTGCGCTGTGGGGAGCCCTGCTGGGTGCCGCGGGCACGAGCCTGCTCACGCAGGACGACCCGACGCACGTCGCGGCGGTGGCGCGCGCGGTGACGGCGGGGGTCGACCGCGTCCGGGAGCTCGGCGGCGCGGCCCCCGGCGACAAGACGATGGTCGACGCCGCGGTGCCGTTCGCGGACACCTTGCGCGCGGCGGCCGACCTCGGGACGGCGCTGCCGGCCGCGTGGGCGGACGCGGCCGAGCAGGCCCGAGCGGCGGCGCAGGGGACCGGTGACCTGGTGGCACGCCGCGGGCGCGCACGCCCGCACGCCGAGCGGAGCCTCGGTCACCCGGACCCGGGCGCGGTGTCGTTCGCGCACGTGGTGGGTGCCACGTGCCCGTGAGCGCGCCGCTCGTCGCCGTCAGCTTCAAGGCGTACCTCACGCACGACCAGACGCTCGACTGGGTCCGGCGTGCCGTCCCGTTCGCGCGGGCGCGCCCGCAGGTCGAGGTCGCGGTGCTGCCCGTGCTCACGGCGCTGCGGGCCGTCGTCGAGATCCTCGGCGACGCCGGCAGCGCGGGGGCGCAGCGGGTGTCCCGCACGGGTGCGGGCGCGTACACCGGTGAGGTGCCCGCGGCCGTCGTCGCGGAGTGCGGCGGGCGGTACGCCGAGATCGCCCACGCCGAGCGGCGCCGGCACTTCGGCGAGGGAAACGAGCAGTTCCGCGCGGAGGTCGCGGAAGCCGTCGCCGCCGGCCTGGTGCCGCTGGTGTGCGTCGGGGAGAGCACGCGGTGCGACCCCGCCGACGCCGCGGCCACCTGCCTGGCGACCCTGGCGTCGCTGCGCGTGCCCGACGGCGCGGTGGTCGCGTACGAGCCGGAGTGGGCGATCGGCGCCGACGAGCCCGCGCCGGCGCAGCACGTGCGCGCCGTGCTGGGCCGGCTGCGCGAGGGGACCCGCGGCGCGGTCCGGCTGCTGTACGGCGGCACGGCCGGGCCGGGCACCTGGACCGCGCTGGACGGGGCGGCCGACGGCCTGTTCCTCGGCCGGCGCGCGCACGACGTCACGGCGTTCGGTGCCGTGCTCGACGAGGTCGGTGGGACGAAGGAGGAGCAGTGACGCAGGCACAGCAGGAGGGCGCGACGCCCGAGGCGTGGCGCATCGTCGTGGGCAGCGACGACGCGGGCATGGAGTACGCCGCCGAGATGCGGCGGTTCCTCGAGCAGGACCCGCGGGTCCGCGAGGTCATCGACGTGGGTGTGCACCCGCAGGAGGAGCCGGTGGCGTACCCGCACGTCGCGGTGAACGCGGCCCGGCTGGTCGCCGCCGGCGACGCGGACCGTGCGCTGCTGTTCTGCGGCACGGGTCTGGGTGTCGCCATCAGCGCCAACAAGGTGCCCGGCGTGCGGGCGGTGACCGCGCACGACTCGTACTCGGTCGAGCGGTCGGTGAAGTCGAACGACGCGCAGGTCCTCACGATGGGGCAGCGGGTCATCGGCCTCGAGCTCGCGCGCAAGCTCGTCGACGAGTGGCTGGACCACCGGTTCGACCGGTCGTCGCCCTCGGCGGCGAAGGTCGCGGCGATCGGCGGCTACGAGGGCGTGACGCCCGAGGCGGACGCCGCGGGGTGCGGTCCGTCCGTGTGCTGAGCGAGGTACGGGCGGTGGGTCGTCCCACCGCCCGTACCTCCCCGCGGGTGCTGCCGCCGTGGAAGCGCGCGGGTGCGGCGTCGTGCCACGTGGCGTCGCTCAGTGGACCGCGATGACCGTCGCGAGCGTCCCGATGCCCTCGATCGTGCACTCCACGACGTCGCCGTCACCGAGGTGCCGGGGCTCGGGGAGGAACTCGCCGCAGCCCCACGGCGTGCCCGTGAGGATGACGTCCCCGGGCTCGAGGGTGACGTGCGCCGAGCAGTAGGCGACGAGCTCGGCGGTCGAGAAGATCATCTCGCCCGTGCGGGAGTCCTGGACGACCTCGCCGTTCACCGTCGTGCGCAGCGCGAGGTCCTGCGGGTCGCCGATCTCGTCCGCGGTCACGAGGTGCGGGCCGAGCGGGCAGAAGCCGTCCAGGTTCTTGCCGCGGATCCACTGGCTCTCCGCGAGCTGCAGGTCCCGCGCCGACAGGTCGTTGCCGACCGTGTAGCCGAACACGTGGTCCAGGGCCTCGTCGACGGGCACGTCCTTGGCGGTGCGTCCGATGACTGCGGCGAGCTCGACCTCCCAGTCGACCCGCCGGGTGATCGCCCCCGGCACCGTGACGACCGTGCCGTGCGCGGACACCGTCGACGGGAACTTGGCGAACATCAGGGGAGCGGTCGGTGCGGCCATGCCCGTCTCACGGACGTGGTCGCGGTAGTTCAGCCCGATCGCGATGATCTTGCCGGGCCGCAGCAGCGGCGCGTGCGGTCCGTCGAGCACGGGGCCGAGGTCGTCGGCCAGGTGCGGGTCGGCGACGAGGTCGAGCATCGTCGTGCCGGCGGGCCCGGCGGCCCGCCAGCCGTCGTCCGTGGCGACCGCGAGGCGGGGGCCGTCGGCGGTCCGGATCGTGGTGGTGCGCATGGTGAGGTCTCCGTCGTGCGAGTGGTGGCGGTGGTCAGTCGGCGTGGGCGATCGCGTCCCGCAGCCGCCGCTTGATCGTGACGAAGGCGTCGGACGTCTCGACCGAGGAGTCCCGTGGACGCGGCAGCTCGATGGGGATGTCGAGGACGACGCGCCCCGGGCGGGGGCTCATGACGACGACGCGGTCGCCCAGCAGGATCGCCTCGTCGACGTCGTGCGTGACGAACAGGACCGTGCCGTCGTACGACTCGCGCACCTGCAGCAGCAGGTCCTGCAGCGTCAGGCGCGTCTGGGCGTCCAGCGCGCCGAACGGCTCGTCCATCAGCAGCAGCCGCGGCTCGTTGGCGAGGCACCGGGCGATCGCGACCCGCTGGCGCATGCCGCCCGACAGCTGCCGGGGGTAGTGGTCGGCGAAGTCCGACAGGCCGACGGCGGCGAGCACCTCGCGCGCCTTCGGCTCGTAGACCTTGCGGTCGATGCCGCGGATCTTGGGGCCGTAGCAGACGTTCTCGAAGGCGGTCAGCCACGGGAACACGGCACCGACCTGGAAGACCATGCCGCGCGAGTGGTGCTGGCGCTCGACGACCTGGCCGTCGAAGCGCACGTGCCCCGACGTCACGGTGTCGTTGCCGGCGGCCGCCGCGAGCAGCGTCGACTTCCCGCACCCGGACGGGCCCAGGACGCACACGAACTCCCGCTCGTGGATGTCCAGGTCGAGTCCGGCGAGCGCGCGCACCGACCGGCCCGAGCGCTTGTCGACGAACTCCTTGGTGATGTTCTGGAAGGACAGCAGAGCGCTCATCGGACGTCCGTTCTGAAGACCCGCTGGAAGAGCCGCTGCACGGGCCAGTCCGTGATGACCCCCAGCAGGCCGATGATGATCATGAGGGTGATGACGATGTCGGTGCGCATGGTGTCCCGGGCGTGCATGAGCGCGGCACCCAGGCCCTTGTTCACGCCCGTGAACTCCCCGAGGATCATGTAGATCCACGAGTACGCCAGGCCGAGCCGCAGCCCGTTGAGCACCGAGGGGATGGCCGCGGGCAGCGCGACGCTCGTGACGGCCTGGCGACGCGACGCGCCCAGCGTGAGCGACGCGAGCACCAGGTTCGGGTCGATGAACCGCACGCCCTGGATGGTCGAGATGCAGACCGGGAAGAACGACCCGAGGGCGACGAGGAAGACCGACGACGTGTGCCCGAAGCCGAACCAGATGATCGCCAGCGGCAGCCACGCGATCCCGGGGATGCTGCGCAGCACCGAGATCGACGGCTCGACGACCTGGGCGACCCGGCGCGAGAACCCGATGGCCAGCCCGAGCGGGACGCCGACCAGGCTGCCGACGGCGAAGCCGCTGAGGACCCGCTGCAGGCTCGCGGTGAGGTCCGTGACGAACGTGCCGGAGTACTGCCCTCCGGCGGCGTCGCCGACGACGTAGACCCACGCGCTCTGCAGGACCTTGGCGGGCGGGGGCAGCTGGTACTCGGTGAAGAGCACGGGGCCGAGGAGCTGCCAGGCCGTGAGGACCACGAGGGGCAGCACGAGCCCGAGGGCCACGCGCCCGCCGGTCTCCCCGAACCGTCCCTCCCGGCGGGTGGCCGAGCCACCTGCCGGGAGGGACATCGCGGCGCTACCGGTCGCCATCGGTCGTGACCGCGCGCGCGAAGGTCGTGTTGACGATGGGCTCGACGTCGATCTCGGTCTTCGTCATGCCGATCGCCTTGATCCGGTTGGCGAAGGTCGCGTAGGAGGCGATGAACGCGTCGTCGACCATCCACTCGAAGTCGAGGTTCTCGAGCGACTGCTCCACGGCGGCCTTGTCGAAGCCCCACTCGGTGGCGACGTCGAGGGCCAGCGACGGGTCGTCGTTGAGCGCCTCCACGGAGGCCGCCTGCGCGTCGACGATCGCCTGCACGAGGGCGGGGTCCGAGTCGATGAGGGCCTGCGAGGTGAAGATGCCGATGTTGATCGCACCGATCGCCGTGTCGTAGGGGTCGGCGAACTGCGTGCCGCACCCCTGCAGGATCGCGAACGACGAGTTCGGCTCGTTGCCGGCGATCGCGTCGACCTGGCCGCTGCACAGCGCGCCCGGCTGGTCCGCGAGCGCGATGTTGATGAGCTCGAGGTCGGTGGCGGGGTCCATGCCCTCGGCCTCGAGGAGCTCACGGAGGATGACCTCGTGGATGGAGTTCGGGACGCTGGCGACCTTCTTGCCGCGCAGGTCCGCCACGGAGGTGATCCCGGAGTCGGTGGCCGCGAGCAGCTGCGTGCCCTTGGTCGCCGTCTGCGCGACGATCCGGATGTCCTGCTCCTGCTCGTTCGCGACCAGGCCGATGGTGATGCCGGTGCAGGCCGCGTCGACGCTCCCGGACATGAGGGCGGCGACCTGGTCGGCGGGGGCGGTGAAGAACGTGACCTCGACCTTCGAGCCTGCCGGCAGGTGGTCGAGCCACTGCGTCGTGGGTGCGCAGGGCATGGCCCGCAGGGCCGCGAGCCGCACCGTGACGGGTTCGCCGGCGGCCGGGGCGTCGTCGGCCTGCGCGGTGCCGTCGGTGGTCGCGGGGGTGGAGTCGGGGGCCGTCGACGCGCACGCGCCGAGGGCGAGACCGATCAGCGCCGTGAGGGCGATGACGCGGCCGGGACGGATCTGGGACCTCATGGTGAGCGCCTTCCTGGGGGAGGGGAAGTGACGGGTACCGCTCGGGCTAGGGACGGGGGGACCTGGCGAGTGCCCACAGATCGGGCTGGACGTGCGACTCGGTGGTGACGAGGGAACCGGTGGCGTGGTGGACGCCGCCGACGACGACACCGGCGGTGTCCTCGAGCGCGTAGGGGTCGGCCAGGACGTCGGGTCCGACGATCGCGAGGTCGGCGCGCTTGCCGACCTCCACGGTGCCGACCTCGTCCGCCACGCCGAGGGCCTCGCAGGCCCAGCGGGTCGCGGCCAGCAGCGAGTCGCCCGCGTCCATGCCGGCGTCCCGCAGCAGCGCGACCTCCTCGGCGAAGCAGCCGACGGTGTCGGTGCCGATGAGCAGGCGCACACCCGCGTCGAGGGCGGCGCGCAGCGCGGACCGGTGGCCCTCCAGGAGGGGGGCGTGGTCGGCGGCCCAGGTCGCCCCGCGGTTGAACCGCGGGTGGGCGGTCTGCACGTCGTAGGAGCTGAGCGTGGGGGTCAGGTAGGTGCCGTCGGCGGCCATGCGGCGCGCGAGCTCGGGCGTCAGGTAGTGGCCGTGGTCGATGACGTCCGCACCGGCGTCGAGCACGGCGCGGATGGCGTCGGCGCCCATGACGTGGCACGCGGCCATCGCGCCGTGCCGCCGGACCTCGGCGTACGCGGCGGCGACCTCGTCGGGCGAGTAGCCCGGGCGTGTGTGGACACCGTGCTCGTCCGCGGGCACCGGGTCGTCGCTCGCCATGAGCTTGATGAAGTCCGCGCCCTGCTTGAACTGGTTCCGCACCGCGGTGACGACGCCCTCGGGTCCGTCGGCCTCCTCGCAGATCGCGTAGGCGTGCCGGCCGGTGGCGACCAGCGGCTCGCCGCAGGCCGTCACGTGCGGGCCGAGGACGACGCCGTCGCGGATGAGGTCGCGTACGTGGAGGTGGATGCCGCGCGGCCCTCCCATGTCGCGGACCCGGGTGATGCCCTGGGCGAGCAGGACGCGGGAGATGCGGAACGCGTGGGCGTACAGCAGGTGGTCGGGCCGTCGGACGAAGTCGCCGGGGTGGCCCACGGCGTACATGAACGACAGGTGCGCGTGCATGTTGACCAGGCCGGGCATGACGGTCCGGCCGGCGGCGTCGACCCGCGCGTCGGCGGCGACGGCGCGGTGGCCCTCCAGGACGTCGGCGATGCGGTCGCCCTCGACGACCACGGTCGCGGGGCGGACGCCGGGGGTGACGGCGTCCCAGAGGACGCCGTTCTCGATGACGGTGCGCATGGGGATCCTCGGTTTTCGGGTGCACCGGACCGACCCGCCGGGTCGCGGGCTCGGTGCAGCAGGTGGGGGACGGGCGCTCGGGGGGATCGGGGGATCAGGCCGAGGCGAGGATCTTCAGCAGGTCGGGCCGCAGCGGCGTGTGGACCTCGACGGCCTGTGCCTCCTCGATGACGACGAGCGAGTGCGGGACGCCGACGGGGTGGTGCCAGGTGTCGCCCGCCCGCAGGTCGACCGGCTCCGCGTCGCCCACGATCATGCGGATGTGCCCGCTGAGCACGATGCCGACGGACTCGTGCTCGGGGTGGTGGTGCCGCTCGTGGACGAACCCGGTCGGCAGCACGAGCTTGGCGGCCATGAGGGTGCTGCCGACGATGAGGTTGAGCTGCGGCTTGACGTCGAACACGAGGTCGCCGGAGCCGGGCTGGGTCAGGACGGGGTCGTTCAGGAAGGGCACGAGGGATCCTCCTGGTAGGGGGCGATGAGGCCCGCGAGGTCGTCGGACAGGGGCAGGGCGTTGTTGTGGGCGAACGACAGGACGTGACGTTCCATGAGCGCGCGCGCCCCGCCGGCGTCGGCGTCGATCACGGCGCCGAGGATCGCCTGGTGCTCGGCGACGACGGACGCCTTGAGGTCGGTGTCGGCGACCCGGTCGGGGCGTGCCGAGCCGAGGGTCGCCATGAGCGGGGTCAGCGCGAGGATGAGGTAGCCGTTGCCGGTGCAGCGGGCGAGCTGCTCGTGGAACGCGATGTCGTGCTCGAGGAAGCGGGCGTCGTCCTGCGCCTGGGCGGTCAGCAGGTGCAGGTGGCTGAGCCGCGCGATCTCGGGGGCGTTCTGCCGGGCCGCCGCGAGGTGCGCGATCGCCGGCTCGAGCAGCAGCCGGCTCTCGACGAGGGACGCCTCGGACATCTGGCCGAGCTCGAGCTGCAGCGAGAACGCGCGGGCGAGCTGGTCGGTGCTGGTGTTGACGCTCCACGCCGACCCGTGGACGGCGGTGACTCCGCCCTCGCCCGCGAGCCCGCGCAGCGCCTCGCGGATCGTCGAGCGGCTCACCCCGTACTCCTGCGCGAGTGCCCGCTCGGACGGCAGCCTGCCGCCGTCGTGGGCGCGAGCGTCGGCGAGCCGGGCCGCGAGCTGTGCCCGCACCTGATCCGCGATGCTCATGCGTCCTCCGATTGGTCCGACCACTGATCGAGTGGTCCGACCAAAGCATGCGCGCGGACGGTACGTCAATGGGTCGGCGTGACTTTCATCACCCTGCGCGACGCGTGCCGCTCACGCGGCCGCCGCGATGCCGGCAGAGTGCCGGGCGTCAGTGCAGCGGGCGGATGTCGAGGCGTGCGATCCGCCCCTCCTGCGGCACGAACCGCAGCTCGAAGCGGAACGGGCCGCGGACGCCGCCGTGGAAGTTCCCGTCGCCGAGCGCGACCAGCACGGGGACCGCGCCGCCCGTGTACTCCAGCGGCTCGAGCGTGATCTGCGAGCCCACGACGTCGTCGGCGATCCACGTCGCGATCGCGCCGGGCTCGGTGAGCTCGATGCCGTTGTCGGTCACGACCGCACCGGGTGCGAAGAGTGCCTCGAGCCCCCGCGCGTCCGAGGCGTTGGTGGCCGCGAGGAACGCGGCGACGGTCGGGTCGGTCACGGTGGTCGTCATGACAGCCTCCGGCGGGTCGACGGGTGCGCTCAGGAGCGCAGGATCTTCGCCATGGGCCGGCCCTTGGCCAGCTCGTCGACGAGCTTGTCCAGGTAGCGGATCTGCCGCATGAGCGGGTCCTCGACCTCCTGCACGCGCACGCCGCACACCGTGCCGGTGATGAGGGCCGCGCCGGGGTGCAGGTGGGCGTCGGCGAAGAAGTCGGCGAACGTCGTGCCCGCCTCGACGTGCGCGCGCAGCGCCTGGTCGTCGTAGCCGGTGAGCCAGGTGATGACCTCGTCGACCTCGGCCCGGGTGCGGCCCTTGCGCTCCGCCTTGGCGACGTACAGCGGGTAGACCGCGCCGAAGGCGGTGGTGAAGATGCGGCTCATGGCCCGAGCGTAACGACGGGGTTCTAGCGGGCCAGCAGCTCCCGGCACACCGTCTCGCACGCGCGGCACGCTTCGGCGCACACGCGGCAGTGCTCGTGCATCTGCGCGTGGCGCTCGCACTCCTCGCCGCATGCGGCGCAGGCGCTCACGCACGCCTCGAGCAGCGCCCGGACCACCTCGGGGTCGCCGGCCGTGCGCCGCGAGAGCACGCGCGCGGTCGCGGTGCAGACGTCGGCGCAGTCCAGGTCCGAGCGGATGCAGGCGCGCAGGTCGGCCACCATCTCCTCCGCGAGGCACGCGTCGGCGCACGCGGTGCACGCCTGGGCGCACGCGAGCAGCGCGTCGACGGCGCGCGCGAGCTGCTCCGCGTCGCCGCCGGCGGGTGCGGGGTGGGCGTCGAGCGTCTGGGCCGTGGTCATGGTGGTCCTCCCGTGGGCCGTCGTCGGACGCCCCGGCGGCGCCCGCTGGTGCGATCGACGGTAGGGCCGCCGCCCCGTGGTCGCGCTCCGCGGGTGGCGACACGAGCGCCGGGCGGTCGCTACGGTGAGCGCCGCCGGCCCGACCTCGACCCACCTCGGAGGCACCGACCGCCCATGACGACCGACCCGCACCCGGCCGCACCCGCCACGACGGCGTCGGGCGGCGACCTCATCCCGTTCCGCACGGCCGTGCGCGCGTGGTTCGCCATCTCTCTGCAGACGTTCGGCGGCCCGGCGGGCCAGATCGCCGTCATGCAGCGCACGCTCGTCGACGAGAAGCGGTGGATCGGGCAGCGCCGGTTCCTGCACGCGCTGAACTACTGCATGCTGCTGCCCGGTCCGGAGGCGCAGCAGCTCGCCGTGTACACCGGGTGGCTGCTCAACGGCTTCCGCGGCGGCCTCGTCGCCGGGACGCTCTTCGTCCTGCCGGGTGTCGTGGCGCTGCTCGTCCTGTCGGCGGTCTACGTGGCGTTCGGCGACACCACGGCCGTCACCGCGCTGTTCGCGGGCCTGGCGCCGGCGGTGCTCGCCATCGTGGTGCAGGCGGTCGTGCGGGTGGGGCGTCGGGCGCTCGCGGGCCCCGCGCTCGTCGTGCTCGCGGTCGTCGCGTTCCTCGCGCTGGCGGTGCTGGGCGTGCCGTTCCCCGTCGTGATCGTCGCGGCGGGCGTCGTCGGGTGGGCGCTGCACCGCTGGGCGCCGCACCTGCTCGCCGCGCGCGCCGGCCACGGGGCCGAGCCCGACGGCCCCCCGCCGCTCATCGCCGACGACGCGCTGCACGTCGCGACGCCGTCGGGCCGGCGGACCCTGCTGACGCTGGTCGTGGGGGTCGTCGTGTGGCTGCTCCCGGTCGTCGCCGTCGTGGTGTTCACGGGCACCGACAGCGTGCTCGCCCAGCAGGGCGTGTTCTTCTCCGGGACCGCGCTCGTCACGTTCGGCGGGGCCTACGCCGTCCTGGCGTACGTCGCGCAGCGTGCCGTGGAGACGTACGGCTGGCTCGCGCCGGGGGAGATGGTGCGCGGGCTGGCGCTCGCGGAGACGACCCCCGGGCCGCTGATCATGGTCGTGCAGTTCGTCGCGTTCCTCGGCGCCTACCGGGACCCGGGCGGGCTGGACCCGTGGGTCGCGGCGGTGGTCGCGGCGCTGCTGACGACGTGGGTGACGTTCGTGCCCAGCTTCCTGTTCATCTTCCTGGGCGCACCGTACGTCGAGCGGCTGCGCGGCAACGCGCCGCTCAGCGCGGCGCTGACCGGCATCACCGCCGCCGTGGTCGGCGTCATCGCCAACCTGGCTGTCTACTTCGCGCTGCACACGCTGTTCGCGACCAGCTCGCAGGTGGTGGTCGGCGGGCTGCGGCTGGAGGTGCCGGAGCTCGCGTCGGTCCAGCCGGTGGCGGTGGTGATCGCGCTCGTGGCCGCCGTGCTCGTGTTCCGGCTGCGGTGGTCGGTGCTGCGCACGCTCGGGGTCTGTGCGGGCCTCGGGGCCGTCGCGGGGCTCCTCGGGCTGGTGGGCTGAGGACTCGCACGCGCGGGCAGGGAACGACGAAGGGCCCCGCGACGAGGTCGCGGGGCCCTTCGCGGTCGGGCGTCAGGACTCGACGGTCACCGCGACGACCACGGGCTGCGGGCCGCCGCGCCGCCGCAGGACGCGCTCCGCCGCACGGCGCACGAGGGCGTCGAGGGCGTCGGCGTCGGCGTACGTGCTCGCGGGCGCCTGGGCGAGCGCCGTGCGGATCGCCTTGTCCACGGACGCCTGCGCGTCCGCGGCGTGCGCGACACCGGTCGAGAGCAGCTCGACCGGCTCGGCGAGGGTGGCGGCGTCGGAGTCGACGACCGCCACGACCGTCACGACGCCGCCGTCGCGCAGCTCGCGGCGCTGCGCGAGCAGCTTCTCGTCGGTGCGCCCGACCACGCCGTCCTCGACGAAGACCTCGGCCGCCGGGACCCGCCCGACGACCTTCGCGCGCCCGTCGACGAGGTCGATGACGTCGCCGTCGCGCACCACCAGGACGTTCTCGGGCGCCATGCCCGTGCGCAGCGCGAGGTCCGCGTTGGCGCGCAGGTGCTTGGACTCGCCGTGGATCGGCATGACGTTGCGCGGGCGCAGCACGTTGTACAGGTAGACCAGCTCGCCGGCGCTCGCGTGCCCGGAGACGTGCACCCGGGCGTTGCCCTTGTGCACGACGCGCGCGCCGCGGTCCGTCAGCCGGTTGATGACGTGGTAGATCGCGGTCTCGTTGCCGGGGATCAGCGACGACGCGAGGAGCACGGTGTCACCCTCGCCGACCTCGATCTGGTGCTCGCCGCGCGCCATGCGGGACAGCGCCGCGAGCGGCTCGCCCTGGGAGCCCGTGCACACGTAGGCGACCTTGTGGTCGGGCATGCGCTCGAGCTCCTTGGGGTCCACGACGACGCCGTCGGGGATGGTCAGGTAGCCCAGGTCCTGCGCGATCTTCATGTTGCGCACCATGGAGCGCCCGACGAACCCGACCTTGCGGCCGTGCGCGACGGCGGCGTCCACCACCTGCTGGATGCGGTGCACGTGGCTCGCGAAGCTGGAGACGACCACGCGGCGCTTCGTCGACGCGAACACCTCGCCGATCGCCGGCGTCAGGTCGCGCTCGGAGATCGTGAACCCGGGCACCTCGGCGTTGGTGGAGTCGACGAGGAACATGTCGATGCCCTCGTCGGAGAGCCGGGCCAGGTGGCGGACGTCGGTCAGGCGCCCGTCGAGCGGGAACTGGTCCATCTTGAAGTCGCCGGTGTTGACGAGCATGCCGGCCTGCGTGCGGACCGCGACCGCCAGGCCGTCGGGGATCGAGTGGTTGACCGCGACGAACTCGAGGTCGAAGGCGCCGATCGTGAGGCGGTCGCCGGCCGCGACCTCGACGGTCGCCGGCGTGATCCGGTGCTCGGTGAGCTTGGCGGTGAGGAACGCGAGCGTGAGCTTCGACCCGATGACGGGGATGTCCCGGCGCTCACGGAGCAGGTAGGGCACCCCGCCGATGTGGTCCTCGTGCCCGTGCGTGAGCACGACCGCGTCGATGTCCTGCCACCGGTCGGCCAGCGAGGTGAAGTCGGGGAGGATCACGTCGACCCCGGGGTGGTCCTCCTCGGGGAAGAGCACGCCGCAGTCGATGACGAGCAGGCGTCCGGCGTGCTCGAGGACGGTCATGTTCCGTCCGATCTCGCCCAGGCCGCCCAGCGGCGTGACGCGCAGCCCGCGCGACGGCAGGGCGGGCAGCCGGTTCTGAGGTGTTCGGTTCATGGTTCTCCTCTACACAGCGGTGGCCGACACGGCCACGGGAAGGTCGGGTGCGCAGCGGTGCGCGGAACGGGTGGTGACGGTCAGGCGGCGCCGACGAGCAGCTCGGGCAGGGTGAGCGTGGGGCGGTCGCGCCGCAGTGCCTGAAGCACCCAGCGGTCGCGCATGAGCGCGAGCCGGGCGCCGTCGGCGCGGGTGACGAGCTCGACGCCCCGCGCGCCGGCGAGGGCGGTGACGTCCTCGTCGGTCGCCAGCCGGGCGAGCCCGTACGGCAGGGTCTGGGTCCGCAGGGGCGCGTTGAACTCGTGCTCCATGCGGAAGGCGACGACCTCGAACTGGAGAGGTCCGACGGCGCCGAGGATGGGCTCGCCGTCACCGCGGTCGGGGGAGACCAGGAGCTGGACGACCCCCTCGTGCGCGAGCTGGCTGATCCCCTTGCGGAACTGCTTGGCGCGTCCCGGGTCGGCGGGCCGTGCGGCGACGAAGTGCTCGGGTGGGAACGCGGGCATCGGGGGGAACCGCACCGGCGGCCCCTGCGGGTCGTAGAGGGTGTCGCCGACGGCGAGGGCCGTCGCGTTCACGAGGCCCACGACGTCGCCGGGGAAGGCGGTCTCGACGATCTCGCGGTCGCGGCCGAACACCGTGGCGGCGTGCTTGGTGGCGAAGGACCGTCCGGTCTGGGCGTGCACGACCGCCATGCCGCGCTCGAACATCCCGGACACGACGCGGACGAAGGCGACCTGGTCGCGGTGCTGGCGGTCCATGCCGGCCTGCACCTTGAAGACGACGGCGCTGAACGGGTCGTCCACGGGCCGCTCGTCGCCGTCCGCGGTGACCCGCGGACCCGGCGCGGGCGCGAACCGCAGGACCGACTCGAGCAGGTCCCGCACGCCGATGTTCGTCAGCGCCACGCCGAACATCAGGGGCGTCGTGCGTCCGGCGAGGAACGACTCGACGTCCGGTGCGGGCAGCAGACCGGCCTGGTCGACGGCGTCGACGACCGCGTCGCCGAGCACCTCGACCGCCTCGTCGGGCGCGAGGTGCTGCTCCTGCGCGAGCGTGGCGCCGCCGGGGGCGCGGTGGTAGGTCGTGACCGCGCCCGTGCGGACGTCGAGCAGCCCCTGCAGGTTGCCCGCCTCGCCGACGGGCCACGTCACGGGGGCGGCGACCAGCCCGATGCGCTGCTCCAGCTCGTCGCAGAGCTCGAGCGCGTCCTTGCCGGGGCGGTCCCACTTGTTGACGAACGTCAGCACGGGGACGCCGCGGGTCCGGCACACCTCGAACAGCTTGAGGGTCTGCGGCTCCAGCCCCTTGGCCGCGTCCAGGAGCATCACCGCGCAGTCCACGGCCGTCAGCACCCGGAACGTGTCCTCGGAGAAGTCGGCGTGCCCCGGGGTGTCGAGCAGGTTGATGACGGTGTCCTCGAACCGCAGCTGCAGGGCGGCCGACGAGATCGAGATCCCACGCTTCTGCTCGATCTCCTGCCAGTCGGACACGACGCCGCCGCGTCCGGCCTTGCCGTGCACGGCGCCGGCCCGGGTGATGGCGTGCGCGTGCAGCGCGAGCGCCTCGGTGAGGGTCGACTTGCCCGCGTCGGGGTGCGAGATGACGGCGATGCTGCGGCGGGGAGCCGGCACGTCGTCCTCGTGGTCGGTCGTCAACTGCGCGGTTCCGTCCCGTCATGGTGGCGTGCGTGCTCGGTGCGCAGCTCTCCTGCGAACGCCTCGGCGTTGGCCAGCTGCTGCCGCAGGCTCGAGCAGCGCTCCTCGACCGCGAGCCGGAACATGTCCAGGCGGTCGACCAGAGCGGTGCGCTCGGCGGCGGGTGTCGCGGTGTCGGCGAGGGCGTCGATGGTCTCCAGCAGCTCGCGCATCTCCTCGAGCGAGAAGTCCAACGGCTTCATGCGGCGGACGAGCTGCAGGCGGGCGATGTCGGTCTCGGCGTACAGCCGGAACCCGCCCTGCGAGCGCGCGGAGGGGACCACGAGCCCGACCTCCTCGTAGTACCGGATGGTCCGCAGCGACAGGCGCGTGCGTTCGGCGACCTCACCGATCTGCTTGTGGGCAAGGCCCACGCGCTCGCCACCGGTCGTCTCCACGGAGGCAAACCTACCGCAACGGGAGAGTACCCCGGGCCGCCGCCCGTCCCGGCGGCGGCTCTTGTCGGCTGGGTGAACAGCCGTTTAGTGTACGGAACATGCGTTCAGGCCCGTCGGCGGGGCAGGCACCGGACCCGGTACCGGATCCGGACCTGACCGCGCGGGCGCGCATCCGGGACGCCGCCGTCGCGCGGTACGCCCGCGAGGGCTTCGGCGTCGGTCTGCGGGCGATCGCGCAGGACGCGGGCGTCAGCGCGGCGCTGATCCTCCACCACTTCGGCTCCAAGGACGCCCTGCGCGCCGCGTGCGACGCCCACGTCCTGCGCGTCGTCCGCGAGGCCAAGGAGCAGGCCCTGGTGACGGGCGGTACCCCCGACCTGCTGCTGCAGCTCGCGTCGATGGACAGCTACGCACCCCTGGTCGGGTACGCGCTGCGCAGCATGCAGGCGGGCGGCGAGCCCGCTCGCGACTTCGTCGAGCACTTCGTGGCCGACGCCGAGGTGTACATCGCCGAGGCGGTCGCGGCCGGCTCCATGCGGCCGAGCCGCGACGAGCGGGCGCGTGCGCGGTACCTCACCGTGCAGGGGCTCGGTGCCCTGCTGCTCGACATGACGCTGCACCCGCCGGCCGATCCCACCGACGTGGTCGGCATCCTGCACGCCTACCGCGACCGGATGATGCTGCCGGCCGTCGAGCTGTTCACCCACGGGCTGATGACGGACGACCGCGTCCTCGACGCCTACCTGCAGCACCTGGCCGACCAGCCGGAGGACTGAGCGCATGTCGAGCGAGCACGCCCCGTCGAGCACGAGCACGAGCGGGACCCCCGCCGTCGAGGTGCGGGCCCTGACCAAGTCGTTCGGCGCGGTGCGCGCGCTGGACGGCCTCGACCTCACCGTCGCGCCGGGGGAGGTCCACGGGTTCCTCGGCCCCAACGGGTCGGGCAAGTCGACGACGATCCGCGTGCTGCTGGGGCTGCTGCGCGCCGACGCCGGGCGCGTCCGGCTGCTGGGCGGCGACCCGTGGTCCGACGCGGTGACGCTGCACCGGCGTCTCGCGTACGTGCCGGGCGACGTGAACCTGTGGCCGCAGCTGACGGGCGGCGAGGTGATCGACCTCCTGACGAGCCTGCGCGGCCGGGTCGACCGCGCACGCCGGGCCGAGCTGCTCGAGCGCTTCGACCTCGACCCCGGCAAGCGGACGCGGACGTACTCCAAGGGCAACCGGCAGAAGGTCGCGCTCGTCGCGGCGCTCGCCGGCGACGTCGAGCTGCTCGTGCTCGACGAGCCGACGTCGGGCCTCGACCCGCTCATGGAGCTGGTCTTCCAGCAGTGCGTCCGCGAGGCCGTCGCGCGCGGCACGACCGTGCTGCTGTCCAGCCACGTCCTGGCCGAGGTCGAGAAGCTCTGCGACCGCGTCACGATCATCCGCGCCGGCCGGACCGTGCAGAGCGGCACGCTGCACGAGCTGCGTCACCTGACCCGCAGCAACGTGCGCGTCACGACCACGCAGCCGCCGGGTGCGATCAGGGGGATCGAGGGCGTCCACGACGTCGCGTCCCACGCCGGGCAGCTGACGTTCACGGTCGACGACGCCGCGCTGTCGCAGGTCATGACCGTGCTGGCGGCGGCAGGCATCGGCAACCTCGTGGTCACGCCCCCCACCCTCGAGGAGCTGTTCGTCCACAGCTACGGCACCGCGGCGGCCGCCCGTCCGGACGCCGCGGACGCCGCCGGTGGTGCGCGATGACCACGCTCGCGCCGGCACGCGAGCGGGCGGTGCGCACCGCCGGACCCGCCGCGTGGGCGGGGACGGCGGGCCTGGTGCGCCACGGGCTGCGGCGCGACCGCGTCCGGATCACGGTCTGGGCCCTCGCCGTCGGCGGGCTGATCGCCTACGTCGGCGCCGCCATCCCCGCCGCGTACCCGGACCAGGCCGCGCTGCAGACCCGCGCCGCGATCATGACGGACCCGTCGGGGGCGTTCATGACGGGCCCGGGGTACGGGCTGGACGACTACACCCTCGGCGTCATGGTCGCGAACGAGATGCTGGGCATGGTCGCGGTCGCCGTGGCCGTGATGTCGATCCTCGCCGTGGTCCGTCACACCCGCGCGGAGGAGGAGGCGGGCCGCGCCGACCTCGTCCGTGCGGGTGCCGTCGGGCGCTCCGCGCCCCTCGCGGCGGCGCTCGCGGTGCTGGTCGTCGCGAACGCGGCCGTCGGGCTGGTCCTGCTCGGTGCGCTGCTCGTCGTCGGGCTCGTCCCGGCCGACTCGCTGGCCCTGGTCGCGGGTGCCGCGACGGTCGGCCTCGTCTTCGGTGCGCTCGCCGCCGTGACCGCGCAGCTGAGCGCGCACGCCCGGACGGCCTCGGGCGCGGCCGGTGCGCTGCTCGGGCTCGCCTACGTGCTGCGGGGCCTGGGTGACGCCGCCGAGCGCGGCGGCAGCGTGCTGTCGTGGACGTCGCCGATCGGGTGGGCGCAGCAGACCCGCGCGTTCGTCGACCTGCGCTGGTGGCCGCTGCTGCCGGGTGTGGGCCTGTGCGCGCTGCTCGTCGCCGCGGCGTTCGCGCTCGCGGCGCGCCGGGACGTGGGGGCGGGGCTGGTCCCGACGCGTCGCGGCCGCGTCGACGCCCGCCGCGCGCTCCTGAGCCCCACGGGGCTGACGTGGCGCACCGAGCGCGCGACGGTCGCCTGGTGGGCCGTGGGGCTGGGGGTGTTCGCGGTGCTCACGGGCTCCCTGGCGCAGGGCGTGGTCGAGAGCCTCGAGGCCCAGCCTGCGCTCGCCGACGTGCTCGGCGGCGGCGCGGCGGGCGACGTGCTGTCCTCGACCCTCGCGGCCTTCCTCGCGTTCTTCGCGATGGCGGTCGCCGTCTTCGCGGTGGTCGCCACCCAGCGGCTGACCCGTGAGGAGGACGCCGGCCGCACCGGCGTCGTGCTGGCGGCGGCGGTGAGCCGGCCGGCATGGCTGGGGGCGTCGTTCACCGTGACCGTCGTCGGGTGCGCCGTGCTGCTCCTGGCCGCGGGCCTGGGTCTGGGCCTCGGTGCGGCCGCGTCGGTCGGGGACGCGGGCCTGACGCCCTCCTTGACGCTCGCGAGCCTGGCCTACCTGCCCCTCGTGCTCTGCTTCGGCGCCGCGGCCGCGCTCGCGCACGGGCTGCGCACCGGCGCGTGGTGGGTCTGGACCCTGCTGGTGGCCTCGATCCTGGTGGGGCTGTACGGGCCGCTGCTGGGTCTGCCGGACGCGGTGCAGGACGCCGCCCCGTTCGCGCTGGTCCCGCGCGTGCCGGCCGAGGCCCTCACGGCGCGCGCCGTCGTCGTGCCGACGGTCGTGGCCGTCGTCCTCGTGGCCGCGGCCGGTGTCGCGCTGCGGCGCCGGGACCTCACCGCCTGAGCGGCGTCGCGCGCGCTGTCGCGCCGCGCGGGCCCTACCCTGTCCCTGCGCGGTCCGGACCGGCCCGGCGCTCCGGCACGGACGAAGGTGGCACATGGCAGGCGGTCTGGCGGCGCTCCTGGACGACATCGCGACGCTCGCGAAGCTCGCGGCGGCGTCGGTCGACGACGTCAGCGCGGCTGCCGGCCGCGCGAGCGCGAAGGCCGCGGGCGTCGTCATCGACGACACCGCGGTGACGCCGCGCTACGTGGCGGGCGCCGCGGCGAACCGTGAGCTGCCGATGATCTGGAAGATCGCCCGCGGGTCGCTGCGCAACAAGCTGCTGTTCATCCTCCCGGCGATCCTGCTGCTGAGCCAGTTCCTGCCGTGGCTGCTCACGCCGATCCTCATGGTCGGCGGCACGTACCTCGCGTTCGAGGGGGCCGAGAAGCTGTGGGAGGCCATCAGCGGCAAGCAGCACGACAAGCCCGCGGTCCCCGCGCCCGAGCAGGGCCCCGAGGCCGAGACGCGCATGGTCTCCAGCGCGATCCGCACGGACTTCATCCTGTCGGCCGAGATCATGGTGATCGCGCTCAACGAGGTCGCCGACGAGCAGCTGGTGGCCCGCGCCATCATCCTCGTGGTGGTCGCGCTGGCGATCACGGCCGTCGTGTACGGGATCGTCGCGCTCATCGTGAAGATGGACGACGTCGGCGTGCGGCTCGCGGCGACCCGCCACGGGTTCGTCGCCGGCTTCGGGCGTGGTCTGGTCAACGCCATGCCGAAGGTGCTGGCGGTCCTGTCGACGGTGGGCATCGCGGCGATGCTGTGGGTCGGCGGTCACATCCTGCTCGTCGGCGTCGACGAGCTCGGGTGGCACGGCCTGTACGACGTCGTGCACCACCTCGAGGAGGCCGTGCACGGGGTCGCCGGTGTCGGCGGGTTCCTCGCGTGGCTCGTCAACACGCTGGCCTCGGCACTCATCGGCGTGGTCGTCGGCGCGGTAGTCGTGCTCGTCATGCACCAGGTGCACAAGCGCCGGCACCCGCACGCCGACGCCGACGGCGACGGCGACGCCGGTGCCGCGGCGCACTGACGGGCGGGCCCGGCGCGCTCAGTCCGTCGAGGGCCCGAACCTCTCGGCGCGGATCGCGCGCGCCTCGTGGCCGAGGACCAGCAGCATCCGCGTCATCGCCTCGACGAACCCGGTCGGCCCGCAGACGTAGCAGACCGGCTCGAGCGCGGCCGGCCAGCCGTGGTGCGCGAGGTCCCGCAGCCCGATGCGGGCGGGCGGGCGCGGGGCGTCCGGGGGAGCGGCGCGCGTGAACCACACGTCGGCGTCGACGCCGTCGAGACGCCCGCGCGTGAGCTCGTCGAGGAAGAGCGCGTCGGTCGGCATGCGCACCGAGTACAGGACGCGGAACGGGGTGCGGTCGCCCGCGGCACGACGCGCGCGCACCATGGCGGCCAGCGGCGTGACCCCCGACCCCCCGGCGAGCAGCAGCACGGGCGCACCGTGCGCGGTGCCGGGCTCCCAGACGAACCAGCCGCCCACGGGGCCGCGGACCTCGATCCCGGCGCCCACCGGCAGGTCGTCGACGAGGTAGGTCGACACCTCGCCGCCCATGACGCGCTGGACGGTCACATGCACGTGGCCGGGGTGCGCGGGGTCGGTGGGGGCGCTGACCGAGTAGGCGCGCGACGCGGTGTAGCCGTCGTCGGCGGTCAGCCGCAGGTCGACGTGCTGCCCGGCGCGGTGGCCGGGCCAGCCGGGGACGTCGAGGACGAGCGTGCGGGCGCTCGGGGTCTCCTGCCACGCGTCGACGACGCGCGCGACGCGCCAGCCTGCGGTGGTGGCGAAGCGCTCGCCCAGGCGCGCGGCGCGCGGTGCGGCGTCGGGGGCCTCGTCGGCGGTCGCGGCAGCCGTCACGGGTCGCCCTGGTAGCGCTGCTCGCGCCACGGGTCGCCGTAGTCGTGGTAGCCGTTGCGCTCCCAGAAGCCCTGCTGCTCGGCGTCGAGCAGCGTGATGGACCGGACCCACTTGGCGGACTTCCACAGGTACAGGTGCGGCACGAGGAGCCGCGCGGGGCCGCCGTGCAGCGGGTCGAGCGGGCGGCCGTCGTAGGTGTGGGCGACCCACGCCTTGCCGCCCAGCAGGTCGGCGACGGGCAGGTTGGTGGTGTACCCGCCGTAGCACCCGACGAGCGCGTACTGCGCGGCGGACGGGACGTCGGCCAGCAGCACGTCGAGGCTGACGCCGCGCCAGCGGGTCCCGAACTTCGACCAGCGGGTCACGCAGTGCAGGTCGACGACCGCGTCCTCCTGGGGCAGGGCCATGAGGTCGGCCCACGTCCACCGGAAGGTCGTGCGGTCCTCGGTGCTGACCTCGAGCTGCCAGGTCGCGCTGTCGACGTTCGGGGTGGGGCCGGCCGACAGGACGGGGAAGTCGTGGACCTCGTACTGCCCGGGTGGCAGCGCGACGCCCGACGTGCGGGGCCGGCCGCGGAAGCCCGGGGTCAGGGCCGGCGGGTCGGCGCTCGGTGCGTCGCTCGGCGTCACGCGACCATGAAACACCCGCGGCGCCTCGCGGGGACACCCCCTGACCGGTCGGCGGGCGTGCCGCCGCGGGACCAGGAGGGCGAGGTAACGTGGCAGGGGTCGGAGCATCGAAGGAGCGGACGTGACGAAGCAGCCCCGCGAACGGCTGGACGCGACCGCCTGGCTCGCGCGCTACCTGCTGGGTCCGGCGCAGGTCAGCGACCCGCGCCGCACCGGGCGTGACACCACCGAGGCCGAGCAGGAGCGCGAGGGTGCGCTGCACGACGGCTTCGAGCGCGTGCGCGACGCCTCCGGCCGCGTGTACCTCGTGGCCAGGGGCGACGACGCCTGACGCGTCCTCACGGTGCGACCAGGCGCAGCCGCCGATCGGCCACGTCCAGCGTGACCGTCTGCCCCCACGTGGCGGTGAGCCGGTCGGCCTCCAGCCCGTCGCCGAACAGCACGAGCGCGTCGGACTCGACGACGAGCGTGAGCCGCTGGTCGTGCGTCAGCAGCCCCGCTGTGCGCGCCGCGCCGGTGGTCGGGGAGGGCCACGCCTCGCGGACGAACCAGGCCAGCGCGTCGTCGGCGGGTCCGGGCAGCGGCGGTGCGCCCGTGCGACCGCGTGCGAGCGACGTCGCCCAGCCGGTCGACCCGGTCCCCGTCGTCACGACGACGCCCGACGACGACTGCCGTTCGCTGCCGTCGGGCGACGTCAGCACGTACCGGGCCGACTGGTGGCCTACGTGCCCGACGTACACGTCGTTGAGCGCGTCGAGCGACGTGCCGTCGTCGACGACCGCCCGCACCAGCGCGCGCCCCTCGACGACCGCCGCGCCCCGCACGACGTCCGCCAGCGCGCCGGCCACCTGGGCGGACCGGTGCCGCACGAGCACGCCGGCGTTGCGCCCGGGCTCGGGGTCGACCCCGACGACGAGCTGGTCGCGCAGGTACTTGGCGGTGTTCGCGACCAGCCCGTCGGGGCCGACGACGAGGCACACGTCACCGGGGTCGAACGCGAAGCGGTGCAGGTCGCCACGCTCGACGTCGCCGCGCCGCCAGTCCGTCGGCACGGCAGCACGGACCTCGCGCAGCGCGTCGTCGAGGGCGTCGTGCCGCGCCTGCACGTCGGCCAGGTCCCGGCCCCGGGTGCGCAGGAAGAACTCGACCTGACCGCGGGTGCCGTGCCGGTCGACGAGCTCCTCGAGCTCCGAGCGCCGGTGCACGACGACCGCGCGGGGTGCCAGTGCCACGTCACTCACCCCGGCCGGCGGTGAGCGCGGCGAGCGCACCGGTCAGCAGGTCGGGCGTGACGGTGACCTGGCCGATCGCCGGCAGGTGCGACGCGAGCTCGCGCAGCGCGACCGCGAGCAGCACGCCCTGGTCGACGTCGGCCAGCGCGGCCATGCGGGCGCGCTCGGCGGCGCCGTCCGCCTCGCCCTGCAGGCGGGTGGCCTCGGCGTCGGCGGTGGCCTGCAGGTGGCGGCGCTCGGCCGTGGCGCGGGCCGCGATGAGGGCCGCGGCCGCGGCCTCGTCGGCCCTGACGCGGGCGTTGGTGCCCTCCTGCGCGACGAGCTGCTGCTCGCGTCCCGCGAGCTCGATGCGGTTGTTCAGCTCGTTCTCGGCGATCGCCCGCTCGCGCTCGACGGCCAGGGCGCGCCGCTCGAACGTCGACCGGTCGGCCTCGGCCTGGGCGCCCTCGCGCGCCGGGGTCTGCAGCGCCCGCTCGAGGTCGGCGTCGGCGCGGACCGACCCGACGCGCGCGCCGAGGACCCGCAGCCCGGTGGCGGCGACGCGCTCGTCGGCGAGCAGCGCGGCGGTGACCTGGTGGCGCAGCGGGCCGGTGCCCGACGACACGGCCTCGCGCAGCGTGCTGCCGGCGAGCGCGTCCATGACGTGCCCGGCGGCGAGCTCGCCGAGCAGCTGGCCGACCTGCTGCAGCGGGTCGGCGGTCCAGCGTCCGGTGCCGGCGTCGATGCTGAAGTCGAGGCGCTGCGCGACGACCTCGGGGTTCTCGAAGCGGTAGCTGACCGTCACCTGCGCGGTGACGTCCTGCAGGTCGGCGGTGCGGGCGTGGGCGACGAGCGGGAGCTCGCGGTCGTCGACGGGCACCTCCGAGAGCACGGCCGTCAGCGGGCGGAACCAGAAGGCGAGGCCGACGCCCGAGCGGCGCAGCTGCCCGCCCGTCATCTGCATGACGTGGGCCGTGGGGGTCGAGCGCAGGTGCCGGACGAGGGGGTAGCGGGTGATGGTGGCCATGTCGGTGCCTCCGTGGTGGGCTCGGAGCCCTGAGTGATTTGATGTCACGACGACGATAAATGGCCCACTGGTTTGATGTCAACCTGACGAGATATGGTGGTCGTGTGACGCTCCCCGGGTACGACCCCGCCGACTTCCCGCCGTTCGCGGTGACCGTGGACCTCGTCGTCCTCACGCTGCGCGGCGGAGAGCTGCACGTGCTCCTCGTCGAGCGCGGCGCCGAGCCGTGGCGCGGGCACTGGGCGCTGCCCGGCGGGTTCGTGCGGCCCGACGAGGGCCTCGACGCCGCGGCAGAGCGCGAGCTCGCCGAGGAGACGGGCGTGCACGACGTCCCCGGGCACCTCGAGCAGCTCGCGTCGTACGGCGACCCCGGGCGCGACCCGCGCATGCGCGTCGTCTCCGTCGCGTACCTCGCGCTCGCCCCCGACCTGCCCGAACCGCGGGCCGGGACGGACGCCGCGCAGGCCGCGTGGGTCCCCGTGGCGCGGGCGCAGCGCGAGGCCCTCGCGTTCGACCACGCGCGCATCCTCGCCGACGGGCTCGAGCGCGCCCGCGCCAAGCTCGAGTACAGCTCGCTGGCCACCGCGTTCTGCGGGCCCGAGTTCACGATCGGGGACCTGCGGCGCGTGTACGAGGCCGTGTGGGGCGCGACGCTCGACCCCCGCAACTTCCACCGCAAGCTCACGGGCGTGCCCGGTCTGCTGGTCGACACGGGCCGCACGCGCACCGAGGGCCGGGGCCGCCCCGCGACCGTCTACCGGCGGGGCGACGTCACGACGCTGCACCCGCCCCTCACGCGGGACTGAGGGGCGAGGCCCCGGCGCTCAGCCCGCTTGCGCCTCAGCCGCCCTGCACCTCAGCCGCCCTGCACCTCAGCCGCCCTGCACCTCAGCTGCCCAGGGGCAGCGCGTCGTCCGTCAGGTGGTGCGGCGTGCCGAACCGGTGGGCCGTGACGCTCACCGCCTGCTCGCGCACGAACGGCAGCAGCTCGACGCGCCCCGCTTCGGTCACGGGGTGGTCCCAGGTCGCGACGTCGGGGCGGCCGTCCGTGGCGGCCGCGAGGTCGGCGGCCGTCCCCCCGACCAGGCGCACGCGGCCACCGGGGAGCCCGCCCACGCGGGCCGCCCAGGCCGTGTCGTCCTCGACCTGCAGCGGCCCGACGGCCGAGACCGCGTCCGTCAGCCGCGGCGGCAGCGCTGCGGGCACCGACACGACGACGCGCGACCCGGCGAGCGCCGCGGCGGCGACGACGCGGACCAGGTCAACCACCGGCGCCCCGGCGGACTGCCGCACCAGCACCGGCGCGCTCACCGGCACGTGGCGCAGCACGTTGCGCTCGCAGACCAGCGCGCTGACGTCGCGCGCCGCGAACAGGTCGTGCCACGCGGTGGCGTCGCTGCGCGCGGCGCGCTGGACGCGCTCGGCGTCGGCGGCCGGCAGCTCGGCGCGTGCGGCCTCGACCAGCGCGAGCACGCGCGGGTGCGTCACCGCCGTGCCGGTGGTGGCGCGTGCCGACGTCCACGAGCCGAGCCCCGCCAGGTAGCTGGGCCCGCCCGCCTTGGTGCCCGGTCCGACGGCCGACCGCTTCCACCCGCCGAACGGCTGGCGGCGCACGATCGCGCCCGTCGTGCCGCGGTTGACGTAGAGGTTCCCCGCCTCCACGCGGTCGAGCCACCGCGCGACCTCGTCGGCGTCGAGACTGTGCAGGCCCGAGGTCAGGCCGTAGTCCACGTCGTTGACCAGGTCGATCGCGTCGTCGAGCGTCGCGGCGGTCATGACGCCCAGCACGGGCCCGAAGTACTCGGTCCGGTGCGTGCGCGACCCGCGGCGCACCCCCGTCACGACACCCGGCGTCCACAGCCGGCCCGCGTCGTCGAGCCGGCGCGGCGCCAGCGCCCACGCCTGGCCCGGCTCGAGCTCGGTCAGCCCCACCAGCAGCTTGCCCATCGCGGGCTCGATGAGCGGCCCCATCTGGGTGCGCGCGTCCTGCGGCGGACCGACGGTCAGGGACGACACCGCGTCGAGCAGCTGCGACCGGAACCGGCGCGACGTCGCCACCGACCCGACCAGCACCACCAGCGACGCGGCCGAGCACTTCTGCCCCGCGTGCCCGAACGCGGACGCGACGACGTCACGCACGGCCAGGTCGAGGTCCGCGCTCGGCGTCACGACGATCGCGTTCTTGCCGCTCGTCTCCGCCAGCAGCGGCAGGTCCGGGCGGAACGAGCGGAACAGTTCGGCCGTCTCGTACGCGCCGGTGAGGATCACGCGGTCCACGACGGGGTGGGCGACCAGCGCGCGGCCGAGCGTCGCCTCCTCGACCTGCACCAGGCGCAGGACGTCGCGCGGCACACCCGCCTCCCACAGCGCCTCGGCCAGCACCGCGCCGCACCGCTCGGCGGGCCCGGCCGGCTTGAGGACGACCGCGGACCCTGCGGCCAGCGCCGCGAGCGTCGAGCCGGCGGGGATCGCGACGGGGAAGTTCCACGGCGGCGTGACGAGCGTGAGCGCGGCCGGCACGAACCGTGCACCGTCGACGTGCTCGAGCCCGCGTGCGAGCTCGGCGTACCAGTGCGCGAAGTCGACGGCCTCGGACACCTCGGGATCGCCCTGGTCGACGGTCTTGCCCGCCTCGGACGCCATGACCTCCAGCAGGTCGCCGCGGTGCGCCTCGAGGGCGTCGGCGGCACGGTCGAGGACCGCGGCCCGCTCGGACGCCGGGCGCCGGCCCCACTCCTGGCCGGCGCGGCGCGCGTCGCGAAGGAGCGCGTCCAGCGCGTCCACGTCGTGCACCCGCGCGGCGTCGATCGTGGGGGAGCCGAGGCGTGACGCGGGCACGCGCGCCAGCACGTCGCGCACCCACGCGCGGTGCTCCGGCACCGCGGGGTCGGTGTCGGGGGTGTTCGTGAAGGCGCCGGGCGCCGACGGGGGCACGGCCGCGTGCCGGTCGGGCACGCGGTGCCGGTCCGGGACGGGCCGGTCGACGTCCGCGAGGGACGCGAGGAACCGGTCGCGCTCGCGGGTGAACAGGGCGTCGTCGTCGGCGAGGTCGAAGACCGCGGACATGAAGTTGTCGTCCGACGCGCCCTCCTCCAGCCGGCGCACCAGGTAGGCGATGGCGACGTCGAACTCCTGCGGCGCGACCACCGGCGTGTAGAGCAGCAGGGTCCCGACGTCGCGGCGCACCGCGTCGGCCTGCCCGGGCGCCATGCCGAGCAGCATCTCGAGCTCGACCCCGTCGCGGACGCCGCGCTCACCGGCGAGCAGCCAGGCGTGCGCGACGTCGAACAGGTTGTGCCCCGCCACGCCGAGGCGGACGTTCGCGACGCGGTCGGGGTGCAGCGCCCAGTCGAGGACGCGCTTGTAGTGCGCGTCCGTCTCGCGCTTGGTGCCCCAGGTCGCCAGGGGCCAGCCGTGCAGCTCGGCCTCGACGTGCTCCATCGGCAGGTTGGCGCCCTTGACGAGCCGCACCTTGATGCCCGCGCCGCCCGCCGCGCGTCGTCGTGCCGCCCACGTCTGGAGCCGCTGCATCGCGGGCAGCGCGTCCGGCAGGTAGGCCTGCAGCACGATCCCCGCCTCGAGCCCGACGAGCGAGGGGCGGTCCAGCAGCCGCGTGAAGACCTCCACGGTGAGGTCGAGGTCCTTGTACTCCTCCATGTCGAGGTTGACGAACTTCGGCGTCGTGGCCGCGGCCGCCTGCTCGAACAGCGGCGCCAGGTGCTCGACGACGTCGGTGACGGCCTCCTCGAACGCCCACGGCGCGTGCGGTGCGACGACGGACGACACCTTGACCGACACGTAGTCGACGTCGTCGCGCGCGAGGAGGCGCCGCGTGCCGGCGAGCCGCCGCGCCGCCTCACGACCACCCAGGACGGCCTCGCCGAGCAGGTTGACGTTCAGGCGCGTGCCGTCGCGGCGCAGCCGGGCGATCGTGGCGCCGAGCCGCCGGTCGGTCGCGTCGACCACGAGGTGCCCGACCAGGTGCCGCAGGACGCGGCGCGCGACCGGCACGACGACGCCGGGGAGCGTCGGCGCGAGCGCTCCACCCACGCGCAGGGCGACCCGCAGCGGTGGCGGCAGGAACGCGGGCGGGCGCGCGGCGCGCTCGTGCAGCCGCCGCGCGGCGACCGTGTGGTCCTCGGGCCGCACGACGCCGTCGACGAACCCGACGGCGAACGCCAGGCCGTCCGGCTCGCGCAGCAGCGCGGCGAGCTGCCGGGCGGCCGGGTCGACGGGTGCGTCGGCGGCCTGCGTGAGCCAGCGGCGGACGAGCGCCACGACCGCCTCCGCGTGCGTCGCGGTGTCGGTCATGGCTCCTCCTCAGGCGCGGGCGCAGTCCCGGCAGGTGCCGAGGAAGTCGAGCGAGTGCTCGACGTCCGTGAAGTCGTGGCTCGCGGCGAGCGCCTCGACGAGCTGCTCGAGCTCCGGTGCCGCGACGTCCACGGTACGGCCGCACGTGCGGCACACGAGGTGGTGGTGGTGCTCCGCCCGCGGCTCGCAGCGCAGGTACGTGTGCTCGCCCGTGGGCTGCAGGAAGACCTCGAGGTGGCCCTGCTCGGCCATCGCGTTGAGCGTCCGGTAGACGGTGGCGAGCCCGATCTCCTGCCCGCGCTGCTGCAGCATCTGGTGGATCTGCTGCGCGCTGCGGAACTCGTCGACGTCCTCGAGCAGCTCCGCGATCGCGACGCGCTGGCGCGTCACCCGCTGGCCGATCATGCCGCACCTCCCGAACGTCCGACCGATGTCGTTCTCAACGGGACCACCGTAGTTGAGAATTCCTGTCGACGGGACGGCCGCGTGACCCGTCCGTCCCGACGGGTCAGCGGACGGGCGTGCGCGACCCGCGGGCTGCGGCACCGCCGAGCAGCACGCGGGCGGCCGCCGGCACGCGCAGCAGCGCCAGGCCCAGGGCCCAGGGCAGGACGAGTGCGAGCACCGCGTCGAGCACGCGCCCCTGCGGCGGCGTCCCCAGCAGCCACAGCACGAGCGCGTGCGTCAGCACCACGAGGAGCGCGGCGGCGGCGAGCGCGACGACGGCCCGCCCGGCGCCCGCGGGGAGGTCCCGCGTCCCCACCTCGGCGAGGAGCACGAGGCCGGCGCCGATCATGACGGCGACGAGCACGCTGACGACCGGCGTCCCGAGGTCCGCCTGCTTGAGGTCGACGGGGGCCGACAGCCCCGTGGCGACGGCGATCGCACCGAGCACCACCAGGGCGGCGCCGACGAACACGGCCGCGCGGTCCCCGAGCCGGGGCCGCCAGCGCGCGAGCTCATGCCCGGCCGCGATGAAGACGAGGCACGGCAGCGCGAGCCCCACGGAGAGCGGGACGGCGGCCAGGACGTCGGGGACGAGGTAGCCGAGCACCAGCCCCGCCAGCGCACCGACCCACCGCACGTACCACGCGCCCTGGTCGAGCAGCCGGTACAGGACGACGCCCACGAACAGCGCGGTGACGAACCAGAACGCCGAGAACGGACGCCCGGCGTACGCGCCGCCGAGCAGCGCGTCCCGTACGGCCCCGAGCGGCAGGCCGTCGCCCCGCGCGAGGGCGACGGCGACCACGACCAGCAGCAGGATGACGAGCCAGGCCACGTACGGGACGAGCAGCGTCGGCGTCCGCCGCCGCACCTCGTCGCTGAGCGACCGGCCCGAGCGCCACAGGTACCCCGACAGCAGGAAGAAGACCGGCACGTGCCACGGGTGCACGACCTCGCGGACGACCCCCTCGCCCCACACGTGGCCCAGGACGATCGCCACGACGGCGACCACGCGGACGAGGTCGATGGCGACCGACCGCGAGGCCGTGGACGTGCCCGGAATCGACACCTTCGTGTGCATGCGGTGACTATGGCAGAGCGGCGTCCGGGGGCGCACGCCCCCTACGGGAGGACGTGCGCCGGCGCTGCCGCGGGGCCGTGCGGGAGCGCGGTCGTCCGGCGGGTACGGCGCCCCCGAGGGCGAGTACGGCGTCCTGGGGCTCTCGGCCACCGGTCAGGTCAACCTGACGGACGAGGACGGCACCGTCTACGTCTTCGGGACCAACGGGCGTCTGGAGTCGTCGACACCCCCGGAGGACGTGAAGACCCCGGCATCACCGAAGATCGCGTGGCGGGGGTTCACCGGGCAGCTCGACACGGTGACCGACCGGGCGTCGGGCAAGCAGGTGCGCTTCTTCTACGGCGGGGACACCGCGCCGGAGGGCAGCGGGCAGGCATGCCCCGTGGCCGCCGGCTTCGCCGCGCCGCCCGCCGGCATGGCGTGCCGCATCGTGTACCCGCCCGCGTCCGGCACGGGCGTGGGGGAGTCGACGTGGCTGCGGTACGACTCCGGGGGTCGGCTCGTGCGGATCGTCGACCCGGGTGACGAGGTCACGGACTTCGAGTACGCGTCGTCCGGCGAGCTCGTGGGGCTGCGGACACCGGCGATCACGGACTGGCTGGCCGCGGACCCTGCGCGTGCGGTATCACCGGCGAACAAGGTCGCGATCGCGTACGACCGGGCCGGTCCGTCGACGGTCGCGCCGAAGGCCACGAGCATCACGCTGCCGGCGGCGGACGGCGTGGCGACCGCCGGGCGGCTCACGACGTCGTTCGTCTACGCCGATGCGGGCACGACGCACGTGGACCGCACGGGTGTGCCGGGGCATGCGCGCACGGTGACGTTCGACGGAGCGTGGCGTCAGACGTCCGACGTGTCCGCGCTGGGGCTGCGGTCGTCGCAGACGTGGGACGCGGCGAAGGACCTGGTGCTGTCGCAGACGGACACGGCGGGGCGGACCTCGACGACGATCTACGACGCGCGGGACCGGGCCACGGACAGCTACGGCCCGGCGCCGACGTCGTGCTTCGGTGCCGACCGTCGGCCGACGGCGGCGTGTGCGGCGTCGGTGGCCCACACCTCGACCGGGTTCGACGAGGGGATGCGCGGGCTGAACGTCGCGTACTACGCGGGGGCCGGCCTCGCGGGGTCGCCCAAGGCGTTCGCGCTGGGTCTGACCACCGGTGGCCTGTCGCGGAACTGGGCCACGGGGATGCCGGACGCCGCGATCACCGCTGCGCCGTGGGGTGCGCGGCTGACCGGCGTGCTGACGTTCCCGCAGGCGGGGACGTACACGTTGACGGCCACGGCGGACGACTCGGTGCGGGTGTGGGTCGACGACGTGCTGGTGGTCAGTCCGCCGGACCTGGTCGCGGTGGCCGGGACGGTGGTGCGGGCGGCGGCGGGGCCCGCGCGGGTCCGCGTGGACTACGTGAACAAGGCTGGTGCGGCGTCGTTGTCGTTGTCGTGGGCGGGGCCTGGTGTCACCTCGGGGGTGATCCCGGATGCGGCGCTGCAGCCGGACTACGGCCTGGCGACCAGCACGACGGTCGATGACGCGGTGCCCGGGACCGTGCCGTCCGGCACGCCCGCGGTCGCGGCGGGGCAGGTGCCGGTGCAGAGGTCGCGGACCGGGTTCGGGTCCGAGCCGTGGTTGGGGCGGGCGACGACGAGCGTCGAGGACCCGGAGGGGTTGGCGTTGACGACGACGACCGCGTTCGAGTCCGGTGGGTTCGGGCGGCGGACGGCTCGGTGGTTGCCGGCGGCGACGGCGGGCGGGACGCTCAGTGCGGCGCGGGGGACGACGTACGGGTACTACGGGTCGTCGGACACCCAGCCGTCGGTCTGCAGCGTGCCGGCGGGAGCGAAGCCCGCAGGGCTGTTGAAGACGACGACGGAGCCGACTCCTGCGGCGGGTGAGCCGGTGGTGACGTCGGTGGTGTACGACCACCTGGGGCGGGCCGTGGGGACGCGGGTGTCGGGGGCGCAGGGGTGGACGTGTTCGACGTATGACGCGCGGGGTCGGGTCACCAAGGTGACCTACCCGGCGCTGGGGTCGACGGCGGCGCGGACCGTGAGCACGTCGTACGCGGTGGGTGGGGATCCGTTGGTGTCGGCCACGACGGACTCGTCGTCCCCGGGGTCGGGGACGACGACCACGAGGGTGGACCTGTTGGGGCGGGTGGTGTCGTACACGGATGTGTGGGGTGTGGTCACGACCACGACCTATGACGGCGCGGGTCGGCCGAGCGCGTCGCGCACGGCGGTGGGTGCGCAGGTGTTCGACTCGAGCGTGGAGTACGACGCGGACGGGCGTGCGGTGCGGCTGCTCGATGGTGGGAAGGTCGTCGCGGTGCCGGTGTACGGGCCGGGTGGGGACGTCGTCTCGGTGAGCTACCCGGCGGGTTCGGGTGCTGCCGGGAACGGGACGGGTGTGGCGATCGCGCGGGATCCGGCTGGTGCGTTGGCGCAGCTGGTGTGGTCGTTCGTGGGGTCGGGTCCGGTGACGGATCGGGTGGTGCGCTCGCAGTCGGGTCGGGTGTTGTCGGCGACGTTGTCGGAGGGGGCTACGTCGGGGTCGTCGTCGTACTGGTATGACGGTGCGGGGCGGTTGGTGCGTGCGGTGATCCCGCGGCACGATCTGTCGTACTCGTTCGCTGCTGCCGGTGGCTGTGGTGTGAATCCGCGGGCCGGGGCCAACGGGAACCGCACGTCGTCGCGGGATGTGTTCGATGGGGTGGCGGTCACGACGGTGACGTCGTGCTTCGACCACGCCGACCGGTTGACGGGCACGACGGTGACGGACCCGCCGGTGGGTGCCTCGCCGGTGTCGCGGACGGTGCTGCCCGCGTCGATCGCGTATGACGTGTCGGGGAACACCACGGGTCTGGCGGGTCAGACGTTCGGCTATGACCAGGCGGATCGGCGCGTGTCCAGTGCAGACGGCGACGGGGCGAGCGTGCTCTACGGGCGTGATGCGTCGGATCGGATCGTGCAGCGCACGCAGACGGTTGCCGGGTCGACGAGTGTGGTGCGGTACGGGTTCTCCGGTGCTGGGGATTCTCCGGATCTGCTGCTCGACGCGGCTGGTGTGGTCACGGCGCGGGTGATGACCCTGCCCGGTGGGGTGGTCGTGAACCTGCCGGTGGCGGGGGAGGCGGTGTGGTCCTACCCGAACATCCACGGTGACGTCGTCGCTACCGCGAACGGTGCTGGAGCGCGGACCGGGGCGTTGGTCTGGTACGACCCGTTCGGTCAACCGGTCGACCCGACCACCGGCCTGATCGGCACCGCCGGCGCGGATGACGCGGTGGCCGACAACCTGCCCGGGGAGGCGGACAACGCCTGGGTCGGGCAGCACCAGAAGCTCTACGAACACGCCGGTCAGCTCGCCGCCATCGAGATGGGCGCACGGGTCTACCTCGCAGGACTCGGTAGGTTCCTGTCCGTCGACCCCGTCGAGGGAGGGGTCGACAACGCTTACGTGTACCCGACTGACCCGATCAACGCCTACGACTTGAGCGGGATGTTCAATTGGCGTCGTCTAGGAGGCGTGCTTGAGACGGTCTCTTCAGTCGTCGCCTTCTGTCCGCTGCCGGCGTGTCAGGCTGTGACGCTAGCGACGGGGATCGCGGCGGGTGCAGCGTACGCGATCGGCGGTCATAGATCTGCGGCAAGGCGCGCCGTGGCCGGCGCCGCGCTCAACGTGGTGACAGGGGGCCTTGGATCTCTAGTTCGCGCGGGCACAGTGGCTAAGGGAGGATTTATGGCGCTATCCAAGGGGGGCCGAATGAGAGTCCTCGCTAGAGAAGGAGCTATGGGGGTGGCATGGCACTCAGCCAAGAACGCCACCAGGAACCGGTTCCTTGCGAAGGCTCTGGTAGCCCAGACTTGGTGGGCTTCGACGGTAACAAGCCGATTCGGGGGAAAGCGCAGGTGACCCAGCCAGGCCCGCGCTACGCTGCAACTGAGACGGCATCTCTCGGTTGGCCCGCTTACCTTTTCACTATCGTGTCTTCCTGGTTGGCATGCTGGGTGTTTATGAGGCCGCCTTGGTCGTACGTCGTGAGTTCGATCGCCACTGTCGGAGTGGTCGCAATGGCCATGTGGCTCCGGAGATCTCATCTCACTCTAGGTATCGTCGGTACTGTGCTGACACGTGACGATGGTCACGGGGTTGAGGTGTTCGAGCTGTCCGAGCTGGCCAACGCGACGTACCACTGGATTCCATATTACGGACCGGTAGTCGACATCGAGTGGCAGGACGGTCGCGTCCTCGAGATTCCTGTCGTCTGGCAGACGCGTCGTTTTCGGGCAGCGTTGAACGCTTCCATAAATGAGGCCCGACCCCCGGCAATCATCAATAATCCCGAATCTATGCGGTCACTTCGCCGGGCGGGGCTCGCCTGAGGCGCGCGACGAGGGGTTGAGTCGACGAATGGAGTATGCAGTGATCGGCGCCGGCGCGATCATGGTGGCGTTGACGCTCGTGGAGGTGAAGCGACGCACCGCCGACCAGACCGTGCTGGAGGCGTGGGCGAACCCTTCAGCGCTGCGATCGGTGTCGCTGGTCGTCTTTTTGGGACTGTTCTTCATGTGGGTATTCACGGAGTGACCGATCAAGGGCGGGGTCGAGTCCGGTCGGATCGGGTGGTGCGGTCGCAGTCGGGTCGGGTGTTGTCGGCGACGTTGTCGGAGGGGGCTACGTCGGGGTCGTCGTCGTACTGGTATGACGGTGCGGGGCGGTTGGTGCGTGCGGTGATCCCGCGGCACGATCTGTCGTACTCGTTCGCTGCTGCCGGTGGCTGTGGTGTGAATCCGCGGGCCGGGGCCAACGGGAACCGCACGTCGTCGCGGGATGTGTTCGATGGGGTGGCGGTCACGACGGTGACGTCGTGTTTCGATCATGCGGACCGGTTGACGGGCACGACGGTGACGGACCCGCCGGCGGGTGCCTCCCCGGTCTCGCGGACGGTGGCGGGGTCCTCGATCGCGTATGACGCGTCGGGGAACACCACGGGCCTGGCGGGTCAGACGTTCGGCTATGACCAGGCGGATCGGCACGTGTCCAGTGCGGACGCCGACGGCACGAAGGTCGTGTACGGGCGTGATGCCTCGGATCGGATCGTGGAACGCACGCAGACGGTTGCCGGGTCCACGAGTGTGGTGCGGTACGGGTTCTCCGGTGGTGGGGATTCTCCGGATCTGCTGCTCGACGCGGCCGGTGCGGTCACGGCGCGGGTGCTGACCCTGCCCGGTGGGGTGGTCGTGAACCTGCCGGTGGCGGGGGATGCGGTGTGGTCCTACCCGAACATCCACGGCGACGTCGTCGCCACAGCGAACGCCGCCGGAGCGCGCACGGGCGGGTTGGTCTGGTCCGACCCGTTCGGTCAACCGGTCGACCCGACCACCGGCCTGATCGGCACCGCCGGCGCGGATGACGCGGTGGCCGACAACCTGCCCGGGGAGGCGGACAACTCCTGGGTCGGGCAGCACCAGAAGCTCTACGAACACGCCGGGCAGCTCGCCGCCATCGAGATGGGCGCACGGGTCTACCTGCCCGGGCTGGGTAGGTTCCTGTCGGTCGACCCGGTGGAGGGCGGGGTCGACAACGCGTACGTGTACCCGACCGACCCGATCAACAGCTTCGACCTCGACGGGACGTTCAGCCTCAAAAAAAGTCTGGGGAGACCACGGCACTACAATCATCGGAGCCGTGCGGCTCGGGCTCAACGTTGGCGCCATGCTGGGGTGTGGACTATGTGCGGGGATAGGCGCTGTGTGGACAATAGCGGAGATTGCATCTAATCTTCAGCAGAAAAACTATGCCGGCGCCGGTTTGGCGGCCACCGGGTTTATGCCGGCCGGCTGGCGTCGGTGTTGCTATGAGAGGCGTGAGCCGCCTGCAATTCAATAGGTTTATCGCAATGCGGAGATTGGGCAAGTCAAAGAACAAGGAAGCTAGAGACCTGAGGGCCTCGAGTGCGCGCTGGAGTTCTCGACAGCACACGTGGGGCAGGACTGCTGACAGAATAATTCTCGGCTACGACGTCGGGGCCTATAGCTTCTCTGTGCGCAAGAACTACAGTCGTGGGAGGTGAGTGCGATCGCGAAGCGCAGACGTAGATCCGAGGGCTCGTCTGACATTCCTCCGCCCAGCGGCGCGGGCCCGCTCGTTAGCGTCCTGTCGTCGGCGGCAGTCGTAGGGGTTTCCCTATTTGAAGGTCGAAGCGCCAGCCGAATGCGGAACTCGTGGTTCGCCTTCTGGTCTCCATCGGGCTCGGAGGACCCGCAGTCACACTCGAAAGGCGCACTGGGCGCCTGGCTCCTCCTGGGTGTGCCGTTGTCGATCCTCATCGGCATCGGGGCGTGGGTGATTTCGCTGATTGCGTCCTCAAGTGCCGTGGCTGGGTTCGCGCTCGCTGGGCTCGGGTCGATGGTCTTGCTCTTTCTCCGCGACCTGCTGTTTAGCTTTCTCGGTAGTACGACGGGGGCTAGGCAGTGGGAGAAGGCGGCGCTGGGTTGGCCCGGTGAGGCGCTGATCGTCGGCGTTGCCACCGCGATCACGGCCGCGGTGCTGTCGTGATGTGCACGTAGGGCGTTGGTCGAGACAGAGCTCCAGGGTCGAGTGCCGGCAATCTTTCAGCCAGGGCGATTGGAAAGCGCACGGCGATATACGGGCGCGCCACAGGCGCTCGGTGATACATCGACACTGGATTGAGAATCTGACCGGGTGACGGTGTGGTACTGAAGGGCGGCGGATGCAAGTGAAGCGAACATTCTATGCTGCAGCATCGGCTGTGATCCTTCTCAGTTGTACGTCGTGCGCACTGCTGCCTTCGCAACCAGAGACTCCTCCCGTGGGGATGGGGTGGCGCGACGGTTCGCCAGTCGTGCTCCTGCCGACGTGCCCAGGTGTCGAGGTGGAGTCGGTGGTCGTGACACCCCTCGTAGGGGACGACTTCGACCTCGACGAGTCTCATGCGTGGCGCGCTACCGGGTACCACGGCCCAGTGGCTGGCGGGGTGCTTCTTGAGGCGTCGGAGTGGCGAACCGCTGCGGGCGCGTCGCCGGACTGGGGCGGCGCATTCGGTATCGACCTCGTCGTCGGCGGCCAGAATCTTGGGACAGTGGTGTACGCGGAGGAGCTCTCGTCCGTCGCTTCGAGTCCGGGCGAGTTTCTCGTCGAGGATGGAACGATGACGAAGGAGGAGTTCTTGGACGCCTTCCAGCCGAATGACTGCCCCTCACGGGGTGCCGCCTGACGGGATGCGTAGCGATGGCAGTGTCGCGTGCCTGAGGCGTCGAAGGTGAGCGCATCTCCGGGCTCATGAGCAAGCGTCGTGTCTGTCGACGTCGTTCGGGTACGCCGCTCGGTCACGACGCACGTGGACCGAACGGGTAACCGACGCGCGACGTCGCCGTCGGATTCGGTGCGAGCCTCAACGCCGGTGATGCAAGTGAAGCGACGGGGTGTGACGCAGCGCGTGGTCAGACACGCCGGGACCCCGGTCACCTACCCGGCTGAAATGGGCGTCGGGCCATCATCGGGGGGCGGAGCCATATGGTGGTGCGGTCACGACGGTGACGTCGTGCTTCGATCATGCGGACCGGTTGACGGGCACGACGGTGACGGATCCGCCGGTGGGTGCCTCGCCGGATTCACCCACGGTGGCCGGGGCGTCGATCGCGTGTGACGCGTCGGGGAACATCCGGTGACCGCGCGGTGACCGCCCCGCCTCCGACGACGACCATCACGGCGCCGACGACGGCGCACGTGCCGTGTGCGCCGCGGACACGTTGACGGCACCGGGGGGACCCGCAACACGGCCCCCACCAGCGCCACGACGAGCACCGACGAGGACGGCCACGGCCACCGCACCCAGCAGGACCTCCTGCGCGCTCACGGCATCACCGGTGCGGCTAGCGCTGGTGGTCCGGCAGGTCGAGCAGGCCGCTGAGGGCGTAGTCGATGCGCTGCATGGCCTCCAGCTGCAGGTATCCGACGAGCTCGCCGAGACGCGCCTGTGGGTCGACGGCCGTGAGCGCGTCGCACAGGGCGAGGGTCTCGCCGTGCCCCGGGATCTCGATGGCGGGTCGGAAGACGAACGGGCGCGCGCGCGTCGACGTCGGCACGACCAACCAGGTGCTGAGGTGGTCGAACCGGGAGGCGAGCACCACCACGGCGAACCGTGGCCCGCGCTGCTCGTGCCCGCGAGCCTCGTGCGCTCTCAGGCGGTAGACGTCCCCGCGCATCACCCGGCGAGGTCGCGCAGGACGGATGCGACCTCGGCGCGGTCGTCGGGGTCGGCAGCGGCGGCACGGGCGTCGATCTCGGCCTTGCGCCGCCACTGCTCGCGGCGCAGGAGCGCGATGCCGTCGCGGATGACCGCCTCCACGGGCTCGCCGCGCTCGGCGCTGAGCAAGTTGAGCTCGTCCCGTGTGGAGGTACGGACGCGAACCGTCGTCGTCTCAGCCATGCGGGCAGTCTACATATCATCTACAGGTCGCGGCGGCCCCGTGGGCGAGGGAGCCAGGGCGTCCCGCAGCGCGTCGTCACGACACGCCGGGACCCCGGTCACCCAGCCGGCTGACCGCCGTCGGGCCATGATCGGGGGACGGGGCCGTCGGGGGGACCGACGCGGGTCGCCCCGCGGCATCGACGGAGCTGACATGACGACCACGCGCGACGCGCAGCTGCCCGAGTACACGCCCGAGGAGCAGGCCGAGATCCTGCGCGACGACCGCGGTGTCCCCGTGGGCGTGGTGGAGAAGCCGCGGTGGACGCCCGCCAAGGTCGCGCTGTGGGTCGCGATCTCGCTGGTCGGCGCACTCGGCTGGACCATGCTCGCGATCGTCCGCGGGGAGCGGGTCAACACCATCTGGTTCGTCGTCACCGCGGTGGCGACGTATGCGATCGCGTACCGGTTCTACGCGCTGTACGTCCAGCGGCGCATCATGCGTCCCGACGACACCCGCGCGACCCCGGCCGAGCGCGTGAACAACGGCCGCGACTTCGACCCGACCGACCGGCGTGTGCTCTACGGGCACCACTTCGCGGCGATCGCCGGCGCCGGTCCGCTCGTCGGACCGGTCCTCGCGGCCCAGATGGGCTACCTGCCGGGCACGCTGTGGATCATCCTCGGCGTGGTCGTCGCGGGCGGCGTGCAGGACATGCTCGTGCTGTTCTACTCGATGCGCCGCGGCGGGCGGTCCCTGGGACAGATGGCCCGGGACGAGATCGGGCGGTTCGGGGGCACGGTCGCCATCGTCGTCGTCTTCGTCATGCTGATGATCGTGCTGGCGGTGCTCGCGCTGGTCTGCGTCAACGCGCTCGCCGAGTCCCCGTGGGGCGTCTTCTCCGTCGGCTGCACGATCCCCATCGCGCTGCTCATGGGCCTGTACCTGCGGTTCGTGCGGCCGGGGCGGGTCACCGAGGTGTCCGTCATCGGGTTCCTCGCGCTGATCGCGGCCATCATCGGCGGGCGGTGGGTCGCCGAGTCGTCCTGGGGGGACTTCTTCCTGCTCTCGCCGACGACGCTCGTCGTCTGCATGGTCGTCTACGGGTTCCTCGCCGCCGTGCTGCCCGTCTGGCTGCTGCTGACGCCCCGCGACTACCTGTCGACCTTCATGAAGGTCGGCACCATCGTCGTGCTAGCCGTCGGCATCGTCGTCGTGCGGCCGGTCGCGCAGATGCCGGACTTCACCGAGTTCGCCTTCAACACCGAGGGGCCGGTGTTCGCCGGTGCTCTGTTCCCGTTCCTGTTCATCACCATCGCGTGCGGCGCCCTGTCCGGCATGCACGCCATGGTGTCGTCGGGCACGACTCCCAAGATGATCCAGAAGGAGTCGCAGGTCCGGATGATCGGGTACGGCGGCATGCTCATGGAGTCGTTCGTCGCCGTCATGGCGTTGGCCGCGGCGGTCTCGCTCAACCAGGGCGTGTACTTCTCGATGAACATGTCGCCCGCAGCGATCGAGGCGACCGCCGGCGAGCAGTTCTCACCCGACGCGACACCCGAGGAGAACGCGGCCGCGGCCATCGCGAACCTGCGCGTCTCGGACCCCGCCGGCAACCAGCCGGAGATCGCGTGGGACACGGTCGTCGACGGCGAGGAGGTCACCCTCACCGGCGCCGCCGCGCTCGAGGCCGTCGCGAGCGACGTCGGCGAGCCGTCGGTCGTCTCCCGCACGGGCGGTGCGCCGACGCTCGCCGTCGGCATCGCCAACGTCATGCACGACGTCGTCGGCGGCAAGGGGATGATGTCGTTCTGGTACCACTTCGCGATCATGTTCGAGGCGCTGTTCATCCTGTCCGCCGTCGACGCCGTGACGCGCGTGGCCCGCTTCCAGCTCGGTGACGCCATCGGCAACGCGATACCGCGGTTCCGGGACCCGAGCTGGCGGCTCGGCTCGTGGCTCACGACGGGCGTCGTCGTCGCCGCCTGGGGCTCGTTGCTGCTCATGGGCGTGACCGACCCGAACGGCGGCATCCGCACCCTGTTCCCGTTGTTCGGGATCGCGAACCAGCTCATCGCCGCGTGCGCGCTGACCGTCGTCACCGTGATGGTGGTCAAGAAGGGCTACGTGAGGTGGGCGTGGGTCCCGCTGCTGCCCCTCGCGTTCGACACCGCGACCACGTTCGCCGCCTCGTACCAGAAGATCTTCTCCAGCGACCTGGCCGTCGGGTACTGGGCGCTGCACCAGGCCACGAAGGACAGGATCGCCGCCGGCGGGCTCGACGCGAAGGCCCTCGCCGACGCGAACGCGACCGTGCGCAACACCGCGATCCAGGGGACGCTGTCCATCGCGTTCGTCGTCCTGGTCGCGCTGCTGATGGTCACCGCGCTGATGGCGGTCGTGACGGCGCTGCGGGCGGGGGCCGCGCGGGGCGTGGACGTCGGGACGAGCGAGGACCCGCCCGCGCCCTCCCACTTCTACGCACCCTCCGGCCTCGGCGCCGACGCCCTGGAGCGCAAGGTCGAGGCGGAGTACGCGGTCGTCGGGGACCCGCGCCTGCTCGCCGGCGGGAAGCACTGACATGAGTGCGGGGGACGTGGCCTCGGGACGTGACCCGATTGCTCTCTCGCGGGTGGGAGGGGTGTGCTGGATTGCTCTCTCGCGGGTGGGAGGGGTGTGCCGGATCGCTCTCTCGCGGGTGGGAGGGGTGTGCTGGATTGCTCTCTCGCGGGTATGGGGGGTGGGGCGGGGGGTGCGGTGGTATGTGCGGGAGCTGACGGGGGAGGCGGCGTACGACCGGTACGTCGCCGCGCACGCCCGCACCCACCCGGACCACGCACCCCTCACCCGGGCGCAGTGGTGGCGCGCCCGCGACGACGCCCGCGAGTCCCTCGCCCACGACCGCTGCTGCTGACCCACCCCCAGGTCGCGAGAGAGGCAATCCGGTCACCAGGGTGCCCCACCCCAAGGTTGTGAGAGCGCAATCCGGCTGCCAGGCCGCCACCCCAAGGTCGTCAGAGAGCAATCCAGTTGCCAAGGTGCCCCCCCAAGGTTGTGAGAGAGCAATCCAGTTGCGCGGGAAGGGGCCGTCTCCGGCTCCGTGGGGCCCGACTGCATTGTCCTCTCGTGGCTGGTGGGGGCGCTGGATTGCTCTCTCGCGCCCTGGGGGGTGGGGGTCAGCGGGGGAAGCGGAGGCCGCTGGCGCGGCGGACCGGGCGCTCGACCGCTGCCCGCACGGCGTCGGCCGAGCCGACGACGCGCACGTGCTCGCGCGCCCGGGTGATCGCCGTGTACAGCAGCTCGCGCGTCAGCAGCGGGGACGACGCGGGCGGCAGCACCACGGTGACGAACGCGAACTGGCTGCCCTGCGCGCGGTGCACGGTCATCGCGTGCACCGTCTCGACCGCCGGCAGCCGGTGCGGGCGCACGAGCCGCGGCGCGCGCGGCTCCCCGAACGCCGCGACCACCCCGCCCTCGCCGTCGGCGACGACCACGCCGGTGTCGCCGTTGGACAGGCCGGTCGTCCGGTCGTTCGTCGTGACGAGCAGCGGCCGGCCGACCCGCCAGGGCCCCGGGTGCAGCTCGCCGGAGGTGTGCTCGACCCAGCGCTGCGCGAGCGACGCCCACCGTGCCACGCCCGCCGGTCCGCGCCGGTGCGCCAGCAGCAGCCGGTGCGTCCCGAGCGCCTCGAGCGCCCCGGCCGCGTCACCGGCGCGCGCCGACGCGGCGATGCGCGCACCCGTCGCCTCGATGTCGAGCCGAAGACCGGGGACCTCGTCGTCCTGCGGCACGTCGCCCGCCGGCTCGATCAGCCTCGCGTGCGCCCCGCCCGCGCGCAGCAGGTCCAGCGTCGCGTCGGCGTCACCGCGTCGGACCGCGTCCGCGAGGGCACCGAGCTCGTGGCCGAAGCGGTGCGGCACCACCAGGCGCACCACGCCACCGTGCAGCGCCGCCGCGTCGCGGGTGTCCGCCGCGGCGTCGGGGACGTCGGCGGGCAGCACCGTCGCGAGCCGGCCCGGCAGCGGGCCCGGTCGCACGGGACGCGCCACGAGGTCGCCCAGCACCGCGCCGACCTCGACCGACGCGAGCTGGTCGGGGTCGCCCACCAGCACGAGCCGCGCGTCCGGGCGCAGGGCGTCGAGGACGCGCGCGAGCAGCGGGAGGGACACCATCGACGCCTCGTCGAGGACGACCACGTCGTGGGGGAGGCGGTGCGTGCGGTCGTGCGCGAACCGCGTGCTCGAGGGGCGCCACCCGAGGAGGCGGTGGATCGTCGAGGCCGTGAGCGGTCTGGCGTTGAGTGGCACGGCGGCGTCCCCTGTGCGCTCGACCATCCGGTCGAGCTCCGCGTTGACCGCCTCCTGCAGCCGCGCGGCGGCCTTGCCCGTCGGCGCGGCGAGTGCCACCCGCAGGTCCGGCCCGGCGACGTCCCGCAGCACCGCCACGAGTCGCGCGACGGTCGTCGTCTTGCCGGTGCCCGGCCCGCCGGTCAGCACGGTCAGCCGTGACAGCGTGGCGGTCGCCGCGGCCAGCCGCTGCCGAGCGTCCTGCGGGCGGTCGAACCGGGCGTGCACGGCGGTGCGCAGCGCGTCGTCGTCGACGTCGAGCAGCGAGGCGAGCCGCGCGTCGATGTCACGACGGACCACCTGCTCGTCCCGCCAGTAGCGGTCGAGGTAGACGCGCCCGTCGACCCACCGCACCGGCCGGTCCGCCGGACCGTCGACGCCGTCCGCGACCAGGGCGCTGCGCCGGACCGCGGCGGTCCACGCGTCGAGGTCGGGCCAGGGCAGCGGCACGTCCGGCAGGGGCGCGTCGGGGTCGTCGGGGGAGCCCTCGGCCGCGAGCGTGGGTGCGTCGGCCAGGTCGACGCACACCGAGCCGGACCGCACGGCCCGCACGGCCAGCGCGGCGGCCAGGTGCACGGTCGCGTCGTCCTCGCCCGTGAGCACGCCCAGGCGCTCCGCGACGCGCACGTCGGCCGACGTCAGGACGCCCGCGGCCGCGAACGTCGCCAGCAGCGGCTCGGCACGCCACGGTCGACGCGGGTCGCCGAGGTCGACGTCCGCCGCGCTGCCCGCACGGTCACCGGCCGCCGCCCGGTCGGCCCTCACAGCCCCGTCCCCCGGCCGTCCAGCAGCGCGGACAGCGCCACCACGAGCTCCGCGGGCGGACGCCACGACACGACCCCGCAGGGTGACCCGTCGACCACGGGCGTCGCCGGACCGCACATGCCGCGCACGAACAGGTACGCGCCGCCGCCCAGGTGCCGCCGCGGGTCGTACCCGGGCAGCCGCCACCGCAGGAACCGGTGCAGCGCCACGGTGTACAGCAGCAGCTGCAGCGGGTAGTGCGCGTCGACCATCGCGACGCGCATCGCCTCGAAACGGTAGTGCCACGCGGTCAGCGGCTCGTCGGGCGGGCCCAGGCGGTTGGTCTTGTAGTCCACGACGACGTACCGGGTGTCCCCGTCGACGTCGACGCGCAGGACCGCGTCGATGCTGCCCGTGAGGTAGCCGCGCAGGGCACCGGGCCGCGTCGCGGGGTCGGCGTGCAGCGCGTCGAGCCGGCCGGTGTACGCCGCGAACGGGTCGTCGGGCGGCAGGTGCGCACGCAGCAGGTCCGCGACGTCGCGCAGCGTCGCCGGACGTCGGCCGTCCGCGTCCAGGTCGCCCCCGGCGAGCGGCAGCTCGAGGTCGAGCTCCGCCAGCCGGTCCTGCGGGGGGACCTGCGCGAGCGTGCGCCCGCCCAGCAGCGGGCCGCCCGGTGTGTGCAGCGAGGGCAGCAGGGCGTCGGCCAGGACGTCGGGGTCGAGGCCGAGCCCGCCGCCGTGCCCGGCCGCCTCGGCGCAGCGTGCGCGCAGCTCGCCCACGAGGTCGTCGGCGGACGTGTCCACGCGCTCGAGCACGTGGTGCACGAGCGTGCCGAACGCCGTGCCGCCCGGCAGGTCGGTGAGCGGGGACCGCACGGCGCGCAGCGCCGCCACGAGGACCGGGTCCGGCGTGGTGCGCGCGAGGACCTCCGGGTCCGGCTCGTCGCCGTACCCCGCGTGCGGCAGGCGCACGGGGACGGGCCCGTCGGCCTCGTCCTGGATCCCCGGCTCCTCCGGCTCGTCCGCGACACCGACGCGGTCGGGCGCCCCGGGCCCGGCCGGACCCGCGTCGTGCGCGGCGGCCGTGATCCCCGAGTACGACGTGCGCCGCCACGTCGTGTCGACGCCCCGCCGCAGGTGCGCGACCTCGAGCGGCACCGCGGCACCGCGTCCCGGCTCCCAGCGCACGACCGGCGGCGGCGCGTCGACCGTCTCGTGCACGACCGTCCCGCCGGAGCGTGCCGCGAGGGCGTCGAAGCCCGCCGCCGCCTGGTCGTCGCGCGGCACGGGCACCGTGGCCGGCGGCAGCCCCTGCGCGTCGCGCGCCCCCAGCGCGAGCCGGCCCACCGCACCCGACGCCGACACCGTGCTGGGCGCCCACCACACGACGACCTGGCTGCTCGCGCGGGTCAGCGCGACGTACGCGAGCCGCAGGTCCTCACCCGCCTCCTCCGCCTGGTGGCGCGTCCGCGCGTCGTCGTACCCGGGGCTGGCCGGCCCGCCGACGTGCAGGCGTCGCCTGCCGTCCGCGTCGTGGTACCGCAGCACGTCGGGCAGGCGGGGCACGAACCGGTCCCACGCGAACGGGACCATCACGACGGGGAACTCCAGGCCCTTGGCGGCGTGCACGGTCACCACCTGCACGGCCGCCGCGTCCGTCTCCAGGCGCCGGCTGCGCTCCTCGGCGTAGTCGCGCGCGGCCTGGTCGATGCGCGCGCGCAGCCACTCCGTCAGCGCCGCCGCGCCCAGGCCGCCGTCCCGCGCCGCGGCGTGCAGCACCTCACCCACGTGACGCACGTCCGTCAGCGTGCGCTCGCCGTCGACGCGTGCCGCGAGGCGCTCGTGCAGCCCCGCCGCCGCGGTCGCCTGCAGCAGGGCGGCGACGCCCTGACCGGCCAGGACGTGCGACCAGCCGCGCAGCAGGTCCGCGAGGTCCTCGCGCTCGACGTCGTGGGCGCCCGCCAGCCGGGCGGCGTCCCAGCCGACGAACGGCGTGAGCGCCGCGGCCGCGACCCGCGCGGAGTCGCCCGTCGACGCGAGCGCGCTGAGCAGCACGAGCCAGTCGCGCGCCGCCGACGTCGTGAACACGCTCGACAGCCCCGAGACGACCGCCGGCACGCCCGCCGCGACCAGCGCCTGCCGCACGGCCAGCGCGTCGGCGTTGCGGCGCGCGAGCACCGCGACGTCGCCGGGCTGCACGGGACGCCACCCGGCGCCCTCGCGCAGCCGGTGGTCGCGCAGCGTGCGCACCACCTGCGCGGCCACGTCCCGGTGCACGAGCGCACGCACCACGTCCACCCGCGGCGCCGCGCTGCCCGCGTTGACCGCGCGCCGCGTCACCCGGCGCACGACGACGGGCGGGCCGCCCTCGAGGCGGCGACCGGTGCGTGCGGCCTCGACCGGGTGCACGACGATCCGCGGGTCCCCGAGCGCCGCACCGCCCAGCAGGTGCGACAGGCCCTCGAGCACGGGCGGGTCGGCGCGCCAGCTCCGCGCGAGCGTCGAGGTCGTCGCGACGTCGCGGGCCTCGAGGTACGTGTGGACGTCGGCCCCCCGGAACGCGTAGATCGCCTGCTTGGGGTCACCGATGAGCACGAGCGTGCGGTGCCCGTGGAAGGCGGTGCGCAGGATCTGCCACTGCACCTGGTCGGTGTCCTGGAACTCGTCGACCATGACGACCCGGTACGGCGCGCGCACGCGCTCCGCCGCCGCCGCACCGGTCGTCGGGTCCGTGAGCGCCGCGTGCAGCAGCGTGAGCAGGTCGTCGTAGTCGACGACGTGCGCGGCACGGCGCCGCCGGACGATCTCGCGCCGCACGGCCCGCGCGAGGCGGAACCGGTGGTCGGGGGGTGTGCCCGCGGGTGCGTCGTCGGGCGCGAGCAGCGCCGCGTGGTCGCTCACGGCGGCGCGTGCCACCTCACGTGCGTCGGCCACCGTCAGGACGGGCCGCTCGGCCCCCGCGTACGCGGCCAGGTAGAGGTCGTCGACGACCTCCGCCTCGAGGTCCGCGACGTCGGGCAGGAGCGCCGCGCCGGGCTCGACGACGCCCCCGCCGGTCGTCGTGCCGAGCGCGCGCAGCATCTGCTGGCAGAAGCCGTGCGTCGTCGTGATGGTGGCGGCGTCCACCTCGGACAGCGCGACCGTCAGCCGGTCGCGCCGGCGGACCAGCTCGGCGTCGTCGACGTCCGCGAGGTGCCGCACGAGCACGTCGTCGCTGGTGCGGGCCGCGGGGTCGCGCAACGCGCGCTCGGTGTCCACGAGCCGCGCGCGTACGCGGTCCCGCAGCTCGCTCGTCGCGGCGCGGCCGAACGTCACCAGCAGCAGCTCGGGCAGCCGCGCGTGGCCCTCGGCGACGTACCGGGCGGCGAGGGCCGCGATCGTGAACGTCTTGCCGGTGCCCGCGCTCGCCTCGAGGACCGTGGTCTCCGTGGGCAGGGGGCCGCGGACGTCGAACACGTCGGGGCCGGTCGTCGCGCTCACGCGGGCCCCCGTCCCTCGTGCGTCAGGAGCGCGTCCCACACCGTGCGGGCGAGCGCACCGAGCAGCGTCGGCTCGTCGGGCCACGCGGCGCGGTCGGCCGGCCCCGGGTCGCCCGCCACCGCGGTGAGCGTGAACCCGTCGCCCCACGCGAGCACGTGGTACTCGTCGGTGTGCTCGAACCGGTCGCGCAGCGCGTGCTCCGCATCGGCCAGCGCACCCGCCGGGTCGTCGTGCCCGTGCCGTCGCTGCGCGTAGGTGCCCGCGGCCGCCACGGGCAGGGGGAGCGGTGCGCACATCGCGCGGTCGCGCACGGCGACGAGGTCCGCGAGCAGGCGCCGCGCGTCCTGCGCGGACGGCGGCGACAGCCACGAGGTCGCCGCCGTGGCGCGTGACCCCGGGCCCCTTCCCACGGTTGCCGCCCCGCGCACCGCGGGCGCCCCCGGGCTCGCGGCCAGCGCCAGCAGCCGGACCCACGCGCGCAACCGGTGCTTGGCCCCGAGACGCGCGTACACCGCGCGGACCAGCACGTCCCCGTGCACGCCGGGGACCGTGCCGGTCAGGGTGCGTCCGCCCGGCAGCGCGACCGTGACGTCGACGGTCGTGGCCGGGGCCGCGAGCACCGGGACGGCGGCGTCCGCGACGGCCGCGACGCGCGTCGCGACGTCGGCGCGCGCCGCACCCCCGAGGTTGCCGGGCGGCACCTTGCCGCGGCGGCGCTCGGCCGCCGCGGCCCGGGTCAGGTCGACGCCGTCGAGCACCGCCGCGAGCAGCCGGTCGCCCGTGGCCCACCCGTCGAGCGGGGCGAGCGTCAGCGGCAGCCGGTCGTCGAGGTCCTGCGTCTCGCCCGGCACCAGCACGCCCAGCCGGCGTCGGACGAACGCCCGGACCGGGTGCTCGAGCGCGGACACGAGGTCGTCGAGGTCCACCACCGGCTCGTCGAGCGGGGGCAGCGATGCCGTGAGCAGCGGCGGTCGCGGGTGGCGGGGCTCGCGCGCGACGGCCGCGGCACGGCGGTCCACGTCGTCGAAGCTGAACGGGCCGGGCCGCCCCAGGGCCCCGGGTGCGAAGTTGCGCTCGTCGACCGTCTGCAGCGGGTGGTGCACCACGAGCGCCTCGCGCGCCGTGCGGCCACGGGGCAGCTCGACCGCCTCGTCGACCGCGTCCAGCAGCTCACCCACGGGCACGGCCGGCGGACGGGGCGCGCCGGTGCGCTCGTCGGCGCCGCTGTGCACGACGACGAGGTGGTCGCCCGCGGCCATGACGGCGTCGAGGAACAGCTGGCGGTCCTCCGCGCGGCGGTCGCGCTCGCCGACGAGCGGGTCGCGCGCGAGCACGTCGTCGCCGTCGGGCGCACCCGAGCGGGGGAACGCGCCGTCGTCCATGCCGAGCAGGCACACGACGCGGTGCGGCACGGCGCGCATGGGCTCCAGCGAGCAGACCGTCAGGGCGCCGGTGCGGAAGCCGGCGCGCGTCGGGCGGCCCGCCAGGCGCGGGTCGAGCAGCGCGACGACGTCCGGCAGGCGCAGCGGCACGTCGACGCCCGCGGCCGACGAGCGTGCGTCGCCGAGGACCCGGCGCGCCTCCACCTCCTGCCACGCGTCCGTCGGGTCGGCGGCCGCGAGCAGGACGAGCGCCCGCTCCAGCGTGTCGAACCAGGCGCCGGCCGGGCGCACGCCCTCGAGCTCGTCGAGCAGCGCGGTCGTCCGGTCCACCAGCTCGGCGAACCGGCCCGCGAGGTCCACGTCGGTGCTGTCGACGTCGTCCAGCGGCAGGGCCGACCCGACGAACCGGTGGTCCTCCTCGGCCATCGCGACACCCAGCAGCAGGCGGTCCGTCGCCGTGCGCCACGTCCCCTGCGCGACCGCGCCCAGGCCGTACCGGGCACGGCGGTCCTGGTCCTCGCCCCACCGCACGCCGGACTCCAGCGCCCACGCGCGCAGCCGCTCGGTGTCCGCGTCGTCGAACCCGAAGCGCCGACGCACCGCGGGCAGCCCCGCGAGGTCGACGACGCCCGACGCCGCGACGCGCGAGCCCGCGAGCGCCAGCAGCGCGGACAGCACCCGGAGCAGCGGGTTGGTGCGTGCGGGCGCGCGGTCGGCCACGCGGACGCGGAGCGTGCGACCCGGGTGCACGGCCGGGCGGGCGGAGCCCCGCGGCCCGTCCGCGTCGTCGGGCTCGCCCGGCGTCGCCGCGGCGCCGAACGCGGCGACGACGAGCGGTGCGAACGCCTCGACGTCCGGGCACAGCACGACGACGTCGCGCGGCTCGAGCGTGGGGTCGTCGGCGAGCAGCCCCAGCAGGGCCTCCCGCAGCACCTCGACCTGCCGGCCGCGGCCGTGGCACGCGTGGACCTGGACCGTGCGGTCGTCCGCGGCCGCCGCCGCACGGGTCGCGGGCCGCTCGTCCGCGCGCAGCGCCGCCTGCAGCGCCCCCAGGACCGTCGGCGGCGGGGGCGGCGCCGGGTGGTGCGTCACCTGCGCGCCGGACGCGGTCAGCCGCACGCCGAGCTCGGTCGCGTCGCGCGCGGCCGACGCGAGCAGCGGGTGGACGGCCACGGTCGGCACGTCGGCGCGGCGGGGCGCCGCCCGCGACGACGCCCCGGGCGCCGCACCGGCCGCCGCCGCGCGCCGCCACAGGGCCGGCGACGGGTGCGGCAGCCACAGGTGCACGTCGCGGTGCACCGCGAGCGCGGTCAGCACGTCGACGTGCGCCTGCGGCAGCCGCGTCGGGCCGAGCACCGAGAGCCGCGGCGGCAGGTCCGACCGGTCGGGCTCGGCGCGCAGCACGCGGCACGCGTCGGCGAGCATCTCGGCCGGGCTCGCCGCGTCGACCGCCGCCCGCACCGCGCGCCACAGCGGCGCCTGCCACGCGACGTCCGCCGGCAGGGGCGCACCCGCGCCGTCCTCGTCGCGCCCGGCGGCCCAGGCGACGACCAGCGACGGACGCTGCGCCGCGTACGCCGCGAAGGCGCCCGCGGTCCGCTGCGCGAGGCGCAGGCGCCGTCCGGCCCGCACGGCGTCGCGCGCCCGGGGGTCGTCCTGCAGGTGCCGGGCGAGGGGCGCGGCCCACGGCGTCCCGGCGGCGACCGCGTCGTCGACCGCCCGCAGCACGTGCCACACGAGCCGCTCCGGCTCCCACGGGTCGTCGTCGCGTGCCGTGCCCGTGGCGGCAGCGACCGCATCACGCACGAGCCGCGTCGGCGGGTCGAAGTCGATGCGGGCGCACACGCCGGCCTCGCCGTCCGGCCCGGCACCGAGCCGGTGGGACAGCCGCTGCGCCACCCAGCGCTCGACTCCGCGCGTCGGCACGGCGACGACCTCGCGCGCGAACGGGTCGGCGCCCGGCGGGACGTCCGCGAGCACGTCGGCCAGCGCGTCCACCAGGACGTCCGCGCGCTCGGACGTGTGCACGCGCAGCAGGCCGGGGGATGCGTCCGCCCGTGCCTGCCCCGTCGTCGTCACGCGTCGCACGCTAGCGAACCGTGCCGACACCGCGGGCGCCGTCCACAGCCCCGGTCTGCACGGCGCCCCGCTCGTCCGGGGTCAGGTCCAGACGCCGCGCGAGCGCAGCACGTCGCGCAGGAGGTCCGCGCGGTCGGTGACCAGACCGTCGACCCCCAGGTCCAGCAGGCGGTGCATCTCGGCCGGGTCGTTCACCGTCCACACGTGCACGTGGCGGCCGGCCACGTGCGCGGCGGCGACGGTGCCGGCGTCGACGACGCGCAGGCGCCCCTGCGCGACCGGCACCTGCAGCGCGTCCACGTCCCGCAGCGCGCGGGCCGCCAGCCGCCCGGCGCGCGCGCGGTGCGACACGAGGAACCGGGCGACCTCGCCCGTCGCGGCCGACGTGGCCACCGGCCGGCTGAGGTGCGCGAGCGTCGCGCGACGCCGTGCGGCCGAGAACGACGTCACGCACACGCGGTCGTGCGACGCCGTGCGCTCGATCGCGTGCGCCACGGGGACGATCGCGTGCTCGCTCTTGACGTCGATGTTCACGCGCAGCCCCGGCCACGTGCCCAGCACGTCCTCGAGCCGCGGCACGGGGTCGACCCCGCCGATGCGCGCGCGCCCGACGACCGCCCACGGCAGCTCGGAGACCAGCCCCTCCGCGTCGGTCGTGCGGTCCAGGGTCTCGTCGTGCAGCGCGACGGCGACGTCGTCCGACGTCGCGTGGGCGTCCGTCTCGACGTACCGGAAGCCGAGGTCGACGGCGGCCCCGAACGCGGTCAGCGAGTTCTCCCGCCCGTCGAGCGCGAACCCGCGGTGCGCCAGGGCGACGACGCCGCTCGGGTCGTCGAAGTACGGGTGGGGCGCGCGCGACGGCGCGTGCCCACGGCTGTCGTCGACGTCGTCACCCGTGTGCACGTCACCACTGTCACCCGGGCGGACCGCGGGGACGCCGGCGACGGCCGGGTTTTCACCCGACCGTCGCGGTCCCGTCATGCCGGCGCCGTCCGTGAGGCCTGCGGCAGCAGGCGCTCCACGACGTCCGCGAGCGTCACGACGAGCGTGCGCTCGCCGCCGGTCACCACGGCCAGGTGGTGGCGTCCCTCCCGCATCCCGGCGAACGCGGTCACGACGAGGGTGCCCGCGGCCACCTCGTACACCGGGCGCACGAACGGTGCGGCCGGTGCGTCGGGCGCGCTGGTCAGGGTGTCGCGCACGTGCACGACCCCGGTGACCCGCCCGTCGCCGACGAGGATGCGCAGGTGCCCGCTGTCCAGCGACGCCCGTTGCACGTCCGCGACGGTCGCGGCCGTCGGCACGGTCACGGGGACCGCGCCGGGGTCCGCCAGGTCCTCGACCGTCATGCGCTGGAGCTCCAGCGCCTGCGAGAGCTGCGCCGAGAACGCGGCGTCCAGCGCACCCACGTTGGCCGAGTGCTCGACCAGGTGCCGCAGCGACGCCGGGTCGGTCGTCGCGGACATCTCGTCGACCGGCTCGACGCCCAGGCGGCGGATCAGGCCGTTCGCCGCCTCGTTGAGCGCGCGCAGCACGGGCCGGGTGGCCCACATGAAGCCGCGCATGGGCAGCGCGAGCAGCCGCGCCGACGTCTCGGGGTGGGCGATCGCCCACGACTTCGGCGCCATCTCGCCCACGACGAGGTGCAGGAACGTGACGACGACCAGCGCGAGCACGAAGCCGGCGACGTCGGCCGCGACCGCCGGCAGGCCCCACGACGCGAGCACGGGCGTCAGCCAGTGGTGCACGGCGGGCTTGGTGAGGGCGCCCAGCGCCAGCGTGCACGCGGTGATGCCGAGCTGTGCGCCGGCCAGCAGGACCGTGAGCTCGTGCGAGCTGCGCAGCGCGGCGCGGGCGCTGCGGCTCGTGGCCGCGGCGTCCTCGAACCGGTGGCGGCGTGCCGCCAGCATGGCGAACTCGACGGCCACGAAGAACGCGGACAGCGCCACGATGGCGACGGTCACCGCCACCACGACCCAGGGGTTGCTCATCGGTCCGCCTCCCGGCCGTCGGTCGACGGGGTGGTCCCGCCGGGGGTGCCGGTGCCGCCGTGCGCCGGCAGGACGCTGAGGCGCACCCGCGCGGGCACGTGCCGCTCGACGGCGAGCACCTCGATGCGCAGCACCTCGACCGGCGGCGCGTCGGGGTCGCCCAGGCGCGCCGGGTCCGGCGGCAGGGGGACGTCGACGACCGTGCCCTGCGGCGGCAGCGCGCCGTGCGCGTCGATCGTCAGGCCCGCGATGGTCTCGTGGTCCCCGCGCGGCAGGTCACGCGCGAGCGCGCGCTCGACCTCGTCGACGTGCACGTCGCCCGCGACGATCCACGAGCCGTCGTCCTGCCGGGTGGCGTCGGCGGCGTCCAGCGGGTCGTGCTCGTCGTGGATCTCACCCACGAGCTCCTCGGCCGCGTCCTCCAGCGACAGCGCGCCCGCGAACCCGCCGTACTCGTCGATGACGACGGCCAGCTGGTTCTGCGTGCCGACCAGCAGCCGCACGGCGTCGGGCAGGGGCATGGACTCCGGCACCAGCGGTGCCGGGCGCTGCAGGTCGGCCGCGGTCGCCGCCGGGTCGGTGCAGCGCAGCACGTCGGGCAGGTGCACGACGCCGGTGACGCTCTCGTCGTCCAGCACCGGGTAGCGCGAGTGACCGTGCGACATCAGCTCGCGCAGGCGGGTCACGGACGTCCCGGGCTCGACGACGTCGACGCGCGAGCGCGGCACCATGGCGTGCTCGACGTCCCGCTGGGGGAAGTCCAGGATCCGGTCGAGCAGGACGGACAGGTCGCGCGGCAGGTCGGGGGAGCCCGCGACCAGGTGCTCGAGGTCGCGCGCGGTCGCCGAGTGCTCGACGTCGTGCACGGGCTCGATGCCCAGGAGCCTGAGCAGCGCGTTCGACGCGGCGTCGAAGATGCGGACGAGCCAGCCGAACGCCCGCAGGTACCAGACCGTCGACGTGGCCAGGCGCACGGCCGTGGCCTCGGGGCGGGCGATCGCGAGGTTCTTGGGGAACAGCTCGCCGAACAGCATCTGGACCAGCGTCGAGAACAGCAGCGCCAGGACGGTGCCGACCGCGACGCCGACGCCCGTGGGCACGTCGACCATGCCCAGCGCCTCGCCGATCGACTCGCCGATCAGCGGCTCGGCGACGTACCCGACCAGCAGGCCCGTGACGGTGATGCCGAGCTGGGCGCCGGACAGCATGAACGACGTGCGGCGCGTGACGTCGAGCGCCTTGCGCGCGCCCTCGTCACCGGACTCCGCGCGCGAGGCCAGCCGCGAGCGGTCGACGGACATGTAGCCAAACTCCTGGGCCACGAAGTACGCGGTCGCGGCGGTGATCGCCAGGACGACGAGCACACCGACCAGGAGGGTGAGGACCCACATCAGAGCCCCACCTCCCGTCGCGTCGTCGCGTCGCGGGGGTGGGGCACGGGACTGTGCCCCGGACTGTCGGGGTCCATCGGTTCTCCGCCTCGAGTAGGGGACGGGTGGGCAACGTGCGGGTCGGTGCGGACGTTCCCGCGCGGACGACCCGCGCCGGGTGACGTCCGTCACGGGTCGCTCAGCGGTCGGTCGGGCCGTCGTGCCGGTCGTCGTGCGGCTGGTGGGCCGCGTAGACCCGCAGCGCACCGGGCACGATGCGCAGCCGCGCGACGGACGCCGGGGGCAGCGGTGTGGTCTCGCCGTCGTGGGCCAGGACGGCGGGTGCGCCGGTCCCCACCGTCAGCGTCGCGGCCGTGCGCTGCCGCACGACCAGCCGCCGGCGCACCGGCGGCACGGCCGCCAGGGCCCGGGCCCCGAGGTCCCCGGCCACGAGCTCGAGGACCGCGCGCAGGCGGCTGTACGCGGCCGCGGCCCCGGCGTCGCGCACGTCCAGCACGCCGTCGTCGAGGCGACGCCGGGCGACCGGTGCCAGGGTCCGCGGGTGGTAGCGGCCGACACCGGCGAAGAGCGACCACCAGGTGCCGTCCTCGTCGTCGACGACCAGCGGGACCGGTGAGCTCGCGCGCAGGGCGCGGGCTGCCGCGACGAGCGTCGCCGAGGGCTTGCCGATCCGGGGCGTCAGACGGTCGCGCACCGTCACGAGCTGCGGGTACACCCCGACGGAGAACGTGTTGAGCACCGTCACAGGGTCGCCGTCCCCGACCGTCAGCTCGCCGACGTCCACGACCGCCCCGGTGCCCGCCGCGGCGGCGCGGGCGGCGGCACCGACGGACGGCAGGCCCAGGGTCAGCGCGAAGTGGTTGAGCGTCCCGGTGGGCAGCACCAGCAGCGGCAGCCCCTCCCGGCGCGCGGCGTCCGCCACGGCGGCCGCGGTGCCGTCGCCCCCGGCCGCCCCGACCGCCCGCGCGCCGCGCGCCGCGGCCTCCCGCACCACCTGCGCGACCGACGTGCCCTCGTCCAGGACGACGACGTGCGCGCGGGGGAGCGCGCCGCGCACGAGGTCCGCCACGGGGTGCACGCGCACGCGCGCCGCACCCGAGCGGGGGTTCACCACGACCGTCAGGCCCTCGCCGTCGGGCAGGGCCGGGAGTCGCACGGGCGGACCCGCGGGCGCGTCCGGTCCCGGCAGCCGGCGGCTGGGGACGAGCCGTCGCCCCGCGAGCGCGACCCCCGCACCCAGCGCGACGCCGCCGGCCACGTCCGAGACCCAGTGCGCGCCGACGTGCAGCCGCGAGTACGCGACGGCCGCGGCCACGGGCGCCACGGCCACGCCCGCCGCCGGCCACTCCAGCGCGACACCGGTGGCGAACGCCGCGGCCGAGGCGCTGTGACCCGACGGGAACGACCCGGACGTCGGCTGGCGTGCGAGTCGCCGCACCCACGGCAGGTGGGACGCGTCCGGGCGCCGCCCGCCGAACACGAGCTTGCCCAGCAGGTTCGCCAGCGCGCTCGCGGCCACGACCGAGCCCAGGCCGCGCAGCGCGGCCCGCTGCCCGCGCCACCCCGTCAGCGCCAGGCCGGCGGCGACGGCGCACCACAGGCGCGAGCGGTCGGCGGCGGTGGACAGCCGCACCAGCGCGGCGTCGACGCGCGCACCCAGCCGGTACGCCGACGTCCGCGCGTGCGCGGCGCGGTCGGCGCGCGCGAGCAGCGTCAGCACGTCGTGCGGGCGCAGCAGCCCCGGCACGCGTCCCTCGTCGCGCCGCGTCGCCATGGCACCCCGTCCGCCGTCCGTCGTGCTCGCCCCTGCCACCTTCGCACGGGTCCGCGGCCGGCACTCCCCGGGGTGCTGGGCATCCGGCGTCCCGCACGGCAGGCTGGGGGGATGGCGACCGGCGCGACCAGCGGCACGACCCGTGGCGACGCGCACCTGCAGGAGCTGCGTCTGCTGCGCACGGTGCGTGACCGCATGGACCGCGACTACGCGCAGCCGCTCGACGTCGAGGCGCTGGCCCGCGGCGTGCACATGTCCGCCGGGCACCTGAGCCGCCGGTTCCGGGCCGCGTTCGGCGAGTCGCCCTACTCCTACCTCATGACGCGGCGCGTCGAGCGGGCGATGACGCTGCTGCGGCGCGGCGACCTGTCGGTCACGGAGGTCTGCTTCGCGGTCGGCTGCTCGTCGCTGGGGACGTTCAGCACGCGCTTCTCCGAGCTGGTCGGCATCCCGCCGTCGGAGTACCGCCGGACCGCGGCGACGGACGGTGCGGGCATCCCGAGCTGCGTCGCCAAGCAGGTGATGCGCCCGCAGCGGGATCGGTCAGGATCCGAGAAGCGCCGGCCGCACGCGTCCTCCTAGCGTGGTGGCCATGGACCTCCTCATCCACTACACGTTCCTCCCCGCCGACGACCCCGAGGCGTCGCTCGCGTTCTACCGCGACGTGCTCGGCTTCGACGTCCGCAACGACGTCGGGTACGGCGACATGCGCTGGATCACCGTCGGCCCGCCCGCGCAGCCGCAGACGTCGATCGTCCTGCACCCGCCCGCGGCGGACCCCGGGATCACCGACGACGAGCGGCGCACCATCGCGGCGCTCATGGCGAAGGGCTCCTACGCGTCGGTCGTGCTCGCGACGTCCGACGTCGACGCGGCCTTCGAGAAGGTGCAGGCCGGGGGCGCCGAGGTGGTGCAGGAGCCGATGGACCAGCCGTACGGCACGCGGGACTGCGCGTTCCGCGACCCCGCGGGCAACATGGTCCGCATCAACCAGGTCTGACGGCCCTCGGCGTGCAGCGCGCCATCGGCGGGTGATTCTGCCGGGGCGGCGGATCGATCGAACAGGTGTTCGACTATCCTGGCGTCATGTCCGACCGCCCGCTGCCACCCCGACCCCCCGCCCGCGACGTCGCCAACAGCGAGGTCCCCGACGGCATCCCGACCCGTCCGCAGGGGGACGTCGCGGTGGTCGTGCGGCTGGTCTGGTCCGACGGCGGGGAGGAGTGGCGCGCGGCCCGGGCGATCCGGTGGACCCGCACGCACGTCATGGTCGCGTGGCGCGAGCACGACACCGACCCGCGCTCGGAACGGCACACGTGGCTGCGCGCCGGCGACGTCGCGCGCTCCATCAGCTGGTTCGTGCCGCCGGAGCGCACCCCGGCGTGAGGCGCGCGCCTCAGGCCCGCACGCGGCGCGCGACGACCTTGCCGACCTCGCAGAGCAGGAAGACGCCCACGGCGACCAGCAGGGCCATGCCCCAGTCGCGCGGCGCGATCGCGGCGGAGCCGAACCACGCCTGCATGAACGGCGCGTAGGTGAAGAGCAGCTGCAGCGCGAGCAGCGACGCCACGGCGACCCACACCACGCGGTTCCCGGTCAGCACGCGCCAGGTGAGGCTCGAGCCGTTGAGGAACCGGCAGGAGAACAGGAAGGCCATCTGGCCCAGCACGAGCATCGCGACGGCGGCGGTCCGGGCCACCGCGTCGTCCGCACCGAGCTCCTTCTCGACCAGGTAGATCAGCAGGGTGGCACCGCCGATGAGCAGCGAGGCCCACACGACGAGCACGAGCGACGGCCGGGACAGCACCGCCTCCTTCCGCGAGCGCGGCGGGCGGTCCATGATCCCCGCCTCCGCGGGCTCGTACGCGAGCGCGAGCGACAGGGTCACCGCGGTGACGAGGTTGACCCACAGGATCTGGACCGGGCTGAGCGGCAGCGCGAGACCGAGCAGCACGGCCACGAGGATGACGAGGGACTGCGCGCCGTTCGTCGGCAGCAGGAACACCACGGACTTGCGGATGTTGTCGTAGATCCGCCGCCCCTCCTCGACGGCTCGCTCGATCGTCGCGAAGTTGTCGTCCGCCAGGACGATCTCGGCGGCCTCCTTGGTGGCCTCGGTCCCCTTGATGCCCATCGCGATGCCGATGTCGGCGCGCGTCAGGGCGGGCGCGTCGTTGACGCCGTCGCCGGTCATGGCGACGACCTCGCCGTGCGACTGCAGGGCCCGCACGATGCGGATCTTGTGCTCCGGGCTCGTGCGCGCGTACACGTCGACGTCCCGCACGCGGCGGCGCAGGTCCTCGCCGCTCATGGCCTCGAGCTCGGCGCCCGTGAGCGCCTGCACGTCCTCGCCCGGCGGGACGATGCCGAGCTCGCGCGCGATCGCGACGGCGGTGCCCGCGTGGTCGCCGGTGATCATCTTGACCGCGATCCCCGCGCGGTGGCAGTCGGCGATGGCGGCGACGGCCTCGGGGCGCGGCGGGTCGACGATGCCGACGACGCCCAGGAACGTGAGCCCGGCCGCGACGTCGTCGAGCGCGAGCCCCGACGTGTCCGGCGCCGCGGGGCGCTGCGCGGCGGCGAGCACGCGCAGGCCCTGCGCGCCCAGCGCGTCGATCGTGCGCTCCCAGTGCGCGCGGTCCAGCGGAGCCGGTGCGCCGTCCGGGCCGCGCTGCGTGGTCGAGCGGTCCAGCAGCCGGTCCGGGGCCCCGACGACGTGGATGCGCAGCGTGCCGTCCGCGAGGCGGTCGAGCGTCGCGGACAGCTTGTGGGCCGACTCGAACGGCACGGCGGCGAGCCGCTGCGTGCCCGCCGTGCCGGCCCCCGTCTTGAGGGCGAGCGTGCGCAGCGCGGCCTCGGTCGGCTGGCCGACGATCGTCCACCGGCCGTCGTCGCCGGCCGTCACGCGGGAGTCGTTGCACAGCGCACCGGCACGGACCAGCGCGGCGAGGTCCGCGTGCGCGGCGAGCGGCGCGGGGGAGCCGTCGAGGGTCACGCTCCCGGTCGGCTCGTAGCCCAGGCCCTCGACCGCGTACGTCCGCTGCGCCGTGACGACCGTGCGGGCCGTCATCTCGTTGCGCGTCAGCGTGCCGGTCTTGTCCGAGCAGATGGTGGTGACCGAGCCGAGCGCCTCGACCGCGGGCAGCTTGCGCGTGATCGCGTGCTGCCGCGCCATCTGCTGGACGCCCAGCGCCAGGGTGATGGTCACGAGCGCCGGCAGGCCCTCGGGGACGGCCGCGACGGCGAAGCCGATCGCGGCGGACACGAGGTCCGGGAGCGCGAAGTCGTGGACGACCCGGCCGACGACGAGCATGACGAACGCCATGGCGAGGATCCCGCGCGACAGCAGCGTGCCGAGCCGCCCGAGCTGCTGGGTGAGCGGCGTGTCGAGGTGGTCGACGCTCGCGATGAGCGCCTGGATGCGCCCGATCTCGGTGCGGGCACCCGTGGCCGTCACGACGCCGCCGCCGGTGCCGGCCGCGACGATGGTGCCCGAGAACAGCATGCTCGCGCGGTCCCCGACGCCCGCGTCGGCGCCCACAGGGGCCACGTCCTTGACGGCCGGCACCGACTCGCCGGTCAGCGCCGACTCGTCGACCTGCAGGTTCGTGGCGCGCACGAGCCGCACGTCCGCCGGCACCTTGTCGCCCGAGCGCACGCGCACGACGTCGCCCGGCACGAGCGTCTCCGCGTCGACCTCGGTCCACCGGCCGTCGCGGCGCACGGTCGCGGTGAGCGAGAGCATCGTGCGGATGCCGTCGAGCGCACGCTCGGCCTGCCCCTCCTGCAGGAAGCCCACGAGCGCGTTGACCAGCGCGACCACGAGGATGACGCCGAAGTCGACCCAGTCGCCCAGGAACGCCTTGAGCACGGCGGCGGCGAGCAGGATGTAGATGAGCACGTCGTCGAAGTGCGACAGGAACCGCCGCAGCGCCGACGGTCGCGGGGCCGTGGGGAGCCGGTTGGGACCGACCGTCCGCAGGCGGGCGGCCGCCTCGTCCGCGTCCAGACCCGCCCGCGTCGTGCCGAGCCGCTCGAGCACCGCCTCGGGCTCCTGGGCGTAGGGCAGGTCGTCGGGGACGTCCGGGGCGGCGGGCTCCGTGCCGCGTCGGGCGTGGTCGTGGGCCGTGCTCGTCATGCGTCACCTCGGTCGGTGTGGCAGGACCGGACGTCCTCGCATCGTGGCACGCGCGGCGTCGGGGCGACACAGGGCGGGGCCGCACCCCGACGTGCAGGGTGCGGCCCCGGTGCCGCGGACGTCTCAGACGTACAGGGGAGTGAGCGCCTCGTAGTCCTCGACGGTGCCGCCCCGCAGGACGACCTCGATGATCTGGCGGCCCAGCGGGTCCAGCTCGTCGGTGAGGAACTGCTCGAGCTCGGAACGGAAGAAGTCCGTGAGGATCTGCGCGCCGGCGTCGTACGCCTCGAGCCCGACCTGCGACTGGTACTCGGGCTGCAGCAGCGTCGGCCGGATCTGCTGCCCGTCGAGCTTGACGTCCTTGGGCCGGTAGCCGAACAGCGCGCAGCGCGCGGGGGTCAGCTGCTCGGGCTGGATGCGTCCGCCGCCGCGGCGGGCCAGGTACTCGCGGGTCAGCCACTCGGCCGAGAACCCGACCTTGTACGCACCGATGTGCTGGTTGGGCACCAGCACGTACCGCGTGCGGTCGTTCTCGACGATCTGGCGCAGCAGCAGGTTCGCGGCGGCCACCTTGGTGCCGGTCGAGAACGGCCAGTACGACCCGACGCCCTCGGCGACCATGCCGCCGTGCTTGAGCGCCTTCTTGACGTCCTTGCTCTCGCCGATCGACGGGTTCTTGTCCCCCCGCGGGGCGATGAGACGCCACACCCACGCCAGCGACGGCGGGATGATGTGCATCATCCCCATGATCCCGTAGCTGGGCTTCTCACGGGTGCACAGGGGCATCCGGACGCCGAACGTGCGGACGTCGACCTCCTGCGGCTCGGCGATGACGTTCTTGACGAACGAGCGCGGGATGACGACGCGCGGGTTGGGGCACCGCTTGCCGTTGGAGTCGAGCGTGTGCTCCCACGGCAGCGCGGTCGCGTCGGGCACGCCGTCGATCGACAGGAACAGCAGAGGCTCCTGCGGGTGGATCACGGCACGCTCGAACGCCGGGTCCTCGCCGTAGCTCGTCATGCCGTCGACGCGCACGAACCAGCCGGCCTCGGCGTCGGCGACGACGAGCCTGCCGTTGCCCTTCTGCACCGACGGGTGGCACAGCGTCATGTCGTCGGTCACCGGCGCGAGCGCCGAGGTCTCGCCGAGGGTGATGTGGTACGGCTCGTTGCGCACGACGTTGGTCCCCACGAGGATGCGGCCGTCGTCCTCGCGCCGGATCTCCTGGCACATCTCGGACTTGCCGCCGCCCGAGGCGCCCTCGTGCATGATCACGGTCTCGTTCTCGTACGGCGTGGTCACGCGCACGCTCGACGCGTGGGCCGTGAGCCAGCCCTCGTGCTCGCCGATGTCGAGCAGGACCGAGAACACGCCCTTCTTGGCGCTCGGCCCCGGGTACAGGTTGTACGCCCACACCTCGTGCAGCTCGCGCGAGCGGTTGTGGACGACGACCTGGCGGCCGCCGAAGTGGGTGTGCCGGAACGGGGGAGCGACGTACAGGATCGAGCGCGGCGTGAACGGACCGATCTCGTCGAACGTCACCCAGCCCTGCAGGTCGACCAGCGTGAGCGCGAAGAAGGCGCTGTTGAGCGGGACGATCGCCAGCGACGGGTAGCCGAACCGCGGACCGCCGGCCTTGAACGGCACCACGACGAGCTCCTGCGTGGCGAGCCACTCGAGCGTCTCGGTGCGCGTGGGGTCGAACTCGGCGTCGAAGACGTCGCGGTAGCGCGGCTTGTCGGTCGGCAGGTCGTCGGCGATGCGCATGCAGTCCGGGTCGCGCCGGCGCATGTAGTCCTCGGGGTAGTTGACGGCGACGCCGTTGCGGCAGCGGGTGATCGTCGCCTCCGGGACCATCTCGCCGTCGACGTCGTACTCCACCGTGAAGGTGGGGCCGCCCTGTGGACCCAGGGCCAGCCGGTAGAGCTCCTCGCGCGTCGCGGGGACGACCAGGCGCGGGCTGGCCTCCAGGGCCGCACGCACCTCGGGTGCGAGAGACACGTCCGCCAGGGGACCGGTCACGGTGACGCTCATGGCAGCTCCTTCGCCTTGGGGACCGGGAACGGTCGTGGCGACACGTGACCCGGCAGGCAGTCCGGCGACCTCGCGGTCCCGGTCTGCTCTTTGCCAAGAGATTAGGACCGGAAGGCACGCCGTCGGCGGGACCTTCGGCCGTCGGGGAGCGGGCGACGCCGTCAGGCTCCGGCTGCGGGGCCGGGCGTGGGGGGCGCGGGCGGTGCCGTGGGGGCCGCCGTGGGGGCCGTCGACCGGCGGCGGCGCCACACCAGGACACCGGCCCCGACCAGGGCGCCGAGCACGAGCCACGGCAGCAGCACGCCGATCACGACGAGGACGCCGCGGACCGTCGCGGTGAAGGCCCCCCAGCCCGTCGCGAGCCCGTCGAGGAACGTGGCCGGCTCCTCGACGAGCGCCTCGGGCACCTGCTCGGGCGCGTAGATCTCGACGTCGACCGTGGACAGCGCGACGCGGTCGGCGAGACGTGCGCGCTCGGACCGCAGCCGCTCGAGCTCGGCCTGCCGCTCGGTCAGCGCGCCCTCGGCCTCGATGACGTCGCGGTTGGTCGACGCGCTCGCGAGCAGCGCGGACATGCGCTCGACCGAGAGCTCGGTCGCGGTGATGCGCGCGTCGAGGTCCTGGGCGGCGTTCGTGACGTTCTCGGTCTCGACGAGGTACTCCTCGAGCTCGCCGATCCCGCCCAGGTCCTCCGGCAGGGACGTCATCGCCGACGACGGCACCCGCAGCGTCAGCGTGGCGCTGCCCGGGTCGTCCTTGCCGCTGCCCGAGCGCTCGTAGCGGGCGTCCACGCGGCCGTCGAGCCGCGCGACCAGGGCCACCACGTCGCGCGCCGCGGCGACGGGATCCGTGGCGGTGAGGGTCGCGCGGGCCGTCTGGACGACCTGCTGGTCCTCACCGGTGCCGGTGGCCGTGCCCTCCACGCGCGCCGCACCGTCACCGGCGGCGCCCAGCGCCGCGGCGTCGTCGGCCGCGGCCTCCGGTGCGGCCATGCCGGAGTCGGCCGATCCCTCGGCGCTGCACCCGGTGAGAGCGGCGAGCACGGCGAGGGTGGCCACGAGGGTGCGGGTGCGGGTCGTCATGGCCGCACGCTAGGTGCCACGCGTCGCACGGGGGCCCGAACGCCGGGATCGTGACCCCCTCGACACCGGATCGCGCCCGCACCGATGCCGGGCTCACCCGTCCGGTCCTCCCGTGCGCGCGACGCGGGCGGGCGAGCCCGGCGGCACCTCGGCGTAGCCCACGGACGACCACAGGTGCGTCGCCGCGAACGCGCGCCACGGCGACCACGCCCGACCCGCGGCGGCGACGTCGCGCGCGTCCGGCACACCCAGCGCCCGGCGCAGCACGAGGTCGCCCCACGGGTAGGCGTCCCGGTGGCCGAGCGCCCGCAGCTCGACGACGTCGGCGGTCCACGGGCCGATGCCCGCGATGGCCAGGAGAGCGGTGCGGACCTCGCCGACGGGTGCCCCCGGTGCGAGCACCAGACCGTTCGCGCACGCGACCGCGAGCGCGTGGACGGCCCGCGCCCGCGCGTGCGGCACGCGCAGCACCGCCTGCAGCGCCACGGGGTCGGCGGCGGCGACGTCGTCGGGGAGCGGGAACGCCGTCAGGCCCGACGGGTGCGGCCGGCCGTACGCGGCGGCGAGCCGGCCCCCGGTGGTGCGTCCCGCGCGCAGCGAGACCTGCTGCGTCAGGACGGCCTGCACCGCCGCCTCGAAGCCGTCGGGGTGCCCGGGCACGCGCAGGTGCGGACGGGCGGCCAGGAGCGGGCCGAGCGTCGGGTCGTCGGCCAGCGCGTCGTGCACTGGGGCGAGGTCGTCGTCCAACCCGAACCACCGCGCGGCGAGCCGGTCGCCCGCGCCGGTGGCGTCGGGCCCGTCGGTGCGGACCTCCACGCCCGCGGCCGTGACGTGGGCCGTGACCGCCACCGGGCCCGCGCCGAGGTCGACGAGGCGCCGCACCGTGCCCGCGGCCACGTCGACCTCCTCCACGCCGGGCACGGCGCGGGCCGCGACGGAGGCGAGGGCGGGGCCGGGCTCCAGGGGTGCGCGCACCCGATCACGCTAGTGCGGTCGACGGACGGCCCCCGGTCGGAGCCGGCGTGACCGACGGCGCGCGACGGCAAAGACCCGGTCGTGAACTGGTCGCACGTTCGAGATGCGGAGGTCACGCAGCGGTGCCATGCTCGGTGCATCAGCCGATCGCGCCACCACCGCGACCGGCCACCCGCGGTTCCGACTTCCACGTCACTCCGCACGTCGCAAAGGGTCCGGCGAGAGCCGGGCCGGCCCCTCGGGGCCAGAGAGTCCGCCACGCCTCGTGCCGGCGAGACGGCTCTCCCGCCAGGTCCCGCTCCCAGCGTCCGGGGGCGGGACCGGTCATGTCCGCACCGGGCACGTCACGGCGACGGCACGGGCGCCCCGCCCGGCGGGGCGCCCGCCGCCGCGACGGCGGCCCCGTAGCGCGCGGCGAGGCGGCGGCACGCGTCGGCGAGGTCCGGCGGTCCGACGACGTCGAACGGCACGCCGAACATCCCCAGCACCGCGGCCAGCCCGTCCCAGGACCACGCCGAGGTGACCAGCCGGGCGTGCGCGGCGTCGACCGCCTCCACCACGGCGTCGCGGCCCGCCCACCGCGCCACCTCGGCCGCGGGCATGCGCAGCACCGCCTCGCCGCGGCAGGGGCTCGCGGGTCGTGCGCCGAGGCGGGCGGCGACGAACGCCGCGACGTCGCCCCCCGGGACCTCGCGCGGCGGCACGCGCGGCCCGGTCGGCGTGCGCGGTGCCATGCGGTCCACCCGGAACGTGCGCCAGTCCTGACGGTCCAGGTCGTAGCCGACCAGGTACCAGCGACCGCCCCACGTCACCAGGTGGTGCGGCTCCGCGCGCCGCGGCGGGCGGAACGCGGACTCGCCCTGCCCGACCATCGGTGCGCTGCCGCCCTCGTAGTCGAAGCGCAGCACCTCCCGGGCGCGCACGGCGGTGCCGACCGCGAGGAGCACGTCCGCGCCCACGGTGACGTCCCGTTCGCGGCGCCGCACCACGGTGACCGCCAGGGCGTCGGACGCGGCGCGCAGGTGCGTCGGCATGACCTGGCGCAGGGTCGTCAGCGCACGCAGCGCGGCCTCGTCGACGCCGTCGACGCCCGTGCCGGCGGTCTGCAGCGCGAGCGAGAGCGCCACGACCTGCTCGTCGTCCAGGAGCAGCGGCGGCATCCGGTCGCCGGACGTGAGCCGGTAGCCCCCGTCCGGGCCCTTGGTCGCGTGCACGGGGTACCCCAGCTCGCGCAGCCGGTCGACGTCGCGACGCACGGTGCGGGCGCTCACGCCGAGCCGGTCGGCCAGGACGTCGCCCGGCCAGTCGCGGCGGGACTGCAGCAGCGAGAGCAGCGCGAGCAGACGCGAGGACGGCGACGACATGCCTCCACAGTGCCACCGGTGGAGGACAGGACCTGACCGCTACCCGGAGCAGCATCGACGTCGTCCCGATCGGCACGAGACCTGGAGACACCATGATCCGCACCCGAGGGCTGACGAAGGACTTCGTCGTCGGCCGCACCCGGACCGTGCACGCCGTGCGCGGCATCGACCTCGACGTCGCCGCCGGCGAGCTCGTCGCGGTCCTCGGCCCCAACGGGGCCGGCAAGACCACCACGATGCGCATGCTCACGACGCTCGTGCGACCCACCGCCGGCACCGCGAGCGTCGCGGGAGCCGACGTGCTGGCCGACCCGGCCGCGGTCCGCCGCCGCATCGGGTACGTCGGGCAGGGCAACGGTGCCGGACGCTCCCAGCACGTCGTGGACGAGCTCGTCCTGCAGGCGCGCATCCACGGCATGGACGCGCGCACCGCACGGCGCCGCGCCGACGAGCTGCTCGACGCGCTCGACCTGACCGACCTCGCGCACCGCAAGGTGCAGAGCCTGTCCGGCGGCCAGCGGCGGCGTGCCGACGTCGCGCTGGGGCTCGTCCACGGCCCCCGGCTGCTGTTCCTCGACGAGCCGTCGACGGGCCTGGACCCGCAGACCCGTGCCCACCTGTGGGAGCACGTGGGACGGCTGCGTGCCGAGCAGGACGTGACGATCGTGCTGACGACCCACTACCTCGAGGAGGCCGACTCCTTCGCCGAACGCGTCGTGGTCGTCGACCACGGGCGCGTCATCGCCGACGACACGGCGGACGCGCTCAAGCGCGACCTCGCCGGCGACCGGCTCGCGCTGACCGTCGCGACGACCGCGGACGCCCCCGCGCTCGCGCAGGTCGTGGGCCGGGCGGCGGGCGCGCGCGAGGTCGAGGTCGACGGCCCGCGCGTCACCGGGCGCGTCGCCGACGCCGCGAGCGCCGCGGCGCAGGTCGTGCGCGCCGCGGCCGCCGCCGGTGTCGACGTCACCGAGGTCCGGACGCAGCGCCCGACGCTCGACGACGTGTTCCTGGCCCTCACGGGTCGCAGCCTGCGGGAGACCGCCACCACCACCGAGGACCGGGCGGACGACCCCGCCGGGAAGGACGCAGCATGACCGCCACCACGCTCGACACCGGCACGGCCGCACCGCCGACGCGCGAGAGGCGCCGCTCCTGGTGGACCGACGTGTGGCTCGTGCTCGCGCGCGAGCTGCGCCCGGTCGTCCGCGAGCCGTTCTCCCTCGTCTTCGGGCTGGTGCAGCCCCTGGTGTTCCTGGCCCTGTTCGGGCCGCTGCTCGTCGGCAGCGTGGGCGCCGGGCTGCCGGCGCCCGACGTGTGGCTGTGGTTCGTGCCCTCGGTCCTGGTCATGACGACCCTGTTCGGCACGTCCACCACCGGCTCCAACCTGCAGGACGAGATGATCGCGGGATCCCACGAGCGCATGCTCGTCTCGCCGCTGTCGCGCTCGTCCCAGATCGTCGGGCGGGCGCTCAAGGAGGTCGTGCCCCTCGTGGCCCAGGCGCTCCTGGTCGTGCTCGTCATGCTGCCGTTCGGGCTGCGGCCCGACCCGGTCGGCGTCGCGCTGGGCCTCGCGCTGCTCGCGGTGCTCGGCGTCGGCCTCGGAGCGTTCAGCTACGCGCTCGCGCTCGCGGTCCGCTCGCAGCAGTGGGTGTTCTGGGCCGTCCAGCAGACGTTCCTGTTCCCGCTCATGATCCTCTCGGGCCTGCTGCTGCCCCTCGAGACCGGCCCGCGGTGGATGCAGGTCGCCTCGAGCGTCAACCCGCTGCGGTGGGTCGTCGACGCCGAGCGTGCCCTCTTCGCGGGGGACCTGGCCGCGTCGGCCGTGGCGTGGGGCTTCCTCGCCGCGGGCCTGACGGCCGTCGCCGGGCTCGTCGTGGGGGTGCGCGCGATCCTCGCGTCGACCGACTGACGGTGTCCGGTGCGCGAGCCCGTCCCCCCGCGGGTGGACGGGCTCGCGCACGCGCGCGCCCGCCGGCCGATGCCCGCGCGCGCACCGCGTCGCGAGACTGCGGGCATGGCGAGCACCGGCACCCTGCCCGAACGATCCACCACGCTGCGCGGGTACGGCCCCGCCGCCGCCCTGGCGCTCGCGGTCGCCGGCGGCACGGTGTCCGGCGCGATCACGTCGTTCGCGCAAGGGCTCCCGTTCCCGTTCGCGGGCTTCGCGAACGCGGTGTCGCCGTGGCTCGTGGTGCCGTTCGTGGTGGGCGCGACCCCACGGCGACGCCGGTGGGCGCTCGTGGTCGGGGTCGTGGCGTGCGCGGGGCAGGTGGCGGGCTACTACGCGACGGCGCACCTGCGCGGCTTCCCCGTCGGCACCGGCGGGGTGCTCCTGTGGCTCGCGTGCGCACTGCCGGGCGGCCTGGCGGCGGGGGCGGCGGGCTGGTCGTGGTGGCGCTCGGTCGACGCGCCGGGACCGTCGCGGTGGGCGGCGCGCGAGCGCGGGCTCGGCGGCGCGGTCCTCGTGGCCGCGTGGCTCGCCGAGGCGCTCGTGACGTACACGGTCGTGCTGCGGTACACCGGGCACGCGGTCGCGTTCGTCGCGGCGGGTGCCGTCACGTTCGTCCTGCTGGGGCGCCACGGGCGCCAGCACGGCGCGATCGCCCGGTGGCTGGTGCCCACCACCGCGCTCGCGTGCGCCGGCTTCGCGGTGCTCCACTCGCTGTAGCCGCCGCCCTGTCGCGTGTCGGTGGTCCGGTGCAGGATGGCGGCGTGACGACGACGTACGCGGTGGTGCGCGCCCCCTTCGGGCCCGTGACCGTCGCCGTGGCCGACGGCGCGGTGACGGACGTCCGGTTCCCGCACCTCGACGGCTCCGCGGCGACCGACGGCCTGGGCGAGCCCGCCGCGCCGGCCGACGACCCGGTGCTGGCGGCCGCGGTGCAGCAGCTCACGGCGTACCTGGCCGGCGAGCTGCGCGACTTCGAGCTGCCGCTGCGCTACCGCGGCAGCCCGTTCCAGCAGCGCGTGTGGGAGGGCCTGCGCGCCGTCCCCTACGGGACCACGACGACGTACGGCGCGCTCGCGACCGCGCTCGGGCTCGACCCGCGGACGTCGGCCCGTGCGGTGGGCGCCGCGAACGGCGCCAACCGCCTGCCGATCGTCGTGCCGTGCCACCGCGTGATCGGCGCGGACGGCACGCTCACCGGCTTCTCGGGAGGCGTCGAGCGCAAGCGCGAGCTCCTGGCGCTGGAGGCGCGCGTCGCGTCGGGCGCGGGCACGCTGTTCTGAGCGTCGAGTCCGACCGGCGACGGGGGAGGACCACGATGACCGTGATGGTGGCGCTGCTGCGCGGCGTGAACGTCGGGGGCGCCACGCGGGTGCCGATGGCCGACCTGCGGCGCGTCGTCGTCGACGCCGGCTACGACGCGGTCCGCACGTACGTCAACAGCGGCAACGTCGTGCTGGCGGCCGACGGCACGGACACCGAGGCCGTCGCCGCGACGCTGCGCGCGGCGTGCGCGGCCGCGTTCCCGGTGGCGCCCGACGTCGTGGTCCGCACCCGGGACGAGCTGCACGCCGTCCTCGCGGCGAACCCGTTCCTCGACCGCGACGAGGACCCGACGCACCACCACGTCGTCTTCCTGCCCGGCACGTCGCCCGCCCGGACCCCCGACGTCGAGGTCACCCCGCCCGAGGACCTCGCCGTCGCCGGGCGTGAGGTGTACCTGTACCTGCCGGGCGGCATCGGACGCAGCGTGCTGGCCGCACGCCTCGCTCGTCGCCCCGGTCCCGCGGGCACGGCACGCAACTGGCGCACCGTGACGACGCTCGCCCGGATGGCCGACGAGCCTGTCTGAGCCCGCTCAGCCGTCGCCCCCGGGCGGACCGGACGGCGGCAGGGGCAGTGCCTGGCCCTGGGCGACCGCGACCGCGGCGCGGGCCTTCGCCTCGCTCACGTCGACGTCCCACAGGTCGGCCAGCGCGAGCGCGTCCTCCCACACGTAGCCCGCCGCCCACAGCCCCTCCAGCTGGGCGCCGGTCACGGCCGTCGTGCCCGTGCCGGGCGTCACGCCCTGGGGCGCCGCGCCGCCCGGAGCGGCGGTGCCGAGAGCCGCGGTGCCGGGCGCCATCGAGCCGGGCGCGACGGGCGGCGCCTGCCCGTCGAGCAGCATCTGCCCGGCGCGCGCCTTCGTCTCCGTCGTCCCGGTGCCCCACAGCTCCTCGAGCGCCGTGACGTCCTCGATCTCGTAGCCCGCACCCCACAGCGCCTCGTACTGCTCGCGCGTGTAGCCGTCCGGCATCGCCGACCAGTCGATGCCCACGGCCCGCACGACGCTCTCGACGGTCCGTGCCATGGGGGAGTACGGGTTCGCGGCCGCCGCGGCACCCGCACCGCCGATCGCGAGGCTCGACGTCACGACGCCCGCGGCGGCGATGCGTGCGCCACGTCCCGCCAGGAGGCGCGACGTGGACCGCTGCGACGTCGCCAGCCGCTGCTCGACGGCCGCCGCCACGGCGACGGCGTCGGGCGCGAGCGTCTCGCGCGAGCGCAGCGACGCCGCGATCCGCTCGGCCAGCAGGTCGCGCGGCGCGCACGTCGCAGGTGGTGTCCCGGCGTCGTCGCCGGGGGAGCCGGGCACGGCTCGCAGGTGCTCGTTCATCAGGACTCCGTGGTGAGGTCGGCGACCCGCAGCGCGGCGAGCGCGCGCGAGGCGTGGGAGCGGACGGTCGCGGCGGACGTCCCCAGGACCTGGGCGATCTCCAGGTCGGCGAGGCCCTCGTAGTACCGCAGGACGAGGACGGTGCGCTGCCGCGGGGGCAGCTCGGACAGGCGACGCCACATCGCGTCGTCCTCGACCACGCGGTGGGCGTGGTCGCGCGCCGGGTCGGCGTGGGCGGCCAGCACGTCGTCGCTCGACGGGTGCACCGTTCTCACGTGCCACCGCCGGCGCCACGACAGGTGCTCGTTGGTGACCATGCGGCGCAGGTACAGGTCGGGGCGCTCCATGAGGCCGATCCGCGTCCAGCGCACGTGGGCGCGCAGCAGGACCTCCTGCACGAGGTCGGCCGCGGTGTGCCCGTCACCGGTCAGCACGGTGGCGTACCGCAGCAGCCCGGGCAGGTGCGTGCGAACGACCTCGTCGAGGTGGTGCCCGGGCGAGCCGGTCCCCGCGGATGTCGCGTCCACCAGCGCGCGCAGCGGCCGGACCGCCGGGATCGCGGCGCTGTCGGGGGACATCGGGGTCCACACGCTCATCGCGTCACCGCCCGGTGCGCACCCGCGAGCGCGTCGAGCGCCCCGGGGGCGTCGTGCGCGGCGGCCGCGTCCGGCCGTGGCACCGGGCGTGCGTCGAGGCAGCGCAGCAGCAGGCGCTCGACGAGGCCGGCACGGCGGACGACGTCGTGCCCGTCGATCGAGCCGGGCAGGACGCGCACCTCCACGGTGTCGCGCACGGGTCGCGCGGCGACCAGCTGCGTGAGGTTCACGTCGGCGTACTTGGTCAGGCCGACGGCGCGCGCGTCGCGCTGCAGCTGCGCCCAGGCCTCGGGCGTCGCGGCACGGTCCCGCTCGACGAGGTCGACGAGCGCGTCCGGCAGGGGCGCGAGCCGGCGGCAGGCCGGGTTGGTGCCCAGGGCCTCCCACAGAGGCTCGCGCCAGTGCGCGAAGAGGCGCACGAGGTTGGCGAACGTCCCCGGCCGGCGGAACGGTGCCCCGTCGACGTGCACGTGCACCGCGGCCTCGTGGGGCACCGTGAACCCGAGGTCGCGGGCCGGGGCCAGCAGGTTCTCCAGCGCCCGGGCGTGCGCCCGCTCGAGCGGCGGCGTCACGACCTCGCAGGGGCGCTCGCGGCCCGGTGGCAGGGCCATCGCCACCGCGATGCTCGCGCCGGTCGCGTCGTTGACGCGCGCGGCGCCGGGGAACACGTCGAGCGTGGCACCGAACAGGTCGGCCACGGGCCGCAGCACGTCGGCGAGCGACGCGTGCGGGTCCACGTGCCGCTCGACGAGGCGCAGGAGACGCGGGTCGTCGCACAGCACCCGGTACCAGCCCCGGTGCCCGGGCAGGTCGCGCCTGCCGGGCACCGGGACGAGGTCCGCCTCGATGGTGATGTCGTCGACGAGGCGGGCGAGCGGCCGCCCGCGCCAGTCGACGACGTCGAAGGCGGGGGACAGGTGTCGGAAGACACCGACGCCCGGCACGGCCGACGGCTCGCTGTCGGTGTGGAAGGACCGCCGCACGGCGCCGCCGCTGCGGGCGGCGAGGACGTCGGCCAGCGCCTGCCGGTCGGAGCCCGCGGGTGCGAGCAGCTCGATCTCGACGCCGGTGCGCAGCGTCAGGCCGTCCGTCTCGATGGTCGTCTCCTCGCGGTGGCGGTGCCCCAGCATGCCGGACGTCATCGGGTCAGGACCCCGTGGTGGCGGTACCGCTCGGCTCGACGGGCAGCGTCTGCCCGTCGACGAGCGCCTGCCCGGCCCGCGCCTTGGTCTCGGCGGTGTCGGTGCCCCACAGCGCGGCGAGCTGCTCGGCGTCCTCGTACGTGTACCCGGCGGACCAGAAGGCGTCGAGGGCCACGGACTGCGGGTCGGCGCCCGCCTCGGGGTACGTGCCGGGCGTGATCGGCAGCGTCTGCCCGTCGGCGAGCAGCTGGCCCGCCTGCGACTTGGTCTCGACGACGTCGAGGTTCCACAGCTCCGCGAGGTGCTGCACGTCGCCCGACGTGTAGCCGGCGTCCCAGAACGCCGTGTACTGCTCGGGCGTGTAGCCCTCGGGCATGCCCTCCCACTCGATGCCGACGCTCTGCAGGGCGCCGGACAGGGTGCGGGACACGGCAGAGCCGGGTGCGACGGCCATCGCACCTCCCGCGCAGGCCACGGAGAGGCCGGCGGCGACGGCCCCGACGGCGATGACCCGTCGGTGCCGGGCGGGGGTGCGGGCGGGAGTCGCGTTCATGGTGTTCCTCCTGGTTCGGGTGACTGCGTGCACCGTGGAAACGCGGCTCGCGCCGGGGATGTGGAGCCGTCGCCCGAACTCGTCCGGCCCCGGGGGCGCGCGGGTCGGGCGTCTGCGGATGCGCACCGGGCGGACGGGTGCCACGGTGGCGACGACGAGCAACGAGCGACGGAACGGTGGACAGGTGCGGGCACTGACGTGGCAGGGACGCGAGCAGGTGCGGGTCGAGGACGTGGCGGACCCGCGGATCGAGGAACCGACGGACGCGGTGATCCGCGTGACGTCGACGGCCGTCTGCGGGTCCGACCTGCACCTGTACTCGGTGCTCGGTGCGTACCTCAAGCCCGGTGACGTGCTCGGCCACGAGGCGATGGGCGTCGTCGAGGAGGTCGGTCCGGAGGCGGGCACGCGTCTGCGGGTGGGGGACCGGGTCGTCGTCCCCTTCGGCATCGCCTGCGGCACGTGCCACATGTGCGCGCTCGGTCTGCAGAGCCAGTGCGAGACGACGCAGGTGCGCGGTGCGGGCAAGGGTGCCGCGCTGTTCGGCTACACCTCGCTCTACGGCAGCGTGCCGGGCGGGCAGGCGCAGTACCTGCGGGTGCCGCAGGCGCAGTACGGGCCCGTCGTGGTGCCGGACGACGGCCGGCCGGACGAGACGTACCTCTACCTGTCGGACGTGCTCCCCACCGCGTGGCAGGCGGTCGCGTACGCCGACGTGCCGCCCGGCGGCACGGTCGCCGTGGTCGGCCTGGGCCCCATCGGCCAGATGGCCGCACGCATCGCGCTGCACCGCGGCGCCGAGCGCGTCATCGGCATCGACATCGTCGCGGAGCGGCTGCTCATGGCGTCGCGGCACGGCGTCGACGTCATCGACGCCGCCCGGACCGACGACGTCGTCGCCGCGGTGCGCGACCGCACGCACGGCCGCGGTGCGGACGCGGTCGTCGAGGCCGTCGGCATGGAGGCCCACGGCTCGCCGCTCGCGGCCGCCGGGCAGCGGGCCGCGGCGTTCCTGCCGGACGCGCTCGCGCGGCCCGTCATCGAACGGGCCGCGGTGGACCGCATGGCGGCGCTGCACACGGCCATCGGCGTGGCGCGTCGCGGGGCGACCGTGTCCGTCGTCGGGGTGTACGGCGGCGCGCTGGACCCGATCCCGATGATGGACGTGTTCGACCGTCAGCTGACCCTGCGGTTCGGCCAGGCGAACGTGCGGCGCTGGTACGACGACCTGCTGCCCCTGGTCACCGACCCGTCCGACCCGCTGGCCGTCGCCGACCTGCGGACGCACCGCGTGTCCCTGGAGCAGGCGCCGCAGGCGTACGACGTGTTCCAGCGCAAGGCGGACGGCTGCATCAAGGTCGTCCTGGACCCCACGTCGTGACCGGCGGGTCGCGTCCCCGGAGGTGCGCATGAGGGTCGTCGTCGTCGGCGCCAGCGGCAACGTGGGGACTGCGGTGCTGCGCCGGTTCGCGCAGGACAGCACCGTGACGTCCGTCGTCGGCGTCGCGCGCCGTGCGCCGCGCGAGCGGCCGCCGGCCCCCTACGACGTCGCGACGTGGGTGGCCTGCGACGTCGGCGCCGACGACGAGCAGGTCACGGCCGCGCTCGCGGACGTGTTCGCCGGCGCCGACGCCGTCGTGCACCTGGCCTGGGCGATCCAGCCCAGCCACGACCGGGACCGGCTGCGCGCGACCAACGTCGTCGGCACGCAGCGCGTGGTGGAGGCCGCCGAGCGGGCGCGCGTGCCGCACCTGGTCGTGGCGTCGTCCGTGGGTGCGTACTCGCCGTCGCCCGGTGACGCCCCGCGCGACGAGACCTGGCCCACCGACGGCGTCCCGTCCTCGTCGTACAGCGTCGACAAGGCCGCCGTCGAGGCGGTCCTCGACCGGGCCGACGAGCGCGGCGACCTCGTGATCGCCCGGCTGCGCCCCGCGCTGGTGTTCCAGCACGACGCCGGCCACGAGATCGCCCGGTACTTCCTCGGGCCGCTCGTGCCGCAGCGCGTCCTGGACGGCCGGGTCCCCGTGCTGCCCTGGCCCCACGGGCTGCGGCTGCAGGCGGTCCAGGCCGACGACCTCGCCGACGCCTACCGCGAGGCCGTCGTCCGGCAGGTGCGCGGTCCGTTCAACCTCGCCGGCCCCGGGATCGTGCGGGGGCCGGACGTCGCGGCGCTGGTGTCCGGCGCGCGCCTGCGGGACGTGCCGGTCCGCCTGGCGCGCGCGGCCGTGTCCGTCGGGTGGCGTGCGCGCGTGGTCCCCGTGGGTCCGGGCTGGCTCGACATGGCGATGTCGGCGCCCGTGCTCGACACGACGCGCGCCGAGCGCGAGCTCGACTGGCGGCCCCGCCGATCGGGCGTCCAGGCGGTGCACGAGGTCCTCACGGGCATCGCCGCCGGCGCGGGCACGGTCAGCCCGCCCCTGCGCCCGCGCGGGCGGTGACGGCCTCCCGCGTGCGGGTGCGTGCGTCGCGCGGCACGCTGGGCGCATGACGTCGCCCGAGCGCACCGCGGTGATCACCGACCCCGACCGCCACGTCCTGGGCCATCCCGACGCGCCCGTCACGATCGTCGAGTACGGCGACCTCGAGTGCCCGTACTGCCGCGACGCCGAGCCGGTGCTCCGGCAGCTCGTCGAGGAGTCCGACGGGCGCGTGCGCCTGGTCTGGCGCCACTTCCCGCTGTTCCAGGTGCACCCGCACGCGCTCGCGGCGGCGCTCGCGGCCGAGGCCGCCGGTGCGCACGGGCAGTTCTGGCAGATGCAGCGGCTGCTGTTCGAGCACCAGGACGCCCTGACGGACGACGACCTCGCCCGGTACGCCCAGGAGCTGGGGCTCGACCCGGAGCAGATCGTCGGCGCGCCGGCGGACCGGTACGCCCGCGCGGTGCAGGCCGACTACGAGGGCGGCATCGAGCTCGACGTCCCGGGCACGCCGACGCTGGTCGTGGACGGCGTGCCGTACCGGGGCCGCATCGCGCTGGACGAGCTGCGCGGCGTCGTCGGCGCGGTGTGACCGCCGCCGCACGACCCGCGGCGGGCGTCCGGCCGGGTGCTGCGCCACCATGGGCTCGTGACCACGACGACGCCCGACCTGCCGACCCGTCCTCCCGTCCCGCGCACGGCACTGGTCACCGGTGCCGGCCGGGGGATCGGGCGTGAGCTGGCCCTCGCGCTGGCGCGCGAGGGGTACGCGCTGGGGCTCGTGGCACGCACGCGCGAACGCCTCGAGGAGGTCGCCGACGAGGCCCGTGCGCTCGGCGCACCGGTGACCGTGGCCGCGGCCGACCTGGTCGACGCGACGGCGGTCGCGGACGCGGTCGGGCGCGTCGAGGCGGGCCTGGCGTCGCAGGGCGGCATCGGGCTGCTCGTCAACAACGCGGGCGTCATCGAGCACGCCGAGCTCCCGTTCGCGGCCGACGACGTCGAGGACGTCTGGCGCGTGGTCGAGACGAACGTGCGCGGCCCGTTGCTCGCGACCCACGCGGTCCTGCCGGGCATGCTCGCGCGCGGTGGTGGGCGGGTGCTCAACATGAACTCGGGCGCCGGGCACCGCGCCATGACGTCCTACACCGGCTACGCGATCAGCAAGGGCGCGCTCGCGCGTCTGACGACCCAGCTGCACCGCCAGTACGCCGAGGCCGGCATCCGGGTGCTGGACCTGGCGCCCGGCGTCGTGGCGACCGACATGACGGCCGCCATGCCGGTGCACGCGCAGCGCACCGAGTGGACGTCGCCCGAGCAGGTCGCGGCCCTCGTCGTGGGCTTCGCCGCGGGCGAGCTCGACGCGTTGTCGGGGCGCTTCGTGCGGGCGGGTGTCGACACGGTCGACTCGTTGCGTGCGCACGCCGACGTGATCGTGGCGACGGACGCCCGGACGCTGCGGCTGTCGACCTGGGGCGCGGACGACCCGGCGGTGTGACGCGGGTGTGACGCGGCGTCCCCGGGCGGCAGTGCGGGCGGGTCGGGCGTCAGTCGGTCGTGGTCGCGTCCGCGGGCGCGGCGGCCTGCCGCCAGGGCAGCGGGGGCAGCGTCGGCGGCAGGTCCGGCGGCGTGCACAGCGGCAGCCGCTCGCCGAGCCAGCGCAGCAGGAGCGAGCCCGCGACGGCCGCGACGAGCGAGCCCGCGAGCACGCCGATCTTGGCCCGCTCCAGGAGCACCGGGTCGTCGAACGCGAGCTGCGCGATGAACAGCGAGATGGTGAACCCGATGCCCGCCAGGACGGCGCCGCCCATCAGGTGGCCCCAGCGCACGCGGCCGGGCAGGTCGCCCAGCCCCAGGCGCAGGGCGAGCGTCGCGGCACCCGCGATGCCCACGGCGTTGCCGAGCACCAGCGCGACCGCCACGCCGACCGTCAGGCGGGACGAGAACGCGTCCGCGAGCGTGGCCGGGTCGAGGCGCACGCCCGCGTTGGCGAGGCCGAAGAGCGGGACCACCACGAACGCGCTCCACGGGTGCAGCGCGCGCTGCAGCCGGTCACCGGTCGGCACGGCCGCGCGGCCCGCGATCTCGGCGGCGTGCTCGCGGTCGGCGCCCCCCTCGGACAGGAACCGGCGTGCGTGCACCGCGACGGCCTGGCGGCGTCGCTCGTGGGGCAGCGACGTCGGCACGAGCAGTCCGACGAGGACGCCGGCGATCGTCGCGTGGACGCCCGACGCGAGCACCGCCACCCACAGGGCGAGCCCGACGGCGACGTACGGTGCCAGGCGCCACACGCCGCGGCGCCGCAGCACGACCAGGGCCGCCACGAGGACGGCGGCCGCCGCGAGCGCCCGCAGGTCGACGTCGTCGGTGTAGAACACGGCCATCGCCGCGATCGCGCCGATGTCGTCGACGATCGCGAGGGTCAGGAGGAACAGGCGCAGCCGGTCGGGGCAGCGGGGGCCGAACAGCGCCAGGACGCCCACGAGGAACGCGGTGTCGGTCGACATGACGACGCCCCACCCGTGCGCGGCCTCGGTGCCGCCGTTGAACGCGAGGTAGACCAGGACGGGTACGAGCAGCCCACCGATCGCACCGAACGCGGGCACGGCCACCGCGCGGGGGTCGCGCAGCTCGCCGCGCGTGAGCTCGCGGTTGATCTCGAGGCCCACGACGGCGAAGAACACGGCCATCGCGAGGTCGTTGACCCAGTGCTGCAGGTCCATCTCGATGCCGGCACCGCCGACGAAGACGCCCGCGGGTGCGTGCCACAGGGCGGTGTACGTGTCGCGCCACGGGGAGTTGGCCCACACGAGCGCAGCGAGCGTCGCGACGAGGAGCACGGCCGCGCTGCCGGCCTCGGTCGCCAGGAACGTGCGCAGGGCGGGCGCGAGGCTGCTGCGAGCGCCACCGTGCGCGCGGAGCACCCGCGAACGCAGCGTGGGACGTGCGCCGGGCGCCACGTCGACGGTGGGCGGCGTGCTGCGCGTGCCGGCCACGCGGTCAGAGAGCGGGGGAGGTGACGTCGGCGGGGACGTGGTCGCCGTGCCCGGCGGCGCGCAGCGCGTCGCGCAGACGCTCGGCGGCGGCGTCGAGCTCGGCCTCGGGCACGTCGTGGCGCGCCTGGTCGAACGCGAGGCCGGACTCGTCCCACGCGGGCAGCACGTGCAGGTGCAGGTGCGGCACCTCGAAGCCGGCCACGAGGAGCGCGGCGCGCGGCGCGTCCCAGGCGGCGCGCTGCGCGAGGCCGACGGCCTTGGCGACCTGGACGAGGTGGGCCAGCAGGTCGTCGGGTGCGTCCGTCAGCTGCTCGACCTCGTCGCGCGGCACGACGAGCGCGTGACCGTCGGTGATCGGGGCGATCGTGAGCAGGACGACCGCCCGTTCGTCCGCCCACACGAAGCGTCCGGGGATCTGGCCGTCGATGATGCGGGTGAACAGCGTCGGCATGGTGCACACGCTAGCGCGTCGTCACGCACAGGGTCTGTGAAACGTTTACGGCCTCGCGTGCGTCTTGTCCCCGCGCCGACGACCGCCTAGGAATCGCATGTGCGTCTGCAACCCGTCACCGTGTCCCCCCGTCCCACGAGCGCGCACGTGAGGTCGGCCGTCGTCGCCGCTCTCGCGCTCGGCCTGCTCGGCGCGTGCTCCGCCGGCACCGAGCCGCAGACCGGCGACCCCGCGCAGGCCACCGCGGCCGAGACACCCACGATGCTCGCCAGCGCCCCCGTCGACCTGGCGGCCGCCGAGCCTCCCGAGTGCCTCTCCGACGGCATCGCCTACGCCACCGTCGGGCAGGACGCGGGTGCCACCACGGTCGCCTGGGCCGGTGCGGGCGACCGCGGCGTCCTGTTCGCCCCGCAGGAGAACGGCGACGTCTGCCAGTGGTCCGCGGAGGTCGCCCGGCTCGCCGGTGCCGGGTACCTCGTCGCGACGTACGACTGGGGCGCGTCGGGCCAGGCGGGCTTCCAGGCGGCGCTGGACGTGCTCAAGGCCACGGGCGCGGACCGCGTGGCGTTCGTCGGCGCGTCCGCCGGCGGCACGCTGGCCGCGGGGCTGGCCGACGACCTGTCCGCCGTCGCCGTCGTCGCGCTGAGCCCGCCCGCCCAGTACGGCGACGTCGACGCGCGCGTCGAGGCCAACCAGTTCACCGGCCCGCTGCAGGTCTTCTCCTCGACCGACGACCCCCAGGTGCCGGCGGCCGACAGCGCGCTCGTCGTGCGCAACGACAAGACGTCGATCGTCACCGAGGTGTCCGGCACGGCCCACGGCATCGAGTTCATGGCACCCGACGGCTACCACGCCGAGCACGTGCGCGGCACGATCGACACAGCGCTCAGCCAGGGCTTCGGCGAGGGCTGAGCCACCGGCGTCCGACGACGGCCGCACCCGGGTCCCCGGGGCGGCCGTCGTGGGCTCACAGGTAGCGCAGCGGGTCGAACTCCTCGAGGGGGATGATCCGCAGGCGCGGCAGCTGCACGTTGAACGCCGCGACGTCGCTCTCGAGGTCGAACGTCTGCAGGCCACGGGCCGTCAGGCCCGCGAGCGACTGGCTCGTGAACTCCCGGAACGCGAGCAGCCCCACGCGGCGCCCCGCGTCCACCAGCTCGGCGACCTCCGGCGCGAAGTCGCCGTCGTGGCTCGCCAGCAGGACGTCGCCCTCGCGGTCCGCGATCGCCTCGAGCGTGCGCTTGATGCCGATGTCGACGACCTTCTCGTACGACTCGCCCGACAGCGGGATCGGCACGAACCCGATCGCGGTGAGCGCCTGCACGAAGGACATCGGCAGCGAGCCGTTCGACGCGTTGAGGAAGAACAGCGCCTTGACCGGCTGGTCCCACGTCTGCTGCGCGAAGCTCAGCACCCGCTCCCAGCGAGGTCGCTGCTCGGGCGTCGGTCGTCCGCCGAGGATGGAGGAGCCGAGCGTGGCGTCGATGTTCTCGCCGTCGACCAGCAGGTACGTGGTGCCCGTCTCGCTCATCGCCCCAGCCTAGACGGGCACGGGCGGCGCGGACGGCACGTCCGCGACGGCCGGGAGTCCGCCGGCCCGCGGGCGGCGGACCTCGACGCGGTGTGGTGACATGATCTCTCCTCGTCCCGGCGAGGACCGGTGGCGGGCACCCGTCGCCGTGGCGGGCAGGAGGGACGGGGTGATGTCCGACCACGACCTCGGACCGGCGGCGCCGGCCGACCGTCCGCCGCGCAGCGACGTCGACGTCCGCGCGTCGGTGGCCGCCTGGGAGGCGCTGTTCCGCGCCCAGGTCACGCTCGTGCGGCGGTTCGCACGGCACGACGTGTGGGGCGGCACGAGCATGCGCGAGTACGACGTGCTCTACACCCTGTCGCTCGCCGAGGACGGGGCGCTGCGCCTGCGCGAGCTGGCCGGGTCGAGCCTCCTGACGCAGCCCAGCCTGTCGCGGCTCGTCGACCGGCTGGAGGCCGAGGGGCTGGTCCGGCGCGGACCGGTCGCAGGCGACCGGCGGGGCAAGGTCGTGCAGCTGACGGAGGCCGGGCGGCGACGTCAGCGCGAGATCGGACGGCGCCACGCCCGTTCGATCGACGCCCTGGTCGGCGGTGCGCTCGACGCCGAGGAGCTCGCGACGCTCCAGCGGCTGTGCGACCGGCTGCGTCTCGCGCAGGCCGACCTTCCCGATCCCGTCGCGCTCACGGGTGACGACCCGCCCGAGGTCTGACGACGCCACGGGGACCTCCGGCCCACGCCGTGCCCCCCCGCCCCGGCGACGATGGGAACCCGGAGGGCACGGCGCCCGCCGGACGACGGCGAGGAGGAACGATGCGCATCCTGCTGACGGTGGCGTCGCGCCACCAGGGCACGTGGGAGATCGGCGAGGTGATCGCGCGTCGGCTGGGTGAGCGGGGTCACGAGGTCGACCTGCGGGCGCCCGAGGACGTCACGAGCGTGGCGGACCACGACGCGGTGGTGCTGGGATCGGCGGTCTACACCGCGCACTGGCTGCCCGCCGCGCGCGACCTGGCGGAGCGCTGCGCCGACGAGCTCCGCGCCCGGCCGGTCTGGGTGTTCTCGTCCGGCCTCGCCACCCAGCCGGCCAACTCCGCGAACTCGCCTCTCGAGGTGGCGGCCCTGCGCGAGCGGATCGGGGCCCGCGCGCACCGCAGCTTCCGCGGGCGTCTGGACCGCTCGCTGCTGTCCTTCACCGAGCGCGCGATCATCGCCGGCGGCCGTGCGCGCGAGGGCGACCACCGGGACATGGCGGCCGTCGCCGCCTGGGCCGACGAGATCGCCGACGCGCTCGGCACGGCACCCGCGCAGCGGCCCGTGGGGGCCTCGCACCGGTGCTGAGCCGGAGGTGCTGAGCGTCTCGCGCTGAGCGTCTTGTGCTGAGGGCGTCGGGGGAGACGGGTCGCGTGGTGCGCGCTGCGGTCAGGAGACGCGCAGCGCCCGCTCGCGCTGGCGTCGGAGCCCGCGCAGCTCGGCGGCGGCGGCGACCATGGTGGGGCGCTGGTCCGGGTCGGTGCGGGTCATGGCGCGCAGCAGCGCGGCGAAGTCGCGGTCGAGGTCGTCGGCGATCTGCGGGCCGTGCAGCAGCCGGGCCAGCGACGCCGTGAGCGGGTCGCCGGGGTACGCGCGGCGGCCCGTGAGGCACTCGAGCAGGACGAGCCCGAGCGAGTACATGTCGCTCGCGGGCCCCGCCTGCTCCCCGAGCGCCTGCTCGGGGCTCTGGTAGCTCGCCGTCGCGCGGTCGTCCGTGCGGCTCGTGCGCGGTGCGGCGTCCGACGCGGCGATGCCGAAGTCCGCGAGCACGACGGGCAGGGTCGGGGCGTCGCGCCGGCCGGAAGCCGGGGTCGTGTCCGCCACCAGGACGTTCGACGGCTTCACGTCGCGGTGCACGACGCCGGCACGGTGCGCGTGGGCGAGGCCCTGCGCGAGCTGGTGCCCGATGTCCGCCGTCGTGGCGGCGTCGAGCGGGCCGTCCGCGACGAGCTCGCGCAGCGTGCGGCCCTCGACGAGCTCCATGACCAGGAACGCGACGGGCCCGGTGCCCGGTGCGACGTCCGCGCCGACGTCGAGCAGGGCCACGAGCGAGGGGTGGGACAGCTCGGCGAGCACGCGCGCCTCCTGCGCGTACCGCCGCACCTGCGCCGGGTCGGCGCCCGCCAGGCGGAAGAGCTTGATCGCGACGGGACGGTCCAGCCGGGTGTCCACCGCCCGGTACACCTGTGCCGATCCGCCCTCGCCGAGTCGTTCGCCCAGGACGTAGCGATGCGCCAGCTCGGGCGCGGCGTGCCGCCCGGCGCGCGTCACGGCTTGCTCATCGGTAGGGGCTCCGGTTCCTCGCGGCTCGGCACGCGGACCGCGCGCCACGACGACGGTAGAGCCGTCCCCGGAAGGGCGCACGCGGAGCCCACCGAACGGGTGAGGCGCCGGCGTGCAGGAGGTGACAGACCGTCCCGACAACGTCACGTGCCGGGCGGCCGGCCACCGCAGGGCGTCCCGCGGGCGCGGTGGGATGATCGGACGGTGCCTCTCGTGACGCCCCCCTCGACCGACCCGACGCCGGACGCCGGCACGGCGGGCCTGGCGCCGTACGACGCCGTCCTGCTGTTCTCCTTCGGCGGCCCGAACGGCCCCGACGACGTCCTGCCGTTCCTGCGCAACGTGACCGCGGGCAAGAACATCCCCGACGAGCGACTGGCCGAGGTCGCGGAGCACTACCACCACTTCGGCGGACGCAGCCCGATCAACGAGCAGAACCTCGCGCTGCGGGCCGCCCTGCAGGCCGAGCTGGCGCGGCGCGGTCTCGACGTCCCCGTCGTGTGGGGCAACCGCAACTGGGAGCCGTACACGCGCGACGCGCTGGCCGAGGCGCGTGCCGCCGGTGCGCACCGCATCGTCGCGCTCGTGACGTCGGCGTACTCGTCGTACTCCGGCTGCCGGCAGTACCGCGAGGACCTCTGGGCGGCGCTGGACGCGGTGGCGACCCCGGACGGCGAGCCGCTCGTCGTCGACAAGGCACGCTCCTACTTCAACCACCCGGGCTTCGTCCAGGCCAACGTGGACGCGGTCGTCGAGGCGTACGGGGCGACGTCCGCCGACGCCGCGTGGCCCCGCCTCGTCTTCGTGACGCACTCGATCCCGGACACGATGGAGGCCGCGTCGGCCGTCGCCGGCGCGTCGTACCGCGAGCAGCACCTCGACGTCGCCCGCACCGTCGCCGCAGCGGCCGGGCAGCGTCTCGGCCGCCCGGTCGAGTGGGACCTGGCCTTCTGCTCGCGCTCGGGCCCGCCCAGCCAGCCGTGGCTCGAGCCCGACGTCAACGACCACCTCGAGGCGCTCGCGGCGGCGGGCACGACGTCGGTCGTGCTGTCGCCGATCGGCTTCGTGTCCGACCACATGGAGGTCGCGTTCGACCTCGACACCGAGGCGCTCGCCACGGCGCACGAGCTGGGCATGACCGCCGTGCGGGCCGACTCCGTGGGCGTGCGCGAGCCCTTCGTGCGCGGCCTGGTCGACCTGCTGCTCGAGCGCGCCGCGATCGCCCGGGCCGACGACGCCGGTGCGCCCCGGCCTGCCGAGGCGACGGCGGGCGACCTGCCCGCGTTCCGCTCGGTCTGCGTGCCGGGGTGCTGCCGGATGCGCGAGGGCGTCGACTCGGGCCGCCCGGCCGCGTGCTCGGTCGACCCCTGGTCCTGACCCCACCCGACCTGCTGCCCACCCGATGACGGAGCTCTTGTGACCACGCACGCGACCGCCCACCCGACCGACCCCGATGCGCTCAACACGACCATCCGCTACACGATGTGGTCGGTGTTCGCCGTCGACGGCCCGCTGCCCGCCGACGCGGCGGAGCGTGCGGACGTCGTCGCCGACGCGCTGCGTGCGGTCGCGTCCGACCCCGGGCTCGTCGTGCGCGGGTGGTACGACGTCGCGGGGCTGCGCGCGGACGCCGACCTCATGGTCTGGTGGCACGCCGAGACCGTCGAGCAGGTCCAGGGCGCCTATCACCGGCTGCGCGCGAGCGCGCTCGGCGAGGTGCTGACACCCGTCTGGTCCGTCGTCGGCCTGCACCGTCCCGCGGAGTTCAACCGGGCCCACGTCCCGGCCTTCCTCGCCGGGGAGCCCGCGGGCGACTACGTGTGCGTCTACCCGTTCGTGCGGTCGTACGAGTGGTACGTCCTGCCGGACGACGAGCGGCGGCAGATGCTCCACGAGCACGGCGCGGCCGCGCGCGACTACGCCGACGTGCGCGCCAACACCGTCTCGTCGTTCGCGCTGGGCGACTACGAGTGGGTGCTCGCGTTCGAGGCGCCCGAGCTGCACCGCATCGTCGACCTCATGCGTGACCTGCGGGCGACGCAGGCGCGCCTGCACGTCCGCGAGGAGGTCCCCTTCTACACGGGGCCGCGCGTCGAGCTCGAGGAGTGGGCGCAGCTCCTGCCGCGCGCCTGAGGCTCCAGGTGCCATGATCGAGCATGCGCGACGACGGGCACGACCGGCCGACCTTCGCCGACCCCGCGGGGGCGGTCCCGGACGCCCCGTGGCTGCACGGCACGTGGCGGGTCGTGCGCTGCGACGGCGCGCCCCTCGCCGACGGCCTGCAGGGCCCGCCGTGGCTCACCTTCGACGGTGACGGCATGGTGTTCGGCTACGCGGGGGTGAACCGCGTGCGCGGGACGTGGCGGCTCGACGGCACGGCGCTGACGTTCGGGCCGGTCGTCGCCACGCTCATGGCCGGTCCGCCGGCGGCGACGGCCACCGAGCGGACCGTCCTCGGCGTGCTGCAGGACAGCGGGCACGTGACGCCCGAGCGCGACACCTTCGCGCTGCGGACGCCCGGTGGACGGGTCCTCGAGCTCGTGCGCGCGCCCGACGTCCCTGCCGTGGGGGAGAGCCCTGCTCAGGGGTAGAGGCCGCGGATCAGGTGCGCCTCCGCCACCCGGCGGACGCCGATCGTCATGGCGGCCTCCCGCAGCGTCACCGACTCGGCCCGCGCGAGCGCGGCGACCGCGGCGTGGCTCGCGAGCATGCGCTGCTCGAGCCGCTCGGCGATCTCGCCCTCGGTCCACCAGTACGCCTGGTTGGCCTGCACCCACTCGAAGTAGCTGACCACGACCCCGCCGGCGTTCGCCAGGACGTCGGGCACCACCACGACGCCCCGTTCCGCGAGCACCCGGTCGCCCTCGCTCGTGGTGGGTCCGTTGGCGCCCTCCACCACCCATCGCGCCTTGACGTGCTGGGCCGTCTCGCCGTCCAGGACGCCCTCGACGGCGGCCGGCACGAGCAGGTCGACGTCCAGCGCCAGGAGCTCCTCGTTGCTCAGCGGGTCGGCGTCCGGGAACCCGGTCACGGATCCCGTGCTGGCGACGTGCTCCAGCAGCGCCGGCAGGTCGAGCCCGTCGTCCCGTCGCACGCCCCCGTGCTCGTCGCTGACCGCGACGACGCGGCTGCCGGCCTCGTGCAGGAGCCTGGCGGTGTGCGACCCGACCTTGCCGAACCCCTGCACGGCCGCACGGACCTCGGACAGCTCGACGCCGTCGGCCCGCAGCGCCGCGCGCGCGGTGTGGACCACGCCCTGCGACGTGGCCGTCGGGCGTCCGAGCGACCCACCGACCGCGAGCGGCTTGCCCGTGGTCACCGCCGGGATCGTGTACCCGCGGTTGACCGAGTACGTGTCCATGACCCAGGCCATGGTCTGCTCGTTCGTCCCGATGTCGGGCGCCATGATGTCCCGCTCGGGGCCGATCATGGGCATGATCTCACTCGTGTAGCGGCGGGTGATGCGCTCGAGCTCACCGGTCGAGTGCGCGTGCGGGTCGACCGTGACGCCTCCCTTCGCACCGCCGTAGGGGACGTCGACGACGGCGCACTTCCACGTCATCCACATGGCGAGCGCGCGGACCTCGTCGATGTCGACGCCGAGCGCGTAGCGCAGTCCACCCTTGCCGGGTCCGCGCGAGATGTTGTGCTGCACGCGGTAGCCGGTGAAGACCTGGACGCGACCGTCGTCGCGCCGCAGCGGCACGGCGACGCGCAGCTCGCGGCGCGGGGTCGCGAGCACCTCGTGCAGGTCCTCGCCGTACCCCAGGATCTCGACCGCACGCCTCAGCTGTGCCTGCGCGGTCGCCAGGGGGGCGGTGTCCGGGTCGGGGTGCGGGTGGACGGCCGTGCCGTCCGTGGTCGTGGTCGAGGGGTGGCCCATACCTCACCCTGGCACGTCGACCAGCCCGCCACCCGTCAGCAGAGCCGAGTGTCCGTCACCCACCTGACGACGTTGCCGCCGAGGTGACGGCTGTGACGCGCGGGCACCAGGACGCACGTCCCGAGCGACCCGTCGGAGCGGACGGGGGCGACGAACAGGCTGGTGGAGCGGCAGTTGATCACGCGGGCGGTCCACGGCGACGGGAACGCCAGGTAGTACGACGAGAGGTAGTCGCACCAGACCTCGGCGTCCTCGGTGCCGGCCGGCGTCGTGACGGCGTCCGGGGCCGCGGCCGGCGGGGCCGCGACGCTCCGGTCCGTGCTCGTGGCGGCCGACCGGGCCGCGCCGGCGTCGCGCGCGGTAGCAGCGCTCGGCAGCGTGGTCGCCACGACCGCCGCGACCGCCAGCGCGGTCGTGACGCGGCGACGGGCGCGCATGCCGCGCGCCGCGTGCAGCCGCTCGTGCCGTGTGGCCGGGACGGCGGCGTGGCGCGCGTGGCGGGTGGTGCGGAGCATCGCGTCCCCTCTCGGCTCCCGCCGAGCGCTGACGGGGGCGCCGCACCCCGTCGTGCGACGCCGGACCCACCCTGACGCGACGTCACCCGTGCTGTCAAGGCGTGACAGCACTGGGGTCAGAGCCCGCCATTGCTGGGTGCCGCCCGCGGACGGATCAGGCGGACGCGCGCACCACGAGCTCGGGGGCGAAGATGAGCGGCTCGGCGCCGGGGGCCCCGTGCAGCTGGTCGAGCAGCCGGGCGCCGGCGGCACGCGCCATGGCGACGACGGGCTGGATGACGCTCGTCAGCGGCGGCGTGGTGGTCGCGGCCACCCCGAGGTTGTCGTAGCCGACGATCGCCACGTCACCGGGCACCTCGCGCCCGAGCTCGGCGAGCACGCCGAGGGCTCCGGTCGCCATGAGGTCGGAGGCGATGAAGATCCCGTCGACGTCGGGGAAGCGGGTGAGCAGGTCGCGCGCGGCGTGCGCGCCCGACGTGATGGTGAAGTCCCCGTGGACGACCGCGGACTGGTCGAGGTCCGAGGCGGCCATCGCGAGGCGCCACCCGGCGAGCCGGTCGATGCCGGCGGACATGTCCTGCGGCCCCGCGATCGTGGCCACGCGTCGGCAGCCACGGTCGATGAGGTGCTGCGTCGCGAGCCGCCCGCCCTCGGTGTTGTCGGTGTCGACGTACTGGACGTCCTCGTCCGACGCCGACAGCGGGCGACCGACGAAGACGTTCGGGACGCGCGAGGCGAGCAGCGCACGGTCGAGCTCGTCGTCCCGGTGGTGCGACACCACGATCGCCCCGTCGACGTGCCCGTTGCGCAGGTAGCGGATGGTCCGCTCGCTCTCGCCCGGGCGGGCGATGACGAGGACGACCTGGATGTCGGAGTCGGCGAGCGACGTGCTCAACCCGTTGAGCGTGCCCGCGAAGAAGGGGTCCGACAGCACGCGCTCGTCCGGCTCGGGCACGACCAGAGCGATCGAGTCCGTGCGGCGGGTCACGAGGGAGCGCGCGGCGCGGTTGGGCGTGTAGCCCAGGTCGGCGACGGCGGCCTCGACGGCCGAGAGCGCCTCGGGGGAGACCCGGAGCCCGCCGTTGATCGCGCGCGACGCCGTCGAGCGCGAGACGCCGGCGCGCTCGGCGACCTGCTCGAGGGTGGGCGCGGCCGGCCGCGACGGGTCGGTGCGGAGCGAGAAGTTGTCGACCACCGTTGGTCATCCCCTCTGTGGCTGCACTGAGGCAGCATGAACGTTCATCTGGCCAGGACTCTCGCGCCGCACGACGTGAGGGTACCTGCGGACCGTGCGGTCCCGGGGTGGGGGGGGGGGGGGGGGGGGGGGGGGGGGGGGGGGGGGGGGGGGGGGGGGGCGGGGGGCCCCCCCGACCAGGCACGACGTGCGGTGTCAGCCCTTGACCGCCCCTGCCATGATGCCCGCGACGAGCTGACGCCCGGCGACCACGAACAGCAGCAGCAGCGGGATCGCCGAGAGCACGACGCCCGCCATGACCAGGGACATGTCGACGAAGTACGTGGCCTGCAGCAGCTGGAGAGCCACGGGCAGGGTCGGGTTCGTCGAGCCGAGGACGATGAACGGCCAGAAGAAGTTCGTCCACGAGCCGACGAACGCGAACAGACCGAGCATGATCGCGGCGGGCCGCGCGGCCGGCAGGGCGATGCTCCAGAACGTGCGGATCATGGAGGCGCCGTCGACCCGCGCCGCCTCGATCAGCTCGTAGGGGAGCGCGGACTCGAGGTACTGCGTCATCCAGAAGACGCCGAACGCCGTGACCAGGCCGGGCACGATGACCGCGACCAGCTTGCCGAGCCAGTGCAGCTCCGCCATGACGATGAACAGCGGGACGATGCCCAGCTGTGTCGGCACCGCCGTGGTGGCGATGACGAACAGCAGCAGGCCGGACCGCCCGCGGAACCGCAGCTTCGCGAAGGAGAAGCCGGCGAGCGTCGAGAACAGCACGACCGACACCGAGGTGATGACGGCCACGATGATCGAGTTCGTCAGCGCCTTCCAGAAGTTGATGTCCGCGTTCAGCACCTCGGATGCGTTGTGGAAGAAGTTGCTGCCGGGGATGAGCGACGGGATCGGGTTCTGCGCGATGGTCGTGGCGTCCGAGCTCGCCAGCAGGAACGCGTAGTAGATCGGCGACACGAACACGAGGATCGCGAGCACCAGCAGCGTGTAGGTGACCCAGCCCGGCCGACGCTCCGAGCCGTACCCCCGCGAACGGTTCGCCGCTCGCGCGGCGCCGGCACCGGCGGTCTGCCGGATGTAGGGGACCGAGGGCGCGCTCATCGCTTGACCTTCTTCCGTCGTGGTTCCTTCGGCGTCGCGTCCGACGCGATGCGGCGGGTGAGCCAGAAGTTGAGCATGCCCACGGCGAGGATGATGAGGAACAGCACCCACGCGACAGCGGCCGCTCGTCCGAAGCTCTTCTGGTTGCCGAAGCCGAGCTCGTAGATGTACATGGTCACGGTCATCCACTGCCGACCGGGACCGCCCTGCCCGAGCTGGTCGAACATGCGCGGCTCGTCGAAGATCTGCAGGCCACCGATGGTCGACGTGATGACGACGAAGATCAGGGTCGGGCGGATCTGGGGGATCGTGATCGAGAAGAACTGCCGCACGCGGGCGGCGCCGTCGATGACGGCGGCCTCGTAGAGCTCCCGCGGCACGGCCTGCATCGCTGCGAGCAGGATCAGCGTGTTGTAGCCGGTCCACCGGAAGTTGACCATGGTGGCGACCGCGAAGTGCGACGGCAGCACGGCGCCGTGCCACTTGATCGGGTCGATGCCCACGATCCCGAGCACGGCGTTCGCGAGACCGGACTGGTCGGCGAAGACCTTGCCGAAGATGAGCGAGACGGCCACGGGGGCGATGACGTAGGGCACCAGCACGCCCATGCGCCAGAACGTCCTGGCACGCAGGTTCGCGTCGAGGATCGCCGCGAGCACGATCGCCACCATGAGCTGGGGGACCGTCGACAGCAGGAAGATGCTGAAGGTGTTGCGCAGGCCCTTCCAGAAGTTCGGCTCCTGGAAGACGAAGGCGAAGTTCTCGAAGCCGACGAACTCACCCTGGCCACCGAGCAGGTGCCAGTCGTACACCGAGACGTACGCGGTGTAGGCCAGCGGGAAGAGCCCGGTGAGGCCGAACAGGATGAAGAACGGCGAGATGTACAGGTAGGGCGAGACCTTGACGTCCCAGCGGCCCAGCTTCTGGCTGAAGCCGACGCGGCGCGGTTCGCGCGGGGAGTCAGGCAGCCGGCGCCCGGCGCGCGGCTGCGTGGTCGAGGTGGCCATGAGGGTCCTCCGGAGACTCAGGGGCGACGCGGACGGGGCCGGGTCGGTGGCGGTCACCACCGACCCGGCCCCGGAGCGTTGAGGTCAGGTCAGGTCAGCCGAGACCCTGGACCACCCCGACGAAGGTCTCCCACTGGGCGGCGGGGTCGGCGCCGTTGACGTCGACCTCGACGATCGCGTTGGAGATCGCGTCCTGGATCGTGAAGTACTGCGGGCCCTTGAAGGGCACGACGACGCCCTTGGCACGGTTGGCGAGGATCTCGCCGACGGGCGCGTTGTTGAAGAACTCGTTGGTCGCCGACTTGATCTCGTCGGACTCGAGCGCCTCGACCTGGCTCGGGAACGTGCCCTCGTTGTTGAAGGCCTCGATCTGCTGCTCAGGAGCGGTCAGCCACGCGGCCAGCTCCTTGGCGGCCTCGACGTTCTCGCCCTGCGACGGAACGGTCAGGAACGAGCCGCCCCAGTTGCCCGAGCCGCCGGGGAAGACGTCGGCCAGGTCCCAGCCGGTGACGCCGGCCGCGTTGCCCGCGATGACGCCGAGCATCCAGCCCGGAGCCAGCATGACGGCGAAGCCGTCCGTCTGGAACGAGTTCGTCCAGTCGTCGCTCCACTGGCTGAAGTGGGCGGACATGTTGTCCGTCTTCGCAGCGGACGTGACCTGGTCGTACATCGCCTTGATGCGCGGGTTGTCGAGCGCGATCACGTCACCGGAGTCGGGGTCCTCGTAGGCCGCCTCCTCCTGGTTGACCATGCCCTGGTAGACGGCGCTGGCGGAGTCGAAGAAGGGCTTGCCCGTCTTGGCCGTGTAGTCCTTGCCGACCTGGAAGAACGTGTCCCACGTGGCGGCGTCGCCACCGAAGAGCTCGGCGACGGACTCGCGGTCGCTCGGCAGGCCGGCGGCCTCGAAGAGGTCGGCGCGGTAGGCGATGCCCTCGGGGCCGACGTCGGTGCCGTAGCCGATGAGCTTGCCGTCCGGCGTGGTGGCCTGGGCGACCTTCCAGTCGAGCCAGCGGCCCTCGACGTCGGGGGACGCCAGGTCCTCGAAGTAGTCGGGGAACTGCATCAGCTCGGGCAGCCAGTCGACCTCGATGGCCTCGATGTCGGCGGTGCCGGAACCGGCCGCGAGACGCGTGTTGAGGTTCTCGCGCGCCTCGTTCGACGTCGCGGCGACCTTCTGCTCGATCGTGACGCCCGGGTGCTCGGCCTCGTAGCGGTCGAACATCTCGTCCGTGTAGCCGAACTTGTTGAAGGTGGCGACCGTGAGGGTGATGTTGCCGCCGTCCGCGGTCTCGTCACCCTCGCCCGCGTCGTCGCTCGAGGAGCAGGCGGTGGCGACGAGTGCAATGCTCGTCACACCAGCTGCGAGCGCCCACGCCTTGCGTGTGGTCTTGCGCACAATGACTCCCTTGTCAGTCGGACGGCTGCGTCGCCGTACACCTTGTCCGCGTGCCGCTCGCCCGGCCTGTGGGGCCGGACGGACGTCGCGCGTTGGGGCTTTCGGGCCCCGGCATGGGTGCGCTTCCGGATGAGTCTCGCGGGAGCGTTCCCACGCACTGCGGGACACCTTCGTCCCGGAGATGGGCGGGTGTCAAGGACGGTGCGGCGCAATGGGGTGGTGGTAGCGGTCCCACACGTACGTCCTCGCAGGTCAGCGCCATTTCCCACGCCTCCCACGTTATCCAATCGTTACGGCTCGGAGACCTGCCCGTGCCTCGTTCAGGCGACCGGCGTGCGGCCGCGCCGGGGCGGCTGGTCGGCCGCGTCTCGGCTGGGCCCATACCCCGACGAATGGGGCGTCGGGCGCGCACGGGAGGGCGCACCGCCCTGTGGCGGTGCGCCGTCCCGCGACGGGTTCAGGGAGCTGCCGGCCCGACCGTCGGTGTGCCGTCCGCGCCTGCGAGCCACCGGGCGGCCACGGACTGCTCCTCGCGCAGCGCTGCCCGCACGGCCGCGCCCGCGGCCTCCTCCACCGCGCTCGCGAACAGCGGGACGGCGGCACGGACCTCGCCCTCGTAGGTGACGCGCGACGCGTCGGGCCCGGTGGCCACCAGCGACGTGCGTCCCGTGACGCGCACCGGTGCCCCGGCGATCTCGACGACGACGGTCCCCGAGCGGGAGCCGTCCGCGGCTGCTGCCTCCCAGGCCTCGACCTGGCGCACGTCGATCCGCGCGCCGACCAGCGCGTGCAGGTGCGCGGGGATCTGTGACGTCGGCACGGCGCGGCGCGTCGTCACGGTGAAGGCGCCCGCCGCGGTGCCGGACACGTCGACCTGCTCGTCGACGGCGCCCGAGGCGCGCACCTTCGCGTGGACGTACGCCGGGTCGGCCAGCAGGTGGGCCGCACCGCGCACGTCGGTCGGCAGGTCGATCGTCACGTGCAGCTGCACCGCTGACCCCCCGGGGTGGTGTACTCCGGTCCGAGCGGCCGCGCGGACCATCGACGGGCGACCGCCCGCAAGGCGTCCGTCGTCCTCGAGCGTAGCCGCCGCTGCGTACCCTGGGCGTGTGTCCACGCTGAGCGACCTCGTCACGCGTCATGGTGCGCTCGACCCCGCCGACGTGGAGTGGTTGCACCTCCTGGTCGGCGACTGGCAGGTCGTGTCCGACCTGGCGTTCGCCGACCTGGTGCTGTGGCTGCCGACGCCGGACGGTGACTTCGTGGCGGTGGCGCAGTGCCGGCCGTCGACCGGGGCCACCGTGCACTACGACGACGTCGTGGGCTCCCGCCCGCCCGAGGGGCAGGTCTCCCAGCTGCGCCGGGCGCTCGAGGAGCAGGCTCCGCAGCGTTCGCGCGAGCCGCGCTGGTTCGGCTCGTACGCGGTGCGCGAGGAGGCGGTCCCCGTGGTGCGCGGCGGCAGGTCGATCGCCGTGCTCGCGCGCCAGACGAACCTGGGCGGCGCGCGCACGCCGTCGCGGCTCGAGCTGAACTACGTCGAGGCGGCCGACGACCTGGTGGGGATGGTCGCGCGCGGCGAGTTCCCCGCGCCCGACGCGCCGACGGGTCCCCGCCGCGGCGCGCCGCGCGTGGGCGACGGCCTGGTGCGCCTCAACGGTGAGGGCGAGGTGCTGTACGCGAGCCCGAACGCGCTGTCCTGCTTCCACCGCCTCGGCGTCCTGGGCGACCTCGTCGGCAGGTCGCTGATCGAGGTGACGTCGGACCTCATCGAGCAGAACGCGACGGTGGACGAGTCGATGCCGCTGGTGCTCATGGGCCGAGCGCCGTGGCGCGTGGACGTCGAGGCGCGCGGTGTGGCGCTCTCGCTGCGCGCGGTCCCGCTCACCGAGCGCGGTCAGCGCACGGGGGCGGTCCTGCTGTGCCGCGACGTCTCCGAGCTGCGGCGGCGCGAGCGCGAGCTCATCACCAAGGACGCGACGATCCGCGAGATCCACCACCGGGTGAAGAACAACCTGCAGACCGTCGCCGCGCTCCTGCGGCTCCAGTCGCGTCGCATGAGCTCGCCCGAGGCGCGCGACGCGCTCGCCGAGGCGATGCGACGTGTCGCGACGATCGCGCTCGTCCACGAGACCCTCTCCCAGACCCTCGACGAGAGCGTGCCCTTCGACGACCTCGTCGGTCGGAGCCTGCGCCTGGCGGCGGACGTCGCGACCGCGGGCGCGCACGTGCGCACCACGGTCCGCGGCTCGTTCGGCGCGGTGCCGGCGGAGGACGCGACGGCGCTGGCGCTCATCCTCACCGAGCTCGTGACGAACGCGGTCGAGCACGGTCTGGCCGGCCGCGACCAGGGCACGGTGGAGATCGTGGTGGAGCGCGAGGGCAACCGGCTGCGCGTCGAGGTCGCCGACGACGGCGGCGGCGTGCCGGAGGGCAAGGGTGAGGGCACCGGGCTGGGCACCCAGATCGTCTCGACGCTCGTCCGCAACGAGCTCGGCGGGTCGATCTCGTGGCTCGCGCGCGAGGGCGGCGGGACGTCCGTCGTCATCGAGGCCCAGCTGCGCCAGGGGAGGGACGCCGCGACCGTCGCGTGACGACGCGCCCTCGCGGCGCGCCCGCGGGGTGGTCCGCCGCGAGGGCGCTCACTCGCCGCGAGGGCGGTCACTCGGCGCGAGGGCGGTCACTCGGAGACGACGACGGGGCCGCCGTGGTCGGCGGCCCCGTCGGGGTGGTCGGCGGTCGTCGCCGGTCAGTGCTCGGTGTCAGCTGGCGCGGCGCTGGCGGGCGGTGCGGCGCTTCAGTGCGCGGCGCTCGTCCTCGGACAGCCCGCCCCAGACGCCGGCGTCCTGGCCCGTCTCGATGGCCCACTTGAGGCACGTGTCGACGACGTCGCAGCGACGGCAGACAGCCTTCGCCTCCTCGATCTGCTGCAGCGCAGGACCCGTGTTCCCGATGGGGAAGAACAGCTCGGGGTCCTCGTCGAGGCAGGCTGCGCGGTGACGCCAATCCATGGGGAATCTCCTTGGCACACGCATGTCTGCACGCCCGGAGGAGCGCGCGCGACAATGCATGGGATCAATGGTGGGGGAAACGTGCTGCACCAAGAGTCACACCCGGGGCGGCGGCGCACAAGGGTTACGGCAACGTTTCATGTGCATAACGACTGAGGCGTTCATCACACGTCTTGCCTCCTCGTCCGCCGCACCCGACGCGCCGCCCAGGATCCGGGCGCGACGTTCGGGTCGAACGTCCAGGTCAGCGGGTCGAGCGCCGTGCCATGCCGCTGACCTGGGAGATCACTGGGTGCGGGATGTCGGGATGCGGGGTGTCGTCGGTCACGCGGGGCGCGCGCGGCGACGGCGTGACGCGCTTCACCTCGCGGGGCCGCCGGGCCCGCGGCGTCGTGCACGGTGCTCCGGTGGCGTCGCGTGGTCGTAGCACCGTCGCGGCTCTGGTATGGGCGTGGCGAGCCCGCGCGGTGCCGCGCCCTGCGCACGCCGGCGCACGCAGCGGGGGACCCAGGGCGCGACGCCGCCTAGGGTCGTGCCATGCGCAGCACGCCCCCCGGCCCCGAGCCGGTCGACGGTCCCGGCGGGTCCGGCCCGCCGCATCCTGGCCCCGGCGGGCGCCCGACGATGCTGGCCGTCGCGTGCGCGCTGGTCCTGCTGGAGGCGACGGCTTTGGTGGTCGCCGTGGTCGCGGGCGTGGCGGCACTCGTGCAGGGCGGCGACGCCGGGCAGGTCGTCTTCCTGTGCGCGCTGGCCCTCGGGACCGCGGCGCTCCTCGTGCAGGCGGCGCGCGCCCTGTGGTCCGGGCGCCGGTGGGGGCGGGGCCCCGTGCTGACCGCGCAGGCGTTCCTCCTGGTCACGGCCGCGACGTGGTGGTCGTCGGGGGGTGGTCCCTGGGCCGCCGTGCCCGCCGTCGTCGCGCTGGTCGTCGCGGTCGCCGTCCTGACCCCGCGCGTCCTGGCCGCCACCTCCCGAGGGCGCGAACCGGGGGCCTGACGCCCTCGGCAGGTCCCGTCACGCCACGCCCGGCACGGGGCGCGGCGCGGGAGTGCGGTGCACCTGGACGCGGACGAGCTCGCGGTCCCGGCGCAGCACGCCGCGACCCGCGGGCCGTGCCCGGGGGTCCGCGTGCAGCGCGGAACCCGGACCCAGCAGGTCGGCCGCGGCGGGGCCGTGCGCGTCGAGCACGAGCAGCTGGCGCGCGCGCAGCGCCGTGGCGACCGGGCCGCGCCAGCCCGCGGCGGCGTGCTCGCTCGTGGTGGACAGCGCGACCACGCGGATCCCGTGCGACGCGGGCTCGAGCAGCCGTCCGACGCGCTCCGCCACCTCCGGCGCGTCGCGCTCGAGCAGGTCGACGTCGTCCACCAGGAGAGCGGTGGGGCCGGGTCGCCCGGGGGACCGCCGGGCGGCCCGGTCCAGGTGCGCGAGAGCGTCCGACGGTGGCACGGCCCGGCCGGCCCAGTCGTCGCCCACGCGTGCCGGACCTGCGGCCGGTGTCACGACGAGCACGTCGTGCCCGGTCGCTGCCCAGCCGTGGGCGAGCGTGCGCAGGGCCGTCGTACGCCCGGTTCCCGGTGCGCCGGTGACGACGAGCGGTCGGCCCGGGTCCACCTCGACCGGTCCTGGACCGTCACCCCCGACGCCGAGAGGGATCCAGCCGCCCGCGGGGATCGGACCGGACGGCGGCGTGGCCAGCTCGGGCACGACGCCGAGCCGCAGCGCCGCCCTCACGTGGTCGCCCGGGGCGGTGGTCGGGCGGTCGGCGGCGGGTGCCGGCAGCACGACCTGGCACACGAGGGCTCCCTGCGTGCTGGACACCACGGCGCGCCCCGGGGCGGTCCGCGGGCCGAGCAGACCGTGCGGGACCCCGGCCTGCGCGTCGAGCGAGGGGTCGGGCACCGGCAGGACGAGCCGCAGCCCGAAGGTGCCCGCCAGGCGCGACAGGGCCGGCACGACCGGTCCCGCCGCCGCCACGCGCACGCCGGCGGGCGGGTGGCGCAGCAACGCCGTGAGCAGGTCGACGCCGACGCCCCGCGCGTGCGTCGCGAGGGCGTCCAGCAGGGCGTCGAGCCCGTCGAGCAGGAGCACGACCGTCCCCGCCGCCTCGCGGCGCGTCGCGAGGCGGTCGAGCAGCAGCAGCGCGCGGTGCACGTCGTCGAGCGGGAGCGTCGTGCCCAGGAGCGGTCCCGCCGCCTCGCGCAGATGCCGGACGGCGTCGCCCGGCAGGCCCACGGTGTGCACGTGCGCACGGTCCAGCAGCGCGTGCCTGCCGACGGTGAGCAGCGCCGTGGACCGCCCCGAGCGCGGCCCGCCGAGCACGAGGAGGTGGCCGTGCCCCGGCCCCCACCGCACGGGTGCACGGCGCTGCTCGTCGGGGACGTCGGCCACGGCGACGAGCAGGCCGTCGGCGTCCGCCCCGGCGCCCACCTCGTCCGCGGTGACGCGGTCCGGCAGCGCGCGCGTCCAGGGCACACCCGTACCCGGGAGGTCCCGTGCCGCCTCACGACACGCGGTCACCCAGGCGGCGACGTCGTCGTCGGGCGGCCCCATGACGCGCCAGGCCGTGGCACGCGGCACCGGGACGGAGGGCACGATGCGGACCGGCGGCGCCGTGCGCCGGTGCCGCGCGCGCGCCACCTGCAGGGGCGTCACGGGCCGGGCGCCGGTCCGGACCAGCGCGCTGCCGGGGTGGGCGGCGTCGCGGGGGGGGGGGCCCCCGCACCCCACGACGTCGCGCGAGTCGTCCTCGTCGGCGACGCGCAGCGCGATGCGCAGGCCGACGTTCGCGCGCAGGTCAGCGGGCACCGCACCGGCCGGACGCTGCGTCGCGAGCAGCAGGTGCATGCCCAGCGCGCGGCCCTGCGCCGCGAGGCGCGCGAGCGCGGCGGCGGCCTCGGGCAGGTCGTCGACGCGCGCCCGCAGCTCGTCGACGCCCACGAGCAGGCGGGCGGGCGGCGCGGCGCCCGCGCGGTCCAGGTCGGCGACGTCGGTGCAGCCCGCGGCGGCGAGCAGGCGCTCGCGGCGGCGCAGCTCCGCCCGGAGCCCCGCGAGCGTGCGCCGGGCCGCGGCGACGTCGAGGTCGTGGACGTGGTCGACGACGTGCGGCAGCCGCGCGAGCGGGCCCAGGCCCGTGCCGCCCTTGAAGTCCACCAGCAGCACGGCGAGGCGGGACGGGGGGGTGCTCAGCGCGAGCCCGAGCACGGCGGTCGTCAGCAGCTCGGACTTGCCGGCGCCCGTCGTGCCCGCGACGAGCGCGTGCGGCCCGTCCTGCAGCAGGTCGAGGACGACGGGCCTGCCGCCCGCCCCGGTGCCCACGGGTGCGGCCAGCGTGCCGGGGCCGTCCGGACGGCTCCAGGACGACGCGACGGCTGCCGCGTCGGGCGGTGGCACGCCGGGCAGGTCTCCCAGCGCCGGGGCCGGCGCGGGAGCTCGCACCGCCGAGGTGCCGTGCGCGGACAGCAGCCAGCCCAGAGCGGCGGCCGACCGTGCCTGCGCGTCGGCCACGTCCGGGTCCACCTGCTCGAGGGCGGCGGGACCCGGCGGCGTGCGGTCGTCGGTGCGCAGGACCGTGGACGCCCAGGCCGGCGGGGACGAGCCCGGCGGCACCACCAGCAGGAGCCGGGCGCGCGGCACGGCCAGGCGCCACGACGCCAGCGTGGTGTCGCTGCCGTCCGCGACCACCAGGACGTCGTCGTCCTCGGCCGCCGGCAGGCGGGCGTCGGGATCCCACCAGCGCGTCCAGGCCCAGTCCGCCGCGGCACCGGTCCGCAGCACGAGGCGGACCGGCGCACCCGCACCGAGCGTGCGCAGGACGAGGGCGCGAGCGGCGCCCAGGGTCGAGCTGCGCGGCCCGACCAGCGCGAGGGTGGCGTCGGGCGGCCACGGCGCGTCGTCGCCCGGGACGGGCGCGGTGAGGTCGCGCAGCCGCAGACCCGTCGTCAGGCGCAGCAGCGCGACGTCCGAGGCCGGCGCGACGGTCGTGACGCCCGCCGGTGGACGGACCTGCGGTGCGCGGGCCCCCCGCACGCCGAGGAGCCCGACGAGGCCCGTGGCGGCCGTGAGCAGGAGCAGCGGCTGACGCAGTGCGACGGCCAGGGCGAGCGCAGCGGCCGACGATGCGAGGGCGGTCCACGCCCACGGCGGCACCCGTGGCCTGCGGCCGGGACGGGGTCGCTCGTCGCCGACCGCCTCGCGCAGCCTCAGCCGCGTCGGGCCGACCCGGAGGTCCGCGTGCGCGGGCCAGCGGCGTGGCAGGCGCCCGACCGTCGACCGGCGGGACCGCCCGCGGCGCCGAGCGGGACCCAGGTCGACCGCCGTCGTCCGGCGCGGACCGGTGGTCCGGACCGTGGTGCGGGTGCCGCGGCGACGCACCTCGACACCCACCTGTGGCGGCAGGCGCAGGTGCCGGCGCGCGCCGTCGACCAGCGGCAGCAGGCGTCCGGCACCCGGGCCGGTGAGCACGGCCACGTGGGTCCCCGCGGCCACGGCCGCGTCGACGTCGTGGTGCGGCGCCGGCCCGGGCCCCAGGTGGGCGCCGGGGAGGAGCGGGGGCGCCCCCGCGGGGTGCTCGTCGTCGAGGACGTGCCCCGCGACCTCCAGGCGCGCTCGCGGTGCCGCCCAGCGGGTGTCCCCGGTGAGCACCGCGAGCCGGCGCCGCAGGTCACCGGCCGGCAGCCCGACCTCCACCTCGAGGTCGAGGTGCCGGCGGGGCAGGACGGGGGACGGCAGCGTGAGGCGCACCCCGGGAGCATCCGCCCCGCGGGGTGCGCCGTGACGTCCCGGGGCCGGGAGGTGTGGGTGACACCTCC
>NZ_JACSQV010000014.1:127954-137184 GCF_014836445.1 Cellulomonas avistercoris
GGGGGGGGGGGGGGGGGCCCCCCCCCCCCCCCCCCCCGGGTCTGTGGTCGGCTCGACGGGACGGCGGGCCCTCCTCCGCACCGCTCCGCGGCCGTGGCTGTCAGTCGACGCCGAGCGCGGCGACGGGAGGTGTGCGGGCGGCCGCACGCGCCGGCAGGACCGAGGCGACGAAGCCCGCGACCAGCGCGACCAGCAGCACCCCGCCCAGCTGCACCCACGGCACCGACAGGCGCACCTCGCTCACGGGCCCGAAGACGGTGGCGGCACCCGCCCACCCGTACACCAGGCCGAGCACCGCGCCGATCAGCGCACCCACGCCGGCGATGAGCATCCCCTCGGTCGCGAGCATCCACCGCAGCCCGCGTCGCGACAGGCCGACGGCACGCAGCGTCGCCGACTCCCGGCGTCGCTCGATGACCGACAGCGACAGCGTGTTCGCGACCCCGATGAGCGCGATCATGACGGCCACGCCCAGCAGGCCGATGACGATCGCCAGCACCACGTCGATGATCTGCTCGTCGCTCTGCCGCTCGGCCGCCGCACTCTCGACGCGCACCGAGTCGTCGCCCACGACGTCCCGCACGTCGCCCAGCACGGTCCTCGCGTCGGCGCCCGGGGTCAGCCGGACCAGCAGCGCGGACGGTGCCTCGTCGATCCCGAGCGACTGCGCCGCCTGCGGCGTCAGCAGCGCCCGGTCACCGCCCCGTGCCAGCACGTCGAGCACCGCGGTGTCCGCCGCCTGCAGCTCCATGCGCACCACGTCGCCCGACCACCAGCGCGGCACGACGCTGCGGCCGTCGGCGAGGGCCTCGGCGGCGGTGTCGTCGCGCAGCACGCCCGCGTCGGCGGCGTCGAGGACGAGGACCTCGGTCGCGCGGCCGTCGGCCGTCTCGACGTCCGCGACGCTCGAGACCGCGACGGTCTCGACGCCGTCCAGGGTGGCGACGCCGTCCCGGCCGGCCGCGTCGAGCGCCTCGCCGGGCGTCCCGAGCACCAGCAGGTCGACGGGTCCCCGCTCGTCGAACTCGGTCGCGAGCGACTGCTGCGCGGACACGGCTCCCGTGCTCATCATCACGACCAGCGTGACGCCGATGACCAGCGCGGTGCTGGTCGCCGACGTGCGTCGGGGGTTGCGCAGCGTGTTCGCCGCCGCCAGGCGTGCGCTGGTGCTGAGGGCGGCCACCGGCCGACCGAGGGCCGAGACGACCTTCGGGACCCACAGCGGCGAGCCGACGAGCAGGCCGACGAAGGACGTCCCGCCGCCGAGCACCCCGATCGCGAGCGGCAGCATCGCGTCCACCGCGATGCCGGCGCGGGCGAGCGCGACCCCGCCCGCCAGGGCGACGAACCCGCCCACGGTGAGCAGCAGCGAGAGCACCAGGCGGACCCGCCCGGGCCGTGCGCGGACCGACGGTGCGTCGGCGGGACGCAGCGCCGCCACGGGGGAGACGCGCGTCGCCGCGCGGGCGGGCACCAGCGCGGCGCCGACCGTCACGAGCACCGCCACCAGCACGGGCACCAGCACGTTGCCGAACGTCGGGGTGACGGTCGTGGGCAGCGGTACGCCGTCCTGGGTCCGCGACAGCACGCTGAGCGCACCCTGGGCCAGGGCGAGCCCCGTCACGACGCCCGCGACGCCGGAGACGACGCCGAGGATGCCTGCCTCGAGCAGGACCGCCGTGCGCAGCTGACCGCGCCGCGCGCCGACGCAGCGCAGCAGCGCGAGCATGCGGGTGCGCTGCGCGACGATCACCTGGAAGGTGTTCGCGATCACCAGCGCCGCGACCAGCATCGCCACGGCGGCGAAACCGAGCACGACCATGACGATGACGTTGCCGCCGCCCCACTGCTCGACCGCCCGGGCGGCGGCCTCGTCGCGCGTCAGGACGTCGGCCCCCGCGAGCTCCTGCGTCAGCGCCGCGCGCACCGTCTCGACGTCGCCGTCGACCTCGACGAGCACGTTCGACGACCCGAAGTCGTCGGGGTCCGTCGCGCCGCTCCACAGCGTGATCGCCTCGACGGTCGCCAGGCCGGCCCCGCCGTAGCGGGACCACGCGTTGTTCGGGTCCTCGACAAGCCCGACGAGCACGACGTCGCCCGTCAGCTCCTGGACGTCGTCGTCCGCCGGGGCCGCGTCACCGGCCTCCGCGTCCTCGTCCGCCGCCTCCGCCGTGGCCTGCTCGACCGGCTCCTCGGGCCACACGTACCACCGGGCCTGGAGGGTGTCACCGACGCCGACGCCCAGCCGCTCGGCGGACGCGGGGGGCAGGGCCACCTCCGTCGCGGACGTGGGCACGCGGCCCTCGACGACCTCGAGCGAGCCGAGCGACGGCGTGGACGGGGCGGAGACCAGGGTCTCGTTGACCGCGCGCCGTCCGCTCTCGAAGGTCCCCCAGCCCATCAGGAGCGGGTCGGCGGCGGTGACCCCGGGCACGGCCCGCGCGGTGGCGAGGACCTCCGACACGGGCGCGTCCGCGGGCGGGACGATGAGGTCGGCGGTGCCGTACGCGGCAGTCATGGCGTCGTAGCCGCCGCGCGTGATCACGTCGCCCGCGGTCAGCGTCGCGGTGACGAACGCCGACCCGAGCAGGATCGCGATCCCGGCAGCGACGAGGCGGCCCAGGCTGCGACGCATCTGGGCGAGGGTGAGCCGCAGCATCAGCGACGACCCCCTGCGGTGACGTCGACGACCGGCGTCGCACCCGTCGGGGTGCCGGCCGGCGCCTCGAGCACCCGCAGGCCCTCGAGGCCCGCCAGGACGGACTCGGGGCTCGGGTCGGCGATGTCGCCGGCGATCCGGCCGTCGGCGAGCAGCAGCACGCGGTCGGCGTAGGCGGCGGCGGTCGGGTCGTGCGTGACCATGATGACGGTGCGTCCCAGCTCGCGCACCGAGCGCCGCAGGAAGCTCAGGACCTCCGCGCCCGAGCGGGAGTCCAGGTTGCCCGTGGGCTCGTCCGCGAAGACCACCTCGGGCTGGGCGATCAGGGCGCGCGCGATGGCGACCCGCTGCTGCTGCCCGCCGGAGAGCTCGCTCGGCCGGTGCGTCATGCGTGCCTGCAGCCCCAGCGTGGCCACCAGCGTGTCGAGCCAGGCGCGGTCCGGTGCACGCCCCGCGAGGTCGAGGGGAAGCAGCACGTTCTGCTCGGCGGTGAGCATCGGCAGCAGGTTGAACGACTGGAAGACGAAGCCGATGCGGTCGCGCCGCAGCCGCGTCAGCGCGTCGTCGCCGAGCGACGTGATCTCGGTGGTGCCCAGGTGCACGGTGCCCGACGTGGCGTCGTCGAGGCCGGCGAGCAGGTGCATCAGCGTCGACTTGCCCGAGCCGGACGGGCCCATGATCGCGGTGAACGCCCCCGAGGCGAAGTCGACGTCCACGGCGTCGAGCGCGCGGACCGCAGCGGCTCCGGTCCCGTAGACCTTGGTCAGCGCGCGGGCGCGGGACGCCGGTGCGGCCGCGTCGACCGCGGTCGGGTCGGCAGGGCGGGGGGAGGTGTGCAACGGGTGCTCCTGTCTCGAAGGGGGTGGCCCCAGCCTCGCGCGCCGCACCCGGGTCCCGCGTCCGGCCGTGGGTGGGTCGCCGTGCCCCCGACGTCATCCCCAGGCCGCAGGCCCGCCGACCGGCGCGTCCCCCGCAGGTCGCGTCAGGACCCCGCGCGCACCAGCCCGGCCTCGTAGGCGACGACGACGGCCTGGACGCGGTCGCGCGCCCCGAGCTTCGCCAGGATGCGCCCGACGTGCGTCTTGACGGTCGCCTCGGCGACGTACAGGTCCTGCCCGATCTCGGTGTTGGAGCGGCCGCGCGCCATGAGGACCAGCACCTCGCGCTCACGCTCCGTGAGCTGCGCGACCGCCTGGTGCGCGGGGTGGTCGCTGACCGCCGGTGCGTCGTCGGGCAGGGCCGTGACCAGGTGCTCGAGCAGGCGGCGCGTGCTCGACGGCGCGATCACGGCGTCCCCGCGGTGCACGGTGCGGATCGCGCCGAGCATCTCCTCCGGCGGGGCGTCCTTGAGCAGGAACCCGCTGGCACCGGCCCGGATCGCCGCCAGGACGTACTCGTCGAGGTCGAAGGTCGTCAGGACGATGACCTTGGGCGCCGGGGCGTCCGGCGTCGCGCGCGAGACGATGCGCTCGGTCGCCTCGAGACCGTCCATGGTCGGCATGCGCACGTCCATGAGGACGACGTCGACGGGGGCGGTCGCGGTCCGCGCCGCCGGGTCCAGGGCGCGCACGGCCTGGGCGCCGTCACCGGCCTCGAGCACGACCTCGAGGTCGGGCTGGGAGTCGATGACCATGCGGAACCCGGCGCGGACGAGCTGCTGGTCGTCGACGAGGGCGATGCGGATCATCGCGTCGTCGGGGAGCGGGGTGGTCACGGGAGTCGTCCTCCGGCTGGGTCGTGGGTCGGTGCGGGTGCGCGCGTGGCGGTGTCGAGGGCGTCGGGGACCGGTGCGGTACCCGAACCGGGGGTCGGGAGCGTGGCGCGGACGCGGAAGCCGCCCCCGGGGCGCGGGCCGGCGGTCACCGTGCCGCCGAACATGGTGGCGCGCTCGCGCATCCCCACCAGTCCCTGGCCGAGGCCGTCGGTGTCGGCGGCCGCGCCGCGTCCGTCGTCGCTGACCTCGAGCGTCACCGACGTGGGCTGCCACTGCAGCAGGACGGTGACGCCCGGGTCGGGTCCCGCGTGCTTGAGGACGTTCGTCAGGGACTCCTGCGCGATGCGGTAGACGGTCAGCCCGGCGCCGGGCGGCAGGTGCCGGGGCGTGCCCAGGCGGACGAACGACACCCGCATCCCGCTCGCGCGCACCTGCGCGACGAGCTGCTCGATGTCCTCCACGGCCGGCTGCGGGGTGGTGGTGGCGACACCCGCCGTGCCGGCGTTCCCCGTCTGCCCGTCGGCTCCGGCCCCGCCCGCTCCGGCGCGCCCCGGGACGCCGGGCGACGGAGCCTCGCGCAGCACGCCCAGCAGGCGGCGCATGTCCGTCAGCGCGGCGCGTCCCGTCTCGGCGATGGTGCCGAGCGAGCGGGTCGCGGCCTCGGGGTCCTGGACGGCGGCGTACCGGCCGCCGTCCGCCTGCGCGATGATCACGGAGAGGCTGTGCGCCACGATGTCGTGCATCTCCCGCGCGATGCGCGAGCGCTCCGCCGCCGTCGCGATGATCGCCTGCTGGTCGCGCTCGACCTCGAGCCGCTGCGCACGGTCCACGAGGGCCTCGAGGTGCTCGCGACGGCTGCGGCGCACGAGGCCGAACGCCCAGGCGACCAGGAAGATGCTGGCGATGAGCACCATGACCATCACCGCGACGGCCCTGTCGTACGGCATGACGAGGGCGGCGGCGACGACGAACGAGCCCACCATCGCGGCGACGATGCCGGTGCGGTGGGCCCAGCGCGGACCGTGCAGCGCGACCGAGTACAGGGCGAACGGCACGACGACGTCGACGGGCAGCACCGGGAAGCCGGCGACGACGTGCAGCAGCGCGCACGTGTACACGACCGTGACCGCCGCCGCCGGGCGCGTGCGGCGCCAGGCCACCGGCGCGACGACGCCGACGACGCACAACGACACGAGCACCACGACGGCGCCGGACGCCTGCGTGCTCACGACGGCGATGGACACCGGGACCAGTGCGAGCGCGAGGAGCACGGCGAGCGTGACGTCGACTCCCTGGCGATGGGTGTCCTCCCACTGCCACAACCGGTCCCACCACGACATCCCCTGAGCGTAGGTGCGGTGCGGGGCGTCGGCGTGCACCCGCGGGTGGACGTGGCGGGGGGTTCGGTCCACCCGGGGGAGCAGGGGCGGGCGCGTGCCGCCGCGCCGTGCGCGACGAACGAGGACCTCGCGGCGCGTCCGGGACCGAGGGCTGGCGGTCGGGGGGAGTTCGTGACCTAGCATGGCCGAATGACGCAGGTGCTGCTGGCGGAGGACGACCCCGCGATTGCCGAGCCTTTGGCACGGGCACTGGGGCGTGAAGGTTACGACGTGCGCGTGCAAGGCACGGGTCAAGGCGCGATCGACGGTGCGGCGAGCGCCGACCTGGTGGTGCTCGACCTCGGCCTGCCCGACATGGACGGGCTCGACGTCGCCCGGGCGATCCGCAGCCAGGGCCTCACGACGCCGGTGCTGGTGCTGACCGCGCGGGCCGACGAGGTCGACCTGGTCGTCGGGCTCGACGCCGGCGCCGACGACTACGTCACCAAGCCGTTCCGTCTCGCCGAGCTGCTGGCACGCGTCCGCGCGCTGCTGCGCCGCACCGTGGGCGACCCGGCCGACGAGGACGAGCTGCACGCGCAGAACGTGCGCGTCGACGTCGCGGCGCACCGCGCCTTCCAGGGCGAGCGCGAGCTCCACCTGACGGCCAAGGAGTTCGACCTGCTCCGTGTGCTCGTGGCGGCCGCCGGCACGGTCGTGTCGCGCGAGACGCTCATGCGCGAGGTCTGGGGGTCCGACCCGACGGGCTCGACCAAGACGCTGGACATGCACGTGTCGTGGCTGCGCCGCAAGCTCGGCGACGACGCGAACGCGCCCCGGTACATCTCGACTGTGCGGGGCATGGGCTTCCGCTTCGAGACCGGCAGCGCCGCCGACGCCGCCGCAGCGGCGCCGGACGCGGCGGCGGGGCCGCTCGACAAGGCCTGACGCGTGCGCCGTCGCGTCCTGCAGGCGACGATCGCCGCCGTCACGGTCGCGGTGGTCCTGCTCGGCTTCCCGCTCGCGTTCCTCGGTGCGCAGCTCGTGCGGGAGAACGCGCTGTACGGGCTCGAGGTCCGTGCCCAGTCCGTCGCCCGCACGGTCGACTTCCGCGTCGAGCAGGAGATCGCGCTGTCCGACCGCATGCTCGAGCCCTACACCGGTGGCGACGCCGCCAGCGGTCCGGGCGGCGGGCTGCGGTCGACGGTCGTCGTGCGGACGCCCGACGGTGAGACGTACCGGGCCGGTCCCACGCTCGACCAGCGGCGGCTCACGGTCCAGACCACCTCCGACTCCGGTGCGACGGTGCTCCTGTACGTCTCCTGGTGGGACGTCTTCTGGATGTCGACCCAGGTCATCGCGCTCGTCGTGGTCGCCGCGGTCGTGGCCTTCGCCGCCGGGATCGCCATGGCGATCTGGCAGGCCAACCGGCTCGCGGCACCGCTGGTGTACCTCGCGGCCTCCGCCGAGCAGCTCGGGTCCGGCCAGGTCCGGCCCCAGCTCGAGCCGTCCGGCGTCGAGGAGATCGACCTGGTGGCTGCCGAGCTCGCGCGCAGCGCCGACCGGATGGCGGGCCGTCTCGCGGCGGAGCGGCAGTTCGCGTCGGACGCCTCGCACCAGCTGCGCACGCCCCTGACGGCACTGTCGATGCGGCTCGAGGAGATCATGCTGACCGCGGGCGAGGACGAGGTCCGCGAGGAGGCCCGCATCGCGCTCGAGCAGGTCGAGCGCCTCGTGCGCGTCGTCGACGACCTGCTCGCCGGGTCGCGCCGTGCCCAGGGCGGCACCACCGAGGCCATCTCCCTGCGCGAGGTCGCGCACCAGCAGGAGGAGGAGTGGGCGCCGACCTTCGCGGCGGCCGGCCGCCGCCTCGTCGTCGACGTCGACCCCGCCACGCAGGTGCTCGCCACGCCCGGTGCGCTGGCCCAGGTGCTGGCGACGCTCATCGAGAACTCCCTCAAGCACGGCGCGGGCACCACGACCGTGCGCTCGCGCGCCGGCGGCCCGTCGCGCGCCGTCGTCGTGGAGGTGGGGGACGAGGGCGAGGGAGTCCCGGACGACCTCGCGCCGCGCATCTTCGAGCGTGACGTCACCTCGGGCGCCGGCACGGGCCTGGGCCTCGCGCTCGCACGGGACCTCGCGAGCGCGGACGGCGGTCGGCTCGAGCTCGCGCAGCGCCGTCCCGCGGTGTTCGCGCTCTTCCTCTCGGGCGTGCCGGCGTCGTTGCGGCCCGACGTCGTCCTGCCGCGCGGCGCGGTCGTCTCCGTCCGGCGTGACCGCCGGTGGTGACATCCGGATGAAAGGGCCACCGCGGGCCGTGCTCACCGCCATCTCCCGTTAGGCTGCCGAGCAGGATCTTCCGGACCACGAGAGGTGGAGAGCAGCGTGCAGGGTCTCGAGCCGGCGCTCCAGGGCTACGCCTGGGGGTCGACCACCGCGATCCCGGAGCTGCTGGGCCTCGCGCCCGGCCAGGACCCGGTCGCGGAGGCGTGGTTCGGCGGGCACCCGTCCTCGTCGTCGCACCTGACCGGTGACGGCCGCGAGTCGCTGCACGCGGCCATCGCGAGCCGGCCGGGGGTGCTGCTCGGCGCGGACGTGGCGTCGCGCTTCGGTGCCCAGCTGCCGTTCCTGCTCAAGGTCATCGCCGCCGCGCGGCCCCTGTCCCTCCAGGTGCACCCCAGCGTCGAGCTCGCGCAGGACGGCTACGCGCGCGAGGACGCCCGCGGCGTCCCGCTGGACGACCCGCGCCGGTCCTACCGCGACCGCAACCACAAGCCCGAGCTCGTCTACGCGCTCACGCCGTTCGAGGCGCTGGTGGGCTTCCGCGCCCCGCGCCGGACCGCGGAGATCCTGCGCGGCCTGTCCCACCCCGTGGCGCGCCAGCTCCACAAGACGGTCACGGCGGACCCCAGCCCGACGGGCGTGCAGGAGGCCTTCACCCGGCTGGTCGGCGAGGGGACCCGCCCGACGCCCCGCGAGGTCACGGAGCTCGCGGAGGAGTTCCGGGCGCGGCTGCGCTCCGGCTCGCCCTCGCCGCGCACCGACCGCGCCGTCGACCTGCTCGAGCGCGCCTACCCGGGCGACCCGGGCGCCGTGACCGCGGTGCTGCTCAACCCCGTGACGCTGCATCCCGGCGAGGCCCTGTTCGTCCCCGCCGGCGCCGTGCACGCGTACCTCGACGGCACGGCCGTCGAGATCATGGCGAACTCCGACAACGTGCTGCGGGCGGGTCTGACCTCCAAGCACGTCGACATCCCCGAGCTGCTGCGGGCCGTGGACTGCGTCGCCGCCCCGCCGATCCGCATCGCGCCCGAGCACGTCTACGACGCGACGGACGTGTACTACGTCCCGGTCGACGACTTCGAGCTGTCGGTCACCGACGTGACCCCGGCCCGTGCGTGCCGTCTGCCGAGCATCGGCCCCCGGGTCGCTCTGTGCCTGGACGGCTCGGTGCGGCTGCGGGCCGCCTCGGGCGAGGAGCTGGAGCTGACCGCCGGCCGCGCGGCGGTCGTGCCGGCGGCCGCCGGCGTGCTGCCGG
>NZ_JACSQV010000014.1:137194-140111 GCF_014836445.1 Cellulomonas avistercoris
GGGGGGGGGGGCCGGGGGGGGTGCGGGCGGGGGGCCGACGGCGTGCTGACGGTCAGCGGTGAGGGGCGCCTGATCCAGGCCTCGGTCCCGTGACGCGGGACGGTCGCGGACGCCCGCGCGGGAGCGGCTACTCTCGACGCCCGTGACACCTCCGACCGTGGCCGTCGTCGGCGGCGGGCAGCTCGCCCGCATGATGGCGGGCCCCGCGACCGCCCTGGGGCTCCACCTGCGCGTCCTGGTCGAGGCTCCGGGCGCCTCGGCGGCCCAGGCCGTCGCCGACGCACCCGTCGGTGCTGCCTCGGACGTGGGGGCGGTCCTCGCGCTCGTCGAGGGCGCCGACGTGCTCACCTTCGAGCACGAGCACGTCCCGACGCCCGTCCTGGAGGCGGTCGCGGCCCGCGGCGTGCCGGTGCACCCGGGGGCGGCGGCGCTGCTGCACGCGCAGGACAAGTCGGTGATGCGACGGCGCCTCACCGATCTGGGTGTGCCGTGCCCGCGGTGGTCGCCGGTCGGCGACCTCGGCGACCTCGAGCGCTTCCGCGCCGTCGACGGCGGCCGGGCGGTCGTCAAGACGACCCGGGGCGGGTACGACGGCAAGGGCGTGCGCGTCGTCGGCGCGGGACCGCTGCCCGACGACGTGCTCGCGTGGTGCGCGGCCGCCGCCGACGGCACCGGGCCCGCGCTGCTGGCCGAGGAGCTCGTCCCGTTCCGCCGCGAGCTCGCGGTCCTGGTCGCGCGCACCCCGTCGGGCCGTTGCGCCGTGTGGCCCGTCGTCGAGTCGGTGCAGCGCGACGGCGTGTGTGCCGAGGTCGTCGCGCCCGCGCCGGACCTGCACCCGCAGACCGCAGCACAGGCCGAGCGGATCGCCCTGACGGTCGCGGAGGGTCTGGACGTGACCGGGGTGCTGGCCGTCGAGCTCTTCGAGGTGCCGGGCCCCGACGGCGGCGCGCCCCGCGTGCTCGTCAACGAGCTCGCCATGCGACCCCACAACTCGGGGCACTGGACGATCGACGGGGCGGTGACCAGCCAGTTCGAGCAGCACCTGCGCGCGGTGCTCGACCTCCCGCTGGGCGACGTCGCACCCGTCGCGCGGTGGACCGTCATGGTCAACCTCCTCGGCAGCGCGCTCGACGACCCGACCGACGCGCTGGGCGACGTGCTCGGTGCCGATCCCGGGGTCAAGGTCCACCTGTACGGCAAGGCCGTGCGTCCGGGGCGCAAGCTGGGGCACGTCAACGTGTCCGGCGACGACCTCGAGGACGTCCGTGCGCGAGCGCGCGCGGCGGTCGCACGGCTGCGCGGCGAGAGCACGGTCAGCAACGAGACCACCGAGAGCACCGACGACGGAGGCACGAGATGAGCGAGGCACCCCTGGTCGGCGTCGTCATGGGGTCGGACTCCGACTGGCCCGTGATGCAGGCGGCGGCGGAGGCACTGGCGGAGTTCGGCGTCGCCGCCGAGGTCGACGTCGTCTCGGCGCACCGGCAGCCCGACAAGATGGTCGCCTACGGGCGCGACGCGGCCGAGCGCGGGCTGCGGGTGATCGTCGCGGGTGCCGGGGGAGCGGCGCACCTGCCGGGCATGCTCGCGGCGGTCACGCCGCTGCCGGTGATCGGCGTCCCGGTGCCGCTGGCCCACCTCGACGGGATGGACTCCCTGCTGTCCATCGTCCAGATGCCCGCAGGCGTGCCCGTGGCCACGGTCTCGGTGGGTGGTGCGCGCAACGCCGGGCTGCTGGCCGTCCGCATCCTCGCGTCCGGCGCGGGTCCCGACGCGGCGCGTCTGCGCGAGGAGATGTCCCGGTTCCAGGACGGTCTGCGGGCCCAGGCGGACCTCAAGGGTGAGCGGCTGCGCGCCCGGGCGGCGCGTCCATCCATCGGGTTCTCGGCCTGATCCGTCGCCCGGCCGTCCGGACTACGAGCCGGGCGCCCCGCCCACGGGCCCGGGCGGCAGCGAGCCGTCGCGGACGGCCGTGAAGAAGCCGGGCGTGAGGTCGGGGTCGAGCAGCACGGTGGACCCGATGCCGCCCGGGCGGTAGTCCATGCTGGCGATCGGCGGCGTCCCGGTGATGCCCTTCTCCCCGTTCGCGTCGCGGAACGCGAGGGCGAGCCGTGCGACGTCGAGCACATCGGCCTTCTCGTCGAACGTCAGGGCGCCCGTGCCCGCCTCGACCAGGGCAACCTGCGCACCGGGGTCGAGCGCGAGCGAGCGCGGGCTGACCTTGCCCATCACGGCACCGATCAGCTGACGCTGGCGCAGCGCGCGGCCCACGTCGCCCAGCGGGTCCGCCTTGCGCATGCGCGCGAACGCGAGCGCGGCCGTCCCGTCGACGTCGTGGCAGCCCGCGCTCCACACCATGCCGGAGTCCGGGTCGTCGACGTCACCGTCGTAGCAGAGGTTCACGCCGCCGACGGCGTCGACCAGGTGCGCGACGCCGCCCATGCCGATCTCGGCGTAGTGGTCGATCGTGAGCCCCGTGAGGCCCTCGACCGTCTGCACCAGCAGCGGCGCACCGCCCCACGCGAACGCGGAGTTCAGCTTCGCCGGGCCGTACCCCGGGACGTCGACGTACGTGTCCCGCGGCAGCGAGATCATCGCGGTCGGGCCGTCCTGCGGGACGTGCAGCAGCAGGATCGTGTCGGTGCGCTGCCCCTCGGTCCCGTCCTCGCCGATCCCGCCGTCGTCGCCGCGGGCGTCGGAACCGGCCAGCAGGTACGTCGTGCCCGGGGTCCCCGGAGCGCTGGACAGGGCGGGGACGTGGCGCAGCAGCCCGTTGGCCCAGACGAGCAGGCCGACCGGCCACGCGACCAGCGCGAGCACGACCAGCAGCCCCACGACGCGTGCGACGTGCCGCCGCCGCCGGCCGCCCGGTCGCCCGGTCGGCACGCCGGGACCCGAAGGAGCGGCGGGCCTGGAC
>NZ_JACSQV010000015.1:0-53806 GCF_014836445.1 Cellulomonas avistercoris
CGCCGCAGCGCCCGCCCCGGAGCGCTCGGCCGAGGACCTCGGCTGGCAGCTCGGCACGCTGCTCGCACGCTGGCGCGCGGGCGGCGCCGCCGCCCGCGCGGGCCTCCCGGCGGGCCCCCGCGGGGGCCCCCGGCGGCACCGGAGCGTCAGTCCCCGAAGGGTCCGACGCGCACGACGCTGCGCGGCGCGGCCGCGAGGTCCCCGGCGAGGTCCTGGACCTCGCGCGCGGTCACCGCGCGGATCCGCGCGAGCGACTCGTCGATGTCGAGCAGCTCACCGTGCACGAGCTCGGCCTTGCCGAGCCGGCTCATGCGCGAGCCGGTGTCCTCCATGCCGAGCACCAGGCCACCGCACAGCTGACCGATGCTGCGGGCGAGCTCCGCCTCGCCCATCGGGTCCTGCGCCATGCGCTCGAGCTCGACCACCATCAGCGCCGTGACCTCGTCCACCTTGGCCGGCGTGCACCCCGCGTAGAGGCCGAACATCCCGGTCTCGGCGTGCCCGCTCGCGAACGAGTACGTCGAGTACGCCAGGCCGCGCTTCTCGCGGATCTCCTGGAAGAGGCGCGAGGACATGCCGCCGCCGAGGGCGGCGTTGAGGACCGAGAGCACGAAGCGGCGCTCGTCGGTGGCGTTCAGGCAGGTGCCGCCGATGATGACGTTGGCCTGCTCGGTGGGCCGCCGGACGGTGAGCTCGACGCCCTGGGCCGTGCCGCCGGGGGCGCCGGCCGCGCGACGCGACGCGGGCGCGGCAGCCGCCGGGAGCTCCCAGCCGCCGTCCGCGAGCGCGGCCGCCACCTGGGCGCACAGCGCGTCGTGGTCGACGCCGCCCGCCGCGGTGACGACGAGCGTCTCCGGGCGGTAGTGCTGCCGGTAGTGCTCCCACACCGCGTCGCGGGGCACGGACCGGATCGCGTGCGGAGTGCCGCCGATCGGACGCCCCAGCGGGGTGTCGCCGAACACGGCGGTCGCGAACTGCTCGTGCGCGACGTCCGACGGGTCGTCGTCGTTCATCGCGAGCTCTTCGAGGATGACGCCGCGCTCGGTCTCGAGCTCGTCGGCGTCGAGCCGCGCCGACGTCACCATGTCGGCGATGACGTCGACGGCCATGGGCACGTCGGTGTCGAGCACCCGCGCGTAGTAGCAGGTGTGCTCCTTGCCGGTCGCGGCGTTCGCCTCGCCGCCCACGGCGTCGAAGGCCTCCGCGATGTCCATCGCCGAGCGCCGCGCGGTGCCCTTGAACAGCAGGTGCTCGAGGAAGTGCGTCGAGCCGAAGTGGCCCGACGTCTCGTCCCGCGAGCCCACGCCGACCCACGCCCCGACGGTGGCGGAGCGCAGGCCGGGCATGTGCTCGGTCAGGACCCGGACGCCCCCGGGCAGGACGGTGCGCCGCACGGCGGCACCACCGTCCTGCCCGACGACGAGGTCCGCACCCGGTGAGCCGGGTGCGACGAGCGGGAGGATCTGCGGCACGTCAGGCGTCGGTGGTCGCCGGCTCGGCGGCCTGCTCGCCCTCGGTCTGCGCCTCGTCGAGCACCGCGTGCAGCGACAGCTTGCCGCGCGGGTCGATCTCACCGATCTCGACCTGGACCTTCTGGCCGATCGCCAGGACGTCCTCGACGTTCTCGACGCGCTTGCCGCCGACGAGCTTGCGGATCTGCGAGATGTGCAGCAGCCCGTCCTTGCCCGGCGAGAGCGAGATGAACGCGCCGAACGTCGTCGTCTTCACCACGGTGCCGACGAAGCGCTCGCCGATCTCGGGCATGTGCGGGTTCGCGATCGCGTTGATCGCGGCCCGCGCGGCCTCCGCCGACGGTCCGTCGGTGGCGCCGATGTAGACCGTGCCGTCGTCCTCGATGGAGATGTCGGCGCCGGTCTCCTCCTGGATCTGGTTGATCATCTTGCCCTTCGGGCCGATGACCTCGCCGATCTTGTCGACCGGCACCTTCACCGAGATGACGCGCGGTGCGAACGGGCTCATCTCGTCCGGGACGTCGATGGCCTCGGCGATGACGTCGAGGATCGCCAGGCGAGCCTCCTTCGCCTGCGTCAGCGCACCGGCCAGGACCGACGCCGGGATGCCGTCGAGCTTGGTGTCGAGCTGGATCGCGGTGACGAACTCCCGCGTGCCGGCGACCTTGAAGTCCATGTCGCCGAAGGCGTCCTCGGCCCCGAGGATGTCGGTGAGGGCCGCGTAGCGGGTCTCACCGTCGACCGTGTCGGACACGAGGCCCATCGCGATGCCCGCGACGGGGGCGCGCAGCGGGACACCGGCGTTGAGCAGCGACAGCGTCGCGGCGCAGACCGAGCCCATCGAGGTCGAGCCGTTGGAGCCCAGCGCCTCGGAGACCTGACGGATCGCGTAGGGGAAGTCCTCGCGCGCCGGCAGGACCGGGACGATGGCGCGCTCGGCGAGCGCGCCGTGGCCGATCTCACGGCGCTTCGGCGAGCCGACGCGGCCCGTCTCGCCCGTGGAGAACGGCGGGAAGTTGTAGTGGTGCATGTACCGCTTGCGCGTCTCCGGGGAGAGCGAGTCGATCTGCTGCTCCATGCGGAGCATGTTCAGCGTCGTGACGCCGAGGATCTGCGTCTCGCCGCGCTCGAACAGCGCCGAGCCGTGCGTGCGGGGCAGCACCTCGACCTCGGCCGAGAGCGTGCGGATGTCGCGCAGGCCGCGGCCGTCGATGCGGAAGCCGTCGGTGAGGATCCGCTGGCGGATGAGCGCCTTCTGCACGGACCGGTACGCGCCGGAGATCTCCTTCTCGCGACCCTCGAACTGGCCGGCGAGCTCGCCCTGGACCTCAGCCTTGATCTCGTCGAGACGAGCCTCACGCTGCTGCTTGTCGGCGATCGTCAGCGCCTCGGACAGGCGCGCCGTGGCGGCCTGCTCGACGGCGGCGAGCGCGTCGGGCTGGTAGTCGGGGAACGTCGGGAAGACCCGGGTCTCCTTGGCGTTCGACGCGGCGAGCTGCTGCTGCGCCTCGACGAGGGCACGGATGAACGGCTTGGCCGCCTCGATGCCCTGCGTGACGATCTCCTCGGTCGGCGCGGTACCGCCGCCGCCGTGGATGAGGTTCCACGCACCCTCGGGGGCGTCCGCCTCGATCATCGCGATGGCGACGTCGTCACCGACGACGCGACCGGCGACGACGATGTCGAACGTCGAGCGCTCGCGCTCGGAGTAGCGCGGGAAGGCGACCCACTGGCCGTCGACGAGCGCGAGGCGCGTCGCGGCGATCGGGCCGGAGAACGGCAGGCCCGAGAGCTGGGTCGACATCGACGCCGCGTTGATCGCCAGGACGTCGTAGGAGTCGTCCGGGTTGATGGACAGGACGGTCACGACGACCTGGACCTCGTTGCGCAGGCCCTTGACGAACAGGGGGCGCAGCGGGCGGTCGATGAGCCGGCAGGCGAGGATCGCCTCGGTCGAGGGACGGCCCTCGCGGCGGAAGAACGAGCCGGGGATCTTGCCTGCGGCGTACTGCCGCTCCTCGACGTCGACCGTCAGCGGGAAGAAGTCGAAGCCCTCGCGCGGGTGCTTGCCGGCCGTCGTGGCCGACAGGAGCATCGTGTCGTCGTCGAGGTACGCGACGGCAGCGCCGGCGGCCTGCTTGGCCAGCCGGCCGGTCTCGAAGCGGACGGTGCGGGTGCCGAAGCGACCGTTGTCGATCGTGGCCTCGGCGAACTGGATCTCGGGACCCTCCACGGGTGCCCTCCTTGTTCTCGAAGGCGCCGCCCTGCCCCCAGACGGTCTTCGACCGTGGTTCCCGGACACAGGTTCCGGGAGCCACTACCGAGGACCGGACGAGCGGGGTCGGCGCGGTGGTTGAGCTGGTCGTGCAGGTGGTGCGGGTCGTGCGGTCCCGTGCCGCCCCGGACCGTCTCGGTCCGGGGCCGACGCAGGACCAGCCCGGACCGACACGGTCCGGGCTGGTGCGGGTCGGTCAGCGACGCAGGCCGAGGCGCTCGATGAGCGCGCGGTAGCGGTTGATGTCGACCTTCTGCAGGTAGCCGAGCAGCCGGCGACGGCGCCCGACGAGCAGGAGCAGCCCACGGCGGCTGTGGTGATCGTGCTTGTGAGCCTTGAGGTGCTCGGTCAGGTCCTTGATGCGCTGCGTGAGGACGGCGATCTGGACCTCGGGCGAGCCCGTGTCACCCTCGTGGGTGGCGTACTCGGTCATGATGGACTGCTTGACGGCAAGGTCGAGCGGCACGGTGCTCCTCAGGTTCTCGTTGCGCGGTGCGCCGGGGCATGTCCACCCGGGCTCTCTCGGTCCGCGGCCGGTCGTACGGCGTGCACAAGCCTACCAGTGCCGCCGGTCACCTCGTCACGCGGGCGTCGGAGGCCCCGACGTGACGACGCCGAGCTCCCTGCGGACGTCCTGCACGTCGACAGCCATCTGGTGGAGCAGCCCGGCGACGGACGTGAAGCGCAGCGTCGGGCGCAGCCGCGCGACGAGCTCGACCACGACCTCCTCGTCGTACAGCTCGAGGTCGGTCCGGTCCAGCACGTACGCCTCCACGCGCCGCTCGCGCCCGTCGAAGGTGGGGTTGGTGCCGATCGACACGGCCGCCGGCAGCACGCGGTCCTGCTCGGCGACGGAGGTGCCGTCGGGCCGCCGCTCGCCGCGCCGCAACCAGCCCGCGTACACGCCGTCGGCCGGCACCATGCCGGTCGTCTCCCCCAGGTTCGCCGTCGGGTACCCGAGGTCACGCCCACGGGCGTCGCCGTGCACGACGACGCCGCGCACCCGGTGGTAGCGGCCGAGGACGTCGGCCGCGGCCCGCACGTCCCCCACCGCGAGGAGCTCGCGCACCCACGTCGAGGACCAGCGGCGGTGCGCCGGCACGTCGTCCGGGACGCCGCCGGGGCGCACGTCCTCGATGACCTCGACCTCGAACCCGTACCTCTCCCCCAGCTCGCGCATGGTCGACAGGTCGCCGGAGTTCTGCCAGCCGAACCGCACGTCCCGCCCCACCACGACGGTCCGCGCGCGCAGCGCACCCACGAGGTACCGCTCGACGAACTCCTGCGGGCTCTGCCGGGCGAAGTCCAGGGTGTAGGTGACCAGGAGCACGGCGTCGAGCCCCGTCGCCGCGAGCATGTCGGTCCGGTCGGCGTCGCCGAGCAGCAGCGGCGGCGCCTCCTCGGGGCGGTGCACCTGCGCCGGGTGCGGCGTGAACGTCACCGCCACGGCGTGCGCGCCCGCGGCGCGCGCGTCCTCGACCATGCGCGTCAGCACGGCGACGTGGCCCCGGTGGACACCGTCGAAGTTGCCGAGCGTCACGACGGACGGCCCCCACCCCGCCGGCACCTGCGACACGTCGGTCCAGACCTGCACACCCGCTCCTGTCCCCGTCGGCCCGCCCGTCGCGGGGCCCGGCGGACAAGCCTGCCACGCCGCGGGCCGCGGCACGCACGCCGCCCCCCCCCCCGGTGCCGTGGGACGTCACGCCCGCGCCCCGGCGGCCTCCAGGAACGGCACGCGCTCGGCGTGCTCACCCTGCTTGCCGATGTTGAACGAGCTGACGGGCCGGTGGTAGCCCATGACGCGCGTCCACACCTCGCACGTCGTGACCTCGCCGTCCTCCTCGCACGTCGGGCACGTGGCGTGCTCGCCGGCCAGGTAGCCGTGCGCCGGGCAGATCGAGAACGTGGGCGTGACCGTCAGGTACGGGAGCCGGAACGTGCTCAGGGCGCGCTTGACGAGCTCGCGGCACGCCTCGGGCGTCGAGATGCGCTCCGCCATGTACAGGTGCAGGACCGTGCCGCCCGTGTACCGCGTCTGCAGCTCGTCCTGGCGCTCGAGCGCCTCGAACGGGTCGTCCGTGAAGCCGACCGGCAGCTGCGAGGAGTTGGTGTAGTACGGGTGCTCGGAGGTCCCGGCCTGCAGGATCGTCGGGTAGCGCTTCCTGTCCTCCTTGGCGAACCGGTACGTGGTGCCCTCCGCCGGCGTCGCCTCGAGGTTGTAGAGGTTGCCCGTCTCCTCCTGGAACTCGACCATCCGCTCGCGCACGTGGTCCAGGACGCGCAGCGCCATGGCGTGCCCGCGCTCGTCGGTGATGTCGTACAGGTCGCCCGTGAAGTTGCGGACCATCTCGTTGAGCCCGTTGACGCCGATCGTCGAGAAGTGGCTGTCGAGCGAGCCCAGGTACCGCCGGGAGTACGGGAAGAGGCCCTCGTCCATGAGGCGCTGGATGGTGACGCGCTTGAGCTCGAGCGACGTGCGCGCGAGGTCGAGCAGGCGGTCGAGGTCGGCGACGAGGGCCGCTTCGTCGCCCGGGTGCAGGAACCCCAGCCGCGCGCAGTTGACCGTGACGACGCCGATGGACCCCGTCTGCTCGCCGGAGCCGAAGAGCCCGTTGCCGCGCTTGAGCAGCTCGCGCAGGTCCAGCTGGAGGCGGCAGCACATGGACCGCACGTCGCCCGGCTCCATGTCGGAGTTGATGAAGTTCTGGAAGTACGGCAGCCCGTACTTGGCCGTCATCGTCCACAGGCGGTCGGCGTTCTCCGACTCCCAGGGGAAGTCCTTGGTGATGTTGTACGTCGGGATCGGGAACGTGAAGACCCGGCCGGACGCGTCGCCCTCGGTCATGACCTCCATGTAGGCGCGGTTGATCATGTCCATCTCGACCTGCAGGTCGCCGTAGGTGAAGTCGCACGGCTCGTCCGCGACGAACGGCGTCTGGTCCGCGAGGTCCGCGGGGCAGGTCCAGTCGAACGTGAGGTTGGTGAACGGCGTCTGCGTGCCCCAGCGCGACGGCACGTTGAGGTTGTAGATGAGCTCCTGGATGCCCTGGCGCACCTCGGTGTACGTGAGGTCGTCGAGCCGGACGTACGGCGCCATGAACGTGTCGAAGCTGCTGAACGCCTGTGCCCCGGCCCACTCGTTCTGCATGGTGCCGAGGAAGTTGACGATCTGGCCGATCGCGGCGCTGAAGTGCTTCGGCGGGCGGGCCTCGACCTTGCCGGGGACGCCGTTGAGCCCCTCCTGCAGCAGCGTGCGCAGCGACCATCCCGCGCAGTAGCCCGAGAGCATGTCGAGGTCGTGGACGTGCATCGACCCGTCGCGGTGCGCCTCGCCGACGGCCGCCGGGTACACCTCGCTCAGCCAGTAGTTGGCGATGACCTTGCCGGCCGTGTTGAGGATCAGCCCGCCCAGCGAGTACCCCTGGTTGGCGTTGGCGTTGACCCGCCAGTCGCTGCGGTCGAGGTACTCGTCGACGGTCGACGCGACCTCGACGACGACCGGGGTGCCGGTGCGGTCCTGCTGCGACATGCGTGCGCTCCTTCGGTGCTGTGGTCCTCTGAGTTGACCACCAGCGAACGCCGCCGGGCACTACATGTTGTGCCCCGACACGCCCGGCGCGCCCACATGTGGCGTCCCGACCTGATCCGGCAGGGCCCCAGCGGGGACGTAGGTCCCGGTCGGAGGGTGAATCGGCCCGGCTCCCGGGCCGTCCACCTCGACGCGGCGCAGCCGGGCCCGGTCCCCCGGTCGCAGCTGCGCGGCCCGGGCGCGCGCGGCACGCGTCAGCACCGCCACGACCGGGTAGCCGCCCGTCACCGGGTGGTCCGCGCCGAACAGGACCGGCTGCCCGTCGTGCGGGACCTGCACCGCCCCGGCCACGAGGCCCTCGGAGGGCAGCTCGGCGCGCACGGCGCCCGTGAGGGCCTCACCCGTCAGACGCACGGCGACGCGGTTGCTCGCCGCCGCGACCTGCCACACGGCCGACCACAGCCGGGCGCGGCCGGCCGCGTCGAGGTGGTCCAGGCGGGGGCCGTCGGACGCGTCGAGCAGCACCACGTCGCCGTCCCGGCCCGCGCCGGTGCGGCCTCGGGCCGGTGGTGCGTCGGGCAGCGGCAGCTCCGGCGACCCGTCGAACGCCCACCCCAGCGGCAGCACGTCACCCGCGCTCAGGGCCGCCGGGCCCAGCCCCGACAGGACGTCCCTCGACCGCGAGCCGAGCACGTGCGGCACGTCGATCCCGCCGCGCACCGCGAGCCACGTCCGCACCCCGTCGCGCGGCGCGGCGAGCCGCAGCGTGGACCCCGCGACGGCGCGGACCGCCGTGGCGTGCGGCACCGGGACGCCGTCGAGCTCGGCCGCCACCGCGGCACCCGTGAGCGCGAAGGCGGTGGTCGCACCGCACCGCACCTCCAGGCCGCCCAGCAGGATCTCCAGACCCGCGGCGTCGGCCCGGTTGCCGACCAGGCGGTTCGCGCGGCGCAGGGCGTCGGGGTCGGCGGCACCCGACCGCGGCACGCCGACGGCCGCCAGACCCGGGCGACCCTGGTCCTCGACGAGCGTCAGCGGGCCGGTCGCGACGACGGTCAGGGACCGGTCGCCCGGGGTGGGGCCGGACGTCGGGGTGGGGCCGGACGTCGGGGTGGGGCCGGACGTCGGGGTGGGGCCGGACGTCGGGGTGGCGGGGGTCGCGCGGGTCACGGCGCCTGCGGGGAGGCCCGGTGCGTCGGGCGTCGGGCGTCGTCCGCCGTCGAGGAGCGCGACGACCGGCGGGGCCGCGCGCCGCACGAACCGCACGACGTCACCGGGCGCGAGCAGGGCCGCGCGTGCGACCCCGCGCGCGGCGTCGAACATCTCGACGTCGGTCGTGCCGAGCAGCCGCCACCCGCCCGGCGACGGCGCCGGGTAGACCGCGGTGAACTCGCCCGCGACCGCCACCGCGCCGGACGGCACGCGCGTGCGCGGCGTCGCGAGCCTCGCCACCCGCAGCCGCGGGTCGAGGCCGACGACGTACGCGAAGCCGGGTGCGAAGCCGCCGAACGCCACCCGGTAGCCGTCGGGCCCACCGGCGAGGTGCCGGGTCACGACCTCCTCGACGGACAGGTCGGTCGCTTCGGCGACGTCGTGCAGGTCCGGCCCGTCGTACACGACGGGGACCTCGACGACGCGCTCACCCGCCGGGTCGTGCGGGTCGTGCGGGCCGTGCGGGCCGTCCGACGGGTCGTCGAGCGCCGCGGCCGCCCGCCCGACGCCCGCCGCCCAGGTGGGACGTCGCCGCGCGTCGCCCCGCACGAGCACCGTGCGGGCAGCGGGCACGACGTCCACGACGCCGGGGACGGGACGCGCCCGCAGCGCGGCGTCGAGGGCACGCACCTCGTCGAGGCCCTCGACCTCGACGAGCACCCCGTCCTCGCCGCACGCGAGCAGCCGGGCGACCACGTCAGGGCCTCGCGCGCCGGCCTGCGGCGTCCCGCGCGACCGGGCCCGCCAGGCCGCCGCCCGACCCACTGCCGGGGTGGGGGGCGTCGGCGAACGGCCGGACGTCGACCGCGGCCGCCGCGAGCGCGGCGCGCACGGCCCGGGCGATGCCCACGGCACCCGGCGTGTCCGAGTGCACGCACAGCGAGCCGGGCGTCAGCTCGACGACCGACCCGTCGACCGCGACGACGACCCCGTCGACGGCCATGCGCACGGCGCGGGCCGCGGCCTCCTCGGGGTCGACGACGAGCGCGCCGGGCCGCCCCCGCGGGACGAGCGTGCCGTCCGGCGCGTACCCGCGGTCGAGGAACGCCTCGGTCATGACCCGCAGCCCGGCCGCACGCGCGAGCGCGAGAAGGCGTGAGCCGGGCAACCCGAGCAGCGTGAGCGTCGGGTCCGTCGCGGCCACCGCCTCGACGACGGCCCGCGCCTGGTCCTCGTCGTGCACGACCGCGTTGTACAGGGCACCGTGCGGCTTGACGTGCGTCACGCGCGCACCGACCGACGTCGCGACCGCGAGCAGCGCGCCCACCTGGTAGGCCACCTGCGCGCGCAGCACGGCCGGCGCGACGTCGAACCGCCGACGGCCGAAGCCGTCGCGGTCGTCGTACGACGGGTGGGCGCCGATCGCGACGCCGCGCGCCACCGCCCCCGCGCACGTCAGCGCCATCGTCGCGGCGTCGCCGCCGTGGTAGCCCGTCGCGACGTTGGCGCTCGACACCAGGTCGAGCAGCGCGGCGTCGGCGGGCGGCTCGAGGCGCCACGGCCCGTCGCCCTCGCCGAGGTCCGCGTTCAGGTCGATGACGCCCACGCGCCGATCCTCCCCCACGTGCGGGCCGACCACACGCGCCACGCGCACCGCCGGGCCTGCGCGGGATGCGGGCGGGGCGAGTGACGGGCGCGGCGGTGGGAGGATCGGGTGGTGGATCCCGGCGTGCTGCTCGACGTGCTGCTCGCCGGTGGGCGGCGCGCCGACCGGGCGACCCACGTGCGCGAGCTGCCCGCGCGTGACGGCGTCCGTGCGGACTGGCCGGCATGGGCGGACGCCGACCTCGTGCGCGGGTACCGCTCGATGGGCGTCGACCGCCCCTGGGCGCACCAGGTGGACGCGGCCGACGCGGCCTGGTCGGGCCGGCACACGGTTCTGGCGACGTCGACCGGCTCGGGCAAGTCGCTCGCGTTCTGGCTGCCGGCGCTCTCCGCGGTCCGTCGCGGTGCCGCGGGCACGCTCCTGGACCCCGGACGCATCGAGTCGGTGGCTCGTCGACCCACGGTGCTGTACCTGAGCCCGACCAAGGCGCTCGCGGCCGACCAGCTGGCGGGCCTCGAACGGCTGCTGGTCGCGGCAGGCACGCGGGACGTGCGGGTGGCCACGTGCGACGGCGACACGTCGCGCGACGAGCGGCGGTGGGTCCGCGAGCACGCCGACGTCGTCCTGACCAACCCCGACTTCCTGCACTTCGCGCTGCTGCCCGCGCACGGCACGTGGTCCCGGCTGCTGTCGTCGCTGGCGTACGTGGTCGTCGACGAGTGCCACGCGTTCCGCGGCCTGTTCGGTGCGCACGTCGCGCTGGTCCTGCGGCGGCTGCGGCGCCTCGCTGCGGCCTACGGAGCCGAGCCCGTGGTCGTCCTGGCGTCGGCGACGACGTCGGACCCGGCCGCGAGCGCCGCGCGCCTGCTGGGCGTGACCCCCGCCGACGTGCACGCGGTGACCGACGACACCTCGCCGGCCGGACGCAAGACCGTCGTGCTGTGGCAGCCGCCCGAGCTGCCCGGCGGCGACACCCCGTGGGCCGCGCTGCTGCCCGCCGAGGACCGGTGGTCGACGGTCATCAGCGTGCCCGCGGGTGACGGGTCGGCGCAGGACCCCGAGGGACCCGAGGGGCCGGACGAGGGCGGTAGTGCCCGCGGGGGTGGGACCGCCGGGAGAGGTGAGCCCGGCACGGCAGGCGTCCCCGGACCGGGTGACGGGTCGACGTCTGCCCCGGAGGGCTCGGGGCCCGTGGGGACGGGCGAGCGCCTCGTCGCGGTCCCGCCCGACCGCCCGCGCCGCACGGCCACCGCCGAGGTCGCGGACCTGCTCGCCGACCTCGTCGCGGCGGGTGCGCGCGTGCTGGCGTTCACGCGGTCCCGGCGGGGGGCGGAGTCCGTCGCCGCCGCGACGCGCGACCACCTCGCGGCCGTCGACCCGACGCTGCCCTCCCTGGTGTCGTCGTACCGCGGCGGCTACCTCCCCGAGGAGCGCCGTGCGCTCGAGCGGGCCATCCGCGACGGCCACCTGCGCGCGCTGGCCACGACGAACGCGCTCGAGCTGGGCGTCGACATCTCCGGCCTGGACGCGGTGCTCATCGCGGGGTGGCCGGGGACGCGGGTGTCGCTGTGGCAGCAGGCCGGGCGCGCGGGCCGGGCGGGTGCGGACGGTCTGGTCGTGCTGGTGGCGCGCGAGGACCCCCTCGACACCTACCTCGTCCACCATCCCGAGGCGGCGCTCGACGCACCCGTCGAGGCGACCGTGTTCGATCCCGGCAACCCGTACGTCCTGGCACCGCACCTGTGCGCGGCGGCAGCCGAGCGTCCGCTGCGGGCCGAGGAGCTCGACCTGTTCGGCCCGCGGGCGCTCGAGCTGCTCACCGAGCTCACCGAGCGCGGCATCCTGCGCCGGCGCGCGTCCGGCTGGTACTGGACGCACGCGGAGCCGGCGAGCCGCATGACGGACCTGCGCGGCGCCGGGGGCGAGCCGGTCCGCGTCGTCGAGACCGCCACCGGGCGGCTGCTGGGCACGGTCGACGCCGCGTCGGCCGACGCGACCGTCCACCCGGGTGCCGTCTACGTGCACCTGGGCGCGACGTACGTGGTGGACGAGCTGCACCTGGAGGACGGCGCCGCGCTGGCCACGCGCCGCGACGTCGACCACGGCACGTGGGCGCGGTGGGTCACCTCGACGACGGTCGTCGACGTCGAGCGTCAGGTCGACTGGGGTCCGCTGACCTGGAGCTACGGGCAGGTGGACGTCACGACGCAGGTGGTCGGCTACCAGCGCCGCCGCATCCCGGACCTGCAGGTGCTCTCGACGCACGAGCTCGACCTGCCGGCCCGCACGCTGCGGACGAGCGCGGTCTGGTGGACGGCGCCGCCCGAGGTCCTGGCGGAGGCCGGCGTGACCCTCGAGGTCGCGCCCGGCGCCCTGCACGCCGCGGAGCACGCGTCGATCGGCCTGCTGCCGCTGCTCGCGACGTGCGACCGCTGGGACCTGGGCGGGCTCTCGACGCTCGTCCACCCGGACACCGGCCACGCGACGGTGTTCGTGCACGACGGGCACCCGGGTGGTGCCGGCTTCGCCCAGCGCGGCTTCGAGCTCGGCCCGGTGTGGCTCACCGCGACGCGCGACGCGATCGCCGCGTGCCCGTGCGCCACGGGGTGCCCCGCGTGCGTGCAGTCCCCCAAGTGCGGCAACGCCAACGAGCCCCTCGACAAGGCCGGCGCGCTGCGCCTCCTCACCACGGTCCTCACCCACGCCACCCCCTGACCCCCACCCCCCCTCTCGTCGAGAGAGCAATCCAGTCACCGGCCGAACCGGATCGACATCTCACCGCGGGGGGGGGGGTGGCACCCCCTCCCCGCCGAGAGTGCAATCCGTCACCGGCCGAACTGGATCGACATCTCACCGAGGGGGGGTGACCCACCCCCTCCCCGCCGAGAGAGCAATCCAGTCGCCGGTCGAACCGGATCGACATCTCACGGGAGGGGGCGGGCGGGCGGGCGGCCGGCGCGGGCGATGTCGCGGGCGTCGCCGATGCCGGAGGTCACCCGGACCCGGACCGTCACGTCACCCGTCGGCCCCGGTGTGCACGAGGTCAGCAGCGCACCGTTGCGGCGGGCCGCCACGGTCGCCTGCGCGCAGGGGTCGGTGCCACCGTCCGCGGCGTGCTGGGCGGCCGCGAGCGCGGCGAGGTCCGCGGCAGCGGCCGCCGTCGCCGCCGTGACGTGCGCGGACCCGACGAGCCCCGCGGCGAGCACGAGCGACAGCGCGACCGTCACCACCGCGAGCACGAGCACGGCACCGGACCCCGCGTCCCGCCCCGGGCCGGGCGCCCCCGACGCGAGACGGCCGTCCCCGTCGGCACGTGATCGCGAGGGCTCCGCGGGCCGGTCGGTCGGCGACCTCACGGCTCGGCCCAGCTCGTGGCCGAGGCCCTGGCACGGGCACCGGCCACGGGCCACGCGGTGAACGGCGCGCTCACCGTGACCGTGACCCAGCGGTCGTCGCGGGCGACGCGCACGTCACCGCCACGCGCGCCGAGGACGTGCCGTGCGGCTGCGACGACCTCGCCGTCCGGCTCCCCCAGCGCGGCGACCCGTGCGCCCGTGCGAGCCGCGTCGACGCAGGTGAGCCGGGTCAGGGTCGCGGCGCCGGTCGCCAGCACGGCGGCCAGCACCGCCGCCACCGCGACCATGCCGACGGCGAGCTCAGCGGTGACGGCGCCGCGATCGGAGCGGTCGTGCGGGCCGGCGCCGGAGACCTGCGAGCCCCGAGCGTCCCGGGAGGCACGCGAGTCCCAGGACTCCCGCACGCCCGGGCCGGTCGCGGTGGTCCGGCCGGTCCGGGTGACCACCCGGGCGTCGCGGCGCCGCCCGGTCATCCGCCGAGCGCCTGCCGCACGATGCCGCTGAGCAGGCCCTTCACCTCGTTCCCCTTGAGCACCACCACCAGCACCCCGGCGAACCCCACGGCCGCCAGGGTCGCGATCGCGTACTCCGCCGTCGCCATCCCCGCGTCGTCCAGGTGCTCCCGCGCGCCGCGCAGCCGCCCCGGCACGGATGCCGCTCGCCGTGCCGTCCGCCGCCACGCCGCACGCGCGGCTGCGGTCCTCGTCCCGTGTCCCATCGGTGTGCTCCTTCGTCCGTCGACCTGGTCCGCTCGTGCGGGCCGGGCACCCTCGTGGCGCCCGGGACGAGCCTCGGGCGACCGGGTCGCGCCGTGGGGCCGCGCGCCGCGATCCGTGGACCGGGCGCCCCGCGCCGGTGGCTGTGGGCGGCTCGGCACCGAGCGGCATCCACCCGCGCGGCCCCGGAGCGGTCACGGCCCCGCTCCCCGGAGGTCCCCGGCGAGCCCCAGGACGACCGGCACCAGACCGAGCAGCACGAAGGCCGGGAGGAAGCACAGACCGAGCGGCAGCGTCAGCCGCACCCCGAGCGCGCCGGCGGCGGCACGGACGCGCGCTCGGCGTTCGCGCCGCAGCCCGGCGGCCGCCGCACGCAGCTGCGGTGCCGGAGAGGCTCCCGCGTCCCGGCCGACGCGCAGGGCCCGCGCGAGTGCCGCGACCGACGGCGGGGCACCGGCCCAGGCAGCGTCCCAGGGTGCACCGAGACCCAGCGCGGTCCCGGCGCGCACGAGCGCGTCCCCCTCCTCCTCACCGAGGTGCCTGCCCGTGACCACGAGAGCCGTCGGCACGGGCGCGCCGCCGCGCACGGCCGCGGCGCACAGGTCCAGGACGAAAGCCGGGTCGAGCGGGGCCGACGGTGCACCCGAGCGGCCGGGACGGAGTCCGACCGTGGCACCGACCCACCCGACCCACCCGACCCACCCGACCCACCCGGCCCGCCTCCCGGTACCCGCCGGTACGCCCGCACTGCGCCTCGACCCCGCACTGCGCCGCACCTCGGCCCACGGGAGCACCGCGACGAGGACGCACGCCGCCACGACGAGCCCCGCCGCCACGGGGCTCACGGCGCACCTGCCCGTCGTAGCAGCGCGTCGACCCAGGCGCGTCCGGCGACGACCAGCGCGACGCCCACTGCGCCCAGGACGCTCCCGAGGCCACCGTCCGTGAGCACCTCCCACGGCCGGGCCCCCATGGCACTACCGACGAGCAGCCCGAGGACCGGGAGCGACGTGAGGACGCGCGCCGTGGCGCGCGGACCCGCCAGCGCGGCCGCGAGCTCGCCCGCCTGCTCGGCGTCGGCCGCGGCGGCGTCGGCGAGGTGCTCGAGCACGTCGGCGAGGGGCGCACCCGTCTCGGCGGCGACGTGCGCCCCGGCGACGACCGCACGGACCCGGGCCCGCTGCTCGCGCGTCCCACCGACGGCCGCGACCACGACGTCCACCTCGGGGACCTGCCGGTCGACGGGTGAACCGAGCACCGCGGCCCACGCCGCGCCCGGGGGGACACCGGCGCGCACCTGCGCGGCGACGGCGTGCAGCACGCCGGCGAGGTCGCTCTGCCCGGTGCGCGTCGCGAGCGTGCGACGCCGCGGTCCCGGTCCGCGCGGCCGGCTCGACCCCGCGTGGCCCACGGGCCGCCCCGGGGCGGACAGGACGCCCCGGCCAGGAGCACCCGGAGCCCCCGGCCGCCCCCGCCGTGCTCCCGGTCCCGCGAGCGCGACGACGGCGAGTGCCACGAGAGCGCCGACGACCACGCTCACGGTGCGCCCTGGGACCGAGCGCACCGACCTCGCCGCCTCACACCTCGACCTCGGTGCGTGCTGCGAGCCGGGCCCACCCGGGGCCGGACCGCACCCGCCCGTCCTCCCCGACCTCGACCGCGGTCGTCACGCGCAGGCTCCCGTCGTCGGCGCGTCCGACGACGCCGATCTCCGCGAGGTACCGCCGGCCGGCGTCGCGACCGCGCCGGACCCGCCGGACGTGCAGCACGGCGTCGACGGCGCTGGCCGCCTGCGCGGCGACGGCGGCACGGTCGAGTCCCGCGAGCGCGGCGAGCGCCTCGAGGCGGGCCGGCACGTCGGCCGCGGTGTTGGCGTGCAGCGTGGCGCACCCGCCCTCGTGGCCGGTGTTCAGCGCGGCGAGGACCTCGCGGACCTCGGCGCCGCGGCACTCCCCGAGGACGATCCGGTCGGGCCGCATGCGCAGGGCCTGGCGCACCAGGTCGGCCAGGTCGACCCCGCCCGCACCGTCGACGTTCGGCGGGCGGCTCGTCAGGCGGACGACGTGCGGGTGGTCCGCGACGAGCTCGCCGGCCTCCTCGACCAGGACGACGCGCTCGTCGTGCGGCACCTGGGAGAGCAGCGCGGCCAGCAGCGTGGTCTTGCCCGCGCCCGTCGCGCCGGAGACGAGGACGTTGGCCCGGCACGCGACCAGCCCCTGCAGCACGGGCACGAGCACCGGTACGAGGGCGCCCGCGGTCACCAGCTCCGCGAGCGTGAACGCCCGAGGCCGCACGACCCGCAGGCTCAGCACGGTGCACGTCTCGGCCAGCGGTGGCAGCACCGCGTGCAGACGCGTGCCGTCGGGCAGGCGCGCGTCGACGGTGGGGGCGGCGTCGTCCAGCCGTCGTCCCGCGGCGGCGGCCAGCCGCACCGCGAGCGTCCGGACGTCGGCGGGCGTGCCGAGGTCGACGTCGACCCGCACGAGGGCTCCGGCCCGCTCGACCCAGACGTCCCGTGGCCCGTTGACGAGGACGTCCGTGACCGCCGGGTCGTCGAGCCACGGCTGCAGCGCCCCGGCGCCGAGGAGCTCGTCGGCGACGGACCGCACCGTCTCGGCGAGCGGCACCGGACCGAGCAGGGTGCCGTGGGCGCGCAGCGCAGCGTCCACGAGAGCGGGGAGCCCGGCGGTGCCGGTCGGGTGCGTGCGCATCGCCTCCCGCACGTGCGCGACCACGGCGGCCGGGGCCGCACGGCGCGCGGGTGCGGCACTGCCCCGCGCACCGGGCGGCTCCGACGCCTGGCCGGCGGCCGCCCTCACGTCGCGATCCCGAGGCGCCGCACGACGGCGTCCGCGGACCGGGCGGCGGGACCGCGCCCACCCGGCCCGACGCGTTCCGCACGGGCGGCGAGCGCGCGGTCGTGCCGTGCCACGTGCCAGACGTCCAGGCCGCTCGCGGCCGCGACGTCGCCCGGGCCGAGGGCCGCCGCAGCACCGGTCCTGACCACCAGGCCCCGCCTGGTCGCCGCCTCGTCGAGCCGCGGCCGCAGCGCGAGCGCACCCGCGACGCAGCGCAGGTCGGCCCGTGCCGCGACGACCACCGCGTCGCACGCCGCCAGGGGCGCGTCCCCGTCGACGACCGTCCCGCGGTCGAGGTCCAGCACGAGCGCACCGACCTCGCAGGCCAGCGCGTGCAGCACGTCGAGACGCACACCGGGCTCGACCGCGGTCGGGCGCGTGCGGTCCGCCGACAGCACGGCGCACGCGCCCCAGCGCGGCAGCAGCGCGACGACGTCCGAGCCGCGCACGTCGCCCCCTGCACCGTGCAGGTCGGGCCACCGCGCACCGTCGACCTCCTCGATGCCGACCACGACGTCCAGGCCACCGGCACCACGGTCCAGGTCGACCAGGGCGGTCGAGGTCGTGCGCGACAGCCGGCGCGCGACGAGCGCCGCGAGCGTCGAGGCGCCCACGCCGCCCGCGGCCCCCACGACCCCGACCACCACCGCTCTGCGTCCCCGCTGCACCCGGGTCTCCGTCCGTCGTCGTCGGTGCGTGGGTTCGCGCACCGAGCGAGCCTCCACCGCAGGCCCGCCGCGGTGCGGGGGCGCGGACGGATCTGGGGACGCACCGTGGGCCGGCGGGACCTGGGGTCGGCTCGACGCCGTCGAGGGACCGCCGCACGCGCCGTCGCCGCCGCACCTGTGCACGACGCAACACGGCCGTCACCCGGGACCCCTACAGTCCCGCCCATGCTGCTCGACCCCCGCCCCGGCCCCCTGCTGGCCGCCGCCCTCCCGCACGCGACGCCGGGCCGGAACCCCGACGTCGCCCCCCGCACATGAGGACGGACCCGCCACCGGGCCTGCTCGCGGCGCTGCGCGCCTACGAGACGGCGCTGGCGGCGGACGACCTCGACGCCCTCGACCGCCTCTTCGCGCCCGGGCCGGACACCCTGCGCGGCGACGCGACGGGTCTCCTGGTCGGGCACGACGAGATCGCCGCGTTCCGGGGTGCACGTGGCGGCGCCCCCGCGCGCCGACTCGTCGAGGTGCACGTGCGCACGCTCGACGACGACCACGCGCTGGTGCTCGCCGTCACCGAGCCGCTCGGCGGCGGGCGGGGGCAGCAGACGCAGCTCTGGGAGCGCGGGGCCGCCGGCTGGGTCGTCGCCGCCGCGCACGTGCACGCCCCCGCGCCGGCGTTCGACGCACGCGTCTGGCGCGTCCTCGGTGGCCCCCTGGTCGTCGGGGCCACCGCCGGGTCCCTCGCGCGGCGGACCGTCGCCGTCAAGGACATGTTCGCCGTGGCCGGTCAGCGTGTCGGCGCCGGCAACCCGACGTGGCTCGCGGGTGCGTCCGTCGAGACCCGGCACGCCGCCGCGGTCGACCGGCTGCTCGCGGCGGGTGCCGACGTGCGCGGGGTCGCCCGGACCGACGAGCTCGCGTACTCCCTCGCCGGCACCAACGCCCACAGCGGCACGGCGCCGAACCCGCGGGCCCCCGGTCGGGTGCCGGGCGGGTCCTCGTCGGGGTCGGCCGCCGCGGTCGCGCTGGGGCAGGCCGACGTCGGCCTCGGGACCGACACGGGCGGCTCGGTCCGCGTGCCCGCGTCCTACCAGGGGCTCCACGGGATCCGCACGACGCACGGCGCGGTCGCCACGACGGGCCTGGTCCCGCTCGCGCCCACGTTCGACACCGTGGGCTGGCTGACGCGGGACGCGGACCTGCTCGCGGCCGTGGGCGACGTCCTGCTGCCGCCCGACCCGGCGCAGCCTGCGGGGTCGCCGCGGCTCGTCGTCAGCCGGGCGCTGCTCGCCCACGCGGACGCGGACGTCGCGGCGCGCGTCGCGGCCTTCGCGGAGCACGCCGGTGCCACGAGCACGGACCGGTGGGACGACGTCGACCTCGCGGACTGGGCCGAGGTGTTCCGCGTCCGGCAGGGCTGGGAGGCGTGGCGTGCGCACGGCGCGTGGGTCCGCGCGCACCCGGGCGCGCTGGGCGCCGACGTGGCCGGCCGGTTCGCCGCCGCGGCGGGCATCGACGACGACGCGGGTGCTGCCGCGGCCGTGCGGCGCGAGTCGATCCGCGACCGACTGGTCGAGCTCGTCGGGGACGACGTGCTCGTCCTGCCCGCCACGTCGTCCGTGGCCCCACGCCCCGACCCACGCGCCCTCGACGCGGTGCGCACGGCGACCCTGCGGCTGACCTGCATCGCCGGGCTCGGGGGCCTCCCGGCCGTCACCCTGCCCATGCCGCTCGACCCCCGACGCCCCGACGGGCCCCCGCATGACCCGGCCGGGTTCCCGGCGGTGGGCACCCGCGCGGCGCCACCCGTCGGGGTCTGCCTGGTGGCCGCCCCCGGGCGGGACCGGGCGCTCCTGACGCTCGCGCGTCACCTCACGGCCGGAGCCTGAACCGCGGGCCCCCGGCCGGTATTCACGCGGCTGAAACAGCCGTTTCCCTCGGTGACACATCACCCGCCTACGGTCGGCCGCGGGTGAGAGGACACGTCCATGCTGCTGGAGGAGTTCGACGCGCTGCCGGAGGCCGACGCGCTCGCGCTGGTGCGGACCTGCGCCGACGTGCCGTGGTGGGCGGCGGCGGTCGTGGCCGCGCGGCCGTACGCGTCGGTGGCGGACCTGCACGCGCACGCCGAGGTGCAGGCCCTGGCGTGGGGGCCGCGGGACGTCGCGCAGGCGCTCGCCGACCACCCGCGCATCGGCGAGGGCCACCGGCGCGCCGGTGCCACGGCGGCGATGTCGGCGCGCGAGCAGGCCGGTGTCGACGCGACGGACGCGGACCTCGCCGCGCGCCTCGCCGCCGGCAACGCGCGCTACGAACGCCGGTTCGGGCGCGTGTTCCTGGTCCGCGCCGCGGGTCGCAGCAGCGCCGAGATCCTGGCCCTCCTGGAGCAGCGGCTGACGCACGACGACGCGACCGAGGCCGAGGTCACCGCGCAGCAGCTCCGCGAGATCGCCGCCCTGCGGCTCGCGGGCCTCGTCACCGCGCCTCCCCACGCGGCGGAGCCCGCGGCAACCCCGACCGCCGCCCCCGCACCGGGGCACGTCGCATGACGACCTGCTCGACGCACGTCCTCGACGCGGTCGCCGGCAGGCCCGCCGTCGGGCTCGACGTCACGCTGCTGGCCGCGGACGGCGCGGTCCTGGAGGCCGGCCGCACCGACGCCGACGGCCGCCTGCGCTGGTCGACCACGCTCGCGACCGGCACCTACGGCCTGCGGTTCGCGACCGGTGCGTGGTTCGCCGCCGCCGGGGTCGCGACCGTGCACGCCGCGGTCCACCTCGAGGTCCTCGTCGACGGTGCGCAGCCGCACTACCACCTGGCCCTGCTGCTGAGCCCGTTCGCCTACACCACGTACCGAGGGAGCTGACATGGCCGTGGGAGACGTCGTCCTGGGCACCAACCAGTACGGGAAGGCCGAGGTGCGGCTCGTGCGGGTCACGCGGGACACCCCGGTGCACGAGATCGAGGACCTCACGGTGACCACGCAGCTGCGCGGGGACTTCGCGGCCTGCCACACGGCGGGCGACAACGCGCACGTCGTCGCGACCGACACGCAGAAGAACACGGTGTACGCGTTCGCGCGGCAGCACGGCGTCGGGTCGCCCGAGCGCTTCCTGCTGCGGCTGGCCCGCCACTTCGTCGACGGGTTCGAGCAGGTCACGGGCGGACGGTTCGTGGCCGACGTGCACGCGTGGGACCGCATCGCCGTCGACGGGCAGGCGCACGACCACGCGTTCGTCCGCACGGGACGCGAGACGCGCCGCACCGTCGTGCACGTCGACCGCGACGACGTGCACGTGCTCTCGGGCTTCACGGGCGCGACCGTCCTGAAGTCCACCGGCTCGGAGTTCTGGGGGTTCCCGCGCGACGCCTACACGACGCTCCCGGAGACCAAGGACCGCGTGCTGGCGACGTCCGTGACGGCGTGGTGGCGGTGGGCGGACCCGGACGTCGACTTCGAGGCGCGCTACCCGGTCGTGCGCGACCTGCTGCTGGCGACGTTCGCGCAGGTCCACTCCCTCGCGCTGCAGCACACGATCTACGAGATGGGCCGGGCCGTGCTGGAGTCGTGCGCCGACGTCGCGGAGGTGCGGCTGTCGTGCCCCAACAAGCACCACCTGCTCGTCGACCTCGAGCCGTTCGGGCTCGACAACCCGAACGAGGTGTTCCATGCCGCCGACCGCCCGTACGGCCTGATCGAGGCGGCCCTGCACCGCGAGGGCGACGCCCCCGTGCCGCACGTCTGGGCGTCCGTGCCCGGTTTCGTCTGAGGGGACGACGATGACCACGACGGTCCCGCACGACCCGCCGAGCACGCTGCCGAGCACGCTGCCGGGCCCGGTCCCCGGCGACCTCCTCGCGGCCGTCCGCGGCCGGCAGGTGCTCGTCGACGGCGCTCTGCGCCCCGCGACCCTGCACGTCGTCGACGGTCGCGTGGTGGCCGTCGGGGCGTACGACGACCCGGTGGAGGGCCCGGTCCTGACCGCCCCGGACCACGCGTACGTCCTGCCCGGGGTCGTCGACACCCACGTGCACGTCAACGAGCCGGGCCGCACGGCGTGGGAGGGCTTCGCGTCGGCGACGCGCGCGGCGGCCCTCGGCGGCGTCACGACGCTGGTCGACATGCCGCTCAACAGCATCCCGCCCACGACGACGACGCACGGCCTGGCGGCCAAGCGCCGCGCCGCGACGGGGCAGCTCTCGGTGGACGTGGCGCTGTGGGGCGGCGCCGTGCCGGGCAACCTCGACGACCTGCGTCCGTTGTGGGACGCGGGCGTCATGGGCTTCAAGTGCTTCCTGTCGCCGTCGGGCGTCGACGAGTTCCCGCCGCTGGGGCCCGCGGGCTTCGAGGCGGCGCTGCGCACGGTCGCGGCGTTCGACGGTCTGGTCGTCGTGCACGCCGAGGACCCGGCGGTCCTCGACGCCGCCCCCGTGCGCCCGGGCGGCGCGTACCGCGACTTCGTGGCGTCGCGCCCGCACGAGGCCGAGACCGCGGCGATCGCGCGCGTCGTCGCCGGTGCCCGCGCGACGGGCTGCCGCGTGCACGTCCTGCACCTGTCGAGCGCCCGCGCGCTCGACCTGCTGGCCGACGCGCGCGCGGAGGGCCTGCCCGTGACGGTCGAGACGTGCCCGCACTACCTGACGTTCGACGCCGATGCGATCCCCGACGCGTCACCCGCGCACAAGTGCTGCCCGCCGATCCGCGACGCGGGCAACCGTGAGGCCCTGTGGGACGGCCTGCGGTCGGGCGTCGTCGACGTCGTCGTCACGGACCACTCCCCCGCGACCGCGGCCGAGAAGCTGCGCGGCGACGGCGACCTGCAGCAGGCGTGGGGCGGGGTCGCGGGCCTCCAGGTGGGCTTCCAGGCCGTCGCGCACGGGGCCCTGGCCCGCGGCATCGACATCGCGCAGGTCAGCCGCTGGATGTCGACGTCCACCGCGGACCTCGTCGGCCTGACCCACAAGGGCCGGCTGACGCCGGGCGCCGACGCGGACGTCCTCGTGCTCGACCCCCGGGTGCCGCTGCACGTCGACGCGCGGACCCTCGCGCACCGCAACCCGATCAGTGCGTACGACGGCGTCGAGCTCTCGGCGTCGGTCACCGCGACGGTGCTGCGGGGACGGGTCGTGGCGCGCGACGGCGCCGTCACGGCCGGCACGGGACGCCTGCTCGCCCGGACGTGACCCCGCGCGCACCTGACGGAAACCTCGGTGAAACGGTCGTTTCGTAACGTGCCGCACATGACGCTGCACCCCCCGCACCGCCTGCTCATGGGACCGGGTCCGATCAGCGCCGACCCGCGCGTGCTGCGGGCGATGTCGGCACCGCTGGTCGGGCAGTTCGACCCGGTGATGACGGGGTACATGAACGCGACGCAGGACCTGTACCGCCAGGTGTTCCGCACGGCCAACGACGCGACGCTGCTCGTCGACGGCACCGCGCGTGCCGCGATCGAGGCGGCGGTCGTGTCGCTCGTCGAGCCGGGCGACCGCGTGCTGGTGCCGGTGTTCGGGCGGTTCGGGCACCTGCTGGTCGAGATCGCGCGCCGCGCCGGCGCCCGTGTCGAGACGGTCGAGGTCCCGTGGGGGCAGGTCGTCGACCCGCAGCGCGTCGCCGACGCCGTGCGCACGCACCGGCCCCGGCTGGTCGCCGTCGTCCACGGCGACACCTCGACGACGATGCGTCAGCCGCTCGCCGACATCGGCGCCGTGTGCGCCGAGCACGACGCCCTGCTCTACGTCGACGCGACCGCGTCCCTGGGCGGCAACGACGTGCGCACCGACGACTGGCGCCTCGACGTCGTCACGGCCGGGCTGCAGAAGTGCCTCGGCGGGCCGTCGGGCAGCGCACCCACCACGCTGTCCGACCGCGCGCGCGACGCGGTGCAGGCGCGTCGGCACGTCGAGGAGGGCCTGCGGACCGACGACGACGAGCCGCGCGGCACCGTCATCGGCTCCAACTACCTGGACCTCGCGCAGCTCCTCGACTACTGGGGTCCGCGCCGGCTCAACCACCACACCGAGGCCACGTCGATGCTCTACGCGGCGCACGAGTGCGCACGCATCGTGCTCGAGGACGGGCTGGACGCGACCGTCGAGCGTCACCGGCGGGCCGGCGCGGCGATGCTCGCGGGCGTGCGGGGGCTGGGCCTGGAGGTGTTCGGCGACCCGGCGCACCGCATGCACAACGTGGTCGCGGTGCGGGTGCCCGACGGCGTGGTCGCCGACGCGGTCCGCGAGGCGATGCTCGACGACTTCGCGATCGAGATCGGCACGTCGTTCGGCCCGCTGCACGGACGCGTCTGGCGCATCGGCACGATGGGCTGGAACGCGCGCAAGGACGCCGTCCTGACGACCCTGGCGGCCCTCGAGCACGTGCTGCGCCGGCACGGCGCGGCGGTGGCGACCGGTGGTGGCGTGAGCGCCGCGCAGGAGGCGTGGGCCGCGTGACGACGGCGCGCGAGGTCCTGGCCCGCTGCGACGCGCTCGCGGCGTGCAGCGACCACCCCGAGCACCTGGACCGCGCGCACCTGACGCCCGCGCTGGCCGCCGCGCACCGGCTCGTCGAGGGCTGGATGACGGCGGCCGGTCTGCGGACGTGGCGCGACCAGGCCGGCAACCTGTGCGGACGCGTCGAGGGCCGCGAGCCCGGCCTGCCGGCCCTGCTGCTGGGGTCGCACCTCGACACGGTCCCCGACGCCGGGCGGTACGACGGCATGCTGGGCGTCCTCATGGCGCTGGCCGTCGTCGAGCGGCTGGGCGACGAGGTCGCGACGTGGCCGTGCGCGCTCGAGGTCGTCGCGTTCAGCGACGAGGAGGGCGCCCGCTTCGGCACCGCGCTGCTGGGCTCGCGCGCGCTCGCCGGCACGTGGGACCCGGCCTGGTGGGACCTGCGGGACGCGGGCGGAACGACGCTCGCGCAGGCGGCCCGCGACTTCGGCCTCGACCCGGCGCTGATCGCCACCGCCGCGCGCGCGCCCGACACGCTGGTCGGCTACCTGGAGGCGCACATCGAGCAGGGGCCCCTGCTCGAGGAGGCGGACCGCTCGCTGGGCGTCGTGACGTCGATCGCGGGGGCACGGCGGTTCCTGGTCGAGGTCGTCGGCGAGGCGCGGCACGCGGGCGGGACGCCCTACCCGCGGCGGCGCGACGCGCTCGTCGGCGCGGCCGAGGCGATCGTCCTGGTCGAGCGCACGGTCCGGGACTCGGGCGCGATCGCGACCGTCGGGCAGCTCGAGGTCGAGCCGGGGGCCGTCAACGTGATCCCCGGGCGGGCGGTGTTCTCGGTCGACCTGCGGGCGGTCGGCGACGACGAGCGCGACGCCATGCGCACCACGCTGCTGACCGGCATCGAGGCCCTGTGCACCGCCCGCGGCCTGGGCGTGCACGTCACCGACCTCTACGAGGCGCCCGCGACACCCTGCGCCGGCCGGCTGCGCGCCGCGCTGCGCGCCGGAATCGTCGCCACGGGTGACACCGACCCGATGGACCTGTGGAGCCGCGCGGGGCACGACGGCATGGCGGTGTCCGCGGTCACCGACGTCGGCATGCTGTTCGTCCGCTGCCACGACGGCATCAGCCACCACCCCGCCGAGGCGGTCCGCGAGGTCGACGTCGCGGCCGGGCTCGACGCGTTCACGACGGCCGTGCGCGCCGTCGCGGCGGACGCGCGCACCGGACGTGGCGGCGGGGCGCCGGGGTCACCGGTCGGGGTCCCGGCGTGACGACGACGGCTCCCGTGGGCGTGGCACCGCCGGTCCCCGGGCTCGCGGACGTGCACGGCCTGCGCCTCGACGAGCGCGTGGCCGTGCGCTACGCGGAGCTGCCCCCGCAGGAGCGCCGGGGGGCCGACGCGCTGCTCGAGCACTTCGGCGACCTCGCGACGTACACCGCGGCCGAGCTGGCGGCCCTCGCCGGGGTGTCGAAGGCGACCATGAGCCGGCTGTTCCGCGACCTCGGCTTCGAGGACTTCACCCAGGTCCGGGACCACGTGCGCGGGCTGCGTCAGCACGGGGTGCCGGTCGCGCTCGGCGACGCGCCGGACCTCGACGCCCACGCGGCCACCGAGGCCGCGGCCGTGCGCGCGGCCGTCACGGGCCTCGCGGCGCACCTCGACGCGGTCGCCGACCTGCTCGCGCACGCGCCGCGCGTCCTCGTCGTGGGCCTGCGCAGCAGCTACCCCGTCGCGCTGCACCTGCGCCAGCAGCTCACGCAGGTGCGGCCGCACGTCACGCTCCTGCCCCAGCCGGGGCAGTCGTGGTCGGAGGACGTCGTGGACCTGTCCCCGCAGGACGCGGTCGTGCTGGTCGCGTTCCGCCGCCGGCCACCGGGGGTGCGGGCGCTCGCGGAGCGGCTGCGCGCCGGCGGGACGCCCGTGGTGCTGCTCGCCGACCCCACGGCGCAGGCCCTGGCGGCGCACGCGACGTGGTGGCTGGAGTGCCCGGTGCAGGCGCGCGGCGCGTTCGACTCCTACGCGGCCGCGTCGTCGGTCGTCGCCGCGCTGGCCGACGCGGTCCTGGCGCGCCGCGGGCGCACGGGTGAGCAGCGGGTCGCCGCGATCGACTCGGCGTACCGCACGCTCGGCGAGGTCGAGGCGCGCTGATGGACCTCGCGGTGAGCTCCCTGCGCGCGGCCCGCACGCGCGCCGACCTGCGCCTGGCCCCCGGCGAGCGGCCGCTCGCCGGCGGCACATGGCTCTTCTCCGAGCCGCAGCCGGGCGTGACGGGCCTGGTGGACCTCATGTCGCTGGGGTGGGAGCCGGTCGCGCGCACGGCCGCGGGGCTGCGGGTCGCCGCGACGTGCACGGTCGAGCAGCTCGCGTCCCACGCCCCGGACCCCGCGTGGAGCGCGTGGCCGGTGGTCGCCGCGTGCGTGGACGCGCTGCTGATGTCGTTCAAGGTCCAGGGGCAGGCGACGGTCGGCGGCAACGTCGCGCTCGCGCTGCCCGCGGGCGCCATGACGAGCCTGTTGGCCGGTCTCGACGCGGTCGCGGTCGTCTGGACGCCCGACGGCGGGGAGCGGTGCGAGGCGGTCGCCGACCTCGTCGTCGGGCCGGGTCGCACGACGCTCGAGCCGGGCGAGGTGCTGCGGGCCTTCGACGTCCCGGCGCACGCGCTGCAGGCGCGCGCCGCGGTGCGCCAGGTCGCGCTGACGGCGGTCGGGCGCTCGTCGTCGCTCGTCGTCGCCCGGCGCGACGCCGACGGCACCGTGACCCTGACGGTGACCGCCGCGACGCCGCGTCCCGTGCAGCACCGGTTCGCGTGCCCGCCCACGTCCGCGCAGGTCGACGGGGTCCTGACGGGGCTCGAGTGGTACGACGACCTGCACGGCGCGCCGGACTGGCGACGCGCCGTGACGACCCTGCTCGCGCACGAGGTCCTCGCCGAGGTGGCCGCGTGAGGGTCGACGGCCGCGACGTCACCGCGGTGCCCGCACCCGGCCAGTGCCTGCGCACGTTCCTGCGCCAGGAAGGGCACGTCGCGGTGAAGAAGGGCTGCGACGCGGGCGACTGCGGTGCGTGCACGGTGCTCGTCGACGGGCAGGCGCGCCACTCCTGCCTGGTGCCGGCGGTGCGTGCGCTCGACGCCGAGGTCACCACGGCCGCCGGGCTCGGCACGCCCGACGCGCTGAGCCCGGTCCAGGAGGCGTTCGTCGACGCACAGGGCTTCCAGTGCGGCTTCTGCACCGCCGGCATGGTCGTCACGGCCACCGCGCTGGCCGACGACGACGGGCACGTGCACCTCGACGAGGAGACGCTCGTCCGCCGGTTCAAGGGCAACCTGTGCCGCTGCACCGGGTACCGGTCGGTGCGCGACGCGCTGGCCGGCAAGACGAACGTCGTGCGCGACGGCGGCGTCGGCGACTCCGTGGCGGTCCCCGCGGGCCGGCGACTGGTGTGCGGGCGCGAGCCGTTCACGCTCGACGAGCCGCCCGCGGGCCTGCTGCACCTGGCCGTCCTCGGCTCGCCGCACGTGCACGCGCGGATCCTGGCGGTCGACACGAGCCGCGCTCGGGCGCTGCCGGGCGTGCACCTGGTGCTCACGCACCACGACTCCCCCGACGTCCTGTTCTCGACGGGCCGCCACCAGCACCGCACGGACGACCCGGACGACACGCGCGTCCTCGACGACGTCGTGCGGTTCCACGGGCAGCGCGTCGCGGCGGTCGTCGCGGACTCACCCGCCCTGGCGCGGGCCGCGTGCGCGCTCGTCGACGTGACGTACGAGCCGCTGCCGGCGGTCCTGGACCCCGAGGAGGCGCGCCGACCGGGTGCCCCGCTGGTGCACGGCGACAAGGACGCGGCCACGTCGCGCATCGCCGACCCGTCGCGGAACGTCGTCGCCGCGAGCCGGGGCGAGGTCGGTGACGTGGCCGGCGCGCTGGCGGCGTCCGCGCACGTCGTGCGGGGCACGTGGCGCACGGCCCGCGTGTCGCACGCCGCGCTCGAGACGCACGGGGCGGTGGGGTGGCTCGACGACGACGGGCGGCTCGTGGTCCGCACCAGCACGCAGGTCCCGTTCCTCGTGCGTGAGGAGCTGTGTCACGTGTTCGGGCTCGACCGCGAGCGGGTGCGCGTCGTCGCCGCGCGCGTCGGCGGCGGGTTCGGCGGCAAGCAGGAGCTGCTCACCGAGGACCTCGTGACGCTCGCGGTGCTGCGCACAGGACGGCCCGTGCAGTATGAGATGACGCGCGAGGACGAGCTCGCGCTCGCGCCGTGCCGGCACCCGGTGCGCGTCGACGTCACGCTGGGCGCCGACGCCGACGGGCACCTGACCGCGATGCACCTCGACGTGCTGACCGACACCGGCGCGTACGGCAACCACGCGCCGGGCGTGCTGTTCCACGGCATCCACGAGTCGGTCGCGCAGTACCGCTGCGCGGCCAAGCGCGTCGACGCCGAGGCGGTCTACACCCACCAGCTGCCGTCGGGCGCGTTCCGCGGCTACGGGCTGGGTCAGGTCCTGTTCGGGCTCGAGTCCGCGATGGACGAGCTCGCGCGCGAGGTGGGGCTGGACCCGTTCGAGCTGCGGCGGCGCAACGTCGTGCGTCCCGGCGACCCGTTCCTCGTCAACCACGCCGACACGACGACCGACCTCGGGTACGGCGTCGCCGGGCCGGACGACGGCACCCCGTCGTACGGGCTGCTCGCGTGCCTCGACCTCGTCGAGGACGCGCTGGCCACGACGCGGGCGGGCGACGCCGCGCTCGTGCCGGCCGGGGACCGGTGGCGCGTGGGCGAGGGCATGGCGGTCGCGATGATCGCGACGATCCCACCACGCGGCCACCACGCGACCGCGAGCGTGTCGGTCGACGTCGACGGGCGCTACGAGGTCGGCGTCGGAACCGCGGAGTTCGGCAACGGCACGTCGACGGTGCACGTGCAGCTCGTCGCGACCGAGCTGGGCACGACGCCGGACCGCGTGCGGCTGCGGCAGTCGGACACCGACGGGTCCGGGTTCGACACCGGTGCGTACGGGTCGACGGGGTCCGTGGTCGCGGGCCGGGCGGTGGCGCAGGCCGCCGCGCGGCTGCGTGCGGACCTGGTCGCGGCGGCGTGCGCGGTGGTCGGAGCCGGTGCGACGCGGGACCACGGGGCCGCGCCGGTCGTCGTCGGACCCGACGGCGTGCACGTGGGCGACCGCCTGGTGACGTTCGCCGAGCTCGGCCCCCGCACCGCGGCGGGCGAGCACCACGGCAGCCCCCGGTCGGTCGCGTTCAACGTCCACGGGTTCCGCGTCGCGGTCGACACGGCGACCGGCACGGTGCGGATCCTGCAGTCGGTGCAGGCCGCCGACGCGGGCGTCGTCCTCAACCCCGAGCAGCTGCGCGGGCAGGTCGAGGGCGGCGTCGCGCAGGGCATCGGGTCGGCGCTGCAGGAGGAGACCGTGCTGCACGCCGGCGTCGTGACGTCCCGGACGTTCCGCGGCTACCGCGTGCCGCAGATGGCCGACGTGCCCCCGACGCGCGTCCTGCTGGCCCGCACCCACGACGGCCTGGGCCCGCACGGCGCCAAGTCCATGAGCGAGGCCCCGTACAACCCGGTCGCCCCCGCCCTGGCCAACGCGGTCCGCGACGCCCTGGACGTCCGCCCGCACGAGATCCCGATGACGAAGGACCGCGTCTGGCGCCTCCTGCGCTGACCGATCCGGGAAGTGGTCACACATCCGACCACGTACGGGGTCCGACCACACAGATGCGACCACTTCAGCGCCGATCCTGCGTCAGCCGGTCAGGCCGGCCCGATCGGTCGCCTCGTGTCGCGGCGCCTGGCACGCTGACGGTGTGGACGCGGCGCCGACACCTCTCGTCCGCGACGCGCGCCCTGGGGACGTGGTCGCGATCTGCGCGTTCGGGGAGTCGCACATCCGGCCGCACTACGCCCCACTCATCGGCGCGGCGGCCGCCGACGCGCAGGTGCGCGCGTGGTGGAACCCGACCTACGTCGACTCCGCGGTCAGGGCGGGGCGCGTGGTCATCGCCGAGGCCGGCGGCGCGTGCGTCGGCGTCGCCCAGCTCGGCCGGCACGGCGACGACCACGTCGTCCACAAGCTCTACGTCGCCCCCCACCTGCGCGGCCACGGCCTGGGCCCGCGGCTCCTCGACGCGCTCGTCGGCCGGCTGCCGGGCGACACCCGCGTGCTGTACGTCGAGCACGTCGCCGCGAACACCCGCGCCGCCGCCTTCTACGAGCGGGAGGGCTTCGTCGTCGAGCGGATCGACCCGAGCCCCTCGGGCGACCCGGCCCTCGACCTCGTCTGGCGCTCGCGCCCGGCGCCGTCGGCTGCCCGGTGACGGGCACTGCCGGCACGACGCCACCGCGACACCGGGCGCAGGTCGTCGACCGACCCGCATGAGCGACCTGAGCCGGCCTCGCGACCACGGGCACGGGTCAGCGGGGGTGGAGGGGGGTCGTCGTCGTCGACAGCGGCCGGCCCGTGGTGCCGTGACGTGCCATGACGACCTCCGCCAGGATCGACAGCGCGACCTCCTGGGGCGTCGAGCCGCCCAGGTCGAGGCCGATGGGTGAGCGCAGGCGTGCCAGCGCGTCGGGGCCCACCCCGGCCGCGCGCAACGCCTCGACGCGGCGCGCGTGCGTCGCCCGCGACCCCATGGCTCCGACGTAGCGGGCCGGGGACGCGAGCGCCGCAGTGAGGGTCGGCACGTCGACGCGCTGGTCGTGCGTGAGGACGGCGACCGCGTGCGCGGCGGTCAGCGGGTGCGCGGCCAGCCAGCGGTCGGGCCAGTCGCGGACCACCGCGTAGGCGTCGGGGAAGCGCTCCTTGGTCGCGAACAGCGGGCGCTGGTCGAGCACCGTGACGGCGAACCCGCAGGTCGCGGCGAGCCGCGTGAGCGCGACCGCGTGCTCGCCCGCCCCCACGACGAGCAGGGGGTGCGCGGCGGGCGTGCGCAGCGTGACGAGCGGGGTCTCGGTGCAGACGCGTCCCTGCTCGTCGAGCAGCAGGCACGCGTCGAGACCCTCGGCGGCGCGGCGCACCTGGTGCAGCGCGCCCTCGGGGAGCGCCGTGACCTCGTGGACCAGCACCGCGATCGTGCCGCCGCACGTGATCCCCGGCGCACCGAGGTCGTCGCCGACCCCGTACGTCACGACGTGCGCCGGTCCCTCGTCGAGCAACCCCCTGCAGCGCTCGACGAGGTCCGACTCCACGCACCCGCCCGACACGCTGCCCGCCACGGTGCCGTCCGACCCGACGAGGAACGACGACCCGACCGCACGCGGCGCGCTGCCCTCGACACGCACGACCGTCGCCGCCACGACGCGCTGACCGGCGTCGAGGCGGCGGCAGATCTCCGCAGCCTGGTCCAGCATGCGGCGACGTTACGAAATAATTGTTTCGAGAACCGGCGCGCGAGGGTAACGGCGCCGAAACAGCGCGACCGCACCCTCGAGGCAGGACATCGAGAGGAGTCGCCATGTCGATCGTCGTCGACCCCGTGGGCACCGCCCGTCGCACCGCCGTGCCGGCCGACCGGCCGGTCCCCCCGCGCGCCGACCTGCCGTCCGACGCCGACGCCCGGTGGCTGCGTCGCGCGGTCGACCTGGCGGCCGCCAACGTCGCGCAGGGCGGCGGCCCGTTCGGCGCCGTCGTGGTCGCGGACGGCGTCGAGGTCGCCGTCGGGCAGAACCGCGTCACGCGCGACCTGGACCCGACGGCCCACGCCGAGGTGCAGGCCATCCGCGCCGCCTGTCGTGCGGCGGGGACGTTCGCGCTCGACGGCATGACGCTCTACACGTCGTGCGAGCCGTGCCCCATGTGCCTGGCCGCGAGCCTGTGGGCGCGGCTGGACCGCGTGGTGTTCGCCGCGGACCGCCACGACGCGAGCCGCGGCGGGTTCGACGACTCCGCGTTCTACGAGCTGCTCGCCCGCGACCGCAGCACGTGGGACCGCACGCGCGTGCAGGAGCTGCGGCTGCCGGGGTGCACGCGCCCGTTCGAGGCCTGGCTCGCGCAGGCGGCACGCACCGCCTACTGACCGGTACCGGCACCGGCACAGCCCTCCTGGACGGTCGACCGAGACCGAACCGTGACCGTCGGGGAGCGGCGTTTACACCGGGGACACGAACCGCGACACGAGCCGACACGCCGCGTCCGTAGCGTCACCGCGCGCAACACCTGTTTCACCGCAGCGCGCGATCCCCTCGCGCCCGTCCCCCCAGATGGAGTGCCGATGACCCTCCCCCAGCTCCCCCGGCGCGCACACCGCACGCGGTTCACCGGCCTCGCGGCCGCGGGCGCGGCCCTCGCGCTCGTCCTGGGCGCCTGCTCGTCCGGTGCCGACGCCGAGACGGGCGAGGACGCCGGCGCGGACGGCGCCGACCACGGCGCCATCACGGTCCAGCTCTCGTGGATCAAGAACGCCGAGTTCGCGGGCGAGTTCTTCGCCGACAGCAAAGGCTACTTCGCGGACGCGGGCTTCAGCTCCGTGACCCTCAACGCGGGCCCGGGCGCCACCGAGTCGATCGTGCTGTCCGGCGGCGCCGACTTCGGCCTGTCCAACGCGATCTCGGTCGGGCAGGTCGTGGCCGAGGAGGACGCCCCGCTGAAGATCGTCGGGACGACGTTCCAGCGCAACCCGTTCACGATCCTGTCGCTCACGGACGGCGGTGACATCGCGACGCCCGAGGACCTCAAGGGCAAGCGCATCGGCGTGCAGGCGGGCCCCAACGAGGCCCTCTTCGACGCGCTGCTCGCGATCAACGAGATCGACCCGGCCGAGGTCACCAAGGTGCCGGTCGAGTACGACCCGTCCCCGCTGGTCAACGGCGAGGTCGACGGGTTCCTCGCGTACGTGACCAACGAGTCCATCACCGTGGAGGCCGAGGGCAACGCGGTCACCAACCTGCTCTTCGCCGACAACGGGCTGCCGTTCGTCGCCGAGTCCGTCGTGACGACGCAGGAGATGATCGAGAACGAGCCGGAGAAGGTCAAGGCGTTCCTCGCCGCGGAGATCCGCGGGTGGAAGGACGCCGTCGCCGACCCCGAGGAGGGTGCGCGCCTGGCCGTCGAGGAGTACGGGGCGGACCTCGAGCTCGACCTGGCCAAGGAGATCCAGCAGGCCACGATCCAGATCGACCTCATCGTCACCGACGAGACGGAGAAGAACGGCCTGTTCACCATCTCCGACGACCTCATCGAGCAGAACCTGCGGACGCTCGCCGCAGCGGGCATCGAGCTCGAGGCCGACGACCTGTTCGACCTGTCCCTGCTGACCGAGCTGCTCGAGGAGCAGCCGGACCTGGCGAAGTGACCCACCGCCGATGACGCACGTGCAGCAGGACGCCGGTGCCCGGCGGACCCCCTCGGGTCCGCGGGGCACCGGGGTACGCCTCGACCACCTGGGCAAGACGTTCACGACGGGCCGTCGCCACGTCACCGCGCTCGACGACACGACGCTGCACACCGACAAGGGCAGCTTCCTGTCGCTGCTCGGCCCGTCGGGCTGCGGCAAGTCGACGATCCTGCGCATCCTCGCGGGGCTCGAGGAGCCCACGACGGGCACGGCGCTCGTCGAGGGCCGGACACCGGTCGAGCTGCGCGCCGAGCACGCGCTCGGCATCGCCTTCCAGGACTCCGCGCTGCTGCCGTGGCGCAGCGTGGTGGCGAACATCCGGCTGCCGTTCGAGGTCGCCGGGACGCCGGTCGACGACACGCTCGTGGCGGACCTCGTGCGGCTCGTCGGGCTCGAGGGGTTCGAGAAGGCGAAGCCCGCGCAGCTCTCGGGCGGCATGCGCCAGCGCGTGTCGATCGCGCGGGCGCTCGTCGTGCAGCCGTCGGTCCTGCTGCTCGACGAGCCGTTCGGCGCGCTGGACGACATGACGCGCCAGCGCCTCAACCTCGAGCTGCTGCGCATCTGGACCGAGAAGCCCGCGACGACCCTCATGGTCACCCACGGCATCTCGGAGGCGATCTTCCTGTCCGACCAGGTCGCGGTCATGAGCCCGCGGCCGGGGCGCGTCAAGGAGGTCGTCGACGTCGACCTGCCGCGCCCCCGGACGCCGGAGATGATGCGCACGCCCGAGTTCCACGCGCTGCACGACCACGCGTCGGAGCTGCTCTTCGGCGGCGGGGCGGCCGCGTGAGCGTCGTGGCGGGCGAGGTGGGGACGCCCGGCACGACGTCAGCCCCGGCGCGGCGGGGCGGACGGGGCGTGCGTGCCACGGCCCGCCGCTGGGCGCCCGGCGCGGTCGGCGTCCTCGGCGTCGTCGCCGTGTGGTGGCTCGCGGCCGTCACCGTGCTGGCCGGCACGACGACGCCCACGCCGCTGGGGGTGCTGCGCGGGTTCGCCGACGACGGGCTCGGGTTCTACGTCGCGCACCTGTCCGTCACCCTCGAGGAGGCGGTCCGCGGCTTCGTCGTCGGCAACGGGCTGGCCCTGCTGCTGGCGTCGCTCGTGCTGCTCGTGCCCGCGCTCGAGCGGCTCATCATGCAGGTCGCCGTCATCAGCTACTGCCTGCCGCTGGTGGCGATCACGCCGATCCTCTACATCGTCATCGGCCCGCCGCCGTCCGGGGAGCCGTCGGGCACGGCCGTCGTCCTCGCGGCGCTGTCGGTGTTCTTCACGACCGTCGTCGGTGCGGTCCTGGGCTTCCGGTCCGCCGACCCCGCGAGCCTCGACGTCGTCACGGTCTTCGGCGGCGGCCGCTGGCAGCAGCTCGTGCGGGTGCGGCTCGTCGCGGCGCTGCCGGGCATCATCGGCGCGCTGCAGGTCGCCGCGCCCGCGGCGCTGCTCGGTGCGATCCTCGGCGAGTACATCGGGGGCGTCGACCGCGGCGTGGGGCCCGCGCTCGTCAACGCGGGGCAGTCGCTGAACGCCGAGCGGGCGTGGGGCATCGCGCTGGTGTGCGCGCTGGTCGCGGGCGCCGGCTACGCGCTGTTCGCGGTGCTCGCGCGGGTCGTCACGCCGTGGTCGGCGGGCGGCAGCGGGGCCGACGGGGGTGCGGCGTGAGCGCGCCCGGTGCGCCCGGCGCCCTCACCGTCGCACCGGCGCCGGGGGGCGTACCGGTCGACGACGGCCCACGAGGCCGCTCGCACCCCGCGTGGCGGCGGGTCGGGCGGGTGCTGCTCGACGCGGCCGCGACCACCGTCGTCGTGCTGGTGGCGTGGACGGGTCTGCTCGCGGCGTTCGACGTCTCCCCGTACGTGGGCAAGGGGCCGGCGCAGGTGTGGGAGCACCTCGTGACCGACGCCGACGCAGGGAGCAACCGCACCGAGGTGCTCGGCCTGCTGGGCGAGACGCTGACCGACGCGTCGATCGGCTTCGTCGTCGGCATGGCGGCGGCCCTCGTCCTCGCGGCAGCGATCGTGCTGTCGCGCACTGCGGAAGCCGCGATCATGCCGGTCGCGATGCTGCTACGGTCCGTGCCGCTCATCGCGCTCGCGCCGATCATCGTGCTCCTCGTGGGGCGCGGCGTGGCGTCGGTCGCGGTGATGAGCGGGATCGTCGTGCTCTTCCCCGCCCTGGTGACCATCGTGCTGGGGCTGCGCTCGGCGTCGCCGCAGATGCGCGACCTGGTGACGGTCCTGGGCGGTGGGCCACGCACCGTGCTGCGCCTGGTCCAGCTGCCCGCGGCGCTGCCGGCGGTGTTCGCCGCCATCAGGATCTCCGTGCCCGGGGCGATCACGGGCGCCCTCATCGCCGAGTGGCTCGCGACGGGCGGGGGCATCGGGTACGGCGTCGTGTCCGCCGTCGGCCGCGCGCAGAACACCAAGGTGTGGGCGCTGGTCGTGGTGGTCACGCTCGCCTCGCTCGTCCTCTACACGCTCGCGCAGCTGGTCGAGCAGTGGGTGCTGGCGCGGTTCGGCCCGGCGGCGGGGCGTGCCTGAGCCGTTGCTGGGCCTCGTCCTGGCCGCCGGCGCCGGGACGCGCATGGGACGCCCCAAGGCGCTGTGCACGACACCCGACGGCGTGCCGTGGCTGCGGCTCGCGCACGACGCGCTCCTCGGCGGCGGGTGCGCCCGCGTCCGCGTCGTCCTGGGCGCCGCTGCGGACGACGCACGCGCGCTCGTCCCGCCGGGCACCGAGGTGGTGGTCGCGGCCGGCTGGGCGGGCGGCATGGGCGCGTCCCTGGCCGCGGGCCTCGCCGGGCCCCCCGGGGAGGTGGCCGTCGTGATCACCCTGGTCGACCTGCCCGACCTCGACGCGCGTGCGGTGTCCCGCGTGACCGCCGCACCCGTCGGGCCGCACGACCTGCGACGCGCGGTCTTCGGCGGATCGCCGGGGCACCCCGTGCTCGTCGGCCGCGACCACTGGGCCCCGCTGGGCACCCACCTGCACGGCGACGCCGGCGCCCGCGGCTACCTGCTCGCCCACCCGCCCGTCGAGGTCGACTGCACCGACCTGCCCGGCGGCCGCGACCGCGACACCCCGGGCTGACCGGGACGACCGCGCGCGTGTCCGACCGCGCCGCTACGCTCGCGCGGTCAGGTCCTCGTCCCCGCCCCCGGACCAGCGGAGCGTCATGGTCGACCAGCACCCCGCCGACGCGGCACACCGCGCGCACCCCCGTGCGCACCCCCGTGCGCCGCGCCCGCGCGTGGCCGCGTTCTTCGACCTCGACAAGACGATCATCGCGACGTCGTCGGCCACCGCCTTCTCCCGCGGCTTCCTCGCCGAGGGGCTGCTGACCCGGCGGTCCGTCGTGGCGTCTGCGTACGCGCAGCTCGCGTACCTGCTCGGCGGCGCGGGCGAGACGTCGACCGAGCGCCTGCGCGCAGCCCTCTCGCGGTCCGTCGTGGGGTGGGACGTCGAGCAGGTGTCCACCATCGTGCGAGCGACGCTGCACGACTCGATCGACCCGACCGTCTACGCCGAGGCCGTCGAGCTCATCGCCGCCCACCACGCCGCAGGCCACGACGTCGTCGTGGTCTCGGCGTCGGGCACCGAGGTCGTCGAGCCGATCGCGGAGATGCTCGGCGCCGACGCGGTGATCGCGACCCGGATGGCGGTGGCCGACGGCCGCTACACGGGCGCCATCGACTTCTACGCGTACGGCGAGAACAAGGCCGTCGCCATCCGCGAGCTCGCGGAGGCCCGCGGGTACGACCTCGCCGCCAGCTCCGCGTACTCCGACTCCGTCACCGATGCGCCGATGCTGGCCGCCGTGGGCCACGGGCACGTCGTCAACCCCGACCGGGCGCTGCGCCGGCTCGCGGCCGACCACGGCTGGGACGTCCTGACCTTCCGGCGTCCCGTGCCGCTGCGCCGGCTCGACAGGCAGGTGCGGGTGACGACCGGTGCCGTCCTGGCGGGCGTCGCGCTCGTCGTGGTCGCGCTGGTGTGGTGGCGGCGCCGACGACGGTCCGGCTGACGGTACGCAGATCTCGCCATGCGACCCTCGATACCGCACTGACCTGCGACGACGCTGACGACCGTTGCCCGTCCGGACGAGCGGGTGTAGGACAGGACCACAACCGAACGACCGAGGGAGCACCCACGGGCAGGAGTAGCCCACCTATGGGCAGGTCGACCGGGCTGGTCCCGGAGCGAACCGCGATGACGCACGCTTGATCACTCCCCCGGTCGTCGGTACGGCGACGGCGTCCCGCGCGGGGCGCCGTCGTTCGTGTCCGGACCGGGATGACGGACGGGCCTGCGCCCTCCACGCAGACCCGTCCCCACCGCGACCGGGCGCCGCGTGCACCCACTCCCCGCCTGACGCCGCACCGGGCGGCGAGCGACCGGCCTCAGTACGGTGACGAGATGGACGTGCCGACGCCGGGGGCGCGATTCGGTGAGTCCGTGCTCGCCGCGGTCGCCGACGGGACCTGCGTGACGCTGGTCGGGCTGCCGGGCTCCGGACGCAGCTCGCTGCTCCAGCGCGTGGCTGCCGCGGCCGACGACGACGGCCGTGCCGTGGTGCGCGTGCCCGGCCTGACGCGCGCCGCCGCCCCGCTGGAGTCGCTGGTGCTCGCGGGCCTCGTGACCGGTCCCACCGGACGGGTCGGCGCGCTCGCGCACGCGGTCGCCGAGACAGGCCGTGCCCTCGGTGGTGGCCGCAGCGTGCTGCTGCTGGACGACGCGGACGCGCTCGACGACGCGTCGGTCGCGGTGCTGGCCGCCACCGTGCGGCAGCACGGCGTCACGGTGGTCGCCACGGCACGGCCGCCGGGCGGGCCGACGTGGCTCGCGGACGCGCTGCCGCCGGGCCGCGACGCCACGACGCTGCACGTGCCCCTGCTCGCGTTCGAGGAGATCCACGCACTGACGGCCGACGTGGCGGGCGGGGACGTCGACGCCGACGTGGCCGGGCGGGTCTACGCCCTGTCCGGCGGGCTGCCGGGCGTCGCCCGCACGCTCGTCGTGGAGGCGCTGCGCGCGGGCCGGCTCGTCGCCCGGGCCGGTCGGTGGACGGCGCCGCACGACCTGTGGACACCGGCCGTGTCGGTCGTGGTCGACCGGCTCGTCGCTCCGCTGGGGCCCGACGAGCGGGAGTCGATGCAGCTGCTGGCCGCGCTCGGTCCTGCCGAGGTCGCCACCGTGCGCCGTCTGCTGCCGTGGTCCGCGGTCGTCGCGCTCGAGGACCACGGCCTGCTCCGGTTCCTGGAGCTCGGTGACGAGCTCCAGGCAGCGCTGTTCCCGCCGCTGCTGACCGAGCACCTGCGGCACACCGGCCACGGCGCGCGCGGGCTGCGCGCGTCCGACACCATCGCCCGGACGCTCGGCGGGGACGAGGACCACCGGCCGCTCGGTGCGGGGACCGGGGCGTGGTCCGACCCGAGCGGGGCGTCGTCGCCCGAGTCCGCGGCGGTGCTGGGCCGCGTGCTGCGGCAGCACGCCGCGACCCGCGTCATGGTGTGTCGCGCCGCGTGGGAGCGCCGGCCGAGCGGCCTGCACACGGTCAACTACCTCGACGCCCTGCTGACCGCGGGCGCGTCGGCCGAGACGATCGAGCAGGTGCTCACGGCCTCGCGGGCCACCACGCCGGGACCGCCGCACCGTCGCCCGGTGCTCGTGGACGCGTGGGAGGCGACGTACCGCGCCCTGGTGCTGGGCCGCGTGCACGAGGCGCTGGGGACCCTCGACGCCACGGCCGCCGGGCCCCGGGACCTGCGGGCCACGCTCGCCGGGGCGGTGGCGGAGCACCTGCGGCTGGTCGCCGGCGACGACGCCCCGCGGCGAGGCGCGGCCGTCCCGGCCGCACCCGCCGAGCCCGCACCCGCCGAGCCCGCAGCCGCACCGTCCGTCCCCGTCGCGCCCGTCCCGCTCGAGGAGGACACCCTCGACGGGGACCCGCTCGACGAGCACCTGCTCGACGACCCGCTCGACCGCGGCCTCGCCGCGCACGCCGCCGCCGGCGACCCGCACCTGCCCTTCCGGCACGTCGAGCTGGCACGGCGCGTGGACACGGTGGTGGGCGTGGTCCGCGCCGAGACGCTGCTCGCCCGCGGGCGGGTCGACGACGCACGCGAGGTCCTCTCGGACGGCGGCCCCGCAGCCACGTACCCGAACACCGACCAGATGTCGCTGCTGTCCCTCGCCCTGCTGAGCGCCGGTGAGCTGCAGACCGCGACGGACCGCTCCTCCCGGCTGCTCGAGCAGGCCCGCGGGACGTTCCGTGCCGTCGAGATCGAGCCCCACGGGTACGTCGTCGCGCTCGGCCTGTACCTCCAGGGCCGGCTGGCGACCCTGCGCGCCCACCTGACCCGTGTCTTCGCCACCGGGTCGCCGGCCCCGCTGCGGCCCTGCACCCACGCGGGTCTGCTCACGACGGCGGCGCTGCTCTCGCTCCTGCAGGGCAACGTGCCGAGCGCGCGGTCCATGGTCGCGCAGCTGTCCTCCTCGCCGTTGCGCGCGGCGTTCTCGCCGCTCGCGCGGCCGGCGCCGGTCGCCGCGGTACTCGCGGTGACCACCGGGGCGGACCCCCGCGCGGCGGCCGCCGCGGCGTGGGACGAGGTCGCGGCCCTCGTCGCGCGGGGCGACGTGCTGGCCGCCGTGCTCGACGCGTCGGAGCTCGCGACGGTGTGGTGCGACCCGGACCGTGCGCGCCTCGTCGCGGACGCGGGCCGGGAGGCGCAGGGGACGCTGCTGCCCGCCCTCGGCCGGTACGTGCGCGCCGCCGCCGGGGAGCCCGGGGCGCTGCTGGCGTCCGCCGACGAGCTGCGCGCCCAGGGGCTGGTGCTGCATGCCACGCGCGCGCACGCCGCAGCCGTCCGGGCGCTGCGCACGGGCGGCGACGCCGTGGGCGCGACCCGCGAGGCGTCGCGGCTGCGGGAGCTGGTGGCCGCGGCCGGCGACGACCTGGACCTGGTGACCGGCGCCGCGGGTGCCGGCGAGCTCCTGACGGCCCGCGAGCTGGAGATCGCCCGCCTCGTGGCCCAGGGGGCGACCAACCGCCAGATCGCCGAGCGCCTGCTCGTGAGCGACCGGACGGTCGACAACCACGTCTACCGGATCTTCCGCAAGCTCGGCGTCACGTCCCGGGACCGCGTCGCGACGCTGATCTAGGACCCGTGTCCCAGTGGTGCGCGGGGCCCTGGTGAGCGCGTGCCACCATGCCGCCGTCGAGGGGGTCGGTGCCTCGCGCCCGGAACGCGATCCCCCTAGGTCCGACGCATGACGTCGCCCGTGCCGCACGCTCCTGCCGCCCGTCCACGTCGCCGCGTCACCCGGCGCGTCGTCGCCCTGCGCGTGAGCGGGCTGTTGTGGGCCGTGTGCTCGGTCGCGACCGTCGGTCTGGCCTTCGCGTCGCTGCGGGCCGAGGACCTGAACGACTACCGCTCCGGCTACACCGGTCCGAGCGAGGACGACTTCGACATCGCAGCCGCGTTCACGTTCCTGCTCGGGCTGCTGGCGCTCCTGACCGGGATCGCGCTGCTCGTCGACGGCGCGGTGCGCCGCCGGATCGGCCAGCCGGCGGACGGTCGGCCAGGACCCGTCCCGCCCGTCTCCTGACACGACCCGCGGCACCGGACCTCGGCTCCGCGCACCAGGGGCGAGGCGGTCGCTAGGCGCGCCGCCCCGCGAGCACCTCGTCGGCCACGCGACGGGCGTGTCCGGCCCCGTGGACGACCGCCTCCCCGTACGCGACGACCCAGCGCGCGACCGCGTCGGCGTCACCGGTCGCGTACCGCGCGGCCGACGCGAGGTACGTCGGGGGCGCCTCCTGCCACACGAGCTCGGGCAGCACCGAGCCAGTGGGGTCGAGTCCCGTGCGCGTCCCCATGAGGCGTGCGGCGGCGCGTGCGACGACGCCGTTGGCCCCGGCGAACGGTCGGGCCGTCAGCAGCTCGGCGTGGACCACCGCCACGACGACGAGGGCGGGTGCGCGCGTCGCCGCCGCGTCGCGCAGCACGCCCGTGACCCGCGCCGCGGCCACCTCGGGCGACGGCGCCGTGCCGAGCCCGCGCAGGTCGCCCGGGGGCCCGCTGCGCGGCCGGCCGACCTCGGCGTCCGGCAGCACGTCGGCCGCGGCTGCGGCGTGCAGCCGCGCGAGCAGCTGCGGCAGCGGGACGCGCGCCCCGGTCTCGCGCGACCCGAGCGCCGGCAGCTGCGCCTCGACGACCGCCTGCGCCCGCAGCGCACCCGCGGCGACCGCCTCGGCACCCGCGCCCGGCGCCACCGTCCCGGTCGCCCACGCCCGCAGCGCCTCGACGCCGACGGGTGCACCGTCGAGCGCGGCCGACGCGGCCGCCGCCCGCAGCCCCGTCTCGGCACGCACCTCGCGCCACCGGCGACGGAACGCCTCGTGCCAGCGCAGCTCCTCGCACGCGGCGCGTGCCGCGTCCACCGCGGCGGCCACCCCCGGCAGGCCCGCGAGGCTCGCGAGCGCGTCACCCGGGCCGGGCCCGGACGGGGTGACGCTCATGCGGTGAAGAGCGCCTCGCCGCGCGCGGGCAGTGCGGCGGCGACGCGTGCGGACATCGACGCCGACATCGCGGGCAGCGCGTCCAGGTCGAACCACCCGGCGTCGGTGTTCTCCCCGTCGGCCGGGAACGGGTCGCCGGACACCCAGCGGCACCGGAACGTGAGGTCCAGGTACAGGGACCGGTCCCCGTTGTCGTAGACCACGGGCCCGACGACGCCCACCAGTGCGAGCCGCTGCGCCGTGGCGACGACGTCGGCCTCCTCGAGCACCTCGCGCACGGCGGCCACGGCCGGGTCCTCCCCCGGGTCGACGATCCCCGTGACGGGCGTCCACTCTCCCGTGTCGGACCGCCGCACGAGCAGCAGCCGGGGACGCGGGCCGTCCTCGCGCAGCACGACCGCGGTCACGCCGGGCAGCCAGAGCTGGTCGTGCCCCACACGCTCGCGCAGGGCCAGGACGAAGGGCGGGACGGGCACGCGCCGATGCTACGCGCCGCCCACCGGCGCCATGCCCGTCCCCCACCGCCGCGCGGACGGCCCGTCGGAGGGCGCCACGGCCCTCCCACCCGCCACAATGACGGCATGGTCTCCGCGCCGTCCGTGTCCTCGTCCATCACCGCCCGGCTGGAGGTGCGGGCCCGGCCCACCGCCGTCTCGGACCTGACCACGGCCATCGAGCGCGCCGGGGGGATCGTCACGGCCCTCGACGTCACGGCGTCGTTCCACGAGACCATGACGGTCGACGTCACCTGCGCGACGCGGGACGCCGACCACGCGGCCGACGTGGTCAGCGCGCTCGAGGGCCTCGAGGGCGTGGTCGTCCAGCGCGTCTCCGACCGGACGTTCCTCATGCACCTCGGCGGCAAGCTGTCCATCGAGTCGAAGGTGCCGCTGCGCAACCGCGACGACCTGTCGATGGCGTACACGCCCGGCGTCGCGCGCGTCTGCCAGGCCATCGCCGACCACCCCGAGGACGCGCGCCGCCTGACCATCAAGCGCAACACCATCGCGGTGGTCACCGACGGCACCGCCGTGCTCGGCATGGGCGACATCGGACCGCTCGCGGCGCTGCCCGTCATGGAGGGCAAGGCCGTGCTCTTCAAGCGGTTCGCGGACATCGACGCGTTCCCGATCTGCCTCGACACGACCGACGTGGACGCGATCGTCGAGACGGTCGTCGCGATCGCCCCCGTCTTCGCGGGCATCAACCTCGAGGACATCTCGGCCCCCCGCTGCTTCGAGATCGAGCGGCGGCTGCGCGAGCGGCTCGACATCCCGGTGTTCCACGACGACCAGCACGGCACGGCGATCGTCGTGGTCGCGGCCCTGACCAACGCCCTGCAGGTGGTCGGCAAGCAGATCGGCGACGTGCGCGTCGTCATGTCGGGTGCGGGCGCGGCCGGGACCGCCGTGCTCAAGCTGCTGCTCGCGGCCGGCGTGCGCGACGTGGTCGTCGCCGACATCGAGGGCGTCGTCCACGTCGACCGGCCGGGCCTGAGCCCGTCGCTGCGCTGGACGGCCGAGGCCACGAACCCGCGCGGTGAGACGGGGACGCTGCGCGACGCGGTCGTCGGCGCCGACGTCTTCATCGGGCTGTCCGCACCCGACGTCATCACCGGGGACGACGTCGCGCGCATGGCGCCCGACTCGATCGTGTTCGCCCTCGCGAACCCGCGTCCCGAGGTCGACCCGGACGACGCCGCACGGCACGCGGCGGTCGTCGGCACGGGCCGCTCGGACTTCGCGAACCAGATCAACAACGTGCTCGCGTTCCCCGGCGTCTTCCGCGGCCTGCTGGACGCGCAGTCGCGCTCGGTGACCGAGTCGATGCTGCTGGCGGCGGCCCACGCCCTCGCGTCGGTCGTCCACCCCGACGAGCTCAACCCGACCTACATCGTCCCCAGCGTGTTCAACCCCGAGGCGACGACCGCGGTCGCCGCCGCCGTGCGCGCCGCGGCCGAGTCCGAGGCGGGCCACGCGGCCGCCCGCCCCGACACCGGGGCGATCGCCACGGTGCGCTCGACGCGGGCGTGAACGCACGCGACCCCGGCGAGGAGTACTCGCCGGGGTCGTGCGCGGGAGTGCTCAGCCCTTGACGGAGCCGAGCATGATGCCCGAGACGAAGTAGCGCTGCACGAACGGGTAGATGCACAGGACCGGGATGATCGTGAGGATCATCGTCACGGCCTGGATGTTCGCCGAGATCGCCTCCTTGCTGGACCCGGCAGCCGCCGCGCCCTGGGAGGCGGTCGACGACGCACCCGCGATCATGTTGCGCAGGTACAGCGTGACCGGGAAGAGCTCCTGCTTGTCGAGGTACAGGAACGCCGCGAACCAGTCGTTCCAGATCGCCACCGAGTAGAACAGGATCATCGTCGCGATGACCGCCTTCGACAGCGGCAGCACGATGCGGCGGAAGATCCCCCACCAGCCGAGGCCGTCGATCTGCGCTGCCTCCTCCAGCTCGGAGGGCATGTTCTCGAAGAACGACTTCATGACCAGCAGGTTGAACACCGAGATCGCCCCGGGCAGCACGACCGCCCACATCGTGTTCTTCAGCCCGAGGGTCTGGATGAGCACGTAGTTGGGGATCAGGCCGCCGTTGAAGAACATCGTGAACACGGCGATGCCGATGAGCACGTTGCGGCCCCGCAGGGCGCGCCGCGCGAGGACGTACGCGAGGAGCGTCGTGAGCACCATGGCGATCGTCGTGCCGACGAGCGTGTAGACGACGGTGTTGCGGTACGACGACCAGAAGAGGTCGTTGGCGATGACGACCTTGTACGTGTCGAGGTTGAAGCCGATCGGCCAGACGTTCACCAGGCCCGCCTTGACCGCGCCCGCGCTGCTGAAGGACTGCGCCAGCACCGTGACGAACGGGTAGAGCATGAACCCGCAGAGCAGGATCAGGAACGTGCCGTTGAACCAGGTGAACGTCTTGTAGCCCTTGGAGTCCCGCGGGCCGACGGACTTGCCGGCCCCGACCTCCGGGGTCGCCGTGAGGGCGCTCTGGGTCACCACAGGCTTGCTCCCACCACTCGCCGCGACAGGAAGTTCGCCGAGAGGATCATCACGAGCCCGATGATCGCCTGGAACAGACCGATGGCCGTCGCGTAGCTGAAGTTGTTCGAGACGAGACCGACGCGGTACAGGTACGTCGAGACGACGTCACCGGTGGCGTAGGTCAGGGGGTTGTACAGGAGGAGGACCTTCTCGAACCCGACGTTGAGGAACAGGCCGATGTTGAGGATCAGCAGCGTGATCATCGTCGGCCGGATGCCCGGCAGCGTGACGTGCCACGTCTGGCGCAGGCGGCCCGCACCGTCGATGCGCGCGGCCTCGTAGAGCGAGGCGTCGACGGTCGTGAGCGCCGCGAGGTAGAGGATCGTGCCCCATCCGACGGTCTGCCAGACCTCGGAGCCGACGTACACCGTGCGGAACCACTCCGCGCGCTGCAGGAACGGGATCGCCTCGCCGCCGGTCGCCTCGATGATCTGGTTGACGGTGCCCTGCAGCGAGAACAGCTGCATGAGCATGCCGACGACGATGACGACCGACAGGAAGTGCGGCAGGTAGGAGATCGACTGGATGACGCGCTTGAAGGCCGTCTTGCGCACCTCGTTGAGCAGCAGCGCGAGCACGATCGGCAGCGGGAAGCAGAAGAGCAGCGTGAGGCCACCCAGGATCACCGTGTTGGCGAAGACGTTCCAGAAGTTGGGGTCGTTGAGGAACAGCTCGACATAACGCATGCCGACCCACTCGTCACCGACGATGCTGCCGCCGGGCCGGAAGCGCCGGAAGGCGATGATGTTGCCGAACATCGGCACGTACCGGAACACCAGGAGGAACAGCACCGGGACCAGGGCCATCGCGTAGAGGACCCAGTCGCGGCGCATCGTGTGCCGCCACCCGATCTTCCGCACGCGGGCTCGTTCGTCCTTCTTGCCGGGGTCCTGACCGTCCCTCGACGGGGAGGTCGCCCCCGGGGGTGGCACCGGGACCGTGGTCGCGAGTGCGTCACCCGTCGCGTGAGCAGCGCTCATCTCTCACTCCTTCGTGAGCGGATCGGTGGTGCGGCGGGCCGGCCCCCGTGAGGGACCGGCCCACCGCACCTCGTCGAGCGTCGGTCAGCTGTTCTTCTCGGCGCGCTCACGAGCGCCGTTGATCAGGTCCATGTAGCCCTGCAGACCCTGACCCTCGAGCTGGGCGACGAAGCCGTCCCAGTCGGAGAGGTCACGCTGCCCGAGGATGAACTCGAGCGTCGCGGTGTCGACCGTGTCCTTGAGCGGCGTCCCCAGGAGCGAGGACTGCTCGAGCTCGGCCTCGTCGAGCGGGTGCGGCGGGAACGGGTCGCGCGGCGTGCGGTTCGTCTGGACGTCGTCGATGTACTGGACGAACGCCGGGACGTTGTAGGACTCCTTCAGCTCGCGCGACTCGGTCGACCCGGCGAAGACGTCGTTGGCGTAACCGAGGTCCTTCTTGATGTCGATCGTGCCGGACGGGTTGAGGTTGAGGGTCTTGAGCGTGTAGTCCGGCTCGAGCGTGTACTTGCCCTCGTCGTCCTTGGTGAACTGCTCGCCCTCGACGCCCCACTGGATCAGCTCACGGGCCTCGGGGTTGTAGTACAGCCAGTCCGTGAAGTGCAGCAGGTCGCAGAAGTTCTCGTCCTTGGCCGCGTCAGCGGTCAGCATGAAGCCGTTCCAGAAGTTGCGGGGCTCCACGACGGCGCCGGCCGGTCCGCCCGGGGGCGCGATCTGGACGAGCTCGTAGTCCGTGATGCCGGCGGCGTCGAGCGCCGTGCCGAACTCCTGGACGGTCCACGAACCACCCGAGGCGGCGAAGACCTTCTCGGCCGCGAACTTCTCGGTCACCGTGCCGCCGCCGTCGTTGGACGCGGTGAACGACTCGGTGTCGAGCAGGCCCTTCTCGGCCAGCCCGTTGAAGTAGGTGAGCATCTCCTTGTAGCCGTCGTTCGTCGCGGCGTACACGAACTCACCCTTGTCCTCGTCCCACCAGGCGCCGTCGCTGAAGCCCCAGCCGCCGATGGTGCCGAAGGAGTGGGCCGCGTAGTTGATCATCGCGCCGCCCTCGAAGCCGTCAGCCAGGGGCTGGGCGTCGGGGTACTTGGCCTTGATGAGCTCGAGGCCCTTCTCCAGGTCCTCCCAGGTCTCGGGCACCGGGGCGCCGACCTCGTCGAACACGTCCTTGCGGATGATGAGCGTGAAGACGGGGACCGAGACCTCCTGGAGGCCGGGCGTCATGTAGTACTTGCCGTCCTCCTGGCGGAGGTTGTCGACCATGTCGACCAGGTCCCACTCCTCCGTGTACTTCTTGAAGTTGGGCATGTAGTCGATGTAGTCGCTCAGCGGCACCACGGCGCCGGAGGCCGCGAACTGGCGCTCCTCACCCGTGTACACGAGCGGGATGATCTGGGGCGCGTCGCCCGCGCTGATCAGCAGGCTGCGCTTCTCGATCGCGTCGCTGAACGGGATGTTCGTCAGGTTGAGCTTGACGTTCGTCCGCTCCTCGATCTCGTCGAAGAACTCCCAGCTGTCCGTGATCGGGTAGTCGGCCCAGTCCGTCCACAGCAGCGAGAACTCGCGCGGCTCCGCGGCCTTCCACGGCTTGTCCGCGACCGCCTCGGTCGAGCACTCGAGGTCCTTGGCCTCACCGTCGGCGGTGGTGTCCCCGCCGTCCCCGCTGCCGCAGGCGGCGAGCGCGAGCGCGCCCACCAGCGTCAGCGCACCGGCGGCCCGCGCCGAACGCGTCCGCCGTCCTGTCAGATGTCCCGCACGTGCCATCAGGGCTCTCCTCTTCGAGATCCGTCCCAGGCCACGACCCGGGCGTTGGAGCAGGGGGGTTCACCGCCGGCGCCGGTCGATCCGTCGCTCTGCGTCAGCGGCCCGGAGGGACGCTACGGCATCCTTGCCGCAGGCCCTTCGGAGTCATCGGTCGACGCCGTTGGATTAACGATACATCTGCCGATGTGCCGGGACGCTATGCGCCTGCGCGCATGCCGGTCAAGCATCCGATCGGGTCGTGACCGGATCGTCACCGGACAGCAACCCAGGAGGCACTTACGTCCCACCCGGGTGCCCCCACCTGGGCCCACGATGAGGGAGTGCTGACCATCCCCGCGGCCGTCGCCGCGCACGCCGACGCCGCCGCGCACAAGGTCGACCTGACCCGCACGCCTGGCCTGTTCCTCGTGCGCACCGCGCTCGCCGGCGCCTACATCGGCATCGGCGTGCTCATCATGGTGACCGCCGGCGGGCCGCTCGTCGCCGCCGGCTCGCCGTGGGCGCCGCTGGTCAACGGGGCCGTCTTCGGCATCGCGCTCACCATCGTCCTGGTCGCGGGCGGCGAGCTCGCCACGAGCGCCATGATGATCCTCACGCAGGGCGCGATGCTCGGACGCATCGGATGGGGCCGCGCGGGACTCACGCTCGTGGCGTGCCTCGCGGGCAACCTGCTCGGCGCCATGGCGTTCGCGGCCCTCCTGCACGTCTCCGGCGTGCTCGCCCCGGGCACTGCGGGCGGCAGCACGATCGCCGGCATGATCGAGCACAAGGCCGAGGCGACCACCCTGCAGCTCGTGGTGCGCGGCGTGCTGTGCAACGTCCTGGTCTGCCTCGCGGTGTGGTGCTGGGCGCGCCTCACGAGCGAGACCGCGCGGATCGTCGCCGTGTTCGCGTGCGTCCTCGTGTTCATCACGTCGGGCTTCGAGCACGTGGTGGCGAACATGACGACGTTCTCGCTGGGGCTCTACGCCGGGCTGCCCCACGCGACGGTCGCGGAGTTCGCGCGCAACGTGGCCGCGGTCGGTCTCGGCAACACCATCGGCGGGGCGCTGCTCGTCGGCGCCGCGTACGCGTACGGCGCCCGGCACGTCGAGGCGGCCCCTCCGCAGCCGCCCGAGGTCCCCGCACCGTCGCCCGCCGCCCAGGCCCCCAGCCTCGCTCGGGGCTGAGACCGCGGCCCCGAGGACCACCCGGTCCGGCCTCGCGCGCCGAACGGCGGACGGCGGACGCTGGCCCTACCGTGGGAGCGCCAGGCGTCGCACGACGCACCGCCGCGACCGAGGAGCAGGCGTGAGCGCCACGGATCCGAAGCGCCCCGTCGACCCGACGGGCGCAGGCACGACGGGCACGGACGACGCCGCCGGGGCCCCGGTGCGCGTCCCCGCACAGGACGACACCGAGACGGACACGGGCCGCCACGCGGTGTCGCGACCCGCTCCGACGCCGCCGGCACCCGTGCGCGGCCAGGAGGCGCCCGACCCGGTCGCTCCGCCCGCGGACGCCTCGCGCGACGCCGCCGCGACCCCCGCGACCCGGCCGTCCGACGACGCGACCGGGACGGACGGGCACCGGCCCGCGACCGACGGCCCCGCGACCGACGGCTCCAGGACCGGCACCGGGACCGGGACCGACGGCTCCGGGACCGACGGCGAGCTCTTCCCCGACTCCCACGCACCGCGCACGCCGCACGCCGGCACCCACGTGCTCGGGGTCCTGGTCGGCCTGGTCCTCGCGCCGCTCGCGCTCGCGCTGCTGCTGCTGGGGCAGAGCCGCATCCTGCGGGTGCAGGTCGAGGGCTGGGACGCGTCGCTCGAGCTGGTGGGCATCGTGCTCGTCAGCGCCGGTGTGCTGCTGCTCGCCGGCCTGCTCGCGCTGGGCCTGTGGTCGGCGGCCGTGCCGCTCACCGCAGGGCTCGTGCTGGGGGTGGTCGGCGGGCTCCAGCTCTACGCGCCCGGCATCGCGCGCCAGACGACGCTCGACGTCGTCGGGGCCGACAACTGGGAGCTGACGGTCACGCAGGCGACGGTCGCGGGGACGTCGGGCACGACGATCGCGGTCGGCGTGCTGCTGGTGACCGCGGGCGCGGTCATCGCCCTGACCCGGCGTCATGGCGTGCGCCTCGGCGAGTTCCGCGAGCGCAACCGCACCGCGTGAGGCGTCCGGCACCGGACGGCACGGTGCGCGGCAGGGACATCCGGGACTAAGGTCCGTCACGAGGACCGCCCTGGTCAGCCCCACCGTCGCACCGAAGCCGCTGCGTAGGAGACAACGTGACCGAACGCTCTGCCCCCACGTCGAACGAGGCCGCCCCCGACGCGCAGGGCTCGCCCGGCCTCGAGAACCTCCTCACCGAGGACCGACGCTTCCCCCCGTCGCCCGAGTTCGCCGCGCAGGCGAACGCGACCGCCGACGCGTACGCGTGGGCCAACGCGGACCGGCCCGGGTACTGGGCGGACCAGGCGCGCGAGCTGCTCTCGTGGTCGACGCCGTTCACGCAGACGCTGGACTGGTCGGACGCGCCGTTCGCACGATGGTTCGCGGACGGGCGACTCAACGCCGCGTACAACGCGGTGGACCGGCACGTCGAGGAGGGGCGCGGCGACCGCGTCGCGCTGCACTTCGAGGGCGAGGGCGGCGACACGCGCACCCTGACGTACGCCGACCTCCTGCGGGAGGTGTCCAAGGCCGCCAACGCGTTCGCGGCGCTCGGCGTCGGCACGGGCGACCGCGTGGCGATCTACCTGCCCCTCATCCCCGAGGCGGTCATCACGATGCTCGCGTGCGCGCGGATCGGCGCACCGCACTCGGTCGTCTTCGGCGGGTTCTCCGCCGAGGCCCTGAGCTCGCGCATCCTGGACGCCGAGGCCAAGCTCGTCGTCACCGCCGACGGCGGCTTCCGCCGGGGCAAGCCGTCGGCCCTCAAGCCGGCCGTCGACGAGGCGCTCGAGAAGGGCGCCCCGAGCGTCTCGCACGTGGTCGTCGTGCGGCGCACCGGTCAGCCCGTGGAATGGACGGCCGGGCGGGACGTCTGGTGGCACGAGGCGGTCGACGCCGCGTCGTCGCAGCACACGCCCGTCGACGTCGACGCCGAGCACCCGCTGTTCATCCTCTACACCTCCGGCACCACGGGGAAGCCGAAGGGCATCTTCCACACCACCGGCGGGTATCTCACGCAGGCCGCGTACACGCACCTCAACGTGTTCGACCTCAAGCCCGAGACGGACGTGTACTGGTGCACGGCCGACGTCGGCTGGATCACCGGGCACACGTACGTCGTCTACGGCCCGCTGATCAACGGCGCGACGCAGGTCATCTACGAGGGCACGCCGGACACCCCGCACCGTGGGCGCTGGTGGGAGATCGTGCAGAAGTACGGCGTGACGATCCTGTACACGGCGCCCACGGCGATCCGCACCTGCATGAAGTGGGGCGAGGAGATCCCGGGCAACTTCGACCTGTCCTCGCTGCGCGTGCTCGGGTCGGTGGGCGAGCCCATCAACCCCGAGGCGTGGATGTGGTACCGCCGGGTCATCGGCGCCGACCGCACCCCGATCGTCGACACGTGGTGGCAGACCGAGACGGGCGCGATCATGATCAGCCCGTTGCCCGGCGTCACCGAGACCAAGCCCGGCTCGGCGCAGGTGCCCCTGCCCGGCATCGCCGCGGACGTCGTCGACGACGACGCGCAGCCGGTCCCGAACGGGGGTGGCGGCTACCTCGTGCTGACCGAGCCGTGGCCCGCGATGCTGCGCGGGATCTGGGGCGACCCCGAGCGCTACAAGGACACCTACTGGTCGCGCTTCAAGAACATCTACTTCGCGGGTGACGGCGCCAAGAAGGACGCCGACGGCGACATCTGGCTCCTGGGCCGCGTCGACGACGTCATGAACGTCTCGGGCCACCGGCTGTCGACCACCGAGATCGAGTCCGCGCTCGTGTCGCACCCGTGGGTCGCCGAGGCCGCGGTCGTCGGTGCGACGGACGAGACGACCGGCCAGGCCGTGGTCGCCTTCGTCATCCTGCGCGGCGACGTGGCGGAGGGCAACGCCGCCGACGCCGCGACCGTGCAGGAGACGCTGCGCACGCACGTCGCCAAGGAGATCGGGCCGATCGCCAAGCCGCGGCAGATCCTCGTGGTGGCCGAGCTCCCCAAGACCCGGTCCGGCAAGATCATGCGGCGGCTGCTGCGCGACGTGGCCGAGCACCGGCAGGTCGGGGACTCCACGACGCTCGCCGACTCGTCCGTCATGGACCTCATCGCGCAGGGCCTCGCGAAGCCGGCGGCGTCCTCCGAGGACTGAGAGCCGCCGTCGCAGCGGCCCGGGACGCACGTCGTCCCGGGCCGTTCGCCGTACCGGGAGGGACGCGGGCGAAGCGCTTCGCCGCGATCCTGCGGCGAAACGCTTCACCGATGGAGGGGCCCCGGCGCTGCTGGTTGTCTGACGGCCGCACCCGCACCGCCGCTCGCCGGCGACGACGGGCGCCACCCGGACACCTTCGCGGAACGAGGACGTCGATGAAGAGCACCACCTTGCGCGCGGCAGCCGCCTGCGGCGTCGCGCTCCTGGCGGTCGGCGGGATCACCTCCGCCGCCACCACCGCCACCGCGGCCGACCCCGTCGGCCTGCACGTCTCCGGCACGCGGCTTGTCGAGCAGGACGGCACGCCGTTCGTCGCACGCGGCGTCAGCCACGCCCACACCTGGTACACGTCGCAGACGCCCACGGCCGTCCCCGCCATCCGGGCGGCCGGAGCCAACGCGCTGCGCGTCGTGCTGTCCGGCGGCGACCGCTGGACCGAGAACGACGCGGCGGACGTCGCGGCCGTCATCGCGCTGTGCCGGGCCAACCAGCTCGTCTGCATGCTCGAGAACCACGACACGACCGGCAACGGCGAGCAGTCCGGCGCCGTGAGCCTCGACCGGGCCGCCTACTACTTCATCTCGCTGAAGTCGGTGCTGCAGGGCACCGAGGACTTCATCCAGATCAACATCGGCAACGAGCCCACCGGCAACAACGAGCCCCAGGTCACCGCCTGGACGGCCGACACCGCCGCCGCCGTCGTGAAGGTGCGCGCCGCCGGCCTGCGGCACAACATCGTCGTCGACGCCCCCAACTGGGGCCAGGACTGGAAGGGCGTCATGCGGGACACCGCCGCGACGGTCGCCGCCGCGGACCCCGAGCACAACACGCTGTTCTCGGTGCACATGTACGGCGTGTACGCGCAGGCGTCGACCATCACGGCGTACCTCGACGCGTTCGCCGCCCAGGGCCTGCCGCTCGTCATCGGCGAGTTCGGGTACGACCACTCCGACGGCAACCCGGACGAGGCGACGATCATGAGCGAGGCCGTCCGGCGCGGCATCGGCTACTACGGCTGGTCGTGGTCGGGCAACGGCGGTGGCGTCGAGTACCTCGACATGGTGACGAGCTTCGACCCGGCGCGGAAGACGACGTGGGGCACGCTGATCTTCGACGGCCCGAACGGGATCCGGGCGACGGCCAGGACGGCCACGTTCTTCTCGGGCTCGACGGCGACCCCGACCGCGACCCCGTCCACGTCGCCCACCCCGACGCCGACGCCGACGAGCTCACCGACGCCGACGAGCTCACCGACGCCGACGGCCTCGCCCACCCCGACGCCGTCGCCGACGCCCACGAGCTCGCCCACGAGCAGCCCGAGCGGCGCGTGCAGCGCGCGGCTGACGGTGTCGAACGCGTGGCCCGGCGGGTTCCAGGGCACGGTCGACGTCACGGCCGGCGCGAGCGCGCTGTCCGGCTGGACGACGACGTTCACGCTCCCGGCGGGTGCGTCCGTCTCGCAGGGCTGGAGCGCGACGTTCAGCGGCTCCGGCAGCACGGTGACCGCCACGAACGCGGCCTGGAACGGCACGCTGCGCGCCGCCCAGACCGTGAGCTACGGGTTCATCGGCTCGGGCACGGCCCCGACCGGCACGGTCCCGGTGACCTGCCGCTGACGAGCCCCCGTGACCGGGCGCGCACCGCCGCGCGCCCGTCCCCGAGCCACGCGTCGCCCTCCCGGTAGG
>NZ_JACSQV010000015.1:53816-67531 GCF_014836445.1 Cellulomonas avistercoris
GCGCCCCGCCCCCCCCCCCGCCGGGGGGGGCCCCGACCCCCACCCCGCGCACCCCCTCACCCCGGCGCACCCCGTACCCCGCGCACCTCCTACCCCGGCGCACCCCGTACCCCGCGCACCTCCTACCCCCGCGCACCCCGTACCCCGCGCACCTCCTACCCCCGCGCACCGGCCACACCCGCACGTCACGCCGCCCGGAAGTGGTCGCCTACGTGACCACGTGAGTGCCGGCGCTGCCGAGATGTGACCACTCCCCGTCAGACCACTCCTCCGTCAGGCCACTCCCCCGTCAGGCCACTCCCGCCGGCCCGGTCCCGTCGGGCGAGCGCTGTCGTCGGGCGGTCGGCGGTGCCGGCCGACCACAGGGCCTCGGTGGGTGACCGGCGTCCACAGGTCCGCGCCGCCCGGGCCGCCGGTACGGGGTGAGGGGGTTGGCTCGGGGGATGGAGACGGACGAGCAGGACACCACGCACGCGGTGCACGTCGGCCGCCATCCCGGCCGCGGCTGGGTGCGCGTCGCGCACGGGCTCCAGCGCCGCCCGGCGACCCCGGACGTCACGGCGTGGCAGAGCCTGCTGCCCGCGTCCGCGGCCTTCTCCCACCTCACGGCCGCGCGGCTGCACGGCTGGTGGCTGCCCGAGCTGCCGGCGGACCTGCCCGTGCTGGTCGACCAGCCCCGTGACGAGGCGCGCTCGCGCCGCGCGGGGCTCCGCGTCACCCGGACGGTGCGCGACGTCCCGACGGTCACCGTGGACGGTGTGCGCGTCACGGCACCCGCCGCCACCCTCCTCGCCTGCGCCCGTGACCTGGCGCTGCTCGACCTCGTCGTGCTGGTCGACGCCGCCCTGCGCGCGGGGTGCTCCGCGCAGGAGGTCGCCGACGCCGCCGCGGCCCGCAGCCGCGGCGCCCCGCTGCTGCGTCGCGCGCTCGCGATCGCCGACCCCCGGAGCGAGTCGCCCTGGGAGACCCTCCTGCGGGTGCTGCACGTGAGCGTGGGGGCGACGGTGGTCCCGCAGCACGTCGTGACGTCGGCGGACGGGGCGTTCGTGGCCCGGGGAGACCTGTGGCTGCCGGGCACGCGCGTGCTCCACGAGTACGACGGCGGGGTCCATCGCAGCGCCCGGGCCCACGCGGGCGACCTCCGGCGGGACCGGGCGCTCATCGCCGTCGGGTGGACGCGGCGCGGCTACGTCGCCGCGGACCTGTGCGCCACGCCCGCCGGGGTGCTGCGCGACATCGACGCCGCGCTCGGCCGCACGCACCGGCCCGCCCGCCTCCGCCCGTGGCTCGCGCTCCTGCGCGCCTCGACCCTGACCCCGCAGGGCCGGGCACGCCTGCGCGCCCGCCTCCCGGCCTGAGCGAGCGGAAGTGGTCACATCCGGCACGCCGGAGGCGGGAAGTGGTCGACGACGTGACCACTTGCCCGGTCACCGCCCGGTCACCGCCGGGGTCACCGCCGGGTCACCAGCGCAGGGCGCGGCGGAGGTTGCGGGCGGCCTCGCGACCGGCGCGGTTGGCGCCGATCGTCGAGGCGCTGGGTCCGTAGCCGACCAGCTGGACGCGGGGCTCGGCCACCACCTCGGTGCCGTTCATCACGATGCCGCCGCCCGGTGCGCGCAGCCCGAGGGGCGCGAGGTGGTCGAGGGAGGCGCGGAAGCCCGTGGCCCACAGGATCGTGCGGGCCGCGACGGAGGACGGCCCGTCCACCCAGCCGCCGCCCCGTCCCCCGTCAGCGACCCCGCCACCGCCCCGTCCCCCGTCAGCGACCCCGCCACCGCCCCGTCCCCCGTCAGCGACCCCGCCACCACCCGGCCCCCCTTCAGCGACCCCGCCGCCGACCGGTCCCCCTTCAGCGACCCCGCCGCCGACCGGTCCCCCTTCAGCTCCGCCGCCGCCGACCGGTCCCCCTTCAGCTCCGCCGCCGCCGACCGGTCCGCCGTCGGCGACCCCGCCGCCGGGTCCCCCGACGATGTTGCCGCCGGTCTCCCCCTCGGCCGGGTCCGGCTGGTCCCACTCGACGCCGTCCGGCACGATGCGCGCGAACATCGGGCGTGCGCGCAGCACGCCGGACGCGATCCCGGCGCGGTAGGCCGGCGTGAGCGGCAGGCCGGTGACCGACACCACTGACTGGGGCACGAGGCCCGCGCGCACGCGCTCGTCGACGCGTGCGACGGCGTCCCGTCCCAGCTCGGGGGTGAGCTCTTCGTCCTGCCACACCGGCGGACGGCGCGTGACCCAGGTCGTGGTGGTCACCTCGGCGATCTGCAGCAGCAGCTGGACGGCGGACGTCCCGCCGCCCACGACCACGACGTGCCCGTCCGCGAGGTCGGCCGCCGTGCGGAAGTCGCGCGTGTGCAGCTGGCGGCCCCGGAACGTCGCACGGCCCGGGTAGGCGGGCCAGAACGGCTTGCCCCAGGTCCCCGAGGCGTTGACGAGGCCGCGCGCCGACCACACGACGACCTCGTCGGGGTGGTCGACGTGCCGGGTCGTGACGAGCAGGCGCGGCTCGTCACCGTCGGACGCCCGCTCGACGCGCGTCACCCGGACGGGGCGCTGCACGTTGAGCCCGAACGCCTCCTCGTACTGCGCGAAGTAGTACGGCACGGCGTCCGCGGCCGCCTCGGCGGGGTCGGCGACGGTGAGCGGCATGCCCGGCAGGTCGTGGACCCGGTGGGCGTCCGCCATCGACAGCGAGCGCCACCGGTGCTGCCACGCGCCGCCGGCGCGGGGGTTGTCGTCCAGCACGACGAACGTGCCGCGTGCCCGCTCCCAGCCGGGCGACCCGACGGGCACGAGCCCCGTCCGGTGCAGGTGGTACGCCGTCGACAGACCGGCCTGGCCGGCCCCGACGACGACGACGTCGACGTCGACGGTGCGTGGGCCCCGCGGCTGCCGGCGCGCGCGGCGGCCGCCCGCGAGCGGGGTGACGGCGGGAGCAGGGGGCATGGCGCGTCCACGCTACCGGCTGCGCGCAGGTCGAAGGCGATCGTGCGGGTGACGCGTCACCCCGGTGGATCACCCGGAGTTCCACCCGCCGCCGCGCGGTCCGTGATGGGATGGGCGCATGCCGTCCGACATCGGGGTCCCGACGTCGCTCGCCGCCGTCGACGGCCCGCTGCCGCCGCAGCAGGCGGACGCCGTGCGCGCGCTGCACCACGCGGCCGCCCGCCACGACCGCGTGCCGCCGCTGTCCGAGCAGCCCCTGCTGTGGCTGTCCGACGACGAGGCGCCGGTCGTCCACCTGCTCGCCTCGCTCGGCCCGGAGCAGGACGCCGCCGCACCCGCGGGCACCGACGCACCGCTCGTGGGGTACGCCCAGCTCGACGTCGGCAGCTCGACCACCGTGCGCGCCGAGCTCGTCGTGGACCCGGCGCACCGGCGTCGCGGCGTCGCGCGCGCGCTCCTGGCCCGTGCGGCGCAGGAGGCCGAGCGCGTCCCGGGGCGCCGCCTCCAGGTGTGGGCGCACGGCGACCTGCCCGCCGCCAGGGCCACCGCGAAGGCGGTCGGCATGGTCGTCGTCCGCGAGCTGCTGCGCATGGCGGTCGACGTCACGGAGCACCCGCCGGCGCCCGCGCGGCTGCCCCAGGGCGTCGAGGTGCGCGCGTTCGTCCCCGGCCAGGACGAGGAGGCGTGGCGGCGGGTCAACGCCCGCGCCTTCGCGCACCACCCCGAGCAGGGGCGCATGACGTCGGCGGACCTGCGGGCACGCGAGGCCGAGCCGTGGTTCGACCCGGCGGGCTTCCTGCTGGCCGAGCGCGACGGCCGCCTGCTCGGCTCCGTGTGGACCAAGGTCCACCCCCCGGGTGACGCGCCGGACGGTGCCCCCGGCGAGGAGGTCGGCGAGATCTACGTGGTCGGCGTCGACCCGCTCGCGCAGGGGCTGGGCATGGGCCGGGCGCTGACGTCGCTCGGGCTGGCGCACCTGCGCGACCGCGGGCTGCGCACCGTGATCCTCTACACGGGCGCCGAGAACGCCGTCGCGGTGCACACCTACGAGCGCGCGGGATTCACGCGCACGGCCGTCGACGTCATGTTCGGTCCGCCTGCGGCGGGCAGCCCGCCGCACGGGACACCCCTCGTCCAGGTGAACGAGCACGACACGACGAGTTCACCCGACGATGCCACGATGGGCACATGACCGACGCACCCCCGATCGATCCGGCGCTGGCCGAGCGGATCGCCGAGCACGTGGAGACCCCGGAGTCCCCGTCACCCGCGCCGGACGAGGCCCTGCCCGACGACCGCTTCCTCGACCGTGAGCTGTCCTGGCTGGCGTTCAACCAGCGTGTGCTCGAGCTCGCGGAGGACACCAGCCTGCCGCTGCTGGAGCGCGTGCGCTTCCTCGCGATCTTCGCGTCCAACCTCGACGAGTTCTTCATGGTGCGTGTCGCCGGGCTCAAGCGCCGCATCGCGACGGGGATCGCCGTCACCGCGGCGTCGGGGCTGTCCCCGCGCCAGGTGCTCGACGCGATCAGCGAGCGCGCGCACGCCCTCATGGAGCGCCACGCGCAGGTCTTCACGCAGGACGTCCAGCCGGCGCTGGCGGGCGAGGGCATCACGATCGTGCGCTGGGACGACCTCGGCGACGCCGAGCAGGACCGGCTCCACAAGTTCTTCCGCCGCCAGATCTTCCCGGTGCTCACACCGTTGGCCGTGGACCCGGCGCACCCGTTCCCGTACATCTCGGGGCTCTCGCTCAACCTCGCGGTGAGCGTCGTGAACCCGGCCAGCGGCAAGGAGCACTTCGCGCGCGTGAAGGTCCCGCCGCTGCTGCCCCGCTACATCGCGGTCGACGCGGCCGGCCGGCCCTCGGCGCCCGTCCCGCAGACCGCCGCCCCCGAGCGCGGCCCGATGTCGTTCGTCCCCGTCGAGGACGTCATCGCCCAGCACCTCGACATGCTGTTCCCCGGCATGGAGGTCCGCGAGTTCCACACGTTCCGCATCACGCGCAACGAGGACTTCGAGGTCGAGGAGGACGACGCCGAGAACCTCCTCAAGGCGATGGAGAAGGAGCTGCTGCGACGCCGCTTCGGCCCGCCGGTCCGCCTCGAGCTCGCCGAGGGCATCAGCCCGCGCGTCCGCAAGTTCCTGGTGCGCGAGCTCGGCATGTCCGAGGACGACGTGTACGAGCTGCCCGCGCCGCTGGACCACACGGGTCTCAACCTCATCGCCGACCAGGACCGCCCCGAGCTGCAGTTCCCGCGGTTCGTCCCGGTGACGCACCGGCACCTGGCCGAGGTGGAGTCCGCGTCGGCCACGGACGTGTTCGCGGCGATCCGCGCCCGCGACATCCTGCTGCACCACCCGTACGACTCGTTCTCGACGTCCGTGCAGACGTTCCTCGAGCAGGCCGCCGCCGACCCGAGCGTCCTGGCCATCAAGCAGACCCTGTACCGGACGTCGGGCGACTCCCCCATCGTCGACGCCCTCATCGACGCAGCACAGGCCGGCAAGCAGGTCCTCGCGCTCGTGGAGATCAAGGCCCGGTTCGACGAGCAGAACAACATCTCGTGGGCCCGCAAGCTCGAGGAGGCGGGCGTCCACGTCGTCTACGGCATCGTGGGCCTCAAGACGCACTGCAAGCTCTCGCTGGTCGTGCGGCAGGAGGCCGACGGGCTGCGGCGCTACAGCCACGTCGGCACGGGCAACTACCACCCCAAGACCGCGCGGCTGTACACCGACCTCGGGCTGCTGACGGCGGACCCGGACGTCGGCCAGGACCTCACGCGCCTGTTCAACCAGCTGTCGGGCTACGCGCCCAAGTCCCGGTTCCACCGTCTCCTGGTGGCGCCGCGCTCGGTGCGGTCGGGCCTCCTGGAGCGCATCGAGCGCGAGGCCGACGCGGCGCGCCGCGGCGAGCCCGCGTGGATCCGGATCAAGGTCAACTCGATGGTCGACGAGGCCATCATCGACGCGCTCTACCGTGCGTCGCAGGCGGGAGTGCCCGTCGACATCAACGTGCGCGGCATCTGCGCGCTGCGCCCCGGGGTCCCGGGGCTGTCCGAGACGATCCGCGTGCGCTCGATCCTCGGCCGCTTCCTCGAGCACTCGCGCGTGTTCGCGTTCGCGCACAGCGCCGGCACGAGCGGCGAGGACGGGTTCGAGGGCCCGGAGGTCTTCATCGGGTCGGCCGACCTCATGCACCGCAACCTCGACCGGCGCGTCGAGGCGCTCGTGCGCGTCGCGGAGCCGGGCCAGGTGCAGGAGCTGGTCGAGTACCTCCAGGAGTCGATGGACGACGGCACCTCGTCCTGGTGGCTGCAGCCCGACGGTGAGTGGGTCCGGCACCACATGGGCCCCGACGGTCCGCTCGTGGACCTGCAGGAGGTGCTGATCCACCGCCAGAGGCGTCGCCCCGGCGCCGCCCGGTGAAGGCGTCCTCCCCCGTCCCCGTCCAGGCCGCCGGCGCCCTCGTGTGGCGCGTGCGCGCCGGCCACCTGCAGGTGGCCCTCGTGCACCGCCCGCGGTACCGCGACTGGTCGTGGCCCAAGGGCAAGCTCGACCCGGGCGAGATCGCGCCGGTCGCGGCGGTCCGCGAGGTCGAGGAGGAGACCGGCATGGCAGTGGTCCTCGGTGTGCCGCTGCCCGGTCTGGAGTACCGCCTGTCCGACGGCCGCCAGAAGCTCGTGCACTACTGGGCGGCACGCGTCGGCGGCCGCGGCGACGACGCACCGCTGGGTGCCCGCCCCTCGGTGCGGCACGCCGCCCGCACGGAGATCGACGCGTGGGAGTGGTTCGACGTGGAGGACGCCGCGCGTCGCGTCACGCGCGGCGCGGACCGACGCCCCCTGGACGCGCTCGTCGAGGCGCACGCGCGCGGGCGCCTGCGCACCCGGGCCCTCGTCGTCGCGCGGCACGGGCAGGCGCGCAAGCGCAGCCTGTGGGGCGGCGAGGAGGCCGACCGGCCCCTGACGGGCCTGGGGCTGCGGCAGGCGTCGGCCGCGGTGCCCGTGCTCGCGGCGTTCGGCGTCGGCCGCGTCGTCACGAGCCGCTGGGAGCGGTGCAGCGCGACCGTCGCCCCGTACGCGGCCGCCGCGGGCCTCGAGCCGCAGGTGGCCGACGGACTGACGGAGGCACGGCACGACGAGTCGCCCGCGCGCGTCGGCGCGATCGTCCACGACCTGATCGACGACCCCACCGACACCGACACCGTGGTGTGCACCCACCGGCCGGTGCTGCCGACCGTGCTCGGCGTGCTGGCCGAGCACAGCCGCCGGCAGGTGGCCGACGCCCTGCCGCACGACAACCCGTTCCTCGCGCCGGCGGAGCTGCTCGTCGCGCACACCGGCCCCACACCGCGCGGTGCCCGCGTCCTGGCGGTCGAGCGCCACACCTCGTCCGCGACGGCCGCGGACTGACGGGGCTCAGCCCAGGATCGGGTGGATGATCCAGAACACGACGGCCGCGACCGCGGCGGCGGCGGGGATCGTGAGGATCCACGCACCGGCGATGTTCTTGGCGACACCCCAGCGCACGGCCGACAGGCGCTTGGTCGCGCCGACGCCCATGATCGCGGACGTGATCGTGTGCGTGGTCGACACCGGCGCATGCAGGGCGAACGCGTTGACGTAGAGCACGACGGCCGAGACCGACTCGGCGACGAAACCGCGCGCGGGGTCGAGCTCGATGATCTTGCGCCCCAGGGTGCGCATGATGCGCCAGCCGCCCGCGTACGTGCCGAGCGAGATCGCCCCGGCGGCCGCGAGCTTCACCCACAGGGGGATGCCGTCGTCGGGGTCCGCCCAGTTCGCCGTGAGCAGCGCCAGGTAGATGACACCCATGGTCTTCTGCGCGTCCTGCAGGCCGTGGCCGAGCGCCATGGCGGCGGCGGAGACGGTCTGCGCGAACCGGAAGCGGCGGTTGGTGCGCGCGGGCGGGCGGTTGCGGATGAGCCACAGCAGGCCGACCATCACGAAGAACGCGAGGGTGAACCCGATCACCGGCGAGAAGACCATCGGCAGGACGACCTTCTCGACGATCGAGCTGCCGTACACGCCGAACCCGCCGGCGAGGCCCGCACCCACGAGCCCGCCGATCAGGGCGTGCGTCGAGGACGAGGGCAGCCCGAACCACCACGTGACGAGGTTCCACGTGATGGCGCCGACGAGCGCGCACAGGATGACCACGAGCGCGCTGTGGGACGACGCCGACTGCAGGTCGACGATCTGGGTCGCGATCGTCTCGGCGACCTCGGTGCCGAGCAGCGCGCCCAGGAAGTTCATGACCGCGGCCATGATGAGCGCCGCCCGCGGCGTGAGCGCGCGCGTCGAGACCGACGTGGCGATCGCGTTGGCGGCGTCGTGGAAACCGTTCGTGTAGTCGAACCCGAGAGCGAGCGCGACGACGAAGACGACCAGCACAGGTTCCACGACGGCTCAGGACTCCTTGAGCGCGATCGTCTCGACCGTGTTGGCCACCTTCTCGAAGGCGTCCGCCGCGTCCTCGAGCTTCTCGACGATCTCCTTGAGCTTCATCAGGAGGATCGGGTCGGCGATCTCGTCGAACATCTCCGCGAGCAGCTTGCGGTGCGACTTGTCCGCCTGGTTCTCGAGGCGGTTGATCTCGACCCAGTACTCCTGGAGGGACTCCATCGAGCGCAGCCGGGGCATCGCCTCGGCCGTCAGCTCGGCGGCGCGCTGCAGCACCTGGACCTGGTCCGACACGCGTGCCGGGAGCTCCCCGATCTTGTACAGGACCATGAGGTCGGACGCCTCGTCCATGTAGTCCATGCAGTCGTCGAGGCTCGACGCGAGGTCGTAGATGTCGTCACGGTCGAACGGTGTGACGAACGTCTGGTTCAGACGCCGCATGATCGTGTGGGTCGCGTCGTCCGCAGCGTGCTCGGTCGCGGCCATCCGCTTGTTGAGCTCCTTGCGGGTGGCGCGATCGGCTCCGAGCATCTCCGCCAGCAGGTTCGCGCCCGTCACGAGATGGACGGCGGATGCGGCGAAGAGGTCGAAGTACGAGGTGTCGCGCGGTGTCAGGCGCAGGCGCACGGAGGTCTCCGGGTCATCGACTGGTGGTGTGCCCCCGGGAAGCGGGGCGACGCCCAGCCTAACGGGCGGTGAACGCCGGTTGTGCCGGACCCTCGTCCCGGTGGCCCGGCGGGCCATGAGGAGAACCGTTTCGTGCGAGGACGCCGGGCCGGAGCGCCTGACGGCGCGAGGCCGCTCGAAGCGGCTGATGATGGAGCCCGGGGCTACCGACCCGGCGTCGCCGACCAGTGTACGCGGCGAGGGTCACTCGAGCCTGCCGGCCCGCCACAGCTGCGCCGCGCGCGCGAGCTCCTCGGCCGTGCGCACGAGGGACGCGGCACCGCGGGTCTGGCGTGCGGCCGCGCCGGGGTCGAGCACGTCGAGGTGGTCGGCGTCGAACGCCGCGCCCGTGGCCAGCACCTGGCAGAACGCGGCCGCCCGCTCGAGCGCCGTCGCGAGGTCGCCGGTGTACACGCCCGACAGCACGGCGTCCGCGACCGTGCGCACGTCGTCCGGCCCCGGCATCTCGACGACGCCCGCGACGACGTCGTGGACGGGAGCGGCCGCGACCCCCTGGCGGTAGCGGTCGGCGACCGTCCCGGGGTCGCGCCGCACCCACTCGCGCAGCACGTAGAGCCGCCACAGGGCACCCGGGAGCGTGTCGGCGGGGCTGTCGGCCCACATCCCGGCGACGACGTCGAGGCCCTCGGTCTCGACCAGGGCGACGAGCCGCGCGACGACCTGCGGGTCCTCGGTCGCCCGTCCGTGGTGGACCAGGGCGTTGGCCGTGGTGTGCGCGATCTCGTCGCGCAGCGCCGGGTCGAGGTCGCCCGGGAGCTCGTCGGCGACCGCCGGGTCCACGACGAGCGGCCGGTGGTGCCGGCGTCCGCCGCCACCGCCTCCGGACGCGCCGCCGCCCGTCGCGTCGCCCGTCCCGGCTCCGCCCGTCCCCGTCCCGTCCGCGCTCACCGCGGCATGATCCCTCGCCGCGGCGCGCTCCACCACCCCCCGCACGGTGTCGACGTGCGGTGCGGGGTGCCGCGGTTCACAGTGGGGTCTGACCGGGAGGGGCCCGGGTGGGGGGTGCGGACCATGACCGACGCGACATCCGGGCCGTCCTCGTCGGCTCGACCCGGCCGGTACAAGGGCAAGGCCGTCGTCCTGGCGGTCGCCGCGGCCGTCGGTGGGTTCCTCTTCGGTTTCGACAGCTCGGTCATCAACGGTGCCGTCGACGCGGTGCAGGGTCAGTTCGCGCTGTCGGGCGTCGTCACCGGGCTGGTCGTCGCCGTGGCGCTGCTGGGCTGCGCGTTCGGCGCGTGGCTGGGCGGGCGGCTCTCGGACCGGTGGGGCCGTACGCGCGTCATGGTGCTCGGCGCCGTCCTGTTCTTCGTCTCCTCGATCCTGTCCGGGCTCGCGTTCGCGGCGTGGGACCTCGCGCTGTGGCGGGTCGTGGCGGGCATCGGCATCGGCATCGCGTCCGTGATCGCCCCGGCGTACATCGCCGAGATCGCGCCGGCGGCGATGCGCGGGCGTCTGGGCTCGCTGCAGCAGCTGGCGATCACGCTCGGCATCTTCGCGGCGCTCCTGTCGGACCAGCTGCTGGCCACGTCGGCGGGCGGCGCGGCGCAGGAGCTGTGGTTCGGTCTCGAGGCGTGGCGCTGGATGTTCCTGGTGTGCGTCGTGCCGGCGGCCGTCTACGGCATCCTCGCGCTGCGCATCCCGGAGTCCCCGCGCTACCTGGTCTCGCTGGGTCGGCAGGACGAGGCGCGCGCGGTGCTGGCCGACGTGCTGGGCCCCGACGAGGACCCCGACGAGCGCGTCGCGCAGATCGAGCAGACCATCCGGACGGACGAGAAGCTGACGAACCAGGCGAGCCTGCGCGGCCCGGTGCTGGGGCTGCTGCCCGTGGTGTGGGTCGGGATCCTGCTCTCGGTGTTCCAGCAGTTCGTCGGGATCAACGTGATCTTCTACTACTCCACGACGCTGTGGCAGGCCGTCGGCTTCGAGGAGAGCCAGTCGTTCCTCATCTCCACGATCACGGCCGTGACCAACGTGGCCGTGACGTTCATCGCGATCGGGCTCATCGACAAGGTCGGACGACGCCCGCTGCTGCTCATCGGGTCGGCGGGCATGACGGCCGCCCTGGGGACCATGGCGGTGGCGTTCATGAACGCCACCGGCACCGGGGAGGAGATCACGCTGGACGGCGCGTGGGGCGTGGTCGCGCTGGTCGCGGCGAACGCGTTCGTCGTGTTCTTCGGTGCGACGTGGGGACCGCTGGTGTGGGTGCTCCTCGGCGAGATGTTCCCGAACCGCATCCGCGCCGCTGCGCTCGGCATCGCGGCCTCCGCGCAGTGGGTGGCGAACTTCCTCATCACGCTGTCGTTCCCCGAGATGCTCGACCGGTGGGGCGCGTCCGTGCCGTACCTGATGTACGCGACGTTCGCGCTGATCTCGTTCTTCTTCGTGCTGACCAAGGTGCCCGAGACGAAGGGCGTGCAGCTCGAGGACATGGAGGGCCTGAAGGTCGAGCGGCGGGGCCGGGTCGCGTCCGACTGACGCGCGACGGCTCGAGGGCCGGGACGCGTCGTCCCGAGGACCGGGACGACGCGTCGCGACCCTGGTCGCCCACGCGTGGTGCGAAACACGTTGCCTTGGGTAACGATCGAGCGTAGGGTTGCCCCAAGCAACTGTCGGTGAGCCCCCGCGCCCCGACCCGACCGCCGACGAAGCCCGGTCGACCCCGTCCCCGCGCCCCGGAAGCGAGCACCACGCGTGAGCACCCTCAGCACCCCCGTCGGCGACACCGCCGCCGAGCCGGCGGCCTCGCCGGCACCCATGACGCACCGGCAGGTCCTCGAGGCCCTGTCGGGGATCCTCCTGGGCATGTTCGTCTCGATCCTCGCGACGAGCGTCGTCTCGACCTCCCTGCCCCGCATCATCACGGACCTCGGCGGCAGCCAGTCCTCGTTCACCTGGGTCGTCACCGCGACCCTGCTGACCACCACGGTCTCGACGCCCATCTGGGGCAAGCTCGCCGACCTCGTCGACCGCAAGCTGCTCATCCAGCTCGCGCTCGCGGTCTCCGTCATCTCCTCGGCCCTCGCCGGCCTCGCGCACAGCACCGAGATGCTCATCGGCATGCGCGCGCTGCAGGGCATCGGCGCCGGCGGCCTCACCGCCCTGGGCACCGTGCTCATCGCCGACATCATCAGCCCGCGCGAGCGCGGCCGGTACATGGGCCTCATGGGCGCCGTGATGGCCGTCGGCATGGTGGGCGGCCCGCTGCTCGGCGGTGTCATCACCGACGCCGCCGGCTGGCGCTGGAACTTCTTCGTCGGCCTGCCGTTCGCCGTCGCCGCGATCATCGTGCTGCAGCGCACGCTGCACCTGCCCGCGGTCGTGCGACGCCGCGTCCGCATCGACTGGGCCGGCGCGGTCCTGCTCTCGGCGTCCATCGCCACGCTGCTGCTGTGGATCACGTTCGCCGGCTCGTCGTTCGCGTGGATGTCGTGGCAGACCGCCGTCATGGTGGGCGGTGCCGCACTCGGCATCGTCGCCGTCGTCGCCGTCGAGGCCCGCGCTGCCGAGCCGATCATCCCGCTGCACCTGTTCCGCAACCGCACCGTCGTCCTGACGGTCCTCGCGTCGGTCGCCGTCGGCGTCGCGCTGTTCGGCACGCAGGTCTTCCTCAGCCAGTACATGCAGCTGGCGCGCGGCAAGACGCCCACCGAGTCCGGTCTGCTGACCATCCCCATGGTCGTCGGCACGTTCCTCGCCTCGACGCTGTCGGGCCGCGCCATCTCCCGCAGCGGCCGCTACAAGAAGATCATGGTCGTGGGCGCCGTCCTGCTCACCGCCGGCCTCGGGCTCATGGGCACCATCGACGAGAGCACGAGCTTCACGCTCGTCGGCCTCTACATGCTCGTCGTCGGCTCGGGCGTCGGCATGCTCATGCAGAACCTCGTCCTGGCGACGCAGAACACGCTGCCCATCACCGACATGGGCGCGGGCACCGCGACGGTCGCGTTCTTCCGCACGCTCGGTGGCGCGATCGGTGTCTCGGCCCTCGGCGCGGTGCTGTCGAACCGCGTGTCGCACCTCATGGTCGACGGGCTCGTCGGCATCGGCGTGCCGCCGTCCGCGCTCGGCTCCGGCGGGGCCACCTCGCTGCCCGACCTCGCGACGCTGCCGGGGCCGGTCCGCCAGGTCGTCGAGCACGCGTTCGGCGTGGGCGTCGCCGAGCTCTTCCTCATCGGCGCCCCGATCGCGCTGCTGGCGCTCGTCGCGGTGCTCGCGCTGCGCGAGGTGCCGCTCGGGCGGGCGTCGGGGCTCGAGCAGCGGCTCGCGGCGCAGGCCGCGGCGGCCAGGGAGGCGCAGGCGGAGACGACGCCCGCCCCCTGACCGCGCGACGCGCACGACGGTCCGCCGCGCCCGGCATCAGCCCGGGCCGGCGGACCGTTCGCCGTCCTGGACCAGGTCGTCGTTGAGCCGCGCGAGCAGCTCGGCGAGGTGCGTGAGCTCCTCGACGCGCCACGCGGCGAGCGAGTCGCGCAGGTACTGCTGCCGGCCGCTGCGCGCGTGCGCCAGGCGCCTCGCGCCCTCCTCGGTGAGGGTGAGCGGCTGGCTGCGCGAGTCGTGCGGGTCCGCCGTGCGCGTCAGGAGGCCGATCCGCTCCAGGCGCGTCACCTGCCGCGACATGGTGCCCCGACCCACGCCCAGCAGCTCGGCGAGGTGGCG
>NZ_JACSQV010000015.1:67541-96190 GCF_014836445.1 Cellulomonas avistercoris
GGCCCGGCGGGGCGCGCGACGGCGGCCAGCAGCAGGTAGGCGGACGCGTCGAGGTCCGGGTGCACGGTGCGCGCGAGTCCCGCGGAGGCGGCACGCGCGCGGCGCATGAAGAGCCCGAGCTCCCGCTCGACGCGCAGGACGGGATCGTCGGTCATGCGCTCATCCTGGCAGGCGGCGACGTGCGCGGGACGGGACCCGGGCCCTGCCCGACCGCAGGACGGCTCAGCGCGCCCAGGTGGTGCGACGGCGGGCGACCTGCGCGACAGCGGAGACCCGCGCCGGCTCCAGCCGCGCCGGCAGCCGGCGGAACAGGTTCGGGACCTCGTGGCGCGCGATGACCAGGATGTCCTGCGGCGGGTCCTGCACGTCGCGCTCGAGGTCCCCGGTGATGACGAGGACGGCGTGCACGGCGACCCCGGCGCACCCCGCGGACTGCAGCAGCCCCTGGACGCGGGCGGCCTCGAGGCGCGCGTCGCGCAGGTACGGCACCGAGCGGCCGTCGACGTGCATCGTGCGGGACGTGGCGCGGACGTGGCTGTCCGGGTGGCGTCGCTCGGTGACGGTGAAGATGCCGCCCGGACCGACCAGGAGGTGCTCGACGACCGTGCCCTGGCGGCCCAGCGGGACGTCGTGCACGGCCTGCCAGCCGTCGTCCGCGAGGCGGTCGAGGCGCGAGCCCACCGGGCTGCCGCGCTCGTCGCGCGGCCGGTCGTCCTCGGCCCCGCCGAGCCACGCCTCCATGCCGGCGCCGTCGAGCGCGTCGATCGAGGCGAGCTCGGAGGTGACGGGCAGGACCAGCTCCGGGACGTCGGAGCGCAGGTAGGCCTGCGCGGCACGCCGGACCCGGGCCTCGAGGACCGGGTCGTCGGCGACGACCTCGCCGGACTGGAGGTCGACGGACCCCACGCGCGCACCCGTCTCGTGCGTGACGTAGAGACGGTCGGCACCGTACCGCCGCCATCGCCGAACTGTCAGGACCTCGTCCACCTCCGCATTATCGGCACGCGGTGGCCCTCACTTCAGTCCCGTCCACGGGCGACTTCCGGGCGGGGCGGCGTGTCGCGGCGTGTCGTCACCCCGTCGCCCGTCCCGTCCCGGCGCCGCCTCACCTCCGGGTGACGCGCACCCTCACGCGCCCTCGGGCGACGCGGGTGCTGCCGCCGTCGGCTCGAACGTGAGGCTGACCGAGTTCATGCAGAAGCGGTCGCCCGTCGGCGTCTGCGGGGCGTCGTCGAACACGTGGCCCAGGTGCGAGCCGCAGCGTGCGCAGCGCACCTCGGTGCGCACCATGCCGAGCGAGCGGTCGGTGACCAGCTCGACGCGGTCGCCCGCGAGCGGGGAGAAGAAGCTCGGCCACCCGCAGTGCGAGTCGAACTTGGTGTCCGAGCGGAAGAGCTCGTTGCTGCACGCCCGGCAGCGGTACACGCCCTCCCGGTGCTCGTCGAGCAGCGCACCGGTCCACGGGCGCTCGGTGCCGGCACGCCGCAGCACCGCGAACTCCTGGGGCTCGAGCTCGAGCGACCACTGGTCGTCGCTCTTGGTCACGGGGTAGGTCCGGGGGTCGGTCACGGTGGGGCTCCTTCCGGCACCGCCCGCGCGGCGGCACCGTCGGGGTCAACACCCGACATTCACCCGACGTTCCCGACCGTCCCGGACCGACGTCCAGCCCGGCGTCTGTGCCAGGTGCACGTCTCGACATACGCTGGCCGCGAGGTGCCCGTCACACGGGTCCGTCCGAACCGCGAGGTGCACGTGCCAGCTGGTCGCCGTCGTCCGAGCCCCACGCGCCGGTTCGCCGTCGTGAGCCTCGTCGGCATGGTCGTGGTCGGCGTCGCCCTCGTGCTGGTGACGTCGTCGCAGATGCGCGACCAGGCGGTGCGCGACGGCACGGGCTCCGCCTCGCGGATGGCGGGGTTCACGGCCGGCGTCGTGCCCTCGACCGCGTTCGTGACGGGTGTCCTGTCGGCCGACGAGCGCGCCGCGGTGGCGTCGGCGACGCGGGGCTTCGGCGACGGGCTCGTCGAGCTGCGGCTGTGGAGCACCGACGGGCGGCTCATGCACTCGTCCGACGCGGCGACGACGGGTCTGCCGAGCGCCGACCGCCTCGCGCGCGTCATGGCGTCCGGCGTGCCCGACGCCGTGGTCCAGCCGGACGTGCGCGCGGGCGACGCGGCCACGGACGAGCGGACGGTGCTCGACGTCTACGTGCCCGTGCGCCTCGCGGACACCGCGACGCCCGACGCGCAGCCCGACGTCGACCCCGGGTCGGCGGTCGGGGCCGTCGAGGTGATGCTCGACCACACCGTCGCGCAGGAGACGCTGCGCACCGCCACCCGCACGGTCACGCTCGTGGTCGTCGGGAGCCTCGTCCTGCTGTGGGTGCTGCTGTTCCGGATCGTGCACTCGACGTCGCGCCGGCTGCGCTCGACGGCGCTCGACAACGCCCGGCTCGCGCTGCTCGACTCGCTCACCGGCCTGCCCAACCGGCGCCTGCTCGCCGACCAGATGCAGCGGGCCATCGAGAAGGCCGCGCACGACGACGCGCGCGTCGGCCTGATCCTGCTCGACATCGACCGCTTCAAGGACATCAACGACACGCTGGGGCACGACCACGGCGACGAGCTGCTGCAGCAGGTCGCCGAGCGGCTGCGCCACGCGCTGCGGGACGACGACGTCGTCGCGCGGCTCGGCGGTGACGAGTTCGCGATCCTGCTGCCCGACGTGCGGACCGTCGCGAACGCCGAGCGCCTGGCGCAGCGCGTGCGCGGGCTGTTCACGCGGCCCTTCGAGCTGAGCGACATCGCGCTGCACGTCGAGACGTCCATCGGCGTCGCGTGCCTCCCGGACCACGCGGCCGACGCGTCGGCGCTCATGCGCACCGCGGACATCGCGATGTACGCGGCCAAGCACCACCGCACCGGGGTGAGTGTCTACTCCCCCGCGGCGGACGACTCCTCGCCCGCACGCCTCGTCCTGCTCGGCGAGCTGCACCGGGCGCTCGAGTCCCGTGACGACCCGGGCGTGGTCCCGGAGCTCGAGATGCACTACCAGCCGAAGATCGAGCTCGCGTCGCAGCGGATCGTCGGCTTCGAGGCGCTGATCCGCTGGCGGCACCCCACCCGCGGGCTGCTCCCGCCCGGCGCGTTCGTGCCGCTCGCCGAGCAGTCGGGCCTCATCCACCGCGTCACCGAGTTCGCGCTCGAGGAGTCGGTGCGCCAGCTCGCGCGGTGGCACGCGGCGGGCCAGGCGGTGCCCGTGGCGGTCAACCTATCGGCGCACGACGTCGCGAGCCCGGTGGTGGTCGACGTGATCGAGGCGCTGCTCGCGCAGCACGACGTCGACGCGTCGCTGCTCGAGGTCGAGATCACCGAGACCGCGCTCGTCGCGGACCGGACACGCGTCGTCCCGGTCCTGGAGCGGCTGGCAGCCCTGGGCGTGGGCGTCGCGATCGACGACTTCGGGACGGGCACGACGTCCATCTCGCAGCTGCGCGACCTGCCGGTGGTCGAGCTCAAGATCGACCGGGTGTTCGTCGCGGACCTCGGCGAGGGCGGGCGGGCCGGGTCCGAGGTCGTCGTGCAGGCGATGGTGGACCTGGCGCACTCGTTCGGGCTGCGGGTGGTGGCCGAGGGCGTCGAGGACGAGCGGACCGCGCGCACGCTGGAGCGGCTCGGCGTCGACCGCGCGCAGGGCTACCTGTGGGCGCGGCCGGCGCCCGCGAGCGCGCTCCAGCCGCCCGGAGACCATTCGCTTCACCCGATCGGGTGAACAGAAGGTGAGTTCCCTCAAGTCCGGGGGCGTCGACGACGATGCCGACCGAAGAGGGTGGATCGGGCCCGGACGCAGGGACAGGACCAGGGGACGCGCGAGCGGCCCGCAGGAGGGACCGCAACGATGATGGACGAGCTCCTCGAGGACATGATCGACCCCGCCCCGTCGCGCCAGGAGGTCGCGCGACGACGCCGGGGCTGGGCCACCGGGTCGATCCTGGTCCTGGCCGCCGTGGGCGTGACGTCGCTGACGACGTCCGCGCTCTTCACCGACCAGGACTCCCTGACCGGGACGATCAGCACGGGCACCGTGGTGCTGACCGCCGACGGCGCGCAGTTCACGATGCCCGTGGGCGGCCTCGCGCCCGGCGGCTCGGTGGTCGCGCCGCTGACGGTGGACAACGCCGGCTCGCTCGAGCTGCGCTACGCCGTGAGCGTGTCCGCCGCGACGACGACGCCCGAGACGGGCACCGCCGGGTCGGGCGACCTGCGCACGCAGCTGCGCGCACGCGTCCTGCAGGACGCGGCGTGCACGCTGGACAGCAGCGCCGCGGCGACCGTGCTCGGGGACACGCAGGAGCTGGTCGACAGCGAGTTCGGGCTGCCGTCCGCGCTGACCGCGATCATGGGCGACCCCGCGACGGGCGCGCAGACCGGCGACCGCGTGCTCGCGGGCGTCACGGGCACCGAGACGCTGTGCGTGCGGGTCGACATGTCGCGCGACGCCGACAACACGTTCCAGAACACGGCCGCCGAGCTGACGTTCCAGCTCGACTCCGAGCAGACGGTCAACAACTAGAGCGTGCCGTGACCTCGCTGGACCTGGGCCCGGAGCCCTTCGTCGACCGCCGCGCCCCCCGGCCGGCGGTCCGGCGGCGCGCACCCCGGTGGCGACGCGTGACGAGCACGGCGCTGTGGACCGTGGTGGTGGTGGGTGTGCTGGCCTACCTGACCTCGCTGGCGGTCCCGCTGTGGTTCCAGGCGCAGGGTGAGCGCCTGCTGATCGTCACGTCCGGGTCGATGGCCCCGCAGTTCGTCGCCGGCGACGTCGTGGTGCTGCGGTCGGTCTCGGACGCCTCGGAGCTCAAGCCGGACCTCGTCGTGGCGTTCCAGCCCGTCGGGTCGCCGCACCTGGTCACCCACCGCATCGTCTCGTTGCACCTGCTCCCGGCGATGGAGGAGGTCCGGGACGGGTCGGGCCGCATGGAGCCCATCCTCGACGAGGCGGGCGAGCCGATCCTGCAGCCGTACATCCGGACGCAGGGCGACGCCAACGCCAGTCCCGACGCCAACGCGACACCCGTCGAGCGCGTGCGGGGCGTCCTGCTGCAGGTGCACCATGGCTGGGGCTCGGTGCTGGCGTGGGCCACGTCGGCGCAGGGCCGCGCCGTGATGCTCGTGCCGCCCCTGCTGGCGCTCGCGACGCTCGAGGTGCTCTCCGTGCTGGAGGGGCGACGCCGTGCGGCGCCCGTGCGGCGACCGGCGGAGGACAGGAGGGTCGATGCGTTCGTCGAGTGAGGCGTGGTGGCGACGCGCACCCGAGTCGCGCGGGACGTGGGTGCGGCTCGCGGTCCTGCTGCTGCTGGTGGGGCTTCTGCTGCTGCCGCCTGCCGTCGAGCTGACGGGGGCGCTGCTGACCGGGACGACGCAGACGACCACCGTCGTCTCGACCGTGCCCGAGTTCGCCGAGGGCGACGCCGCCGGCGGGTGACGGACGTCGTGCGGCGCGCCGGAATAGGTGTGCCGGCGGCAGGGTTGAGGCCAGACATCGATGCAAACGCATCGATTCTGACGAACGAGGTGCACCCATGCAGTTCGGGATCTTCTCCGTCGGTGACGTGACCACCGACCCCACGACCGGCCGGACCCCGGACGACACCGAGCGCGTGCGCGCCATGCTGACGATCGCCGAGCACGCCGACGCAGCCGGGCTCGACGTCTTCGCCACCGGCGAGCACCACAACCCGCCGTTCGTGCCCTCGTCCCCCACGACGATGCTCGGCTACCTCGCGGGCCGCACCAAGAACATCGTGCTGTCCACGGCCACCACGCTCATCACCACCAACGACCCCGTCCGCCTGGCCGAGGAGTACGCGATGCTCCAGGTCATCGCCGACGGCCGCATGGACCTCATGATGGGCCGCGGCAACACCGGGCCCGTGTACCCGTGGTTCGGCAAGGACATCCGCCAGGGCCTGCCGCTCGCGATCGAGAACTACGCGCTGCTGCGTCGCCTGTGGGAGGAGGACGTCGTCGACTGGTCCGGCAAGTTCCGCACGCCGCTGCAGGGCTTCACCTCGACCCCCCGTCCGCTCGACGGCGTCGCACCCTTCGTCTGGCACGGGTCGATCCGCTCGCCCGAGATCGCCGAGCAGGCCGCCTACTACGGCGACGGGTTCCTCCACAACGCGATCTTCTGGCCCATGGAGCACACCGCGCAGATGGTGCACTTCTACCGCCGGCGGTACGAGCACCACGGCCACGGCCGTGCGGACCAGGCGATCGTCGGCCTGGGCGGGCAGGTCTTCATGCGCAGGAACAGCCAGGACGCGTGGAACGAGTTCCGCCCCTACTTCGACAACGCCCCGGTCTACGGCCACGGCCCGTCGATGGAGGACTTCACGCGCGAGACGCCGCTGACCGTCGGCAGCCCCCAGCAGGTCATCGACCGCTACGGCGCCTTCTGGGAGCAGGTCGGCCACTACCAGCGCCAGCTGTTCCTCATGGACCACGCCGGCCTGCCGCTCAAGACCGTCCTCGAGCAGATCGACCTCCTCGCGGAGGAGGTCGTGCCCGTCCTGCGCCGCGAGGCCGAGTCGCGTCGTCCCGCCGACGTGCCCGCGAACCCGCCGACGCACGCCGAGCGCGTCGCCGCCGCACGCGCCGCCGGGCGCGTCCACGAGCAGCAGGCCGCGGCCGCGGACCACTGGACGGGCAAGGCGGCCGAGGACGACCTCGCGGCCGCCGAGGCCGCCGGCGCGACCACCCTCCCCTGAGGCAGGCTGGATCGCACTCTCACCGCAAGGGTGCGATCCAGCCCCCCCCCGCCCCCCTCCCCCGCGAGAGAGCAATCCAGCCACCCCCCGCGAGAGAACGATCCAGTCCCGCCCAGCACGTCCCCAGGAGGACCCCCGTGACGTCCCGATCGATCGTCGTCGTCTCCGGCGGGCTGTCGCAGCCGTCGTCGACGCGCATGCTCGCCGACCGCCTCACCGAGGCGACCGTCGCCGACCTCGCCGCCCGCGGCATCGACACGGTCGTCGAGGTGGTCGAGCTGCGGGGACTCGCGCACGACGTGGTCGACATGACGCTGAGCGGCTACGCGCGGCCGGAGCTCGCCGCCGCGCAGAGCGCCCTGGCCGGTGCCGACGGCGTCATCGCCGTGTCGCCCGTGTACGCAGCCTCCTACGCCGGCCTGTTCAAGTCCTTCGTCGACGTCCTGGACCCCGAGACGCTGCGCGGCACCCCCGTCGCGCTGGGCGCGACCGGCGGCACCGCGCGGCACTCGCTCGCGCTCGAGCACGCGCTGCGGCCGCTGTTCGCCTACCTGCAGGCCGACGTCGTCCCGACCGCCGTGTTCGCCGCCACGGACGACTGGGCCGACGCCGGCACCGACCAGGTCAAGCCGCTGCCCGCCCGCATCGCCCGGGCGGCGGCCGAGCTCGCCGCACGCGTCGCGGCGCGCGAGCCCGTCACGCGCGCGGGGCTCTACGACGCCGTGCCGTCGTTCGAGGACCTCCTGGGCGGCTGACGCCGGCGGCGCACGCTCGTGGTCAGCGGTGGACGTCGACGACGAGCGCGCGATGGTCGGACAGCCCCAGCGCGAGAGCCTGGCCCGGGCCGCTCGCGTGCACGCCCGGGCCTGCCAGCACGTGGTCGAGCTGACGCACCGGCTCGTCGACCGGGAACGTGGGGGCCTGGACGAGCGACCGCAGCCCCGACAGCCGTGCCGGCTGCTCGCCCGCGAGGTTGAGGTCGCCCATGACGACCGTCGCGCCCGGCAGCGTGCGCGTCTCGCGGACCAGGTGCCGCAGCTGGCGCACGTTCCAGCCGGGGATGAACGTCAGGTGCGTGCCGACGACGGTCAGCGGCCCCCGCTCGTCGTCGACGACGGCCGCGAGCGCGGTGCGCGGCTCGTCGCGCACCAGCGCGGGCCAGCGCGCGCCGGGGAAGCGGACGGGGGTGCGCCGCCGCAGGGTCGGCAGCGTCAGGACGTGCCACGCGCGCACCGGACGTCGCGACAGCAGCGCGATGCCGTAGGCGGCCGTGTCGGGCTGCTCCTCCCCGGTGCCCGCGACCCACAGGCCGGGCTCGCCGTGCAGGGTCGCGACGAACCGGTGGTGCGAGGCGCCCATCGCGTCGGCGGCGACGGCCGTCAGGTCGGCACCGTGCGAGCGGCTCTGGGCGCGGTCGACCTCCTGCAGCGCCAGGACGTCCGCGTCGAGGCGTCGCACGGCGTCGGCGAACCGGTCGAGGTCGACACGGCCGTCCGCGGGCGAACGTCCGTGCAGGATGTTGAAGGTGGCGAGCCGCACCCTGCGATTCTCACCGGCCCTCCGCCGCGCCGCACGGCCACGCGCCCGCAGCGCACCCCCGGGCCGCCCGACGAGCGCTCCCGCGCGGTGCGGTGTAGACACCCTGCATGCACAACCCGACGACGACACCGCTGACCGGTGCGGCGCCCCCGCCGCTGCCCGCCCCCACCGGGGCGGAGACCCCCGACGACCGCGCGGCGCTGCAGGACGGCCTGCGCCGGACGGCCGTCGCGCTGCTCGACGCCGAGATCCCGTTCGCGCTCGTGGGTGGGTACGCCGCGTGGGCCCGCGGTGCGCCCGAGCCCAGCCACGACGCGGACTTCGCGGTCGCCGAGGACGACGTCGACGCCGCGCGCGCCGCGCTGGCCGCGGCCGGTCTGGACGTGCAGCAGCCGGCCGAGAACTGGCTGTTCAAGGCGTACCACCACGGGCAGCTCGTCGACGTGATCTTCCGGATGGTCGGTGAGCCGGTCACGCGCGAGCAGCTCGCACGGGCCGACCAGCTCGAGGTGCTGGCGGTGCGCATGCCCGTGCTGCCCGCGACCGACATCATCTCGGCCAAGATGCGCGTGCTGGGCGAGCACTACTGCGACTTCACCTGGCTCCTGCCGATGGCGCGGGCGCTGCGCGAGCAGATCGACTGGGACCGCGTGCGCGAGGAGATCGACGGGCAGCCGTACGCCCGGGCCTTCATGTTCCTGGCCGACGAGCTCGGGCTGACCGGCCACCCGGGCGAGCGCCTGGCCGCGGCACCGGGACGCTCGGACCCCGGCACGGAGGAGTGACGCCCGACGCGCGCCGCCGACCTGCGGGGACGCGCACGTCCGGAGAGGATGGACGCATGCCCGACACCACCACCCCCACCCTGCCGCTCCCCGGCGGCGCCATCCCCGTCCTCGGCCTCGGCACCTGGCAGTCGGAGGGCTCGGACGCCGAGCTCGCCGTCAGCGCCGCCCTGCAGCTCGGCTACCGGCACGTCGACACCGCGACCGGGTACGGCAACGAGGCGCAGGTCGCCCGCGCGCTCGCGACCCGCGGCATCGACCGGGACGACGTCTTCCTGACGACCAAGCTGCCGCCGGACCACGCGGACCGCGTGCGGCAGACGCTCATGGAGTCGCTCGCCGCGCTCGGCACCGACCACCTGGACCTGTGGCTCATCCACTGGCCCCCGGGCAAGCAGGCCCGTCCCGACGTCTGGGAGGAGCTGCGGCGCGCGCGCGACGAGGGGCACGTCCGCTCGATCGGGGTGTCGAACTACTCGATCGCTCAGATCGACGAGCTGATCGCGGCCACCGGCGAGGCGCCGGCGGTCAACCAGATCCCCTACTCCCCTGTCGACCACGACGCCGCCCTGCTCGCGGCGCACCGTGAGCGCGGCGTCGTGGTGGAGGGCTACAGCCCCCTCAAGCGGACCGACCTCGGCGCCGAGCCGATCGTCGCGGCGGCACGCGCGCACGGCGTGACGCCCGCCCAGGTGGTGCTGCGCTGGCACCTCGAGCACGACGTGGTCGTCATCCCGAAGTCGGTGCGGCCCGAGCGGCTCGAGGAGAACCTGGGGGTGCTCGGGTTCACGCTGAGCCCCGACGAGGTCGCGGCGATCGACACGCTCGGACGCTGAGGAAGGCCGCCGGCTGCGTCCGCCGAGAGGCGGGTCGGAGCCGGCGTGACGATGGTCGCGCTCCCACTCCGCACGTGCTCGCCGCTGTCGCGATGCGACCGGCGAGCACGTCGGGTGCTCGGCCTACCGAGGAACCGGACCCGTGTCCTGCGTTCGGCGTCACGCCGTTGTGCCGCCGACGCAAGGTCTACCCCACATCCGGACGTGACGTCAACCACACCCCACGCCACGACCCACGCCGCGTCACCTCAGGGGACGACGACGGTCATCCCGGCGGTGGCGGCCGACGGCAGCGAGGCGAGCGCCCGGGGTGCGTCGTCGAGGCCGATCGTGCGCCCGACCAGCATCGCCGGCGCGAGGTCCCCGCGGGCGATCGCCGCGAGCATCGCCGGGTACTCGTGCGCGGCCATCCCGTGGCTGCCGTGCACCGACAGCTCCCACGCGAGCACGCGGTCCATCGGCAGGGCCGTCCTGGCGTCGTCGCCCAGCAGCAGCCCGACCTGCACGTGGCGTCCGCGGCGGCGCAGCGCGAGCACGCCGGTCAGCGCGGTGTCCGCACTGCCCAGCGCGTCGAGCGCCGCGTGCGCGCCTCCCCCGGTGGCCTCGACGAGCCGCTCCGCGAGCACCTCCGGCGCGTCGTCGCGCGGGTCGAGCGTCACGTGCGCGCCCGCGGCACGGGCGGCGGCGCGCGCGGCGGGCGACGGGTCCACGGCGACGACGTGAGCGCCGGCCGCGACGGCGACCATGACCGCCGACAGGCCGACGCCGCCGCAGCCGAGCACGGCGACCTCGTGGCCCGCGCGGACCGCGCCGTGCACCGTCACCGCGCGGTACGCGGTCGCGAACCGGCAGCCGAGCGCGGCCGCGGCGACCGGCGTCATCCCCTCCGGGACCCGCACGAGGTTGGTGTCCGCGTGGTCGAGCGCGACGAGCTCGGCGAACGAGCCCCACTGCGTGAAGCCCGGCTGGGTCTGGTGCGGGCACACCTGCTGGTCCCCGCCGCGGCACGTCGCGCACGCGCCGCACGCCATGACGAAGGGCACGGTGACGACGTCGCCGACCGACCACGCGCGCACGTCCGGGCCCACCTCGACGACCGTGCCGGCGAGCTCGTGACCGGGGACGTGCGGCAGCGTCACGCCGTCGTCGTGCCCCTGCCACGCGTGCCAGTCGCTGCGGCACACGCCGGTGGCGCCGACGCGCACGACGACGCCGTCGGGCGGGCACGAGGGGTCCGCGACCTCCCGGACCTCCGGGAGGACACCGAACTGCTCGATCACCAGCGCGCGCACCCGACGATCCTCCCGCGCGGAGGGCGGGCGCGGCGCACCGGCGCGCGGACCGCGTCAGTCGGAGGGCTCCAGGTGGCGACGCGGTACGCCGACCCGGTCCGCCGCGGGCGTCATCGGGGGCGCGAGCCGGGTCAGCGCGCCCACGCGCCCGACCCCGTAGCGCAGCCGGCGCGCCGCGGCGTCGCCGAGCGCCGTGCGGACCCCGCCCGCCCACAGGCGCGGCCACCCGCGGGCCGCCGTCGCACCCTCGGCGGTGAGCAGCAGGACGGTGGCCACGCCGCGCCGTCGGTGCACGGGCGCGACGTAGATCTCGCGGATCTCACCGGTCGCCGCACGCCACCGCACGGCACCGACCTGGGGCGCCGACGCCAGCCGCAGCCGCGCGGCGTCCGCCTGGGTGACGACCGCACCCGGCTCCACGTGGGCCCCGAGGGCCTGTGCGCGCGCCGCGACGTCCGCGTGCGCGAAGGCCACCAGCTCGGCCACGACCGGGTCGGCGTCCCGCTCCACGCGCTCCACCAGCACCAGCGGCGTCGCAGCCGCGAGCCGCTCCGCCAACGGCTCGGACCGGACGAGCTGCCACGTGTCGGCGCGCACGGCGACCCGGGCCAGACGGTCCTGCGTCAGCGCGCGACCGGGCGGGAGCTCCGTGACGTCGACGACCGACCGGTCCGGCCGCTCGTGCGAGGCGATCGCGTGCACGACCACCGTGCCGGCGTCACCGGTGCCCTGCGCACCGGGGCCGCCGGGCGGCAGCACCGAACGTGCCCACCACACGGGGACCCGGTCGCGGCCGGGCGCCCTCACACGCGACGCCCGGCCCGCCGGGCGGTGAGCAGGACACCGAGGCCGAGCGCGACGAGCGCGGCGGCGGCACCGGCCAGCCGCGCGGGGTCCGCACCGGTCGCCGCGAGGGCGCCCGCCGCGGGCGCGGCCGTCACCGGCGCAGCGACGGGTGCGGGCGCGGCGGGCACCGGCGCGGCGGGCGCGACCGGCGCGGCGGGCACCGGCGCGACGGGCACGACCGGCGCCACGGGGACGACCGGCGCCGCGACGGCACGCAGGACGACGAGCTCGCCCGTCGGCACGTCCGCCTCGGCGGTCGTGCCCACGGCGGCGGCCGTCACCGGCACGACGTCCTCCGGCAGGACGAGGCCGGACGGCACGCCCGTGACGCGCACCTGGTACGTGGCCGGCACGACCTGGCCGAAGGCGAGCCGGCCGGCCGCGTCGGACGTGGCGGTGGCGAGCAGCACGAGCCCGTCGGGCTCCGGCGCGACGCGCAGCGCCATCTCGGGCGCGGGCGCCGGCGCGAGTGCGCCCGTGCCTTCGGCGCCCCACAGCTCGGCGGTGACACCGACGACCGGCGCACCGGTCTCGTCGACGGCCACCATCTCGAGCACGCGGTACGCCCGCACGACCTCCGGGGCGAACGTGTAGCTGCAGAAGCCGAACGCGGCGTCGGTGGCCAGGCAGGGGCCGAACGTCTGCGACGCCGGACCCGCGAGCATCGCGCCCTCGGGGAGGGACACGACGCGGGCGGTGGCCGTGAGGCTCCCGGAGAAGGTCCACGAGTCGCTCGGGAGCACGCCGTACTCGTCGAGCGTGCCGGTCGCCTCGGGCTCGGGGCCCGTGCCGACGTGGTCGAGCTCGACGACCGTGCCCGCGAGCGGCGCACCGTCCGGGCTCCACGCGCCGAACCCCAGCTTGCCCGTCCCGTAGCAGCCCTGGACCGTCGTGGCACAGTCGGCCTCGTCCGCCGGGGCCACCTCGTCGGCCGGGGCCACCTCGTCCGCCGGGGCCACCTCGTCGGCGGGCGGCACCTCGTCGGCGAGCAGCGCGGCCGGAGCGGCCGCGGGGACGAGCTGGTCGACCTGCTCCTGCGCGGGCAGCACGATCGGGGCCTCGGGCTGGGCGACGTCCTGCGCGGCGGGCGCGTCGGTCGCCAGCGCCGCGGCGGGCGTGGACCCCAGCAGGGCGGCCGCACCGAGGACGACGAGGGCGGTGCCGCGACGCGCGCGGGTCGCGGTGGGGGCAGCCGCGGTGGCGGCAGGACGCAGGGGACGCACAGGGGACCTCTTGGCTTCGGGGACCCGACCGCGGCAGGGTCGTACGGGACGGCAGCGGGGTGCGCTGCACCTGATCATGCGTGCAGGTGGCAGCCGGGCCGTGGCCCCGCGCCGCCCGTTCGCCCGTCAGAGGGCGCGCGTCACCCGTCCGCGCCCGGGTGCCGGCCGGGACCGGCACGAACCGGGCACGCCGGTGCGGCGCCCCGCCGGGCGCCGCCCCGGCGGCCTCGCGGCGCCCCGCGTCAGGCGGCGCGGAAGCCCCGCAGCGCCGCGGTCACCTCGTCCGCGTGCGTCCACAGCAGGCCGTGCGGCGCCCCCTCGACCTCGACGTAGGTGGCCTCGGGCAGCAGCGCGGCGAACGGCCGGCCGGTGGCGTCGATCGGCAGGATCCGGTCGGCGGTGCCGTGCAGGATGAGCGTCGGGACGTCGATCTTCGCGATGTCGTCGCGCAGGTCGGTGTGCCATGTCGGGACGACGGACCAGGCCGCCCACGGTGCCGAGCCGGCCGCGACGGACCACGAGCCGCGCACCGCCGCCTCGCTGATCCGCGAGCCGAGGTTCTCGTCCAGGTTGTAGAAGTTGGCGAAGAACTCGTCGAACCACGCGAAGCGGTCCGCGCGCGCGCTCGCGGCGATGCCGTCGAACGCGCTCTGCGGCAGCCCGTGCGGGGTCTGCTCGGTCTGCAGCAGGAAGGGCTCGATCGACGCGAGGAACGCCGCCTTGGCGACGCGCTCGGAGCCGCGGGTGCCGAGGTAGCGACCGACCTCGCCCGTGCCCATCGAGAAGCCGACGAGGACGACGTCGCGCAGGTCGAGCGTCGTCAGGACCGCGTCGAGGTCGGCCGTGTAGGTGTCGTAGTCGAAGCCCTCGGTCGACTTCGTGGAGCGGCCGAAGCCCCGCCGGTCGTAGGTGATGACGCGGTAGCCCGCCTCCAGGAGGGCCACGGTCTGCTTCTCCCACGAGCTGCCGTCGAGCGGGTAGCCGTGGATGAGCACGACGGGCTGCCCGGAGCCGTGGTCCTCGTAGTAGAGCTCGACGGTCTGGTCGGTCGCGGTGCTGGTGATGTACGGCATGCCCCTGCCCTCTCCTCGTTTCCCGGGCGGTGGCCCGGGCGCCGGTGCCCCCTCGGTTCATCGGGAACGATTACATCGTGCACGTTCTAGTTGTGCGCGTCAAGATCTCGCCTAGACTCGGTGCCGTGAACGACGCCCCACGGCCCGACGACGCGCGGACCCCCGACGACATCTCGCTCGCGACGATGCTCTGCTTCGACCTCTACTCGGCGTCGCGCGCCATGACGTCGGTGTACCGCGGGCTGCTCGACCCGGTCGGTCTCACGTACCCGCAGTACCTCGTGCTCGTGGTGCTGTGGACGCGGGGCGAGCAGACCGTGCGCCAGGTCATCGACGTCCTGCACCTCGACTACGGGACCGTCTCGCCGCTGCTCAAGCGGCTCGAGGCGCGCGGGCTCCTCGAGCGCCGCCGCCGCGCCGACGACGAGCGCTCGGTCACGGTCGCCCTCACCGACGAGGGGCGCGCGCTGCGCACGCAGGTGGCGCACGTGCCCGGACGCGTCGCGGCCGCGTTCGGACTCGACGCCGACGAGCTCGCCGAGCTCACGCGCCTGCTCGCCACCGTGAACCGCACGGCCCCCGCGCACGCGCCGGGCCCCCCGCCCGCGGCCTGACGCCGACGCCCGGGGAGCGGCCGGTCACGGCGCCGGCCCGGCCCCCTGCCACGGGCCGACCTTCACCGTCGCACCCGCGAGCACGTCCAGCGCGTCGGGCAGCGGCAGGTCGACGACGGGACCGCCCGGCACCGCGCGCACGGCGACGCCCACCGCGACGTCCGGGTCCTGCGACGTCGACATCGCGGCCCACCGCACCTGCGCGTCCACCGACTCCCCCGGCGCGAGCACCACGCTCGGCGGCGCGTCGGGCGCCACGAGGTCGGGCAGCTGCGTCAGGCCGGGCGTCGGCGTCCCGGACGCGCGCGTGAACGCGAGCTCGGGCAGGCCCTGCACGACGCACCGCACCTGCCCCACGTGGGTCGCGCGCAGGAAGAGGAAGCGCGAGCCGAGGGCCGCGTCCGACCCGAGCACCTGAACGTCCAGCTCCGCACCCGTGCACCGGGGCGCACCGTCGACGTCGGCCCCCGGGGCGGCGGGCGTCCCGGCAGCGGCGTCCGACGCACGCCCGCCGGCGACCCCGTCGACCGTCGCGCCGGGCGATGTCACGTGGTACCGCACGGGCGGTCCGGCGAGCACGTCGAGCCGGCGGGCGACGTCGGCACGCTGCAGGTCGTCCTCGACGTGGACGGTCAGGTCGCTCGACGGGTCCGCGCCCGCGTCGAGCAGCACGCGCACGACGCCGTCCCACGTGGCGACGTCGAGCGCGAGCGCGACGTCGTGCTCGTCCGCCCACGCGTCCGGGACGAGCTGACGGACCTCGACCCACGGGTCCGGCACCTCGACGGTCGTCACGGGCAGCGCGCGCCCCGCGGCAGCGCGCAGCACGCCCACCACGTCGCCGGGGGACCCCACCACGACCCGCCCGCTGTCGGGCCCGAACCACACCTCCGCGACTCCCGGCACCGCCCGGACCGCCGCGGCCTGCGCCACGAGGCCCGTGCCCCCGCCGGCCTCGAGCACGACCTCGGCCGACCGGGCCACGTCCCGCACGCGCAGGTCCCACGCGTGCTCCGCGGCCGGGTCGGCGGCCGCGAGGACCGCACGGGCCGCGGCCACGAGCCCGTCGTGGCCCGGCGCCGCGACGTCCAGCCCGACGACCCACGACCTCGGGTGGCGGCGCAGGTCCAGCTCACCCGGGCCCGGCGCCCGCGCACCGGCGACCAGGCGGCACGAGGCGGCGACGTCCGCGACCTCGGCCGGGACCGCCGCGAGCGCCTCCCGCACCGCCTCGACGACCGCCGCGGGCGGGCGCACGTCGCCCGACGCGGTGCAGCCGGGCGCGCCGGCGCGCTCCGGCAGCACGCGCACCAGCACCGTGGCGGCGACCAGGAGGGCCACCGCGAGGCCGGCCCCCACGACGAACCGGCGCCGGCCGGGCACCCAGTCGTCGGGTCCGGACGTCGCCGGCCCGCCTTCGCTGCTCACCCGCGCGACCCTAGCGGCGCACGCGCGCACCGGGCCCGACCCCACGTAAGGTCCCGCAGGTGAGCACCACGTCTGCACGACCGGGCGCCCGCGTGGGCGTCGTCGTCACCGACGCGTACCCCGCCGAGGACCCCGACCACGACACCGCGCCCCTCGTCGCGGCGCTGCGCGCGCAGGGGATCGACGCCGACGCCGCCGTGTGGCACGACGCGGGCGTCGACTGGGCCGCGTACGACCTGCTCGTGCTGCGCAGCCCCTGGGACTACCCCGACCGGCTGCCCGAGTTCCTGGCCTGGCTCGACCGCGCCGAGAGCGAGACGCGCGTGCTCAACCCGCCCGCGCTGGTCCGCTGGAACCTCGACAAGCGGTACCTCGCCCAGCTCGCCGACCTGGGTGTCGGCGTCGTCCCGACCACGTACCGCACGTCGCTCGACGACGTGCGCGCCGACCTGGCGGCCGTGGCGCCCGGAGCACGCGTCGTCCTCAAGCCCGCGATCTCGGCGGGCGCGCGTGACACGGGGCTCTTCGGCGCCGACGACCCCGGTGCGCTCGACCTCGCGGCCCGGATCCTCGACGGCGGCGGCGTCGTCATGGTGCAGCCCGAGGTGCCCGAGCTGTCCGCGGGGCGCGAGAAGGCGCTGTACGTGATCGACGGCAGGCTCACGCACGCGATCGCGAAGGGCGCGCTCCTGGCGCCCGGCGGCGGGCTGCTCGGCGGCGTCTACGCCGAGCACCCGGAGCCGGTGGACGTCACCGCGGCCGAGGCCGCCTTCGCGCAGCGCGTCGTCGCGGCCGTGGGTGAGGCGACCGGGCTGGGCGTCCCGCTGTACGCGCGCGTCGACACGGTCGACTCGGCCGACCACGGCCTGGTGCTGCTGGAGGCCGAGCTGTTCGAGCCCGCGCTCAACCTGCACGTCGCCCCCGAGGCGACCGGCGCCGTCGTGGCGGCCGTGCAGGCCAGGCTCGTCGACCGGGAGACCGGCGGTGGGCCCGCGGCGGGCGGGCGGGGCGACCGCACGACGTGGTCCCAGCGCTGGGAGCGCACGCGGGCCCAGATCGACCTGCTGCCGCGTCCCGTGCGGGTCGTCGCCGTGTCCGTCGTCGGGGGGACCGTGCTGCTCACGGGCGTCGCGATGCTCGTGCTGCCCGGACCGGGGATCCTCGCGATCCTGGCGGGCCTCGCGCTGCTCGCCACGGAGTTCGCGTGGGCGCGGCGCTGGCTCGACCGGGCACGCGCCGCGGGCCGGCTGGGCGTCGACAAGGGGCGCGAGGTCTGGGGGCGGCGACGTCCCGCGAGCGCCCGGACGCCGCAGGGCGACCCGCCCGCGGCCTGAGGACCGCGTCGGCTCCAGGTCGCCGCCGGTCCTGCAGCGGCGCCTACCGCGCGTCGGGCGCCGGCACCCCTCGTCCCGACGAGCCGGCACCGGCCGGCCCCGCCACGCCGCACTCGTAGGCGATGATCACGGCCTGGACGCGGTCCCGGGCGCCCAGCTTGGCGAAGACGTTGCCGACGTGGGTCTTGACGGTCGTCTCGGAGACGAAGAGCTCGCCCGCGATCTCGGAGTTCGACGCACCGGCCGCGACGAGCCGCAGCACGTCGAGCTCGCGCGGCGTCAGGGCGCGCAGGCGCGGGTGGGGCCCGTCCTCGTCCGCGACGTCGACCGTGAGCGGCAGGTGGCCCGCGAAGAGGTCGAGCATGCGGCGCAGCACGCGCGGCGCGACCACCGACGTCCCGGAGGCGACGGTCCGGATCGCGTCGACGAGCTCGTCGGGGCGGGCCGACTTCAGCAGGAACCCGCTCGCACCGGCGCGCAGCGCCGCGAACGCGAGGTCGTCGACGTCGAACGTCGTGAGGACCAGCACGCGCGACGCGGGGTGGTCGGCGGCGATGTGCCGGGTCGCCTCGATGCCGTCCATGCCGGGCATGCGGATGTCCATGAGCACGACGTCGGGTGCCAGCGCGGCGACCTGCTCGAGCGCGACCCGCCCGTCCGCGGCCTCGCCGACGACCTCGAGGTCCGGGGCGGACTCGATGACCATGCGGAAGCCGACGCGCAGCAGGGACTGGTCGTCCACCAGGAGCACCGTCGTCATCGTGCCTCTCCTCCGTCCTCGGCCCACGGCAGCACCGCGTGCACCTGCCACCCGCCGTCGGGGCGGGGTCCCGCCTCGACGTGCCCTCCGAGGAGCGCGGCACGCTCGCGCATGCCGACGATCCCCCGCCCGGTGCCGGGCCCCTCACCGGCCCGGAGACCGCCCCCGTCGACGACGTCGACCTCGACGGTCGTCGGCGTGCGGCGCACCGCGACCTCGACCGACGACGCGCCCGGTGCGTGCCGCAGCACGTTGGTCAGCGCCTCGCCGAGGATCCGCAGGACCGCCAGGCGAACCGACGTGTCGTCCGGCAGCGCGGTGTCCAGGCCCGTCGCGGTCACGGCCAGCCCGGCCGTGCCGAAGCGCTCGACGACGGTGGACAGGTCGACCTCCGTCGGCGCCACCGGGTCGTCGCTGCTCGACGCGGGGCCGAGCGCCCCCAGGACGCGCTGCATGTCGGCGAGCGCGGACCGTCCGGTGTCGGCGACCTGGCGCACGGCGGCCCGCGACCGGTCGGGGGCGCGCTCGAACGCGGCGTCCGCGCCGTCGGCGAGCGCGATCATCACGGTCAGGCTGTGCGCGACGACGTCGTGCATCTCGCGGGCGATGTGGGCACGCTCGGTGGCCCGCGCCAGCGCGATGCCGTCGTCCCGCTGACGCGCCAGGGCGCGGTACCGCTCGACGAGCTCGGCCGCGTGCAGGCGGCGAGCGCGCGCCGCCGACCCGACGGCGACGCCCAGCAGCAGCAGCGCGAGCAGCAGCAGCACCGAGCCCATGCGGCGCCCGGGCGACATCAGCGGCTCGTCGCGGTACTGCACCCACTCGGACTGTGGAGACGTGTTCGCGCCGAACCAGGCGATGATCTCGATGAGGCCGAGGTCCTGCCAGCGCCACAGCGCGAGCGTCACGACCGTCATGACCGCACCGAACACCACCCAGGTCGTGGTGGTGCCCCGGGCGGCCGCGACGCTGTACAGCGCGCAGGCCAGGCAGGCCCCGAGGACGCCGATGACGGCGGCCACGTGCAGCGACACGAGCGTCGCCGCGGTGAGCAGGACCGTCACGGTGAGCGGCCGCGCCCGCCGCAGCAGCAGCAGGCACGCGCCGACGGCGGTCCCGACGAGCCACGTCGTCGTCACCCGCTCGGTGACCCCGGCGTCGCGCGGGTACAGACCGATGGCGATGGCGCCGTTCGCCGTCTCCCAGATGAAGCCCGAGCCGACGACGCCGACCAGCGCGATGACGACGGCCACCGTGACGTCCATGACCCAGGGGCGTGCGGTGACGAGACGGGCGACCGGGCTCGCGCCGCGCACCTGCTCCTCGGTGAGCGGCAGCGCCTCGTCGGCGCGGGGCGCCCGCGCGAGGGCAGCACGTCGGATCACCGGGCCACTCTCCCATCCCGGCCCGTCGCCGCGGCCCACCTCGCGGGCGGTGGCGGGTGCCACCGCCCCCGACGGCTCAGCGGACGTCATGGCGTCGCAGCCGGTACGCCGCGGCGACGAGCACCACGACCACCCACACGCCGAGGACCGCGCCGCCGCCCCCCACGCCGAGCTGCAGCCCCTGCGTGGCGGCGTCCGCCGCCGCGACGGCCGCGTCGTCCTCCAGCAGGCGCCGGCCCGCCGAGGGCAGGAGCGCGCGCACCGTGTCGGTCACCCGGCCCGGGACGCTCTGCAGGAAGAAGTCGAGGAGGAAGACGAGCACGACGCCCGTGACGATCGCGTCCGCCGGGCGCCGCAGGAGCGCGCCGAGGCCGAGCCCCAGCAGGGCGAGCGCGGCACCGACGACGACGAAGCACACGAGCACACGGGTCGTGCCGGGGACGGCGGGGTCCAGCGCGGGCGCCTCGCCCGCGCGGGGCCCGATGGTCGCCAGGTACGACGCGCCGAGCGCCAGCGTCGCGGTGACGGCGGCCGCGACGGTCGTCACCACGACCTGCGCGCCCAGCACGGGCAACCGGCGCGGCACCGCGGTGAACGTGACGCGCGCCGTGCCTGTCGTGTGCTCCGACGTCCCGACGACCGTCCCGAGGACGAGGAACCCGAGCTGTGCGAACACGAACCCGGACACCACGACCCAGGAGCCGGAGCGCCCGTCGGCGGTCCGCACGAAGATGCCCAGCCCGTACGCCGTGAGAGCGGCCGCCGCGATCGTGCCCAGCGCGAGCCAGGAGCTCGACGCGACGCTCGTCAGCTTGGTCCACTCGGCGGCGAGCACGCGGCGGGACGTCACGCCGGGCCGGGCAGGCGCCCCCCCCCCCCCCGCGACGCATGTGCCGTCGCGCGGGGGCCCGGGGCGGGCGTCGTCGCCGTGCCTGTCGTCGAGGTGCCTGTCGTCGCCGTGCCCGTCATCACCGTGCATCCCGCGCACGCAGCCGCACGCCCGCCACGACGAGCAGCAGGACGATCCACGCACCGAGGACCAGACCCCCACCCACCGGGCCGAGGTCGGGCGTCCCGGGCATGCCGTCGCTCGATGCACCCGTCGTCAGCAGCTGGGCCGCGGTCCCGGGTGTGAACGCGCCGATCGCACCGGCCGGCGTGACGCTGTGGGGCAGGGCCATGCCGTTCGCGTCGACGCCCGGGTCGCTGACGGTCATGAGCACGACGGGCAGGAAGATCAGCACCACGAGCGCCGTGACGAGCGCGGGGACCGTCCTGCGCAGCAGCGCGCCGAGCGCGAGCCCGAGCAGCGCCGTGCCGACGACGAACACCACCATGCCGAGCATGATCCCGGGGGTCTCGCCGTCGGCGAGCCCGAGCGGGAGGTCGCGCGACGCGGCCGCGGGCAGGACCCCCACGACGCACGCCGCCACGGTGAGGACCCCGAGCACCAGCGCGAACGCCGTCAGGACGACGGCCTGCGCCACGAGCGCCGGCCAGCGCCGCGGGACCAGCGTGAACGTCGTGCGGAAGGCACCCGTGCGGAACTCGCCCGCCCCGTACAGGATGCCGAGGACCAGGGGCCCGATCTGGGCCAGCAGCAGACCGCTCGACAGGTCGCGGGCCGGCTCGAACCCCGGGTCGACCGAGGACGCCGTCGCACTCAGGTACGAGATCACACCCGCCACGACGACCGTGACGGCGGCGGTCCACCACGGCGAGCGCAGCGACGTCAGCTTGGTCCACTCGGCGGCGACGACGCGGCCGAAGGTCGGCCCGTCGGTGCGCGCAGCGGCCGCAGCACGCGCGGCGACGGGGGTCGTCGTGGCGCTCATCGCGCACCTGCCCCGGTGCCGGCCGTGCGGTACTCGACGGCGTCGCCGGTGAGCTGCAGGTACGCCTCCTCGAGCGAGCCGGTCTCGGCAGCGAGCTCCAGGACCGTCGCACCGCAGCGGCGCGCTGCGGTGCCGACCTCGTCGACCGACGCACCGCGGACCTGCAGCGCCCCGCCCTCCTGGGGCGTGACCTGCGCGCCCGCGGCCAGCAGCTCGCGGGTCAGCGCCTCGGGCTCGGTCGTGCGGACCCGCACGACCCCCGCGCGCTCGGACTTCTCGACGATGTCCTGCACCGTCGCGTCCGCCAGCAGCCTCCCGCGGCCGATGATGACGACGCGGTCGGCGCACAGCGCGAGCTCGTGCATGAGGTGGGACGACAGCAGCACCGTGCGACCCTCGGCCGCGAGGTCGCGGACCAGGCGCCGCACCCACAGCACGCCGTCGGGGTCCAGGCCGTTGACCGGCTCGTCGAGGATGAGCGTCTGCGGGTCGCCCAGCAGCGCCCCCGCGATGCCGAGCCGCTGGCCCATGCCGAGCGAGAACGTGCCCGCGCGGCGGTGGGCGGCCGGCTCGAGGCCGGTCTGCGCGATGACCTCGCGGACGCGTGCCCTGCCGATGCCGTGCGTCTGCGCCATGGCCAGCAGGTGCTTGTACGCGGTACGGCCGGGGTGCACCGAGCGCGCGTCGAGCATGACGCCCACCGCGTGCAGCGGCGCCGGCAGGTCGGCGTAGCGCCGCCCGTCGACCCGCGTCGAGCCCGACGTCGGCCGCTCGAGCCCCACGACGACGCGCATGGTCGTGGACTTGCCCGCGCCGTTGGGCCCGAGGAACCCGGTGACGGTCCCGGGCCGCGCCGTGAAGGTCAGCCCGTCCACCGCCGTCGTGCTGCCGTAGCGCTTGGTCAGCGCCTCCACCTCGATCATGGCGTCTCCTCCTGGTCCGTCCGCACCCTGCGGTGCGTCCGTCGCCGACGCTACGGAGAGGCGATGGCCCCCCAGCACCTGCTGGTGGAGGAGACGTGCCGGGCGGCCGTCTCCTCCCGTGGGAGGAGGGGACGGCACCGGGGTGGCACACGGGTGCCCGCGGCCCTCGCCACCCGAAGGGGGGAACGATTGCCACGCCGGCTGGCGAGGGGGCGACGCGAAGCGTTTAGGGGCCTCACCCGACCCTTCAGTCGGAGCGATCCCACGTGGCAATGTGAACCTTCACAAACCGCGCGAACCGGGATGTGAAGGCTCACACGGCATGCCGGCCCGTCGACGTCGACCGCGGCCGCGCACGCCCGCTCGACCCCCGACCACTCGAAGGAGAGCAGCATGAGATCAGCACGTGCCCACGGGGCGCCTGCCCCGGCACGAGGACGCCGCCGCTGGGCGTCGGTCCTCGTCGCCGCGGCCACGGCGGTGTCAGCAGGTGCGGCCGCACTCGTCGCCGCCCCCGCGGCATCGGCCGCGACGGTCGACACCAGCGCGTCGTACGTGCTGATCAACCGCGGCAGCGGCAAGGCGCTCGACGTCTACAACCTGTCGATGGCCGACGGCGCCCGCATCACGCAGTGGACCCGCAACGACGGTGCGCAGCAGCAGTGGCAGTTCGTCGACTCCGGCGACGGCAACTACCGGATCAAGTCCCGGCTGTCCGGCAAGGTCCTCGACGTCTACAACTTCTCGACCGCCGACGGCGGTGCGATCGTCCAGTACACCGACCGCAACCAGACCAACCAGCAGTTCCGGCTGCAGGACGCCGCGAACGGCTACGTGATCCTCGTCGGCCGCCAGTCGGGCAAGGCCATCGAGGTCCAGGGCGGGTCCACGGCGGACGGCGCCAACATCGTCCAGTACTCGAACTGGGGCGGGAACAACCAGCAGTGGCAGCTCGTGCGGGTCGGCAGCGGGACCAACCCCACCACGCAGCCGACGAGCAACCCGACGACGCAGCCCACGACGTCGCCGACCACGCCGCCGCCGACGGGCACCTGCTCGCTGCCGTCGTCGTACCGGTGGCGCGACTCCGGCGTGCTGGCCCAGCCGCGCTCCGGCTGGGTCTCGCTGAAGGACTTCACCGTCGCGCCGGTCAACGGCCAGCAGCTCGTGTACGCGACGACGAACACGGGCACGGCGTGGCAGTCGACCGCGTTCGCCCCCTTCTCGAGCTACTCGCAGATGGGCTCGGCGCAGCAGCGGACGATGCCGTTCACGGCGGTCGCGCCGTCGCTCTTCTACTTCGCGCCGAAGAGCGTGTGGGTCCTGGCCTACCAGTGGGGCGGCCCCGCGTTCTCCTACCGGACGTCGACCAACCCGTCGGACCCGAACAGCTGGGGCGCGCACCAGACGCTCTTCACCGGGTCGATCTCCAACTCGGGGACCGGTCCGATCGACCAGGCCCTGATCGGTGACGACCGGAACATGTACCTGTTCTTCGCCGGTGACAACGGCCGCATCTACCGGGCGTCGATGCCGATCGGGAACTTCCCCGGCAGCTTCGGGTCGAGCTACCAGACGATCATGACCGACACGACGAACAACCTCTTCGAGGCGGTGCAGGTCTACAAGCTCCAGGGCCAGCAGCGCTACCTCATGATCGTCGAGGCCATCGGGTCGCAGGGCCGCTACTTCCGGTCCTTCACGGCCACGAGCCTGGACGGCACGTGGACCCCGCAGGCCGCGAGCGAGTCCAACTCGTTCGCCGGCAAGGCCAACTCCGGCGCGACGTGGACGAACGACATCTCCCACGGTGAGCTGCTGCGCACCAACGCGGACCAGACCATGACGGTCGACCCGTGCAACCTGCAGCTGCTCTACCAGGGCCGCAACCCGTCCTCCGGCGGCGACTACGGCGCCCTGCCGTACCGCCCGGGTCTGCTGACCCTGCAGCGCTAGGCACGTCGGACCGCCGGCTCGACAGCTGGCCCCGCCGCTGCGGGCCGCTCCCTCCCCGGGGGCGGCCCGCAGCGGCGTGCGGGGGCGAACCACGTCGTCCGCACACCCGCCGGACCGTCAGGCGGCGGCGACCGCCGGGGCGAAGCGGCGGCGGGTCTCCCGCACGACCTGCACGACGCTGACGGCCAGCAGGACGCCCGACACGGTCACCAGCAGCGCCCGCAGGAGACCCTGCACGGGCCACGCGGCCGCACCCACGAACAGCAGGTACGCCGGCCCCGTGAGCAGGGTGGCGCGGGCCTGCCGGCCCTGGGGGGACCACGCCGACCCGTACACCTGCATCACCGCGCGGGTGACGCGCGAGGCGCGCACCGGCAGGAGCGAGAGCGCCGTCGAGGTCACCACGGGCGGACCGAGCGTGCCGAAGGACTGCTGCGTGCGCGAGAGCCGCTCCCCCGCGTACCGGGACTGGAGGCTGCGCCTGACGTACACGAACGCGAGGACCGCGCAGGGCCAGCACGCCGCAGGCAGGTACCAGCACACCGGGCCGAGGAGCGCGGAGAGCAGCACCATGCAGACGGCGAACGCGACCACCTCCTGGGGGTCCGCGAACTGCTCCCGCAGCGTCTCGGACAGCGGCGGGAAGGCACCCGCCGGCGCCGCGACGACCAGGTAGAGGACAGCGGCCAGCGTCACCGCCGTCAGCACCGACCAGACCGCCCCGACCGCCAGGTAGCCGAGGGGTCGCCAGCGCCGCTCCCACGGTCGCGGAGCGGAACGGGCGCGGTCCTGTGACGTCGGTGCCGACATCTGCCGGACGCTACGGTCCCGCGCCGCACGGCGCCGGTCGCACCGTGCAGGGCACGCGGCCGTCCGCGCGCGCGACCGCGGCCCGTCCCGTGCTCAGGCGCCCTGCCGGACCACCTCGAACGGCGCGCGCCCGCCCAGGCGCCCCTCGATGCCCGCCGTGACGAAGTCCTTCGCGCGGGCGACCGCCGCGCCCACGTCGGCCCCCTGGGCGAGCTCGGCCGTGATCGCCGCGGCCAGCGTGCAGCCGGCGCCGGCGACGCGCTCGCGGCCGACCTTCGGCGCCCGGAGCACGGTGACCTCGTCGCCGTCCACGAGCACGTCCACCGCGTCGTCACCGGGCAGCTCGACGCCGCCCTTCGCGACGACGCACCGCGGGCCGAGCGCCTGGATCCGACGCGCTGCTTCCGTCAGCTGCTCGACGGTCTCGATGGTGGCCATGCCCGACAGCGCCCGGGCCTCGAAGAGGTTGGGCGTCACGACGGTCGCGAGCGGGACGACCTGCTCGCGCAGGGCGTTGTCGGTGTCGAGCGCCGCGCCGGGCTCCTGGCCCTTGCAGATGAGCACGGGGTCGAGCACCACGTGCCGCCACGGCTGGGACCGCAGGCCGGCCGCGACGACGTCGATCGTCGCGGGCGTGCCGAGCATGCCGATCTTGACGACGTCGAGCGCGTACGCGGCGGTCGCGGCCTCGATCTGCGCGGCGATCACGTCGGCGGGGACCGGGAAGAACCGGTGCCCCCAGTCGTTCGCGGGGTCGAACGAGACGATGCACGTGACCGTCCCGAGGCCGAAGGCCCCCAGGGCCTGGAAGGTCCGCAGATCCGCCTGGATCCCGGCGCCGCCGGTGGCTTCGGATCCGGCGATCACGTAGGCGAGGTCGACCACCTGGGTGCTCCTGTCGAGAGTTGCTGCGCGTACGGCACCAGAATCGCACGGCGACGGGCCGACGACGTCGTGGTCCGGCCTCGCCTCGTCCTCGTCATTCCTCGGGGTGCGGCAGCCTCTGACCGTCGCGCACGTAGGTCAGGGTCACGTCGACGTCGTAGGCGTGGATCGCGGAGACGGAGGGCGCCAGCACGCGCGTGAGCCCGGTGGACGCACCGGTGAGGAAGGCGTCCCGGGCGACGTCGTCGCCGAACCCGAGGACGACCGAGGCGTGCAGGTGCTGGTCGGGCGGGTTGTCGTGCGCGACGTGCGGCGTGTCCCAGAGCTTCTTGCTCCACGGCAGGAACACCTGGGTGCGGAGCTCCTTCAGGACCCCCGTGCGCACCAGCGCGGGCACGAGCTCCGTCGTCACGAACCGGTGGAACGCCACCGTGCCGACGTCGTCGCGGCGGCGCAGGTAGACCACGGCCCGCGACCCGGGCTTCTCACCGGGGGCGACGTCGTACCAGCGCGACGTGCCGGGAGGGCCGGCGTACAGCAGGGTGCGGCGGAACACGTTGATCTCGTCCTCGTACGCCAGCGCCGTCTGCTTGCGACCGGCCAGCGGCGACAGGGCGTTCTCGAAGGTGACCTCGGCGATGCCGTCGATCCTGCGGTCGTCCGGGATCGCGGTCTCCACGCCGGCCGTGGACGGCCAGCGTCCGGGGTTGTGCTCGGCCAGGTGGATCTGGCGGTACTCCTCCAGGCCCGGCGTGGCCGCGATGATGCCGGAGTGCGGGCCCCGCCAGTAGTCCATGCCGGTCCGCCGCGGCTGGTCGCTGCGCATCCACAGCAGGATGGACGAGGTGAAGTGCTTCGACACCTCGGGCGCCGTCGTCCGCCCGGTCGTCGTGCTGCTCATGGTCACGCCCTCCGCCGCCGCCGTGCGCTCGCTGCGCAGGGGTCGCAGGGTCAGGGCCCCTCTCGCATCGTCGACCTCGGGTGCCGTCACCGCATCCCGACGTCGTACGCCTCGCGGTGCGCGAGCACGTCGTCCATGTGCCCCTCGGCCCACTCCTTGACGACCCGCAGCGCTCCGCGCAGCGAGTGCCCCAGGTCGGTGAGCTCGTACGTCACCGTGACGGGCACGGTCGGCGTCGCGGTGCGGGTGACCAGGCCGTCGCGCTCGAGCGCGCGCAGCGTCTGGCTGAGCATCTTGGGGCTGACGCCCGCCAACCGGCGCCCCAGCTCGGAGTAGCGCAGCACCGCGGATCCGGTCGCGGGGTCCCGCGGCGCGTCACCCAGCGCGCACAGGACGAGGCCCACCCACTTGTCGGAGATGCGGTCGAGCAGCATCCGGCTCGGGCACGTGGCGAGGAACGCGTCGTACTCGACCTTCGCCGTGGCCCGCTGCTGTGCGGCCGTCGTCATCGGCATGGGACTCCTTGTCACCGGCGGGTACCTACGCACTCCAAAGTACCTACTTCCCGGACGGAAGCGGGCCTCCCAGACTGGACGCGCGGCGCCACCCGGCGCCGGCCCTCCGACGTCAGGCGACCCATGACCACCCTCACCTCCCTCCCCGGCGGCACCTGGACCCTCGGCGACCTGACCGTGACCCGGTTCGGGTACGGCGCGATGCAGCTCGCCGGGCCCGGCGTCATGGGGCCCCCGGCGGACCCGGACGGCGCGGTCGCCGTGCTGCGGGAGGCCGCCGCCCTGGGCATCACGCACATCGACACGAGCGACGCCTACGGCCCGCACGTCACCAACCGCCTCGTCGCGGACGCGCTGGCTCCCTACCCGGCCTCGCTGCACGTCGTGACCAAGGTGGGTGCCACGCGCGACGCCAACGGCGGCTGGCCCACCGCCCGGCGGCCGGACGACCTGCGCCGCCAGGTGCACGAGAACCTCGAGAACCTGCGGGTCGACCGGCTCGACGTGGTCAACCTGCGCCTCGGGGACGCGACGGGCCCGCAGGCGGGCTCGCTCGCCGAGGCGTTCGGGACGCTCGTCGAGATCCAGGAGCAGGGACTGGTCCGGCACCTCGGCGTCAGCAACGCGACGGCGGAGCAGGTCGCCGAGGCGCGGTCGATCGCGCCGATCGTCTGCGTGCAGAACATGTACAACCTGGCGCACCGGGGCGACGACGACCTCGTCGACCTGCTCGCGGATGCGGGCATCGCCTACGTGCCGTTCTTCCCGCTGGGAGGCTTCAGCCCCCTGCAGTCCGCCGCGCTCTCGGCCGTCGCGGCCCGGCGCGGCGCCACCCCGATGTCCGTCGCGCTCGCGTGGCTGCTCCAGCGCTCGCCCAGGGCGTGCGGGCGGGTATCGAGGAGCACGGCGACGACTTCGTGCTCGGTGTCGTGGCGACCGCCCC
>NZ_JACSQV010000016.1:0-37392 GCF_014836445.1 Cellulomonas avistercoris
CGGGGGGGCGCACCGGCGCGGCCGGGGCCGGCCCGCTGGGGCGGCCGCGCGACGGGCCGCGGCGCGCGGCCCCCGCGGCGCGCGCGCGCGCGGGCGCCGCGCGGCGGGGTGCCGCGCGGCGACCGTAGGCCGGCCGGCTCAGGCCAGCCGGTCATGCTCAGCCGGTCATGCTCAGCCGGTGATGCTCGACCGACGGTGCTCAGCCGACGATGCGCGCCGCGATCTTCGCGGCCCCGCGGGTCGCGAGCACCCGCGAGAGCCCGATGGCCGCACCGGTGACGGCGGCCGCCGCTGCGACCTCGCCGAACTTGATGTCGTCGTCGCTGGAGTCGGCCGCGGGCGGCTTGTGGCCCTTGGTCTTCTCCCACACCGTGTCGATCACGCGGTGCACCACCCAGGTCGCGGCCAGCGCCACCACCGCGCCCACGATCTTGGCGCTCATCGACTGCTTCTTCTCGTCGCTCGTCATCCGGGCCTCCTCGTCGTCCTCACCTGGACGGACGCTACCCGTCATCGGGCCGTCCCACAGGTCGGGGTTAGGATCGCCCCTGAACGACAGGGGAGCGTCAGCTGCCGGGCCCGACCGGGTGCGGCACGAGGACGCTGAGAGTGCGGACCACCGCAGACCCTCGAACCTGATCCGGTTGGTACCGGCGTAGGGAGTCGGGCTTCTCTCCTCCCGTGGTCGTCGTGCGCGGCCCGGTCCTCGGCGCCGCGTCGCGGCGGGCGCGGGACCCCTCCGACCACGACGGAGGACGACCGCGACATGACCACCCCCCGGCCCCGCACCGCCCCACGCACCCGAGCCCGGCGCGCCGGTGCGCCCGCGGTCGCCGCCGCCGCGCTGCTCGCGCTGACCGCGTGCTCGGCGACCGGCGGCCCGACGGCGGACGGCACGACCGGCGGGGCCGGCACGGTCACGCTCGTGACGCACGAGTCGTTCGCGCTGTCCGACGGCCTCCTGGAGCGCTTCGAGGACGAGTCGGGGCTGACCGTGCAGGTCGTGCAGCAGGCGGACGCGGGCGCGCTGGTCAACCAGCTCGTCCTGACCAAGGACGCGCCCCTGGGCGACCTCGTGTTCGGCATCGACAACGCGTTCGCGTCGCGCGCGCTCGCCGAGGGCGTCGTCGTGCCGGCCGAGATCGACGCCCCGGCGGCGCAGGACGCCGCGGAGCACGCCGTGCCGGGCGACGAGGACGGTGCCCTGACCGCGATCGACTTCGGCGACGTGTGCCTCAACGTCGACACCGCGTGGTTCGCGTCCCGGGGCGTGCCCGAGCCGACGACGCTGGAGTCGCTGCTCGACCCGGCGTACCGCGACCTCGTCGTCGTGCCCGACCCCGTGACGTCGTCCCCGGGGCTGGCGTTCCTGCTGGCCACCGTGGGGGCATTCGGCCAGGACGGCTGGGCGGACTACTGGGCAGGTCTGCGGGACAACGGGCTGCAGGTCGCCGACGGCTGGTCCGAGGCGTACTACACCGACTTCACCGCGGGCGGCGGCGAGGGCCCGCGCCCCGTCGTGCTGTCCTACGCGTCGTCGCCGCCGTACACCGTGCCCGAGGGCGGCGACGCCCCGACGACGCGTGCGCTGCTCGACACGTGCTTCCGCCAGGTCGAGTACGCGGGCGTGCTGGCGGGTGCGGCGAACCCTGAGGGCGCCGCGCGGCTGCTGGAGTTCCTGCTGTCCGACGACGTGCAGGCCGACATCCCGGTCGCCATGTACATGTACCCGGTGAGCTCGGGCGTCGACCTGCCGCCCGAGTGGGAGTCGTGGGCGCCGCTGGCCGCCGAGCCGTTCGCGGTCGCGCCCGCCGACGTCGCCGAGCACCGCGAGCAGTGGCTCACCACCTGGTCCGACACGGTCATCGGCTGACCCGTGCCCGCCGCCCCCACGTCCGGCCCGGCCACCGCGCCCCCGCCGCCGGCCCCGCACCGTGACCCCGCGCCCCGTCCGCGGGGTCCGCGGGGTGCCGGTGCGCCGCCCGGTGGCGGGCGCGTGCGGGTGCCGGGCCGCGGGTGGCGTGCCGGGCTCGGGTGGGGTCTGGCCGTCGTCGTGCCGCTGGCCTTCCTCACCGCGTTCTTCGTGTGGCCCGTCGCCGAGATCGTCGGGCGCGGGTTCGTGGCCGACGGGCGTCTCGACCTGGGCGGGTTCGCCGACGTGTTCTCCCGGCCGCGCACGTGGCGGGTCGTCGGCCAGACGCTCGCGCAGGCCGCGCTCGGCACGGCCGGCGCCGTGCTGCTCGGCGTGCCCGGCGCGTACCTGCTGCACCGCTGCCGGTTCCCCGGGCGCGGGGCGCTGCGCGCGTTCGTCACGGTCCCGTTCGTGCTGCCGACGGTCGTCGTCGGCGTCGCGTTCCGCTCGCTGCTCGTCGACGGGGGGCTGCTGGGCGGCCTGGGGCTGGACGGCACGTTCACCGCGATCGTCCTGGCGCTCGTGTTCTTCAACTACGCCGTCGTCGTGCGGACCGTCGGGGGCATGTGGGAGCGCCTCGACCCGCGCGCCGAGCAGGCCGCCCGCGCGCTGGGCGCCTCGCCGTGGCGGGTGCTGCGCACCGTGACGCTGCCCGCGCTCGGCCCGGCGATCGCGTCGGCCGCGTCGCTCGTGTTCCTGTTCTGCGCGACGGCGTTCGGCACCGTCCTCGTCCTGGGCGGGCGGCGGTACGGGACCGTCGAGACGGAGATCTGGATCCAGACCACCCAGTTCCTCGACCTGCGGGCCGCGGCCGTGCTGTCGGTCGTGCAGCTCGTCGTGGTGGTCGCCGCGCTGTCCGTCGCGGGGCGTGCACGCGCCCGCACCGAGCGCGCGCTGGCCCTCGGCGCGCCCGCCGCGACCGCCCACCGGGTGCGGCTGCGCGACCCGCTGGACGCCGTCGCCGTCGTCGTCACGGCCCTCACCGTCGCCGGGCTGCTCGCGCTGCCGCTGCTCAACCTCGTCGTCCGCTCGCTGCGCACGCCGCGCGGGTGGGGGCTCGACAACTACGCCGCGCTCGCGGTGCCGCAGGACACGCTGGCCGTCTCCGCGTGGCAGGCTGCCGGGACTTCGGTGCGCACGGCCGTGGACGCGACCATGATCGCGCTGGTCGTCGGGGGCCTGGTGGCGCTCGTCGTGTCGCGCCGGCCGCGGCGCGCGGCCGCACGACGCGCGGTGGCCGGGCTCGACGCGCTGTTCATGCTGCCGCTGGGCGTGTCCGCCGTGACCGTGGGCTTCGGGTTCCTCGTGTCGATGGACGCGCCGCTCGGCCTGCCCGTGGACCTGCGCACGTCGCCCGTGCTGGTCGCGGTCGCGCAGGCGGTCGTCGCGGTGCCGCTCGTCGTGCGGACCGTGCTGCCCGTGCTGCGGGCGGTCGACCCGCGTCAGCGCGAGGTGGCCGCGACGCTGGGTGCGTCGCCCGGGCGCGTCCTGCGGACCGTCGACCTGGCGGTGGCGCTGCGGGCCGTCGGGCTCGCGCTGGGGTTCGCGTTCGCGGCGTCGCTGGGGGAGTTCGGCGCGACGTCGTTCCTGGCCCGGCCGCAGGAGCCGACGCTCCCGGTCGTGATCTTCCGGCTGCTGGGGCGTCCCGGCGCCGAGAACTACGGGGCCGCGCTCGCGGCGTCCGTCCTGCTGGCCGCGCTGACGGCGGGCGTCGTGGCCGTGTGCGAGCGGCTGCGCCGCCCGGGGATCGGAGGTGCGTGGTGAGCGACGGTCTGCAGGTCGCCGACGTGGTCGTGCGCTACCCGGGGGCGGCGTCGCCGGCCGTCGACGGGGTCGACCTCACCGTGCCGACCGGCGAGGTCGTCGCGCTGCTCGGCCCGTCCGGGTGCGGCAAGTCCTCGCTGCTGCGCGCCGTCGCCGGGCTCGAGGTGCCGGTCGCGGGCGACGTCGCGTGGGACGGCGTGTCCGTCGCCGACGTGCCCGTGCACCGCCGCGGGTTCGGGCTGCTCTTCCAGGACGGCCAGCTCTTCGCCCATCGCGACGTCGCGGGCAACGTCGCCTACGGCCTGCCCGAGCGGCGCGACCGCACGGCGCGCGAGGCGCGGGTCGCCGAGCTGCTCGACCTCGTCGGCCTGCCCGGTACGCAGCGCCGCGACGTCGCGACCCTGTCCGGCGGGGAGCGGCAGCGCGTCGCGCTCGCCCGCGCGCTGGCCCCGCGCCCGCGCCTGCTGCTGCTCGACGAGCCGCTGTCCGCGCTCGACCGCGCCCTGCGCGAGCGCCTCGCGCTCGACCTGCGCGACGTCCTGACCACGACGGGGACCACCGCGCTGTTCGTCACGCACGACCAGGACGAGGCGTTCGCCGTGGCCGACCGCGTCGCCGTCATGGACGCCGGGCGCCTGCTGCAGGTCGCGGCCCCCGGCGCGCTGTGGGCCCGGCCCGCCTCGCGGCGCGTCGCGGAGTTCCTCGGGTACGAGGCGTTCGTCGACGTGCCGGCCGCCGAGGCACCGGCCTCGCCCGCGGTCCGTGCGCTCGTCGACGCGACCCGCGCGGCGGGCGTCGCGCTGCTGCCCCCGGGCGGCGTGCTCGCGCTCGCGGCCGGCGCGTTCGTCGTCGCGCCCGGCGGCGCGCAGCCCGTGACCGGGACCGTGGAGGTCCTGCGCTCGCGCCGGGGCCGCACCGAGGTCGTGGTGGACGTCGCCGGCGTCGGGCGGGTCAGCGCGTTCGCGTCCGCGGGCTGGACCTGCGCGCCGGGCGCGGAGGTGGGGCTGGTCGTCGATGCCGCTGCGGTCGCCGGGCTGCCGGGCTAACGTCGGGGCACCAGGCGAGGGGGCCGGTCCCCGCCGGACCGAGAGCAGTGAGGTGAAGGGCATGAGCCTCGAGCGTCGTGAGGTCGTCTCCGTGGACGTCCGCACCCCGATCTCGACCGTGTGGGACCACCTGCGCGACCCGCACCTGGTGCGCAGGTGGTTCGGCTGGGACCACGACGGCCTCGACGCCGAGATCCGCGAGATCTTCGTCGACGACGTGCACGACGAGCACGACCACTCCGACGGCCGCTCCACGCGCTCGCTGGTGTGGCGCAACCACGACCGGCTCACGGTCACGGCGCGCGACGACGAGCCCACGACGACCCGCGTCGTCGTGACGCGGCCCAGCCACGAGGGCCTGTCGCGGTTCGACGGCATCTTCGACGAGATGGACGAGGGGTGGATCCAGTTCGTCCACCAGCTGGCCTTCGCGCTCGACGTCCACCCGGGCGAGGACCGCGTGACGCTCACGTCGCACGGCATGGACGCGGGCGAGCGGCGCGACCCGCTGCTGTTCCGCGCCGGTCTGCACGGCGTACGGGGCCTGCCGGTGCACGGCCACGTCGACGCGACCCGGCCCGACGGGTCCCGCGTCGGCGGCACGGTCGTCTACAAGACCGAGCACCAGGTGGGCATCCACCTGCACGGCATCGCGCAGTCGCTCCTCGTGCTCGTCATGCGGCCCGCGGTCGAGCGGCCCCCGCACGGCACGGTCGACGCGACCCTGTCGACCTACGGCCTGGACGCGGCCGTGCTCGACGAGGCGCGGCGGCGCTGGGCGGGCTGGTGGGGCACCACCGCGCGGGTCTGACGGCAGCGGGTCCGACTACAGGCTGCGCTGCCACACCCCGCTGCCGCCCGCGGGCCGGAACCCCAGGGCGACGTTGATCGCGAGCATCCAGCGGTTCTCCTCGGCGTTGCCCGTGCTGATGCGCCGGACCGTCGGGTAGGCCGCGGCGAGGTGCTGCAGCTGGACGGCCTTGACGAGCATGCCGAGCCGGTGCCCGCGGTGCTCGCGCTGCACGAGCGTGTCCTCCTGCCAGGCGAACTCGTCGGTGTGCGGCGGGACCATGATCTGGGAGTACGCGACGAGCCGGCCCGACGGCACGTGCTCGGCCGCCGTCGTCAGCAGCTGCTCGCCGCGGCCGAGCGTCTCGGCGTCCGTGGCGAGCACGCGGTCGGCGTCCCACGCCTCCTCGCCCACGTCGAGGCCACCGGTCGGCTCGTCGGTGCTCATGCTGGTCCGCAGCGCCGCGAGCTGCCCGGCCAGGGCGTCCGGGGTGGCACCGGCCCAGGTGACCGTCCGGTAGTCGGGGCCGGCGACCGCGGCCGCGCCCGCCCGGTGCGCCTCCACGGCGTCGGCGTCGAGCGGCAGGGTGAGCCGCGAGTGCCGCGCCACCTGCTCGAGCGTCCAGCCGCGCGCGAGCGCGAACCGCACGTCCGCGTCGTCCGCCGACACGAGGCCGGCGCCCGTGGGTGCGCCGAGCGTCCCGGGGCCCGGGGCGGGCTCGGCGGCCTGGTCGGTCTCGGCCAGCAGGTGCGTGCGGCCCGCCTCCCGCGCGGCGTCGAGCGCGGCGGCGTGCAGCGCGTCGCCGAGCCCGCGGCGCCGGTGCGCGGGACGCACGCCGAGGTCGCACCAGCCGGTGTGCGTGTTGTCGAGCCGCGGCAGGTCGAGGCGGGCGTACCCGAGCACGCGGGCCGGGTCGGTCCCCTGCGTGGTTCCGTCGAGCGCCACGAGCCGCACGCGCTGGTGGTAGTCCTGGTGCGCGAGCTGCGAGAGCGCGCGACGCGGCGTGGTCGCGAAGTCGTCCGTCCCCCAGCGGTCCCGGGTCGTCTCGTTCTGCGCCTGCACCATGCCGTGCAGGAGCCAGGCGTCGGGCGCCTCGAGCGAGGCGGGGACGGGGAGCTCGCGGATCGACCACGTCGTCATGCGTCCCACGATCCGCGCAGCACGCGCCCACGTCGACCCATTTGCCGACCGCCGGGGCGGCGCGGGCCTAGCCTGCGGGCATGCCGTGGTGGGAGGTCGTGGGCTGGGCCGGGTCGGTGCTGGTCGTCGTGTCGCTCATGCAGGCGCGCGTGTGGCGGTTCCGCGTGATGAACCTCGCCGGGGCGGTGCTCGCGACCGCGTACAACGCGGTGTTCGGCATCTGGGCGTTCGCGGCGATGAACGGCGCGATCGCGCTCGTCGACGTCTACTGGCTGTGGCGGATGCGACGCGAGCGGTCGGACGCGGCCGTGTACGCGGTGGTCGAGGTCGCGCCCGACGACGCGTACCTGCGGCACGTGCTGGCGGTGCACGCCGACGACGTCGCGCGGCACCGGACGGTCCCGCGGGACGACGTGGTGCAGGACGACGCGCGCGGCGACGCGCTCGCGTTCCTCGTCGTGCGCGGCGACGAGACGGTGGGCGTGGTGCTGGTGCGCGACGTCGGGGACGGCACCGGTGTGGTCGCCCTGGACTGGGTGACGCCCCGGTTCCGCGACTTCACGCCGGGGGAGTTCGTCTACCGGGACTCGGACGTGTTCGTGCGGCACGGGTGGCGTCGGCTCGTCGTGCCCACGGCGCCCCCGGGTGCGGCCGCCTACCTCGAGCGGGTCGGGTTCCGGCGCGTCGACGACCGTGCGTGGGAGCGGCCGGTCGCGACCGGTCGGCCCGCCCTGGAGGCGTGACGGGCAAGCGAAGTGTAGGTTTCGGGCGTGCGAACACCCGATCCAGGGGTGACTGCGGGACGCCGCGTCCCCGTGCTGCTCGGCCCCGCCTTCGTCGCCGCGATCGCCTACGTCGACCCCGGCAACGTCGCCGCGAACCTCACGGCCGGCGCGCGCTACGGGTACCTGCTGCTGTGGGTGCTGGTCGCGGCCAACGTCATGGCCGTGCTGGTCCAGTACCAGTCCGCCAAGCTGGGGCTGGTCACCGGTGAGTCCCTGCCCGGCGTCCTCGGGCGGCGCCTGCGCCGCGGCCCGCGCCTGGCGTTCTGGGCGCAGGCCGAGGTGGTCGCGGCCGCCACCGACGTGGCCGAGGTCGTCGGCGGGGCGATCGCGCTGCACCTGCTGTTCGGGGTGCCGCTGCCGCTCGGCGGGCTGATCGTCGGCGTCGCCTCGATGGTCCTGCTCGCGACGCAGGACCGGTACGGGCAGCGACGCTTCGAGGGCGTCGTCGTCGCGCTGCTCGCCGTGATCACCGTCGGGTTCCTCGCCGGCCTGCTCGTCTCCCCGCCGGACGCGGGCGGCGTGCTCGGCGGCCTCGTCCCGCGGTTCGCCGGGTCCGACTCGGTCCTGCTCGCCGCGAGCATGCTGGGCGCGACCGTCATGCCGCACGCGATCTACGTGCACTCCGCCCTCGTGCGCGACCGCCACGGGCGCTCGCCGGAGGGTTCCGGGCGGCGGCTGCTGCTGCGGGCGACGCGCTGGGACGTCGGGGCCGCGCTGGTCGTCGCCGGGGCCGTCAACATCGGCCTGCTGCTGCTCGCCGCGGCGGGCCTGCAGGGCACCGAGGGCACCGACACGATCGAGGGCGCGCACGACGCGATCGTCGCCGCGCTCGGGCCCGCCGTCGGGCTCGCGTTCGCGATCGGCCTGCTCGCGTCCGGCCTCGCGTCGACGTCCGTCGGCGCCTACGCGGGCGCGACGATCATGGAGGGCCTGCTGCACCGGCGCTTCCCGCTGCTGCTGCGCCGCGTCGTCACGCTCGTCCCCGCGATCGTCCTGCTCGCACTCGGCGCCGACCCCACGTGGACGCTCGTGCTCTCGCAGGTCGTGCTCAGCTTCGGCATCCCGTTCGCGCTCGTGCCCCTCGTGCGGCTCGGCCGCGACGCCGAGCTCATGGGTGCCGACCGCAACGGCCCGTGGCTGCACGCCGTGCTGTGCGTCGTCGTCGGGCTCGTGGTCGTCCTCAACGTCGCGCTGCTGGTGCTGCTGGTCGCGTGAGCCTCACGGCCGGTGCACGTCGGTGACCACCAGGTCGACGCTCACCATGGCGTCGGGCAGCCCGGGGTCGCCCAGGACGTCGCGCAGGTGCCCTGCCACCCTGGTGCGCACGTCGGCGGCCAGGGGCGCGATGGGCTGCAGGTAGGCCGCGGACAGCTCGACCACCGCCTGCTCGAGCACGCCGCGGGCGTCGGTGCGGAACGCGACGCGGCTGACCCGCAGGCGCGGGTCGCCGTCCAGCAGGGTCCGGACCGACGTGCGGAGCACCCCGTCCGCGACGGTGTAGTCGCCCTCGGCGTGCCGGCCCCGCACCGGGTGCGAGGTGCGCAGCGCCGCGAGGGCCGACGCGAGCACGCGCGGTGCGACGGCCACCCAGCCGTCGTCCGTGTGCCGTCGCAGGTGCGCCGTCGCCAGGTGCAGGAGGTCGAGCCCGTCGTCCTCGGCCGACCGCCGCTCGTTCACCGCCATGACGCGAACCGCCCCGCCAGCGTGTGCCGCGCGCGCTCGAGGGACCCGCGCACCGCGGCGTGGGTCGTGCCCAGCACGCGCGCGGCGTCCGCGTACGTCATGCCCTCGACCTCGACCAGCAGCCAGACCGCGCGCTGCGGGCCGGGCAGCGCCGCGAGCGCGCGGTCCAGGGCGGCGCGCAGGTCGGTCGCGAGCAGGTGCTCGGCGGGCTCGTCGCTCGTGAGGTCGCGCGGCTCGCGGCGGGCGTCGTCCGGGACGGGCACGGGCGCGTGGCTGCGCCGGCGCGCCGAGCGGCGCACGCAGTTGGTCTGGATGCCGAACAGCCACGTGCGCACGCTCGCGTCACCGCGGTACGCGTCGGCGCCCAGCCAGGCGGCGGTGAGGGCGTCCTGCACGGCGTCCTCGGCGTCGTGCGCCGACGGCAGCAGCCGCCGGGCGTAGCGGTAGAGCGCCGCACCGTGCCGTGTGACGAGCGTCGTGAAGGCCGCGTGGTCGCCGAGCGCGGCGCGCCCGACGAGGGCCTCGTCGGGGCGGTCGTCGTCACCGTCGGCGGGGGGTGCGTCGCGGGTCGTCGTCGCAGCGGCCGGCGGGGCGGGCGTGCGCTCGACGGGGACACGGTGCGGCAGAGTGTGACCCAGATCACACTCCGTCTGCCGTGACGACGCCGCTCGGGAGGGCACTCCATCAGTGTCCGCGTCCCGCTGCCGATCGGCACCCGGGCCGCCGGGCACGACCGCGCGACCCGAACCACCGCACCTGGAGCACCCATGAGCGAGCAGAGCACCACACCGGCCCCCGTCACCGAGAACCGCCCGTCGCGGGTGGGCAACACCGGCACCAGCGGGGGCGCCGGCGGTGCCGGCAGCAGCCCGAACCCGCTGCAGACCAAGTACGGGACGACGACGATCGCCGACGGTGTCGTCGCCAAGATCGCCGGCATCGCGGCCGCCGACGTCGCCGGCGTCCACAGCCTCGGCGGTGGCGCGGCACGCGCGTTCAGCGCCATCCGCGAGCGCATCCCGGGCGGCACCACCAACCACGCGCAGGGCATCAGCGTCGAGGTCGGTGAGCAGGAGGCCGCCGTCGACGTCGACCTCGTCGCCGAGTACGGCGTCTCCGTCGTCGACCTCGCCGAGGGCGTGCGCCGCAACATCATCACGTCCGTCGAGCGCATGACCGGGCTGCGCGTCATCGAGGTGAACATCGCCGTCAACGACGTGCACCTGCCGCAGGACGACCCGGCACCGGAGCCCGCACCGCAACCGCGCGTCGCATGAGCGGGGACCGTCCGGCGGACGGCGAGCCGCTCGTCGTCGTCCACGAGGAGACGGTCGTCGTGACGACCGCCGCGCCGGACGCGGACCCGGTGCTGCCCGTCGCACCGGAACCCGCTGTGCCCGCGGCGCCGCCGGACCCCGCCGAGCTCGCCGCCGCGGCCGCGCTCTCGGTGCCCGGCGTCGCCGGCCTGTACCCGGGGGCGTTCGGGGAGATCGGGACGCACCTGCCCGGGCGGCGCGTCGCCGGTGTGCGCACCCGCAGCACGGCCGACGGCACGTCGACCGACGTGCACGTCATCGCGCTGCTCGGCGTCGACCTCCGTGAGCTCGCGGCTGCCGTGCACCGCGCCGTGCGCGACGCCGTGGGCGGCGACGTGCACGTCACCGTCGAGGACGTCGTCACCTGACCGCCGCGCCGGTCGCCGCCGGCGACGACCGGTACCTGCGCGCACCCGTGCACGCACCACGTCCGCCCCGAACCGAGGAGCACCTCATGTCCCTGTCCCTGGCCGGTCTGCTGACCGGGCTGCTGCTCGCCATCGCGGCGATCGTCGGTGGCTTCAACGGCTTCCTGCTCGCCCTCGTGCTCGGCGCGGTCGGGTGGGTCGTCGGCGCCGCGGTCGAGGGCCGGCTCGACCTGTCCGCCCTCACGGGCGGTGGCCGCCGTGGTTGAGGCCACGTCCGACGACGCGCCGGAGGCTCGCGGCACGCTGACGGTCAGCGACCGCGTCGTGCAGAAGGTGGCGCGGACCGCCGCGTCGCGCGTGCCCGGCGTGGCCGTCGCGGCCTCGGGCCTGCTGGGACGCGACCTGCCCCACGCGTCGGCCCGGACGCACGGCACGCGCGCGCAGGTCGAGGTCGACGTCGCGCTGGCCTGGCCCGCGCCCGCCGCGGCCACCGCGCGGCGCGTGCGGGAGGCGGTCGAGGACGCGGTCGCCCGCTTCGCCGGGGTCCGGACCGACCGCGTCGACGTGCGCGTCGTCGCCGTCACCGACCCCGTGCCGACAGCAGGGGAGCGGGTGCGATGAGCGCCGCCACCGAGTCGCGCCGTGCCCGCCGGCACGCCGACGAGCCGACGCCCGGGGTCGACCCCGCCGTGAGCGCGCCGCCCGCGACGCGCGAGCCCGTGCCGTTCGCGCCGCCCCGGCCCGTGGGACCTGTCGGGTGGGTCGGGGTCGTCCTGGCCCTCGTCGTGCTCGCCGTCGCCGTCGTGCTGCTGCACGACGGCCTGGCCGCCCTCGGCGTGCTCGGTGGGGGCTCGTGGATCCTGGCCGCCGCGGACGCGGTCGGGCGGATCACGCCCACGTGGCAGGTCGCGCTCGTCGGCGCCGTCCTCGCGCTCGCCGGTCTGCGGCTCCTGGTCATCGCCCTGGCACGACGGCGCCGGCCGGGGATCCCTCTGGCCGCGGGCGGGGGTCAGTACCTGCTCGGGGTCGACGTCGCCCGGCTCGCGTCGGGCGCGGCGGCCCGGGTCGACGGCGTGCTCGACGTGAGCAGCACGTGGGGCCGGCGCACCGTCCGGGTCGACGCGACGACCGACGGCGGCCCCGGGATCGACGAGCGGGTCCGCACGGTCGTCGCCGAGCGGCTCGCCGCGCTCGCGGACGCACCGCGCGTCGTCGTGCGCACGCGGCGCAGCCGCAGCGACGAGGACGTCGCACCGGGGGGTGCCCGATGAGCCGGGGGCTGCGCGGGCTGAACCGCGTCGTGGCGTTCGTCGTCGGGCTGGCCCTGCTCGTGGTGGGCGTGGGGGCCGTGCTGTGGTGGACGGGGACGCTGGGCGACGTGTGGGCCGCGACGCCCGCCGCGCTCGACCCCGGGCGAGTGCGGGAGGTGACCGACGCCGGCTGGTTCGGCGCCGTCGCCACCGCGAGCGGTGCCGTGCTCGCGCTCCTCGCGCTGTGGTGGCTCGCGGCGCACCTCACCACACCGCGGGCGGGCACGCTCACGCTCCCCGGGTCCGAGCCGGCCGGGCGCCTCACGCTCGACCCCGGTGCGCTCGCCGGGCACGTCGCCGAGCAGGCGCGCCGGCTGCCGGGCGTCGTGGGGGCACGCACGGTGGTCGACCGCGAACGCGGTCGGCACGTGCTCGTCTCGACGCTGCAGGTCGACCCCGGGACGGACCTGCCGACGCTCGCCGACCAGGTCGCGGCGCTGGTCACGGAGGCGCGCGACGTGGCCGGGATCCACGGGCTGGCGGCGCGCACGCGCCTGGCCGTGCGGCGCCGCGCGCGGAGCAGGCGGCGCGTGCGCTGACGCGCACCGGCCGCCGGCGCCGTGGGTCAGCCCGCCTGCGCCCGCGCCTCCTCCAGGCGGGCCGCGAGGTGGTGGCGCTCGGCCGTGTCGGGCACCAGGGTCAGGGCGCGCTCCAGCTCGGCGACCGCCTCGGGGCCGCGGCCGGCCCGCAGCAGCAGCTCGCCGCGCACCGCCGGGAGCCGGTGGTGGCGTGCCAGGGCGTCGTCGAGGCCGTCGAGCACCGCGAGCCCGGCGTCCGGGCCGTGGGCCTCCGCGACCGCGACCGCCCGCGCGAGCCGCACGACCGGTGAGCCCGTCCGGGCCTCCAGCAGCGCGTAGACGCGCGCGATCACGTCCCAGCGGGTGTCCGCGGCGGTCGGCGCGGTCGCGTGCTCGGCCGCCGCGAGCGCCTGCAGCCGGTGGTCCTCCGCGAGGCCGTCGAGCGGCGACAGCCCTGCGAGCAGCGCGAGGCCCTCGGCGACGTCCTCGCGGTGCCAGCGCGAGCGGTCCTGGTCGGGCAGCAGCACGAGGCGGCCGTCGGTGTCGAGGCGTGCGTCGCGCCGCGAGTGCTGCAGCAGCATGAGCGCCAGCAGCGCGCGCACGCGCGGCGACCCGCCCAGCAGGACGTCGAGCTCGCGGGTCAGGCGCACGGCCTCGTCGGCGAGGTCGACGCGCAGCCCGCCGGGCACGTCGGCGGGCTGGTACCCCGCCGTGAACAGCAGGTAGAGCACGGTGGTGACCGCGTCGAGCCGGTCGTCGAGCTGCCCGGGCGGCGGCACGACGAACGGCACGCCCGTGGCTGCGAGCCGCTTCTTCGCGCGCGTCAGGCGCGCCGACATCGCGGTGTGCTGCACCAGCTGCAGCCGCGCGATGTCGGCGGTCCCGAGCCCGACGACGAACCGCAGCGTCATCGCCACGCGGTCCGCGGGCGCGAGCGCCGGGTGGCAGCACGTCAGCACGAGCCGCAGCTGCTCGTCGGCGACGTGGGCGCCGGGGTCCTGCGTCGCGGCGGCCAGCGCACGCATCTCGTCGTCCACGACCATGAGGGGCTCCTTGCGGCGGTGCACCGACTGCGCCCGCAGCCGGTCCAGGACGCGCCGCCGCGCCGCGGTCAGCAGCCAGGCTCCCGGCCGCTCGGGGACGCCGTCGCGCGGCCACGTGCGTGCGGCCGCCTCGAACGCGTCACCCGCGGCGTCCTCCGCGAGGTCGGGGCTGGCGTACTGCGCGACGAGCAGCGCGACGACGTGCGACCAGTGGGTGCGCCACGCGTCGCCCAGCGCGGTCGCGACGTCGTCCCGCCCGGGGCCGTGCGCGGCCGCCGGGGCACCGGCCCCCGTCACGACGGGAGCCGGTGCCGGGCCGGCGCGGTGGGGGTCACGGCTCGACGCACTCGCGGATCTCGTGCGTGGCCTCGGGCAGCAGGTGCAGCAGGTCGAGCAGCGTCCGCTCGTCCGGCGTGTCGACGAGGTAGAGCCCACCGAGCTGCTCGGTGGTCTCCGCGAACGGTCCCTCCGTCACCGCCACGTCGCCGTCGTCGCCGCGCCGTGCCGTGCGCGCCGACGCGACGCCCGCCAGCGCCTCGCCCACCTCGATCCGCACGCCGGCCGCCTTCGCGGCGTCCGAGAACGCCTGGTGCGCCACGTCGTAGCGCCGCCGGCCCGCCTCGTCCAGGCCGTTCCACACCTGCTCGTCGTCGTAGATCAGGACGGCGTACCTCATGCGACGCCCTGCCCGACGCGCTCGGGGGCACCGGCGGGCGCGTCGTCATGGACGGCGACGGGCCGCAGCTCGAGGGTCCCGCCGTCGTCCATGACGAGCGGCGCGGCCAGGCGCAGCAGGCCGTCGGGGTCCGACGTGCGGACCAGGTAGAACCCGCCGAGCTGCTCGGTGGTCTCCGCGTACGGCCCGTCCGTGACCTCGGGGCCGTCCTCGCGGACGTGGAGCAGGCGCGCGGTCGACGGGCTCGCGAGCTCCTCGCCGCCGACGATCTCGTGCCCCTGCGCGGCGCACGCGGCGGCGAACGTCCCGTGCGCGTCGTACGCGGCCTCGAGGTCGAAGCACGCGTCCGGGTCGCCCCAGAGCAGCAGCATCCAGGTCGCCGCTGGGGTCGTGGTCGGCGTGGTCATGTCGTCCTCCTTCGTCGAGGCACCCACTGTGCCCGTGCACCCTGACGACGCGCGAGGACCTGCGATTTCGACAGCCGTGCGCTCACCGCGTGACGGCGGCGCCACGGGCCACGAGGCCGGCCTTGTCGGACAGCGCGACCTCCTTCATGAGGAAGGCGATCGCGAACCCGACGACGCCCAGCGGGACGAGGTACCAGAACGCGGGGGCCAGCGCGTCGGTGTACGCGTCGACGACGACCTCGCGCAGCGAGTCCGGCAGCCGCTGGACGAGCTCGGGCGTCAGGGCGTCGGCGCCGAAGCCCTGCGGGACGTCACCGGCGGGCGCGTCCTTCACGGCGTCGGCCAGCCGGGTCGTGAGGTTGGTGGTGAAGACGGTCGAGAACACGCTCGTGCCGACCGCCGCGCCGATCTCCCGCAGGAAGTTGTTGGTCGACGTCGCGACGCCGACCATGTCCGGTGCCACGGAGTTCTGCACCGCGATGACGATGGTCTGCATCACCAGCCCCAGTCCGAGGCCGAGGACGAAGATCATGGCGCCGAACGTCACCATCGAGATGTCGGGCGTCAGGCGCGTCAGCAGCGCGAGCCCGAGCGTCGCGATCCCCATGCCGAGGATCGGGTAGATCTTGTAGTGCCCGCGCGCGGAGATGAGCAGGCCGGACCCGATCGCGGTGATCATGAGGCCGACCGTCATGGGCAGCATGAGCAGCCCCGCGTCCGTGGCGTCGTACCCGCGCGCCATCTGCAGGAACGTCGGCAGGAACGACAGGGCCGCGAACATCGTCATGCCGAGCAGCAGCGCGATCGTGACGGACACGGAGAACGTCCGGCTGCGGAACAGCCGCAGCGGGATCAGCGGATCCGCCACCTTCGTCTCGACGAACAGGAACGCGGCCAGGGCCACCACCGTGAGTGCCAGCAGGCCCGGCAGCAGCGGGTCGCCCCAGTCGTACCGGCGGCTCGGGACGATCGAGCTCCAGCTGGTGAGCAGCACGATGCCGGCGGTCGCGGTCGCCATGAGGACCGCCCCGCCCAGGTCGAAGCGCGTGCTCGGCGTGCGTGACGGCAGCCGCAGCCGGAACCACGCGACGGCGAGCGCGACCAGCCCGATGGGCACGTTCAGCCAGAAGCACCACCGCCACCCGGGGCCGTCGGTGAACCAGCCGCCGAGCAGCGGCCCGGCGACCGTCGCGACCCCGAAGACCGCACCCATGGGTCCCATGTACTTGCCGCGGTCCCGGGCCGAGACGATGTCCGCGATGATCGCCTGGCTGAGGATGACCAGGCCGCCCGCGCCGAGCCCCTGGACCGAGCGCCACACGACGAGGTCGACGAAGCCGCCCGCCAGCGCGGACCCGGTCGAGCCGACGACGAAGACCGAGACGGCGAGGAGGAACGGGCGTCGCCGGCCGCGCAGGTCGCCGATCTTGCCGTAGATCGGCATGACGATCGCGATCGCCAGCAGGTAGGCGGTGATGATCCAGCCCTCGTGCTGCGCCGCCCGCAGGTCCCCGACGATGGTCGGCAGCGCGGTGCTGACGACCGACTGGTCGAGGGCCGACAGGAACATCGCCGCGAGCAGGGCGCTGAAGATCACGTAGACCGTGCGGGGCGAGAGCACCAGCTCCGGCTCGTCCGCCGCGGTGGGTCGCGTGGTGCTGGTCATCGACGGGTCCTGTCCCGCGAGCCGGGTGCGCGAGGCGCAGGGGCCGAGCAGGCGACCGCCCCGGCCGAGCACGTTCCCCCCGCGGCTCACCTGCTTCCGAGTGTCCGCCCGGCCCCGCGGCCCCGCAACCAACCGCGCGCCGGTCCTCCGGGTGCGGGGCGGGGGGACCCGTGCCTACGGTGGCGGGCGCCCGGCGACCCGGGCGTTCCCCCGAGAACGAGGAGGCGCACCATGTCCGACACGGACCTCAGCGGCCGCCGCGTGCTGGCCGTCGTCACCAACTACGGCGTCGAGCAGGACGAGCTCGTCGTCCCCGTGGACCACCTGCGCGCCGCGGGCGCGACCGTGGACGTCGCGGCGGTCGACGACGCCCCGATCGAGACCCTGGTCGGCGACAAGGACCCCGGGAGCACCGTCCGGCCGACGACGACGCTGGGCGCGGCCGACGCCGACGGGTACGACCTGCTGCTCGTCCCCGGCGGGACCCTCAACGCCGACACCCTGCGCCTGCAGGACGACGCGCTGCGCCTCGTGAAGGCGTTCGCGTCGTCGGGCCGCCCGGTCGCGGCGATCTGCCACGGCCCGTGGCTCCTGGTCGAGGCGGGCCTGGTCACCGGCAAGCGCCTCACGTCGTACCCGTCCCTGACGACCGACGTGCGCAACGCGGGCGGCACGTGGGTCGACGAGGAGGTCGTCGCGGACGACGCCCAGGGGTTCCGCCTGGTCACGTCGCGCACCCCCGACGACCTGAAGGCGTTCCTGCAGGAGATCGACACCGCGCTGACGGCCTGACGGTGCCGCCGACCAGCGCCGCGCTCCTGCTGCACCACGGGCGCGGCGCTGCCGCGCGCGTCCTGATCGCGCACATGGGCGGCCCGTTCTGGGCGCGCAAGGACGAGCGCGCGTGGTCGATCCCCAAGGGTCTCGTCGAGCCGGGTGAGGACGTCGCGACGGCCGCCCGCCGCGAGTTCGCCGAGGAGCTGGGCGTGCCGGCACCCGACCTGCCCGCCGTGGATCTCGGGACCTTCCGGTACGGGTCCGGCAAGGTCGTGCACGTGCTGGCCGTCGAGGTGCCGGCCGCCCTCGTCGGCTCGCCCGACGACCCCGCGAGCCCCGACCTGACGACGCGCGCGGGCATCAGCACCGCGCAGGTCGAGTGGCCGCCGCGCTCGGGCCGCCGCGTCGACGTCCCCGAGGTCGACCGCGCCGCGTGGTTCGGCGTCGAGCAGGCCCGGCCGCTGCTCGTCGCGGGTCAGCAGCCCGCGCTCGACGCGCTCGTCGCCGCGACGGCCTGACGGCCGGATCACCCGCGCGTTCGCCCGGGGCCGGGTATCACCGCCCGCCCGCGTCCGCCCCTCCTGTCGATGTCGCGGCGACGACGCCGCGCACGTACAGGGGGAGGTGATGGCAGTGGCCAACGCAGACCAGGCACGCAAGGCGCTCGAGCTCCTGCGCAGCAGCGAGATCGTGAACCTGGAGATCCCGGTCTCCCGGCTGACGGACTCGGTCAGCAAGCTCGAGGAGGTCGCCGGCTACGTGCTGGCGTGGGAGAAGTACGTCCTCGTGGTCGGGGACATCGCGCAGGACGTCGTGACGAACCCGGTCACGCGGGGCTGACGCCCCACCGGCCGGGCCTGTCACCAGGGTCCGTCCACCACGCTGCCCCGGGTCGACGACGGCCCGGGGCAGCACCGCGCGGCCGACGGCCCGTCGGCCCCCCGACCCGGAGGACCTCATGACGCAGGTGCAGGACGTCCCACGCACCACCGCCGGCACCGGCGCGCGCGCCGTCGCGTGGCTGGCCCGGCACGCCGACCACCTCGACCCGGCCCTCGCCGACCCGTCGACCGAGCTGTTCGCGCGCAAGGCGCTCGTCGAGGTCGCGCTGCTCGTCGGCCTGCGCGCGCGCCTCGACCCGACGCCGCTGGACGCCGACCACGCGCGGCTGCTCGACGTCGTCGCGGAGGTCGCCGCGCGCCCGTCGTATCGCGAGCTCGCGGCGCGCGACCGCCGCGCGCTGCTGCTGTACGCCGGCACCTACGCCGCGCTGCGGCTGTGCGGGCGCGAGGACCTGGCGTTCCGGCACGTGCTCGAACGCGCGGTGCGCGGCCGGTACGCCACCGTCTTCGAGCGCGTGCCCTACCGGCACCTCGACCTGCTGCACACGCTCGAGCTCGCCGGGCTGCCGTCCGACGTCGCGGGCCTCGGCACGGCGCTGCCGCTCACGGTCCTCACCGGGGACCCCAACGTGCTCGAGCTGAGCACGGCCGACACGTACGCGATCACGCACGCCGTGTTCTACGCGAGCGACTTCGGCTGCCGCGACGTCCCGTGGCCTGCCGGCAGCGACGCCGAGCGCGCCCCCGAGCTGCTGCGCGCCTGTCTCGCGCTGGCCCGGGCCCGGCAGGACGCGGACCTGGTCGGCGAGCTGCTCATGTGCCTGACCTGCCTCGGCGCGGGTCCCTCGCCGGCCGACGACGACGCCCGCGCGTGGCTGCGCGCCTGGCAGGAGCCCGACGGCCGCGTCGAGGGCCCGCAGGGCGTCGTGCCGGACCGTCTGACGCAGGCCGACCCCGCGTGGTCGCGGTGGGCGACGGCGTACCACACGACGATCGTCGCGGCCCTCGAGGACCTGCTGCACCGCCACGCACCGGTGGCGCACCGCGGACGGGCGAGGGGCGTGCTGGACGGTGCGCGCCCGGTGTGGGTGCGGCACGCGCACGACGGGGCACCCGGCGCGTCTGCGGTCGGCACGTCTGCGGTCGACGTGCCGGCCGTCGACGTGCCGGCCGTCGACGTGCGCGGTGCCGTGCGCGACGCCGCCGGCTGGCTCGACGCGCACGTCCCGGCGACCGACCTGCGGGCCGCGGCGTGGACGGTCGAGGCGCGTGCGGCCCTCGGTGACGTCGCGACGGCCCGCAGCCGCCTCGGGGGGGCGCTCGCGGGTGACGACGTGGCGGGCCGCCTCGCAGCCGTCCCGGGCGACGTCGGGCTGCACGTCGCGGAGCTGGCCGCACGCCTGGGCGACGGTGCGGCGCGGTCCTCCACGTGCGTCGTCGTGCCCCTGCCCGCCCCGCTGCGGGCGCTGCTGACGACCGTCGAGGACGTGCTCGCCGACGTGCCCGTCACCGACACCACCGTCGACGGTGCGCGCGAACGCGTCGCGGCCGCGCGCGGGGGACGGTGGTGGACGGGGTACGTCGAGTCGCTCGCCGGGGTCGACGACGGCCCGGACGCGGCCGCCGAGCCGGACGACCCGGACGCCCGCCGCGCCCGCGCGCTCGCGCTCGCCGCCGACCTCGTGCGCCGCGGCCGCTCGCCGCACGTCGCACCCGGCACCGCCGCCCGGGCGGCGTCCGTGCTGGTCCGCGCCGCGGCCGACGCCGTGGCGGCCTACGACGTGGGTGTGCTCGCGGTGGTCGTGCGGGGCCTGGTGCGGCTGCCCGCCGTCCCGCGCCGCGTCGTGCGCGACGCGGTCGAGTGGCTGGTCGGGCAGCAGCAGCTCACGGGCGGCGTCGGCGCACCGCTGGGCGACGACCCCGCCGAGCGCGACGAGCTCGTCGCCCAGTGGACGCTGCTCGCGCTGCCGGCGCTCCTGGAGGGCGCGGCGCTGGCGTGAGGACGTGGCGGTAGGTCACTGGCTGCGGTCCGCGCTTGCGCTCCGAAAGTCGCATACCAGGAACGTCGCTCCGGTGTCGCGGCGCAGATCGACCTGGCGCTGCGGGTTCGACCGGACGAGGAGGAGAGTTGTCGAGGGAGTCGGACACCCACCACCCGTCGCCACTCCTCCTCGCGTACGTCGACGAGTCATACACCGCGGATCGGTTCTACCTGGGAGCCGTGGTGGTCGACGGTGCCGCAGCCGAGCGCGTGGAGGTCGGCCTCGACGCGATCATGCGTGACTACGGCGGGAGGTTCGGCCTCGCGGCGTCGACCGAGATGCACGGCAACCCGCTCTTCCAGGGCAAGGAGGCGTGGCGGGAGGTCCCGACACGTGTCCGCATCAACGTGTACGAGAGGGCGATGGAGGTCATCGGCGACTCCGGCGCCGAGGTGGTGCTGCGGGGCATGAACGTCCGCAGGCAGCGCGAGCGGTACGTCGACCCCCACGCTCCCCATGAGGTCGTCCTCGGGCACCTGCTGGAGCGCGTCAACGACTACGCCCGGTCTGCCGGGGCGCACGCCCTCGTCCTCGCTGACGAGGTGCACACGCACGAGCGTCATCGCACGAACTTCCGGACCTTCCGCGTCGGAGGGACCCCGGGGTACCGCAGCACGCGGCTCCGGCAGCTGATCGACACGATCCACTTCGCCCCCATCGTCGCCTTCATCGACGCGGGCCAAAAGGCCACCACCCTCTGCCCCGACTGGGCCAAGAGCTAGGTCGATCTGTCATGCAGCAGAGAACTCGTGTCGTTGTCTTGACCCTCGCCGCTGGAGTCGCCATCGGGTGGGGCACCAGCGTCGTTATGCAGACCGGGGTGGCTGCCGCACCGGTGGTCGCGCCCTCCAGCCCGAGCGGCTGGGTTGAGGTGATCTGCCAGAGGACCCCGGGGGTGCGGGCTACGTGTTCTCCGCGCGCTCGGGTGATCTGGTGACGTGCAACAACGGGGCAGTGCCTCACATGACGACGTGGTGAGGGCGGCGACACGTCGAAGGTCCCGCTCGTTGTCGCGTCACACCCGTCACGACATGACACGCGCGGCCACTTGACGCGGGCGTTCGAGGACCGACAAGGTCCCGTCCGGGATCGGGACATAACGGAGAGGTGCCGCGCTGTGCGTCACCCCAGCCCGGGCCCTAGCAGGGGGAGCATCATGAAGTTCCGTCATGCCTTCTTGACCGTCGCCACGACCGCCGTCCTGGCGGTCGCGGCCGGCATCCCGGCCCAGGCAGCCACGCCGCTGCCGCCGCTCGTGGACAGGTCGCTAACCACCGCGTCGACGAAGACCGTCACCAACGACGAGTGCGTCGAGGCCGTCGGTGCTGCCATCGCGGCCGGGGCCACGGACGCCAGCACCGACGTGTGCACCCGCACGGCCACGCTCACGACCTCCCCGGCGCGTCGCGTGACCGCCACCGAACTCGCGTCCGCGCGGGGCTCCCTCAGCGCGGCGGAGTACGTCGCGATGTCCGCCGCCGTCAACGCCGGCGCGCTGTACACCAAGGACTTCCGGCAGGAGCAGCTCAACGGCACCGACACGGAGGTGCAGTACGGCCACTTCTACTACGACGGCGAGCGGGCCTGGATCAAGGCGACCTACCGCGGCGTCAGGGGCATCCACAAGTGCGTCGTCAGCTACAACGTCGGCATCGGCGTCGAGCTGACCGAGTGCTCTGACAGCGGCAGCACCTACCAGCGCCGCATCTACGCCAAGTGGAAGTTCTCGGCGCTCTTCAGCGGGTTCCCCGTTTCCTGGTCCGAGACGTACGCCCTGAACGCCACCGCCCAGGGCTCGCTCTGGCAGTAGTAGCCTGCCGGTAACCCGTAGGGAGGCAACGGTGTTCGTGAACGTGTCGTACACGCATGTGGTGATCGTGGTGGCCTACCTGGCGCTCACCATCGCGGCGCTCGTGTCGATCTGGCGGCGCGATGGGGCCGACGTCGCGCAGAAGGTGTTCTCGACCGTCGCCGTGATCGCCGTCCCCTTCATCGGCGCGCTGCTGTGGCTGGCCTTCGTGGCCGTCCGTTCGAGGCGCGGGTCGACGTCAGGCGCCTGACCTCATGACAGTGGGCCCCGAGGTGATGACCCCGGGGCCCACTGGCGTGTCTGGGTCGATGGTTCAACTCGTCGGCGCGCCACGCCCCGACGCCATTCCTGCGTTAGCAGAAACGGGAGGTGTCGGGTCCGTCGGCACCCGGAGGCTGCCCCAGCCCCGTCACACCACTCCCGGCTGCTCCAGGCGGCCGACCTCGTGACGTTCATGCACCGGCGTCGATGCACTCACACCGAGCCAGATGCTCGCGCGCAGGCTGCCAACGACTTGATCTGGTCGCACATCGCGCCGGTGGTCGTCCACGACCTGTGCTGGGAGCCGTAGAAGCACGAGAGCCCCGCACCGGTGAAGGTACGGGGCCCAAGGCGATGCGGGAGGCCCGAAGGCGTCCTGCCTCACCCATGCTACACATGGCGGGGCCTTTGGTGGGAGCTGCTGACGACCGGGGGCGTACCGCTCACAGCCCCTCCGGCCGGCGCTTCTGCGGGTACGGCGTCCGGCCCTCGGCGAGGTCCGCGACGAACCCGGCGATGCGGCGCTCGCGGGTCTCGGGACGCTTGGCCTGACCGATGCGGAGCAGCACCGCGAACCGGTTGGCGGACGTCAGCGCGTCGAACCACGCGCGCGCCGCGGGCACGGCGTCGAGCGCGGCCGTCAGGTCATCGGGCACCTCGATGGTCGCGGGGCCGCGGTACGCGGCCTCCCACCGGCCGTCGGTCCGGGCTGCCGCGACCTGCGCGCGGCCCGCGTCGTGCATGCGGCCCTCACGCTCCAGGCGCTCGGCACGCTCCACGTTGACGGCGGACCACGCGCTGCGCGGCCGGCGCGGCGTCATGCGCTGGAAGCTGCTGTGCTCGTCGCGGCGCCGCCCCTGGCCGTCGATCCAGCCGAAGCACAGCGCCTCCTCGACCGCCTGCACGTACGTGAGCGTCGTGACGTCGCCGCCCTTCTTGTGCAGGACGAGCCACACGCCCGTCGGGCGGGCGTGGTGCTCGGTCAGCCAGGCGCGCCACGCGGACGCGTCGGGGAGGAGCAGCTCGGGCAGGTTGTCGGCCACGTCGCCATCCTGCCGCCCCCCACCGACAACCCGACGTGATCGTGTGGGGTTGCCGTCGTCCAGCGACGGCAACCCCGCACGATCGTCCGGTCGTCACTCGCCTGTGGCGCCGTCGACCGCCTCGCGCAGCAGGTCGGCGTGGCCGTTGTGGCGCGCGTACTCCTCGATCATGTGGACGAGGATCCACCGCAGCGACACGGGCTCTCCCGTCGCGTGGTGCCGGCGGCGCGACTCCTGGTCGAGCCCGCCGGCGGCCAGCGCCGCCGCGAGGGTGCGCTGCGAGCGCGCGACCGACGCGTCCCACTGCGCACGCAGCTCCTCGGGGGTGTCGTCGGCGGCGCTCGTCCACTCCCAGTCGCGGTCCGCGTCCCAGTCGGCCGACGCCCACGGCTCGACCCGCTCGTCGAGCCACACCTGGGAGAACCAGTTGTCCTCGACCATCGCCAGGTGCTTGATCAGCCCGCCCAGGGTCATCGTCGACGGCGGCAGGCGGCGGCGCAGGGCCTCGGCGTCGAGCCCGTCGGTCTTCAGGAGCAGCGTGCGGCGGTGGAAGTCGAGGAAGCCGAGCAGCGTGGCCGCCTCGTCGGCGCGGTGCTGCGGGTCGACGCGCTCGGGCGTGAGGGGTTCCATGGCCGTCATGCTGCCCGGTCCGCGGTCGGCTGCGCATCCGTGTGCGCGACGTGTCGCAGCTGCCGCCAGATCAGCACGACGAACACCGTCGACCCGACGAACGCGAACCAGAACGGTGCCGTCACGCCCCAGTGCTGCGCGAGCCACCCGCCGACCGCGGCGCCGACCACCAGCCCCCCGAACGTGCCGATGAGGTTCACGCTGTTGACGCGTCCCTGCAGCGCGCTCGGCACGGCGCGCTGCCGGATGGTGATGGACGTCGTCCCCCAGACGAACGCGTGGGCGCCGAAGACGAAGAACACGGGCATCGCGACCCAGGGGCTCGTCGTCAGCGCGAGCGCGAGGTGCGTGAGCGTCTCGACGACCAGCCCGACGCGCATGATCGCGGTGAGCGTGACCCGTGCCGTCAGCCACCCGAAGGCCGCGACGCCGACGATCCCGCCGACCGCCTGCATCGTCGTCACGAGGCCGAAGCCGACGTCACCCAGGCCCAGGCGCTGCTGCGCGTAGAGCACGAGCACGGACCACGCGGCGCCGAACGTCACGTTGAAGATGAGGATCGTCAGGACGAGCGTGCGCACGGCCGGGTGGCGCCAGGTCCAGCGCACGCCCTCGACGATGTCGCCGCGGACGGTCCGCTGCTCGTGCGCCTCGCGACCGTGCGGCGGCAGCACGACGCGCGAGACGAGCACGACGCCCGCCGCCATGAGCACGGCGGCCCCCGCGAACGGTGACCACTGCCCGGCGGCGAACAGCGCCGCCCCCAGCGGCGGGCCCGCGAGCTGGTTCAGCCCGATGACCCCCGCCATGGTCCGCTGGTTGGCCACGGCCAGGTCGTCGCGTCGCACGATCATCGGCGTGAGGGTGCTGCCCACGTTGTCCGCGAAGGTCTCGGCCGTGCCCAGCAGGAACAGCGCGGTCAGGACGAGCCAGATCGGTGCGGCCTCGACGGCGACGCACGTCGCGAGGACGGCGAGGACCGCGACCCGCGCGCCGTCCATCGCCATGACGAGCCGGCGCCGGTCCACACGGTCGGTGACGGCCCCCGCGAACAGCCCGAACAGCAGCGGCGGCAGCCACCCCAGCAGCGCCGCGAGGGCGACGAGGAACGCCTGGTCGGTGCGCGAGGCGACGAGCAGGGGGCCGGCCGCGAGCACGAGCCCGTCGCCGAGGTTCGACGACCACGACGCACCGAGCAGCCACCGGAACGGACGACCGAGGCGCTCGGGCAGGGCGGTCTCGACCACGCGCGTCAGCACCCGGTCAGGGTAACCAGCACCCCGCCGCCCCCCGCGAGCTCTTTCGGCCCGTCGGTGCCCGCTGCCAGACTTCCGGCATGACCCGTGACGACGCGTTCTTCCAGGCCGCCGACGCGGTCCTCGACCTCGTCGACCGGCCGGAGGTCGCCGCGCGCTGGTCGGAGCCGAGCGCCCTGCCGCAGATGAGCGTCGGGGCGCTGGCCGTCCACCTGGGCAACCAGGTCGTGCGCGCGGCGCAGGTCGTCGCCCTCGACCCCGCGGACCTGCCCGTCCTGGCCGACGCCGACGAGCACTACGCGAGGTCGGCCTGGCCGACGGCGGCCCCCGAGGACGCGATCAACGACCACAGCCACGACGAGACGGCCGCGCTCGCGGGGCCCGCCGCGCTGCACGACCGTGTCGTCGAGCACCGCGAGGCCTACCGGGACGCCCTGACCAGCGGTGCCGCGCGCGACGTGGTGCCCGTGCCGTGGGCCGGGTGGGCGATGCGCCGCGAGGACTTCCTGCTGACGCGCCTGCTGGAGGTCGTCGTGCACACCGACGACCTGGCCGTCAGCGTCGGCATCGACACCCCCACGCTGCCCGCCGAGGTCTTCGACCCCGTGCGCGACCTGCTCGCGCGCCTCGCGGTCGCGCGGCACGGGCAGGCGCGGGTCGTCGCGGCCCTCACGCGCCGCGAGCGCGCGCAGCCCATCCACGCGTTCTGACGCGACGCGTGGTCCGGCTGCCCCGGAGCCCCCGCTACCGCAGCCGCGCCATGTACATCCCCGGCTTCGTGGGGCTGAACCCGAAGCGCTCGTAGAGCCCGTGCGCGTCGGCGGTGGCGAGCACCACGCGCGGCAGGCCCGCCGCGTCGAGGTGCGCGACGACGCCCGCGACGAGCGCCGTCCCGATGCCGTGCCCGCGCTCGGCGTCGTCGACGAACACGTCGCACAGCCACGCGAAGGTCGCACCGTCGGTGACCACGCGGGCGAACGCCACCTGGCGGCCGGACGCCCGTTCGAGCACGCCGAAGCAGAGGGACGCGTCGATCGCGGCGTCCTGGACGTCCGCGGCGCGGCCGCGCGCCCAGTAGGAGCGCTCGGACAGCCAACGGTGCACGGTCGCGCGGTCGACGTCGGCGCGATCGGCCGTGAACCGGTAGCGGGCGGCGTCGAGGCCGTACGTGCCCTGGCGCGTCGTGTCGTGCGTCGTCACCGGCGCGACATTACCGAGCGGCGCGCCGGCGGGGGAGGGTGAGCGGTCCACTGGCCGAGGGCGTCACGGCGTCGCGGTGAGCACGCCCGGCAGCTCGTCGAAGCGCGCCCGTGCGTCCAGCGACACCACGGCGCGTCCGTGCTCGACGGCGTGCGCCGCGATGATCACGTCGTGCGCGCCGCGGGCGGCACCCGCCCGGCGGACGTGCGCGAGGAGCCGGGCGTGCTCCGCGGCCGTGCGCGCCGTGTAGTCCAGGACCACGATCGCGTCGAGGATCGCGGTCAGCGTCCGTGCCCGGCCGGCGGCCCGCTCCGGTGTGTCCGCCAGCTCGATGCCGGTGCGGAACTCGGCCACCGTGATCGCGGCGATGGCCAGGTCGTCGTCGTCGAGCGCATCCCGTTGGAGCGTGCCGCGCTCGAACGCGATCAGGGCACCGGTGTCGAGGATCAGGCGCCGTCCCACGGTCCTCCGTCGTCGGTCAGGAGCGACGTCGCCGCGTCGATGTCGGACTCCAGGTCGTCGTCGAGCGGGGGCAGACCTGCCAGCGCCTCGCGCAGCCGACGCCCCGTGGAGGGGGTCGCCGGTCGGAGCTCTGCGACGACGTGCCCGGCACGGGTGACCTGGACGGTCTCGCCGCGCTCCACGGCGTCCAGCAGGTCGGAGAACCCGCGGGACGCGTGTGTGGCGGTGACGGTGCGCATGACGCCACTGTACTCCGGTACATCTGATTATCAGAGTCTTGCGCGCTCGCCTGCGGTCACCCGCCCGACGCGACCGGTGGCACCACGTCGTCCAGCCGCCACGACGTCGCCGCGAGCGCCGCGACCGGCATGGGACGGCCGTAGTGGTACCCCTGCGCGGCGGGGCAGCCGAGCTCCTCGAGGAGCCGCGCCTGCTCCGGCGTCTCGACGCCCTCGGCGACGACGAGCATGTCGAGCTCGGCGCACAGGCCGAGGAGCGCGCGGACCATGCCCGTGCGCCGTGTGGACGTCGTCAGCGACGTGAGGAACTGCCGGTCGAGCTTGAGGAAGTCCGCGGGCAGCTCGTCGAGCCGGCTCAGCGAGGAGTAGCCGGTCCCGAAGTCGTCGATCGCGATGCGCACGCCACCGGCCCGCAGCGCCGCCAGCGCCCGCAGCGCGGCCGGCCCGGACGCCTCGACGACGCTCTCGGTCACCTCGAGGACGAACTGCGACGCCGGCCAGCGCGCGGCCTCCAGCGCCCGCAGCACGCGGTCGGCGTACCCCAGCCCGACCAGCTCGCGCCCCGAGACGTTGACGCCCACGTGCACGGGCCGCCCCCACGCGCGCTGCAGCACGTGGGCGTCGGCGCACGCGAGCCGCAGCACCTCGGTGCCGAGCTGGTCGATGACGCCGCCGTCCTCCGCGGCGGGCACGAACTCCAGGGGCGGCACGGGGCCGAGCCGGGGGTGGTCCCAGCGGGCGAGCGCCTCGACCGCGACGACCTCGCGCGAGGGGAGCCCGATGATCGGCTGCAGCTCGACGCGCAGGTCGCCGGCCGCGAGGCTGCGCGCGAGGTCGTCGACGAGCCGGCTGCGTCGCCGCTCCGACAGCACGGTGCGCCCGCGCCCCGCGGCCTTGGCGGCGTAGAGCGCGGAGTCGGTGCGGCGCAGCACCTCGGCCACCGTCTCGCCCTCGACGTGCTCGGCGACGCCGCACGAGACCGCGGCCGGCGCGGCCGCGCACAGCATGTCGGCCACGGCGTGCGCCTGCGTGCCGGTGGTGCCGGGCAGCAGGACGGCGAACTCGTCGCCGCCGCGGCGGCCCAGCACCATGCCCGGCACGTCCAGCTCGCGCCACGCGTCGGCGGTCGCCCGCAGCAGCTCGTCGCCGGCGGCGTGACCGCGCTCGTCGTTGACGAGCTTGAAGTGGTCGATGTCGACGAGCGCGAGGGACAGCGGCAGGCCGCGCCGTTCGCGCCGCTCGATGGCGTGCTCGAGCGCGGCGTCCCACGCGCGCCGGTCCGCGAGCCCCGTGAGCGCGTCGACGCCCGCCGTCGACGCGTGCCGGGCCAGCACGCCGACCGCCCACGCGACGCCGCCCCACAGCACGACGTACGCCGCGCACACCAGCAGGGGCACGTGGTGCACGAGCAGCAGCGGGCCGACCTGGCACGCACCGGCCACCGCGACCAGCACCCACGCGTCGCGCCGCCGCAGGAAGAGCATCGACTCGATCGCGACGAGCATGGCCATCGCCGCGGACGCCATCGCGAGCGTGAGCGTCGGGGACATCGTCGTCCCCACGCCGAGCGCGGCCGCGCCGACGAGCACCGTGAAGGCGATCCCGCGCGTCGGGATCCGCGGCCCCACGACGAGGAGCACCGGCCCGGTGGCGACCGCGGCCAGCGCGAGCACCAGCAGGGGCACGCCGCGCGGTCCCTCGACCCGCACCACGTCGAGCGAGAGCAGGGCCGCGGTCACCCCGCCGACGGTGAAGAGGAAGGCGGTCGTGCGCACCAGGACGTCGGACGTGCCGGTGCGCGTCGACGTAGCCACCTGCCCACACTCGGGCCCGGCGGGCTGTTCGTCCAGGTCTGCGGCGCTCGGCGTGCCTGGCACGCCGGAGGATCACCCGCTCGCCACACCGCGCGTGGCGGTCGGGGGCGTCAGCGGCGGAAGCCGCCCTCGGTCGACAGGACCTGCCCGACGACCCAGCGGCCCGCGTCGGAGACGAGCCACTCGATGAGCCGCGCGGGGTCGTCGGGCTCACCGAACCGGCCGCCGGGGAAGTGCGCGACGATCGCGGCGAGCTCCTCGGGAGAGCGCGCCTCGGCGTCGACGTCGAGGTACCCGGTGTTGACGGGGCCGGGGTTCACGGTGTTGAGCAGGATGCCGCGGTCGGCGAGGTCGTGCGCGACCGAGGCGGTGAGCCCGGCGAGCGCGGCCTTCGACGCGGCGTACGCGATCTCGTGCGGCATCGCGCCGTGCCCCTGCCCCGACGTCATCCACACGACCCGCCCGCCGGGACGCCCGTCGTGCTGCGCGGCGAACGCCTTGGTCGCCAGGATCGTCGAGCGCGTGTTGACGGCCCAGTGCGCGTCGAGCGTCTGCGCGGTCTGCTCGGCGAGCGGGCCGTCACCACCGCTGCGCGCGTGGTTCGCGACGAGCACGTCGAGGTGGCCGAGCGCGTCGACGGCGCGCGCGACCAGCTCCTCACCGGCCGTGGGTGCCGCGAGGTCGAGGCTCGTCGCCGCGAGACGCGCGCCCGGGACGAGCTCGGCCTCGAGCGCCGCGAGCACCGCGGGCACGTCGTCGGCGCCCCACGGCTGCTCGGCGTCGTGCGGGGCCCAGTGCTGGACGAACACGTCCGCGCCCGCCCGGGCCAGCCGGGACGCGACCGCGAACCCGATGCCGCGCCGTCGGCTGACCCCGGTCACGACAGCGGTACGTCCGCGCAGGTCCTCGCTCATGAGGGGCGACGCTAGACGGCCGGGCCGTCCCGGCGCACGTCGATTGCCGGTCGTCCCCACCGGGCCGGCGAGCGGGTGGCGAAAACGGGCACCCGACCCCGCACCCGGCCCGTAGGGTGTGGTCCGGCGCGGACGTCGGGGGGCGAGCCGTGCCGCACGTGACGTGCGACGGTTCCTCCTGCTCCCCGCGGAAGGATGGTCATGGACGCACGCCCGGTCCCCCAGCCCGCTCTCGACCGCATGGTCGACCCCGCCGGGCACCCCCTGGTCGTGGGCGTCGTCCCCGGGCAGGACCCGCTCGTCGTGCGCACCGCCGCGGCGTGGGGGCGGGCCGTCGGCGCACCGCACCTGCACCTGGCCTACGTCGACCCCGCGCGGTATGTGGTGCACGAGCGCGCCGACGGGTCCGTCGCCCACATGTCCTTGGACGCCGACACCGACGACGCGTGGCAGCGCACGCGGGACGAGCTGCGCGCGCAGGCCGCCGAGCACCTCGCGGGGCAGCAGGTCGTGTGGCGTGTGCACTACCTGGCGGGGCGTCCCGACCGGGCGCTGACGCACCTCGCGCGAGCCGTCGACGCCTCCGCGATCGTCGTCGGCAGCCGCTCCGGGCGGCTGCGGGAGCTGCTCGAGGGCTCGATCGCCCTGCACCTCGCGTACCACCAGCACCGTCCCGTGCTCACCGTGCCGCTGAGCGTCGCCGACTGGCAGGACCCGCGGGCGCCGTGGCAGCGCTGACGCCGCCGCACGGCACCGACGCACCGCCCGCAGCCGCACCGGCCGACGCCCTGCCGCTGGCCGCCGCCGCGCTGCTCGTGGCCGCCGGTGGCACCCTCGGTGTGCTCGTCCGCGCGCTGCTGACGCAGCCCGTGGCCCCGGGCGGGTGGCCGTGGCGCACCTTCGCGATCAACGTCCTGGGCTCGCTCCTGCTCGGTGCGCTGCTGGGCGTCCTGCAGCGTGGTCCCGACGTCGGCCGGCGCCGGGCCGTGCGCCTGGGCGTCGGCACGGGCGTCCTCGGCGGCTTCACGACGTACAGCACGTTCGCGCTCGAGGTCGAGCAGCTCCTCGCGGCCGGGCACGTCGTGACCGGTGTCGCGTACGCGCTGGGCAGCGTGGTGCTCGGCCTCGCGGCGGCAGGCGTGGGGATCGTGGCAGCGGGCAGCCTCCCGCGACGTGGCGCGCTCGGCGGCGACGCGGGCGAGGAGCCGTGATCGTCGCGGTCGCGCTCGCGGGCGGCCTCGGCGCGGCGTCGCGCCTCCTGGTCGACACCGGGGTGTCGGGCCGCACCCGCGCCGCGGCCCGACGCGGGCGGACGGGTGCGCGGGGCGCCGGCCCGCAGGTCCCGCTGGGCACGCTCGTCGTCAACGTCACCGCGTGCCTGCTGCTGGGTGCCCTGACGGGCTGGCTGCTGGGCCACCCGGGCCAGGACGACCTGCGCGCGGTGCTCGCGGTGGGCTTCCTCGGCGGCTACTCGACGTTCAGCACCGCGAGCGTCGAGGCCGTCCGGCTGCTGCTCGCGGGTCGTGGCGCCGCCGCGGCGCTGCACGCGCTCGGCATGCTCGTGGCCTGCGTGGCGGCCACGACGGCCGGTCTGGCCCTCACGGCACCCTGACCCCGCCCGGGTGCGGGGCACCCGCGTCAGGCGCGGGGGACACGAGCCCCGTCGCCGGACCGGGCACCCCGCACGCGCGGGCGGGTGCAGAGCCCGAAGGCGGGCCGCGCCGTGTCACCAGGACGGCGCGACCCGCCGGACCCCCGGACACCGGGGGAACCCGTCCCGGCAGGCGCGGACCTGGCCGGGTCGGGGGCGGTGGGGTGCGGTCCGACGCAGTTGCGTCGGACCCCACCGGTGATCAGCTCGCGGTGCAGGTGAGCACGGGCGTCGACGGCGAGCCGCCGCCGAGGAACCCGAACGTCGCCGACCCGTTGGCCGGGAGCGAGCCGTTCCACGAGACGTTGCGGACCGTGACCTGGTCGCCCTGCACGGTCAGCGAGCCGTTCCAGAGCTGGTCGATCCGCTCGCCGGACGTGCGCCACGTGACGGTCCACCCGGAGACCGCCGCACCGGCGCGCACGGTCACCTCACCCTGGAACCCGCCGGGCCAGGAGTTGCCGGTGGTGTACGTCGCGGTGCAGCCGCCCGTCGGGGGCGGGGTGGTGACGGTCGGCGTCGGCGTCGGGGTCGGGATGTTCGGGGTGACGGTCGGCGTCGGCGTCGGGGTCGGGATGTTCGGGGTGACGGTGGGCGTCGGGGTGACCGTCGGGGTGGGCGTCGGCGTGCTCGTCGTCGACGTCAGCGACGTGAAGAACTGCCAGATCTCGCCGGGGACGTGCGACTGCTGCTTGCCGCGGTCGACGGCGTTCCACTGGTGGTCGCTGTCGTTGGCGATCCACACGACGGGGAACCCGTCACGGCACTGGTAGGTCGTCTTGGTGTGCGGCTGACCGCTGTTGCCGGCCGGCTCGGGCGCGTTCTGCGCCTGGCAGCCGTTGTTGCGCAGCGCGCGGTCCCGCAGGGCGCGACCCTGGGAGATGTTCAGCACGCTGTCGACGACGCCGTGCGAGCCGAGGTACGCGATGGGCTGGGTGCCGCCCTCGCAGCCGGACAGCTGCGCGCCGTTGAGCACGGCGACGGCGCGGAAGACGTTGGCGCGGGCGCAGGCCAGCGCGTTGCTCATGCCGCCGCCGTAGCTGAACCCGGTGGAGAACCGCTGCGTCGTGTCGACGCACAGGGCGGCCTCGACGGTCCGCAGGATGTCGTCGATGAACGTGACGTCGCGGCCGTTGTTGTTGGGCCACGCGTTGTCGATGCCCTGGGGCGCGACGAAGATCGTGCTGTTGTTCGACAGCGGCTTGAGGCCGTAGAAGTTCTCGTTCACGACGTCCTGGGCCGTGCCGTGCCACCAGTGGATGCCGAGCACGAGGCGGTAGGCCCTGTTGGGGTCGTAGTTGGCGGGCACGTCGAGCCGGAACTGACGCTGCTGGCCGCTGCTGGTGATCGTGTGGTTGCCCGTCGCCAGGCGCGGCGCGCTGCCGCAGCCCGCGGTCACGGCGGTGGGCGCGACACCACCGGCCAGCGCGGCTGCGGGTTGGGCTGATGCGGGTGCCGCGAGGCCACCGAGGACGAGTGCCGCGGTGGCTGCCGCGAGCACTGCGCGGAGACGTGAGGGCGCGATGCGAGGTCGCACAGGAGTTCCTCCCTGCCGGGGCGTCTGGCGCCGGTGCCGGACGCGGGTGAACCGTGGGGGCGAACGTTCACGGTCCGGCGAATGTAGCGATACACCACGGGTCCGGCGTAGGGCCCGAAACGGTTCGTGCACCAACGGATCTGTCCGGCGGTGCCGGTGACCCGCCCGCACCGGCCCCCGTCAGGGGCGGTGCCACACCAGCGCGTAGCGCCACAGCGGCAGCCGCCGCCACCGCACGCCGGGCAGCTCGTGGCGCGCGACCTGCCTGATCTGCGCGTACGTGTGCGGGGGCGGCCAGACCGTCGGCGCGGTGTGCTCCCAGTACGTCCGCGTGCGCCGCAGCACCTGGTGCTGGACGACGCCCGCCACCTCCCAGGGCGCGTCGCGCCAGCCGGTCGACCGGGCCATCCCCACGGCGACGAGCACGCCGCCCGGCGCGACCAGCGTCGACAGCCGGCGCAGGCCGTCGGCGAGGTCGGGCAGGTGGTGCAGCACCGCGACGGACGCGACGACGTCGAACGCCCCGGCCGGGAACGGTGCCGCCAGCCCGTCGCCGCGCACCCAGGCGATGTCGTCCCCGACGGCACGGGCCCGCGCGAGCACGTCGGCGTCGGTGTCGATGGCGACGACGTGCGGCACGCGCTCGCGCAGGTCCCCCGCGAGCAGACCGTCGCCCGTGCCGACGTCGAGCGCCGTGCGGGCGTGCGCCGGGACCGCGTCGAGGACGAGCTGGTGGTAGTGCAGGTTGTGGTTCCACCTGTCCTGCGGCGGGCTCACGAGGCCGCTCCCACGGGGGCGAGCCCCGGGGCGTACGCCATGAACGCGGTCTTGGTCCGCGACGTCAGGCCGCACGCCCGGTAGAACGCGTGGACGTCCTCGCCGGTGGCCGCCGTCTGCAGCATGACCTTGTAGCAGCCGGCGTCCCACGCGCGCTGCAGGACGTCGCCGACCAGTCGCCGGCCGTGACCGCGCCGCTGCACGGTGGCGTCGACGGCGACGTTCTCGACGACCGCCCAGGGTCGTCCGCCGCGCGACAGGTTGGGCACGACGACGAGGCACGCGGTGGCGACCACCCCTCCGTCGTCCTCGAGGACCAGGACGTCGGTGCCCGGGGTGTCGAGGATGCGCTGCAGGATCCGGCGGGCCTCTGCCGGCGCGACGGGCGGCTCGTCGGGGTGGAGGACCCCGTACAGGCGCTGGACGGCAGGCAGGTCGGCAAGGGTCGCGGCGCGGAGCACGGCACGAACGTACCGAAGCGGACAGGTCGGACTCCACGCCTGGCTCGATCGACCTCTCGCGACGGGGGTGGTGTCAGGCGCGGGTGCCGTGGGTGCGCATCGCGTGCGCGACCGCCGCCGCCTGGGCGTCGTCCTGCGCGTCCAGCCCGTCGACGACGCCCGCGTGGTCCGCCGCCGAGCGGTTCTGGCTCAGCTTCGCCTTGGCCTCGACGCGCTCGACCAGCACCTCGATGCCGACGACGGCCCGCAGCTGCTTCTCGACGAAGGCCGCCGGGGCGTCGGTGACCTGCCAGCGGTCGGCGCGGCCGGACTCGTGGTGGTCGGTGAGCAGCGTGACCGCCTCGTGCAGCCACGACGCGTCGGTGCGCACGCGGGCCCGGCCGGTGAGGTGCACGGCCGAGTAGTTCCACGTCGGGACCATGCGCCCGTGCTCGGCCTTGCTGGGGTACCAGGTGGGGGAGACGTACGCCTGCGGGCCGGTGACGACGGCGAGGGCCGGTGCGTCGTCACCGATGGTCCGCCACTGCGGGTTGGCGCGTGCCATGTGCAGGACGAGCCGGTCCCCGTCCCAGACCACGGGCAGGAGCGTCGACGTCGGGTAGCCGTCGGCGCCGACGGTCACCAGCTCGGCCGTGCCGACCGACGCGACGAGCGCGCGGATCTCGCCGGCGTCGTCGAGGGCGTTGAAGACGGGTACGTACACCCGTCGGAGCGTAGCGACGGGCGCGGCCGGCGTCGCGTGCATTCAGGCCGTGACGGCTCGGGGCCGCCCGCCGGAGGAGTGCTCCGGCGGACGGCCCGAGGGTCGTGCTGGGTGGTGCGTGGTGCGTGGTGCGTGCGTCAGCGTGCGGCGCAGGTGGCCGACGGCGTGCTGCTGTTGCCGCCGGAGTAGTACGTCACGCCGAAGCTCTGGTTGCCTGCCGACGTGAAGGTGTTGCCCGAGCGGGTGGCGTTCCAGGAGTTCTGGATCGACTGGCCCGAGCCGGGGCTGACCGTCACGGTCCAGCTGGTGGCGCCGGAGACGGTGTAGGTGACGTTGAACCGGTCGCTCCACGACTCGGCCTTGGTGGCGGTGACGGTGCACGAGCCCGTGCTGCCGCCCGTGTTCCCGCCGGTGTTGCCACCCGTGTTGCCGCCCGTGTTGCCGCCGGTGCTGCCACCGGCCGGAGCGACCGCGCGGCCGGTCGACGCGGAGATGTGACCGGTGCACAGGTTGCGCGACTGCAGGTCCTGCAGGATGCCGGGCAGCGCCTGCACGGTCGCCGCGGGCCAGTCGTGCATGAGGATGATCTGGCCGTTGGTCAGACGCGAGGCCGCCGAGCGGATCGACTGCGACGACGCGTTGTTCCAGTCGTTGGAGTCGACGTCCCACGTGACGACCCGAAGGCCGAGGCCGGAGGCGACCGAGTTGACGGTGCCGTTGACCTCGCCGTACGGGGGACGGAAGATCTGCGCCGTCACGCCGGCGGTGCTCTGGATGACCTGCTGCGTCCGCGAGAGCTGCGACTGGACGTCGCTCTGGCTCATGTTCACCAGGTGCGGGTGGTCCCAGCTGTGGTTGCCGATCTGCAGGCCGGCGTTCTTGTAGGCCTGCATGAGGGACGCGTTGTTCTGCGCGTTCTGGCCGGTCGGGAAGACCGTGGCGGTCGCGTTGGCGGCCCGCAGGGCGCTGATGATCTGGTTCGTCGTGCCCGAGTTCGGGCCGTCGTCGAACGTCAGGGAGACGTAGCCGGCGGAGCAGTTCTGCGTGCCGCCGCCCGTGTTGCCGCCCGTGTTGCCCCCGGTGTTGCCGCCGGTGTCACCACCTGTGTTCCCACCGGTGTTGCCGCCCGTGTTCCCACCGGTGCTGCCGCCGGCCGCGGCGCAGGTGGCGGACGGCGTGCTGCTGTTGCCGCCGGAGTAGTACGTCACGCCGAAGCTCTGGTTGCCGGCCGACGTGAACGTGTTGCCCGAGCGCGTCGCGTTCCACGAGCTCTGGATCGACTGGCCCGAGCCGGGGCTGACCGTGACGGTCCAGCTGGTGGCGCCCGAGACGGTGTACGTGACGTTGAACCGGTCGCTCCACGACTCGGCCTTCGTCGCGGTCACGGTGCAGCCGCTGGACGTGCCGCCGCCGGTGTTCCCACCGGTGTTGCCGCCCGTGTTCCCGCCCGTGTTGCCCCCGGTGTTGCCGCCGGAGGAGCCCTCGGAGACCGTGATGTCCGAGGAGCCGGAGGACTGGTAGCCCTCGGTGGCCATGATCTGGTAGTTCTGCCGGCCGAGCTGCATGCCCTTGGACGCCCACGCGTCGAAGTGCGTCTGCGCGGTGATCGTCCCGCCCACGCGCTTCTGCTGGCGCACCGACCAGAACTGCTTGAAGGTCGAGCTGTCACCCTCGATCGACGGGGCGTTGACGCGCGTCGTCTCGTAGATGTCGTACGTGCCGCCGTCGGCGTTGACGGTGCCCTTGAACGTGCCGGTCGGGCGGTAGGTGCCCCACGAGTCGACGATGTAGTACTCGATCAGCGGACCGTTGGTCCACCCGTAGAGCGTCAGGTAGGCGTTGCCCGAGGGGTTGAACGACCCCGAGTAGGACACGGCGCGGCCGGTCCCGGTCTGCCAGCCCTTGCCGATGACGAAGTTGCCGGTGTTCTGCCACCGCGTCGTGTACTTGCCACCGCCGTTCATCTCGGAGGAGACCGTGCCGGGGCTGTCGGTCCAGAACGAGTACCACAGGCCGTCCGTGCCGGTCCCGTTGGTGGTGATCGTGGCCGCGGTCGCGGGCGCGGCCACGGCGACGCCGCCGAGGGCCAGCGTCGCGGCGGCGACCGTGCCCAGGAGGGCGCGCACGGTGCGCTGCCCTCTCCGGGCCGGTCGGGCCGTGTCGAAAGTATCGAGCATCAAAGGGCTCCTTTGTGCGGGCACATCTGGTGGGGCAGGGTGGGGGCCGGCGGGTCAGGTGGCGCTCACCGGCTCGTGAGGAGGTGCGTCGGGCGCGGGTGGCGCCTCGAAACACCGGACTCGGCCAGTGTGACCGAGGTGAATGCGCAGGTGAACAGCCCTGCGGAGGTGCAAACCGTTTAAGGCCGGGCGGTGTACTCGGGCGGGTGGTGGCTGAGCCTGTGCCGACCTGAGGTCCGCCGGGTGGGCTGCGACTCCTCGAAAACGATCGGGGCCGCCGGCGGCAGACGATCGGAGCCGTCGGCGTGGCGGGAGGGTCGGGAGATGCACGAGGTGCCGGGAAGAGCACGAGGTGCCGCGGTCGACGTCGAC
>NZ_JACSQV010000016.1:37402-76841 GCF_014836445.1 Cellulomonas avistercoris
GGCGCCGGCGCCACCTCGTGCCTCACGCGTCAGGAGCAGATGCCCCAGGGGATGTAGCTGATGTTCTGCGAGCCCTTGTAGTACGTCACGCCGAAGCTGTTGGAACCGTTCGAACGGAACGTGTTCCCGCTGCGGGTGGCGCCCCACGAGTTCTGGATCGACTGGCCCGTGTTCGGGTAGACCGTCACGGACCAGCTCGAGCGGCCGGACACGGTGTAGTTGACGTTGAAGCGGTCGCCGAAGTCCTGGCTGCGGGTCCAGCTGACGGTGCAGCCGTTGTTCGTGTTGCTGCCGCTGTCGTTGCCGCCCGTGCTGCCGCCGCCACCGGTGTTACCGCCGCCGCCGGTGTTGCCACCGCCGCCGTCGGCGCTGCCGGTGCCGACCGTGATGTTGGACGAGCCGGAGGACTGGTACCCCTCGGTGGCCATGATCTGGTAGTTCTGCCGGCCGAGCTGCATGCCCTTGGACGCCCACGCGTTGAAGTGGTTCTGGGCCGTGATGGTGCCGCCGACGCGCTTCTGCTGACGGACAGACCAGAACTGCTTGAACGTCGAGCTGTTGCCCTCGATCGAGGGGGCGTTGACGCGCGTCGTCTCGTAGATGTCGTACGTGCCGCCGTCGGTCGTGACGGTGCCCTTGAACGAGCCGGTCGGGCGGTAGGTGCCCCACGAGTCGACGATGTAGTACTCGACCAGCGGACCGTTGGTCCATCCGTACAGCGTGAGGTAGGCGTTGCCCGACGGGTTGAACGAGCCGGAGTAGGACACGGCGCGGCCGGTGCCGGTGGACCAGCCCTTGCCGATGACGAAGTTGCCGGTGTTGCGCCACGACGTCGAGTAGTTGCCGCCGTTGCCGAGGACGGCGGAGACCGTGCCGGGGCTGTCGGTCCAGAAGGAGAACCAGTAGCCGCTGTGCGTGCCAGTCTGGTTGCTGTTGACGTTCTGCGCCGAGGCCGGCGTGGCCAGGGCGACGGTGCCGGCCACGAGGGCTCCGGTGGCGAGCGCTCCGATCGCGGCACGGAGCGGGTGGCGACGACGGGGGCGTCGCACGAAAGTGTCGGTCATCTGGTGGCACTCCCTTGGGCAGCTCGGACGAGGGGGGATGTGACGATCGGCCGATCCGCGCTCCCACCTGCGGGTCGGCGGTCGTCGCGACGGGGGCCAGATCGCCTGTGATCGTTCTCCGGCGCCGCGACGGCAGCAGTCTGCCTCGTGGGAGCGTGGCCTCTCCCCACTTCGATCGGGGGATGAATCGTTTAATGTCCCCATCCCGGGGCGGAACGGGTGACACCGGACCACTCGTCCGCGTCGGCCACGCTGCCGCGCGTGGCGACGACGTCCCGCGCCCGCAACTTTCGAACCGCTCTGCTCCCGGTCCCGCTGCCCGCGGGCTACCCTCGCGCCGTGGCCGGAGCCGAGGACGTCGTGACGATCGACGGCGGGGACCTGGGGTGCGCGCGCCTGCTGATCCTGCTGCGCGACCGTGTCGCGACGCTGCAGGCGGGAGCCGTCGTCCACCTGGTCACCGCCGACCCGGTCGCGCCCATCGACCTGCCCGTCTGGTGCCACATGACCGGGCACGCCTACCTGGGCGTCGTCGACGGGACCGACCGGCCGACGTACGCGGTGGCCGTCGCGGCCCGCCCCGCGGCCACCGACGCCCGCAACCCCTGGCACCGCGGGCCCGCGGCGACCTGAGAGGCCCGCGTCGCGCGCGAGCCCGTTCGTGCCTCTCCTTGGGGGGGCTAGGTGCCGCATGGGAGAATGGGAACCGGCTCGCGCGGCTCCCTGCCCCCATCCCGGGTGGTGGCCGGTCCGTGCGTCCTCCGCAGCGGCTCCGTCGCTGCGGGGAGACGGCCCGCGTCCCCCGCGCAGGCCGAGCCCCCGCGTCAAGCAGAGGTGTGACCCATGCAGCCCGCCATCGGCGAGATCGTCGTCCACCCCCACCACGGCCCGACCCGCGTCGTCGGCATGCTCGAGCGCGCCTTCCGCGGCGCGACGCACCAGTACCTCCAGCTCGAGGTCGTCGGGAGCGGGATGGTCGTGTCGGTCCCGCTCGACAAGGCGGACGAGATCGGCCTGCGGCCCCTGTACGACGCCGACGGGATCGCGGCGCTCTTCGCCGTCCTCAGCTCCCCGAGCGCCCAGGTCCAGGAGGCCTGGACGCGCCGGTACAAGGAGAACCAGGAGCGCATGCGCAGCCAGGACCACCTCGTGCAGGCCGAGGTCGTGCGCGACCTGACGCGCCGCAGCATCGAGCGCGGCCTGTCGACGGGCGAGAAGGAGCAGCTGTGGCTCGCGACGCAGCCGCTGCTGACCGAGCTCGCGCTGGCGCTGGACGTCGAGCGTGAGCGTGCGCAGGAGATGATCGACGCCGCGATCCTCGACGACAAGGGCTCCCCGCAGGAGGCCCACGCCCTGTCCTGACGCCCCTCGCCGCCGCCCTCGACGTGGGTCCTGCCCGGGGCGCCCGAGCAGGACGGCGGTCTCAGGCGGGGCGGTGCGCCTGGACGACGGCGCCGTGCATGCCGTCGGCGACCTCGTGCGTGAACGTCACGGTCGCGTCGACGAAGCCGGCGGCCGCGAGACCGTCGAGGTACTCGCCGCGCGACAGCGCACCCGCGATGCAGCCGACGTAGGAGCCGCGCTCGGCGCGCTGGTCCGGCGTGAGGTGGTCCTCCGCGACCACGTCGGAGATGCCGAGCCGCCCGCCCGGGACGAGCACGCGGAACGCCTCGGCCAGGACGGCCGGCTTGTCGGGGGACAGGTTGACCACGCAGTTGGAGATGACGACGTCGACGCTGCCGTCGGGCAGCGGCAGGTCCTCGATCGTGCCCTGGTGGAACGCGACGTTGGTCGCGCCCGCCCGCTCGGCGTTGGCGCGCGCGAGGTCGAGCATCTCGTCCGTCATGTCGACGCCGTGCGCGAAGCCCGTGGGTCCGACGCGGCGGGCGGACAGCAGCACGTCGATGCCGCCGCCGGAGCCGAGGTCGAGCACGCGCTCGCCCTCGCGCAGGTCCGCCACCAGCAGCGGGTTGCCGCACCCGAGCGACGCGGCGACGGCCTCGACGGGCAGGGCGTCGGTGTCCTGCGCGGCGTAGAGGCCGGCGCCGAAGCGCTCGTCGATCTCGGGCGCGTTCGGCCCGCCGCAGCTCGTCGTGGCGTCGCTGCCGCAGCAGCCGGCCGTGCTCGCCTGCGTCGCGGCGAGCGCGTAGCGCTCGCGGACCTGCTGCCGGACGTCCATGTGTGCCTCCATGCATCGAAGTGTGTCGATGCGAACGATGGACCCATCCATCGACGGATGTCAATATCGACAACGGACGATGTCTGGACGAGACTGGTCGCATGACCGACCTGGGACTCGCCGCCCCCGCCGACCGCGCCTGCTGCACGCCGGTCACCGGCAACCCGCTCGGTCCGCAGGCGGCCGATGACCTGGCGCGTCCGCTCAAGGCGCTCGCCGACCCGACGCGGTTGCGGCTGCTGTCGATCATCGCGTCGCACGAGGGTGCCGAGGCCTGCGTGTGCGACCTGACCGAGCCGGTCGGGCTCTCGCAGCCGACCGTGTCCCACCACCTCAAGGTGCTCGCCGAGGCCGGCCTCGTCACGCGGGAGAAGCGCGGCGTGTGGGCGTACTACGCGCTGGTCCCCGGAGCCCTCGACCTGCTCGTGACGCACCTGGGCGCGCACCTCGGGCCGGCCCCGCGACCCTGATCCCGCGTCCCGACCCGGCCCCCCGGGAGGGCGTCAGTCGCGCGGCGCGAGCCGCAGCGTCACGTCGACGACCTCCGGCCCGACCACCGCGCCCACGTACGCCGGCCCGAAGCGGTCGTACTTGGCGTGGTACGCGGCGTCGACGTCGCCGTGCACGTCCGGCGACGGCGCCTCCAGGACGACGTCCTGCTCGACGCCACCGGCGCGCACCCGAGCGGTGCCCGCGGCCCGCGCGCGGCGGAACCAGCCGTTCTGCGGCCCGTGCGCCGAGCGGACGTAGAGGTCGTCCCCGACCCGCACGCCCCAGATCGTCACGTACGGCCGCAGCGTGCCGTCCGGCCGGTACGACGCGAGCTCCAGCTCCTCCGCGCCGCCGATGCGGTCCAGCGCCTCAGGTGCCCAGCTGCCCATGCGTCCTCCCGGTGCGACGGCGACAGTCCGATCGTCGCCGCGCGTCCCGGCGCACGCCAGTGGAGCGGGGTGTCAGGCGGTGCCCGGCCGGGTGCCCGCCTCCCGCGGGTCGCGCCGGGCCGCGTCCTCGTAGCGTCCCGCCAGCCGGGCGCACGCCTCGCGCAGCTCGTCCGGGCCCTCGACGCGCACGGCCGCGTCGAACCGCCCCAGGGATGCGGCCAGCGCGACCCACGACCACGACCCGGCGGTGAACCGGCAGCGCCCGTCGCCGAGGTCCTCGACGACGCCGTCCCCGGCGAACGGCACGACGTCGCGGGCCGGCAGGTCGAGGACGGCCGTGCCGCGGCACGGCCACGCGTCGGCCGACGTCGCGCCCCGGAAGCGCGCCGACAGGAGCTTCCGCACGTCACCGCCCGGCACGTCGCGGGGGGTGAAGCGCGGGCCGTTCGGCGTGCGGGGTGCCATCCGGTCGACACGGAACACGCGCCAGTCGGCCCGGTCGAGGTCCCACGCGACGACGTACCAGCGCCCGAGCGTCGCGACGAGGTGGTGCGGCTCGGCGCGTCGCGGCCGGCCGTCGTGCGTCGGGCTTCCCGCGGTCGCCCCCACGCCCGTCCCGCCCGCGTAGTCGAAGCGCAGCACCTCGTGCGCGCGGACCGCGGCCGAGACGGCCACGAGCACGTCGGCGGGCGCGACGGGGGCGGTCGGCGCCGGACCCGCGGTCTCGAACTGCAGCGCCTGCGCCCGGTGCCGGAGCCGCGGCGGCATGACGCGCCGGATCGTGCCGAGCGCGCGCTGGGCGGCCTCGTCCACGTCGGTGCCGAGCAGCGGCACGGCCTGCAGCGCGACCGCGATCGCCGTGACCTGGTCGTCGTCGAGCAGCAACGGCGGCAGCTCGGCGCCCGCCTCGAGCCGGTACCCGCCGGCCGACCCGCGGTCGGCGTGGACCCGGTACCCCATCGCCCGCAGCCGGTCGACGTCGCGCCGCACGGTGCGTTCGCTGACGCCCAGGCGGTCGGCGAGCGTCGGGCCGGGCCAGTCCCGGGGCGTCTGCAGGAGCGAGAGCAGCCGCAGCAGGCGCGTGGTCGTGGTGCCCGACGTCATGTCCCGAACCTAGACGCCCATCAGGACCGGAACTGACCGGATGGCGGGGCAACGTGCTCCGTGTCGCCGACCACGGCGACGCTCACCAGGAGGCAGCGATGACCATCAGCACCACGACCCACCTCAACTTCCGCGGCGGGGCCCGCGAGGCGCTCGAGCTCTACCGGTCCGTCTTCGGGGGCGACCTCGCCGCCGTGACGTACGCCCAGGCAGGCGCCGTGACCGACCCCGCCGAGGCCGAGCAGGTCATGTGGGGGCAGGTCGCGTCGCCGGCCGGCTTCCGGGTCATGGCCTACGACGTCCCGTCGCACACCGCGTACGAGCCGGGCCGGAACCCGGTCTTCGTGTCCGTGCGCGGGACGGACGGCGACGAGCTGCGGGGCTACTGGGAGGGCCTGGCCGCGGGCGCGTCCGTCCGCGTGCCCCTGGCCGAGGCCGCCTGGTCGCCGCTGTACGGCATGCTCACCGACCGGTTCGGCGTCACGTGGGTCCTCGACCTCGAGGTCCCCTGGTCCGCCTGACGGGCGTGCGCGATCACGCAGGTCAATCGTTTCGGGCCGGGACTCCTCCGACCGCGGTGCCTAGCATCCGAGGGGTTCCGTCACCCGAACGAATGGCTGGTGCGCGCATGAGGACGATCCCCACCCTGGTCACCGCGGCGGCTCTCGCCGCGGCCACGCTCGTCGTCGCGCCGGTCGCGGCCGCCGGCGGTCCCGGGCACGGCCCCGGGCCCGGCGGCGGCCCGGGCCACGGCCCGCGCGGCGCGTGCGCCGGCGTCGAGGCCCTGTTCTGCGAGGACTTCGAGTCCGAGCCGACGGGCGGCGCGTCGAGCCTCGACTGGGGCGTCGACACGCGCCACGGCACGCTGAAGGTCGAGCGCGCGGGTCGTCAGGGCAAGGTCCTGCGCGTGCACACGCAGGACAACGGGTACGCGTTCCTCGAGGTCGACGACTTCGCCGCCCCCGGCAACACCTTCTACGGCCGGCTGCGCCTCAAGGTCGACGACTTCCCGACCGCGCCGGACTGGGCGCACTTCACGCTCGTGGAGGTCACCGGCTCGGGCAGCGACGAGGTCGTGCGACCGCTCGGCGGGCAGTTCGCGCCCACGGTCGGAGCGGACGCGACGTTCTGGGGCATCGGGGCCGACGGCGGGCCCACGGGCGACTGGACGAGCTGGCGCGAGTCCGCGCCGACCGTCGAGGACGAGTGGCAGTGCGTCGAGTTCGAGTGGTCCGCCCCGGAGAACCGCGTCGCCCTGTGGTTCGACGGCGCGCCGCAGCCGGACCTCACGGTGACGGGGGACGAGCACGGCGGCGCGGACGTGCCGTTCGTCCTGCCGACGGCGGACACGGTCCGGATCGGCTGGCAGCTGTACCAGGGCGGCGCGACGCCCGACCACTTCGACGTCTGGGTCGACGACATCACCCTCGCCTCCGAGCGCGTGGGCTGCGGCGGCGGGAGCGCGAGCTAGGGAAGGATGAGCACGGACGCGGGCCCCTGCCTCGACCATCGCTGAGAGCTGGCAGGGGTCCGCGTTCGTCGTGACGGTCCGCCTAATCCTTACGGTGCTGGACCGCGATCACGGCGTGGGTGAGGGTGACCGCCGTCATGGTCGACGCCCAGCGGTCCCGCTCGCGCGTGCCGGCCCGCCTCGCGGCGGTGTCGAGCACGGTCGTCGCGCTGGGCGCGGGCGGCCACGTCGCGGGTGCCGGGACGCTCCCGGACACGCGTGCGCTCGCCGTGCTGGCGGCGCTGACCGCGGCCGGCGCCGCGCCCCTCGCGCGGCGGCCCCTGCGGGTGAGCACGCTGCTGCCCGCCGTGGCCGTGTGGCAGTGGCTCCTGCACCGGGCGTTCGCGGCCACCGCGACGGTCGAGGCGGTCTCGGGTGACGTGGTCCCGGGCGGCGCGGTGCACGTCCACGGCGGTGCGGTGCCGGTGCCGATGCCCGGAGCCGGGCCCGGCGCCCACGCCGTGTCGATCGCCATGATCGCGGCGCACGCCGCCGCGACCGTGCTGACGGTGGCGCTGCTCGTCGCGACCGAGCGCGCCGGGCAGCGGGCGCTGGACCGGCTGGCGTGGGCCGTGCCCGTGCTGGCGGGAGCCGCCCTGGTGCCGGTCGTCGGCACGGCGCGACGTCGACCCGTCCGTGGCCGCCGGCACCGTGCGACGCCCCGGACGCGGACCCTCGGCACGCGCGGCAGCCGCGCCCCACCCACGGCCCGCGCCCTCTGACCGACCGGCACCTCACCGCGTCGCCCGTGGACCGTCGTCCGCGGTGCGGCGTCCTCGCGCACGCCCGCACGGGCGTGCCGCGGCCCTGCCTCCGCGCGCCCACGCGCGCCCGGACGCGACCCCGCGTCCGCCACGTCCGAGAGGGACGACCATGACCTCCACGCCCACGTCCACCACCGACGCCCCGCAGCCGGGTGCCCCGCCCGACCCGCCCGCGCGGGGCTCGCTCTGGTCCGCGCTCCAGCCGGTCCTGCTGCGGCTGCACTTCTACGCCGGCATCCTCGTCGGCCCGTTCCTGCTGGTCGCGGCCGTGACAGGGCTGCTCTACTCGGTGTCGCCGCAGCTCGAGGCCGTCGTCCACCGCCACGAGCTGACGGTCGACGAGGTCGGTGCGACGCGCCTCGACCTGGCCGACCAGGTCGCCGCCGCGCGTGCCGCGCACCCCGAGGGCCAGGTCGTGCAGGTGCAGCCCGCGGCCACGCCCGACGGGACGACGCGCGTCGTCCTGGCCGCCACCGACGTCCCCGAGGGCAAGGACCGCACGGTCTTCGTCGACCCGTACACCGCCGAGGTGCGCGGGTCGCTCGCCACGTACACCGGGTTCCTGCCGGTGCGCTGGACGCTCGACGACCTGCACCGCAACCTGCTGCTCGGCGAGCCGGGCCGCGTCTACTCCGAGCTCGCGGCGTCCTGGCTGTGGGTCGTCGTGCTCGGGGGTGTGGCGATGTGGGTCGCGCGCTCGGCGCGACGGGGGCGGTGGCGCCGGCTCGTCGTGCCCGACCGCACGGGGCCTGCCAGGCGGCGCACGCTGTCGTGGCACGGGGTGGTCGGGCTCGTCGTCGCGCTGGGGCTCCTGGTGCTCTCGGCGACGGGCATGACGTGGTCGGTGCGCGCCGGTGCGAACGTCGGCGAGCTGCGGACCGCCTGGGGGTGGACCACGACGTACCTCGACACGACGCTGCCGGGTGCGGCGGCCGGCGAGGAGGACCCGCACGCCGAGCACCGCCTCGGTGACGGGACCCCCGACGCCGTGCTCACCGCCGGGATCGGCGTCGACGGCGTCCTCGCGGTCGCGCGCGACGAGGGGCTGCGCGACCCGCTGCGCCTGACACCGCCGGCCGACGCGACGCACGCGTGGGGCGTCGCCGAGCACGGCGGCGGGCTGCCGTCCCGGGCGGACTCGATCGCGGTCGACCCGATGGACGGCACCGTGGTCTCGCGCGTCGACTTCGCGGACCAGCACCTGGTCGCCAAGCTCGCGCACTGGGGCATCTACGCGCACATGGGCGAGCTGTTCGGGGTGGCGAACCAGGTGGCGCTCGCCGGGCTGGCGACCGGGCTCATCACCCTGGTCGTCCTGGGGTACCGGATGTGGTGGCAGCGGCGGCCCACGCGCGAACCCGGCTTCGGCCCCGGACCCCTGCTGCCGCCCGGTGCGCTGCGCGCTGCGCCCCGGGCGCTCACCGTCGTGGTGCTGGGCCTGGCGGCGCTGGTCGGCTGGTTCGTCCCGCTGTTCGGCGTCCCGCTGCTGGCGTTCCTGCTGGTCGACACGGCCCTCGCCGCCCGACACCGCCGCACCACCAAGGCCTGACGCGGTTGCCGAACGCGGACTTCTGCCGCTCCGGGACCCCCGGAAGCGGCACAAGTCCGCGTTCGACGGGGAGGAGGGTCAGGGGAGTGTCGCCAGGACCTGGGGGTCGGCGCAGCCGCGGGCGAAGCCGGCGATGCGGCGGTCGACGTCCCGCTGCAGCACGACGCGCCCGATCCGCTCGGCCACCGGAGCGAGCCACGCCGGGCGGCACGTGAAGCTGTACCGCCAGACCGCGCGCGTGCCGCCGTCGGGCAGCGGCGAGAAGCGCCACCCGCCGGCCATGACGGCGAAGAACCACGGCCCCTCGACCATCTTCATCCCGACGTTCGTCGGCGGCTTGTACGAGACGTACTCGCTGACCATCCGCAGGCCCGAGCGGTGGCGCGTCAGCGTCCGCACGCCCTTGGCGGGGACCGTCGCGCCGTCGAGGAACGACTGCCGGCGGATGAACGGGTCCCAGCGCAGGCGGGCGTCGCCCGTCGTCTGCGACACGGCGAACGCGACGTCGGGGGGCACCGGCAGGTCGACGCTGGACTCCACGATCATCGGGCGACCCTACGGGGCGCCGGGCCCGTCGGCCCGGCGCACGCGGCGTCGTCAGCCGGATGCCACGAGCTCGACCTCGAACCCGTCACCGTCCTCGAGGTAGGCCGCGTCGTGGTCGGGCCCGCGGGGTGGCACGACCCTCAGTCCGCCAGCGCCGTCCACCGCAGGTGCACGTCCAGCGGCAGACCGTCCTCGGTGTCCGAGTCGTCGACCAGCTCGCCGGGCACCGGGCGGCGCATCAGGTCGGGCACCGGCCGGGCGACGGGTGCGCCGTAGTCGTCGGTCCAGTCGATCTCGTCGTCGTCCGTCGGGTCGAACGCGATGCCGTGGTCGGCCCAGAAGCCCGCCGCGTACCGGTCCTCGATGCTGCGCAGCAGCTCCCACGTGGGGCGCTCGTAGTCGGCCGTCTCCTCGGCCGTCGCGTAGCGCGAGTAGTAGCAGGCGCCGAGGATCCAGTACGCGGCCAGCGCGGTCGCGCGGTCCGTGGTCGGGTCGTCGAGCACGAACCGGACCGTCGCGTCGCCGCCGTCGTAGTTCATCCGCCGGACGAACGTGTGCCGCTGCTGCGGGGTCGCCGCACGCAGGAAGTCCCGCAGGAACTGCTCGGCCTCGTCCGGCTCCGGGGTCTCGTTGCTCACGTCGCGAGCGTAACCCGCAGCCTCGCAGCCCTCCCTCAGGGCAACGGTGACAGCCTGCTGCCGTGCGGGTCCGCGTACGCCTGCGGTGTCCCGTCCAGGCTGACGACGAAGCCGCGGTCGACGCGGTCCGACACCAGCTCGGCCGTGGTCGGCAGGACGCGCGCGCCCTCGTTGCCGAGCCAGTGGCCGGGCAGCGTCCCGACCAGCTCGACGAAGGAGGCACGCGCCTGCGGCGTCAGGTACGCGAGCACGGCGCTGTGCAGCACCACGAGCGTCGCGTGGGTCGGGGCCTGCGCGGCGAGCGTCGGCAGCACGTCGAGCAGGTCACCGGCCACGACGCGCGGCGGGTCGGTGCGCGCGACCGCCAGCGCGGCGCGCAGCCGGGCGCGACGCTCGTCGTGCTCGGGCCAGACCAGCGTCTCGAGCCAGGCGCACGCGTCGTCGTCGGTGACGTCGACGGGGGCCAGGTCGACGCCCGCGCGCCACACGACCTCGGGCAGCCGCTCCGGTGCCGCGACCACCGGACCGAGGGTGCAGGGCAGCACGACGGGTGACGGTCCGTCCGCGGGGTCGAGCGAGCGCTCGCCGCCGTCGGCGGAGTCGTAGCGGTAGGAGTACCGGTCGGGCAGGAGGCACAGGCCCGCCGAGGCCCCGACCTCCAGCAGCGCCAGCGGCTGCGGGAGCCGGGCGAGGAACGGCAGGAGCGTCGCGCAGCGGCCTGCCTCGTTGGTCTGCGTCGCACGGGCGCGGACGGTCGCCGCCACGTCGTCCCACCGCGTGAGCAGCGTGCGGCGCAGGTCGTCGTAGCCGCCCGACGCCCCGTGCCACCGGGCGGCCGCGAACACGAGGTTCGGCTGCCGCTTGCCGGCCGGCAGCGTGTCGAGCAGGGCCGTAACCTGCGGGTCCGTGCTGACGCCGGTGGCCCACTCCTCGTACGTGGGCGACGTCCCGCGCGCCTCCCGCGTGGCGAAGGCGCCGTAGCCATGAGCCACGGAGGACGTGCCGAGATGCGTCGCAGGATCCACGGCCCTCAGCCTGCCAGGTCCGCCACGGCCGCTCGTCGAGACCGGCCTGGGTCGTCGTCAGGGGCGCGGAACACGACCGAGGACGGTCTGGACGCGACGGTGTCCCACCATCCGGTCGGGGGAGTCAGGCTGCCGGCGTCGTCCGGCTGCGATGCTCCGTCACGATGCGGGTGAACAGGCGCTCGTAGTCCGCGACCATCCGGTCGGCCGCGAAGCGTGCGCGGGCCTCCCGGCGGCACGCGCCCCGGTCGAGGGCGGCAGCGGCGGCCACCGCGGTGACCGCGCCCGGCACGTCGTCGACCAGGAAGCCCGTCGACCCCGGGGTCACGAGCTCCGGCATCGACCCGCGCCGGTACGCCACGACGGGGGTCCCGGCAGCCATCGACTCGACCACCGACAGGCCGAAGGGCTCGTCGAAGTCGATGAGGTGCAGCAGCGCGACGGCCCCACCCAGCAGCCGGTCGCGCTCGGCGGGGCCCACCGGCCCGACGTAGCGCACGTGCTCGCCGTCGACGTGGGGGAGGACCTCGCGGCGGTGGTACCCCTCGTCGTGCACGACCCCGGCGATCACGAGCGGCCGACCGGCCCGGCGTGCGACCTCGATCGCGGTGGCCGTGCCCTTGTCCGGGTGGATGCGCCCGAGGAAGAGCAGGTACCCGCCGTCGCCCGCACCGGGGGAGAACGCGTCGACGTCGATGCCGTGGTGGATCGTCGCGGCGTACGTGAGGTCGGGATGCCGGTCGGCGTCGCTGATCGCGACGTAGTGCGTGGCGTCGTCGTACGCCCGGTAGACGGGCAGGATCCGCTCGGAGGAGAACCCGTGGACCGTCGTGACCACCGGCGTCGCCACGAGGCGGCTGAAGACGAGGGGCAAGAAGTCGAACTGGTTGCTGATGACGTCGAACTGCCCGGCCCGCTCGAAGCACGCCGCGATGTGCAGCCCCTCGCTGACCTTGGCGTCGACCGTCGGGTCCTCCTCGTACCCCGCGGGCGCCTCGGCGTGCAGGTGCGCCGCGGTCAGGGAGTCGGCCGTGGCGAACAGCGTGACCTCGTGCCCCCGGGCGACCAGGCCCTCGGCGAGCGTGGACGCGACCTGCTCCCACGGGCCGTAGCCACGTGGTGGGACGCGATGGGCGATCGAGGCGAGCACGGCGACTCTGACGGCGGCCTCCTGGGGTCCGGGTGAGCGTACGCCCCCCGGGGTAGGCTCACCCCAGTCTCGCCGGACCTCTGGTCGGCGACCGGTGCCGGATCGGCGCCCCTTCGGGACGCGGCCCCTCCCCCCCCACCGTGGACGGCAGCACTCTCGCTGCGCCAAGCGCCACGGAAGCAGACCCGATGAGTGTTCGTCTCGCCATGCTGTCGACCTATCCCTCCACCCCGTGCGGCATCGCCACGTTCAGTGCCGCGCTCGTCCAGCACCTGCGCGAGGCCGGCGCCGACGTGGGCGTCGTGCGGCTGGTCGACGCACCGCAGGAGCGGTCGGCGCCCGTCGTGCACGAGTGGGTCGCGGACGACCCGGACGGGGCCGCCGCGGCTGCCGCGGCGCTCGACACGTACGACGTCGCGGTCCTGCAGCACGAGTACGGCATCTACGGGGGTCCCGACGGGCAGGACGTGCTCGACCTCCTCGCCCGCGTGCGCGTGCCCGTCCTCACGGTGCTGCACACGGTCCTGACCCGTCCGACGCCCAACCAGCACCGCGTGCTGGCCGGCATCGTCGCGGCGTCCTCGGCGCTGGTGACGATGACGACCACGGCGCGCGACCGCCTCGTCACCGGGTGGGGCGTCGACCCGGCGCTCGTCGTCGTCATCCCGCACGGCGCGGAGGACAACCGGCCCCCGGTCGTGGCGTCCCGGCCCGACGCGGACGGACCCCGGACCGTGCTCACGTGGGGTCTGCTGTCCGACGGCAAGGGCATCGAGTGGGCGCTCCTCGCGCTCGCCGAGCTGCGGGAGCGGATGCCGCTGCCCACGTACCTCGTCCTCGGGCAGACGCACCCGCGCATCCTCGAGCGCGAGGGTGAGGCGTACCGCGACCGGCTCGTCGCGCTGACCCGCGAGCACGACCTCACCGGGTCCGTGCGGTTCGACGCGCGCTACCTGTCCGGCCCGGACCTGCGTGCCGTGGTCCGCGAGGCCGACGTCGTCCTGCTGCCGTACGACTCCCGCGAGCAGGTGACGTCCGGCGTGCTGACCGAGGCGGTCGCCGCCTGCCGGCCGGTGGTGTCCACCCGGTTCCCGCACGCCGTCGAGCTGCTCTCGAGCGGTGCGGGCCTGCTGGTCCCGCAGCGCGACCCGTCCGCGATCGCCGCGGCGCTGGAGCGGGTCCTGACCGTCGACGGGGTGGCCGAGGGCATGACCGCGACCGCCCGCGGGCTGGCCGACGCGCTGCTGTGGCCCGCCGTCGCGCGGCGCTACCTCGGGCTCGCGGCGACGGTCCGACGTGCCGCGCTGCCGACGGCCGTCTGATGGGCGCGACCCTGGTCCGCGACGCCGAGCGTCTGCCGCGCCTCGACCACCTGCTGCGCCTGGCCACCCCGACCGGTCTCTACGAGCACGCGCTGGGTGACGAGCCGCGCGTCGAGCACGGCATGTGCGTCGACGACGTGGCACGTGCGCTCGTCGTCACGGCACGGTTCCCGTCCTCCGACGCGTCGGCCGCCGACCTCGCGGCGACCTGCCTGAGGTTCGTGCGGGCCGCGCAGCGCCCGGACGGCCGGCTGCACAACCGCCGCGACCCGGACGGCGCGTGGCTCGACGAGCCGTCGACCGACGACCACTGGGGACGGGGGCTCTGGGCGCTGGCCGTGGCGGCGGTCGAGCTGCCCGCCGGGCCGATGGCGCGCGGCGCGCGCCGCGGAGCGACGCTGGCCATGAGCGCGCGGTCCCCGCACACCCGCGCGACGGCCTACGCGGCGCTCGGCGCGGCGGAGCTGCTGCGCGTGGACCCCCGCGACGGCGCGGCCCGGCGACTCCTCGGTGACGCCCGGGCGACGCTGCCGCGTGCCGCGGCGGACGCGCGCTGGCCGTGGCCCGAGCCGCGGCTGACCTACGCCAACGCCGTGCTGCCCGAGGCGCTGATCGCGACCGGTGGTGCGCTCGACGACGCCGCCCTGCTCGCCGACGGCGTCCGCCTGCTCGACTGGCTCGTCGCCGAGCAGACCGTCGACGGCCGGCTGTCCGTCGTCCCCGTGGGCGGCCGCGGCCCGGGCGACGACCGTCCGGGCTTCGACCAGCAGCCCGTGGAGGTCACCGCGCTCGCGGAGGCGGCAGCCACGGCCCTGCGGGTCACGGGTGACCTGCGGTGGGTCACCGTGCTGGACCGCTGCGTCGCCTGGTTCGAGGGCGCGAACGACGTGGGCGTCCCGGTGCGCGACGCCGCGACAGGCGCCGGCTTCGACGGTCTGGAGCGCGACGGCGTCAACCAGAACCGGGGCGCGGAGTCGACGCTCGCGTGGCTCGCGTGCGCGCAGCTCCTCGCCGCGACCTCCGGCGACGCGGCGTGACGGGCACCGGCGCGGACCGGTCCTGGGTGCGTCGCACCGACCACCTGCTGCGGCCCGACCCGGACCGCGTCGTGGCCCGGCTGTTCCTGCCGGGCCAGGAGCTGGCGTCGTCGGGCCGGTCGCGTGCCGCCGCCGTCCTGGAGCGCGTCCGGACGCTGGACGACGCCGCGGTCGAGCGTGAGCTGACCGCGCTCACCGACGCCTTCGACGACCGGCACCACGACCTCGAGGCGACGTGGGAGACGCACTTCGCGCACGTGTGCCACGGGTCGGACGAGGCCCGGTCGATGCCCGCGCAGCACCGCCGTCTCGTCGGCGCGTACTTCACCGCCGAGTACGCCGTGCAGTCGGCGGCGCTGTTCAACCCGTCGATGGTCGCCCACCCCGACCAGAGCGGGCTGCCGGCCGGGTCGACCCGCTTCGTCATGACCCTGCGGTCCACGGGCGAGGGCCACGTCTCCAGCATGGAGCTGCGCACCGGCACGGTCGACGTCGACGACGTCGTGCGGTTCGACCCGTCACCCACGCGGGCCGTCCAGCCGGTCGTGGCCGTGGAGCAGGCGCAGCGGTCCGACGCGCGCGGGTACGACATCACGTTCCCCGCGGACTCCGCGATGAACGAGCGCGTGCTGATGCCCCAGACCCCTGCCGAGCGCAACGGCGTGGAGGACGTCCGCATGGTGCGCCTCGAGCACGCCGACGGCGCCACGTCGTACGCGGGCACGTACACGGCCTACGACGGACGGGGCATCTCGATCCAGCTGCTGCGCACGCAGGACTTCGAGACGATGTCGAGCCGCCCGCTGAGCGGGCCGGGTGCACGCGACAAGGGGCTGGCGATCTTCCCCCGGCAGGTCGGCGGGCGTTGGTTCGCCATGTCGCGCGCCGACCGCGAGAGCAACGCCGTCGCCGCGTCCGACGACCTGGTGCACTGGCACGAGCCCGTCGTCGTGCAGCGCCCCGAGCACGGCTGGGAGGCCATCCAGCTCGGCAACTGCGGTTCGCCCGTCGAGACCGAGCGCGGCTGGCTCGTCCTCACCCACGGGGTCGGGCCGATGCGCACCTACAGCATCGGTGCGCTGCTGCTCGACCTCGACGACCCCACGCGCGTCGTCGGACGCCTCAGGTCGCCCCTGCTCACGACGCTCGGTGACGAGCGCTCCGGCTACGTGCCGAACGTCGTGTACTCGTGCGGTGCGATGCTGCACGGGCGCACCCTGGTGCTGCCGTACGGCACCAGCGACTCGGCCACGCGCATCGCGCTCGTCGACGTCGACGCCCTGCTGGACGCGCTGGTCGCCGCGCCGTGACCGGGTGGTGAGGTGCGCGGCCGGCGCGCCCGGGCTCAGGCGGCGCACCGCCCTCGGTGAGCCGCCTCAGGTCGGCAGGCCGCCGAGGTCGCGCACGTTGCGGTAGCCGTCCCAGGTCAGCGTCCTCACCGGTGGGAGGTTGGCCGGGGAGTGGTGCGACGCCCGATACTCGGCGACGTGCTCGTCCTGCCGACCCCGCCCCCGACGTGGGGTGACGTGCGCCTGCGCGGGTTCGAGCCGCGGGACGTCCCGATGGTGCGTGACCTGTCGACCGACCCGTACATGCCGCTGACCGGGACGTTGCCGGCGGACGCCACGGACGCGCAGGCCGTCGCGTGGATCGAGCGACAGCGCGAGCGTCTGCGCACGGGGGCGGGGTACTCGTTCTGCGTCGCGGACGTCACCGACGACCGCGCCCTGGGGCAGGTGGGGCTGTGGCTCGCCCACCTGCACGAGGGGCGTGCGTCCGCCGGGTACGGTGTCGCCCCGCGCGAGCGAGGTCGCGGCGTCGCGGCGCAGGCGCTGCGGGCGGTGACGGCGTTCGCGTGGACGATCCCGGGGCTGGACCGCGTCGTGCTGGACGTCGAGCCGTGGAACGTCGCGTCGGTCCGCACCGCGCAGCGCGCCGGGTACCGCTGCGAGGCGGGGCCGACGGAGCAGCGGGACATCGGCGGGCGGTCCGCGGAGGTGCTGCGGTTCTCGACCACCCGGGAGTGAGCGGGGGACGAGCCGGGCGGCGTTCCCGGAGCGGCGTCCTCGCCGCGCGTCCTGCGCCGCCTGGTTCTACCGTGTCGCGATGACCCGTGCTGCTGGAGCCGTCGACCGGCTCATCGCTCTCTACCAGGCCCGGTTGTCCCCCCGGAAGGGCTGGGGCTGCGCGCACCGGGTGGCGCACGGCGGAGCCTCGTGCTCGGTGGCGGTGCGCACGCTGGTGCGACGTCGCGGTGTGGCCCGCTCGGTCGTCCCCACCGTCGTGCGCTTCGTCGCCTGCTACCAGGCGGCGCGGCTGCTCGCGCAGACGGACGTCAGCGGCGTGTGCTGCTGCGGCGGCATCCCGATCCCCTTCCGCTTCCCCGGGCGCTCCTGACCGGGCCGAGCGACCGGCGCGCGCCTACGGCGTCGTGACCGGCGTCGGCCACGGCGTCGCGGTGGGCGACGACGTACCGGCGGGCGGCCCGCTCGGCGACGGTGACACCGCCGGGGTGGTCGGCGGCGGTGGCGGCATCGTGTACCGCGGAGTCGGCGACGGGCTCGGGTCGTTGCAGGCGACCATCTCGTCGCCGGCGTCGGCCGTGCAGGTGTCCGCCCCGTCGCCGCCGTCGAGCGCGTCGTTGCCCTCGACGCCGTCGACGCCGTCGAGCACGTCCGCGGCGTCCCTGCCGCGCAGGCGGTCGGCACCCGGCCCACCGACGAGCGTGGATGACCACACGGAACCCGTGAGCACGTCGTCGCCGCTGCCCCCGCGGACCTCCTCGACGTCCGTCCGGCCCCAGCCGTTGGCGCCGCCGACCGCGTCCCCCTCGCCCGGGGCGCCGTCGCCGCCGATGCCGTCGAGGGTGATCGTCACACCGCCGGTGCGCGCGCTGTAGTCCGCGACGTCGTGCCCGGGCCCGCCGACGAGCTGCTGCGCGCCGTCGGGCGTCGCCCCGGTGACGAACCGGTCGTCGCCGAAGCCACCCTCGGCGCGGCCGTCGCCGGTGCCGCTGTCGAGCACGTCGTCCCCGAGGCCACCCTGGAGCAGGTCGCTCCCGTCGCCGCCCAGCAGCGTGTCGTCGCCGTCCCCACCGATGAGGACGTCGTCACCGCCGAGGCCGAGGACCCGGTCGTCCCCGTCACCGGCGCAGACGACGTCCGCGCCGCGCGTGCCGCGCAGCGTGTCGGGGCCGGCCGTGCCACGGATCGTGCACCGGTGCCCGGGTGCGGTGTCGTACCGGAACCAGTCCCACGTCGAGGTGCCCTGGTGCGTCTCGAAGCCGAGGCCCACGGTGCCCTGCGCGGTGCCGGTGAGCTCGCGGTCCACGACGGTGCGGCCGTCGACCAGGATCCGCACGTGCTTGCCGCGGGCCTCCACCTGGTACCGGTGCCAGCGCTGGGTGTCCAGGGGGATCGACTGCCGGTCCTCCCACGGGTGGGTGAGGCACAGCTCGCCCGGGCCGAACGCCAGCTGCATGAGCTCGGTGTTGTCACCCAGCCACACGAGCGTCGCGGGCGTGCCGCCGTCGTCGGCGGAGCACGAGACCGTGGCGTCCCGGCCCAGACGCATGCGGAAGTCCACGTCCCAGCCGGTCAGCCGGGTCGCCGAGCCTGTCCAGTCGGACGGGGACCGGCCCTCCAGCAGCATGACGAGCGTGTCCTGGCCGATCGTCAGCGTGCCGCCGCGGGCGCTGACGTCGGGCTCGTTGGTGGGGCCGAACCCGATCACCTGCCACGGGTCGGACGGGACGCGCCAGAACTCCTCGCGCTGCACGTCGCCCGCCCACGCCGGTGCGGGCACGAGCAGCGTCGCGGCCAGGACGGTGGCAAGGGTCAGGCCGAACCGGGTACGCCTCATCGTCGAGCTCCCCCTGTGGCAGTTGCTTCGCACGATAGGGGGACGGGACCGGCCGTGGACCGGCCGGACGAGGTCTGAAGTGATTCGCACCGGCAGCCGGGGTGCTGCCGAGGTCGACGTCAGCGGCGGCGGGCCGCCAGGCTGGCCACGACCGGCGCGAGCAGCGCGACACCGGCGGCGACGAACGCGGCGGTCGCCACCGTGTCGTCGTACAGGGGGCCGTTGGTGCGGCCGAGCCCGATCCACGTCAGGCCCCACGCCATCGCCAGGCCGACGGGGATCACGAGGGTCGGGCGGCGGCGGCCGTACGCGCCGTAGGTGACGGCCAGCAGCGCGGCGGCGGAGACCAGGACGACGGACCAGCCCGTCGCGCCGAGCCCCAGCTCGCCGACCTCGGCGTCGGCGAGGAACGCCGCGGTGTTCGCGAGCGTCGCGACGCTGACCCACCCGGTGTACAGGCCCACGGTGAGGTCGGTGACGACCGACGGCAGGGTGCGGGTGTGCGGCAGGCGCACGAGCTTGACGTACATCGTCGCCAGGACGCCCAGCAGGACGACGATGACGACGACGCTGCCCGCGACCGAGCCGACCTGCACGGCCGCGATCCACAGCGCGTTGAGCAGCATCGACGCGAGCACCCACCACGAAATCGCGCGCAGGCGCGCGTCGGCGCCCTGGCGGGGCAGGGCCTGGACCACCGCGAAGACCGCCAGGCCGGTGTAGATCACCGACCAGATGGAGAACGCGGGGCTGTCGGGGGCGACCGGTGTCGCGGTCGCGGACAGGGCGCCGCCCGCGGCCTCGGCGATGGGCTGCCCGCCGAAGGCCCCGGACCCGACGGTCGCGCCGACGATGGCGACGACGGCGCCGACGAGGACGGTGACCTGGCGGACCCGGTCCTGAGAGGTCACGCGCTGCGTGACCGCTGTGCTGGTGATGGTCTCCATGAGGACAGAGTGGCAACACTCAGCCTGCTGAGCATCTTGAACGGTGAATCAGGTCGGGATCGCGGTGGCATCACACGGCGACAGGCCCGGAGCGGGCTGCCCGCACGCGCAGGAGCCAGTCCACGACCAGTGCCGCCGCCGGCCCGGGGCGTCCCGGGTCGCCGCCGTAGCCCGTGGGGTCGAGGGCCGCGAACGTCGCGCGCGGGTAGTGCGTGAGCCGCGCCGCCGGGTCGGAGCGCCCCGAGACGTGGTCGTGGCGGTCGGCGACGAAGAGCGCGGGCGCGGTGAACGGCTCGGGGGCGGCGTCCTCGGGCTCGACCTCGAGCGTGTACCGCAGGTCGACGGACGTCTCGACGTGCTGCGGGCTGCGGTGCGGGCCGGCCACGGCGCCGCCGGTGAGCGTCGCCAGCCCCAGCACGCGCCGCCGCAGGTCGTGCGCCACGCGGCGCGCCAGGACGCTGCCGTGCGAGTTGCCGAGGACCGCGAACGGCTCGTCGCCGAGCCGTGCGTCGATCTCCCGCTCGACGGCCTCGACGACCTCCCGCGTGCTCGCCGCGTCCCGAGCGGGCGACCCCGGCCTGCCCGGCGGCGCGAGGTAGAGCCGCCGCCACCCCCCGACCGCGTGGACGGGTGCGTCCAGCGACGGGAGGACGCGGTGGTCCCAGCCGAAGCCGTGGAGCACCACCAGCGGCGTGCCCTCGCCGCGTTCGACTGCATGCATATGTCCACATTAGGAAGTCTGGGCGGGTCCGGCACCCTGTTCCGGGGGTCAGAACGGGGCGGTGGCGGGTCCGGCGGTCGGTGGCGGTGTCCCGGGGCCCGCGGCCGCGTCGTCGTCGTGCGCGGCGGGTGCGTCGAGGAGGAACCGGCCCAGCGCGAGCACGGTGAGCCCGGCAAGGACCACACCCAGGAGCCCGACCCGCAGGCTCGTGGCGTCCGCGACGAGCCCGACGACCGTGGGGGAGACGAGGAAACCGACGCGCAGCAGCCAGCTGACGACCGTCAGGCCCACGCCGTGCGGCAGGCCGGGCAGCTCGTCCGCCGTGTGCATCACGGCCGGCACGAGGGTCGCGACGCCGAGCCCCGCCGCGGCGAACCCCACGAGCGTCGTCGTCACGGACGGCACGGCCAGCGCGAGCCCCATGCCCGCGGCGATCCCGGCGCCCCCGACCAGCGCGACGCGGCGCTGGCCGAACCGGTCGACCGCGCGGTCGCCCGTCAGGCGGCCGACCGTCATCGCGACCGACAGCGCGACGAACGCCAGGCCCGCCGTCGCGGCGTCGGTGCCGACCTCGCCCCGCAGGTACAGCGCACCCCATGACGAGCCGGCGTCCTCGACGAACGCCGCGCACGCCGCCAGGCCGCCGAGCGCCGCGAGCGGCAGCAGGGTGCGGCCGGACGGCCGGCGGCGCGGTGCGCCTGCGCCCGGTGCGGGCTCGGCAGGTGCGGTCCGCTCGGCGTCCTCCGGGCCCGGCAGCATGAACCGGTAGGTGGCGACCGCCACGACCGCGAACACGCCGCCCGTGACCGCCAGGTGCACCGGCAGCGGGACCCCGAGGCCCGCGGCCGCGGTCCCGAGCAGGCCGCCGACGACCGCGCCCACGCTCCACAGCCCGTGGAACGCGTTGACGATCGAGCGTCCGTACGCGCGCTGCACGCGGAAGCCGTGGGCGTTCTGCGCGACGTCGATGACCGAGTCGAGCGCCCCGGCGACGAGCATCAGCCCCGCGAGAGCCACCCAGGCGGGCGCCAGGGGCAGGCACGCCACCGTCGCGGCCAGCAGCACGAGCCCGAACGACGCGACCTTCGCCGAGCCCAGGCGCTGGATCAGCGCCGGTGCGAGGAGCCCGGCGGCGAGCGCGCCCAGCGGCATCGCGGCGATCGCGGTGCCGAGCTCGGCGTTGCTCAGGCCCAGGCGGTCCTTGATCTCCGGCAGGCGCGGCACGAGGTTCGCGTACAGCACCGCGTTGACGAAGAAGACCGTCGACACGGCGACGCGGGCGCGGCGGGCGGCGCGCGGGACGGCAGGGGAGGGCGTGGGCATGGGGCTCCTGGACGGCGGTGCGGGGCACCGGTGAGGCGTACGGACCGGGCCATCGTCACCCGGGGATGCCGCAGGTGCGGAACGCGGACCTGCAGGACGCACGCCGCCGTGGGTCCTCGCACCCGCGGGGCAGGGGTCGCGGCCCGCGTCAGGGCCGTGGGCGGAAGGGTGCGAGCGTCGCGCGGAGCTCCTCGACGGCCCCCCGGACGTGCTCGAACTGCGCGACGACGGCCAGGTGCTGGCGCAGCTGCACGATCGGCATGCGCTCGCGCCACGCGTCGTCCAGGCCGGTCAGGTCGGCGTAGACGTCGAAGAACCGGGCGGCCTCGGGTGGCGGAGCCGTGCTCCAGACGTGCGCGAGGTCGATGTCCGCCCAGGTGTAGGACACGGCTGGGTCGATGAGCGCCGGGGTCCCGTCGGCGGTCGCCAGCACGTTGCCCGCCCACAGGTCGCCGTGCACGAGGCACGCAGGCCGTACGGGCAGCAGCTCCGGCAGGCGCACGCAGAGCCGTTCCAGCGCCGCGCGGTCGGCGGCGTCGAGCAGGTCCCGGACGCGGGGCTCGTCGAGCCACCGCAGCAGGCGGTGCTGGGCGAAGAACTCGAAGCCGTCGTCGTGCCACGTGTTGACCTGCCGGCGGCGGCCGAGCCAGTTGTCGTCGTGCCAGCCGAACCGGGGGTGCGTCGTCGTGGTGTGCAGCTGGGCCAGGACGTGCGCGAGCCGCTCCCAGAACGCCGCGTCGGCCGGCCGCGGGTGCAGCGCCTCGAGGACGAGGAGGTCCGGGCCGACGAGCACGACGTCGGGCGTCGTCGCGCCGCCGAGCGTCCGCAGCGCGTCCAGCCCTGCCGCCTCCGCCGCGAACGCGTCGTCGGACGGCGCCTCGATGAACCCCTTGACGAAGACCGACGTGCCGTCCGCGCGGCGCGCCAGGCCCGCGACCGCGGCCTGCCCCCCGGACGCGTGCTCGACGGCGACGACGTCGCTCATGCCCGCCCGGTGCAGGCGGTCGAGCAGCAGCGTCGTCGGGTCGGGAGCGCTCATGCCGGCGCCCCGGCGAGCGCGTCGACGATCCACGTGGTCACGGGACGGGACGGTAGCGCGCACGTGGGACATCGGACCACGAACCGCCCGTTCCGCAGGCGGGATCGCGCCGCCCGCAGCAGGATGACCAGCGACACCGTCCCCCAGCGAGAGGTGAGACACCTGTGGAGCACTGGACGATCGCGACCGTCGCGGAGCAGAGCCCGGACTTCCGCCGTGTGCTGTGGACCGGCGAGCACACGCAGCTCGTCATCATGACGATCCCGCCCGGTGGTGAGATCGGCGAGGAGGTCCACGAGGACACCGACCAGATCCTCACGTTCGTGTCGGGCACCGGCAAGGCCATCGTCTCGGGGCAGCAGCGCAACGTCGCGCAGGGCGACCTCGTCGTCGTCCCGGCCGGCCGCACGCACAACTTCGTCAACACGGGCGAGAACCCGCTGATCCTCTACACGGTCTACGGGCCGCCGGACCACGCCGAGGGCGCGGTCCACGCGACCAAGGAGGAGGCGGACGCCGCGGAGGAGTCGGGGCAGGACGAGCCGCCGACCGAGTGAGCGCGGGCTGAGCCTGCTGCGACGGGCAGCCGTCCCCGGCCGTACGGCGGGGGGACGGCTGCCCGTGCCGTGCCGGGCAGGATCCGTCGCGCGGCGGATCCCACGGCGCCCGCCCGCTCGTACGGTGGACGCATGATCGTGGCCGAGGACGTCCTGCTGCTGCTCACCGACGACACCACCGGCAGGTCGCTGGTGGACGGGACGCGCCGCGACATCGCCGTGGCCGGCGCCGTGATCGCCGAGCTGGCCGCCGCGGGCCGGCTGGAGGCGGTCGCCTCGGACGGCCTGTTCTCCCGCACCACGCTGCGGGTCGTGGACGCGGCGCCGCTGGGTGACGAGGTCCTCGACGAGGCGCTGGCCCGCGCCGCCGGACCGGGCAGCGCCTCGCCCACGGCCGTCCTGGACCGCATCCGCAAGGGGCTGCGCGAGCGGCTCTACGTGCGGCTCGTGGAGCGCGGCGTGCTGCGCCTCGTGGAGGGCCGGGTCCTGGGGATCTTCCCGACGACGACGTGGCCCGCCGCCGACTCCCTGCACGAGGCCGAGGTGCGGCGCGGGCTGCACGAGGTCCTCGTCGTCGGTCGCGCCCCGACGCCGCACGAGGCCTCGCTCGTCGCGCTGCTCTCGGCGGTCGACGCGGTCGCGAAGGTCCTGCCGGGCACCGGCCTGCCGAACCGTGAGCTCAAGGCCCGGGCCAAGCAGGTCGCGGCCGGTGACGTCGGCGGCGAGGCCGCGCGCAAGGCCGTCGAGGCCGTGCAGGCGGCCGTGATGGCGGGCATCACCGCCGCCACCGTCGCGTCGACCTCCTAGGGCCCCCGCGGCTCACCACTGCGAGCGGTCGTAGTCCTTCAGGAAGCACCCGTACAGGTCCTCGCCGGCCTCGCCGCGCACGATCGGGTCGTAGACCCGTGCCGCGCCGTCGACGAGGTCGAGGGGAGCGTGGAAGCCCTCCTCGGCCAGCCGCACCTTGGTGTAGTGCGGGCGCTCGTCGGTGATCCAGCCCGTGTCGACGGCCGTCATGAGGATGCCGTCCGTGAGCATCTCCGCCGCGCTGGTGCGCGTGAGCATGTTGAGCGCGGCCTTGCTCATGTTGGTGTGGGGGTGCCCGGGGCCCTTGTAGCCGCGCGCGAAGACGCCCTCCATCGCCGAGACGTTGACGATGTAGGTGCGTCGCGCGGGTGAGGCGGCCAGGGCGGGGCGCAGGCGGCTGATGAGGATGAAGGGCGCCGTCTGGTTGCAGAGCTGGACCTCGAGCAGCTCCATGGGGTCGACCTGCTCGACCGTGGCGACCCAGCTGTTGGACTCGGCGACGTCGGGGATCAGGCCGCCCGCGTCGATCGACGTGCCGGCAACCAGCCGCTCGAGGCTCGCGGCCTGCGCGGTCAGGGACTGCGCGACGAGCTCGTCCGCGTCCCGCGCCGCGCGCTCGATCGCCAGCGCTGGGCTCGACAGCTCGCTGACCGACCCGGCCAGCGCGCGCGGGTGCGCGTCGCTCGTGTGCCCGAACGTGGTGATCATCCGCGCGGCCTCGGCCGGCAGCGGTGCCGACTCGGCGTCGGCGATGCGCGAGTACGCCCCGGGCAGCCGGCGCACGGTCTGCGCGGCGTTGTTGATGAGGACGTCGAGCGGACCCTGCGCGGCGACGTGGTCCGCGAGCGACACCACCTGCGCGGGGTCGCGCAGGTCGATCCCCACGACGTGCAGGCGGTCCAGCCAGTCGGCGGAGTCCTCCATCGCGCTGAAGCGCCGGACGGCGTCACGCGGGAAGCGGGTGGTGATCGTCAGGTCGGCGCCGTCGCGCAGCAGCCGCAGCGCGATGTACATGCCGATCTTGGCGCGGCCGCCCGTGAGCAGCGCGCGGCGGCCGGTGAGGTCGGTGCGGGCGTCGCGCTTGGCGTGGTGCAGCGCCGCGCACGGCGGGCAGAGCTGGTGGTAGAACGCGTCGACGACCGTGTACGACTCCTTGCACACGTAGCACGGGCGGGCGCGCAGCAGCGTCCCGGCGGTCGCACCGGTCGACGCGGACGTCAGCGGCACGCCGTTGGTCTCGTCGTCGATCCGGCCCGGGCTGCCCGTCGCGGTCGCGGCGACGACAGCCGCGTCGGCCTCGGCGATGAGCCGGCGCTTCTCGCCGCGGCGGTGCTTCTTCGCGGCCTTGAACAGCGCGGAGGACGCCCGGCGCGCGGCCGAGTGCTGCGGGTGTTCCTGCGGCAGGACGGCGACCTGGTCCATGACACGCAGGAAGGTCGCGAAGTCGGCGGGCGTGACGCCGGTCTGCTCGTCCGCCGTGGTCTCGGCGGTGTGGTCGGTGGGGGGCACCGGGGTGGTCGTGTGCGCGCTCATGCGCCGTCCGTCCTGCATGGGGGAGAAGGGCGTCACGGTCTCGCCGCCCGGGACGAGGGTACGCGGGACGCCCGCGCGACCGGCCGGGGTGCGACCACCGTCACGTCGGCGGCTGGGATCGGCCTGGCCCGCCGGCGGCCCACGTGCGGGAAACCTGGTGCTCAGGGCGACCCGTCCGCCTACCGTCGGGACGGTGCACGACGACGAGGTGGCCATCACCACCGAGCAGGTGCGCGCCCTCGTCGCGGACCAGCACCCGCGCTGGCGCGACCTGCCGGTCCAGGCGCTGAGGTGCGCGCGGTGGTCGGCTTCGGCAGGGGGACGTCGCGAGGATCATGCGGGTGACGGCGGGTGCACCCGCCGTGGAGCAGGGGGCGCGGGGGCCGTCGGTGGTGGCCCGCCCGCCAGGGTGACGAGCGGCGCGAGCACCGCCAGGGCGGACGCCGCCGCCAGGTGCCACACGGCGTGCCCCTGCAGGACCGACGACGGGTCGCACAGGGGCCCGCCCGTGCGGGACAGCGAACCCACCAGTGCGCCGGCGCCCAGCAGCCCCAGCACGACGGCGATCCGCCCTCGCACGGTGGGTTCGCGGCGCGCCCGCAGCACCAGCAGGAGGCCGGCGACCACCGCGACACCGACCTGCGCCAGGTCACCGGCCCGTGGCCACACGACCACGGTGACCATGAGGGCGGTCGTCGGCAGGGCCCACCACCACCAGCGGCGCCGTGTGCGCCGGCGCGCGGCCACGCCGTCCGTCGCCAGGAAGCACAGCACCCCGACGAGCGGCAGGTCGTGGGCCGGGTCGGACCACGCCGGGTCGGGGCCGTGCTGCACGACCGACCCGACGCCGACGCCCGCCACCAGCACCACGTAGGCCGCCGGCACGTGCAGCCCGGCACGTCGCCGGAGCGCCACGACCACCGCGGCGGCCACCACGAACGCCAGCGACGTGACGGCGGACACCGGCTCGACGAGCGGACCCGCGGCGGACCACTCGCAGCCCGGTCCTGCCCCGACGTCGTCCACCACACCATCCCAGCCCTGGTCGGCCGCGTTGTCACCCGGACCATCCGGTGACGCACGGTGACGGGGGGACAGGGCCGTCGGCCCCGATGAGTTCCGGCGACGCGGCCGGTCGGACCGGGTGAGTACGCACCACGCGTCCGGACGACCGGGAGGACCCGATGACCGACACCACGACCTACCGCACCCTCGAGGTACCCGGCGCGACCATCGCGTACGACGTGCGCGGCCCGCTGCCCACCGCCGACGGCCGACCGCCTCTCGTCCTCATCGGCCAGCCGATGGACGCGACCGGCTTCGGCACCCTGGCCTCGCACTTCACCGACCGCACGGTCGTCACCTACGACCCGCGCGGCATCGGGCGCAGCACGCGGGACGACGGCCGCACTGATCATGACCCGTCCGTGCAGGCGCAGGACCTGCACGCGCTGGTCACCGAGCTCGGCGCCGGGCCGGTCGACCTGTTCGGCAGCAGCGGCGGCGCGATCACGGCGCTCGCCTGGGTCGCCGCCTACCCGCTGGACGTCCGCACGCTCGTCGCGCACGAGCCGCCGCTGATCAACGTGCTGCCCGACGCGGACGAGGCGCGCGCCGCGTCCGCGCGCGTCGACGCCGCGTACCAGGCGCACGGGTGGGGCGCCGGGATGGCCGCGTTCATCGCGCTGACGTCCTGGCAGGGGCCGTTCCCCGCGGACTTCCTCACCGAGCTCCCGGACCCTGCCCAGTTCGGTCTGCCGACGCAGGACGACGGGTCGCGCGACGACCCGCTGCTGTCGGGCGCCTCCGCGCCCGTCACGGCGTACGTCCCGGACGTCGAGGCGCTGCGCGCGGTGCCCACGCGCGTCGTCCTGGCCGCGGGGATCGAGAGCGAGGGGATCATCACGTGGCGCGCGACGCACGCGCTGGCCGACCTGCTGGGCACCCAGGTCGCCGTGTTCCCGAGCAACCACGGCGGGTTCCTCGGTGACGAGTTCGGGATGCCGGGGCAGCCGGAGGCCTTCGCGGCGCGGCTGCGCGAGGTGCTCCCGGAGGGCTGACGACCAGCGGGCACGGCGCCCGTGTGGAGGGGTGCGTCAGACGAGCGGTGCGTCAGACGAGGCGGCGCCGCGCGACCCCGGCGAGGACGCCTCCCAGGCCGAACAGGGCCGCCGCGGCGATCCCGCGCCCGACCGAGCTCGCACCGGCACCCTCGGCGCCGGCGATGTCGATCGAGTAGGCCGTGACGGACGCCGCGCCCTCCGGGCCGCCGTACGCCATCGACTCGTTCGCGGCGCGGTCCGCCCCGGCCTTGATGACGGCGTACTTCACGCCGTAGTCGGCGGCCGTGGCGGCGCCGGTCTCGACGAGCACCGAGGTGCCCTCCTCCGAGAGGCGGCTCGCGCCGTCGACCAGCGCGGGCGCGCCGTCCGCGGCCGTGCCCAGACCGTCCGCCAGGGTCAGCGACCCGTCGGCGGCGGTCCGCAGACCGTCGGACAGCTGGTCCGCGCCGGCCGTGAGCCGGCCCGTCCCGGCGGTGAGGCGCGAGGAGCCGTCGACGAGCTGACCGGCGCCGCCCGCCAGCTGCGCGGAGCCGTCCCGCAGCGACGCCGCCCCGGCGGACAGCTGCCCCAGGCCGCCGACGAGCGTCTGCCCGCCCGCGGACAGCTGCCCCACGCCGGCCGTCAACGACGCGACACCGCCGCGCAGCGTCCCGTCGTCCTTCGTCTGGCCCGCGACGCCGACGCCGGCCCGGACCTTGTCCACGACGCCCGCCGTGAGCTGGTCGACGCCGCCCGAGGCCTGCGCGAGGCCCTCCCGCAGCCCGGGCGCCTTCGCCTCCCCCGACGCGTCCGGCGGGCACGCCTCGGACACCGAGCTGGACAGGCCGCAGCGCGCCGCCTCCAGCCGGGTGACGACCGAACCGGTCACGCCGGCGAGCCCGGCGAACGCGGGCGCCAGGGGCACCGGCGTCGTGGGGGCCGGGGTGTACGAGACGGGGTCGTAGAGGTTGGCCAGAGCCTGGAACTGCCCCTGCTGCGCGGGGTCGGTGGTCTGCTGCGCGAGCCCCGTGAAGAGCTGGTTCAGCGCTCCCATCTGCCGGGCGTCGGTCGCCGCGGTGACCACCGCGGTGGTCGAGCCGAGGACGCCGTAGACGGTCGCGAGCTGCGACTGCAGCCCCTGCAGCGTCGTCAGGCCGTCGAGCAGCGCGCTCACGCCACCCTGCAGGCGCGTGATGCCGTCCTTGATGGGCTGGGCCTGGGCCGGCACCCCGCCGATCTCGGAGTACATCTTCTCGAGCCCGCGGTCCATGGTGGCCAGGCCCTCGTCGACCGTCCTCAGCCCGCCCAGGAGCTCGGGGACCTTGGAGCCCGCGGTGGTCAGCCCCTCGTCGAGGGTGGCGGCACCGGTGGCGAGCCTGCCGGCACCGTCGTCGAGCGAGCGGGCGCCCGTGGCGAGGTCGGCCGCACCGTCGTCCAGCGCCGCGGCGCCGTCGGCGAGGCGCCGGGCGCCCGGGACGGCCGTGTCGTTGAGACCGGCCGCGAGCTGGTCGGCGCCGGCCTGCAGCTGCAGGAGCCCGCCGAGCAGCGTCGCGGCGCCGTCGCGGAGCCTGAGCAGGTTGCCGTCGATCTCGGTGGCGCCCTGCGTGAGGGCAATGCCGCTCTCGGCGCCGCCCTGGTAGCTGGCCGAGCCGCCCTTGAACGACGGGCTGGTCAGCGGTGAGACGGGGAGCACGGAGACGTTGGCGGTCGGGATGCGGCCGCCGGTGATCTGCGCGGTGTACCCGAACTCGGCCGTCGGGGAGCCGATCGGCGGGAACAGCGTCATCGTGTAGCTCATCTTGGTGCCGCCGCGCCCGTCGCCGGCCATGTTGGCCTCCTGCGACGTGACCGCCGTGAACGACGGGGGCAGCGTGGTGGTGAGCTGGCCGACGAACGGGATGACGGTCTCCGCGGTGGCCGTGGCCTTCTTGCCCGTGCCGTCGTCGTACGTCACCTGGTCCTGCCGGGTGGTCAGGTTGGTCACGGTGTAGCGGACCTCGAGCGTGCCGGACCTGCCGACCACGCCACCGGCCGAGACCTTCTTGCCGTCGAGGAGGTAGTCGACGGCGACGCTCACGGGCAGCTCGCCCGTGAAGTCGCTGACGGTGCGCAGGCGCTTCCTGCCGTCGACCTCGACGGTGGCCTCCATCGCGCCGTCGCGCAGCGTGTAGCCGCCGAACCCGTCGAGGTTGCGCAGCCCCTGCGTGGAGACGGGGTTGGAGAACGTGCTGGTGCCCTGCCCGCTGAACGCGAGCTGGTCGTACACGCGCGCGACCTGGAGGCGGCCGTCGGCGTCGAGCCGCGCCTGCACGGTCTCGGTGTTGGTCACCACGACGTCGCCCGCGGCGGCCGTGAGGGCGCCGGCGGTGGCGGGTGGTGCGGCCACGAGCAGGGCGAGCGGCAGACCGAGCGTGGCGGCGCCGACGCGGCGCAGGACGGGGCGGAGAACGGGGCGGTGCGGGGCGGGTGCGCTCACGTCAGGCCTCCGGGGTGGCAGTCGCGGGACGGGCGTGCCGGGGGTCCCGTGCGAGGTCGGCGTGCCCCGGGGTGCCCTGGCGCTCGGCCTCGCGGTCGAGCTGCACGGCGGGTCCGAGCAGCGCGGTCGCGAGGAAGCCGGCGCCCGCGGTGAGCAGCACGGCCGTCGCGAAGACCGGGGAGGTCGTCGCGAAGCCGGACGGGTCGGCCGCGTACGGGGCCTCGTACGAGCCGGCCATGGCGGCCGCGCCGAGGAGCGTCGCCCACAGCGGCAGTCGTCCGCGCGTACCCGCACCGACGGCGAGGCACACGAGCAGGACGACGAGCACGGCGACGGCCCGGCCGCTGGGGGCGTCGGGCAGCGCGAGCGCGCGCAGCAGGTAGCCGATCCACGCGGCGACGAAGCCGACGACGAAGGCCCCGGCGCGCTGGCCGGGGGACCGGTCGGGCACGAGCCCGAGCGCTCCGCCGAGGGCGGCGCCGAGCAGGGCGACCCCCTGGACCTCGGCGCCGAGCACTCCGGAGAGCAGGACGGTGAGGGTCGCGAGTACGGCGAGGAAAGCCCCCGCGAGCACGTGTCTGATCATGACCACCTCGTTGTGGTGCGGAGCAGTGACGCCGGGCCGGGGGCGGGGGCGCACGGGGCCCCGATGCGGGACCTTGGTCCCACGCCGGACCGAGCAGCGAAGTTCTAGCAGCCGCGCGGGTGGGTGGAACAGTGAGTACTAGGTACTTGGCACCGTCCGCCTGCACATCGTTATCGCGGCGTTACTCGTCGGTACGCCGCGGAGTCGGACGCGACGTCAGGGCACCGAGCCGTCAGGGCGTGGGGGCGATCCGGGAGTGCAGGTGCATGTCGTGCCACCCGTCCGCGTGCAGGCCGCGGGCGACGGCCGTGCCCTCGGCCGCGTAGCCCGCCTTCGTCGCCACGCGGCACGACGCCGGGTTGCGGGTGGAGTGGTCCAGGTCGGCGCGGTGCACGCCCAGCCCGAACGCCCACGACGTGACGGCCTCCAGCGCCGAGACGGCGACCCCGCGACCCCGCGCGTGCGGCAGGACCCAGTAGGACAGTCCGACGCACGCCTCGTGCAGGTGCACCTGCCGGACGCTCACCTGCCCGACGACGTCCCCGCCCGCGGTGACGGCCCACCCCGCACCCGTGTCGCGCGCCCAGCGCTCCTGCCAGTGGTCGACCCAGGCGGCGGCCTCGTCGGCGCTCATCGTGCGGGCGTGCCAGTGCTGGACGGCCGGGTCCAGGTAGGCGGCGACGACCGTGTCGACGTCCCCGCGACGCCAGGGTCGCAGCACGAGGTCGTCGGCGGCGAGGACCGGCTGGGGGAGGTCCGCGAACGCGCCGGCACGCAGCACGGGGGTCGTCGTGGTCGCCATGGCGCCGATGCTCCCGTGCCGGGGGCGCCCGCGCCCGTCGGTCTCACGGCACGCGGTCGATGCCGCTGTGGGCGGCCCTATGCTCGCCGGATGATCCGGCTCCGGGACGTCACGTTCCTCGTCCACGACCACGACGAGGCCCTGGCCTTCTTCGTCGACGCGCTCGGGTTCGTCGTGCGGCAGGACGAGACGTTCGACGGCGGGTGGCGACGCGTGGCCGTCGGGCCGCAGGACGGCGGCACCGGGATGCTCCTGGCGCTCGCGGACGCGGACGCCCCGGTCGGCCGGCAGGTCGGCGCGGACGTGGCGTTCTTCCTGGAGACCGACGACTTCGCCGCGCAGCACGCGCGGATGCTGAGCCACGGGGTGCGGTTCCGTGAGGAGCCGCGCCACGAGCCGTACGGCACCGTCGCGGTGTTCGAGGACCTGTACGGCGGGGCCTGGGACCTCATCGAGCCGCCGACCGCCTGACCAGCGGGCGGGTCCCGCCTCGGCGGACGGTCCGCAGGCCCACCGTCGCGCCGCGGGCCCGCCGACGCCTAGTGTCCGGGGGGTGTCCGCACCGGTGCCGTACCGCCCCCTGCCCGTCGAGCTGAACGACGTGCGCTATGCCCACGGCCCGGACTCCGAGCCGCACCCCGACGTGCCGGCCGGTACGACGGTCGAGCTCGCGTGGACGTCGAGCACGGTCTACCCGGGCACGTCGCGCAAGGTCTGGATCCACGTCCCCGCCGGCTACGACCCGGCCTGCCCCGCGGGGCTGATGGTGTTCAACGACGGCTGGTGGTACCTCGACCCGGCCGGTGAGGTGCGCGGCGGCGTCGTGCTCGACAACCTCGTCCACCGCGGCGACATCCCGTGCACGATCGGGGTCTTCGTCGACCCGGGCGTCGTGGTGGGCGCCGAGCAGCCGAAGAACCGCAACGTCGAGTACGACGCGTTCGACGACCGGTACGCCACGTTCCTGCTCGACGAGATCGTCCCCCTGGTCACCACGCGGTACGCCGTGACGGACGACCCCGAGCGGTGGGGGGTCTGCGGCGGCTCCAGCGGCGGCGACGCGGCGTTCACCGCGGCGTGGCTGCGTCCCGACCGGTTCCGCCGTGTCGTGGGCTTCCTGTCGAGCTTCGCGCAGATGCCCGGCGGCAACCCGTACCCCGGCCTGATCCCCCGCACGCCCCGCAAGCCGCTGCGGGTGTTCCTGCAGGCCGCGCACCGCGACCTCAACTGGGACGCGCCCACGCGCAACTGGTTCGCCGAGAACCTGCGGACCACCGCGGCGCTGGCCGAGGCCGGGTACGACGTCCGTCTGGTCGTCGGCGACGGTGGCCACAGCGTCAACCACGGCGGCGTCCTGCTGCCCGACGCGCTGCGCTGGTCGCTGCGCGCGGCGTGAGGGGGGCCGGCCGTCGCGCGCAGGGCGGCAGGAATCACGGGGCCCGACAGGACCGGTCTGTGCTTGGGTGGGCCGGTGCCGTCCCTCGTCGCGCCGCCCAAGCTCGTCCCCGGTGACCGTGTCGCCGTGGCCTCCCCGTCGTTCGCCGCGCCCGGGTTCGCGCCGGCCGTGCACGAGCAGGCCATGCGCCGGCTCGTCGACGCGACCGGCCTGGTCCCCGTCGAGTACCCCACCACGCGCCAGCTCGGCGCCTCCCCGCAGGACCGGGCGCGCGACCTCAACGCCGCCTTCGCGGACCCGGGCATCCGTGCGGTCCTCGCGACCGTCGGCGGCGACGACCAGATCCTCGTCGTGCCGCACCTGGACGCCGACGTCGTGCGCGCGGACCCCAAGCCCTTCCTCGGCTACAGCGACAACACCAACCTGCTGAGCTGGCTGTGGCAGCAGGGTGTGGCCGGGTTCTACGGGGGTTCGACGCAGGTGCACCTGGGGCCCGGCCCGGCCGTCGACGACGTGCACCTGGCCTCGCTGCGCGCGGCGCTGCTGACGGGGGAGACGCTCACGCTCACCGAGCCGGGGGAGTCCGAGGACCTCGGCCACGACTGGCTCGACCCGCGCGCGCTGACCGAGCACGGCGAGCGCGAGCCGACCGAGCCGTGGACGTGGGCCGGGCCGGCGCGCTCGGTGACGGGCCGGACGTGGGGCGGGTGCCTCGAGGTGCTCGACTGGCTCGCGCTCGCGGACCGGTTCCCGCCGACGGCCGAGCTCGAGGGCGCGATCCTGCTGCTCGAGACGAGCGAGGAGCTGCCGTCGGCCGAGACCGTCGGGCGATGGGTGCGCTCGCTGGGTGAGCGAGGGCTGCTCGCGGCGGTCGCGGGCGTGTGCGTCGCGCGGCCACCCGTGACGGGGTTCGACGTGCGGCTCGACGCCGGCGAGCGGGCGCGCCGCCGGGGCGAGCAGCGTGAGGCCGTCGTCGAGCAGGTCGCGCGCTACAACCCCGACGCGGTCGTCTGCGTCGGCGTGCCCTTCGGTCACACGCGGCCGCAGTTCATCGTCCCGTACGGCGGGGAGATGACGCTCGACGGTGCCACGCGGACCGTGTCGGCGTCGTACGCCTGAGCGCGCGGGGCGTCAGCCGATCCGGCGCCGGTAGGCGGCGGTCGCGGCCACGTACGCGACGACGAGGACGCCGACGAGCCAGGCCAGCGCCACCCAGATGTCGTCACCCACGGGCTGCTGCGCGAACAGCGCGCGGATCGTCTCGATCACCGCGGTCACCGGCTGGTGCTCGGCGAACCACGCCACCGGGCCCGGCATGGTGCCGGTGGGGACGAAGGCCGAGCTGAGGAACGGCAGGAAGATCAGGACGTACCCGATCGCGCCGGCGCCGTCGACGGACGTGGCCGACACCCCGGCGATCACGGCGATCCAGGTCAGCGCGAGCGTGAATAGCACGACCATGCCGAGCACCGCGAGCCACGCGGCCGCGGACGCACCCGTGCGGAACCCCAGCAGCAGGGCCACCGCCACGACGATCGCGACGCCGGCGAGGTTGGCCACGACCGACGTCAGCACGTGCGCCCATAGCACGCTGGGCCGCGAGATGGGCATCGAGCGGAACCGTTCGACGATGCCGCTGCTGATGTCGAGGAACAGCCGGTAGGACGTGTAGGCGACGCCCGACGCCACGGTGATGAGCAGGATGCCCGGCAGCACGTACTCGAGGTAGGGCCCCTGCGTCCCGGTGTCGATGGCCCCGCCGAAGACGTAGGTGAACATCAGCATGAGGGCGATCGGGGTGATCGCGCTGGTGATGATCGTGTCGGGGCTGCGCAGGACGTGCCGCAGCGAGCGGCCGGTGAGGGCCGCGGTGTCCGCGACCAGGTGGGTGGCGCTCATGACGGGTCCTCCGTGGCCGGGGTGGCGGGTGTCGGGTCGCCCGCGGCTGCGGTGGCGACGGGCCGGGCGCCGACGAGCGCGAGGAAGACGTCCTCCAGGGACGGCTGCTTCTCGACGTACTCGACGGTGGCGGGCGGCAGCAGCCGGCGCAGCTCGGCCAGGGTGCCGTCCTGGACGACGACGCCCTCGTGCAGGATCGCGATGCGGTCGGCGAGGTGCTCGGCCTCGTCCAGGTGCTGGGTGGTCAGCAGGACGGCCGTGCCGCCGGCGGCGAGCTCGCCGATCGTGGCCCACACCTCGAGGCGTGCCTGGGGGTCGAGGCCGGTGGTCGGTTCGTCGAGGAAGATCACCGGCGGGTCGCCGATGAGGCTCATGGCGATGTCGAGGCGCCGGCGCATGCCGCCGGAGTACGTCCCGGCCCGTCGGCCGCCCGCGTCCGTGAGGCCGAACCGCGCGAGCAGCTCGTCGGCGACGGTGCCGGGGGCGCCCAGGTGGCGCAGCCGCGCGACGAGCGTGAGGTTCTCCCGGCCCGTGAGGACGTCGTCGACGGCCGTGAACTGACCGGTCAGGCTGATCGCGGCGCGCACCGCGGCGGCGTCCGTGACGACGTCGGACCCGGCGACGATCGCCGTGCCGGCGTCGGGCCGCAGCAGCGTGGACAGGATGCGCACGAGCGTCGTCTTGCCCGCGCCGTTGGACCCGAGCAGCGCGACGACGGTGCCGGGCGCGACCTCCAGGTCGACGCCGCGCAGCACGTGCACGTCGCCGAACGACTTCCGGACGCCGCGCACCTGGACCGCCGCGGTGCTCACGGCAGCTCCCGACGCTCGGCCTCGTCCATGCTCCGCACGAGGCGGGCCCGGGCCTTGTCGATCCAGCGCTCGCCGGAGTAGGCCTCCGCGAAGCTCTCGGCGAACTCCACGGGGTCGTCCCCGACGATCGCCCGCACGGGCCGCTCGTCCGCCGCGGCGCCGTCCCACAGGTCCACGAGGTCGCCGACCATCTGGACGAGGGCGTCCCCGTCGGTGAGGCCCGACGTGGACATGAGGTAGCGGTGCATGCCCGTGGCGGCCGTGCGGTACGGCTCGGGCAGGCCGTGCAGGCGTGCGACGTCCCGCCGGTACTGCTTCTTCTGCTCCCACGGCCCGGTGAGGGCCTCGATCCACCTGGCGGCCATGTCAGCCCTCCGTGTCTGCGTGCTCGGTACGTGCGGTGCGCTCGGTGCGGAGCCGGTCGATCCGCCCCGCGAGGAAGGTCCACGTCCGCCAGAACTCGGCGAGCTGCGCGTGTCCCTCGGAGTTCAGGGAGTAGACCTTGCGCGGCGGGCCCTTCTCGGACGGGACCTTCTCGACGTCCACGAACCCGCGCTGCTCGATGCGGACGAGCAGCGCGTAGACCGTGCCCTCCGCGATGTCGGTGAAGCCCTGGTCCCGCAGGTGCGTGGTGATCTCGTACCCGTACGCGGGTCGGGCCTCGAGGATCGTCAGGACGATGCCCTCGAGCGTGCCCTTGAGCATCTCGGTCATCTGGCTGGCCACGTCGCGTCCCTGCTACTCGGTGTCACTTGGTACTGGAACAAAGTAACGCTAGGTACCGGTGCTTGGCAACACTAGGTACCGGCTCTCGCCATGCCGATGCGTCCCGGGGTGGGGGGACAATGGAGAAGAAGTGCTCATCGGGGGAGGTGCCGTGGACGTCCACGTGGCGGGTGCGCGCCCGCAGGACGTGCCGACCGCAGGTCGTGTGCTCGCCGACGCGCTGCGCGACGACGCCGTGATGCGCGCGATGCTGCCGGGGGACACCGACCGGCCCGCGCGTCTGAGCCGCATCTACGCCGCCGTCGCCCGCATGACGCTGGCCAGCGGCGGTGTCGTCGACCTCGCGCGGGACGGCGCCGCCGGCCCGGTCGTCGGGGTCGCCGTCTGGGAGCCGCCGGACCTCGCGCTGGGCAGGTGGGCGCAGCTCCGCGAGGTGCCGACGCTCGTCGCCGCCGTCGGCGTGCGGCACCTCCCGGCCGCTCTCCGCGGCCTGCGCGCCTTCGCCGCCCAGCGTCCGCGGTACCCGCACTGGTTCCTCGCCTACGTCGCCGCCGCACCCGCCGCGCGTGGGCACGGGGTCGGCTCGGCGCTGCTCGCGCACCGCCTCGCGGCCGTCGACGGCACCGGGATGCCCGTGTACCTCGAGGCCACCACCGGCGCCAGCTCCCGGCTCTACGAGCGGTTCGGGTTCCGCCCGACCGGCACGATCGAGCTGGGCGGCGCCACCGCGACGACGATGGTGCGACCCCCCGCCTGACGCCCGCCGGCACGTCGCCGTCGTGTCGCGACGACGAGCCGTCAGTGCGCGGTCGGCCGGTACGTCAGCTCCTGCGTGCGGCCGTCGAGCACGCGGCTGTCCAGCAGCTCCAGGTCGAAGTCGCCCACGCCGCCGAACACCGGCGCGGTGCCGGTCCGGCCGGTGATGACCGGGAAGATCGTGACCTGCACGCGGTCGACGAGGCCCGCCGCCAGCAGCGCCCAGTTCAGGGAGAGGCTCCCGTGCGAGCGCAGCGGCACGTCCGACTCCTCCTTGAGCCGTGCGACGACGTCGACCGCGTCGCCGTGCGCGATGGTCACGTCGGGCCAGTCGACGGGCTCGGTGAGGGTCGACGAGACCACGGTCGCAGGCAGGCGGCGCATGACCTCGACCCACGTGTCCCGCACCTCGGAGTCCTCGCCGCCGGCCGCCCGCATCGCGACGAACTCGCGCAAGGTCGTGGCGCCGAACACCATGCGCTGGTCCCCGCCGTACAGCTCGTGCCGCCGCTGCAGCAGCTCGGGACCCTGCTTGCCCCAGTACCCGCCCCAGTCGCCGGGCGGCCCGTAGGACCCGTACCCGTCGAGGCTGGTGAAGACGTCGAAGGTGTAGGTCGCGGTCATGTCGTTCCTCTCGTCGGTCGTCGTGGGTCCCGACCTGCCGCGACGCCCGAAGTCATCGGGTGATGTCCGCCAGCCGGCGTCGCGCACCCGCCCCGCGCCCGACTCGTCCCGTTCCGGCCGTGCTCACCCCCCGGCCACCCGCCGGGAGTGCACTGCTCCCGGGGCGACGCGCGTCGCCCGGGGGAGCGACGAGGGAGCGCGACGATGAGACGAGCACTGCGACCGCTGGGCGTCACCGCGGTGGCCGCCGCCCTGGTGCTGGGCGCCGGTGCCGGGTGGGCCGTGTCGAGCGACCTGACCGCGCACGGGGCCGCGCAGCGCCTCGACGGCGACCGGACCCGCGCCGTGCGCGACGAGCTGCGCGGGGGCCACGCGAGGAACGTCATCCTGCTGGTCGGCGACGGCATGGGCGACTCCGAGATCACGATCGCCCGCAGCTACCAGCACGGCGCGGCCGGGCGGTTGCCCGGCATCGACGCGCTGCCGCTGACCGGGCAGTACACGACCTACGCGCTGGACCGCCAGGACGGCCGCCCCGACTACGTGACGGACTCCGCCGCGTCCGGCTCGGCGTGGGCGACCGGCACCAAGACGTACAACGGCGCGGTCTCGGTCGCGCTCGACGGCTCCTCGCAGCGCACGCTCGTCGAGATCGCCCGCGCCAACGGCCTGCGGACGGGCGTCGTCACGACGTCGGAGCTGCAGGACGCGACCCCGGCGGTGCAGCTCGCGCACGTCACCGACCGTGGCTGCTACGCGCCGTCGTCGACGTCGGCGAAGTGCCCGGGGGACGCGCTGGAGAACGGCGGCCGCGGCTCGATCACCGAGCAGATCATCGGCACGCGCGCCGACGTGACGCTCGGTGGTGGCGCGGCGTCGTTCGACGAGCGGGCCACGGCCGGCCCCTGGGCGGGCCGCACGCTGCTGCAGCAGGCGAAGGACCGCGGCTACCAGGTCGTCACCGACGCGGCCGGGCTCGCCGGCGTCCGCTCGGCGTCGCAGAAGGCGCCCGTGCTGGGCCTGTTCGCGCCGGGCAACCTGCCCACCCGCTGGGTCGGGCCGCCCGCGAGCCCCACGGGCGGTGCCGAGGCCGCCGTCCGCTGCACCGCGAACCCGGCCGCCTCACCCACCCGCCCGACCCTCGCCGCGATGACGACCTCGGCGCTGTCCCTGCTGCAGCAGCGCGGCGGGCGTGCGGGCTTCTTCCTGCAGGTGGAGGGCGCGAGCATCGACAAGCAGGACCACGCGGCCGACCCGTGCGGGCAGATCGGCGAGACCGTCGACCTCGACGAGGCGGTGCAGGCCGCGCTCGACTTCGCGCGCAAGGACGGCCACACCCTGGTCGTCGTGACGGCCGACCACGCGCACTCGAGCCAGATCGTGGCCGCCGGTGCCACGACCCCCGGCCTGACGCGCACCCTGCTCACGGCCGACGAGAAGCCCATGACGATCGCGTACGGCACCGCGCCGGCGGGACGCTCGCAGGGGCACACGGGCTCGCAGGTGCGGGTGGCCGCCTACGGCCCCCGCGCGGCGAACGTCGTGGGGCTGACCGACCAGACCGACCTGTTCTTCACCATCCGCGATGCGCTGCGCCTGGACCCGGACGCCCCGGCGCTGACGTCCGAGCGGTAGGCGCAGCGGACCGACGGCTCGCGGCCCCCCCCCGCCCCCGGGGGGGGGGGCCGCGGCAGGAGCAGCCCGACGACGACGACGAGGAGCCAGGTCACGTCCGAGACGAGCGCCGCGACAGGTCGGCCCGA
>NZ_JACSQV010000017.1:0-56402 GCF_014836445.1 Cellulomonas avistercoris
CCCGCGCTGCGACGGCGCCCGCCCGGCCGGCACCGGGCGGCGCCGGTGTGTCACAGGTCGAGCGGGCGCAGCACGAACGAGATCCCGTGCGCGATCTGCGCGTTGCCGGCGTTGATGTCGAGCTGGCTGCGCACCAGCAGCGGGTTCAGGTCGTTGCGGTCGGCGTCGCGCAGCACGACGATCGGGATCCGCTTGGACAGGACGTCGACCGTGAAGGTGCCGCCCTGGGCAGTGGTCAGCGCGGCCCCGTCGGAGGCCAGCGCGGTCGCGGAGTCGATCGTGGCGCCGGGGACGACGTGGTACAGCAGCACCTGCTCGATCGCGTCGATGCCCACCGCCTGCGCGAGGGCTCCGAACACCTTCTCCTCCGAGCCGTACCAGCGGTGCGTCAGGTCCTGGGTGAGCACCTGGAACGCGCGGTCGTTCGGCAGGAACGCGGTGAGCGGGACCGTGCCGTCGGCGAGCACGGCGACCGGGCTGTCGGGCTTGGCGGCGAGCACGGCGTTCACCGCGTTGTCGACGATGTCGTAGTCGTACCAGTTGCGGTCGAAGCCCGCGCCGTCGGCGGCGAGCACCGAGGCGAGGCTGGTGGTGCCGGCGGCGGACGCGGCGGGTGCGAGCCCGACGACCGCACCGCCGACGAGGGCGGTGGTGGCCAGGGATGCTGCGAGACGGCGGATCCTCATGGGACGACTCCTTGCGGGAGGTCGGGCGGCACGCGGTGCGCACCGCAGGGCCTCGTCGTCGACGCCCTGAACCTTCTTCCCCTCGAGGAGCGTTCTTGGATGCACCTGAGGTCGTGCGATCGCGCCGACGACGCGCCGCGGCCGTATCTGTCGGGGTGCTGGTCGTTCCGCCGGTAGCCGATCAGTCGCAGGGGCACGGTCCTCTCGTGCTCGATCCGCACACCCGCAGCGTCGTACTCCGCTGACCCGGTCGTGTCCACCGACTGGGGGGTGGCAGGCGCGGAGACGAGTAACGAGCTGCCGTCACCCGTGCGGCGGAAGCACGGTCCGCGTGGCGCGCGCCGCGGTGGGGTGGCCCCTAGGCTCTGGCGCGACCTCAGCGGGACGGCCACGCGTGCCCTGCCGCCCGGCAGCAGCACGGACCCCGGAAGGACCCGATGCGCAGCACACCTACGGACGGCCCCCACGCCCCCGCGGGTGACCCCGCTGCCCTGACGACCGGTGCCGGGGTGGACCGTGCCGACGCCGACGGCTCGTCGCCCGTCACACCGAGCCTGCTGTTCGGCTCGGTGGTCGACGGGAGCGTCGGGGAGGTCCGTCGGCGTCCGGTGCTCCTGCTGCCGGTGGCGCTGGCCTTCGTCGCCGCAGCGCTCGCGGGCGCGGTCGGCGCCGTCGTCCGCGCCTGGACGACGCCGACGTTGCTGAAGGACGGCGTCCTGGTGCACGCGGGGGAGTCGGGCGCGGCGGGCCTGACGTCGCTGCTGCTCGGTGTCGTCACGGGCGTGCTCACGGTCGCGGCACTGGGTGGTGTCGTCCTGGCGGCGCCGGCCGTCCTGTTCGGCCGCGACCTGCGCGTGCGGGACGTCGTGCGTGAGCTCGCCCGCCGGTGGGCCGTGCTGCTGGTGAGCCTGGTCGGGCTCTCCCTGGCGACGTTCGTCCCGGTGCTCCTGGCCGTGCGGGTGCCGTGGCCGCTGGCAGCGTTCGTCGCGGTCCCCGCGATGGTGGCGGCGGTGCTGCTCGTCGCCGGCGGCGCCCACGTGGCCGTGGCCGCCCTGCTGCACGGGGTCGGCCTGCGCACCGGCGTGCGTCGGGTCCGCGAGCTGCGCCGCTGCGACGGCGCCCGCGTGCCGCTCCGTCGTGGGCGTGTCCTGGTCGTGGTGGTGATGGCGGTCGCGGCAGCCCTGGTCGTGGCAGTGCGGTGGCTCGTCCCCGACGCCGACGGCCCGTTGTGGCCGGCGGCACGGGACCTGCTGCAGGCCGTGGTCGGCTCGCTCGCCCTGACGGTGGCGGCTGCGGGACTGACGTGGGCCCATGTCAGCGCGACGTCCGTCGCCGAGCGGCAGGGGGTGCCGCCGCTCGCCTGGCGCGGTCTGGCACGCGTGACGGACGCGCCCGGACGTGGGGAGCAGGGACGCGCAGCCGGGCCGGGGAGGTCCGCGGCAGCCGGCTGGGCGAGCGCGGCCGCGGCCTGGGCGCTGGTGCCGTTGCTCGCCGTCGCCCCGACGCTGCCCCAGGTCACACCCGCCCTGCGCCCGCAGATCCTCGCGCTGCCCGGCTCCGTGACTGCCCCGACGATCACCGGCACCGCGGACGGGTTCCTCCTCCTCGACCACGTCGACCGCGGCATGGACGCGTTCCTCTGCTCACCGGAGGAGGGCTGCGAGCACGGTGAGGGCATGGCCGAGGGCGGCAGGTTCCAGTACGCCGCGGTCGCCGCGGACCCCGACGGTCCCGGCGTCGTCATCCTCGCCGGGGTGTTCCCCGACGACGGGGCGAACGCGCGGTACGACCTCGTCACCTGTGCGCCGACCGACTGCGCGGGCCCGGGGCTGCGGACGACCCAGGTGGGGATCGCGGAGGAGTCGGCGAGCCACAACCCCGCGCTCCACGCGGTGGCGGCACGCGACGGCGCCTACGCGGCCGTCCACCCGGTCGGTGGCCCCCGCGACCGCGAGCTGGCGCTGACCCTGTGCGCGACCGCCCGGTGTCCCGAACCCGTCACCGTCCCGCTCGGGTCGACCTCCGGGGACGACGTCGTGGACGTCGCGATCGCGCCCGACGGCACCGTGTGGGTGCTGCGCTCACAGGGGGCGGTGCTCCACCTCGCCCGGGTCGAGCCGGGGAGCAGCGCCCTCACGGACGTGCAGGTGCTGGAGCCGGACACCGAGCACGACTCCCTCTACTACGGGCAGGGAGGTGACTACGGGTACTCGCGCGTGCTCGCGCTCGCGCTGCGCGACGACGGCAGTCCCGTCGTCCTGCACCGTGACCTGTCGGACGGTGGGATCGAGCTGCTGGGCTGCGTCGACGCCGCGTGCTCGACGACGACGTCGACGCGACTGCCCGGTGGCGACGCCCGGGGCGCGCAGCTCGTCGTCGACGGCACCGGGTGGCCGCTGGTCGCGACAGCGGGGCAGGGCGTGCAGCTGCACGCCTGCACGGACAGCGCCTGCTCGGACGTGCGGTCCGCTCTGCTGTCCACGTGGACCCCACCGACGTCGTCCAGCGAGTACGTGCCGTTCCTGGCGACCGACGCGCAGGACCGTCCCGCGGTCCTCGTCCAGCGGCAGTACGGGGACGCCGTGATGGTCTTCTGTAGGGAGCCGCGCTGCGTGTCGTAGTCGGCACCCGTGCAACGAGGGGCCATCAGCGAGCGTCCAGGGTCTAAGGGCGACGGGCATCGCCGCGATCCTGCGATGCGTGCAGGGCGGGTTCCGCGGTGCTCAGAGCTCGCGCAGCATCGTGTCGGAGTCGCCGTTGCGCCCCACCGTCACGAAGCCGTGCCGGGCGTAGAGCGCGCGAGCGGCGGCGTTCCCGTCCTCGACGCTGAGGCTCACGGCCCGCCACCCGAGGTCGCGGGCCTGCTCGAGATGGCCGGCAAGGAGTGCGGATCCCACGCCCCGGCCGTGGTGGGGACGGGCGACGGCCATGCCGAGCTCGGGGACGTCGTCCGCCACGTAGCCGTAGCCGGGCGTGGCCGCGGGCAGGGCGCGCGCCCAGACGGCTCCGAGCGGGGAGCCGTCGTCGTCGGTCGCGACGAGCCCGAAGTCGTCCGGGCGCTTCCACCCGGCGAGGTACCGCTCGGTGTGGGGGTCCGCGACGACCTCGGCGCGGGTGAACCGCGGCGTCCCGTCCCAGTTGAACGCCTCGAGGAGCAGGTCGAGCAGCAGGTCGAGGTCGTCGCCGGTCGCGTCGCGGAGCATCACGCCCGCGATCGTCGCACGGCGCCCCGGATGCGGCGACAAGCATTCTGAGCGTCCAGCACGTGCCAGTGCTCGGACCTGCGTGGCCGAGCTCAGTGATCCGTGCGCTCGTCGATCGCGCCGTCCGTGAGGTCGGGCCGCTCGAGGAGCTCACCGAGCCCCTGTCGGACGAGGTCTAGCCGGGCAGCACCACGACCACCTGGTCCTCCTCGAGGTGGACCGCGTAGGACGCCACGTCGCCCTGCCCGGAGCGGCATGCACCGCTGCCCAGGTCGAACACGTGCGCGTGCAGGGGGCAGACGACGACCTCGGCGTCGATCTGCCCGTCGGCCAGCGGACCTCCCCGGTGCGGGCACACCGCGTCGAGCGCGCGCAGGGCGCCGCTGCGCAGCCGGAAGACCGCCACCTGCCGGCCGCCGACCGCGTAGGCGCGGCCCTCGCCGACCGGGATCTCGGACAGTGGTCCCACCACGTGCGGCCCGCCGCCGCCGGCGGTCGTGACGCGTGGGGCGGGGGGTCCCGCCACGGTGTCGAGCGGACCCGCACCGGGCTCGCCGCCGACGGCCCGTGCGTCCGTCCCTGCACTCGTCGGACCTGCGCTCGTCGGACCTGCACTCATCGGACCGGGACCTGCGGCAGGACGGTCAGCGGCAGCGCGGTGCGGAACTGGCCGGGTTCGGCGGGGTCGTCGCGCTCCTTCCACGGGTCGCTGTAGGCCTCCACGGAGGCCTGCACGGCGGCGTCGAGCTCCGCGGCGTTCCCCTCGCTGTCGTCCACCACGACGGCACGGACGTGCTCGATCCCGAGCCGGGGCACCCACGCGTAGGTCCGCTCGAGCCAGTTCGCCGTCTCGCGGTAGTACTGGATGAAGCGGCCGGTGAGCGTCATGACCTCGTCCGGGGTGTCGACCGTCGTGAGCAGGTCACCCTTGCGGATGTGCGCACCGGCGGCGCCGCCCACCCAGATCTCCCAGCGACCACCGTCGACGGCCACGACGCCGACGTCCTTGACGTAGGACTCCGCGCAGTTGCGCGGGCACCCCGACACCGCGAGCTTGAGCTTGGCCGGGCTCTCCAGGCCCTGGTACCGGGTCTCGATCGCGATGCCGAGCGCGGTCGAGTCACCTAGCCCGAACCGGCAGAAGTCGCTGCCGACGCACGTCTTGACCGTCCGGAAGGACTTGCCGTACGCGTACCCGGACGGCATGTCGAGGTCCGCCCAGACCTTCGGCAGGTCCTCCTTGGGCACGCCGAGCAGGTCGATCCGCTGGCCACCGGTGAGCTTGATCAGCGGGATCTGGTGCTTGTCCGCGACGTCGGCGATGCGGCGCAGCTGGTCGGCCGAGGTGACCCCGCCCTTCATCTGCGGCACCACCGAGAACGTGCCGTCACGCTGGATGTTGGCGTGCACCCGGTCGTTGATGAAGCGCCCGTCGCGCTCGTCGACGACCGCCGCGCCCCAGAGGGTGCGCAGCAACGAGTTGAGCCCCATCTTCGACTTCGCGTCCTCGACGCCGCCGGGAGCGAGCGCCGCGAACACGGCCGAGACCGAGCGCAGCTCCTGCTCGCGGATCAGCGCCACCAGCTCGGCCTTGGCGTAGGGGATCCCGGGGACGTACCAGGAGGCGGACTCGTCGACCTCGAGCGTGCCGCCCGCCGCCCACTCGACCACCTGCCCGACGAGCGTCTTGCACGACCCGCAGCCCTTGCCCGCACGGGTCGCGTCCATGACACCCGTGACGGAGGTGACGCCGCCGCGGACGCACGCGGCGATCGTCCCCTTGCTCACGCCGTTGCAGTTGCACACGGTGGTCTCGTCGGGGAGCTCGGCCACGCCCACCGCGGCGGGCGCCGTGCCCAGGTCGAACAGCAGCGCGATCCGGTCCTCGGGCAGCGGCGAACCGCGGTCGAACGCCTGGATGAGGGGAGCGACCTTCTCGAGGTCGCCGACGAGCGTCGCACCGACGAGCCGGTCGTCGCGCACCACCACGCTCTTGTACAGCCCGCGGCGCGGCTCGGAGATGACGATGTGGTCGTCGTCGGGACGCTCGGGCGTCGTGATGCCCATCGACGCGACGTCGATGCCCGCGACCTTCAGCTTCGTGGCGGTGCGGGAGCCGTGGTACTGCGCCGACGGGTCGGCGCCCGTGAGCACGTCCGCGAGGACGCGCGCCTGCTCCCACAGCGGCGCGACGAGACCGTAGACCTGGTCCCGGTGCTGCACGCACTCACCGACGGCGAACACCGTCGGGTCGGGCGTGCCCTGGTCGTCGAGCGCGTGCATCTGGTCGTCGACGACGATGCCGCGCTCCACGAGGAACCCGCTGGCGGCCGCGATCGACGAGTTGGCCCGGATGCCGGCCGCCACCACGACGATGTCGCACGGCAGGACGCGCCCGTCGCCCAGCTGCACGCCCGTGATCTCCGTGTCCCCGAGCACCCGGACCGTCCGGCCCGACGTCACCACCGAGATCCCGAGTGCCTCGACGCCTCGCCGCAGGACGTACCCGCCCGCGGCGTCGAGCTGCTGGTTCATCAGGTGCCCGGGACCGTGAACGACCGTGACGTCGACCCCGTGGGTCTGCAGCCCGCGGGCCGCCTCGAGTCCGAGCAGGCCGCCGCCGATGACGACCGCCTGCTTGTGGGTGCGCGCGTACCGGATCATCGCGCGGGTGTCGTCCAGGGTGCGGAACCGGAACGCCCCCTGGTGGAAGCCGCGCCCGGCCGTGCGCATGCCAGGGATGTCGGGGACGAACGCGCTGCTGCCGGTCGCCATGACGAGCGCGTCGTAGGGCGTGCGGCTGCCGTCGTCGGCGCGGACGGTGCGGGCGTGCCGGTCGATGCGCGCCACCCGCACGCCGGCGTGCAGCGTGATCTCGTTCTCGTCGTACCAGGCCATCGAGTTGAGGAAGATGGCCTCCTCGCTCTCGAGGCCGGCCAGGACGTTCGAGAGCATGATCCGGTTGTAGTTGCCGTACGGCTCCTCGCCGAACATCGTGATCCGGAACTGCGCGGCGCCGCCGCGCTCGAGGATCTCCTCGACGGTGCGCGCACCCGCCATGCCGTTGCCCACGACGACGAGGTCGCGCCGGCCGTCGTCCCCCTGCCGGCGCCGGGCCACCTCACACCTCCACGAGGCCGAGGTCGATGACGACGACGCCGGAGACCCCCGCGGCGCCGGCCGCGTGCAGCTCGATCGTCGTACCCGGCTCGAGGTCCTCCACGACGCGCAGCGGCACGTGCACGTCGCTCTTGGCGCCGATGGGGAAGTACCGCATCGGCTCCCCGTCGCGGACCAGCACGACGACGACGAGCTCGTCAGCGCTGTTGCCGCCCCGGAAGTACACCGTCTGGGCCACCGCGCCGTCCGGCACGGTGTACGACAGGCTCGGGTCGATCAGGGTCGGTGCGGCGAGTCCTTTCCCGGTCAGCGCGTAGACGCCCTGCAGGAAGGTCGGGTGACTGTCCAAGGCGAGCCCCTTCGGTCGGGCCGGCGGCCACGGCGCACGGACGTGCTCCGCAGGCGAACCGGTCGGTGGTGTGGCGGGTACGGCGACGGGGGTGACGGCCACGGCGCACGCCTTGAACGCCGGCATGCGGGAGATCGGGTCGAGGGCGTCGTCGGTCAGCGTGTTGGCGCGGGACCCACCGCCCCAGTGGAAGGGCGCGAACACGGTGTCGGTGCGGATGCCCGTGGTGAGCCGCGCCCGGAACACCGCGGTGCCCCGGCGGGTCCGCAGCCGGACCGCCTCGCCGTCGACGACGCCGCACAGGCGCGCCAGGTCGGGGTGCAGCTCGGCGTGCGGCACGACGGACCCGTCGGGACCCACCTCGTCGCCGGCGAGCGCCGCGACCCGGCGGGTCTGCGTGCCGCTCTGGTACTGCCGCATCAGCCTCCCGGTGGTCAGCACCCAGGGGAACTCGGCGTCGGTGCGCTCGGCCGTGTCGCGGTACTCGGCGCGGAAGAACCGGGCCAGCCCGTCGGGGTGGGCGAACCGCGTCTCGAACAGCCGGGGCGTGCCCGGGTGCTCGGCGTCGGTGCACGGCCAGAACACGCCCTGCTCGTCCTCGATGCGCTCGTAGGTGATGCCGCCGTAGTCCGCCACGCCGCCGGAGCTGGCGCGGCCCAGCTCGTCGAAGGCGGCCGCCGCGTCGGTCGTCATGAGGTCCCCGTGCCCGAGCCGCTCGGCGACGCCCGTCAGGACGTCCAGGTCGGTGCGCACGCCGGGCGGCGGCTCGAGCGCCCGGTGACGTCGCAGCACCCGTCCCTCCAGGTTGGTCACCGTGCCGTCCTCCTCGGCCCACATCGCGACGGGCAGCACCACGTCCGCCCGGGCCGCCGACTCGGAGAGGAACAGGTCCGCGACGACGAGGAAGTCGAGGGCGTCGAGCCGGTCGGTGACCCGGCCCGCGTCGGGCGCGGAGACGCTGACGTTCGACGCGAGCAGCAGCAGCGTCCGCACCCCGCCGGGGGTTCCGAGGGCACGCAGCATCTCGGTGGCGGACACCCCCGGACCCGGCAGGCGCGTCGGGTCGACGCCCCACACGCCCGCGACGTGGGCGCGGTCGGCGAGGTCGGTGATCTTGCGGTACCCGGGCAGCTGGTCCGCCTTCTGCCCGTGCTCGCGCCCGCCCTGCCCGTTGCCCTGACCCGTGAGGGTCCCGTAGCCCGAACCCGGCCGGCCGGGCAGTCCGAGCGCGAGGGCGAGGTTGATGAACGCCTGTGCCGTGGCCGTCCCCGACGCGTGCTGCTCGGCGCCGCGTGCCGTGAGCACCATCGCCGTCGCCGCCGTCCCGAGCAGCTCCGCGACGGTCTCCAGGTCGCGGGCGGGGACGCCGGTGATCCGCTCGACGCGGTCCGGCCAGTAGCCGGTCACCGCCTCGCGGACCGTCTCGAACCCCGCCGTCCTCGTCGCGACGTAGTCCTCGTCCACCCAGCCCCTGCGCGCCACCACGTGCAGCAGACCGTTGGCCAGGGCGGCATCCGTCCCGGGGCGGGGCTGCAGGTGCAGGTGCGCCGTGCGCGCCGTCGCCGTGGTGCGCGGGTCGACGACCACGTGCCGGGCACCGCGCTCGCGGCCTGCCTCGAGGTGCTGCATGAGCGGTGGCATGGTCTCCGCCGGGTTGGCGCCCACGAGGAGCAGCACGTCGGCCAGGGCCAGGTCCGCGACGGGGAACGGCAGCCCGCGGTCGATCCCGAACGTGCGGGTCGCGGCAGCCGCGGCCGACGACATGCACCAGCGGCCGTTGTAGTCGATCGAGCGCGTCCGCAGCACCGTCCGGGCGAACTTGCCCAGCAGGTAGGCCTTCTCGTTGGTCAGCCCGCCGCCGCCGAAGCACCCGACCGCGTCCCGGCCGTACCGTCGCTGCGTCGCCCGGACGGCCGCGGCCACGGCGTCGAGCGCCTCGTCCCACGTCGCCGGCCGCAGCGGCGAGGAGCGGTCACCGGCGATCGTGCGGACCAGCGGGGTCGTGAGCCGCTCGGGATGCGCGAGCAGGTCGGCCGCCGACCAGCCCTTGGCGCACAGGCCGCCCCGGTTCGTCGGGAAGTCCGACGGCGTGAGCCGCACGTCGGGCCGCTCGTGCCCCGCGCGGTGCGTGACGTGCAGCTGCATGCCGCACTGCAGTGCGCAGTAGGGGCAGTGCGTCGCGACGGTCCGGGCCGTGTCGGAGCCCGGCACGGCCGTCGGCGACGCGAGCTCTGGCCCCATCACTCGATGGTGTGATGTCCCGGTTACGCACGATCTGCCGCCGGGTAACCGCCTCGTTTCGAGGAGCGCACAGGGCTGACGGACGGCGGCCCGGGACGAGCCCAGACCTCAGCCCGTCGGGACCAGCTGCCACTGCTGGTTGGAGCCGTTCCAGTCGGAGTACTGGACGATGTTGCCGCCGTCGGTGGTGGAGGCGCCCTGCACCTCGACCGCCTTGCCGCTGTGCCGGGCGATCAGCTGGACGTAGCCGTCGATCGTCTGGATGCTGAACTGCTGGTTGTTGCCGCCGTGGGAGCCGTACTGCTGGATCGCCGCGCCGTCGGCGGTCGAGTTCCCGCTGACGTCGAGGACCTTGCCCGACAGTCGCGACTTCAGCTGGTAGTAGCCGTTGCCGGTGCTGACGAACTGCCACTGCTGCTGGTTGCCGCCGTTGCGGGACCACTGGGTGATGCGGGCGCCGTCCGCGGTGGACAGGTTGTACACGTCGATGGCCTTGCCGCTGTTGCGGTTGACGAGCGAGTACCAGGCCGAGGTGTCCACCGGGCCGTTGCCGGGGGTGGAGGTCGGGCTGGGCGTCGGGGTGGGGGTCGGCGTGGGAGTGGGGCTCGTGCCCCCGGACGGGTTGCCGATGCTCCCCGGCACGGCGCGCAGCGCGGCGTACCAGACGGCCGCCATCTTGTCGTAGCCGTTCGCGTTGGGGTGCACGCCGTCGGGCAGGTCGGAGAGGCTGACCGCCCGGTACATGTCGACGAGGTGCACGCGCTTGCCGGCGGCGGCCCTGCTCGACACGATGCCGGGGATGGCGGAGTTGTAGGACTGCACCTGCGAGTTCGCGTACGAGACCGGGATGAGGGTCGCGACGAAGACGTCGGTCTGCGGCGACGTGCTGGTGATCTTGTCGATGACCCCCGCGAGCCGGTTCGGCGCGTTCGCCAGGTCGCGGTTCTGGCTGATGTCGTTGGTGCCGATGTGCAGCAGCACGGTGCGCGGCTGGTACGTCCGCACCCAGTTGACGACGTTGGCGTCGATCTGGTCGATCCTCCAGCCGGAGTGCCCCTCGTGGTCGTGGTCCCACAGGCTCGACGGCCCGTTGAAGCCCGAACCCACGAAGTCCGTGGTGTAGCCGCCCTGGGCGAGGCGCTGCCAGAGGCCGACGCGGTAGCCGCCGCCTCCGGACATGCCGATGCCCTCCGTGATCGAGTCGCCCAGGGGCATGACGCGGGTGCCCCCGTTGCTCTCGGCGGAGGCGGGCGCGGACTGGGTCACGACCCCTCCGGCCAGTGCGAGGCAGAGCGTGACGGCGAGCAGCAGCCGTCGGGCCGTTCGGTGCATGTCGTCAGCCTCCTGGAGCTGGCCGCGCGGCGCGACTCCACGTCGTTGTGAACGTTCACGCGGCGCGTTCAAGGTCAGCCTGGCACGGAGGCCGGGCAACTGCGACGGCACAAACGATTAGGTGGGTGCCTGGCACCGCAGGTCGGTCGCGGACGCGCGGCGCGCCACGACGCAGTCAGTCGTCACCCGGGCAGCGGGCCCCGGAGCGGTGCGTCGCACCTAGGCTCCCGCCATGACGACGACCGCGCGCGCGTACCTGACGGGCTTCGGTCGCTACCTGCCCGGCCCTCCGGTGGACAACGACGGCATGGCGGCTCGGCTCGGCGGAGACGATGCCGTCACCGCACGCATCCGCGGCAGCATCCTGCAGTCCAACGGCATCAAGCAGCGGCACTACGCCCTCGACGAGCAGGGCGAACCCACCGAGCTCAACGAGGAGCTCGCGGTCAAGGCGCTCAACGCGGCGCTCGGTGATCGCGGCATCCAGGCATCAGACCTGAGGATGCTGGCGACCGCGACGACCATGGGCGACGTGCTCGTGCCCGGCTTCGCCAACATGGTGCACGGCCGGCTCGGTGGCGGGCCGATGCAGCTGCTGTCCGCGTCGGGCGTCTGCGCCTCGAGCATGGCGGCGCTGGACGCGGTGGTCAGCAAGGTGCGGCTCGGCGACCACCCGCGCGGGGCGGTCGTGGCCTCCGAGCTGCCGAGCCGCAGCCTGCGGCAGCGTCGGTACGAGGGGTTCCGCGCCGGCATGGACGCGCACTTCCTGCGGTGGATGCTCTCCGACGGGGCTGGGGCCGTCGTCGTCGAGTTCCAGCCGCACCCCACGAGGCTCTCGTTGCGGGTCGACTGGATCCGGCAGGTGTCGCTCGCCCACGACCACGCCGTGTGCATGCGCGCCGGCATGAGCGGTGACGAGACCCGCGTCGGCGGCACCTGGCAGGACGTCGCCGTCCCGGACGCGCAGGCCGCGGGGATGTTCGTCCTGCGGCAGGACGTCGGCATGCTCGACGACCTCGCGCAGGCCGGGATCGCGCAGTTCGAGGAGCTCGTGGACATCGGGCTGGTCGACGTCCGCCACCTCGACCACGTCATCTGCCACTACAGCACCAACGTCTTCCGGGACGTCGCGTTCGACGCGCTCCGCCGTCGCATCCCCTCCCTCGACACCGACCGGTGGTTCTCCAACCTCGAGACCCGCGGCAACACCGGGTCGGCCAGCATCTTCATCGCACTGGAGGAGGCGGTGCGCACGGGTCGGTTCCAGCCGGGGGAGACCGTCCTGCTCGCCGTGCCGGAGTCCGGCCGCTTCTCGTTCGCCTTCGCCCAGCTCACCGTCGTCGCCCCGACCCGCCCGCAAGGAGCATCGTCATGACCAGTGCCACCTCGACCGTCCCCTCGACGGCCGACGGGACCGACCCCACGGGCGCCTCGCTCCTCGAGCGCCTCGGCGAGGTCTGGCTCGAGCTCGAGGACCACCTGGCCAAGGTGCCCGTGCTGCAGCGCCTCGACGACGGCACCGTCACGCTCGAGGACTACATGCGGCTGCTGTTCAACCTGCGCCAGCAGGTCATCGACGGCTCGCTGTGGATCGCGCGTGCGGCGTCCAGCTTCGACATCGACCACTTCGAGCTGCGCGCGGCGGCCATCAAGCACGCCGAGGAGGAGCACCGGGACCACTTCCTGCTCGAGGCCGACTACGTCGCGCTCGGTGGGTCGCGCCAGGAGCTGCGTGACGGTCGCAAGAACGTCGGCTCGGAGGCCCTCTCGGGCTACCTCTTCACCTACGCCAGCAAGCCGAACCCGGCGGGTCTGCTCGGCGCGATGTTCGTCATCGAGGGCCTGGGCGCCCGCCGCGCGGCGCAGTGGGCGGCCCGGTTCCAGGAGGTGCTGGGCCTCGCCGACAACCAGGTCCACTTCATGACGTACCACCAGGAGGCGGACGGCGCGCACACCGGCGACATGGAGGCGATCCTGACGTCCGGCCTGATCGACGACGCGACCGCCGACGAGATCGTGCGGTGCGCGCAGGTCGTCGCCCGGCTCTACGCGCTGCAGCTCGAAGAGCTGGATCGCTGACGTGGCGGAGTTCGTCCGCTCCGACCCGAGCATGTGGGAGGCGATCTTCGCCGACCCCTCGGTCCCGCTCGACCGGTCCGTGGTCCGGCAGATCATCGACGACCAGCGACGTCCGTCCCGGCGCTGGCTCTACCCGATCGCGATGGTGCTCTCGCGGGTGCTCGTCACGATCATCCGCGTGCTGAAGCGCGTCCTGCCCTTCCGGTGGATGCCGCTGGGGACGATGGACTTCCTCTGCGTCTGGTTCCTGCGGCGGTGCGTGTCACCCGACGCCGTGGACCTGCTGCTGCGCCACTTCGTCATCGAGACGAACCTGGTGAACTTCATCATCCGCAACACCCCGGTGGGCATCGAGCCCGTCACGCTGCGTCCCGAGTCGTTGTCCGAGCTGGGCGACCAGGCCGTCGTCGAGCACGACGTCAACGTGTACGACGTGCTCATCGCGCTGGACGTCGTGCCGCTCGTCGCCCGTGACCCGCTCGACTTCCGTCAGCTGGACATCCCGCCGCTCGACGCCGAGCGGCATCGCCGGCGACTGGTCCGCCTCGACATCCAGACGGCGCTGTGCTTCATGAACATCCCGTTCTCGCTGGCGCTCAGCTCGGAGGAGTACCGCCGAGCGGTGCACTCGATGCGGTTCGACGACTCCTTCCTCGAGATCCTCGCCGTCATCACCGGCGACGACACCTTCCGGCACTGGAAGCTCGCCGGCATGAGCCTGTGGATGGACTCGAACGTCGACGTGCCGCGCATGGTGTACCGCCATGCTCTCGTCTGCGAGTACGCGCACGCGCAGCTGGTGAAGCTCGCCGGCGGCCAGTACCCGCGGGACACGGCGGTGGAGTTCGACTGATCCGACCGGAGCTTCAGTGACGGGCTCGTCGGATCTCGGCGACGCACTGCGCCACGACCGTCTCGACCTCGAACCCGCCCGGGGCGCTTCCCTCCCACAGGGCGTCCGGGCCCGGCTTCGACTCGGTCGCCCGCCACGCCCGCCGTCCTGGGACGCGCGTGGCGCTACGCGACCCCTACCCACCACGGCGCAGGAGAGGTGAGATCGTTCGGGACCGCCGCGACCGTGAAACCGTCCGCCCGAGCTCGGAACCTGCACCGGGGCGGGCATCAACACCAGGGAGGCCCTGTGGCGGACGTTCGGATGATCGTCGTCGCAGCCGGCACCGGCGCTGAAGAGCGATCGCGACCCGGCGCCGATGAGGGATCTCAGCGGCGCCGGATCGGATGTGTCGAGCTCGACGGGGGTACGGAGGTCAGGTCAGGCCGTGCCCGCAGCGGCACGACGGATCGCGGCCACGCCGCCCAGCACGATCGAGACGACACCGAGGCCGCCCAGGACGAGCTGGAGGGGACTGGGCGAGTAGGGCAGGTCGAGGGTCTCTTCCGCCGCACTGAAACCGAAGTAGAAGAGCGAACCCGCGGTCAGTAGCAGGGCGGCTCCGAGGAGAGTGAGGGCCAACGGGATATGACGAGCGGACATGTCGACAGCTCCTAGTTGCAGCCTGAGGCGATGAAGCCCAGATAGCCCTTGTCAGCGCGGTTCGTCTCCAGGTTCCATGTGGACTTGAACGGGGCGCCCGCGACGTGGCAGATGTACTGGTTCCGCGCGGAAGACCCGAGCCGGTTGCGGTACGTGCTCGACGTCTGCTTGGCGCGCAGCTCGTCGAAGCCGGGGTTCCCCGCAATCGGGGCTCCGGCGACGTTGCCCGGGTAGACGGCTCTGGCCCAGGCGGTGGGCGTCACGAGGATGCGCGTGCTGGTCTCCCAACGGTAGGACGACACCATCGCCACCCCCAGGAACGGGTCAGCGACGACAGGATAGGTCGTCTCCGAAGCGAGGTGCTCGACCACCTGGGTGAAGGAGGTCCCTTCGATCTCGAAGCGCGTGGGCACGGGCGCCCCGGTCGCGTCGTAGGCCCACGGCGGTGCCACACCGCCGACGAGCGCGCCTGCCGCTGTGAGGACGACGATGGCGCCGCTGGCCTCCTGCTGAAGTCGCGACCCGACCGGAACGTCGAGCTCGTACCTGTACCTCTCGGGAGCGGTCGCGTCGTGGACGATCGTCAGGATCTGCACGGATGCGTCGTCCTTCACGATGGGGACTGTCGTAGAACCGTCGTTGTTGTCGAACGCGACGACGCCGTCCGTTACCGTCTGCGCGGCGTCGGCCGTCTCGCCCGACGGAAGGCCTACCGCCAGAGTCGGGCCCGACGCGTGGCTGAGCACGACGTCGCGGGCGGCGTCCTGGGGCACCGAGGCGCTGCCGTGCCGGCCCACGTGCGCGGCCGCAACGCCAGGGCGGGCACGTGTCGATGCGACGTCGCTCAGCGCAGCCTCGACCGCCGGAACGTCGAGGGCGTCGGTGAGTATGTCGAGGACGGGGTCGGGGGTGGCCGCGTGCGCGGCGGAGGCTGGGGCGGCGATCACGGCGAGCATCACTGCGTACGCGAAGCAGCGCATGGTTCGGGGCATCGAAGTTCCTTGTGTCGGGGGAGGGTGCCAGCCGACCGTAGCGGCCCGTTTGGCACGATACGCACCAGTTCATCCGGTTTTCCCTCGTGTGTGCGACCGCTTCCGCCGGACGGGTGATGCCGGGCTCGCGGCTCTGTCCCGCCCGCTGTCCGGGCACGTGTGCCGCACCCCTCCCTGCGCCGCTACCCGGTCAAGTCGATGGGTGGAGAGGCGCTGGCCTCAGCCGAGCTGGACCATCGCGGGTTCCACGGGGACCGCTGGTACGCCGTCGTGGACGGCGACGGCAGGTTCGCGTCGGTCAAGGACACCCGCCGGTTCCGCCGGCGGGACGCCGTGGTGCGCTACACGGCGTCGACGACGGCGGACGGCCAGGTCGAGGTTCGCTCGGACGACACGAGCTGGCTCGTGGGCGACCCGCTGCTCGACCGGCACCTCACCACCGCCATGGGGAGCGATCAGCGCATCCTGCCCGAGGCTGCCGTCTCGCACCAGGACGCCGGTGCCGTCTCCCTCGTCGGCACCGCGACGATCGCATGGTGCGCGGCCCGGTGGGGCGGCAGCGACGACCCTCGGCGGCTGCGCGTCAACATCGTCGTGGAGACGCAGACGCCGTTCGTCGAGGAGACGTGGGTCGGCCACCAGATCGCCCTCGGGTCCGCCGCGCTGACGGTCGTGGAGCGGATCCCACGGTGCCGCATGATCGATGTCGAGCAGGACGGGACCAGCCCGCGTGCCCCATGGCTCCGGTCGCTCGGCTCCGAGCGAGATCTGTACCTCGCGGTCTACGCCGACGTCAGCCGACCGGGTGTGATCACCCTCGGCGACGAGATCTCTGTGCTCTGAGCCGAGGACGGGCCGCAACATCCACCGGACAGGGTGCGTCAGGCGGCCTCAGCCCAGTGCGGGCGCCGCGGTGCTGTGACCTGCGATGGGACTCGCTCGATGCCCAGCAGGTCGGCGGCCGGACATGCTGACGCGACGCGGACGGGCTCGATGCGAACCCTCAGCAGCGGCTGTAGGAACTCATCCGAGTGGCTCCACGAGATCTGCGGTCGGGCATGCCAGGTGGGTCCGTACGCGCTGGAGGTCGCGTAGACGACCGGCTCGACGCCGTGGTCGCGCAGGGTCTCGATGAGCGCGGTCAGCTCCGGGCGGACCTGGGAGGAGTCCGGGGGGTCGGCGTGGAACGTCCCGTAGTACTCGACGTCGATGGCGAGAGGCAGCAGGTCCTCGTCGTCCGGCACCGTCGCGAGCACGTGCTCCGCCTGCGCCCTGCCGCTGCTCTCGAAGCTGAAGAAGTGGTACGCACCGACCAGCAATCCGGCCTCACGCGCCCCGCGCAGGTTCGCCGATCGACGCGGCGCGGCGCAGTGGCTGCTCGGCCAGGTCGGGCAGATGCTCGGTGAGCGGGGCGCGCACGAGGTCGGCGTCGACCGCGAGCTCGTCGTCATGCATCCGCGTCGTCACCGCGCGACGGTGGCACGGCGGCGCGTGGCGTCGCCACGGGATGAGCCGGCCGCTCTGTCCGCACGCGATCGAGATGGATGCGCCTGGGCGGCCCCGCAGCACCTAATCGTTTGGGCGATCGCGTGCCTCTCGAGGCCCGTGCGAGAGTTCGCGGTGCCGGACTGTGATCGTTCACAACTGGCTTTGGACAGGACGGATCCCGCCTCGACACAGTCACGCAGACCGGCGGATCCGGGTCTTGTCTGCCGACTGTCAGCGGGGACGGTCGCGCGCACATCGGACGACCAACGACGATGGGACGGATCATGCGGAGATCTCCAAGATCGCGCCGGACATGGGCGGTCACTCTGGCGGCGGCGACGCTGATCACGGGTGTGACGGTCGCCGAGGCGCCCGTGGCGTCCGCCGCGAGCGGCTGCCGGGTGGACTACGCCGTCGCCTCGCAGTGGAACAGCGGGTTCACGGCCGGCGTCAAGGTCACCAACCTCGGTGACGCGGTCAGCAGCTGGCTGCTCACCTGGACCTTCCCCGCAGGTCAGACCGTGAGCCAGGCCTGGAGCGCCGACGTCACCCAGAGCGGCGCCGCCGTCTCCGCACGGAACGCCTCGTACAACGGGTCGCTCGGTACCGGGGCGTCGGCGGAGTTCGGCTTCAACGGGACGTACGGCGGCGCCAACCCGGTGCCCACCTCCTTCGCGCTCAACGGCACCACCTGCACGGGGTCGGCCAGCGGCACCCCCACGCCGACACCGACGCCGACGGTGGCACCGACCCCCACGCCGTCGGCCACCCGGACGCCGACGCCGACCCCGCCGGCGGGCGGACCCGCGGACATCACGGTGAACACGGGCACGAAGTACCAGACGATCGACGGCTTCGGTGCCGCCGTGTCGATCTGGGGCGGTGCGTGGTCGACCGCGGACACGCAGACGCTCGTCGGGATGGGCGACAACCAGCTCGGCCTGTCGATCGTCCGCACCGGGATCTCGCCGGTGTCGAGCGAGTGGGGCACGCAGGTCAGCGCGCTGCGGACGGCGAAGTCGTACGGCTCGGAGGTCAAGATCCTCGCCTCGCCGTGGACGGCGCCGGCCGCGTGGAAGTCGAACAACAGCCGGGTCAACGGCGGCACCCTGCTGACCTCGCGCTACGGCGACTACGCCAACCACCTCAACAGCTACGTGCAGTACATGAAGGGCCAGGGCGTGACGATCGACGTCACGTCCGTCCAGAACGAGCCCGACTGGCACCCCGACTACGACTCGATGGCGTGGACGGGTGACACCCTCCGCAACTTCGTGCGCGACCACGGCACGAAGATCAAGGACACGAAGCTGATGGTCGCCGAGTCGCTGGGCACGAACCGGGCCTACACCGACCCCACCCTCAACGACGCGACCGCCCGCAACAACATCGGGTACATCGGCGGTCACATCTACGGCCAGGAGAACGGGCCGAACCTCTCCCGGTACCCGCTCGCCGCCCAGTACGGCAAGAACCAGTGGATGACCGAGTGGAACTACCACCAGGCCGACGGCAACGGGTCGAACATCTGGGGAGACCCGTCGAACGCCGCCGTCTGGAACGAGACCCTCGACGTGATCATGCCGTCGGTCAACCGCACGATGGAGGCGAACTGGAGCGCGTACGTCTGGTGGTACGGACGGCGCTACTACTCCTTCATCGGTGACGGGGAGTCCGCGTTCGGGACGACCGGCGGCGCGGTCCTCAAGCGCGGCTGGGCGTTCTCGCAGTACTCCAGGTACGTCCGTCCGGGAGACCAGCGCATCGGCGTGACCGAGAGCTCGAAGGCGTCGCCGCTGGACATCACGGCCTACCAGGGCGACGGCAAGATCACCCTGGTCATCCTCAACCGCTCGACCAGCGCGGTGAACGGCGCCGTCGTCCAGGCGCCGCAGGCGGTCAGGTCGGCGCTCCACACGATGACGTCGCAGTACTCCAGCCGGGCACCTCGGACCACGGCCGTCAACGGCAGCCAGGTGACGGTCGACGTCCCCGCGCGGAGCATCTCCACGGTCGTCCTCACGCTCTGAGCGCCTGAGCGGGTCCGGCGCGACTGCCGACGGGCGGTGCTCCACGTCGAGCGGGCGTGGAGCACCGTCGCCGTCCGGCCTACCGCAGGGCGCGCAGGTCGTCGAGGTCGCCGTCGAAGACGTTCATGTCGATGAACGACTCCTCGCCGTCGTACCCGTCGAGGCGGTCGCGGCCCCAGGGAAAGAGCGCAGTCGCCCTGTCAGCGGCGGATGCCCAGCACCTGGGTGTCGAGCTGGATGTTCATGCCGCACTTCTCGACCATCTGGTCCCAGACGTCCTCCCAGCCCTTCGCCCAGGCCGTGACGCCGCTCGTCGAGCCGAACGGCCACGCCATGTCCGGCGTGATCCAGACGAGGCCGTAGTACGCGGGGATCTTGTCGAGGTCGCCGTACCCCTGCACCTGGTACGCGTACACCAGGTAGCCCGTGAGGACGCCCATGTCGTGGGCGTCCAGGAACTGCTGGAAGGTCGTCGAGAAGATGCGGTACGGGTCGCGTGTCGGTCTCGAGGGCGGCATGACACCGTCGAGGCTGCGGAAGATCTCCGTGCGCAGCGCGAGGTAGATCCCGACGGCCACCACGAGCGCGGCGTAGGCGGCGTCGCGTCCCGCGTCGGTGCACGGCCACGTGAGTCCGAGGCGCCGGCACGCGACCATCAGCCCGTAGTCGCCGAAGGTCATGACCTCCTCGCGCATGTCCGGCGGGACGCGGGCGACGATGCCGCGCCCGGGCCCGTGCGCGACGGGCACGCGGCAGTTCCCGGCGGTGAACTCGGCGAGCGCCTGCACCATGTCGTCGTACGCGGAGGACAGGTAGCAGGTGCCGAGCTCGGCGATCGTCGTCGCGTTCTGGTCGGGCACCTGCAGCGAGTGCGTCTTGCCGGCGTACCGGTTCGTCCGCTCCAGCAGCCTGACGTCCGTGAACCCCGCGCCGAGGAAGCGCTGCGCGACGAGCAGCCCGCTCACGCCGGCGCCGATGACGACGATCGGCTTGCTCTTGTCACCCTCCAGGAGCGCCGGCTTCGCGGCGAGCAGCATGTTGAGGTACGACCAGCAGTGCAGGACGGACTCGAAGCACGTCGACGCGTGGACGTACACCGTGTCGTTCTCGCCCTGGATGTCGAGCCACGCCCACGGGGCACCGTCCGCGAGGGCGGTCGCGGGGAACTGGTTGAAGTACGGCGTCAGCAGCGGGTTGACTGCCGGACGGAGCGCGCCGTTCTGGTCCTCGTCGACCTGCACGATCTCGTGGACGCCGGGCTCGAACGGCCACCACCACGGCGGGTCGTCCAGGAACCTGGTCCGCTGGGCGGCGAGGCCCGCGGGATCCGACGCGCCGCCGATCCCGACCATCTGGTACGTCGTGACGACGTTCGTCGCGGCACCGTTCGCGGCCGGCAGGCCCCACTGCTTCGCCGTCTCGTTGCGGTACCCCTGCACGAGGCCCGTCTGGGGCTCCACGAGGTCGGGGGCGAGGATGACGGTCCGGTCCTGCTCGCGACGCGGACGCACGCGCAGGCACGTCGTGTAGAACGTGAAGTTGCGCAGGGAGCCCAGCAGCCACCGCTCCTGGGGCGTGAAGCTCATGACCGGTCCGAGCGTGCGCGGGTCGCACGCGATCACGAGCAGCGCGGGGTCGACCGTGAGCTGCTTCCCGCCGGTCAGGTAGGTCACTTCCATCGTGTGCCTCCGCGCTCGTCCGTCACCTCCCAGAGTGGGGTCCGGGCGGAGGGGTGGACAGGGCCGCGGCGTGCGGCTGCCCGTTGGTGCGGAGCGTCCGCGGGCGGCGGCGCGTCAAGGAGGGCGGTGCTCACGTACGACGACGCCGGGCTCGTGCTCGACCACCCGGGCATCGCGGTCGGCTTCGTCCAGGGCGAGCGGGAGGCGGACCGGCCCGCTTCGTGACCTGGCTCCGCCTGGCCTACCGCAGGGCGCGCAGGTCGTCGAGGTCGCCGTCGAAGACGTTCATGTCGATGAAGGACTCCTCGCCGTCGTACCCGTCGAGGCGGTCCCGGTTCGAGTACTGCCAGAAGGTCCACGCCCGGTCGTCCGACAGGGTGGGCGGCACGGCCACCGACCGGATCCAGATGGGCGTGCCCGGGTAGTGGCCGGCGACGTACCGGTCGTACGCGCTGCCGGTCGCGTAGATGATCGGCTCGATGCCGTGCTCGCGCAGGGTCGCGATGAGCGCGGTCAGCTCGGGGCGGACCTGCGACGCGTCCGGGGGGTCGGCGAAAAACGTGCCGTAGTACTCGACGTCGATCGCGACGGGCAGCAGGTCCTCCTCGTCCGGCACCGTCGCGAGCACGTGCTCCGCCTGCGCCTCGCCGCTGCTCTCGAAGCTGAAGAAGTGGTACGCACCGACCAGCAGCCCGGCCTCACGCGCCCCGCGCAGGTTCGCCTCGAACTCCCGGTCGACGAACGACGAGCCCTCGGTGGCCTTCACGTACGCGAAGTCGACGTCCTGCCGGGCGATCGTCGGCCAGTCGACGCTTCCCTGCCACGCCGAGACGTCGACCCCCCGCACGTCGTAGCGCGCTGCGAACAGACGGTTCGGCCACACCAGGCCGCGTTCGACGAGCACGGCCCCGAGCGAGAGGACGACGATCGTCCCCGTCAGGACGATCAGCAGGACACGGACGCGACGGCGGCTCGGCACCGCGCCAGTCTGGCGTCGTCGCGCGCGCGGCGCGCGCAGCGTCCACCCGACCGGTCGTCGTCGCCTGTCGCGACGGACCGCGCTGACGGTGGGCGTCGCCCTCCTAGACCCCGTGACCCGGGACGAGTCTCCCGGGCGGCGGCGGGAGGGGCAGGGGTCGTGTAGGAACTCACCGGACTTGTCCGCCGCGTGGCGCTCTGACCTGCGCCCTGACAGGAGCGGGAGGCGGCCGCTGTCTCACCTTCGTGTCCGGATCCTCAGCGGTGGGCGCGAGGGCGAGCCGATCTACCGCTCAAGACCGCGGCGGAGCGGACACCCAGTCCTCGCGCATCCGGGCGTTCAGCTCATCGCGACCTGCCCCGGCGTCGGGCGCCACCCATAATGGGGGGTCATGCGGATGCGGCGGCAGGCGGCGATGTACCTCGACACCGCGATCGAGTCGCTGACGTTGGCGATCGAGCTGTTCAACCGGCCCTCACCGACAGCACGCGATCACGCTGTGCCGATGTTGCTGGGACACTCCTTCGAGATGCTGCTCAAGAGCATCATCTTTCAGGCTCGTGGCACCGTGCGCGACAAGGGTGACGAGCTGACGCACTCCCTCGGACGCTGCATCGGTATCGCCGCCGATGACCTCCACGTCCTGAGCAGTGACGAGCGGGCACTACTGTCCGCCTTGAAGCAGGACCGTGACTGTGCCACCCATGACTCGATTGTCATGAGCGAGCAACTGCTATGGGTGCACATGCGATCCGGTATCACGGTGGCCCGTCGGCTCCTGCGTGACCAGTTGCACCTGGACCTCAGCGAACTCCTACCTGGGCGAGTCATCCCGGTCAGCACCGAGCCGCCGCACCAGTTGCAGGCCCTCGTCGAGGAGGAACTGGCGACTGTGGCGGCCCTCCTCGCGCCTGGCACGAGACGGGGTCCTGACGCACGCGCTCGACTCCGTCCTTTGCTCAGCCTCGACGGCGCAGCGACAGGGCGAGTCGACCCTCCGACCGAAAACGAGGTTGCCCGAGCGGAGGCTGCCCTGCGCAAGGGAGCGGAGTGGCAGCGGATCTTGCCTGGCCTCGCCACCTTGAGCATCAGCCCGGTGGCTCCAGGAGGTGACGCACAGGAGGTCGTGCTCCGCGTCGGCAAGGCCGCCGAGGCCATCCCGGTCCGCAAGGCGCGCCGCGACGAGGAGGCGTTGGCGTACCGGTCCATGGACCCCTTCGAGGAGTACGCCGGCAAGCTCACCAAGTTCGGAGAGAAGCTCGGGCTGACGCAGCAACAGGGGTACGCGCTCATCGAGCACCTCGCGATCAAGGATGACGACGCGGCCTACTTCTGCCGTCGGACCAAGAACGGCAATGTGCAGTACCAGGGGCTCAGTGCGCGCGCCTACGACCTCGGTCGTAAGGCACTCGAGGGAGGTGTCGACGTCGCAGACATTACTCGTCGCTACCACGAGTCCCGGTCGCGTAAGGGGGCTGCGCGGCGAGCGATGCCGTGAGACTGCGCGTCGACTGTGTTGGTTGCTGACACGGGCAACGCCGGCGGTCCGAAGCGGCGGCGAGAGCGTCACGCCGCATCGAGAACCCGTAGCGACGGGACATCGGCGGTCGCGCCTATTCTCCGTCCGAAGCCTCGACCGGTGTTGGCGCCAGTCGGAGCTGGGCCGTCCATGCCGTCGGCTGGGCGCGCAGGGCGGCTGGCGGCGTCCAGCTGATGATCGAGCCAGTCGGGCGTGCCGTGTGCCGCTGAGCTATGTGCGTACGTCGCAGTAGGGTGAGCCGGACTCAGCGGCGACGCCGATCCGAGCCGTGCGGGTGCTCGGCTGACGCAGTTCCGGGAGGGGGCAGCAACTTGGCAGACACCCAAGTCACGGCAGCTTCTCACGAAGGGGATCACCCGCCGCTCAGTGAACTGGAGCCGCCCGCGCCGCCGGTTGCACCGGTGTCGATCTCGGGCCCGCCCGTTACACCTGCACAACGCATCGCGTTCTATTCACCGGAGGAGTGGGAACACTTCATCCGCGAGTGGGCAACAGCTATCAGGCCGTCGTATATCCAAATAAAACGGCTCGGTGGGTCGAACGACAAGGGTGCCGATGTGGCTGCATTCAAGACTGACCAGGGCTTCGAGGGCGCTTGGGATTGCTTCCAGGGGAAGCACTATGCGAAGCCGCTTGGCTGGGCAGACGCATTTCCGGAGATGGTTAAGATTCTCAATGGCGTCGTGAGTGGTCACTATATACTTCCGGATTCCTACGCATTCTTGGCGCCCAAGGGGTGTGGTACAGGTCTTAATCGCCTCCTGAGCAAGCCGACGGAACTCCGTGAGAAATTCCTCGAAGAGCTCGACAACGCGAAGCCGGCCACCGCGGGGCTCGGAAGGGCGCAGAACGCCAAGGTGCGCGATTTTGCTGCGGCGACGGACTTCACCGTGTTCAAGTCCATCGAGCTCGTCGATGCTATCGAAACGCATCGAGCCACGCCATACCATGTCGCTCGATTCGGAGGGCCGCTTCCGCCGCGGCCGGCGGTAACAGGCGCGCCGGGAACTATTCATCGGTCAGAGGCTCGATACGTCGCACAACTCATGGAGGTCTACCGCGAGGCTTGGCCCGCGGAAGGTCTGACTCTGGATACGCTTCAGAGTCAACCTCGCCTAGCGGCACATTTCCAGCGGCAGCGCGAGTCGTTCTACTCTGCAGAATCGCTGAGACTTCATGCGCGTGACGCCGTGCCCCCGGGAACCTTCGAGGCATTGCAGGACGATGTACACTCCGGCGTCGTCGAAATCGCCGAAGCCGATCACACGAGTTCGATGGAACGCCTGACGCAGGTGCTGCAAACTTCTACATACATCAATCTGAGCGCACATGCGCTTACGACGATTTCTCAGACTGATGACCGAAAAGGAATTTGCCACCAGTTGGCGAACGAGGACAGGTTGACGTGGCTGCTGGCTCAGTCATGAGCAGTCCGCTCAATGGACCTCTAGAGGTGGCGGTTCGCGTATTGACGCTTCTTGCCGAGGCGTTCCCGCGCAGCCTCGGCCTGAATCAACTTGTCTTGCTGGATCACGGCCTGTTGCACAGCGAAGACCTCGGCGGCCCCTCGAGTCTCCATCCACCGGTCCCGATTCGCTCCAGTGAACTAGGCGTGAAGCGAGGTCAACTAACGCTCGGCCTGGAGGTGCTCACTCGGGTGGGCCTGGCGGAGATTTGCGTAGTCCGAGACGGCATCGATTTCATCGCAGCCGAGGGTGCGCATCCCTTTCTCAGCCTGCTGGAGACCCCATACGCGCGCGGACTTTCCGAGCGAGCGCGATGGGTCATCAACCGTTTCGGCGACTTGTCGGATGCTGACCTTCGGGCGGCGATCCGGGACGTGTCAGGGCGATGGGCAGAGGAGTTCGAGAATTTGCCTGCCGAGGAGAGACTGGGATGAGTCGACTGCGACTGCTCCACATCACGCTGTGGGGACCGAATGTGCCCCTCTCGACTGTCGAATTCGGGGCCGGTCTAACTCTCATTCGGGGGCCGTCGGACACCGGCAAGTCCTTCATGGTTGAGGCGATCGATTTCATGCTCGGCGGTAAGTCTCTTAAGGAGATTCCCGAGCGTACCAGTTACTCCACCGTCCTTTTGGGTGTCCAGCTGCCGACGGGTGAGGTTGTGACAATTTCGCGTAGTGTCGCTGGGGGCGCCTTCTCTCTATATCGCTCCGACCTGCGCAGTGGGCCGCTTCCCGTATCAGATGAGAACTTGGCGGCCAAGCACAACCCGAAGAACGACAAGAATCTGTCGATGTTCCTGCTCAAGCATTTGGACCTTGATAAAGCTCTCATCCGCAAAAATGCGCAGGGAGCCACGGTCTCGCTGAGCTTCCGCGACCTCGTCCACTTGTGCATCATCGATGAAACTAAGATGCAGTCCGACGTGGCGCCCGCGATCACAGGGCAGTACACAACAAAGACGAAGGAGATCTCGACACTCAAGCTACTCCTCGAGGCAGAGGACGATTCGTCGATCGTTGCAGCCCAGGACGCACCGACGAGCGCGCGGACCACGGGAGCGAAAATTGAGGTGATCGACCACCTCCTCAGCGATCTCGAAGCACAACTTGCCGATGCACCAGAGGAGGGGCAACTTCGTGATCAATTGGCTCGACTGAACGGAGCGATTGAGGATCAGACGTCGGCGGTCGAGGGGCTTCTCGCCGAACGTGCCGCTCTCGCCGAGCAGACCCGCGAAGTTCAGCAGGCGGCACAAGGTGCCAGGAGGGAACTCGCGGAGGTCGGTGCACTGCAAGGCCGGTTCGGTCTACTGAGCGAGCAGTACGACTCGGATCTCGAGCGACTGGCCACCATCAAAGAGGCGGGCGTACTCCTTGGCTTCTTCACCCCGGGAGCTTGCCAATTTTGCGGTGCGGAAGTTGCAGACCAACGGTACAACCATTCGCACAGCGTCGATGGAACGGCGTTCGAGGATTCGGTGGACGCTGAGATCGCTAGAACCAACGAGCTTCGCTCCGACCTGGCACTCACACTGGAGGAATTGGCGCGGCGCGGTGAGGAAACCCGCGGGTCGTGGCGCAATGCTGCGGTTCGAGCCAATGCTCTGGCCGCACGGCTTCAGTCCCTGGATGAGGATTTGAGCCCCGGAGACACGACACTGCGCGAATTGATGGCGATAAAGAGCGGCGTTGAAATGTCGCTGCAATTGTATGTACAGATCGCAGACTTGAACCGGTTGAAAGCGGAGATCGCTGACGTGACGCAAGCCGACGTCGCGGTCGTGTCCAATGGATTGAATCTCACTGCGCTCAGTGAGTTCTCAGCCGAGATCGCAAAGCGACTCGCAGCGTGGGGGTATCCAGATTCATCCTCGGTTCGATATGACCGCTCAGCTCAAGATATTGTGGCCGACGATCAGTACCGTTCCGCCCATGGCAAGGGTGTTCGTGCGATCCTTCACGCTGCGTTTACCTTGGGCTTGGCCCAATACTGCCTTGACCGAGACATCGCGCACCCGGGCTTCGTCGTTCTCGACTCGCCCCTCGTCACGTACCGGCCCCCCGAGTCGGGCTCACCCGCGCTACTCGATGAATCGCTTCCAGCAGGGATCGTTCGGGATTTCTACCGCGATATACAACGCAGTTTTGACGGTCAGGTCATCGTGATGGAGAACCTCGATCCGACCGAGCCGCTCGGACCCGACGCGGTCGACGTCGTCTTCACCAAGACGAACGGGCTCGGCCGATACGGGTTTCTGCCGCCGAAGCGCTCGACGGGTGGCCTTGTTGTCCGAGACTAGTTGTCCTGGTCCGCGGCATTGGTGACACGGGCGGGGTGGGAAGGGGCAGGGCCGGCGGCTGGATGGAAGTGCGACAACCGTCCCGCTGCCGAAGAGGGTCGGCGGGGGCTAATGCCGCGGAGGCTGACGGAGGTACTCCGACTGCTCTTCGGTGCGGGATGCCGTGCGCGATTCTGCTCGAGCAGAATCCGCTTGCTCGAGCTCGCGTGCGCTCGACCGGCGCGCTCTGAGAGCAGGTCTATAGCCACGTCGGCGTCGCCGTAGTGCGTGCGCTTCGCTGGGTCGCTGCCGACGAAACGCTCGCTGCGGTCGCCTTCCCCGACAATCCGGATCACCGCCCGGAGGTGAGCGCGATGCAGCCGGTCTTGGCGCAGTTGGCGATCACGGTCGTCGGGTTCGCACACGACCGGTCCGTGCGGGTGGACCGCTTCTCGCGCCGGGAGCATAGGGCGGGAGTTGCCCGCGGAGCTCGCCGTCAGAAGTCCAGGTTCCACTGCTCGAGCCTGCGGGCCTTCGAGCCGATTCTGCGATGCAACATGGTGTGGCGAATCGCCGTACCGAGTGGACCGGGCGTTCGCTCGGTAGTCCGGCTCGTTTCCGGGTTGGTCAGGACGTCAAAGTCTGCCGAGCATCGCTGAATCAGACCCGCCGGGATGCGTGAGGAGTCGTCACTGAGAGCCAGCCGAAGGTGGTCGGCGAACCCTCGCCTGGTGCGGTGTGGATCGCGGAGCGTACGCAGCTCGGCCCACTGGAGGGTTGCAACGGCCGCGCGGAGCTCGATGCGCGCACAGAGGTTAGCGGTCAGCTCTGCGTCGCCCAGCCTCGCAACCGGCTCGACCCCCAAGCCTCGTGCTGTGTCGGGCAGTCAAGTCGGGTACCAAGTGAAGGGACCGTCATCATCGGCGGCGCTCGAGCGTAGGCCGGATCGGACCGTTAGCAGACCTGCGGCGTCGTCGTGCCCGAGTGGCGGCCTGGCCGTTCGGACCGAAGCGGAGGGTGCGCCATCGTGAGGCACCCTCCGGTGTACTTGGCCCAGAAGACTCGCGCGACTGCGATCGCCGTCTCCGGACCTCGACCCTCGGGCAACTCGGCCAGGACCTTCTGAGCGATCGCGCGAAGGCCCAGACCGTCTCCGCAGGCGAGCCGCCGGCGCTCATAGTCGATCGGAGGCGGCTCCTCGTGGAGCCGGTTGAAGAGGCCGTCGACAGCGCGCAGGTACTCCGGCCAGCGCCCACTGTCGTGGATCCTCTTCCAGTGGCGGTGGTAGGCGGGTGCGGAGTGCGCGGGCAAGCCGAGGTTCGTCGCGATGACCGCCCACGGCCGCGTCGTGCCGTAGCGAGCGAGTGCGATGGACGCAAAGGTGCGTCCGGTCGGTGAGTCGATGCCGAAGTCGTCGGGCGCGTCGAACGCCAGCGCCCCCGACCAGATCTGCTGAGGAATCCACGCCATGGGCAGGGCCGGTCGCCGATCGATCTCCTGCAGCGTGCGATCGGACGTGTTCCAGTCGTCGGGATACCTCGGTCGCTCGGATCCCAGCCGGAACCGCAGCTCGTAGCCGAGCGAGACACGTTCATGCAGGTCTCGAAGGCGAACTGCGGTGAGGAGGGGATTTCGCGGTCGAGCGCGGACGGACGCCCTCGGTCCCATCGGTATGAGCTCGTCGTCGCCACCAAGGGCCCCGTGCTTGATCGCCAGGGCGTACGCGTGAGCCGCGTCCGGCTGGCGGAGAACCGTCGCTGCGACGTTCCGTGCGTAACGCTCCAGCTCGGCGTCTCCCTCGAAGTCCTTGCCGAGGCGACCGGCGGTCAGGGCTCCAGCCATCTCGAACGCTGCCTCGATGACCGTCTCCGCCTCGCCTTCGACGCCGCACGCGAGCACGAGACTGGTCGGTTCGGCGTGCGCCAAGAGCGCGAGGTCGAACAGGTACGCCTGAGCTTCGAGTCCACCCGTGGGCGCCGGTCCGGTAGGCATGGTGCGGAGGTCGACGTGGCATCCGTGTCGATATCTGCCGTAGGAGTCGGTCCCTGTGACGAAGCTGGGGCACAGGTGTGGCTCGTCCGTACTCGTCAGCCAGGCGGGTTCAGCGAACGGCTTCGTGTAGCAGCCCGCACAGCGGTCACCGAGGCGGACACCATGGACCGCGCAGTCGAGGTGCCACGGGTCGGTCCAACTGTCCCTCCAGACGCCGTCATCGGAGAGGCAGAGCGGACACCAGCGCGACCCGGCGCTCGTTCGGCGAGGGCTCGCCTTCAGAAACTCGGAGCGGTACCTGGTGCGTGTTCCCGCTAGGGCAGTCGCGACCGGCGATCGGAACTCGACGAGGTGCAGAGGCTGCATGCCGAGAGCGGTGGCGACGCGTTCGCCGGGCTCGCCGAGCAAGAGTTCCGGCAGGCGCGCCTGAGCCTGTGGCGTGATGCGGACCCCGCACTCCTCCAGCAGGGCACGCGGATGTACCCCATACCGGTGGGCTGCTCGCGCGAGCCACGCGTTCAGCTGCTCGTCGGGTCTGCTGCGCGGTTCGGTGACACCCGGGAACAAACCCACCGCCTCCAAGGTTGAGCCTCAGAGACTCAACTTCCGCCGTCTCCAGTTGCCCCGGGACCCCGTCCCACCGCAGACTTGAGCCCGGTGGACTCAAGACGTCCCGAACGACCGCAGTCGGAGCCCTTGGCTCCAGGAAGAAGGCACACACATGGCACGAGCAGTCGGCATCGACCTCGGCACCACCAACTCCGTGGTCGCCACCCTCGAGGGCGGCGAGCCCACGGTCATCGCGAACGCGGAGGGGTCGCGCACGACTCCGTCCGTGGTCGCGTTCTCCAAGACCGGCGAGGTGCTCGTCGGTGAGGTCGCCAAGCGGCAGGCCGTCACCAACGTCGACCGCACGATCACGTCCGTCAAGCGTCACATGGGCACGGACTGGTCGGTCACGATCGACGACAAGAAGTACACGCCGCAGGAGATCAGCGCGCGCATCCTCGGCAAGCTCAAGCGTGACGCGGAGGCGTACCTGGGCGAGCCGGTGACGGACGCCGTCATCACCGTCCCCGCGTACTTCAACGACGCCGAGCGTCAGGCCACGAAGGACGCGGGCGCGATCGCCGGCCTCAACGTCCTGCGCATCATCAACGAGCCGACCGCTGCGGCGCTCGCCTACGGGCTCGAGCGCGGCAAGGAGGACGAGAACATCCTCGTCTTCGACCTGGGTGGTGGCACGTTCGACGTGTCCCTGCTGGAGGTCGGCAAGGACGACGACGGCTTCTCGACGATCGAGGTCCGCGCGACCGCCGGTGACAACCGCCTCGGTGGTGACGACTGGGACGCCGCGATCGTGGCGCACCTGGTCTCCGAGGTGAAGAACACCACGGGCGTCGACCTGTCGAAGGACAAGATCGCTCTGCAGCGTCTGCGTGAGGCGGCGGAGCAGGCCAAGAAGGAGCTGTCGTCCGCGACGAGCACCAACATCTCGCTGCAGTACCTCTCGATGAGCGAGAACGGCCCCATCCACCTGGACACCAAGCTGACGCGCGCGCAGTTCCAGCAGATGACGCAGTCGCTGCTCGACCGCGTGAAGGCGCCGTTCCAGCAGGTCATCCGCGACGCGGGCATCTCCGTCAAGGACATCGACCACGTCGTGCTCGTCGGTGGCTCGACCCGCATGCCCGCGGTGTTCGACGTCGTCACGGAGCTCACGGGCGGCAAGGAGCCCAACAAGGGCGTCAACCCGGACGAGGTCGTGGCCGTCGGTGCCGCGCTGCAGGCCGGCGTCATGAAGGGCGACCGCAAGGACGTCCTGCTCATCGACGTGACCCCGCTGTCCCTCGGCATCGAGACCAAGGGTGGCGTGATGACCAAGCTCATCGAGCGCAACACGGCCATCCCCACCAAGCGGTCGGAGATCTTCTCCACGGCCGAGGACAACCAGCCGTCCGTCCTCATCCAGGTGTTCCAGGGTGAGCGCGAGTTCGCGCGCGACAACAAGCCGCTCGGCACGTTCGAGCTGACGGGTATCGCGCCGGCCCCGCGCGGCATGCCGCAGATCGAGGTCACGTTCGACATCGACGCGAACGGCATCGTGCACGTGTCCGCCAAGGACCGCGGCACGGGCAAGGAGCAGTCGATGACGATCACCGGCGGCTCGGCCCTCCCCAAGGAGGACATCGAGCGCATGGTGCGCGACGCCGAGGAGCACGCGGCCGAGGACAAGCGCCGCCGCGAGGAGGCCGAGACCCGCAACACCGCGGAGCAGCTCGTCTACCAGACGGAGAAGCTGCTGGCCGACAACGGCGACAAGCTGTCGGACGACATCAAGGGCGAGGTCGGCGGCGCCGTCACGGAGCTGAAGACCGCGCTCGAGGGCACCGACGTCGAGGCCGTCAAGGCCAAGCACGCCGCCCTGCTCACGGCGAGCCAGAAGATCGGTGAGGCGCTCTACGCCAACCAGGCCGCCCCGGCCGCTGACGGCGCCCCCGCCGGCGATGCGGGCTCGACGACCTCCGACGAGGACGTCGTCGACGCCGAGATCGTGGACGACGAGGACGACAAGAAGTGACCGACGAGCGACCCCAGGCGGGGACCCCCGAGCCCGAGGAGACGCCGCGCTTCACCGACAAGCGCCGCGTCGACCCGGAGACGGGCGACGTGCGCGAGCCGACGCCCGAGGAGGCCGTGCTGGCCGAGGCCGAGCAGGTCACGACGGAGGCCGAGGAGGCAGTCGTCCTCGAGGGCCTGGTCGAGGCCGAGAAGCTCGCGGCGGAGCGGCTCGAGGATCTGCAGCGCGCCCAGGCGGCGCACTACAACCTCGAGCAGCAGTACAACGCGTACGTGAAGCGGTCCAAGGCCGAGGCCCTGGCCGCTCACGACCGCGGTGTCGCCACGGTCGGCGAGGCGCTCATCCCGGTCCTCGACGACATCGAGCTCGCACGCCGGCACGGTGACCTCACGGGCCCGTTCGCGTCGATCGCCGAGAAACTGGAGTCCACGCTCCAGCGGCTCGGGATCGAGCGGTACGGCGAGGCCGGGGAGGCGTTCGACCCGGCCGTGCACGAGGCGCTCATGCACGGGCACTCGTCCGACGTCACCGAGCCCACGGTGCGTGAGGTGCTGCAGCCCGGCTACCGCACGCCCGCACGGATCCTGCGCGCCGCGCGCGTCGCGGTCGTGGACCCGGAGGCCTGAGGACCAGCATCATCAGCACCACGCACGCCCGCAGGCGGCGGCCGGGCACCGGCCGCCGCCTCTGCGGCACCCGCATCGTTGGGAGCACGACCACGGACACGCACAGCACGACGAACCGGAGGGAGGCGCCGTGACCGGACAGGACTGGCTGGAGAAGGACTTCTACGCCGTGCTCGGCGTCACCAAGGACGCCGACGCGGCCACGATCAAGAAGGCTTACCGCAAGCTCGCGCGCCAGCTGCACCCGGACCAGAACCCGGGCGACGCGGCCGCCGAGGCGCGGTTCAAGGACATCGGCGAGGCGTACGCGGTCCTCTCGGACCCCGAGCAGCGCCAGCAGTACGACCAGCTGCGCGCCATGGCCGGCGGCGCCCGCTTCACCGCGGGTGGCCGGGGCGGCGGCACGGCCGGCTTCGAGGACGTCTTCGGCGGCATGTTCGGCGGCGGCGCCAACGGCCCCGGCGGGCGCGTCCGCTACTCGACGACCGGCGCCGGCGGCGCGGGCTTCGAGGACATCCTCGGCGGCCTGTTCGGCGGTGGCCCCGGGTTCGGGGCGGCACGCGGGCCGCAGCCCGGCGCCGACCTGACGGCGACGACGACGCTGCCGTTCCGCACCGCGGTCGAGGGCTCGACGATCTCGCTGTCCGTCGAGGGGCGCACCGTCAACGCGCGCATCCCCGCCGGGGTGCGCGACGGGCAGAAGATCCGGCTGCGCGGCAAGGGCCGCCCCGGCGACCAGGGTGCGCCGGCCGGCGACCTGGTCATCACGGTGCACGTGGAGCCGCACCCCGTGTTCACGCTCGACGGCACCAACCTGCGCGTGACCGTGCCGATCGCCTTCGACGAGGCCGCGCTCGGCGCGACCATCGAGGTGCCCGCGCTCGACGGCTCCACCGTGCGGGTCAAGGTGCCCGCGGGCACGCCGTCCGGGCGCACGCTGCGCGTCAAGGGCAAGGGCGTCGTCACGCCCAAGGGCACCGGCGACCTGCTCGTGAGCGTGCAGGTCGTCGTCCCGCAGAAGCTGTCGCACGCGGCCAAAGAGGCCGTGCAGGCATTCGGCATCGCGACGTCCGGCGAGGACGTGCGCGCCGACCTCATGGCGCAGGCGCGGCGCTGACGGACGGCAGGCCCGGCACCACGCACGGCAGGTGACACCAGACCACAGGGGGGAGCAGGAAAGGAGGACCGATGGACGAGGACGCGAAGGTCTACGTGATCTCCGTCGCCGCGCAGCTGGCGGGCATGCACCCGCAGACGCTGCGCCAGTACGACCGCCTCGGACTGGTCCGGCCCGCCCGCACGCGCGGCCGCGGCCGCCGGTACTCCATGCGTGACATCCAGGTGCTGCGCGAGGTGCAGCGGCTCTCGCAGGACGAGGGCGTCAACCTCGCGGGGATCAAGCGGATCCTCGAGCTCGAGGAGGAGGTCCGGGCGACGCGCCGGCAGGTCGAGTTCCTGCGGACGCTCGTCGACCCGCGCGGCCGCGTGTTCCGCGCGGACCCGACCGGCAACGTCGTGGCCGACCGCCTGCACCCGTTAGCGGAGCCGGCTCCCGAGCGTCGCCCGCGCTGGACGCCCCGCCAGCTCACCTCGGGCAGCGGCCCGCGCGACTGACGCTCGGGGCCGGCCGGTGCGCCGTCAGATCCAGCGCCAGCGCATCCGCGCCGGACCGCCACCATTCAGCTCCCGCACGCGGCGCGTCGCGTGCGGCAGCCAGCGGTACCGCTCGAAGGTCCCGCGCCCGGTGTCCACGACCCAGGGCAGCAGCCCAGCGAACCGCGCGAGGACGAGCGCGAGGGCGACCAGGGCGACGATCCACAGCTCGAGCAGCACGACCGCGAGCGACACGAGGAACACGAGCACGACCAGCGCGCCGACGATCGCGACGACGGTCGAGACCACCACCCCCAGCAGGTCGGCGCCGCCGCCGAGGGACACGAGGTCCACGCCGAGGTCCTTGACCCGCCGCTTCGGCCGCCAGGGCAGCACCCGCACGTCGACGACCGCTGCGCCCTGCCCCGTCGCGCCCCGCCCTCTCGCGCCCTGCCGCGCTGCGCCCTGCCCGGTGGTGCCGTCGGTCATCCCTGAGCCGTCCTCTCGTCGCGTGTCGGTGGCACGCTACCCAGCCAGGCCGCGCGCACCGGTCACGGCGACCTCGTCGGGCTGCGAGGTCTGGGCCGGACGGGTGACAGTCGTCCGCAGCGGTTGTTCGAATCGGACAATCCGGACGACGATGGCGGGACCACCGCGGATGCGGCACCGGACCCCCGCCGGTCGCCGCCTGACGAAGGGTCCGCCCGTGACCGACGCCCCCGTACGCTCCTCGCTCGGCTCGCACGACATCGCCGTCGACCGTGAGCGGGTGCGTCGCCGGCGCGTGATCCGGCTGTGCCTCGTCGTGCTCATCCTCGAGGCGTACGTGGTGTGGTCGGCGCTGACCGGTCGCCCGCTCGTCGTGCTGCCGGACGTGGACCCGCTGGTCATCGCGCCCGTGCTGTTCTTCGTGGCGCTCATCGCGCTGCTCGTGGGGACGCAGGTGGGCGCCGGGCGCTCGCCGCACGTCACCTACCGGCCGGAGCAGGTCGACGTCACGCTCGACGACGTCGTGGGCATCGACCCGATCGTCGACGACGTGCGCCGGTCCATCGACCTGTTCCAGACGCACCGCCGGTTCGCCGACCAGATGGGCGGCACGCCGCGCCGCGGCATCCTGTTCGAAGGCCCTCCCGGGACGGGCAAGACGCTGACGGCCAAGGCGATGGCCGCCGAGGCCGGCGTGCCGTTCCTCTTCGTCTCGGCGACGAGCTTCCAGTCCATGTACTACGGCGCGACGGCCCGCAAGATCCGCACCTACTTCAAGGCGCTGCGCACCGCGGCCCGCAAGGAGGGCGGCGCGATCGGGTTCATCGAGGAGATCGACGCGATCGCGCTGCGTCGCGGCGGCGTGCTGGGGTCGGACCCGACGGCGGCGTTCGTGGCGCTCCCGTCGCCGTCGGCGATGCTGGCCGGCCAGGGCACGGGCGTCGTGCGCAACGCGATGATCTCCGAGGGCACGGGCGGCGTGGTCAACGAGCTGCTGGTGCAGATGCAGTCGTTCGACGAGCCCGTGGGTGCCGACAAGATCTACAACCGGCTCGTCGCGGCGGTGAACCTGCTGCTGCCGTCGCACCGCCAGCTCATGCAGCGCCGGCCCACGCGCGCGCCGATCCTGCTCATCGCCGCGACCAACCGCGCCGACCACCTCGACCCGGCGCTGCTGCGCCCGGGCCGCTTCGACCGGCGCCTCACGTTCAACCCGCCGGACGCGCACGGGCGCCGCGCGCTCGTCGACCACTTCCTGGCCCGGCGCTCGCACCACCCCGAGCTCGACGAGCCCGCCGTGCGCGACCGCGTCGCCGCCGCGACGAGCGGCTGGACGCCCGTGATGGTCGAGCACCTGCTCGACGAGGCGCTGGTCAACGCGCTGCGCCGCGGCGACGACGCCATGTCGTTCGTCGACGTGGAGCATGCGCGCATCACCGAGCTCGTCGGCCTGGGGCATCCGGTGACGTACACGCAGACGGAGCGCACCCTCATCGCGACGCACGAGGCCGGGCACGCGGTGACGGCCTGGCTCGTCGCACCCAACCGCAACCTCGAGGTCCTGACGATCGTCAAGCGCGGCTCGGCGCTGGGCCTGCTGGCCCACGGCGACTGCGAGGAGGTCTACACCCACACGCAGTACGACCTGCGGGCCCTCGTGCAGATCGCGATGGGCGGCTGGGTCGCCGAGGAGCTGTTCTTCGGCCAGACGACCACGGGTCCGGCCTCGGACCTCGCGGCGGCGACCCGCACGGCGGCGCAGATGGTCGGGGCGGCGGGCATGACGGGCTCGCTGGTGTCGTTCGCGGCGACCGACCGGGACCTGGTGTCCGCGGTGATCGCGGACCGGACGGCGCGGGGCCAGCTCGAGGAGGTCCTCGACAGCGCGCGCGGCACGGTACGCCGGCTGCTCGCGAGCAACCGGGACCTCGTCGAGGCGCTGCGCGACGCGCTCCTGGAGCGGCACGAGCTGGTCGGCGAGGAGATCACGTCGGTGCTGGAGAAGGCGGTCACGGCGCGTCCCGACGGTCTGCGTCCGGTGTCGCCGGGCGAGCACCTGCGGATCGCCTGACCGGGGGTCGCCCGGACGGGTGCGCTCAGGGCCGTGCCAGGGGCCGTTGGTCCTAGGCGTTCGTCCAGATCGTGAGACGATACGGGGGCCGGTGACCCCGGCCCTCGTATCGATCGCACTCACAAGGAGCGTTACCGCCGTGTCCGCCGTTACCTGGCATCGTCGCCCGACGACCGCCGCCCTTCCCCTGCGCACCCGTCTGCGCCACCTCAACGAGACCATCCGCTGGGCGCCCGCCCCGTACTTCGAGGGTTCTGCCCGGCAGCGCCTGCGCTACGTCGGCTACCTCCTGGGCTCCGTGCTCGCCTGGACCGTCGGTGGCCTGGTCGTCGTCGCGGCCCTCGGCCGCGCGCTCACGTCGTTCTGACCGACGTCCCGTACCGGGCGCGCAGCGACGCGCGCCCGGTACGGCCCGGCGGGCCACGGCCCGCCCGCACCCCCTTCGGGTGACATGAGGGTGTCGTCACACCCCTCGCCCCGGGGTGTCGTGGCACGACGCGCCGACGCCGCGGCGTGACCATCCGGACATCCCGTGCGAAGCGCCTGTGGACGGACGTGGGGACGACGCGCCGTCCCCTGTGCACACACGTGTGGGCAGCCCCGGCGTGTCGTGTGGCGCGACCGCGTCGTCGCACGTCAGAGGGTCCCGCAGGTGTCCACAGGGGGTGGGTGACTGAGCGCACAGGGTGAAGAACGACACGGCTGTAACACAACACTTAGTAGTGACTTGCGATGTCAGACCCCAGGTGTAGTGTCTACATCGACGGCTCGCCCCGAACTACACGGGTGTCACGCGGGCCTCGTCAGCAGGTCGGAAGGCTCCTCCCGGGGGCGTCCGGCGGGTCGACGAGGACGACGCGCGCACCCCACCCCCGGGTGACGCGGCCGCACGACGAACACTCACAGACCACGAGCTCGGGGGAGCAGACATGACCATCACGGTGTACAGCAAGCCGGCCTGCGTGCAGTGCACGGCGACGTACCGCGCCCTCGACAAGCTCGGCCACGACTACACGGTCGTCGACATCTCGCAGGACGCCGACGCGCGTGACTACGTGATGTCGCTCGGCCACCTCCAGGCGCCCGTCGTGGTCGTCGGCGGGGAGAACTGGTCGGGCTACCGTCCCGACCGCATCAAGGCACTCGCGGAGAAGCTGGCGACGCAGGTCGCCTGACGTCGGCGGGCCTATCAGGCCCGTCGCCCCGCACGCCCCGGGCCGACGCATGGCGCACGCCGCGGCGGCTCGGCGGGCATTCGAGAACAGGCCGACCGGCACCCCGCGGTGCCGGTCGGCCTGCACCCGGCAGTCGACCGGGGCTCCGGCGTGCCCGGGGTCCGGTCGTTCACCACAGGTCGCGGAGAAGGAGGCGGACGTGGCACAGCTCGTCTACTTCTCGTCCGCGTCCGACAACACCCACCGCTTCGTGCAGAAGCTCGGGCTGTCGGCGCAGCGCATCCCGCTGCGGCCGACCGACGGGTTCCTGCACGTCAGCGAGCCGTACGTGCTCGTCGTCCCCACCTACGGCGGGGGCAACGAGGGCGGCGCCGTGCCACGCCAGGTCGTCAAGTTCCTCAACGACGAGGACAACCGTGCGCTGATCCGCGGCGTCATCGCGGCCGGCAACACGAACTTCGGAGAGGCGTACTGCATCGCGGGCGACATCGTGGCCGGCAAGTGCCACGTGCCGTACCTGTACGCCTTCGAGCTCATGGGAACCACTGAGGACGTCAACCGCGTCCGCGAGGGATTGGGAAGATTTTGGCAGCGACAGTCGCAGATACCCGCGTAGACCTGACGGGGCTGGACTACCACGCCCTCAACGCGATGCTCAACCTCTACGACGCGGACGGGAAGATCCAGTTCGACGCCGACCGGCAGGCCGCGCGCGAGTTCTTCCTGCAGCACGTCAACCAGAACACGGTCTTCTTCCACGACCTCGAGGAGAAGCTCGACTACCTGGTCGAGAACAAGTACTACGACCCGGCCGTGCTCGCGCAGTACGACCGCGCGTTCGTCAAGTCGCTCTTCCAGCACGCGTACTCGAAGAAGTTCCGCTTCCAGACGTTCCTCGGCGCGTTCAAGTACTACACCTCGTACACGCTCAAGACGTTCGACGGCAAGCGGTACCTCGAGCGCTTCGAGGACCGCGTGACGATGGTCGCGCTGTCCCTGGCGGAGGGCGACGAGACGTTCGCGACGAACCTGGTCGACGAGATCGTCTCCGGGCGCTTCCAGCCGGCGACGCCGACGTTCCTCAACCTCGGCAAGGCGCAGCGCGGCGAGCCCGTCTCCTGCTTCCTGCTGCGCATCGAGGACAACATGGAGTCCATCGCGCGCGGCATCAACTCCGCGCTGCAGCTCTCCAAGCGCGGCGGCGGCGTGGCGCTGCTGCTGTCGAACATCCGCGAGCACGGTGCGCCGATCAAGCACATCGAGAACCAGTCGTCCGGCGTCATCCCCGTGATGAAGCTGCTCGAGGACTCGTTCAGCTACGCCAACCAGCTCGGTGCCCGCCAGGGCGCCGGTGCCGTGTACCTGCACGCGCACCACCCGGACATCTACCGCTTCCTCGACACCAAGCGCGAGAACGCGGACGAGAAGATCCGCATCAAGACCCTGTCGCTCGGCGTCGTCATCCCGGACATCACGTTCGACCTGGCGAAGAAGAACGAGCCCATGTACCTCTTCTCGCCGTACGACGTCGAGCGCGTCTACGGCGTGCCGTTCGCCGACGTGAACGTCACCGAGAAGTACTACGAGATGGTCGACGACGCGCGCATCCGCAAGACCAAGATCAACGCGCGCGAGTTCTTCCAGACGCTCGCGGAGATCCAGTTCGAGTCCGGCTACCCGTACGTCATGTTCGAGGACACGGTGAACCGGGCCAACCCGATCGAGGGCAAGATCACGCACTCGAACCTGTGCTCGGAGATCCTGCAGGTCTCGACGCCGTCGACGTACAACGAGGACCTGTCGTACGCCGAGGTCGGCCGCGACATCTCGTGCAACCTCGGGTCGATGAACATCGCGCTGTCGATGGACTCCCCGGACCTGGGCCAGACCGTCGAGACCGCGATCCGCGCGCTGACCGCGGTGTCCGACCAGACGAGCATCGAGTCGGTGCCGTCCATCAAGAAGGCGAACGCCGGCGGGCACGCCATCGGCCTCGGGCAGATGAACCTGCACGGGTACCTGGCGCGCGAGCGGGTCTTCTACGGCTCGGACGAGGGCCTGGACTTCACGAACATCTACTTCTACACGGTCGCCTACCACGCGATCCGCGCGTCGAACCTCATCGCCCAGGAGCGCGGCGAGAAGTTCTACGGGTTCGAGAAGTCGACGTACGCGACCGGCGAGTACTTCACCAAGTACGTCGAGAAGGAGTGGAAGCCGCGCACCGCGCGCGTCCAGGCGCTGTTCGACGAGGCCGGCGTCCGCATCCCCACGCAGGACGACTGGCGGCTGCTCGCCGCGCTCGTCGCCGAGCACGGTCTGTACAACCAGAACCTGCAGGCCGTCCCGCCGACCGGGTCGATCTCCTACATCAACCACTCGACGAGCTCGATCCACCCGATCGCCTCGAAGATCGAGATCCGCAAGGAGGGCAAGATCGGGCGCGTCTACTACCCGGCGCCCTTCATGACGAACGACAACCTGGAGTACTACCAGGACGCGTACGAGATCGGGTTCGAGAAGGTCATCGACACGTACGCCGAGGCGACGCAGCACGTCGACCAGGGCCTGTCGCTCACGCTCTTCTTCAAGGACACCGCCACCACGCGCGACCTCAACCGGGCGCAGATCTACGCGTGGAAGAAGGGCATCAAGACGATCTACTACATCCGCCTGCGGCAGATGGCGCTCGAGGGCACCGAGGTCGAGGGCTGCGTCAGCTGCATGCTGTGACGCTCTGACCTGCGACAACGCCTTCGACGAGACTGAGGAACGAACGACATGATGAGCCCCACAGGCAAGATCAAGCTGGTCGACCGCGTGTCGGCGATCAACTGGAACCGGCTGCAGGACGAGAAGGACGCGGAGGTCTGGGACCGCCTCGTCGGCAACTTCTGGCTCCCGGAGAAGGTGCCGGTCTCCAACGACATCCAGTCCTGGGCGACCCTCACCGAGGCCGAGAAGACGATGACGACCCGCGTCTTCACGGGCCTGACGCTGCTGGACACCATCCAGGGCACCGTCGGCGCGGTCAGCCTCATCCCCGACGCGCTGACCCCGCACGAGGAGGCCGTCTACACGAACATCGCGTTCATGGAGTCGGTGCACGCCAAGTCGTACTCGTCGATCTTCTCGACGCTCATCTCCACCAAGGAGATCGACGAGGCGTTCCGCTGGTCGGAGGAGAACCCGAACCTGCAGCGCAAGGCCGAGATCGTCCTCGACTACTACCGCGGCGACGACCCGCTCAAGCGCAAGGTCGCCTCGACGATGCTCGAGTCGTTCCTGTTCTACTCGGGCTTCTACGCGCCCATGTACTGGGCGTCGCGCGCCAAGCTGACGAACACGGCCGACCTCATCCGCCTGATCATCCGCGACGAGGCCGTGCACGGGTACTACATCGGCTACAAGTTCCAGAAGGGCCTGGAACTGGTGTCGCCGGCCGAGCGCGCCGAGCTCAAGGACTACACGTTCAACCTGCTCTTCGAGCTGTACGACAACGAGGTGGAGTACACGCAGGACCTCTACGACGAGCTCGGCCTGACCGAGGACGTCAAGAAGTTCCTGCGCTACAACGCCAACAAGGCCCTGATGAACCTGGGCTACGAGGCGCTGTTCCCGCGCGACGAGACGGACGTCAACCCGGCGATCCTCTCGGCGCTGAGCCCCAACGCCGACGAGAACCACGACTTCTTCTCCGGGTCGGGCTCGTCGTACGTCATCGGCAAGGCCGTCAACACCGAGGACGACGACTGGGACTTCTGAGTCCTGCTGCACGCCGCCGCGGCCCCGCCTCCGCTCCGCGAGACGCCGGCGCCGCTCCCGCCAGGCCGATCGTGAGGGGTTGCCGTCGTCCACCGACGGCAACCCCTCACACTCGTCCCACCCGGTCCGCCACCAGGGCGATCCCGCGTCGCCGGCTCGGGCGTCGATCGCGGCCGGCCGTCGTCGCGGCACCGCTCTGCGCCCGTCGCTTCGCAGGTGGCGGGCGTGAAGGCGGGCCTTTCGTCCCGCGGATCCACGTCGTGCGCTGCCGATGCCACTGGTGCGCGGCCCGCCCGTTCCCACCGGGACGCTCGTCGACCCCTGTCGGCGGCGCCGGCCGCGCACGGGTCGGGCACCGGCGCCCGGCCGCGCTCAGGAGGTGTGACGTGGAGTTCGACCACACGTACGACGTCGTCGTCGTCGGCACGGGAGGGGCGGGGCTCGCGACGGCCATGGGTGCCGTCGACGAGGGCCTGTCCGTGCTGCTGCTGGAGAGCACCGACAAGTGGGGTGGCTCGACAGCGATGTCGGGCGGTGGCATGTGGCTGCCGAACAACCCGCTGATGAGCCGTGCGGGTGCGGCCGACTCCCGCGAGGACGCGCTCGCGTACCTCGAGGCGACGGTCGGCGACGAGGGCCGTGCGACGTCCCGTGCCCGCAAGGAGGCGTTCGTCGACGGCGTCGAGGACCTGGTGACGACCGCGGAGAAGAACGGCGTGGTGTTCGCGCGGGCTGCGGACTACCCCGACTACTACCCGGAGCTGCCCGGCGGGCGGATCGGGCGGGCGATCGAGGTGAAGCCGCTGGACTCCAAGGTGCTCGGGTCGTGGTGGAAGTCGCTGCGCGGTGCGATCCCGCTGCCGGCCAAGACGGACGACGTGTGGCTGCTCGGCCGTGCCTGGTCGACCCCGAGCGGGATGGTCCGCGGTGCGCAGGTCGTGTTCCGGATCCTCGGTGGTGTGGTCACCGGCAAGCGGCTCGTGGGCATCGGCAACGCCTTCGCCACCGGGTTCGGGCACGCGGTCCTGGTCAAGCACCAGGTGCCGCTGTGGCTCGAGAGCCCCCTGGAGGACCTGGTCGTCGTGGACGGTCGCGTCACCGGTGTGCGGGTGTCCCGCGACGGCAAGGACGTCACCGTGGGTGCGCGCCGCGGCGTCATGATCGCGGCGGGCGGGTTCGACGCGAACGCGCAGTGGCGCCGGGAGCACCACGGCATCGAGCACGCGACGTCGGGCAACCCGGGGAACGTGGGCACGGCGATCGCGATCGCGCAGCGCAACGGCGCCGATCTGGAGCTCATGGACGACGCGTGGTGGGGTGCCTCGGTCGCGCCCGTGGCGGGCGGTGCGCCGTCGTTCATCGTGGGGGAGCGGTCGATGCCGTACTCGATCATGGTGGACAAGGCCGGTGCGCGGTTCGCCAACGAGTCCGAGTCCTACGTCGACCTCGGTCACCACATGCTCGAGCACGACAAGGGCGTCGGGCCGTACTGGCTCGTCGCGGACGCGCGCCACGCGCGGCGCTACCTGCGGACGTTCACGCTGGACCCGCGCGCGAACCGTGCGATGACCGAGCAGGGGATCATGGTGAAGGCGCGGACGCTCGCCGAGCTCGCGGAGGCCACCGGCATGGACCCCGAGACGCTGCGCGCCACCGTCGCCCGGTTCAACGGGTTCACCCGTGCCGGCATCGACGGGGACTTCGCCCGCGGGAACTCGGCGTACGACCGCTACTACGGTGACCCGACGGTCCACCCGAACCCGAACCTCGGCCCGATCGAGAAGGGCCCGTTCACGGCGTTCCGGGTGGTCCTGGGCGACCTGGGCACCAAGGGCGGCATCGTCACGGACGAGCGGGCGCGGGCGCTGCGCGCGGACGGCTCGGTGATCGACGGCCTGTACGCGGCGGGCAACGTGTCGGCCTCGGTGATGGGGCGCACCTATCCCGGTCCGGGGTCGACGATCGGTCCGGCAGCGGTGTTCGGCATGGTGGCCGCCCGGGACATGGCGACGCGCGGCTGATCTTGCGAGGGTGAGGGCGTGGGCCGGTCCGGCCCGCGCCCTCGCCTGCGTCGGTGGCGACCGCGCCGTGACGACGAGGGTGGTGCCTCGACCGCGACGCGGCAGCCTCGGCGACCCCTGATGCGGCGTCCGCCACGTGGTTCCTCCCTGTCGTCCCGATCGCCCGATGCGTAGCGTCGACCGGGACGCCCACATCTCCAGCCGTGAGGACGACCGATGGCACCCGCGCTTCCCGCACTCGTCACTCCCGAGGCCCTGCACGCCGCGCTGGCGGCGAGCACCGTGCCCCTGGTGGTCCTCGACGCCTCGACGGCGCTCGCCACGCACGGCGAGGCCGAGCCGTACACGGCCGAGCCGCTGCGCGAGCAGTACCTCGAGGCGCACGTGCCGGGTGCGGCGTTCGTCGACGTGACGCACGAGCTGTCCGACACGAGCGCCCCGCAGCTGTTCACGGTGCCGTCCCCGCAGGCGCTGGCAGCCGCGTTCGGCGCGCTCGGCATCGGCGACGACACGCACGTCGTGGTGTACGACGACGTCGGCTCGGCGTGGGCGACGCGCGTGTGGTGGCTGCTGCGCTGGCTCGGCCACGACCGGGTCTCCGTGCTGGACGGCGGGCTGGCCGCGTGGCAGGCGGCCGGGTTCACCGGCGCGTCGGGCGCGCAGGACGACGCGGCGGCACGTGCGACGCCCGCGACGCTGACTCCGCGCGAGCGCCCCGAGCTGCTGGCCACGCTGCCGCAGGTCGAACGGATCTCCTCAGGGTCCGCGTCCGGGCTGCTGGTGAACGCGCTCGACCCCGCGACGTTCCGCGGCGAGCAGGACGTCAGCCCGTACCCGCGGCGCGGCCGGATCCCCGGCAGCGTGAACGTCCCGCTGTTCACGCTGCTCGACCCGGGCACCGGCCGGTTCCTGCCCGCCGACGAGCTCCGCGAGCGCCTGCGGTCCGGCGGCCTGCTCGACGCCGACGGTGCCGTGACGTACTGCGGCGGCGGCATCGCCGCGACCGTGCCGGCCTTCGCGGCCTACGTGGCCACCGGCGCCGAGGTCGCGGTCTACGACGGGTCGCTGTCCGAGTGGACGTCCGACGACAGCCGACCGGTCGACGTCGGCTGACGGGCGTCGCAGGCCGCCACGACGAAGGGCAGCGCGGACGTCACGCGGTTGCCGGCCGCCGGCAGGCCGACGAGCACGGCGGACAGCACCTCGTCACGGGTCGCTCCCAGCTCGAGCGCGCGCCGCGTGTGGAAGTCCAGGCCGCTGTGCAGGCCGGTCGCCGCGAGGACCGCGAGGTAGGCGATCGACTGGGTGCGCTCGTCGAGGGCGCTGGCGTCACCGAGCTCCCCGACGGCCCGCAGCCAGGCGGCGTACTGCTGCGGCGTCTCACGTGCGAACGCCTCGAACGCCTCGGACACGCTCATCTGCGGGTTCCCTCCGTGCCGTCGGACCGACCCGACCGAACGTAGGGCGCACCGGCGCGGCGCCAGAGGGACGATCGTCCCGCGGGCGCCGCGGTCACGCCTTGTCGCGGGTCACCCGCTCGGCGACGCGCAGCAGCGCGCGTCGGGGCAGCAGGCGCGTCAGGACCGTCGCGGCCGTGCTCGTCGCCACGCCGTCCGTGACCGACGGCCTGGCGGTGCGCAACGCACGGAAGGTGGTGTCGACGACCTGCTCGGGGCGGCGCTTGCGGGTGGAGGCGCCGGTGTTCATGGGGGTGTCCGTGTCGCCGGGCGAGACGGCCAGGACGCGCACGCCGTGCCGGCGGTTCTCCTCGTACAGCGCCTCGGACAGCGCGAGAACGTACGCCTTGCTCGCCGAGTAGGCGGCCAGGTGCGGCATCGGCACCTGCGCGGCGACGCTGGCCACGTTGACGACCGCCCCGTGGCCCTGCGGGCGCATCCGGACCAGTGCGGCGCGGGTGAGGCGCGTGACGGCGACGACGTTGAGGTCCACCATGCGCCGCAGCTCGTCGTCGTCGGCGTCGACCAGGTCGCCCTCCGGTGAGACGCCCGCGCAGTTGACGAGGTGGTCGAGGCGGGGCAGGCCCGTCGCGAGCCGCTCGGCGAGGGCGGTGACGTCGTCGGGAGAGGTCAGGTCCGCGACCTGCACGTCGACGGCGACGCCGTGGCCGACGCTCAGCTCGGCGGCGAGGCGCTCCAGAGCGGGACGTGAGCGCGCCACGAGCACGAGGTCGTAGCCCTCGCGGGCGTAGCGCACGGCGTACTGCGCGCCGATGCCGGAGCTGGCGCCGGTGACCACCGCGACGGGGCGTGACGTGGTCGTCGAGGAGGGGCGGGTCGGGGTGAGAGGGCTCGTGGGCATGATGCGCCTTCCGTCGGGGGGCTCCGTAGCGGATACCGTATCCGATCGGATGGCACATCCGGGTGGGATCCGGATGACTCGTCCGGATAGGTTCGTGCCATGGACGGACTGCGCAAGGACGCCGCCCGCAACCGCGAGCGCATCGTCGACGCCGCGCGGCGCCTGCTCGCCGACGGCAAGCCCGTCGGGCTCAACGCGGTCGCGCGCGCCGCGGACGTCGGGGTGGGCACGGTCTACCGGCACTTCGCAGGCGTCGAGGAGCTCGAGGAGACGCTCGCCTGGGACAGGTTCGACGAGCTCGCCGACCTGCTCGACGAGGACGGGGACGACGTGCTCGGCCGCGCGATCGCGGCGCACGTGCGGCTGATGGTCGAGGATCCCGTCTTCGAGCGGGTGATGTCCCGGCCGCAGCCGCACCTGGAGGAGACGGCCCGCAAGCGGGACGCGCTGCTCGCGCGCGTGGACACCGCCATGGCGCGGGCGCGGGAGCGCGGTGACCTGCGGCCCGGGATGGGGGCGGGCGACGTCGTCCTGCTCGTCTGCGGCCTCGCGTACGCCGTGCGCCACGGCGGCCTGGGGGCCGACGACCCGCAGGCGCGGCTGGCCGTGCAGGTGGTGCTCGACGGGCTGCGCCCCGGGTGACGGACCGCGTCCCGTGCGAGGTGACGACGTGGTCCGACCCGGGGCGCACCGCCGGCGTGCTGGTCAGGCCACCTTGTCCGTCGACAGCGCCAGCTCCCGTCCCGCCGCGACCTCCGCGGCCAGGGCCGCGGCTCGGTCCGCCGCCATGCCGGACGAGTCCGACCCGAGCTGCTGACGCAGCGGCCCGTCACCCCGCTCGGCGACCGTGACGATCGCCGCGGCGGCGCGTGCCGGGTCCCCCGGCTGGCTCCCCGGCATCGCCAGGTGCGCCTCGACCATCGAGCGGATCGCCGGGTACGCGTCGCCGGCGTCGCCCGTGAGCGCGAGCGAGCCCTCGCGCAGGAAGTCCGTGTCGAAGTAGCCGGGCTCGACGATGGTCACGCGGATCCCGTGGTCGGCGACCTCCCCGGCCAGCGCCTCGGTCAGGCCCTCGACCGCGAACTTCGCCGCGGAGTACAGGCCCCAGCCGGGGAACGCGAGCAGGCCGAGGATCGACGACACGGTGATGACGTGCCCGGACCCGGCGGCGCGCATGACGGGCAGCACGGTCCGCAGGACGTTCCACGTGCCGTTGACCTGGACGTCGAGCATGCGGCGCACGTCGGCGTCGCTCGTCTCCTCGACCGCGCCCAGGTAGCCGTAGCCCGCGTTGTTGACGACGACGTCGACTCCGCCGAAGCGGTCGACGGTCGCCTCGACGGCGGCCCGGACCGACTGCTCGTCGGTCAGCGAGACCACCAGGGGGAGGAGGTCGGCCGTGGGGACGCCGTCGAGCGCCGCGAGCAGGCGGTCGGTCGAGCGCGTCGTGGCGGCGACCCGGTCGCCGCGGCCCAGCAGGTGGCGCACGAGCGCCAGGCCCAGGCCGCGGGACGTGCCGGTGACGAACCAGGTGGCGGGACGGTCGGTGGGGTGGCTCATGGTGGGTTCCTCTCGATCAGGGGGTGCGTCCAGCGTCGTCCGCGGGCCCGGGTCGTGGGGACGCACGACCGCCCCTGCGAGGGCCAGGACGCGCGTGACTGGGACGGACAGGGCCAGGCGCGCCGTGCCCCCTCTGCGGGAGGATCGGGCCCGTGACCGACGTGAACCGCGAGCTCGCCGACTTCCTGCGTCGCGCCCGCAGCCAGGTCGACCCCGAGCGGGCCGGGCTGCCCGCCGACGGCCGCGTCCGCCGCGTCAAGGGCCTGCGCCGCGAGGAGGTCGCGCTGCTCGCGCGCGTCTCGACCGACTACTACACACGCCTCGAGCAGGGACGCCGCATCGTGCCGTCCGCCGGCGTCGTCGACGCGATCGCGAGCGCCCTCGGCCTCGACGACGCCGGCCGCGCGCACCTCGTCCACCTCATCGGCGCCTCGCCCCGCCCCACCCGGCGGCCCACCCGCGCGCAGAGCGCCCGCCGCGGGCTGCACCAGCTGGTCGACGCCCTCGACGACGTCCCCGCGATGCTGCTGGGCCGCCGCACCGACGTCCTCGCCACCAACCGCCTCGCCCGCGCGCTGCTCACCGACTTCGACGCGCTGCCCGCCAAGGACCGCAACTACGCACGGTGGATGTTCCTCGACCCGCAGGCCCGCGAGCGGCTGGTCGACTGGGACGCGCAGGCCCGCACGGTCGTCGAGAATCTGCGCCTCGACGCGGGCCGCGACCCGCACGACTCCGCCACGCAGGCGCTCGTCGGCGAGCTGACCATCGCGAGCCCCCAGTTCGCGCGCTGGTGGGAGGAGCACCGCGTGCACCAGCGCACGTTCGGCGACAAGCACTTCCGCCACCCGGTCGTCGGGGAGCTCACGCTGCAGTACGAGACGCTGACGACGCCCGGCGACCCGGACCAGGCGCTGTTCCTGTTCACCGCCGAGCCGGGGTCGCCGTCGCACGAGGCGCTGGACCTCCTGATCGGCTGGACCCTCACGGGGTCACGCCGGCCAGCCTCCTGAGCGGGCCGCGGCGCGCTCGCCGACGCGTGAACCCGGTACCGCGACGCACACCCTGCCCCGGCCGCCTTGCCGGTGCACGCGCCCCGGGTTCGACTGGAGTGATGCGCACGGACCGTGGGACAGCGCGTCGGCTCCTGCGCCACCCGCGCGTGGAGCTGGCGCTGAAGGCGGCGTTGGCGGCGACCGTCGCGTGGGTGCTCGCGCGGCAGGTCCCGGGCGCGCAGGAGTACGCGTTCTACGCGCCCTTCGGCGCGGTGGCCACGACGTACTCGGCGGTCGTCCGGTCGGTGGCGGAGACCGTGCGGACGGTGGCCGCGATCCTGCTGGGTGGGGCCGTCGGGGTGCTGGCGGCTGCGGTGCTCGGCCACGGCGTCGCCGCAATCGCGCTGGTCGTGGGGCTCGGGATGCTGCTCGCCGGCGTGCCGTGGTTCGGTGACGCGCGCTCGTACGTGCCGGTCGCCGGGATGTTCGTGCTGCTCGTGGGGCAGGGGGAGGAGCTGGGCTACGTCGCGGCGTACGCCGGGCTGTTCCTGCTGGGTGCGGCGTGCACGGTGGCCGTCAGCACGGTGCGTCCGGCGCTGCCGCTGGAGCGGACCGACCGTGCGCTCGACGCGCTGCGCGAGGCGTGCGTCGAGCACCTGCGCTCGCTCGCCGCGGCGGTCGACCCGCGCGCCGACGACGACGTCGAGCTGCCGGACCGCGACGCGCTGAGCGGTCCGCTGAACCGCGCGCGGACGCAGGTCGACGAGCTGCGGCAGGCGGCGCGCGTGAACCGCAGGGCCCGGCGCCGGGCGCAGGACGTCGCGCGTCGTACCGACGACTTCCGCGCCCTCCAGCAGGCCGTGCTGCTCGTCGACGACCTGCAGGCGATGGTGGAGGACGAGCCGTGGGGCCTGCACGTGGCGCACCTGCCGGAGGAGCTGCGCACGCCCACCGCGGACGCCCTGCGCGAGCTGGCCGCCACGACTGCGGAGGCTGCGACGCGCGACGTGGAGCCCGGGCGCCGCCGGTCGGCCGACCGCGCGACGGCCGCGCTGGTCGCCGCGCTGCACCGGTACGGCGAGCACGGCGGGTCGGACGCCGTCACGCTCGTCGTCTCGGCGGTCGTCACCAGCCTGCGGCGGTCCCTGTCGGCGCTGACGCCGTGGGACCGCATCCAGCTGTCGACGAGCCCGGCCGAGGCTCTGGAGCCGGAGGACGAGGGGGAGGACGAGCGCGCGGACGAGGACGACCGCACGGTGCGCTGAGACGTCGGCGCGCACCGCGGTGGTGCGTCTGCGCGGCGGTGCGTCTCAGCGCGACGGGTCCTCCTCGGCGTCCTCCTGAATCATCACGGGTGACGCGTGGATGCAGATCATCCGCAGGTCGCCGGCGCCGGTGTTGGTGAAGCGGTGCCAGGTGTCGGGTGGGACCACGGCGGTGTCACCGGTGCGCGCGACGACCTCGTGCTCGCCGATCCGGATGGTCGCCTCACCGTCGAGCACCGACCACGTCTCGGAGTACGGGTGGCGGTGCAGGCCCGGCCCCTGCCCGGGGGCGTTGGTCACGAGGAAGAAGCTGACGCCCGACCCGTGCTGCACCCCCTCGAACCGCAGGGTCCGGCCGCCCGCCAGGCGCAGCCGGTCGGCGGGGATCACGCGGGGGACGGTGGGCTCGTCCTGTCCGGCCACGGTGACCACCTCTCTGTGCCGTGCCGCTCGCTGCCACCGTACGACCGCGCACCGACACTCCTCCAGCACACGACGTCGGCGGCCCCCGAGACCTCCGGGAGCCGCCGACGTCGTGGTGCCGCGGGCCGTGGTGCCGTGCGCCGTGGCGTCAGGCCGCGCGGCTCCACTGGAACGTGGCCGCCGACGTGCATGTGCGCTGCTCGAGCGCCGCACCGTCGGCCGTCGAGCCGCCGACCACGCCCACGCACTTCCCGCTGTTCCGCGTCACCAGCTGCTCGTAGCCGTCGCCCGTGGACCGCCACGTGAACTGCTGGTTGGTGCCGCCGTGGCAGGTGTACTGGATGAGGCGGGCGCCGTCCGCGCCCGACGCACCGCTGACGTCGAGGCACTTGCCGCTGTTGACGCTGCGCACGGAGACGTACCCGCCGCCGGCGTCGACCACCTGCCAGCGCTGCCAGGCCTGGCCGTTGCTCGTCCACTGGCCGACCACCGCGAGGTCGTCACGGTTGGGGGCCTGCACGTCCATGACCTTGCCGCTGGCGCGGTTGACGACCCGGGCGTCCCCGGGCGGAGGGGTGGGCGTCGGTGTCGGCGTCGGGTCGCCGCCCCCACCGCGCGTGAACTGCCAGGTCGTGACGTTGAACAGGCTGCCGCTGCCGCCGGTGAACCGCAGGACCAGGTCCCGCGTGCCGGTCGCCCCCGTCACCGGGCAGCTGGCGGTCGCCCACGTCTGCCAGCCGCCGGTGCCGGGCACGGTGCACGTGCCGACCAGCGGGCCGGACGCGCTGTCGAGGCGCACCTCGATCCGCCCGCCGCTGCCCGCCGACGCGACCCGCGCCGTGAACGTGGCCGCGCCCGTGCCGAACGCGACGCCCTTCACCCGCAGCCAGTCGCCGTTCTCGATCCACCCGACGTTCATGCCGCCCTCGGTGGCCCGCTCGGTCTCCAGGCCGCTGGCCCAGGCCATCGTCTCCGCCTGCTGCGTGACGTACGGGTCGAGCGGCTCGATCTGCGGCGGGCCCGCGGTCGTCATGCTCAGCTGGGGGATCGACCCGTCGCCCCCGTACGTGAACTGCTCGACGGCCACCGACCGCGTGAACCCGCCACCGCCCGGCAGCGCACCGTTGTGGTAGAAGAAGTACGACCTGCCCCGGTAGTCGACGACCCCCGGGTGGTTGGTGAAGCTGCCGCCCTGGCGTGGCATGACAGTGCCGCGGTACGTCCACGGGCCGGTCGGCGACGGCGACGTGGAGTAGCCGATGAACTCGCTGCAGCACTCGGCGGCGAACACGTTGTAGTACGTGCCGTTGCGCTTGAAGACCCACGGACCCTCCTCGTAGAGGGTGGGCCGGTTCGCGACGTTGCCCGGGCGGGTGCCGAACCCCGCCGTCGTCAGCTGGATACGGGTGGGGCTCCCGGCCAGCGACACCATGTCGCGGTTGAGGCGCGCGACCCAGAGGTTCGGGTTGCCGTAGTAGAGGTACGCCTGGCCGTCGTCGTCGATCATCACGCTCGGGTCGATCTCGGCGTTGTCGACCAGGGGCCGGCCGATCGCGTCGCGGAACGGGCCGGTGGGGCTGTCGGACACCCCGACGCCGATGGCGTTGCCGCCGCCGCGCTTGACGACCGGCACGTAGAAGTAGAACCGTCCGTCCCGCTCGACCACCTGCCCCGCCCAGGCGTCGGACTGCGCCCACGAGAACGTCGCCAGGCTCATGGGGGAGCCGTGGTCGGTCCAGTTCGCCATGTCGGTCGTGGAGTACACCCGCCAGTCCTTCATGGTGAACCAGGTCGAGCCGTCCTCGTCGTGGGTCGTGTAGACGTAGAGCCGCCCGTCGTGCACGAGTGGCGCAGGGTCGGCCGTGTAGATCGTCTGGACGATCGGGTTGTCCGCCTGCGCCGGGACGGCGAGGGCGACGGGCGCGAGCAGGGCTGCGGCCGCCAGCGCGGCGACCCGCCACCGGCGGCTCATCGCCGGCTCCACGTCTGGTTGGCGGAGCCGGAGCAGTGCCACAGCAGCACCCCGGTGCCGTTGGCGGTCAGGTTGCGGTCGACGTCGAGGCACAGGCCGGACGCGACGCCGCGGATGGTGCCGTTGCCCTCGAACGTCCACTGCTGGTTGCTTCCGCCGTGGCAGTCCCACAGCTGCACGGCCGTGCCGGCGGCGGCGCCGTTCGGTGCGTCCAGGCAGCGGCCCAGCACGCGCAGCTGGGCGCCGCTGACCTCCCAGCGCTGGTTGGCCCCGCCGTGGCAGTCCCAGATCACCGGCTTGGTGCCGTTGGTGGTTGCACCGTTCGGTGCGTCGAGGCAGCGGCCGGACGCGGCGCTGACCAGCGCGGACGTCGAGCTGGTCGGCGGCGGGTCGGTCGGCGGCGGGGTCGTCGTGCCCGGGGTGACGCGGTACAGCGCGACACCGTGCGCGGGGACGGTCGCGGTGATCCGGTCGGACGTCTGGCCCGTCGCGCCGGTCCACAGCTCGCGGTACGACGCGGTGCCGGCGGGCAGGCCGGCCTCGGCGAGCGTCGCGGAGATGCTGCGGGCGCTGTTGCCGCGGTTCAGCAGCGCGACCGCCGCCGACCCGTCGGCCAGGGGCTTGGCCCAGACCTCGGCGTCGCCGTCGTCCCGGACCCGGTCGGCCTGGCGCACCAGCGGGTCCTGGTCGATGGCCAGGACGTCGCGGTTGGTCAGCACGGCGCGGACGTCGGCGCTCATGTTCCGGATGTCGTTGCCCGCGATGAGCGGCGCTGCGAGCATCGCCCACATGCTCATGTGCGCGCGGTTCTCGGTCGGCGTGAGGGTGTTGCGCACGCCGACCATGAGCATGTCGGGGTCGTTGTACTGCCCCGGCCTCGTCCACTCCCGCATCGGCTCGATGACGTCGAGCGCCTCGGTGATGCCGACGAAGCACCACTGGTCCGACGGCGGGCAGCCGGTCGACCACGCGTCCTTGAGGTCCTCGGACGTGCGCCACATGTCGGCGAACCCGCCCCAGCCGGAGTACGTCGGGGCGGTGTTGTCGTGCGCGCTGTTCGGGTTGATCGAGTAGACGATCGGGCGGCCGGTGGCCTTGAGGGCGTCGCCGAACCGCTTGAACAGCGTCGCCTGCTCCTGCACGTTGCCGCGCGGGTCGCACCAGTCGTGCTTGACGTAGTCGACGCCCCACGACGCGAACAGCTGCGCGTCACGCGTCTCGTTGCCGTTGGAGGACGTGCCGGGGCGGTTGTTGAAGTACTGGTCGCACGTCTTCTCGCGGGGTGCGTGGTACAGCCCGAACTTCAGTCCCTTGGAGTGGATGTAGTCGCCGAGCGCCTTCATGCCGGACGGGAAGCGCGACGAGTTCGGCCGCAGGTTGCCGTCCGGGCCGCGGGTGTCCTGCATCCAGCAGTCGTCGACGACGACGTACTGGTAGCCGGCCGCGGCCATGCCGGAGCTCGCCATGGCGTCGGCCGCCTGGCGGATCATCTGCTCGTTGATGTTGCAGTAGAAGGTGTTCCAGCTGTTCCACCCCAGCGGCGGCAGCGGTGCGGGTTCGTCGACGGTCGGGGTGGGGGCTGCGGCGGCCGGTGCGGCGAGGCCGGCGGCGGGCGGTACCAGCAGGAGGAGCGCGAGCGCGAGCGTGCGCAGCCTGGGACGTGGACGGGTGCGGGACACGGAGGTCTCCTCGGTGGACGTGGCCCGTGGGCGGGCCGGACCGACCCGGCGGACGGCGGTGTCCGTCGGGGCGTCACGGCGGGTGCCCGGGCGTCGTCGACCCGGGGTGCCGGGGGCTGATCCGGCTACGCGCCGTGAACGTTCACAACATGCGACCGAGGCTACGCACGCGCGCGGCGGGGTCCAGCAGTGAAACGCTTCGACGGCCGCGCCGGGCCGCCGCTCCGTCGCGTGCGCCGCGGCCCCCGGTCCGGGCGCCAGGCGGGGCAGCCGGCCTCAGGGCCGCAGGCCCGCCAGCGCGATCGTCAGCCCGCGGTCGAGGGCGGCGTCGCGCACGTCGTCGTCGTGCGACGTCAGCAGGCCCTCGACCATGGTGAGGACGAGGTGCACGTCGGCGACCGTGACCTCGGGTGCCACCTCGCCGAGCGCGACGGCGTCGGCGAGCGGACCGGCGACGATGCTGCTGATGCGCTCGCCGAGCCCCTGCAGGGTGCCGGCGGCGTCGGGTGCCGAGCGCATGAGGGGGAACAGGCCGGTGAGCCGGCGCTGGCCCTCGGCGATGCGCCGCACGACGACCTCGAACGTGCCCGGCTGCCCGGCCCGCTCGCGCGCGAGAACCTCGGCGTCCTCGAGGTGCTGCGCGTACAGGCCGGCGGCCAGCGCGTAGCGGTCGGGGAAGTGGCGGTACACCGTGGCCCGGCCGACGCCGGCCTCGCGGGCGACCTCGGACAGCGGGGCGTCGAGCCCCTGGGACGCGAAGACGCGCTCGGCGGCGGCCACGACGGCGGCGCGGTTGCGCGCGGCGTCACGGCGCGCGGAGGTCACGCCGGGGAGTCTAGGACGTTCGCCCCGCGGGGCCCGCGCAGCGCGACGGAAGACTCGGTCACGGAAACGGACGCAGGCGTCCGTTTCCGTGACCTTCCTCGATCGGAGCGACGTGACCCGCCACCCCCGCATGATGGAGCCCGCCCGCTGGGGCTCCCTCCAGCTGCCCAACCGGACCTTCATGCCCCCGATGGGCACCCACACCGCGAACGCCGACGGCACCATCTCGCCCGCCGGCGTCGCGTACCTCGTCGCACGGGCCCGCGGCGGGGTCGGCCTGCTCATCACCGAGTCGATCCAGACCCAGGACGTCTACGACCTGCCGACCGGCTCCACCATCAGCCTCACCCACGACCGGCACGTCGCCCCGCTGCGCGACGCCGTCGCCGAGGTCCACCGCGCCGGCGGCCTCATCAGCGCCAACCTCACCCCGGGGCTCGGGCGGATCATGCCCGCCGGCCCCGACGGGGGCGCGCCGTACTCGGCGTCCGACTGCCCGACGCTCATGGACCCGAGCGTCCGCTGCCGAGCGCTGAGCACCGAGCAGGTCGAGGACGTCCTCGACCGGTTCCGCGCCGCCACGCGCCGCGCGCTGGAGTGCGGGTTCGACGCGATCGACCTGCACGGCCACACCGGCTACCTGACCGACCAGTTCCTGTCCGCCGCGTGGAACACCCGCACCGACCGGTTCGGCGGCGACGTGCGCGGACGGGCGACGTTCGCCACCGAGATGATCCGCATCGTGCGCGAGGAGGGCGGCGCCGACTTCCCGCTGTCCATGCGCATCAGCGTCCGGCAGGGGTTCCCCGGCGGGCGCACCCCCGAGGAGGCGCGCGAGCTGGCCGTCGTCCTGCAGGACGCGGGCCTCGACGTGCTCCTCGTCGACGCCGGGTCGTACGAGGCCATCGACTACTCCTTCCCGTCGTACTACATGGGCGACGGCGTGTACCTGCCCGACGCCGAGGTCGTGAAGCCGGTGCTGCGCATCCCCGTCGCGGTCAACGGCAACCTCACGCCCGACCTCGCCGAGCAGACGCTCGCCGACGGCACCGCGGACTTCGTCGGGTTCGGCCGCATGGTCATCGCCGACCCGGACCTCGTCCGCAAGGTCGCCGAGGGCCGGCCCGAGCAGGTGCGCCCCTGCATCCGCTGCAACGAGATGTGCATCGGCCACGTCGTGGCCGGCAAGGCGCTCGGCTGCTCCGTCAACCCGGAGGCGGCGCAGGAGGCGACCCGGGTGCTGCTGCCGACACCGGTGGTCCGCAAGGTGACCGTCGTCGGGGGTGGGCCCGCGGGGCTGGAGGCCGCGCGCGTCGCGGCCGAGCGCGGGCACACGGTCGACCTCTACGAGCGCGGGACGCGCCTCGGCGGCGTCCTGGAGCCCGCCGCCACCCCGGAGTTCAAGCGTGAGCTGCACCGGATGGTCGACTGGTGGGAGGTCGAGATGGCGCGCCTGGGGGTGCGGGTCCACCTCGACCACGAGGTCGCCGCGGACGCCGCCGAGGTCACCGGCGCCGACGCCGTCGTCGTCGCGACCGGGTCGACGCCGTGGGCGCCGCCCGTGCCCGGCGCGGACGGGCTGACCGCGGTCCAGGTGCTCGACTTCCACCGCGGTGCGCACGTCGGCCCGCGGGTCGTGGTGTGCGGCGGCGGGCTGTCCGGCGCGGACGCTGCCCTCGAGCTCGCCCTCGACGGGCACGACGTGACGATCGTCGAGGCCGCCCCGCAGATCGCTGCCGACATGGTGGTGCACAACCGCGTCGCGCTGCTGCGACGGCTGGCGGAGGTCGGTGCGCGCGTGCTGACCGGGCACCGCGTCACGCAGATCGGTGACGACGCGGTCGTGTGCGAGGGGCCGGACGGGCCGGTCGAGCTGGCCGCGGACACGGCCCTGCTCGCGTTCGGCGTCCGCCCGGACCGTGCGCTGCCCGACGCGCTCGCGGACGGCCCGGCCACGTACGTCGTGGGTGACTGCGTGCAGCCGTCGAAGGTCGGCGACGCCGTCCACGCCGGCTACGCCGCAGGCGCCGCGGTCTGACGCGACCCGCCGGGCGGCCCGCCCGCAGACCGTGAAGCGTTGCTGCCGTGATC
>NZ_JACSQV010000017.1:56412-69048 GCF_014836445.1 Cellulomonas avistercoris
GCTTCACGGTCTCGTGGCGGCCGGCGGCGGGCCGTCCGCTCGACCGTGTTACGGTACGGAACGTGTCGTATCCCAATAGCCCCGAGGTCGCGCGGCCCCGTCCCGGCCGTCCGCGCGACGACCGTCGCGAGCGCGAGATCCTCGCCGTCGTCACCACCCTGCTCGGTGAGGTCGGCTACGACGGCGTCACCTTCGAGGAGGTCGCGCGTCGCGCCGGCGCCTCCAAGGCGACGCTCTACCGGCGCTGGCGCACCCGCCGCGACATGGTCATGGCGGCGCTGCGGGCCGGCCCCGCCGCGCGCTCCGGGCTCGACGCGATCGACACCGGCAGCCTGCGCGGCGACCTCCTCGCCCTGTGCCGCCGGCTCGACACGACCATGCGCTCGTCCGACGGGCGGACCGCGATGCTCCTGCTGCAGGCGGGCCTCGAGGACCCCGAGCTGTGCGACGAGATCGAGCGCTCGACGGGCCCGACCGGGGCCCGGCTGCCGGCGGACGTGATCGAGGCGGCCGTGCGCCGCGGCGAGCTGCCCGCCGGCGTCGACCCCTTCCCGTACGAGGAGGTCGCCGGCTCGGTGCTGCTGCTGCGCCGGCTCAACGGGCTCCCCGCCGACGACCACTACCTCGCGTCGCTCGTCGACACCGTCCTGGTCCCGGCGCTGTGCAGCACCGGCGAGCCCGACCGGACCCTGCCGCACGGCATCTTCTCCGGCCACCCCGCGCCGGACCCCACCGCGCCGGCCACCCCCACCGAGGAGACCCCATGACGTCGCCCACCATCGACAACTTCACCTACCACCGGCTGCCCGGCGCCGACGGCGTCGAGCTGAACGTGGCCGTCGCCGGTGACGGCCCGGCCGTCGTGCTGCTGCACGGCTTCCCGCAGACGCACTACATGTGGCGGCACGTCGCCCCCGCGCTGACCGCCGAGCACACCGTCATCGTCCCCGACCTGCGCGGCTACGGGGACAGCGCCAGGCCCGCCGCGGCGACCCCCGACACCTACGGCAAGCGCACGATGGGCCGCGACGTCGTCGAGGTGGCCCGGGCGCTCGGCCACGAGCGGTTCGGGCTCGTCGGGCACGACCGCGGCGCGCTCGTCGGCGTCCGGGCCGGGCTCGACCACCCCGACGCCGTGCGGTACCTCGGCGTCCTGGACGTCCTGCCGACGCTCGACACGTGGGCGGTTCTCCAGGGCGTGCATGCCAAGGTCGCCTGGCACCTGTACCTCATGGCGCAGCCCCCGGGCCTGCCCGAGAAGATGATCGCGGCCGTCGCGCCCGAGTTCTTCGCGTCCTTCCTCGACGCGTGGGACACCGACGGTTCGGCGTTCGACGCCGCGACGCGCCAGCACTACGTCGACAGCGCCGTGGCGTCCGTCGACGCGATCGTCGCGGACTACCGGGCGACCGCCGGCGTGGACCTCGAGCTCGACCAGGCCGACCGTGACGCCGGCCGGGGGCTGACCATGCCCGTCGGTGTGATCTCCCAGGACTGGGGCTCGCAGCTGGGCTTCGACGCGCGGGCGCTGTGGTCCGCGTGGTCGGACGACCTGACCTACGAGCCCATCGACGCGGGCCACTTCATGGCCGAGGAGAAGCCGGCGGAGATCGTCCGGTTCATCCGCGGGCTCGCTGCCCGCGCCTGAGCGACCCGGGCGCCTACGGCCGGGCGGTGGCGGGGAAACCCGTCCACCGCAGGTCCGGCGGCAGGTGGCCCATGTCGTTGAACAGCACGAGCGTCGGTGCCGCTCCCGGGCGGTGCTCGAGGACCGTGAGGGCCGCGTTGCCGCTGTTCAGGCCCAGCCAGCGCACGTCGGGCGAGTCGAGCGCGTGCCGCACGAGCCACGCGACCTGGAACCCGTGCGTGACGAGCACCTCGTGGGTGTCGACGTCGGGCGCCGGGGTGGCGAACCGCGCGACCAGCGCGTCCGCGAGCGCGCGCCCGGCGGCCGCCTCGGCCTCGTCGTAGCCGTCGAAGAACCCGCGCAGCGACGGCGGGATCTCGGCGGCCGCGGGGACGTGCGGCACGTGGTCGACCAGCTCGTCGGCCGCCGCGACGGGCACGCCCGGCAGGTGCGCCGCGATCACCTGCGCGCTCGCGACGGCGCGCGGCAGCGGCGAGTGCCACAGCGCGTCGACGGGCAGCTGCGCGAGGCGCGCGCCGAGCAGGTCGCACTGCGCGCGCCCGGTGGCCGTGAGCTCACCGAGCGCGTCGGCGGCGCCGTGGCGGACGAGGTACAGGTGACGGGTGGGCACGGGTCTCCTCAGGTGTGCGTCGTGACGGTGCCGGCGGCGCCGTCGACGGTCAGCGTGACGCCGTCGGTCAGCGCCGTGGTCGCGCCCGCGACGCCCAGCACGGCGGGCACGCCGCGCTCGCGGGCGACGATGGCGGCGTGCGACAGGACCCCGCCGGTCTCGGTGACGACGCCCGCGGCCATGCGCAGCAGGGGCGTCCACGCCGGGTCGGTCCAGGGGCAGACGAGGACGTCGCCGGGGCGCACGCGCGCGAAGTCGCCGGGCCCGCGGACGATCCGCGCCGGGCCCGTCGCGATCCCGCGGCTGCCCGGCGTCCCGACGAGCGTCGCGGCGTGGCCGGGCACGCCGGGGGAACCCTGCGGCGGGCCGCCGCGGTCGAGGAGCGCCGGCAGCGCCGCGGTGACCGGCCGCGCCTGCAGCACCCAGGCCGTGCCGTCGGCGACCGCCCACTCGACGTCCTGCGCTCCGCCGAGGAGGTCGGCGACGCGTCGCCCGAGCGCTGCCAGCGTGCGCACGGCGCCGTCGTCGAGCGTGCGGCGGGTGCGGTCCGGCGCGGGGACGTCGCGCGTGGCGACGTGCGCCGCGTGGCGGTCGACGCGGGTCCGCTTGTCGGCGACGTCGCAGGTCACCGCCCCGTCGGCGGCGACCCGGTACGCGTCGGGCGTCACGGTGCCACCGACGACGCCCGCGCCGAGCCCCCACGCCGCCTCGACGACGGTGGCCCCGCCGGGGGTGTCGGGGGTGAACAGCACGCCGGAGGCCTCCGAGTCGATGAGGCGCTGCACGAGGACCGCCACCTCCGGCTCGTCCTGCGGCCCGCTCGTCGTCGCGCCCCGGTAGGCGACGGCCCTCGCGGACGCGAGCGACGCCCAGCAGGTGCGGACCGCGTCCGCGACCGCGTCGACGCCGTGGACCGCGAGCGCGGTGGCGTACTGGCCGGCGGCCGACGCGTGGGCGCCGTCCTCGTCGCCGGCCGACGAGCGCACGGCCACGGGCGGGTCGCGGAGCGCGCGCAGCGCCCGCGCGAGCTCGTCGCGCAGCACCGAGGGGAGCGCGCCCGGGGGGCCGGTGCGGCGGGCGGCGAACGGCACGACGAACCCGTCGGGCACCGGCAGGCCGGCCCGCACGAGGCGCCCGAGCGTGCCGGCCTTGCCCCCGCAGGTCGAGGGCCGGGCGTCCGCGAGGGCGACCAGCACGGGCAGCACCTTTCAACAGAACGTTGACAATGTTCCGTTGACTATCCACCATCGGGGCATGGACAGCAAGGACGACGTCGCGCGCTCGGACCAGGCCCAGGCGGCGCGCGAGGCCGACGCCCGCGCACGGCTGCTGAGCCTGGGCGCGGACACGCTCGCCGACCGCCCGTGGCGTCCGGCACCCGTGCCGCCCTCGGCCGTGGACCTCGTGCAGCACGCGCTGCACCGCTCGTCGGACCTCGCCCCCGACGACCTCCTGCACGCGCTCGCGCTGTTGCCCGCGGCGCGCGCCGAGGTGGACGGGCTCGAGGACGCCCTGCTGTTCGTCGCCCGCAGCGCCGGGCTCACCTGGGCGCAGATCGCCCAGGCCATGGGGTTCAACTCGCCGCAGGCCTGCCAGCAGCACTACACGCGCCTGGCGGCGCGCCGGGGGACCGAGGCATGACGCAGCCGTCCGCCCCGGACCTGCTGGTCCTGCACGCCGTGCGCCTCCTCGGGTTCGCCGACGCCCCGGCGGTCGCCCGCCGGTTCGCGCTCGACGCGGCGACGACCGAGGAGGCGCTGCTCGACGCGCAGGCCTGCGGCTGGGTGGCCCACGCGGGCTTCGCCGACCTGCAGGGCTGGTCGCTCACCGAGCGCGGCCGGGCGCGGGACGAGGCGCTGCTCGCCGACGAGCTGGACCGCGTCGGCGCGCGCGACGTCGTGCACGACGTCCACGCCGACTTCCTGCCCCTCAACGCCCGGCTGCGCCAGGCGTGCACCGACTGGCAGCTGCGCCCGCTGCCGGGTGACCGCCTCGCGGGCAACGACCACACCGACCCGGCGTGGGACGCCCGCGTCCTCGCCGAGCTCGCCGCGGTCGAGGCGGGCCTCGTGCCGATCGCCGGTCGCCTCGCGGGGGTCCTCACCCGGTTCACGGGCTACGACGAGCGGTTCGCCGCGGCCCGGCGCCGTGCCGCTGCGGGCGAGGATCGCTGGGTCGACGGCACCGACGTCGACTCGTGCCACCGGGTCTGGTTCGAGCTCCACGAGGACCTCGTCGCGACCCTGGGGATCGACCGCCGGGCGGCGGCCTGAGCGCCACCGTCAGGCGCGGTCCTCGACCGGCTCGTCCACGGGCGCCGTCGACCCGTCCAGCATCACCGACGTCTCCGGCTCGGGATGCCGCCGCCGCTGGACCACGATGATCGTGACCCCCGTGAGGACGGCGGCCAGCGCGCCCCACACGTTGGCGGGCAGGCCGAGGGGCGTCACGCTCGACGGGTCGATCCGCAGCAGCTCCAGCCAGATCCGCGCGGTGCCGTACCAGATGAGGTAGACGCCGAACGCGGTGCCCCAGCGCAGCGCGACGCGCCGCTCCAGCAGCAGGATCACCGCGATGCCCAGCAGGTTCCACAGCATCTCGTAGAGGAACAGCGGGTGGAACAGCGTGTCCGCGGGCAGGCCGGGCGGGAACGCGCCGTTGCTCGCGGGGATCTCCAGGCCCCACGGCAGGGTCGTCGGGCTGCCGAACAGCTCGTGGTTGAACCAGTTGCCGAGCCGGCCGATCGCCTGCGCGAGGAGCATCGCGGGCGCGAGCGCGTCGGCGAACGACCACAGGCGCACCCCGGCGCGGCGGCACCCGATGGCGGCGCCGACGGCCCCGCCGATGAGCGAGCCGAGGATCGCGATGCCACCCTCCCAGACGTACAGCACCTCGAGGAGGTTCTTGCCGGGCCCGACGTAGTCCCCCCAGTGCGTGAGCACGTGGTAGATCCGGGCGCCGACGATGCCGCACGGCACCGCCCACAGGGCGATGTCCAGCACGACCCCCGGCGGGCCGCCGCGCGCGGTCAGACGCCGCGACGTCAGCCACACCGCGGCGGCCATGCCCGCGAGCAGGCACAGCGCGTAGGTGTGCAGCGTCAGGGGGCCGAGGTCGAGGCCGGACCACGCGAGGTCGGGGCTGGGGATGCCGAGGTGCACGCCTCAGCATCCCCCGCCGACGCGGATCGGCGGAATCCGTCCGCAGGACGACCCGGGTGACCCACCACGCTCGACCGGTCCACCGGACTCGTCGTGCCGTTCAGCGCCCAGCCGGTGGTGCCCGCGACGCGACGTCGCGCTGCGCGTCACGTCGTACCTGCTCGCGGCGCGCCCGCTCCGAGCGGGCCTCGCGTCCCCGCGGTGTGCGGTTGCCGTCCGGTGACGCCCAGCGGTGGCGGGTCACGAGGTGCCGGGTCACGATGAGCGGGCGCCGAGCAGGGCGCTGACCTGCGCAGGAGGAACGATGACCACCCAGCTGCCGTCCCCGGCACCTCTCATGGCGCGGCCCCAGTCGCCGATGCCGCTCCCGACGCCGCGCGGTCCCCTGAGCGACGCGCTGCTGCGCGTCCTGACGGGTGCCGCCGATCCGGCCGTCCTGCACGACGAGGTCGCGGACGTGCTCGCCGCCCCCACAGGGTCGTGGCTCGAGCACGACGACGTGCAGCTCGCGCTGACCTGCATGTACGAGCTGCACTACCGCGGCCTCGACGGCGTCGACGACGACTGGGAGTGGCAGCCCGACGTGCTGGCGGCCCGTGCGGCGCTGGAGCGGGCCGTCGAGGCGGAGCTGCGCGAGCGCGTCACCGTCGACGTCCCCGTCGACACGTCGGCCGCCGCGGTCGCGAGGACGCTGTTCACGCTCACGTCGTCCGACGACGGCCCGAGCATGTCCCGCTGGATCGCCCGCCGGGCGCAGCGCGAGCAGCTCGAGGAGTTCGTCGTCCACCGCTCGGTCTACCAGCTCAAGGAGGCCGACCCGCACACGTGGTCCGTGCCGCGGCTGGGCGGGGCGCCGAAGGTCGCGCTCATGGAGATCCAGTCCGACGAGTACGGCGCAGGCGACCCCGAGCGGGCGCACGCGGCCCTGTTCGCGCAGGCCATGCGCGGCCTGGACCTGGACGACACGTACGGCCGGTACGTCGACCACGTGCCCGCGATCACGCTGGCGCACCCCAACGTCATGTCGATGTTCGGGCTGCACCGCCGGCTGCGCGGGGCGATCGTCGGGCACCTGGCGGCGTTCGAGATGACGTCGTCCGTCCCCAACCGCCTGTACGGCAACGGCATGCGGCGCCTCGGGCTGGGCCAGGACGTCACGGAGTACTTCGACGAGCACGTCGAGGCCGACGCGGTGCACGAGCAGATCGCGGGACGCGACATGGCCGGCCGGCTCGTGGAGCAGGAGCCGACGCTCGGGGGCGACGTCGTCTGGGGTGCGGCGGTCTGCCTCGCGCTCGACGGCATGTGGGCGCGGTACGTGCTGGACCGCTGGGAGGCCGGTGAGCCGTCGCTCCGGCAGCCGGTGCGATGAGCGTGCGTCACCCCGACGCGGTGCACGCGCTGCCGCTGCGCAGCGTGGGGCTCGCGGCATGACGCCCGACGACGAGGTCCGCGACGCGGCTCGCCCACCCCGGCCGGTCCGCATCACCCCCTGCCCGGACGGCCCGCTGCTCGTGCGTGGCCCGGTCGAGCTGGTCGGGGCCGACGGCGAGACGATCGTGCCGCGCCGCCGGACGGTCGCGCTGTGCCGGTGCGGCGGCACCGGGACACCGCCGTGGTGCGACGGCACCCACAAGGTCAACGGTTTCCGTACGGGCGACTGACGACGGTGCCTCCGTTCCCACCCCCGGGTGTGCGGCGCTGTGGGTAGGGTCGGCCCATGACCTCCAGCGGGCGACGCCCCGGCGTCGTCACGCTCAAGGACGTGGCCGCGGCCGCGGGGGTGTCGGTGGCGACCGCCTCGCACGCGCTCGCGGGCCGCGGGCGCATGACGGACGCGACGCGGCAGCGGGTGCGCCGTGCCGCCGAGGGCCTGGGGTACCTGCCGAACGCGATGGCCCGCAGCCTGCGCACGGGACGCGCGCAGGCGCTGGGGGTGCACAACCAGAGCGCCGCCGAGAGCCTGGGGACGGCCTACTTCCGCGACTTCCTCGCCGGTGCCATCGAGGCCGCGCACCGGCACGACCACGACCTGGTGGTCCTGTCGTCGGACACGCACCGGCCACGCACGACCGCGCCGCGGGTCGACGGCGTCGTCGTGGTCGACCCGATCGCGGACGACCTGCGCGCCCGCGAGCTGATGGAGATGCCCGTGCCCGTCGTGGCGGGCGAGCACGTGCCGGCGCACATGCCACCTTGCGCGGTGGTGGCCGTGGACCACGCGACGGCCCTGCGCACCGTACTCGACGCGGCGGCGACGGCGGGCGCGAGCCGACCGCTGCTCGCCGCGCCCGACGAGAACAGCGGCTGGGGCGAGCTGCTGCGCGAGATCGTCGGTGCCTGGTGCGCCGAGCGCGGCACGAGCCCCGTGCTGGTCAGCACCGAGTTCGGGATCCGCTCGGTCGAGCACGACCGCGCGCTGCTGACGCCGGTGCTGGCGGCGCACCCCGAGGTGGACCTCGTCATCGGCGCCTCGCCGTTCGCGGCGCAGGGTGCTCTGGAGGTCCTGCGGGCGCTCGGCCGCACCCCGGGCGGGGACGTGCTGGTGGCGGCCTGCGCCGACGAGCCCGCGCTGCGCGAGCAGGACCCGGCCGTCACGGCGATCGAGCTCCCCGCGCACGCGCTGGGTGTCGCGTGCGTCGAGCGCCTGGTCGAGATCCTCGACTCGGACGACGGTGCGCAGGACGCTCTCGGGACCGTCCGGACCATCCCCGCGCCGGTGCACCTGCGCGCGTCCACGTCGGGGACCGTCGCCGCGGCGCGCTGAGAAATCGTTTCACCAAGGTTACGCGGACGGACGCTCCGCGTCACGAGGCGTGCGCCAGTAGCACCGCACGTTAAACCCGTGTTTCGTGATCACGGGATGCTGGAAAATCGATTAGGCATCTGCCTACGTTCCTGCCATGAGCAGCGAGCACGCGGACCCCGCGACGGCGGCAGGCGAGGGTCACGACCACGACACCCACGGCCACGCCCCCGAGGGGCACGAGGGCCACGCCCACACGCACGACCTGTGGCCGGAGGGCTTCTGGGAGCAGCCCCGCCGCCTCGGCGAGGGGCTCGAGGGCCACGGTGCCGTCGACGACCACAACACCGGGCGTCGCCCCGGCCTCTTCCACGTCAACCGGCGGCACGGCGGCAGCCACTCGGGCATCCGCACGTTCGCCAAGCTCCCGATGGCACTGACGCCCGAGGACCTGCGCGCGGGCAAGGTCGACGTCGCCGTGCTGGGAGTGCCGTGGGACTCCACTGCCGGCGGCCGCTCGGGGACCAACCACGGCCCCCTCGCGCTGCGGTCCGTGCCGCACTTCGGCAGCTACGGCTTCCCCAGCCAGCACCTCGACGTGCGGGTCAACCCGTTCGAGGTCCTCACGATGTGCGACTACGGGGACGCGCCGATCCACGTCGGCAACACCGCCGCGACGTTCGAGTCGGTCCGCAAGTTCGTCGGCACGGTCGTCGACGCCGGGGCGATCCCGATCATCATGGGCGGCGACCACGCCATCACGTGGCCCGCGGCGACGGCCGTCGCCGACCACTACGGCCACGGCAAGGTCGGCATCGTGCACTTCGACGCCCACGCGGACGTCGGCGAGGACATGAACGGCGCGCTCGCGTCGCACGGCACGCCGATGCGCAAGCTCATCGACTCGGGCGCCGTCCCGGGCCGCAACTTCGTCCAGGTGGGCCTGCGGGGCTACTGGCCCGACCGCGAGACGCTCGACTGGATGGACGAGCACGAGATGCGGACCCACTTCATGGCGGAGATCGACCGCGACGGGTTCGACAAGGTGCTCGAGCGGGCGGTCGACGAGGCCCTCGACCAGGCCGACCACCTGTACCTGTCGCTCGACATCGACGTGTGCGACCCGGCGTTCGCACCCGGGACCGGTACCCCCGTGGCCGGCGGCATCACGTCGATCGACATCCTGCGGGCCGTGCGCCGGCTGTCCGCCGAGGTCGGGATCGTCGGGATGGACGTCGTCGAGGTCGCCCCGCCGTACGACAACAACGGCGAGATCACGGTCCTGCTCGCGAACCGGGCGATCGGCGAGGCGATGACCGGGACGGCCATGCGCCGCATGGGGCTGACGGGTCCCGACTACCTGCACCCCCACGCGCTCAACCTCGACGCCGACGGCGCCCGGCGCACGCAGGTGTTCCGCACCGACGCGCCCTGACCGTCCCGCCCGCACCCGCGGCCCACCCCCTGACCCGGCCCCCGACGCCGCCCCACCCCGGAGGACCCCCATGTCGCACGACCACGGCCACGACCACCACCACGACCGCGCCCCCGAGGGCTTCTGGCAGCAGCCGCGCCGCCTCGGCGAGGGCCTCGAGGGCCACGGCGCCACCGACGACTACAACGAGGGCCGCCCGCCGGGCCTGCTGTTCCCCAACCGCAAGAACGAGGGCGGCTTCTCCGGCATCCAGACGTTCGCGAAGCTCCCCGTCGCGCTGACGCCGGAGGACCTGCGCGCCGCCAACGTCGACGTCGCGGTCCTGGGCGTCCCGTGGGACTCGACCGCGACCGGGCGCAGCGGCACCAACCACGGCCCCCTCGCGATCCGTGCGTGCGACTACAAGGGCGGCTACGGGCGCCCGCACTTCTCCCTCGACACGCACGTGGACGCGTTCGAGGAGCTCGTGATGGCCGACTACGGCGACGCCCCGATCTCCGTCGGCAACACCGCGCGCACGTTCGAGGACGTCCGCAAGTTCGTCGGGACGGTCGTCGACACCGGCGCCATCCCGATCATCCTGGGCGGCGACCACTCGATCACCTGGCCGTGCGCCACCGCGGTGGCCGACCACTACGGCTACGGCAAGGTCGGCATCGTCCACTTCGACGCGCACGCCGACACGGGCGCGGACATGCCGGGCTCGCTCGCGTCGCACGGCACGCCGATGCGTCACCTCATCGACTCCGGCGCCGTCCCGGGCAAGAACTTCGTCCAGGTGGGCCTGCGGGGCTACTGGCCCGAGCAGGAGACGCTCGACTGGATGGACGACCAGAAGATGCGCACGCACTTCATGGCCGAGATCATCCGCGACGGCTTCGACAAGGTGCTCGAGCGGGCGGTCGACGAGGCGCTCGACCAGGCCGACCACCTGTACATCTCGCTCGACATCGACGTGTGCGACCCGGCCTACGCGCCGGGCACCGGCACCCCCGAGCCGGGTGGCATCACCTCGAACGACATCCTGCGCGCCGTCCGCCGGCTCGCGGCCGAGGTCGGCATCGTCGCGATGGACGTCGTCGAGGTGTCCCCGCCCTACGACGACCGCGGCCAGATCACGGCGCTGCTCGCGAACCGCGCGATCCGCGAGGCGATGACGGGCATCGCGATGCACCGCACGGCCGTCACCGAGCCGGACTTCCTGCATCCGTACGCGCTCGGCCTCGACGCCGACGGCAACCGCCGCAACAAGGTGTTCCGCCGGGCCTGACCTCGGCCCGGATCCGACCCCGCACCGACCCGCACCGACCCCGCACCGACCCGCACCGACCCGCACCGACCGGCCCGACCCCCGCGTTCCCCGACGAGAGAGGGATCCCCCCATGACCCGACGTACGACGCGCGTGCCCACCGCGGCGCGGCTCCCGCTGGCCCTGCTCACCGTGGGCTCCCTGCTGCTGGCCGGCTGCTCCGACGGCGCCTCCGCCAGCGGCTCGGGTGCCGCGGCACCGACCGACGGCGTGCTGCGCCTGGGCGTGCTCAACGACATCGGCCAGCCGCCGGACCCGGACGTGTACTACTCGGGCAACGGCCTGGCGATCACGACCAACGCCTACGAGGGCCTGGTCCGCTACGAGCCGGGCAACCACGACGAGGCGAAGATCGTCCCGTCGCTGGCCGAGTCGTGGGAGGTGAGCGACGACTTCACGCAGTACACGTTCGTGCTGCGCCAGGGCGTGACGTTCCACGACGGCACCGCGTTCGACGCGCACGCGGTCGAGGCGTCGTTCGACCGCCGCCTCGCGGTCGACGCGGGCCCGGCGTACATGGTCCAGGGCGTCGCCGACGTCGAGGAGCTCGACGACCGCACCGTGCGCGTCGTGCTCAGCGAGCCGAACTCCGCGTTCCTCGACTACCTCGCCTCCCCGTACGGGCCGCGCATGATCAGCCCGACGGTGCTCGCCGAGCAGGCGGGCGACGACGTCGCGCAGACGTACCTGTCCACCACCTCGGCCGGCACCGGGCCGTACGTGCTGTCGAAGGCGGTGGTCGGCGAGGGGTACGAGCTGACGTACTTCGAGGACTACTGGGGTGACCTCGACCCGCAGTTCACCAAGGTCGAGCTGCCGGTCTACACCGAGATCTCGGCGATGCAGCTCGAGCTCGAGCGCGGGGACCTGCACGCGCTGCTCGCGGCCGTCCCGACGGCGTCGCGGCAGAAGTACCTCGACTCGCAGGACCTGGCGGCGTACGCGCTGCCGTCGTTCCAGGTGGGCGTCCTGTACATGAACCCGAACCGCCCCCTGCTGGCGGACGCCGCCGCCCGACGCACGCTCTTCGAGGGCATCGACTGGACGAGCCTGGTCGAGCAGGTCACGGGCGTGGGCTCGGTCCCCGCCGAGGGCTACTACCCCAAGGGCGCGCTGCCGGCGGACGTCGACCGGCGCGAGCTGGTGCACGACCCGGGCGCCCTGGCGTCGTGGGTCTCGGGCCTGCCCGCCGGCTCGACCATCCAGCTCGGGTACAGCGCGGGCAGCTCGGACGCCGAGCAGATGGCGAACATCATCGCCGCGCAGCTGCAGGCGCTCGGGATGCAGGCGACAGTCACCAGCCACCAGGCGTCCGAGGTCTTCGGCGACTTCCCGGCGAACCCGCAGGACGCGCCCGACGTGCTGGTCTCCCCGGGGACGTGGCCCGACTCCAACAACGCGTACATGCACGGGCACGTCTTCTGGGACCCGGACGGCGGCCTCAACCACCTGCAGTGCTCGGACGAGACCACGACGACGCTCCTGCGCGAGGCCCTCGTCACCGGGTCGGACGCCACGTACCTCGCGGCCGGTGAGGCGGCGTACGCGAGCGGGTGCGCCCCGACCTTCGCCTGGAGCAGCGACTTCATCGTGACGCAGGACTGGCTCGGCGGCGTCGAGGAGTCCCACTCCATCGCCGCCCCGGCCACGCTCGACTTCGCGACGCTGAGCGTCGCCGAGGCCGCGACCGACTGACCCCCGGCCGCCCCACCGCGCGGGACCCGCG
>NZ_JACSQV010000018.1 GCF_014836445.1 Cellulomonas avistercoris
GCGTGAGGTCCCAGCGCAGCAGGCCGATGCCGGTGCGCCCGGCACGGTCCGGCTGGCCGTGCAGGCCGGGCAGCGGCGTCAGCCCCGGCCCGAACGGCGGGACGCCCGGGTGCGGGGCCGCCGACGGGAAGATCGAGACGGCGACCGTGCGGGGCCGGGACGCACGCGGGCGCGTCGCGACCGCGAACGCACCCAGGAACAGGGGCTCGAAGACGAGTGCGCCGACCGAGCCGTCGAGGACGGCGTCGAGCGCCGCGACCTGCGCGTCGAAGCGCCCGATGAACATGTGCGTGAGGTCCCAGCGCAGCAGGCCGATGCCGGTGCGCCCGGCACGGTCCGGCTGGTCGACGTCGAGCGTGCGCTCGTCGAAGCCCGCGTCGGGCGGCAGGGGGACGAGCTCGGCGCCGGTCGCCTCCACCTCGCTGCGGAAGCGCTCGCCGGTGAGGAAGCGCACCCGGTGTCCCGCCTCGACCAGGCCGCGCGCCACCGGGAGCAGCGGAGCGACGTGCGCGTGCATCGGGCACGCGGCGACGACGGTGGTGGGCATGGAGGCCCCTTCCGGGCGGGTGCGGACGCGCCGTCGGCCCTAGGCTGCTCGGCGACCCGCGGAGCATTTCACCACCCCGAGAGGGAGGGCAACGGTGACGGCTGAGTCCTCGCGCCCCGACCGCTCGACCGTCCGCGCCGAGCCGGCCGCCGCCACGCGCGAGCGCGTGCTGCGGGCCGTCGCGGACGAGGTCACGGCCGTGGGCTACGACGCCGCCACCCTGGGCCGCATCGCCCGCCGGGCCGGTGTCCCGGTGGAGACGGTCAAGGCCCAGGGCCCCAGGCGTGAGCTGCTCGTGCGGGCCTTCGAGCTGGTGTTCGCCGGCGCCGAGGGGGAGCACTCGCTGGGTGACGGTGCGGCCGCGCAGGCCGGGACCCTGCCGGACGACCCGGAGGCCCTGCTGCGCACCATGACCGCGTTCGTCGCCGACGCGTACGCCCGGTCGGTGCGCCTGTGGGAGGCGTTCCTCGTCGCCGCCGGCACCGACGCCGAGGTCCGCGACGAGTACGTCGCGATGACCGCCCGCCGCCGCGCCGAGACGCGCGGCCTGCTCGCGCTGCTCACCGCGCGCGGTGTGCCGCGGCCCTTCGACGTGGAGCACGTGCTGGACGTCGTCGAGCTGCTGTACTCCCACGAGTCGTGGCGACGCCTGGTCGAGGACCGCGGGTGGACCCAGGAGCGCTGGACGACCTGGACCGTGACGTCGACGCTCGCGGTGATGGGCGGGGCGCTGGCCTGACGAGCGGTCCGTCGGGAGGCGTCAGAGGATCCAGCCGACCACCGTCGCCGCGCCGATCGCGACCAGCGTGACGAGCACGAGGCCACCCAGGAAGCACCCGACCCCGGCCAGGTCCCATCGGGAGCCACCGACCTCGCGGCCTGGCGAGGTCCAGTCGAGCTTCTTGCCCGCGTGCGCCTCGGCGCGGGCGCGCACGTCGAGCAGCCGCTGCTGCGCCGAGGCGGTCGCGGCGGCCTGCTCGTCGCCACGCCACCGCAGCGCCCGCATGATCCGGACGGGGTCGTCCCCGCAGGCGCGTTCGAACGCGGCCACCTCGTCGGCGTCGCGGTGCTCGGCGAGGTACGACCAGCGTCCGGCCTCGACGGCGTCGCCCTGGAGCCGGAGGACGTCGGCCAGCCGCTCACGGGCGTCGAGGCGGTGCGGCAGGCTCCGCACGAGGCTGCGCAGCCGGGTGAGCGCCATCTCGACGTCACCCGTGCGCAGGTCGTCGTCCACCCGTGCCAGGGTCCGCTCCACGGTCACGACGGGACTCTAGGGTCGCGGTGATCAGGGGCGCGGGTCATTTCTCCGACGTCGAGCGCTCCCCGCGCACCCGGCCGCCGTCGGCGCGGGGGAGCGCCTGCCGTCACACGGGGCGCGCCGCCCGCCCGTCGAGCCAGAGCGTGTCCGAGGCGTCGCGGTGCGACCCCGTCGTGCCGACGTGCTTGTCCGAGATCGCGGGGCCCTTGGTGATGACGTGCACCATGGCCATGCCGTGGCCGCGGCCCAGACCGTGCTCGTCGGCGAGCCACGCGAGGATGGGGCCGGCCTTGGTGGACGCGTCGAACCCGCGCTCGTGGGCCTGCTCGAGCAGCTGGCGCGGTGTGAGACCGGTCTTCTCCTCGACGGCGTCGAGATAGGCCTGGAAGGACATGCGGGGGCTCCCTGGGTCGTGGGTGGTGCGAGGGTAGACCGCCGGGGGCGGCCGGACTCGTCGGCCTGACGCGGAGCGGTCGGGCCCCGACCCGGTCCGCGGTGACCGTCGCCACGGCGCCGCGGATCTGTGACCATGGACGGGTGAGCACCGCGGGTGCAGCACGACGACCGGCACCGGGGCGCGCGACCCGCTCGGCGGACCGCGCCGGTACGCGAGCGCCGGGCACCGCGCCGACGGTGCCCGCCACGCCCCTGACGCGGCTCCAGGAGGCCGGCGGCAACGCCATGACCGTGCGGCTGCTGCGTGCGACGGCCGCCGGTCGCGACGTCGACGCCGCCGTCGCCGACCGGATCGGCGCCCGGGCCGGCCGGGGCGAGCGGCTCGCGCCGGACCTGCAGGGTCGCTTCGGTGACGTCGCCGGCCACGACGCGGTGGCCGGGGTGCGGGTGCACCGCGACGCGGAGGCGGCCGACCTCGCCCGGGCGGTCGCCGCACGCGCGTTCACGGTGGGAACCGACGTGTTCTTCGGCCAGGGCGAGTACCGGCCGGACACGCCGACCGGGTCGCACCTGCTCGCGCACGAGCTCGTGCACACCGTCCAGGCGCCCGCCGCGCCCGCGTCGTCGGGGCTCACCGTCAGCGACCCGGGCGACGCGCACGAGGTCGCCGCCGAGCGGGCGGCGCCGCAGTGGGTCGCGGGTGCGGGCGCGGCCGCGTCCCAGGCGCCGGTGGCCCGGTCGTCCGCGATCGCCCGCGACCCCACGGACGACGTGCGGCCCGACCTCGCCGACCGCTACGCGCCGCTGCTGCTGCCCGCGCTCGACCCGGCCGACCGGGTCCGGCTGGACCAGGCGACCGGCGGTGCCGACCTCGTCGCCGTGATCGCACGTCGCGACGAGGCACGCACCGCGCTGGCCGCCGCCGTGGCGGACCAGCACGACCGCTCCGGGGTGGACGTGGACGCGGCGGCCCGGGTGCGGGCGCTGCAGACCCTGGACGCCGAGCTCACCGCGCGGATCGAGGGCGAGCTCGCCGCGCTGGACGTGGCCGACGAGCGCGAGCTGCTGCGGCTCGTGCAGGAGTGGTTCCCGGCCCGCTTCCTCGCCGAGGCCAAGCAGGTCGCGATCGAGATGCTGGATCACAACGCGCGCGAGGCCCGCAGCGAGCTCGAGCGCTACTCCGCGCTCGTCTGCTCACCGGACGTCGAGGGCCTGCTCGCGGCCGACCGCACGCTCGCCGAGCTCGCGCCGCAGTCCCTCGCCCTGTCGATCCAGGCCGCCGAGTCCGCGCTGTCGAGGTACGCCCCGGCCGCGGGCGTCCTGACGCCCGAGGAGTTCGCGCGGCGGGTGCCGGAGAACGAGCAGTCCGTGATGGTCGACATCGCGAACCTGGACCGCAACCGGCAGATGCTCGCGCAGCGGGTGCCGATCTACCAGGCGGCCCGCTACTCGTTCGGCCGGACGTACCCGATCCTGCTGACCAGCGCGTACGTCCCGGGGTCGTTCGCGTCGGCGGACCCGGCGGCGCTCGGCGGGATGGTCGGCGGGACCGTCACCGACGTCCTGGCCAACATCGAGCGGGTCCGCGACGCGATCGACGACGACGACCTCAAGGTCTGGAACATGCGCGACGTCCTGCGCATCACCCAGGAGCGGCTCGGGGTGACGAACGAGACCCTGCTCGCGGCCATCCGGACCCGGATCGAGGCGATCGAGAGCGACGCGACCTTCCTGGGGTGGGTCACGGCGGCCCTGGCCATCACCACGACCCTCCTGGCGGGCATGCTCTTCACGCCGGCGGCGGGCGCGGCCGTCGCCGCCGCGTGGGGCGCGGCCTCCCTGTACGGCAGCATCACCAGCTACCTCGACGAGTCCGCAGCCGAGCACGTCGCCCTCGACGAGGCCGTGGCCGACCTGTCGCTCAACGAGCCGTCGCTGACGTGGGTGCTGCTCGACGCGGCGTTCCTCATGGTGGACCTGGCGCCGGTCGCACGGGCGCTGCGACCGGCCGCGCGCACGCTGGCGGCGAACGGCGACGCGGTCGCGCTCGCCGCGTTCCGCAGCCGCGCCGCGACGGCGTTCGGTGAGGACGTCGCCGAGGGGCTCGCGACCCGGGCGGCCGGTCGGTTCGGGATCGGCGCGGCCGGCCTGCAGGTCGCCGAGGCGCGGCTCGCGAGCGCCCGGACCGTCCTGGCCGGTCTGGACCTGAGCGACGACGCGATCGCCCGCGTCCTGGCCAAGGGGGCGGACGTCAACCAGGTCAAGGGCCAGCTCTTCGAGGAGATCATGCACGTCGACGTCGCGCGCCGGATGGCCGCGGGCGCCGACGACGTGCTGGGCGTCGCCGACACCGCGGGCCTCGAGGTCATCGAGGGCCACCGCATCGCCGACCTCGCCGGGCGCCAGCTCACCGACGGCGTCGTCGCGCGGCGGCTGCCCGACGGGACGCTCGAGCTGGTCACGGTGCTGGAGGCCAAGTCGGGCAGGGGGGCGGCGCAGGGGCTGCGGTCGGCGTCGAGCGGGATCGGCGACCCCGAGGAGTTCGCCCGGTTCCTCATCGAGGAGAACCGCGACGCGGTGCTGCGGGTGCTGCGCAAGAACGGTCTGACCGCCGACGCGCAGGCCGTCGCCCGGGGCGGCGAGGAGCTGTCCGACGCCGCGATCGAGGCCGTCGCCGCGGACAAGAGCCTGCGCAGGCTCGTCACGCAGGCCGAGCTCGGCGGGCAGGTGCGCAAGGACGTCGAGCGGCTGGCGCCGAGCACGAGCAGCCTCGACGACGTCGCGTCCGAGCTCGACGAGGTGCCGGCGCAGATCCTCGTGGACGGCATGCCGACGACCGTGCGGATGAGCCCCACGCGGACGCGGTTCGTCGGCGTCGTGCCGCAGGACGTGCCCACGGACGCGATCACCGCGGCGCTGACGGGTCCGAAGCGGACCTTCAACTTCACCGCGCTGCAGCTGGGTGGCCCCGCCGCCGAGATCACCGCGCGCGCCGAGCGGCTGATCGCCGCGCAGGCGGCCCTCGCGACGTCCGCACCGGCGCCCTGAGCCCGTTCGCCGGGTGCACCCGGCGGTGCCGGGCGAGACTGCGCCCATGGAGCGACGGCGGCTGGTGGACGGTGTGGTCGGCGCGGGTGTCGCCGTGCTGGTGATGGTCGTGGTGGTCGTCGTCGCGGCGTTCGCGCTGACCCGGCCGGTGTCGTCGGGGGAGCCGGCAGCGGGGCCGACGAGGGAGGCCGAGCCCGCGGGCGACGTGCCGCCCGAGGACCTCGCCGCGGGCGACCTGTGGCTGGGCGGGCTCACGCTCGACGCGGACACCCTGACGACGCCCGACGGCACGCTGCACGACGTCGAGGTGACGGGCGAGGACGTGCGGACGGGGGCGTCCGGCCTGGTCGCGGGTGCGCTCACGGTCGACGCCACCGTGCCGTTCGCGCTCGTCGCCGAGCAGATCGGCCCCGACGTGCGGGTCGGACCCGTGCCGGGCAGCCCGGACCAGGCGGCGGTGCACCGCACGTTCGAGGGCCTCGGCCGCGTGCTCGACGTCGAGGCGACCGGGACCGTCACGGTCCGGGCGGGCCGTCTCGTCATCGAGCCCCGCACCGTCGACATCGGCGGGCCGGCGTTCCTGGCCGACCTGTTCGGGGCGCTCGCGCGCCGGCTCGTGACGATCGAGCACGAGATCGAGGGCATGCCGGACGGTCTGGTCCTGCGGGACGTCACCGTGCAGGACGACGGGTTCCGCGCGGCGCTGCGGGGGACGGACGTGCGCATCGAGCCGTGACGGTGCTCGGTGCCGGGGGCCCGCTGCCGGCGTACGAGGCGCGCGCCTTCCTCGGCTAGACTCCTACCCGCAGTACGCCCGCTCACGCGGGCGCGCGGCACCAGGAGGATTCGCCTAGTGGCCTATGGCGCACGCTTGGAAAGCGTGTTGGGGTAACACCCTCGGGGGTTCGAATCCCCCATCCTCCGCCGTGCGACGTCGCCGGACGTCAGCCCAGGCCGGACCCTCAGGGGTCCGGCCTGGTGCGTTCTCAGGGCTCCCCGACCCGCTCGGCCCGGTCCTCGAGCGACGTCGCCCCGACCAGCGCCCGCACGACGGGTTCGTCGCCCGTGACCCGCACGTCCGCGAGGTTAGCGAGGGGGGCGCCCCCGATCACGCACGCCTTCCACGCCCGGGTCGTGGCGTGCACCTCCGCGTCCACCGGGCCGGGTGCGGCCGACCGCTCGACACGCGTGCCGTGCGCCGACACGGTGGCGAGGTACGTGACCGGCTCGGAGTCGTCGTGCCGGGAGTCGGTGAGGTGCAGCGCGACGCGACGCTCGTCCGCGAGGCCGGGGGCCGGCCGCGCGTGGGCGCGCATCGCCAGGACGACGGTGTCCGGGCTCATGTCGGCGTCGCGGGGCAGCGCGGGCGACGCGACGGCCCAGCGTGACAGCGCCGTGTTGACGGCCTCGAGCTCGCGACCCCACTCCGTGAGCTCGTAGACGTCGACGCGGCTCGGCAGCCGCCGTCGCCGCAGGACCTCGCCGGTCTCCAGCTCGTGCAGGCGCTGGGTGAGGACGGCAGGCCCGACGCCGATGACGTCGCGCTGGATCTCGCTGAACCGCTTGGCACCCAGCAGGAGCTCGCGCACGACCACCATCGTCCAGCGGTCCCCGACGAGGTCGAGCGCGTGCGCCGCGGCGCAGCCGTCGTTGTACGAGCCGTACGAGCGTCGGGACCCCATTGACACAGCGTACTTCGGAAACAGTAGTGTTCACTACTGATCTGGAAGCACTGAGTCGCGAGCCACCAGGAGACGTATGAGCGAGGTCGCGGATGACCGCCCCGACGACCGGCTGTGGGCGCTCGCGCACGCCGAGCGCGCCGCCCTGGCGGAGGACCTGGCCCACCTGAGCCCCGAGCAGTGGCGGCACGGCACCCTGTGCGGCGAGTGGGACGTCGAGGAGGTCGTCGCCCACCTCACCGCCGCGGCGAGCGTCAACCAGTGGCAGTGGCTGCGCAGCATGCTCGGCGCGCGCTTCCGCCCCGACGTGCACAACCGCCGACGGCTCGACGAGCACCGCGGCCGGACCCCCGCCGAGACGCTCGACCGCTTCCGCGCCGTCGTCACCAGCACCACGGCTCCGTCGAGCCACACGCCGGCCTACCTGGGGGAGGTCGTCGTGCACGCGCAGGACATCCGGAGGCCGCTGGGGGTCACGCGCACGCCGGACGTCGACGCGCTCACGCCCGTCGCCGAGTTCTACGCGCGGCGCGACTTCACCGTGGACAGCCGCAAGCGCGTCGCGGGGCTCGGTCTGCGCGCGGACGACGGCCCGTTCCGCGCCGGGGACGGCCCGCTCGTCACGGGGTCGACGCTCGCCCTCGTCATGGTCATGGCGGGTCGGGCCGCCTACCTGGACGAGCTCGACGGGCCGGGCGTGGTGACGCTGCGGGAGCGCGTCGCCGGCGTGTAGCCGCGTCCAGCAGCTGCTGTGCGTTCTGCGTCGAGGCGCGCCCGTCAGCGACGGCTGCGGCGACGAGGTGCTTCCTGGCCGAGGAGCTCGTACATCTGCTCGGCCCGTGCGCCGAACGTCGAGATGGCCGAGTGCACGAGGTTCAGCCAACCGTGCGCCACCCAGTCGTCCTCGGCCAGCACCTTCGCGACCGAGTCGAGCGTCCACGGGATGACGACCAGACGGGAGTTCTCGAACTTGTCCTGCGCGAGCCCGTGTCTGCGTGCGAGGACGATGTCCGCAGCGGTGATGCCACTTCCCTCGAGGTCGACGTGTCCCAGTAGTCCGAACTGGTATCGCCGGAGGTCCCACATCGCCGTGTGGAACCGGACGTTCTCGGTGTCGATGTCGACTCCAAGCTCCTCCGCGACGCCTCGGACGAGACCGAGGTGAGGATCGAGCGCGTTCCGCGCGTCTCGATCACGATCCTGCATCCCCTCGTTCACAGAGATGTGCCAACCCGAGCGACCGCTGGAGGCGCGCGACGACCGACGAACCAGTATCAGCTGGTCGTCGTCGGTGACCACCGTGGCATTGAGCCCGACGGCGTGCACCATGCCGGGGACCGGGCGATCGAGGTCCAGCCCTGCGGGCGGCTCCGTGCCGTCGGCATCGAAACGCTCCTGCCAGAGCGCGCTGCACACCTGCGCCGCCGCGAAGTCGGACGGGACCAGGGTCAGCACCAGGTTCGGCCGTTCCTCCGTCCCGACCCGGCTCATCCGGATGGCCTCGACGCCCAGCGAGTCGCCGTTCCACCCGTCGGCGTCCGGGCCCGCGAGCCGCTCACGCTCCGCCTCGATCTTCGCCAGCAGCCCTGAGGCGGATGTAGGGAGATGGCGAGGATCGGCCCGGGTCAGTGCCCGCGACAGCTCGCGGGGCCGGTGCTTGACCTGCAGATCGTCGTGACGCCACCCGTCGGGGACGAACTCGATGGTGTAGAGGCACTCATCCGCCCGCCGGATCAGATCGCCGTGCGTTCCCAGTCGCTCGAGCCTGCGCCGCGCGCGACGGCGGAAGCGCTGGCGCACCAGCACACCGAGGGTTCGCCCCGTCGCGGCCTCGACCAGCATGGTGGCGATGACACCCAGGAGGAGTGGACCGACGAAACCCGTGACCGCCTCGATCATGTGCGCATGCTAGGTCGCGGTCGCCGACGGGCGCCGCCGAGGGCGCACCGCGGCTCGTCAGCCGCCGGGGAATCACCCGGACGCCCCGGTCACCGACCTCGGGCAGCGCGGCTCGCGCTGCCCGAGTGCGCGTCGAGGGCCTGGTTCGACCCTGTCGGCGGTCCGTGGTGGGGTGGGCGCATGGTCGCGCGCACAGGTCCCTGGAGCACGCTGCCCGTGCGTCGGGTGCAGGCGCGGACGGGTGTGTCGGGGCTCGACACGGAGCGCGGCGGGGACTGGCACCTGACCGTCCCCGCGGTGCGTCAGGTGCTCGAGCAGGGCTGGGACCTCGGCCCGGTGACCGTGCTGGTGGGGGACAACGGGGCCGGCAAGTCGACGCTCGTCGAGGGCATCGCCACCGCGTTCGGCATGGCGGCCGAGGGCGGGTCGACCGGGTCGATGCACCGCACCCGCCCCACCGAGTCGGGGTTCGCGCACGACGTCCAGCTGGTGCGGGGCGCGGGTGCCCCGCGGCGCGGGTTCTTCCTGCGGGCCGAGACGATGCACGGCTTCTACACGTACCTCGACGAGCACCCCGGCAACGACCCCGTGTTCCACGAGATGTCCCACGGCGAGTCGTTCCTCGAGCTCATCGGCTCGCGGATGATGTACCCCGGCCTGTACGTGCTCGACGAGCCCGAGTCCGCGCTGTCGTTCACCGGCAGCCTCGCGCTGCTGCGGCACCTGCACGACCTGGTCCAGCACGACTCGCAGGTGATCCTCTCGACGCACTCGCCCCTGCTCGCGGCGCTGCCCGGCGCGACGGTCTACGAGGTCGGCGAGTGGGGGCTGCGCGAGTCCGCGTGGGAGGACCTGGACCTGGTCGTCGGCTGGCGCGGCTTCCTCGACGCCCCGGAGCGCTACCTGCGCCACGTCCTGGACTGAGCGCGGCGCGCGGCGGCGCGGAACCGCAGGCCACGCGCCTGCACGTGACGGGCGCCGCCCGGCCGCGCCGTAGTATCCCTAGCCGACAGGGCGTCCGCCGGCGCCCGGGGGGACCTCGGTGACGGGGCACGAGGGAGGCGCAGCACTCATGACCGCGAGGTCCCGTGCCGACCGTGCGACACGCATCGTCGGCGTGCGCGCCGTGGCGGCGCACGCGGGCGTCTCGCTCGGCACGGTGTCGAACGTCCTCAACAGCCCGGCCCGCGTCTCGGCCGAGACGCGCGAGCGCGTCGAGTCGTCGATGCGGTCCCTGGGGTTCGTGCCGTCGCGGGCGGCCGGCCAGCTGCGCAGCCGGCGCTCGGAGCTGATCGGCGTCGTGGTGCCCGACGTCGGCAACCCGTTCTGGGCGGGGGTGCTGCGCGGTGTCGAGTCGGTGACCGAGGTGGCCGGTCTGACGATGCTCGTGGCGTCGACGCACCAGGACCCGGCACGTCAGCGGCGGCTGCTGCGCGACCTCGAGAGCCAGGGGGTCGACGGGCTCGTGGTCGCGCCGATCGTGGACCGCGCGTCGGACTGGGCGCCGTTCGAGGAGCGCCGGTTCGGCGTCGTGACGCTGGACCGGCGGTCGCCCGGCTCGGGCGGTGCGTGGGTCAGCCTCGACAACGTGCTCGGCGCGGGCCTGGCGATGGGGCACCTGGCCGACGTCGGGTACCGGCGCATCGCGCTGGTCAACGGCCCGGTGTCCGTCTCGTGGTGTGCCGAGCGGCGCGAGGGCGCACGCGACGCGCTCGTGCGCCGCGGGCTCGACCCGGCGGACGTCATGCTCGAGGTCGAGGTGACCGACCTGACGGTCGAGGAGGGCGGGGCTGCGGTCGCGCCGCTGCTCGACGCCGGGTCGATCGACGCCGTGATGTGCGTCAACGACATGCTGGCGCTCGGTGCCCTGCTCGAGATGCGGGCGCGCGGGCTGCGCGTGCCGGACGACGTCGCGCTCGTGGGGTACGACGACACCGACTTCGCACCGGCGCTGAACCCCCCGCTGACGACGGTCCACCAGCCGTCGTTCGAGATGGGGGTCGCGGCGGCGGCGCTGCTGCTCGAGGCCGGCGAGCGTGAGCCGGGCGCCCACGTGGAGTTCCAGCCGCGGCTGGTCGTCAGGGGCTCGAGCCAGAGCGGTGCAGGCTTCCCGTAACGCCTGAAGGTTGCGCTGACGGCGACGCCGCCGGAGCCGTTGTTGACAGTCCCTGTCGGCCCGGGGACTCTTGAACCGGTTCAGAATGAACCGGTTCAATCCGCCGGCCCGGTACGGGCGCGGCGCGTGTCAGACGGAGGACGGCAACGTGGCCAGGACGTACGTGACCCGACGTGAGTACGACGAGTGGCTGAACGAGGCGGCCAGTCTGGCGCGCGCGCTGCGCTACCCGATCACGCCCGACATGGTGAACGACTCCGCGGGCATCGTCTTCGGCGAGGACCAGTACGCCGCCTTCGAGAACGGCCTGTGGTCCCGCGAGGCGTACGAGCTCATGGTGATCTTCGAGTCCCTCAACGAGCCCGCCGTCGACGGTCTGCCCACCGGCGGCGCGCAGCACGCCGAGTACTCGGGCCTGTGCGACAAGCTCATGATCGTCCACCCCGGCAAGTTCTGCCCGCCGCACTTCCACCAGCGCAAGACCGAGAGCTACGAGGTCGTGCTGGGGGAGATGGAGGTCTTCTACGACCCCGAGCCCGTGGCCGTCGGCGACGAGCCCCCGCTCGCGTTCCGCCCCATGCCGGTCGGCGACGCCTGGCCCGAGGGCGTCGCGCTCGCCGCGGGCCGCGAGGACTCCTACGCCCGCCTGACCAGCTACGTGCGCCTGCGTGCCGGTGACCCCAAGTTCGTCATGCACCGCAAGCACCTGCACGCGTTCCGCTGCCCGGCCGACGCCGACACGCCTCTCGTCGTCCGCGAGGTCTCGACCTACAGCCACGAGCCCACCGAGCACGCGCACGACAAGCCGGCACCCCTGCCGTCGTGGGCCGGCGTGCACGACAACGCGTTCGTCGCGCCCGCGGCCAACACCGGCCGGCTCACGACCGCCATCCGCTGACGGGCGGCCGCCCGGCCGCCCGACCCGTTCCACGCCACACACCTGTCGAAGGAGACAACGTGCGACACCTGTCCCGTGCACTGGCCCTCGCCGCCGCGAGCGCCCTGCTGCTGTCCGCCTGCGCGAGCGGCGCCGACGAGCCCACCCCGGGCTCCACGAGCGGTGGCCCCGCCGCCGACGTGCAGTTCGAGAAGAAGGACCCGCTGAAGATCGGGTACTCCGTCTACGACCTGCAGAACCCCTACTGGCAGTCGTACGCCGCCGGCGTCAAGGCGGGCGGCGAGGCGGCCGGTGTCGAGGTCGTCGTCGTCGACCAGAAGTCCGACCAGCAGCAGCAGGTCTCGGGCAGCCTCGACCTCATCAACCAGGGCATCTCCGGGCTCATCGTGACGCCCGTGCAGCCCTCGGCCCTGCCGTCGACGATCGACGCCGCGCACGACGCGAAGATCCCCGTGGTCATCGCCGACATCGGCACCGCCGGCGACTACGACGCGTACATCCAGTCGAACAACGTCAGCGGTGGCGCCCTCGCCGCCGAGCACGTCATCGAGCAGCTCGGCGACACCCCCGGCCCGCACAAGGTCGGCGTCATCGAGCTGCACGCCGGCTCGGTCGTCGGTGAGGAGCGCGTCGCCGAGTTCGTCTCGATCCTGGACGAGCACGAGAACTTCGACATCGTCTCGAGCCTCGACGGCAACGACACCGTCGACGGCGGCTTCGCGGCGGCGCAGGACATGCTCTCGGCCAACCCCGACCTGGCGGTCATCTACGCCGCGAACGACGACTCCGCGATCGGCGCCCAGCGCGCCATGGAGACGGCCGGCAAGTCGGTCGAGGACGGCTTCATCCTCATCGGCTTCGACGGTGCCGACGGCGCCCTCGACCTCATCGAGCAGGGCCTCATGAGCGCCACCGTCGCCCAGGACCCGTACGGCCAGGGCGTCAAGGCGGTCGAGACCGTCCTCGCGCTCCTCGAGGGCGAGGAGGACTACGACGACGCGGCCACGAAGACCATCTTCTTCCCGGTCGAGATCGTCTCCGCCGAGAACCTCGCGGACTTCCGCGCGTCCCGCGCCTCGCAGGACTGACCCGCGACGGGGGCGGGCCGGACCGGCCCGCCCCCGTCCCCGTCGATCAAGGAGTCGTCCGATGACGGCAGTGGTGCAGGTCCTGGACGTGGTCCAGGAGTACCCCGGGGTCCGGGCGCTCAAGGGCGTGTCCCTGGACCTCGCCCCCGGCCAGGTGCTCGGCCTCGTCGGCGAGAACGGCGCCGGCAAGAGCACCCTCATCCGCATCCTCGGCGGGATCGAGCAGCCGGTCTCCGGCAGGCTCGTCGTGCGCGGCGAGGATCGGACCTTCCGCGGCTCCGCCGAGTCGCAGGCCGCCGGCATCAGCGTCGTCAGCCAGGAGTTCCGCCTGGTGCCGCAGCTGTCCGTCGCGGACAACGTCTTCCTGGGCCACGAGTCCACCCGGGCCGGCGTCGTCGACGCCGCGGGGACACGCGCCCGCACCGCCGAGCTGCTCGACCAGCTGGGCCTCGACCTCGACCCCGACCGCCCCGTGTCCTCGCTGACCGTCGGCGACCGCCAGATGGTCGAGATCGCCCGTGCGCTGTCCCGCGAGTTCGACGTCCTCATCATGGACGAGCCGACCGCCGCGCTGAACGGCGCCGAGATCCTGCGGCTGCACGCGATCGTGCGTCGCATCGCCGAGCAGGGCAAGGCGGTCGTCTACGTCTCGCACCACCTCGACGAGATCTTCGAGATCTGCCACGACGTCGCCGTGCTGCGCGACGGCAGCCTCGTCGCGCACGCCCCGACCGCCGACCTCGACGAGGCGCGGCTGGTCGAGCACATGCTCGGCCGCGCACCCCAGACGTACGAGCGCGGCGCGGTCACGGAGCACGCCGGCGAGGAGCGGCTCACGGTCCGCGGCCTGCGCGTGCCGGGTGTCGCCGAGCCGTTCGACCTGAGCGTGCGCGCCGGTGAGATCGTCGGCCTCGCGGGGCTCGTCGGCTCCGGTCGCGCCGAGCTCACGCGCGCGCTGTTCGGCGACCTGCCCGCCACGTCGGGCGAGGTCCGGGTCGACGGGCGTGCCGTGCGCCTGCGATCGAGCCGTGAGGCCGTGCGCCACGGCATCTTCATGCTGAGCGAGGACCGCAAGGGCGAGGGCATCCTGCCGCACCTCGACGTCACCGAGAACGCGATGGTCTCGCGCGACCGCAGCGGCCTCGGCCTGCTGCGCCGCCTGCTGCCGGTGCCGGCCGACGAGAGCGCCCAGTTCGAGCGCCTGCGCACCGACATGCGCATCCGCGTGCCGCACGGCCGCCAGCTCATCGGCAACCTGTCGGGCGGCAACCAGCAGAAGGTCCTGCTGGGCCGCGCGCTGCTGTCCGGCTGCGCCGTGCTGCTGCTCAACGAGCCGACGCGCGGCGTCGACGTGGGCGCCAAGGTCGACATCTACCAGCTCGTCAAGCAGCTCGCGGAGGCCGGCGTCGCCGTCGTGGTCTCCAGCTCCGACGCCCCCGAGCTCGCCGCCATCACCGACCGGTGCGCCGTGTACTTCGCCGGCCGTCAGGTCGCCGAGCTGCACGGGCGCGACGTCACCGAGGACAACATCGTCAGCGCGTCGGTGGGCCAGACCGTCCAGGAGGGTTCCGATGTCTGACACCACCGCGACGCGGCTCGTCGCCGACGAGCGCGCCCGCTCCGCCGAGCGCGCCCGGCAGGCCGACAGCCGCCGGCGGGTCCTGCAGAACGCGGGCGTGCTGATCCCGTTCCTGCTCGTGCTCGTCGCGGGCCTCGCGTTCGTGCCGCACTTCGCGTCCGGCTCCAACGTCACCAACGTGCTCGTCAACGCCGCGATCCTCGCGATCGTCGGCTACGGCATGACGCTCGTCATCGCGGTGCGCGGGATCGACCTGTCCGTCGGGTCGTCGCAGGCGCTCGCCGCGTGCGTCGCCGCCGCGGCCGTCAACGCCGCGGGCCCGCTGGTCGGTGCCGTCGTCGGCGTGGCCGTCGGCGCGGCGCTCGGCCTGGTCAACGGCGTGCTCGTGACCCGCCTGCGGGTGCCGGGCTTCGTCGCGACGCTGAGCACCATGAGCGTGTTCCGCGGGCTCGTCCTGCTGTTCACGGGCGGTGCGCCGATCATGATCGCCTCGACGTCGTTCAAGTCGGCCGCCACGACCTCGGTCCTCGGCGTCCCGGTGCCGTTCCTCGTGGCGCTCGTCCTGGGCGCCGTGGCGTGGTTCGTGCTGGACCGCATGCGCTTCGGCAAGCACGTCGTCGCGGTCGGTGGCGCCCCGGAGGCGGCCGTCGACACGGGCATCAGCGTCGACCGGGTCCTGCTGCTCGCCTACCTCGTCGCGGGTGCCGCAGCCGGTGTCGGCGGCGTCCTGCTCGCCAGCCAGCTCGGCGTCGTCAACGGCTCGGTGGCCTCCGGCCTGGAGCTGCAGGCCATCGCGATCGTCGTCCTCGGCGGCACCAGCATGGCCGGCGGGCGCCCGCGCATCATCGGGACGTTCATCGCCGCGCTGCTGCTGTCGATGATCAACTCCGGCCTCAACCTGCTCAACGTCCCGTCGTTCTACCAGTACGTCGCGCTCGGGGGCCTGCTGGTCTTCGCCCTCAGCATCGACGGAGCGCAGCGTGCCGCCGTGCGCCGCATGCTCGAAGGGAGGCACTCGTGACCACCACCGACACCACGGTCGCCGACAGCACCGCGGTTGCCACGCGCACCGGACCGCTGACGGTCGCCCGCCGGCTCCTCGCCCGGCACTACCTCGTGGTCGTGCTCGTCGCGCTGTGCGTCGCGGTCGGCCTCGCGCGGCCCTCGTTCTGGGGCACCGGGAACCTGTCGAACGTGCTGTTCCAGGCGTCGTTCGTCGGGCTCGCGGCGTGCGGCATGACGCTGCTCATCTCCGCCGGCCTGCTCGACCTGTCCGTGGGCGGCGTCATCGCGGTGTCGTCGATCGCGGTCGCGACCGTCCTGCCGCACACGACCATCGGCGCGGCCATCGCGCTCGCGCTGCTCATCGGTGCCGGGCTCGGGCTGCTCAACGGCCTGCTCGTCACCTACGTGCGGATCGCGCCGTTCATCGCGACCCTCGGCACGCTCTACCTCTTCCTCGGGCTGGCGTTCATCTGGACGTCCGGCAAGGTCGTGCCCATCACATCGAGCAACTACCGCGCCACGACCACCGGCACGCTCGGCTGGGTGCCGGTGCCGTTCCTCGTGCTGGTCGTGCTCGCCTTCGTGACGTACCTCGTCCTGCAGCGCACGTACTTCGGCCGCACGCTGCGGGCCTTCGGCTCGAACGAGCGCGCCGCGGAGCTCGCGGGTCTGCCCGTCGCGCGCGTCAAGGTCGGCGTGTTCGTGGTCGCCGGGATCTGCTTCGCGCTCGCCGGGGTGTTCATGGCCGGGCGGCTGTCGTCCGCCGAGGGCAACATGGCCATGGGCTTCGAGATGAACGTCATCGCCGCCGTCGTGGTCGGCGGCACGGCCCTGCGCGGGGGACGAGCGACCACGTTCGGCACGGTCGTCGGTGCCGTCCTGTTCGCCGTGCTGGCCAACGCGCTCAACCTGCTCGCCGTCGCGTCGTACTGGCAGTACGTGCTCACCGGCACGGTGCTGGTCGCGGCGGTCGCGCTGGGCGCGCGCCGCTCGGCCGCCGCCGAGGTGCGGGGCGCGGGATGACGCGCGCGGCCGGCGACCCCGACGTCGCGCTGCGCCGCCTCGTGGGCGACCCGGCGCAGCTCGTCCACGTCGAGCGCCTCGTGCGGGACGACGGGCCCGGCCGCGGAGCCCCCGTGCTCCTGGTGCGCAACCCGCGCGGCCTGTCGTTCGAGGTGCTGCTCGACCGTGCCATGGACGTCGGCTGGGCCGACGCGCCCGGCCTGCCCCTCGCCTGGCGCTCGGCACGCGGGCCGGTCGCGTCGCAGCGGTACGAGCCGCAGGGCACCGGGTGGACCCGGACGTTCGGCGGGGGCCTGCTCAGCACCTGCGGCCTGGCGTCGACCGGGATGCCCTCGACGGTCGACGGCGTGCACCACCCCCTGCACGGACGGGTCGGGCACATCCCGGCCGAGCACGTGCGCTGGGGCACGGTCACGCTCGACGGCGTGCCCGCGGTCGAGATCCGCGGCGAGGTCGTCGAGGCCGACCTCGGTGCGCCGCCGCTGCGGCTGCGGCGCCGGCTGCTGGCCCGCACCGACCGTCCCGAGCTGTGGATCGAGGACGTCGTCACCAACGAGGGCTTCGCCCCGGCGCCCCACATGTTCCGGCACCACCTGAACCTCGGCTACCCGCTGGTGCGGCCGGGGACGGTGGTGTCCGCGACGGCCACGCCCGTCGGGACGCGCGACGGCGGCGAGGCCCCGACGCTGCCGTGGACGCTCGACGTCGCGGCCGACGGTGCGGGGGAGGAGACCGTGCTGTACTGCCGGCCCGCGCCCGGGCCGACCGCGACGGTCACCGTGAGCGCACCCGACGGCACGCGCGTCGAGGTGGAGCAGGAGACCGACGGGTGGCCCCTGCTCGTGCTGTGGCGCGACCCCCGGCCCGGCACCAACGTGCTCGGCGTCGAGCCCTCGACGTCCCGCGACGCCGGGCGCGCCCGGGCCGAGCAGGACGGCGAGGTGCGCGTGCTCCCGCCGGGCGGAGAGGTGCGCTACCGCACGGTCGTGCGCGTCCTGGCGTAACCGCCGCCGGTCAGGCGAAGCGCTCCGCGCGCTCGCGGACGCGGCCCTCGCCCAGGCCGCCGCGGGCCGTCGGGTCCCACGTGTACACCTCGGTGCCGGTGACGAAGACGTGCTCGGCGCGGGCGGTGACGTCGAGCGGGTCGCCGGACCAGACCACCACGTCGCCGTCGAGCCCGGGCGTCAGGGCGCCGACGCGGTCGTCGAGCCCCATGAACGCGGCCGGGTTCACCGTCAGCGCGCGCAGCGCGGTGTCGCGGTCGAGGCCCTCCTTGACGGCGAGCGACGCCTGGTGGACGAGGAAGTTGATCGGCACGACCGGGTGGTCCGTGGTGATCGCGACCCGCACGCCCGCGCGCGCCAGGACCCCGAGGTTCGCGATCGCGCGGTCGCGCAGCTCGACCTTGGACCGCGACGTGAACAGCGGGCCGAAGATGACGGGCACGTCGCGCTCGGCGAGCACGTCGGCGACCGCCGCGCCGTCCGTGCCGTGGTTGACGACCAGCCGGTACCCGAACTCGTCGGCGAGGCGCAGCGCGGTCGCGATGTCGTCGGCCCGGTGCGTGTGCTGGTCCCACGCGAGGTCGCCCGCGAGCACGGCGGCGAGCGTCTCCTTGGCGAGGTCCCGCTCGAACGGCTCGCCCTTGGCCGCGGCGGCGTCCCGACGCGCCGCGTAGCCCTGCGCCTCGACGAAGGCCCCACGGATCACGGCGGCGACGCCCAGGCGCGTCGACGGCAGCTTCTTCTGCTCGCCGTACACGCGCTTGGGGTTCTCGCCCAGCGCCGACTTCACGGACACGTCGTGCCGGATGACCTGCTCGTCGACCGTCCGCCCGCCCCACGTCTTGATCGCCACGGTCCGCCCGCCGATCGGGTTGGCCGAGCCCGGCTTGACCACGGCCGACGTCACGCCGCCGACGAGCGCGTCGCGGAACCCCTCGTCCTCGACGTTGATGCCGTCGATCGCGCGCAGCGCCGCGCCGTTGGGCCCGGTCTTCTCGTTGGTGTCGTCGCCGGCCCAGCCCTCGGCCTCCTCCATGACGCCCATGTGCGCGTGCGCCTCGACGAAACCGGGCAGCACCCAGCGCCCGGTCGCGTCGACCACCCGCACGCCGTCCGGCACGACGACGTCCGTGCCGACGGCCGTGACGACACCGTCCTCGACCAGCACCGTCGCACCGTCCAGCGGCGCCGACGCCACCGGGACGACGTACCCGCCGACGATCGCGACGGACCCCCGGGCGGTGCGGATCGGCGACGGGGGGACGGGCGTGCGTGCGTCGGGCATGGGGCCATCATCGCGCGCGACCGTCGACCGACGCCCGCCGGGCGGGCCCCGCGGTGCGCGGCGCGCGTGTGAGGGGAGCGTGCAGGTCGGCTCCCGGGCAGCCGGACGAATGTCCGGATCGCCGGACCTTCGTTAGCGTGGGCTCATGACCCAGGACCCCTCGCAGCCCCCCGAGGACCGGCCGCCCCACGGCTCCCGTCCCGCCCCCGACGCGACGTCCGCGCCGCGGACCGACCTGTGGGAGCTGGACCGGTGGCGCGCGCCCGTCGTCGGCGCCCTGCTCGGCGTCCTCACGCTCCCCGCGGTCGCGATGGCCCTGGTCGGGCTCCTCGTCCTGGCCGTGCAGGGCGTCGCGACGTGGCTGGTCGTCACGGCCGTGGCGCTCGTGACGACGTTGCTCGGCGGGTACGGCGCGACCGTGGCCGCGCGCGGCGGGCACCGCGGCGTCGTGCACCGGCTCGGGCTGCTCGCGTGGGTCTGGGGCGTGCTCGTCGTCGTCCTGGCCGTCGTGCTGGCGCTGTCGCTCGACTCGTCCGAGCGCGTCGCGGTCGCGGTGCTGCTCGTCCTCGGCGGCACGTACACCGTCGTGCTGGGGCTCGGGCTGTGGGCCGCGTCGCGGGTCCTGCCGGCGCCGGCCGGGCGTCCCGGCGGGTCCGAGGGCGTCGACGGGGGCCCGGCGACGCCGTCCGGTGCGTCGCCCACGGTCAGCGAGGTCCCCACGCCGACCCCCGCCCCCGACGACGACGAGGTGCTCGCCGACTGGCCCGAGTGGGGCGGTGCCGAGCGGGAGCCCGACGCCGGCCCGCGCCGTGACGCCGAAGACGTCGTCGACGTCGAGGTGGTCGAGGTCGTCGAGGTCGTCGACCCCGCGCCCGTCGGCCGTCGGACGCCCGCGATGCCGGCGCGCCCCGCAGCCCGGCCCGACGTCGAGCCCGAGCCCGCGCGTCCCCCGCAGCGGCGCAGCGTGACGTCCGGCGGCACGACGCCGCGGCGCACGACGTCGACCGGCGACCCGTCCGCGACCGAGCGGATCACGCGTCAGACCGGCGACGACGGTCCCCCCACGCAACGGCTCCCCCCGCTCGATCCGTGAGGTCCCGCCCGGGCGGGGGGGGGGGGGGCGCCGCCGCCCCCACCTGGGTTAAGGTGGTGCCCAGACCCCTCGTACGGCGTCATCTCGCTGAACTCCCCCAGGGCCGGAAGGCAGCAAGGGCAGGCGAGCTCTGGCGGGTGTGCGGGGGGTCCTTGCATGCCCGGACGCCGTCGGCCCCCGCTCCTGCACGCCCCGCACGGCCTGCGACCACGGGTGGGCGGCCACGCCGGCGGGTCCCCCCGCGGTCGCACACGGTGCGCGGTGCCACCCGACCGTCGCCGGACGCGGCACCCGCCGTCCGCGGCGCACGCTGGACGCATGAGCGAGAGGTCCGTACCCGTCCCGTCCCGCGCGCCCGGCAGCGCGCCGGCCGCCGCCGCTGCACCGGCTCCTGGCGTGCCCCGGCTCGCGGCCCGCGGGCTCGTCCACCGCTTCGGGGTCACGACGGCGCTCGCGGGCGTCGACGTCGAGCTCGGCGACGGCGAGTCGCTCGCGGTCATGGGCCCCTCGGGGTCCGGCAAGTCGACGCTGCTGCACGTCCTGGCGGGGATCCTCGTGCCGACGTCGGGGGTCGTGACGCTGCGGGGGCGCGAGGTCCAGGGGCTCGGGGAGAAGGAGCGGTCGCTGCTGCGGCGGAGCCGCTACGGGTTCGTGTTCCAGCTCGGCCAGCTGCTCTCGGAGCTGTCGGCGCGCGAGAACGTCGCGCTGCCCGCCATGCTCACGGGCACGTCGCGCGCCGAGGCCGAGGCGGCGGCCGACCGGTGGCTCGCGGCGCTCGGCCTGGCCGGCACGGAGGGGCGGCGGCCCGGTGAGCTGTCCGGGGGGCAGGCGCAGCGCGTCGCGGTGGCCCGCGCGCTCGTCAACCGGCCGGAGGTCGTGTTCGCCGACGAGCCGACGGGGTCGCTCGACCAGGCGACCGGCCACGACGTCATGAAGGTGCTGGTGGACTCGACGCGCGCGGTCGGCGCCTCGCTCGTCGTCGTCACGCACGACGCGGACGTCGCGGCCTGGTGCGACCGCCGCATCGACGTGCGCGACGGCCTGGTCGTCGCGCCGGGCTCGACGACGCGTGCCGGGGTCGGGCCGCGTCCCGGCGAGCGCGCCGGCGCGCCGGGTGGGGACCTCCTCGGCCCCGGCGGTGCCCGGTGAGGGTCAACCCGGTCCTCGCGCTCGCGCCGCGGCTGCAGCGCGCCGGGGGACGTGACAGCCGCACGACGACGGTGCTCGCCGTGACCGCGTTCGCGGTGTCGACCGCGCTGTCCCTCTCGGTCGTCGCGGCGCTGCTGGGCTTCATGGAGCGGGCCGCGCACCCGACGACCGGGCTCGAGCGCGATGCGGGCGGGTTCTACGTCACGCTCGCGGTGGTCGCGACGATCCTGCTGCTGGTGCCCCTGCTCACCCTGGGCGGCGGCGCCGCACGGCTCGGCGTCGCGCGGCGCGACGCCCGCCTGGCGGCCCTGCGGCTGCTGGGCGCGACCCCCCGCGAGGTCGTGGGGCTGACGCTCGTCGACACCGCCCTGCAGGGCCTGGCCGGCGCGGTGGCGGGGACCGCGCTGTACGGCGCCCTGCTGCCGGTGTGGACGCGGATCCCCTTCCAGGGGCGGCCGTTCACCGCGGCCGAGCTGTGGGTCGGGGTGCCCGTCGTGCTGCTCGCGTGGCTGGCGGTGCCGCTGCTCGCGGTCGTCAGCGGGGCCGTGTCGCTGCGGCGCGTCGTCGTGTCGCCCCTGGGCGTCGCGCAGCGCGTGTCGCGCCCCGGGCTCAAGGCCGTGCGGGTCGTCGTCGCCGTCCTGGCGTTCGTCGCGTTCATGGTGGTGTCGGTGATCGGTCAGTCCTTCGCCGCGGTGCTCGTCGGCATGCTGCTCGCAGGGCTCGCGGTCGCGTTCCTCACGCTCAACGCGGTGGGGCCGTGGGCGCTGGGCGTGCTGGGGCGCGTCCGCCTGTGGCGGGCGCGGACGCCCGAGCAGCTCCTGGCGGCGCGTCGCCTGCTCGACGACCCGCGCGCGGTCTGGCGCGTCGTCGGCGGCCTGGGGCTCGCGTCGTTCGTCGCGGGGTGCCTCGCGGTCGTGCCCGTGCTCGTGAGCGGGCCCGGGACGGACCCGGACGACGCGACGGTGTCGGCGGACGTGCTCACGGGAGCCCTGCTGACGCTCGCGATCACCTTCCTGCTCGCGGCGGTGTCGGCGGGCATCGCGCAGGCCGCGTCGGTGCTCGACCGGCGCCGCGAGCTGTCGCTCGCGCGGCTCGCGGGCGTCCCGACCGAGCTCTTCGACGGGGTGCGGCGCCGCGAGGTGCTGGTGCCGGTGGTGCTCGTGTCCGTCGGGTCGGCGACCGCCGCGCTCGTGATGTTCTTCCCGCTGTTCGGCGCGGCGGCGCTCGCGGCCCCGCAGGGGCTGCTGCTGCTGGTCGGCAGCCTGACCGTCGGGCTGCTGCTGGTCGTGGCGGCCACGGAGGCGACGCGTCCGCTGCTGCACCGGGTCCTGGCGGACACGGTCGTCCGGGCGGACTGAGACCGCCGTGCCGTGCGGCCGGGCCGGCTCCGTCGGGGCTGGGGACGGCGGTGTCGGCGTGTGGGCGGGGGACCGTAGGCTCGGGGTGTGAGCACCGCGCTGTACCGCCGCTACCGGCCCGAGTCCTTCGCCGAGGTCATCGGGCAGGACCACGTGACCGCGCCCCTGCGGCAGGCGCTGCGCTCGGGGCAGGCCAACCACGCCTACCTGTTCTCCGGTCCGCGCGGCTGCGGCAAGACGACGAGCGCGCGCATCCTCGCGCGCTGCCTCAACTGCGCCGAGGGGCCGACCGACACCCCGTGCGGCGTGTGCCCGTCGTGCGTCGAGCTGGCGCGCGGCGGCAGCGGGTCGCTCGACGTCGTGGAGATCGACGCGGCCAGCCACGGCGGCGTCGACGACGCACGTGAGCTGCGCGAGCGCGCGACGTTCGCGCCCGCGCGCGACCGGTACAAGGTCTTCATCCTCGACGAGGCGCACATGGTCTCGCCGCAGGGCTTCAACGCGCTGCTCAAGATCGTCGAGGAGCCGCCGCCGCACGTGAAGTTCATCTTCGCGACCACGGAGCCCGACAAGGTCATCGGGACCATCCGCTCGCGCACCCACCACTACCCGTTCCGGCTCGTCCCGCCCGACGTGCTCGTGCCCTACCTGGAGCAGCTGTGCGCCACCGAGGGCGTGCCCGTCGGCCCCGGTGTGCTGCCGCTGGTCGTGCGCTCGGGGGGCGGGTCCGTCCGCGACACGCTGTCGGTCCTCGACCAGCTCATCGCGGGCTCGGGCGACGAGGGCCTCGTCTACGAGGGCGCGGTCGCGCTGCTCGGCTACACGCACACTTCGCTGCTCGACGACCTCGTCGACGCGATCGCGGCGCGCGACGGCGCGTCGGCCTTCCGCGTCGTCGAGCGGGTCGTCGCGACGGGCCACGAGCCGCGGCGCTTCGTCGAGGACCTGCTCGAGCGCCTGCGCGACCTCATCGTCCTGTCGGCGTCGGGCGACGCCGCGGACGCGGTCCTGCGCGACGTGCCGGCGGACCAGCTCGACCGGATGCGGCGGCAGTCCACGCACCTCGGCGCGTCCGAGCTGTCCCGGTCGGCCGACCTCGCCAACGCCGCCCTCACCGAGATGGTCGGCGCGACGTCCCCGCGGCTGCACCTCGAGCTGCTCATGGCGCGTCTGCTGCTGCCGAGCGTCGACGACTCGCGCACCGGCCTCGGCGCCCGGATCGACCGCCTCGAGCGCGGGTTCGCCGCGGGCGGCGGCGCCGCGCCTGCGGCCCCCGTGGCGCAGGTGGCGCCGGACCACGCGGCACCGGCCGCCGCCCCTGCTCCGCCCGCACGTGCGGCCGAGCCCGCCGACGCCCGCGTCGCGCCGGGGACGGCCGGCGCGCCCGCCGCCGCGGAGGTCCGCGCGCCGTCGACAGCCCCGGCAGGGTCCGGTGCGCAGGGACGTCCGGCGTCCGACGCCGGCAGCGACGTCGGGTCGCGGCGGGACGCGCCTCGGGTCGACCCCCCGGCGCCGGCCGTCGCGGCGACCGTGTCGCCGTCCGCTGCGCCGACCGCACCGGTCGCCTCGCAGGCCGCGGCACCGGCTGCCCCGCAGCGTCCCGCGGCACCCGCCGCCCAGCAGGCAGCGGCACCCGCCGCCCAGCCCGCAGCGGCATCTGCCGCCCAGGCGGCAGCGGCACCCGCCGCCCAGCCGGCAGCGGCACCCGCCGCCCAGCCCGCCGCACCGGCGCCGGGCGCGGTCGCCGCGGCGGCCGACACCGAGATGCTGCGGCGTCGCTGGCCCGACGTGCTCACGACGCTGCGGCGGCTGCGGCTGCCCTCGTGGGCACTCGTCAACCAGCACGCGCAGGTCCTCGAGCTCGACGCCACGACCCTGCGCCTGGGCTTCGCCCAGCCGGGCCTCGTGACGACCTTCCGCAACAGCAACCACGCCGAGGTCGTCGCGCGGGCTCTCTCGGAGACGCTCGGCGTCACGGCCCGGGTCGAGGGCGTCCTCGACGAGCCGGGTGGCGCGAGCGTCCGACCTGCGGCCCCGAGCGCTGCCGACGCCCCGTCGGCGCCCGGCGCGATGTCGCGGGAGCAGGCGGCCGCCTCGTGGGACGAGCCGTCGCACCCCGCGCCGCGAGAGGCCGGGAGCGCCGCTGCGGACCGGCGGTCCGGCGGGCGGAACGCCGACGAGCAGCACGGCGACGACCAGCGCCGCCGCACCCAGGGTGCCCGCGACCGGAACGGCAGCGACGAGCACGGCGCTGCCGATCGCGGCCGCAGCACCGCTGCCACCGGCGACGCCGCGACCAGCGGTACCCCCGCACCCGCGCAGGGCACCGCATCCGGTTCCTCCGATCCGGGTGCCTCGGCCCGCGGCGGCGCCCCCGGCGTGGACGCCCCCGGGCGTCCGACACCACCGTGGGAGCCGGACGACACGGCCACGGGACCGCAGGGCGCTCCCGGCGCAGCGGCCGGGGCGTCGTCCACGGCGTCCGCCGGACCGCCGGTCGTGGCCCACCCCGACGACGACATCCCGCCCGGGGACGAGCCGGAGGACCCGTGGGGCGCCGGGTCCGCACCCGCCCGGCGGTCGCAGCCCGGGACGGGCGGTCGGCCGGGCGGCCCTGCCGCGCAGGGTGACCCGCGTCCGGCGACGGGTCGGACGGCGCCCGGTCGCCCTGCTGAGGCCGGCCGCCCGAGCACGTCCCCGACCGGGGGGACGGCCCGCGAGCGCGGCGTCGCCGCAGCACGTGCCGCCGCCGCGCAGTCGCGCCACCGCAGCGCCGAGCCCGACGAGCCGTCGCCGGACGACCCGACCATCGGGCAGTCCGGGCTGATCGGCGTGCCGTTGGTCGCGCAGGTGCTCGGGGGCCGCGTGATCGACGAGCAGATCGACATCTGACCCGTCGCCGTCCGTCGCCGTCGGAGCCCACCCGACGCCGTCGGAACCCGCCCGACGCCGTCAGACCGCGTCGGGCGCCGTCACCCAGTGCACCAGCTGCCAGACGATCCCGTTGGGGTCGGCGACCTGGCAGTAGCGCTCGCCCCACGGCTCGGTCTCGGGCGGGGTGACGACGCGCGCGCCCGACGCCTCGAGGCGCGCGAACTCGGTGTCCACGTCGTCGACGACGAACGCGAGCAGCAGCCCCTGGCCGGCAGGTCCGGCGATCTCGGCGGGCTTGAACGACGCCAGGCCGGTGCGCAGGAAGGTCAGGTGGACGCCCGCCTCGGGGTGCGCGAGGGCGATGAAGCCGTCGGCGGACATGGTCTGGGTGAAGCCGAAGTGCTCGGTGGCGAACCGGGCCGAGGCCTCGACGTCGGCGACGTTGAGGGACACGGTGGTCGACTGGATGTGCACGGGTCCTCCTGCGGGTCGATAACTTTGTACGGCGTACAACGTGGTGGTCTGCTGAGATGTTCCCGGGAAGGTGGTGCTCGTGGCACGCGATCTGGTCGACCTGCTCTGGCGCGAGCACGCCGCCGCGCCCCAGGGCGGCGCCCGCGGCCCCCGGGCCCGCGTCACGACGTCCCAGGTGGTCGACGCCGCCGTCGCCCTGGCGGACGCGGACGGCCTCGACGCCGTCACCGTCCGCCGCCTCGCGGCCGACCTCGGCATCTCCACCATGGCCGTCTACACGCACGTCGGCAGCCGCGACGACCTGCTCGTCCTCATGGCCGACGCCACCCGTGCCACGCCAACGCGGACCACGTCCGCGAGCGACGACTGGCGGGTCCGCGTCGCCGACCTCGCCGCGGACGAGCTCGAGCTGCACACGGTGCACACCTGGCTGCTGGACGTCGCCGACCAGCGCACCGCCCTCGGTCCCGGCACGATCGCCCGCTACGACCACGGCCTGCACGCGTTCGACGGCCTGGGCCTGCGCGACGTCGACCGGGACGCGGCGCTCACCTTCGTCCTCGACTTCGTCCGCGGCGTCGCCCGCGCACGCCGCCCCGACCCGCACGGCGCCGCCATGGCCGCCGGCTGGGACACCTGGGGTCCGCGCCTCGCCGCCTACCTCGGGGGCGCGTACCCGCTCGCCCAGCGCGTCGGTGCGGCGGCGGGTGCCGAGATGGCCGCCCCCGCCAGCGCCGAGCACGCCTGGCGGTTCGGCCTCGAGCGCGTCCTCGACGCGCTCGCAGCGCTGCCTCGCGGTGACTGAGCGGCGAGGTGGTGCGAGGGCCCGGGCGCGACGCGCGCCCGCGTGCGCCGACCGGTCGCGGCGGGAACTACGCTGACGGGGTGTACGAAGGCGCGATCCAGGACCTGGTCGACGAGCTCGGGCGGCTGCCCGGGGTCGGCCCCAAGAGCGCCCAGCGCATCGCGTTCCACATCCTGGCCGCGGACCCGGGGGACGTGCGCCGCCTCGCGGACGCCCTCACCGAGGTCAAGCTGCGCGTCCAGTTCTGCGAGATCTGCGGCAACGTCGCCCAGGAGCCGCAGTGCCGCATCTGCCGCGACCCGCGCCGGTCGCTGACGACGATCTGCGTCGTCGAGGAGGCGAAGGACGTCGTCGCGATCGAGCGGACGCGGGAGTTCCGCGGCAGGTACCACGTGCTCGGCGGCGCCATCAACCCGATCGGCGGCGTCGGGCCCGACGACCTGCGCATCGCCCAGCTCATGACGCGGCTGGCCGACGCCACGGTCACCGAGGTCATCCTCGCCACCGACCCGAACGTCGAGGGCGAGGCCACGGCCACCTACCTGGCGCGCCTGCTCGTGCCGATGGGCCTGACGGTGAGCCGGCTCGCGTCCGGCCTGCCCGTGGGCGGCGACCTCGAGTACGCGGACGAGGTGACCCTCGGCCGTGCGTTCGAGGGCCGTCGTCGCCTGAGCGCATGACGTGCACGACGACGAGGGGGAGCGCATGAGCACCGACGACGGGCGTCCCACGGTGGACGCGGACCTGCGGGACATCGCGGACTCGGTCGCGTCCGAGGCCCGCGGGTTCCTCACGACGGTCACGGAGGTCGCGGCCGGCTCCGCGCCGGAGGCGTCGCTGCCGCTGCTGCTGCTCGCGCTGTCCGACCTGCTCGCCGCGGGTGCGCGCCTGGGTGCGACCACGGACGTCGTGCCGCCGTCGCGCTTCGAGCCCGACGTCGGCCCCGACGCCGACCTCGAGCCGCTGCGCGTGAACCTGTCGAACCTGTTCGACGGCATCGACGAGTACGTCGAGGTCGTCGACCCGCTGCTGGGCCCCGAGGTCGAGGAGTCGACGATCTCCGGCGACCTCGTCGCGATCGTCGGTGCGCTGTCCCAGGGGCTCGCGCACCACGGGCGCGGGCACGTCCTCGAGGCGCTGTGGTGGTGGCAGTTCAGCTACCTGTCCGACTGGGGCGAGCGGGCCGCGAGCACGCTGCGCGCCATCCAGACGATCCTCGCGCACGTGCGCCTCGACGTGGAGGACGACGTCGCGGCCGAGGCGGAGTACGACGCGCTCCAGCCCTGAGGCTGGTCCGCCCGCCGGCCGCCGACGTCCGTGCCGCCGACCGGAGGGGTGTGGACCGGGGGGCGGGGACGAGGGCGACCGGCGCGCGGCGTGGGTGGCCCGGCGCGGTGCCGGGGATCAGGCCACGCGGGTGCCGCGTGGCAGGGTGCGCTGCGGCGTGCGCAGGCGACGGACGGCGACGACGAACCCGGCGGCGCCCAGCAGCAGGTTCACCGCCAGGCCCAGCGGCCACACGGGCCCCGCACCGTCCCGCTCGGGGGTGATGCCCGGGTCGTGCTCGCTCCAGCACTCGTCGACGGGCACCTGCTGGCCGAGCCGCAGGTCGCGCACGGTCTGCGTGCCGGTGACGACGATCCCCGCGGTCGACTGCTCGTCGACGGCGGCGGACCCGGGCACGGCGCCGTCGGCGACCACCATGAACGGGTTGACGGCCAGCAGCCACCACGTCCACTCGGTGCGGGCCACGGACCGCTCCTGCACCGACAGCTCGCACACGGGATCGGCGGCCGCGTCCCCCGTCCCGTCCTGCAGGTCCTCCCAGTAGGAGTCCGGCGGGCCGTAGACCTGCACCTCCTGCGTCGTGCTGAGGAACGGGTAGGTGAGGCCGAAGAAGATCGGCGTGAACACCGTGAGCGCCGCGACGGTGACGAAGGTCAGGACGGTCGACCCGGCCGGACGCGCGGCGAGCGTCGACCAGCCCAGGCCCGTGCCGCAGACGGCCGCCAGCAGCAGCGCGATGAGCACCACGACGCGCGGCAGCGTCGCGACGGGCACGCCGCCCATGGCCAGGGCGATCGCGAAGAACGGCAGGCTCACGACGAGGAACGCGCACGCGCTGAGCCACGCGGCGAGCAGCTTGCCGGCCGCGATCTCCGCCGGCGACAGGAGCGTGACCTGCAGCGTCGCGAGCGTCCCCGCGGCCCGGTCGCCGTTGACGGCGGTCGAGGTCAGGGTCGGCGTCACGAGCAGGCCGAGTCCGAGGACGAGCCCCGTGACCACGGTGAACAGCACGGCGCCCGCCTCGTCGGTGGTGGCGGCGGAGTCGTCGAACACCGTCAGGACCCCGCCGGCCAGGAGCGTGATCGCGCCGACGACGACGAACCACACGACCAGCGCGGTCTTCCACCGCGACGAGCGCACGCGCTGCCGCAGCTCGAGCGCGGCCACCGTGCGCACGCCGTGCCACGTCAGCGTCCAGGTGCCGACGGCGGGGGTCGTGCGCGGGGACGGGCCGGCCGCCGGGGCCGGGGTGGTGCTCGTGGTCGCGGTCATCGTCGCTCCTCCTCCAGTGCGAGGTACGCCTGCTCGAGCGCACCGGCGGCGGGTGCCGACGAGACGACGGGGACCCCGGCGGCGACCGCGTCGCGCAGCAGCGCGGCGGCACCGGCCTCGCCCTCGACGTCGACGAGCACGCCCCCCGCGGGGGCGGGGTCGCCGGCGTCGGTGACCCGGCCGGCGCCGTCGGGGCGGTAGGTGGTGCCGGTCGATTCCAGCCAGGACGTGAGGGCCGTCAGCGAGAGCGACCGCACGTGCCACGTGCGCCGCCCGCTCGCGACCTGCGCCTCGGACATCCCGACGACGGTGCGTCCGCGGGACAGGAACACGGCGTCGTCGGCCATCTCGTCCAGCTCGGACAGCACGTGCGACGACACGAGGACCGTGCGGCCCTCGTCGGCCAGACGGCGCAGCAGGATCCGCAGGTCGACGCGCGAACGTGGGTCGAGCCCGCTGGCCGGCTCGTCGAGCAGCAGCACCTGCGGGTCGTGCACGAGCGCCCGCGCGAGCCCGAGGCGCTGCTTCTGCCCGCGGGACAGGACGGCGGCGGGCTGGTCGGCGTACTCGCTGAGGTGCACGGTCGCGAGGAGCTCGTCGACGCGGGCCGCGGCGGTCGCGCGGTCGACGCGGTACGCGCTGGCGAACGTCGCGAGGACCTCGCGGGCCGTCAGGGAGTCCCAGGTGCCGAACGCGTCGGGCATCCAGCCGGTCCGGGCGCGGGCACCGGCGTTGTCCGTCACGGGGTCGTGACCCGCGATGCGCACGTGCCCGGAGTCGGGCACGAGCAGCCCCGCGAGGACGAGCAGCAGCGTCGTCTTGCCGGAGCCGTTGGGCCCGACGAGCGCGGTCACGGCACCGGCGCGGGCGACCAGGTCGGCGCCGTCGAGGGCCTTGACGGTGCCGAACGCGCGGCGCAGGCCGGTGACCTCGATGCCGTGCGGCCGCTGGGCGACGGCCGCGCCTGCGGTGCCGGGCCCGGTCGGGGCGTCGGGGGCAGGCGCGGGGCCGCCGGGCGGCTCGGGGCTGGCGTCGGGTGGCATGGCGCCACGCTAGGAGCCGGGCCCCTGCGCGCGGGTCCACCCGCAGGGGGACAGGGGCACCGGGGTCGTCGCACCGCGGGCGGACGTCACCCGGACGGTCGTCCGACCGACCGGCGCGGTCGGGATATCCTGCCGATCCACGCACGCACGGCAGGAGGTCGCGATGAGGGGAGCCGTGCTCGTCCTCGTCGTCCTCGCGCTCGCGACCGCGCTCGGCCTCGCGTGGCGCGGGCGCAACGGCCGCTTCCGCCCGACGGACGCCGCACGCCCCGGCGCAACGGCCGTCGAGGCGCAGCCCGTCACCGGCCCGGCGCGGGACGTCCTGACGGCCGACGACCTGGGCGTCGCGCTGGGCGGGCGCGCGACGTTCGTGCAGCTCTCGAGCGAGGTCTGCGCCGCGTGCCGCGCCACGAGCACCGTGCTCGCGGGCGTCGCGGCCGACGAGCCGGGCGTCGTCCACGTCGAGCTCGACGTGGCGGAGCACCTCGAGCTCGTGCGCCGGTTCGGCGTCATGCGCACCCCCACGACGCTCGTCGTCGGGCATGACGGCGCGCTGGTCGGGCGCATGTCCGGCGCGACCGACCGCCGTCAGGCGCTCGCCGCGCTCGCGTCGTGCGGCACGCCCGCGCCCTGTCCGGGCGTCCCCGCGGTCTGACGACCGGGCCCGCCGCGGGCCGTCGGTCGCGCTCGTCCCCCCACCCGTCCTCCCGGAGGCCCCCATGTCCGCCACCCTGACGCCCCGCGTCACCGGCATCGACCCGCGCGGTCCGCGCGTCGGCGCCGCGCTCACCGCCGTCCTGCTCGTCGGCGTCCTGCTGCTCGGCGACAGCCGGCTCGCCACGGCGCTGCTCGCGCTCGTCGCCGCGAGCTTCGCGCGCGGTGCGTCGGGCGGCGTCGGCGCGACGTGGCAGGCGTGGCTGTTCGAGCGTCTCGTCCGCCCGCGCCTCGCACCGCCGACCGCCCTCGAGGACCCCCGCCCGCCGCGCTTCGCGCAGCTCGTCGGCCTCGTCATCACCGCGCTGGGCCTCGTCCTGGGCCTGCTGGGCGTGACGTGGGCCGTCCCCGGTGCGGCCGCGGTCGCGCTCGTCGCGGCCTTCCTCAACGCGGTGTTCGGCCTGTGCCTGGGCTGCGAGCTCTACCTCCTGGGCCTGCGCGTGCGCACCCGCAGGGCCTGACGCAGGGCCCGGCCCTGTCCGGACGGCGCCGCCGGGCGACCCGGCCCCGCACGCGGCGGGACCGGGTCGACCTGTCGTCGGTCCGCCGTCAGCAGCCCGTGCGCGACGACGCCACGACGACGTCGTCGTACCAGAGCGTGTCGGCACCGTCGCCGTAGCTCTCCCAGCCGAGCTTGAGGTCGACGAGGCGCGGGGTCCACGCCTTGTTGTGCCACTGGCTGTCGATGTCGTGCGTCGGCGTGCCGTCGGCCACCAGGCCCGTGACCTGCGAGCCGTCGAGCCACGTCGTCAGACGCCCGGCCGGGTCGACCAGCGCCTCGATGCACGCCCACTGACCCGTGGGCAGCGGCTTGCTCAGCGCGACGCCCGACGGGCTCTGCTCCGGCAGGGTCGCGTCGTCGGACGACCGGTTCCACTGCAGCGCGCCGTTCTGGCCGCCCATGCGCAGGTCCTTGTTGCCGTCGTTGGCGTCCTTGAGCGCCACGAACGTCACGTGCGACGTGGGCAGCGCGGTGGTGTGACGCACCCAGAACCGCACGTACGTCGGCTGGCCCGCGGTACCGGTGACGGCACCGGAGGCCTGCACGAAGACGTGGTTGCAGTACCCGACCGCGCCGTTCACGCGCAGCGAGCGGCTACCGGTGCGGGCGACGGACGAGTCGATGCTCGCGGTGCCGGTGCCGGAGCAGTCCGGCTGCACGACCGTCCACGGCGCGGCCGGCGACGTGCCGGTCTGGGACTCGAAGCCGTCGCAGAACGTGCCGGTGCAGCCACCCGGGTCGGGCCGCGGGGTCGGGCTCGCGCTCGGCGTGACGCTCGGCGTCGGCGTCGGCGTCGGCGTCGGCGTGGGCGTGACGCTGGGCGTGGGGCTGACGCTCGGGGTCGGCGTGACGCTGGGCGTGGGGCTGACGCTGGGGGTCGGCGTGACGCTGGGCGTCGGGCTCTGCGTCGGCGTCGGGTCCTGGGTCGCCGTCGGCGTCAGCGTCGGGAACGGGGGCACGTACTGCAGGCAGTAGACGCCGTTCACGGTGATGTTCGTCGGCGGCGTCCAGGCCCCGCTCGAGGTGCCCTGGAAGCCGAAGCTGAACGTGCCGTCCGCGGCGATGTTTCCGTTCCACGCGACGTTGCGGAAGCGGTAGGTGCCGTCCGCGCCGGACGACTGCGCGTTCCACGTGTTCGTCACGCGCTGCGACGGGCTGTTCACCCACTCCACGGTCCACTCGGACACGGGGACGTACATCGTGATGGTGAGCTCGGAGACGAACCCGCCGGGCCAGGCGTTGGTCTGCTCCTGCACGGAGCAGTGCCGGACGGGGGAGAGCGCCGTCGCGGGCGCCGTCAGCGCGGCGACGAGGCCCACGGCGGCCAGCGCCGCGGCGGCGAGCCCGGCGACGAGGGCGCGGAACCGCGCGGTGGTGCGTGTGGTCATCTGGGGTCCCCCTGGGCGGGTGGTTCGGCGTGGTGCGGGCGCGACCCCGTCCGGGGGCGCCGGGGTCACAGTGCGCGCGTGCAGGGCCGGTGACCAGGGGCCCAAACGCTTCAGGTAACGTCCCGGGGCACAGCCCTGACCGCCGACCGAGGAGATCGCGTGCTCGTCCTCACCGCGGCGGACGTCCGCGCCGTCCTCGACATGCCGGCGGCGATGGAGACGACGCTGGAGGCCGCTCGCGCGCACGTCGCGGGCCGGACCAGCGGGTCCGGGCGGGTGGCGCTGTCCACGGCGTCGCCGGCCGGGGAGTACCTCGTGATGCCGGGGACGGTCGGCGAGGACCGCTTCGGCGTCAAGACCTGGTACACCGCCTCGTACGGCGGGGCCTGGTCGACCCAGGCGCTGGTGCTCGTCCTGGACCCCGAGACGGGGGACGAGGTGCTCATGGACGGGTCCGTGATCACCGACCTGCGCACGGGGGCGATGACGGGCATCGCCGCGACCCACCTCGCCCCGGCCGGCACGACGGTGGCGACGGTCATCGGTGCCGGTCGGCAGGCACGCACGCAGGCGCTCGCGCTCGCCGTGGCCCTGCCGGGGCTGACGACGCTGCGGCTGACGTCGCGCACGGCCGCGCGCCGGGACGCCCTCGTGGCGACGCTGGCCCGTGAGCTGGCGCCCCACGGGGTCGAGGTGGTCGGTGTCGACGACACCGCCGTGGCGTGCCGGGGTGCGGACGTCGTGGTCGCCGCCACCACGTCGTCGTCCCCGGTGGTGCACCGGGAGTGGCTCGGTGCCGACGTGCTGGTCTGCGGCGTCGGCAGCCACGCGCCGGACGCTGCCGAGCTGGACGCACCGACGGTCGCGGCCGCCGCGGTCGTCGCCGTCGACACGCGCGCCGGGGGCGTCGACGGTGCGGGCGACCTCGCCGGGCCGGTCGCCGACGGGCTGCTGCGGCGCGAGGACGTGCTGGAGCTCGGTGAGCTGGGTGCGCACGCGCTGCCCCGGTCCGGCATCCGCGTGTTCAAGAGCGCCGGGTTCGCGGCGGCCGACGTCACCGCCGGCCACCACGTCGCCCGGGCCGCGCGCGCGGCGGGCCTGGGGCTGCGGATCGACCTGCACGGCCCCGCCTGAGCGCGTCCGGGAGCGCGTCCCGGGTGCGACGCGGGACTGGCGTCCACCATGCGGAATCTCGGCGGTCCGCATCCTGGGCAAGGCCTACACTCTCGGGGTCCCTGCCCGCACTTTCGGGAGTCCTCGCGCCGTGGCCCTCATCGTCCAGAAGTTCGGTGGCTCGTCCGTCGCCGACGCCGCCAGCATCAAGCGCGTCGCGAAGCGGGTGGTCGAGACGCGCAAGGCCGGGCACGACGTCGTCGTCGTGGTCTCGGCCATGGGGGACACCACCGACGAGCTCATCGACCTCGCGCAGCAGGTCACGCCGCTGCCGCCGGTCCGCGAGATGGACATCCTGCTGACCGCGGGCGAGCGCATCTCGATGTCGCTGCTCGCGATGGCGATCCACAACCTGGGCGTCGAGGCCAAGTCGTTCACGGGCCAGCAGGCCGGCGTCATCACCGACGAGGTCTACGGCAAGGCGCACATCATCGACGTGTCGCCCAGCCGCATCAAGGACACCGTGGCACGCGGCGAGGTCGCGATCGTCGCGGGCTTCCAGGGCGTGAACCCGTCGACCAACGACGTCACGACGCTCGGACGCGGCGGCTCCGACACGACCGCGGTGGCGCTCGCCGCGGCGCTCAAGGCCGACGTGTGCGAGATCTACACCGACGTCGACGGCGTGTTCACCGCCGACCCCCGCATCGTGCCGACGGCCCGCAAGCTGGACCGCATCGGCTACGACGAGATGCTCGAGATGGCGGCGAGCGGCGCGAAGGTGCTCATGCCCCGCTGCGTCGAGTACGCCCGCCGGTACGACGTGCCCGTGCACGTGCGGTCGTCGTTCTCGACGCACACGGGCACGCTCGTCACGAACCAGGAGGACCCCACCATGGAGCAGCCGATCATCGCGGGCGTCGCGCACGACCGCACCGAGGCCAAGATCACCGTCGTCGGGGTGCCCGACGTGCCGGGCAAGGCCGCGCGCATCTTCGAGATCGTCGCGGGCGCGGGCGTGAACATCGACATGATCGTCCAGAACGTCTCCATCGCGGCGACGGGCCAGACGGACATCTCCTTCACGCTGCCCGCGAGCGACGGTGCCCGTGCGACGTCGGCGCTGACGACGGACCAGCCGACGATCGGCTTCCAGTCGCTGCAGTACGACGACACCATCGGCAAGCTGTCGCTCGTCGGCGCCGGGATGAAGTCGCACCCGGGCGTGTCCGCGAAGCTCTTCGCCGCGCTGTCGGAGGCCGGCATCAACATCGAGATGATCTCGACGTCGGAGATCCGCATCTCCGTCGTCACCCGCGCCGACTCGCTCGACGACGCGGTGCGGGCCGTGCACACGGCGTTCGACCTGGACGCCGAGGACACCGAGGCCGTCGTGTACGGCGGGACGGGGCGTTGACGTGGCGCAGGGTCTGAGGATCGCGGTCGTCGGGGCGACCGGGCAGGTCGGCGCCGTCATGCGCCGCCTGCTGGACGAGCGCGACTTCCCCGTCGCGTCCATCCGCTACTTCGCGTCGGCGCGCTCCGCGGGGACGACGCTGCCGTGGCGCGGTGACGACGTCGTCGTCGAGGACGTCGTGACGGCCGACCTGTCGGGCATCGACATCGCGCTGTTCTCCGCGGGCGGCTCGACGTCCAAGGAGCACGCGCCGCGGTTCGCCGCCGCCGGTGCGATCGTCGTCGACAACTCCTCGGCGTGGCGCCGCGACCCGCGCGTGCCGCTCGTGGTCTCCGAGGTGAACCCCGAGGCGCTCGACCACATCGAGATCGGGATCGTCGCCAACCCCAACTGCACGACGATGGCCGCGATGCCGGTCCTCAAGGTGCTGCACGACGAGGCCGGGCTGCGCCGGCTCGTCGTCTCGACGTACCAGGCCGTGTCGGGCTCGGGACTGGCCGGGGCCCAGGAGCTCGACTCCCAGGTGCGCGCCGCGGTCGAGCAGGACACGCTCGCGCTCGTGCAGGACGGCGGGGCCGTCGCGTTCCCGTCGCCCGAGAAGTACGTCGCGCCGATCGCGTTCGACGTCATCCCGCTCGCGGGGTCGATCGTCGAGGACGGCCTGCACGAGACGGACGAGGAGCAGAAGCTGCGGCACGAGTCGCGCAAGATCCTCGACGTCCCGGACCTGCTGGTCTCGGGCACGTGCGTGCGCGTGCCGGTGTTCACGGGCCACTCGCTGAGCGTCAACGCGGAGTTCGAGCGCTCGATCTCCGTCGAGCGCGCGACGGAGCTGCTCTCGACCGCCCCGGGCGTGCAGCTCGCCGACGTCCCCACGCCGCTCGTGGCAGCCGGTCAGGACCCGTCGTTCGTCGGCCGCATCCGGCAGGACGAGGGTGCCCCCGAGGGCCGCGGCCTCGCGCTGTTCATCAGCAACGACAACCTGCGCAAGGGCGCCGCGCTCAACGCGGTCCAGATCGCCGAGGTCCTGGCGACCCGCCGCTTCGCGGTCACCACCGCCTGACCCCCCACCTTCACCCACCCCCTCACCCGCGAGAGAGCAATCCAGTCACGGCTGGATTGCTCTCTCGCCGTCTGGGGGTGTGCTGGATTGCGTTCTCGCGACCCGGGGGATTCGCGCTCTCGCGCCCGGGGGTGTGCTGGATTGCTCTCTCGCGCCTGGGTGGGGCGGGTCAGGCCGGGGTGGCCAGGCCCGTGCGGTAGGCCCAGACGACCGTCTGGAGGCGGTCGCGGGTGCCGAGCTTCATCATCGCGCGGCCCAGGTGGGACTTCACGGTGGACGGCTCGACGAACAGCGCCGCGGCGATCTCCGCGTTCGAGAGCCCCTGGGCGAGCAGCCGCACGATGTCGGTCTCGCGGGGTGTCAGCAGGTCCGCCTCGGCACCGGGGCTGGGCGCCGGGCGGCGGCGCGCGAACTCGGTGATGACGCGCCGCGTGACCGACTGGTCGAGCATCCCGTCGCCGCGCGCCAGCCGCCGGATCGCGTCGGCCAGGTCGGCGGGGTCGCAGTCCTTGAGCACGAACCCCTCGGCGCCGGCCTCCAGGGCGCCGAACACGTACTCGTCGAGGTCGAACGTCGTCACGACGAGCACGGCGGGCGTGGCCGCGCCGTCGCGCTCGGCGACGATCCGGCGGGTCGCGGTCAGGCCGTCGCCGCCGGGCATCCGCACGTCCATGCAGACGACGTCCGGCCGGGTGCGCTGCACGACCGCGACCGCCTCGGGCCCGCTGGACGCCTCCCCGACGACCTCGAGGTCGTCGTACTCCTCCAGCAGCACGCGGAAACCCGCGCGCACGACCGCCTGGTCGTCGACCAGCACCACCCGGATCACGCGTCCACCCTCTCGTCGTCCAGCCTCTCGTCGTCCTGCCCTGCGTCGTGCGCCGGCACCGCGCCGGTCGGCCCGTCGTCCACCGGCACGCGCAGCGTCACGCGCCACCCGCCGTCGCCCGTCGGCCCGGCGTCGAGCGTGCCGCCGACGAGCGCGGCGCGCTCGCGCATCACCGCCAGCCCGGCGCCGCCGTGGGCGCCCCGCACCGGCCGCGCGCTCCGCACCGGCGCCGCGTTGACGACGTCGAGCGCGACGGCGCCGGGCGTGCGCTCGACCCGCACCCGCACGGGCGCACCGGGCGCGTGCTGGCGCGCGTTCGTGAGCGCCTGCTGCGCGACGCGGTACAGCGAGACGTCGGTGAGCGGTGGCAGGGGTGCACCGGCGCCGACCTCCGCGACCTCGACCGTGTCCCCCAGGTCCCGCGCGCCGGCGACCAGCGTGCCGAGCGCCGCGAGCCCGGGCAGCGGTGCGGTCCCGTCCGTGGCGTCGTCGCCGCGCAGCAGCCCGACGACCTGCCGCAGGTTGTCGAGCGTCTCGCGCCCCTGGTCCCGCAGCCACACGGCACCGGCCCGCGCGGCGTCGGGGTCCCGCGCGACGAGCCGCTCGACCGCCGCCGCCTGCACGACCATGCCCGACAGGTGGTGCGCGGCGACGTCGTGCAGCTCGCGTGCGAGGCGGGCACGCTCGTCGGCGACGGCGGCCCGGATCCGCGTGTCGCGCTCGCGCTCGAGGTCTGCCGCGCGCTCCTGCACGAGCCGCAGGTGCTCGCGTCGCGTCGCGACGTACGTCCCCACCAGCGCCGAGACGACCCACACGACGGCGGCCGACAGCGCGTGGCTGAGCGCGGCCTCGGCGCTGGCGCCGGTGAGCGCGACCGTGACGGCGGTCGCCGCGGCCTCGACGCCCGCGACGGCGGCCGCCCACCGCAGGGCCCGCCCGGCGGGCAGCGTCGTGCCGAGCGTCGCGGCGACGACGAACGGTGCGAGCGTCCGCAGCGACATCTCGGGCGCCAGCGCCACGAGCGCGACCTGGGCCAGGACGGCCCCGGCGACCGCGAGCGGCAGGCGCACGCGCCGCAGCGCGATCGTGGCCGCCTGCGCGACGACGACCAGCACCACGGGCGCGAGCGCCGACGGCGCGTCCTGGTCCGGCGCGATCGCGACCGTGCCGAGCGTGACCCCGAGCATGAGGACGGCGACGACGACGGACAGCAGGACGTCGCGCGCGAGGGGGTCGCGCACCCCGAGGCGTGACAGGCGCTGGGCCCACCACGCCTCGGGGACGTCGGCCCGGGCGGTCTCCATGGCGGACATCCTCCCGTGCCGCACGCTCAGTAGGTGAGGTCGGGGGAGGTCAGCAGCAGCAGGTTCGCCGACCAGGCGGTCGCGGCGAACGCGACGACCGTGAGCGCCGCACCAGCGACGCGGAGCCGGCCGGTCCGGGTGCGGACCTCCGCGACCAGCCGCCAGACGGCCGCCGCGAGCCCCAGGACGCCGAGGACCGTGAGCACCTGGACGGCGCGCACCACGAGCGACGGCACGGGCTGCAGCCCGATGAGCGTGACGACGACGTACACCCAGCCGGCGACCGCGAGGACCGCGCACAGGGCGGCGACGCGCGTCAGGGTGCGGGGCAGCCGCAGCCGCCCGGCGGCCGGTGCGGCCGGCGCGGTGGACGCGGCGGGCGACCCGCGGCGCGACCGGACGGCGCGCACGAGGCGACCCACGGCCCAGGCGAGCAGCGTGAGCAGCAGCACGCCGACGGCCCCGGCGAGCACGGGGACGGCGGCCGAGCGCACCGCGCCGACCGGCGTCATCGACATCGCCGAGTCGTGCCCGAGGAGCTGGACCCGCCCCGCGTCGTCGGTCCGCACGGCCAGGACGCGGTCGCCGTCGACCTGCCGGTAGACCCACGGCTCGACCTCCTCGTACACCGCCGGCCCGAGCTGCCCGGGGCCGGGCGTGAACAGCAGGCGGTCGTCGGCGACGACCTGGACGCGGGTCGGCTGCACCGGCCCCAGCGCCGTGAGGAACGTCGAGTGGAAGCCGCGGGTGCTCTCGTACGCGCCGGCCATCGCCTGCGCGTGCTCGCCGCGGGTCGCGTCGTCCACGGCGCTCGTGCCCGCGGTGCCGTCGGCGGGGAAGTACCGGTCGGCGAACCCGTCGAGCAGGTCGTCGCGCAGCAGGTACGCGGCGCCGCCGGCGCCCGTGCTGCTCAGGGACAGGTAGATCCCCGTCGCGTCGTCGGGCCACAGCTGCAGGTGCGAGTGGAAGGTCGTGGTGTCGCCGCCGTGGCCGACGACGCGGTGCCCGTGGCGGGACTCGTCGAACCAGCCCAGGCCCATGCGGGGGCCGGTGGCCAGCGCACCGAGGGTGCCGGCGTCGAGCGCGGGCTGCTGCATGAGCTCGCGCGTCGCGTCGGACAGGACCAGCTCGCCGTCCTGCGCGCCGTCCTGCTGGCCGAGGTGCGCGAGCATGAACCGGGCCATGTCCGTCGCGGTCGCGCTCAGGGCGCCCGCCGGCGGCTGGCCGACGACCTCGAACGGCGTCGCCGGGTCGTCGGACGTCGGGTACCCGAGCGCGACGCGCTGCGCGAGGCCGTCGGGCAGCGGCTGCGCGAACGACGAGGACGTCATGCCGGCCGGTGCCAGGACGTGCTCGGCGACGTACTCCTCGAACGGCTGCCCGCTCACGGCCTCGACGACGTACCCGGCGAGCGCGTTGCCGTAGTTGGAGTACGCGGGCGTGGTGCCGGGCTCGTAGACCTGCTCGGGCGGGTCGGTGACGAGGCTCGCGCGCAGGTCCGCCGACGAGCCGGGGGCGCCGATGAGGCCGGCGATGCGCTCCTCGAAGCCCGGCGTGTGGGTCAGCAGGTGCCGCAGCGTGACGGGGTGCTCGAGGTCGAGCCCGAGGTGCGTGTACTGCTCGACGTCGGTGTCGAGGTCGACCTCGCCGTCCTCGACGAGCTGCATGACGGCGGTCGCCGTGAACATCTTCGAGACGGACCCGACCCGGAACAGCGTGCCGTCGGGGTCGACGGGCGTGCCCGCGGCGACGTCGGCCTCGCCGAACCCGCGGGCGGTGAGGATCTCGCCGTCGTGCACGACCGCGACGGTCGCACCGGCGATGCGCCCCTCCTCGAGCGCGGCCGGGACCTTCTCGTCGAGCCACGCGTCGACGTCGGCCCGCGTGAGGCCCGCGGTCGACGCAGGCTCCGGGGCGCGGGGCTCGGGCACGGCCCCGGCGCTCCCGGCGCAGGCGCTCAGGGTCGCGACGAGCGCGGCCCCGGCGGCGGCGAGCACGGCGCGGCGGGCGGGCGGACGGTGGGCAGGACCCATGTCGACCTCCTTCGTCGCGGGCGTCCGGAACGTCTCCGGATCGGGACCTCACGACCTACGTCCATGCTGGTCAGCACGGGCGTACCGGGTCTTCGGGCGCAGCGGGGAACCTGCCTTGCGACCTTTGGCGGAGGCGGGTGCCTACCCCCGGGGGTCGATCGGGAAGTTCTGGTCGAACACGTGGTCGGGGTCGTACGTGCGCTTGAGCGCGCGCAGCCGGTCGAGCGTGAGCGGCGGGAACGCGTCGAGCAGTCGCTCGGGGCGCGGGTCGGTCTCGAAGGACAGGTACAGGCCGTCCATGTGGGGGTGGGCGAGGCGGTCCCACGCGCCGTCGAGTCCTGCGCGCTGCGTGCGGCCCGCGAACGCGCTGACGACGAGCTCGGCGTGCCGGTGCGCGTACGCCGTGGCGTCGGGTGCGACGTCGTTGCCCGCGCCGCCCGTCGCGCGCAGCTGCATGAGCCCCGCCTCGCCCGAGCCGAGCAGCGCCGCGAGGTCCGCCGCGGCGGCGGGCGTCATGGTCGGCAGCAGGCCGGACCGCGTGACGGGCGGCGCACCGCCGTCGTGGTGCTTGGCGACGGGCCCGACGATGCCCGAGTACGGCGTCAGCGACGCGCGCTGGTCGAGCACGGGCCCGGCACCGAGCAGCTCCTCGAGCACCGTGACCGCCGACGTCGTGTCGTCGTCGGCCCACACGGTCATCGCCTGCGCGAGCGGCTGGCGCCCGCCGCCGCCGGCCTGCAGGTGCAGGAAGCTCGTGAGCTGCCGCGGCGCCTCGCGCACGGTCCGGCTCCAGCGCTCGACGAGCCGGGCGGGGTCGGACGCGTCGTACGTCATGGTCGCGTGCACGACGTCGGGCACCTCGGCCGCCTCGATCTCGACCCAGGTGACGACGCCGAGGTTGCCGCCCGCACCGCGCAGCCCCCAGAACAGCTCGGGCTCGTGCTGCGCGTCCACCACGTGCACGGTCCCGTCCGCCGTGACGACCTCGTACGCGACGACGTGGTCGATCGTCAGCCCGTACGACCGCCCGAGCAGCCCGATGCCGCCCGTGGTCGCCAGGCCCCCGACGCCCACGCCGCCGTAGTCCCCGGACGAGATCGCCCACCCCCGCGGTGCGAGCGTCGCGGCGACCTTGCCCCACGTCGCGCCCGCGCCCAGCCGGACGCGTCGGGTCGCCTCGTCGACGACCGTCACGTCGTCGAGCGCGCCGACGTCGAGCAGGACGCCGCCGTCGTTCGTCGAGCGGCCCGAGATGCCGTGGCCGCCGGAGCGCACGGCGAGCGGGCCGTGCTGCTCGCGCGCCCACCCGAGCGCGTCGACCACCTGGGGCGTCGTGCGGGGGAGCAGGACGACGCCGGGCGCGCCGCGCCGCATGTACGTCGAGCGCAGCGCCGGGTACGCGCGGTCACCGGGCTCGACGGCGGTGACGTCCGCCGGGACCGTGTCGTACGCGATGCCGTCGGCGCGCTTCGCCAGCGCGGCCGCGGTGCGCACCGGGCCGGCGGCGGTGCCGGACGTCGCCCGCCCGGCCGCGACCGCGTCGCGCACGGCGGGGGCGACCTGCTCGGCGAACGTGCGGATGGTCCCCGGGTCGTCCGTGGACAGGACGAACGTGCCGATGCCGTCGTCGAGCGCGTACCGGGTGAGCGCGTCGACCCACTGCTCGGGCGGGCCGTCGAGGCCGCCGCCGGGCGTCGGCGTGAAGCGTCCGCCGATGTTCAGCAGGCGGCGGATCTCGCGCGGGTCGCGTCCCGCGCCGGTCGCGGACTCGTCGATGGTCGCGTTGCCGCGGCCCAGGTCACCGGGCTGCAGGCCGGGGAGCGACGGCAGCCAGCCGTCGGCCTTGCGCCCGACGAGCCGCAGCATGCGCGGCTTGTACGCGCCGACCCAGATGCCGATGTCGTGCGCCGGGGCCGGTCCGCGCTTGGCGCCCGCGAGCCGGTGGTGGTCCCCGTCGACGCGCAGCGGGCCGCGCGCGTCGGTGTCCCACAGGGCGCGGATGACGTCGATCGCCTCGTCGAGGGCGTCGACGGCCTCGCCGGGCGTGAGCCGCGGGACGCCCATGGCCTCGATCGCGTCCCAGAAGGCGCCTGCACCCAGGCCCAGCTCGACGCGCCCGCCGGAGAGCAGGTCGAGGCTCGCGGCCGCCCGCGCCAGGACGGCCGGCGGGCGCATCGGCACGTTGAGCACGTTGCCGGACAGGTGCACGCGCCGGGTGCGCGCGGCGACGTAGGACAGCAGCGTCCACGTGTCGAGGAACGACGGCTGGTACGGGTGGTCCTGGAACGTCACGAGGTCGAGGCCGGCGTCCTCGGTGAGCACCGCGAGCTCGACCGACGCCTGCGGGTCGGCGTTCTGCGGGGTGAGGAACGTGCCGAACCGCAGCTCGTGCCCGTAGTCGGTCATGACGTCTCCTCCAGGGTCGTGTAGTGAACAGATCATATGCACGACAGACGATCTGATGGGACACAGGTATGCTGAGGGCGTGACGCACACCACGACCCGCGCCGCAGCGCCCGCCCCGGAGCGCTCGGCCGAGGACCTCGGCTGGCAGCTCGGCACGCTGCTCGCACGCTGGCGCGAGGGCGTCGCCGACGCCCTCGAGGGCATCCCGGCGGGCCCGCGCGGGTACCACCTGCTGCAGGTCGCCGCCCACGCGGCCGCCCCGCCGACGCAGGCCGCGCTCGCGAGCCACCTCGGCATCGACCGCACCGTCATGACCTACCTGCTCGACGACCTGTGCGACGCGGGCCTCGTCGAACGCTGCCCCGACCCCGCCGACCGCCGGGTGCGCCGCATCGCCGCCACCGACGCGGGCCGCTCCGCGCTCGCCGACGTCGAGGGCCGCATGACCGCCGCGGAGGCCGAGGTGCTGCGCGGGCTGAGCGCCGGCGAGCGCGACACGCTGCGCACGCTGCTCGCGCGCACGACCGGCACGCCCGCGCCCGGCGAGGACCGCTGCGCCGTCGTCTCCGGCTGACGGCGCCGCCGGCGCCACGGGGAGCCACGCCCGCGCAACCAGGGACCGCCGCTCCCTGGATCGACGCTGCCTTCTCCACCCCGACGCGTGCGCCCACGCTGGCAGCACGAGGCCGCACCGGGCGGCCGGGCTCCGGGAGGCCACCATGACCGACACCAGCACCACCACCCGCATCGCCGTCGTCACGGGCGGCAACCGCGGCCTGGGCCGCGCGAGCGCCCTGGCGCTGGCGGCCGACGGCACGGACGTCGTCCTGACCTACCGGCAGCACGAGGACGACGCGGCCGCGGTCGTCGCGGAGGTCACCGCGCTCGGCCGGCGCGCGGTCGCGCTGCGGCTCGACACCGGCGACGTCACCGACGTCGAGGGCTTCGCCGCGCGCCTCGCCGCGGCGCTGGGCGAGACCTGCGGGCGCTCGTCGTTCGACGTGCTGGTCAACAACGCGGGCCACGCGCTCGCGACGCCGCTGGGCGGCACCACGGCCGACGACCTGCAGAGCCTGTTCGACGTGCACGTGCGCGGCGTCTTCCTGCTGACCCAGGCCCTCGCGCCGCTCCTGGCCGACGGTGGCCGCGTCGTCAACGTGTCGAGCGGGCTCGCACGCTTCGTGCAGCCCGGCGACCACGCCGGGTACGGCGCGATGAAGGCGGCGGTCGAGGCGCTGACCCGCTACTGGGCGGTCGACCTCGGCGGGCGCGGCATCACCGTCAACGTCGTCGCGCCGGGGCCGGTGGCCACCGACTTCGCGGGCGGTGCGGTGCGGGACACCGACGGGCTCCGCGCGGCGCTCTCCACGCAGGCCGCGCTGGGGCGCGTCGGGGAGGCGGCGGACATCGGCGCCGTCGTCGCGGCCGTGGCCTCGCCCGCGCTCGGCTGGGTGACGGGCCAGCGGATCGAGGCGTCGGGCGGCACGCGGCTGTGACGACCGCACCCCACGCGCCGGCGGCGCACCTGCCGGGCCTTGCCGCGGGCCCCGTGCGGGCGAAGACTGCGCGCGTGGACCGACTCCAGCTCGCCGACTTCCTGCGCACGCGCCGCGAGGCGCTGCAGCCCGAGGACGTCGGGCTGCCGCGCGGGTCGCGGCGCCGCGCGCCCGGCCTGCGCCGGGAGGAGGTCGCGCTGCTGTGCGACATGTCGAGCGACTACTGGTCGCGCCTCGAGCAGGCGCGCGGACCGCAGCCGTCGGACCAGATGCTCGCGGCGATGGCGCGCGGCCTGCGGCTCTCGCTGGCCGAGCGGGACCACCTGTTCCGGCTGGCCGGGCGCCCCGCGCCCGAGCGCGTCGGGCGCGGCGAGCACGTCGCACCCGGGCTCATGCGGGTCCTCGACCGGCTGCACGACACGCCCGCGCAGGTGATGACGGACCTGGGGGAGACCCTCGCGCAGAACGCGGCGGCCGCCGCGCTGCTGGGCGACGACGCGGGGCTCGTCGGGCTGGACCGGGCGGTCGTGCACCGCTGGTTCGTGGACCCGGCGTCGCGCGACGTCTACCCCCGCGAGGACCACGACCTGCGCGGACGCGTCTTCGTCGCCGACCTGCGGGCCGCGCACGCACGCCAGGGCCCGGGGTCGCGGGCCGCGCGGGTGGTGGAGTCGCTGCTGGCGCGCAGCGACGAGTTCGCCCGGCTGTGGGCCGAGCACGAGGTGGGCCTGCGCCACGAGCCCCGCAAGCGGCTCGTGCACCCCGAGCTGGGCGAGATGCTCCTGGACTGCCAGAAGCTGGTGGACGTCGAGCAGGCGCAGGTCCTGCTGGTCTTCACGGCCACCCCCGGCACGCCCGACGACGACAAGCTGCGCCTGCTGGCGTCCCTGGGCCCGCGCCCGGTCCTGCGCTGAGGGCCCCGGCGGAGGCGGTGGGGCCCACCTCCGCCGGGGAGATCGTCAGACGAACCGCCACAGGTGGTCGGCCGTGCCGGTGTCGTCCCACACCAGGACCGCGGCGCCCTGCGTCGTCGACATGGCGTCGACGCCGAGCACCCGGCCGGTCGCGCTCTGCAGCCGGAAGTACCCGCCGGACCCGTACCGCAGCCGCCACCGCTGCGTGCTCGCGCCCGCGTCGGTGGTCGACACCGCACGCCCGCCGTTGCCCGTGCCGTCGACGGCCAGCACCTTGCCCGTGTGCTGGTTGCGCAGCCGCAGCAGGCCGTCGCTGCCGAGCACCGCCGTCCACAGGTGGTCGGCCGTGCCCGTGTCGGCCCACTGCAGCACGCGCGCACCGTCGGCCGTCGACATGTCGGTGACGCCCAGCACCAGGCCGCTGTTCCGGTTCTGGATGCGGCGCGCGCCGGTGGGCACGACGCGCCAGCGGTTGTCGGTGGTGCCGTCGTCGCCGGTCATGACGGCCTGCGTGCCCTGTGCGGTGCCGTTGCCCTGCATGCCGAGCAGGCGCGACGTGTGCGCGTTGCGGACGCGGTGCGTGCCGTCGCCCGCGTCGAGCAGCGTCCAGCGGTGGTCGGCCGTGCCCGTGTCGCCCCACTGCAGGACGCGCGCACCGTCGGCGGTCGACATGTTCTCGACGCCCAGCACCTTGCCGCTGTGCACGTTGCGCAGCTTGAGGCCGTCGCCGTCGGGCACGAGCACCCAGTCGTGGTCGGCGGACCCGTTGTCGGACCACTGCAGCGCCAGGCCGCCGTCGGCCGTGGACATCGACGCGATGCCGAGCACCAGGCCGCTGGCCGCGTTGACCAGGCGGTACGGGCCGGACCCGCCCGCAGGGGTGCCGCCGGACCCGTTCGTGCGCCAGTAGACCGTGTAGTTGTGGCCGTGCGCGTCGTAGAACGGGCCGAGCGCGACGTCCTGGCCGTCGGCCCTCGCGGTGAACGCCAGCGCGGTGGCGCTGGTGCGGGTGACGGACGCGACGTCGAGCGCCGGCGGCCCGGACAGCGTGCGGTCGCCGTAGTTGCCGGACAGCACGGTGGGACCGAAGAAGACCGCGCCCACGCCGGGGTCGTCGTTCGTCGGCTCGACCCGCAAGGTCATCGGCAGCCGGACGCCGAGCGCGTCGCCCGCCGCCCAGGTGCGGGTGACCGACGCGTACGACCCCGGGGCGGCCGCGACGGCCAGCGCCGCACCGTTCAGGGTCAGCGAGGCCCCCGTGGCCCAGGACGGGATGCGCACCCGGACCGTCCAGGACCCCGACGGGCTCCCGCCGATGGTCAGCGTCGTGGTGTCCCCGACGGGGTACGTCGTCGCCTGCGTGACCGTCACGTCGCGGGCGGACCACGTCAGGGTCGACGGCATGAACAGGTTGACCGTCAGCGTCGTGCCCTCGAAGAAGTAGATCGAGTCCATGAGCTTGGTGTTGGTCTCGATCCCGGTGCCCTGGCAGCACCAGAACGTCGAGTAGGGCGTGGAGAACGTGCCGCCGCCCCAGGCCGGGCCGGTGGACGGCGTGCCGCGCCGGCCGCCGGGACGCAGCGGCGTGAAGTACGAGAAGCCGCCCATCGGGTCGGACGGGTTCTGACCGCCGAGCAGGTGGTTGAGCAGAGCCCGCTCGTAGTAGTCGAAGTAGCGCGCGTCGTCGGGGTCGAGCGTCCACAGCTCGCGCGTGAGCTTGAGCATGTTGTACGTGTTGCACTGCTCGGCCGTGTCGTTGTCGAGGTACGTCGAGATCGCGTTCGGGGGCCGGAAGTGCTCGGCCTCGCTGTTGCCGCCGATGGCGTACGTGTGCGCCCCGACGGTGATCGCCCAGGCGTTGCGGGCGATGTCCCGGTAGCGGGTCGTGCCGGTGGACTTGTACTCGCGTGCCGCCCCCACCCACTTGGGCACCTGCGTGTTGGCGTGCGACCCGTTCAGCTGGTCGCGGTTGGCGGCGAGCGGGTCGAACGACGCGGCGTGGTCGAAGCGCTGCGCCACGGTGAGCCAGCGCCGGTCGTCCGTCATGAGGTAGAGGTCGGCGAAGACCGCGTTCATGCCGCCGAACTCCACCCGCAGGGCGGTCTGCATCTGCGACTGCGACAGCCGGCCGGTGCGGGCGTCGACCCAGGCCGCGAACCGCAGCAGGACGTCGCGCGCCTGCGTGCTGCCCAGCAGCCGCCAGACGTCCAGCAGGCCGGCGAGCGTCTTGTGGATCGCGTAGTACGAGACGTTGCCGCTGCCGGTCTCGACGGCGTTGAAGTCGGACTCGGGGAAGCCGGACAGGTAGCCGGGGGTGAACCCGGCGGCGCCGTTGTTGGCCTGGCACTTCGCCAGCTCCGCGACCATGGTGGTGGCCTTGTCGCGGCACGTCGAGTCGCCGAGCACGGCCCACGCCTGGGCCCAGGCCGTGAGGAAGTGGCCCTGGCTGTGGGTGCGGAACGGGAAGCTCGGGGCCTCCCAGCCGCCGAGCGCCTGGGCGCCCTGCGTGGACAGCCGGTGGTTGGCGCGGAAGTTGTAGAGCAGCCGGTCGACGTCGACGCTGCGGAGGTACGCGAGCGTGCGGTCCTGGTTCTGGGTCCACCGGCTCGCGGCCAGACGCACCTGGCCGAGCTCGAAGGGCCGTGCGCGAGTGCCGATCTCGGCGCGTGCCAGCGGCGTCTCGGCGGCCAGCGCGCGGGGGAGGGGGCCGAGGTGCGGCCCGGCCGCGGCGACGAGTCCCGCGACGCCCGCGAGCTGGAGGAGGCGTCGGCGGGTGAGCGGTGCGCGTGGGTCGCCGCCTGCGTGCGGGTCGGGCTGCTGGGGCATCGTCGGGACCTCTCCGTCGAGGTGGTGTGAACGATCACAACGTGACGCCGGTGAACGTAACCCCGCCCGCGGGGGGCCGTACACGCCCCGGCGGACGTCGAAACGCTTCGCACGCGGATCCGGGCCTTGTGGTCCGCACGGTTCTGTGGTTCATTAGTCGAGTAATGAACCACAGAACCAGCAGGAAGGGGTGACCGTGTTCGACGGCCGCGACCCCGTGTACCTGCAGATCGCCGACCAGATCCGCCAGGACGTGCTCTCGGGTGCCCTGGGCGCCGAGGAGCAGGTCATGTCCACGACGCAGTACGCGACGACGTTCCGCATCAACCCCGCGACGGCCGCCAAGGCCTTCGCGCAGCTCGTCGACGAGGGCGTGCTCTACAAGCGCCGCGGCGTCGGGATGTTCGTCGCGCCCGGCGCCCGCGAGCGGCTGCTCGCCGACGCCCGCGAGTCCTTCTTCACCGACACCGTCGACCCCGTCGCCGACGCCGCGCGCGTCCTCGGCATCGACGTCGAGGACGTCGTCGCCCGCCTGCGCGCCCGCGCCGCCACCCCCGCACCCGAGGGAGACCACCCATGACCACGACGACCACCGGCTGGGGCGTCGAGCTGCGCGGCGTCACGCAGCGCTACGGCGACGTCGTCGCGCTCGACGACGTCACGCTGACCGTCCGCCCCGGCACCATCACCGGCCTGCTCGGCCGCAACGGCTCCGGCAAGTCGACGCTCGGCTCCCTGCTCGCCGCCTTCCGCCGCCCGACCGCGGGCCGCGTGCTCGTCGACGGCGAGGACCCGTGGGAGAACGAGCGGGTCGTGCCCGGCATCTGCTTCGTGCGGGAGTCGGGCGACGTCCTCGAGGACTACCCGCTCAAGGACAACCTCGCGTACGTCTCGGGTGCCCGCCCCACGTTCTCGCACGAGCTCGCGGGCGAGCTCATGGACCTGTTCGAGCTCGACCCCCGGCGCAAGCCGTCGAAGCTCTCGCGCGGCAAGAAGTCGGCCTTCGGCATCGTCCTCGGGCTCGCCGCGCGGGCCCCGCTGACGATCCTGGACGAGGTCCACCTGGGCCTCGACGCGCCCAGCCGGTACGCCTTCTACGAGACGCTGCTCGCGGACTACGCCGAGCACCCCCGCACCCTGATCCTCTCCAGCCACCTCATCGGCGAGATCGAGCAGCTGCTCGAGGACGTCGTCGTGCTCGACCGCGGACGCGTGCTCGTCGCGCAGGACGCGGAGACCCTGCGCGCGGAGGGGCTGGCCGTCACCGGGCCCGCCCCCGCGGTCGAGCAGTTCGTCGCCGGGCGCGACGTGCTCGCGACGCAGCGGCTCGGCGGGACGGTCCGGACCACCGTGCGCGGCGCTCTCGTGGAGGGCGACGAGCGCCGCGCACGGGACGCCGGGCTGGAGCTCGGCCCCGTGCCGCTGCAGGACCTCTTCGTGCACCTCACGGACCCGCAGCGCACCGGCTCGACGGTCGGGCCCGCGGACGGGGAGGTGGCCCGGTGACCGCCGCCGTCGCACCCCCGCGGGTCTCGCCCACCGCGCACACGGCCCGCCGCCTGGCGGTCGCCCTGCTGCAGATGGCCGGGTGGTTCTGGGGCATCGCGATCGTGGCGATCGTCGCCGGCAACGTCATCGGATGGGCCGTGGCGGGTGCCACCGACGTCTCCATCGCCATCTACGCCCGGCAGGCGGCCACGTGGTTCCCGTTCTCGCTGGCCATCATGCTCGTCGCCGCCTACCTGCGGGTGCACGTCGCCGCCGGCATGACACGGCGGAGCTTCGTCCGGGCCGCCCTGGTCGTCGAGGTCGGAGCCGGCCTCGCGTACGCCGCGGTCCTGACGGCCCTGGTCCTGGCCGAGCGGGCCGTGCACGACGCCCTCGGGTGGGACTCGGTCATCACGGAGGTCCAGGTCTCCGACGCGTCGTCGCCGGTCTGGGCGCTCTTCCTCGACCAGGCCGTGCCGTTCGTCCTGGGCAACCTGTCCGGGCTGCTCGTCGGTGTCGTGTACCTCCGGGGCGGCGCGTGGTGGGGCACGCTCACGCTGCCGCTGACCGTGGGGCCGCTCGCGGTGTCGATGTACCTCGGCGGCGCGCGCCTCATGGAGCTGCCGGGCATCTGGACGACCGCGAGCGACACGCAGGTCCTCCTGCTCGGCGCCGGCGTGGGCGCGGTGTTCTGCCTCGTCACGGCACTGGTGTTCGCCGGCCTCGCCCGCCGCGCGCCCGTCACCGCGCGACCGTGACCGCCCTCGCCGGCGTGACCTCCGAGCCGACCCCCGACCCGACCCCCGACCGCACGCACCAGGAAGGAGCCGCGATGAGCACCGTCACCCCGACCGCGCCCCGTCGCGGACCCGTCGCGCACACGGTGCGCCGGCTCGGTCGGGCCAACCTCGTCACGCTCGCCTGGTTCTGGGCGGTCGTCACACCGTTCTTCGTCGTCCTCACGTTCGTGCTGGCGCGCATCGACGGCGAGCTCGACGCCGCCGTCATCCTGTACTCGCGCCACGGGGCGATCTGGTTCCCCTTCGCGCAGGCCGTCATCGTCGTGGGCCTGATGCTGCGGGTCCACGTGGCCGCCGGCATGACGCGCCGCACCTTCGCCCGGGCGACGCTCCTGGTCGCCACGGGCACCGGTGCCGCCTACGCGGTGGTGCTCACGGCGCTCGCGGCGGTGGAGCGGGAGCTGCACCACGCCGCCGGCTGGGGCTGGCGGGTGGCCGACGCGATCCTCGCGGACGAGTCGTCCCCGGCGGGCCTGCTGCTGGCCGAGCTCGTGCTGGCGTGCGTCGTCGCCAACGTCTCCGGGCTGCTCGTGGGCGTCGTGTACCAGCGCGTCGGCGGGTGGTGGGGCACGCTCGCGCTGCCCCTGACCGCGGGCCCCGTGCTGCTGGTCCTGGCCCTGCTGAGCGGCTTCGCGGACGTGCCCGCCGGTCGTGGCTCGTGGGCCGCGGCCGCGCCGTGGCTGCTCGCCTGCCTCCTCGTCATCGCCCTGACGGCGGGTGCCCACGCCGCCGTCACCTCCCGCGTCCCGGTGCGTCCGGCCACCCCGTAGCCCTGCACCACGTCACCACGGAGCCCGCCACCGGCCGGCCTTGCGGCACCGCACACCCCGCGTCCCACCCCGTCACCAGGAGGCACCATGAGCACCACCCCGGTCGTCCGGGCCGAGCACCTGCGCAAGGCGTACGGCAGCACGCTCGCCGTCGCGGACGTGTCCCTGACCGTCGAGCGCGGCGAGATCTACGGCGTCCTCGGGCGCAACGGCGCCGGCAAGACCACGACGGTCGAGATGATCGCGGGCCTGCGCCGCCCCGACGCGGGCACGGTGAGCGTCCTCGGGCTCGACCCGACGACGCAGGCTGCCGCGCTGCACGAGAAGGTCGGCCTGCAGCTGCAGGAGTCGGCGCTGCCCGACCGGCTGCGCGTCCAGGAGGCGCTCGAGCTGTACGCGTCCTTCTACTCGGCACCCGCCGACCCCGCGGACCTGCTCGACCTGCTCGGGCTCACCGCCAAGCGGGACGCGGCGTTCAAGGACCTGTCCGGGGGGCAGAAGCAGCGCCTGTCGGTCGCGCTCGCGCTCGTCGGGCGGCCCGAGCTCGCGATCCTCGACGAGCTGACGACGGGCCTCGACCCGCACGCGCGCCGCGAGACGTGGGCCGTCGTCGAGGCGATCCGCGACGCGGGCGTCACCATCGTGCTCGTCACGCACCTCATGGAGGAGGCGGAGCGGCTGTGCGACCGGATCGCGCTCATCGCCGCGGGCCGCGTCGCCGCGGTCGGGACGCCGGACCAGATCGTCGGCCTCGCACAGGGCGAGCACGTGCTGCGCGTGCGCCCCGACGTGCCGGTCGCCGACGGCGTGCTGCTGGGTGCGCTCGCGGGGGTGCCCGGGGTGCGCGAGGCGGTGGTCGAGGACCGCGAGCTGGTGGTCCGCGGCGGCGGTGCCGTCGTGCAGGGTGTGCTCGTCGCGCTCGCCCGTCACGACGTCACGACGCACGACGTCCGTCTGGAGCGCGCGTCCCTCGAGGACGCGTTCGTCTCCCTCACCGGTGCCGAGGGCGCCGGACCCGAGCTCGCCACGACCGCCGCGGAGGTGTGACATGACCCCGACCCCGACCCCGACGCCCACCCCGACCGCCACCCCTGCCGCCGCACGGCGCGGCGCGCTGGCCCCCGCGCCGGCCACGGAGCACCGTCGCGGCGGTGCCCTGGCCCGGATGATCGTCTCGGAGGCGCGTCTGCTCGTCCGGGACCCCGCCGCGGCGTTCTTCTCGCTCGGCTTCCCGGTCGTGCTCCTGACGGTGCTGGGCCTCGTGATGCCCTGGGCGGACGACCCCTTCAGCGACCAGGACCCGCTGCTCGCGCAGATCACCGCGATCACGGGGTACACGCCGATCGTGCTGAGCCTGGCGATCGCGACGATCGGCCTGTCGAGCTTCCCCGTCACGGTGGCCACCTACCGCCAGCGCGGCGTGCTGCGCCGGCTGTCGACGACACCGGTCGGCCCGGCGCGGCTGCTGGTCGCCCAGGTGCTGGTCAACCTCGCGGCGCTCGTGGTGGCGGCGGCACTCGCGCTCGTGTCGGCCGTCGTCGTGCTCGACATCGAGCTACCGCGCCAGCCGTGGACGGTCGCGCTGGCGTTCCTGCTCGCGGTGCTGTCGGTCTTCGGGCTCGGCGCGCTCATCGCGGCCCGGGCGGCGACGACGGGGGCGGCCAACGGGCTGGGCATGACGGCCTACTTCGTCAGCCTGTTCTTCGCGGGCGTGTGGCTGCCGCTGCCGATCATGCCGGAGGCCGTCCAGACGGTCGCCACCTACCTGCCGCTCGGCGCCGCCACCCAGGCGATGACCGACGCGTGGGTCGGTGCGCCGTTCCCGACGCAGCAGATGGTCGTCATGGCGCTGTGGGCGGCCGTCGCGACGCCGGTGGCGGTGCGCATCTTCCGCTGGAGCTGACGGAGCGAGCACGTGCGACGGCGCGTCACCCCGACCGGGTGGCGCGCCGTCCGCGTGCGCGCGCCTGGTCGCGCTCCCACGAGGTCCTGTCCCTAAGCGTTTCGCCACCTGGACGACGCCCGCGCGCGTGAAGAGAGTGAGCGACGTCCAGACCGCTCGCCGCGGTGCGCGAAGACGCGCCACCGGCTCGCGGTCCGTTCCTTCTCGCAGGACTGGCGACGGCACCGAGGCCGCCGGCAGGTTCCACGGCGGCACCGAGGCCGTGCGTGGTCGACGCCAAGAAAGGTACGGAAGATGTCCTCAAGCACCCGACGGCGTGCCGTCAGAGCGGCCTGGGCCGTTCTGACAGCCACGTCGCTCGTGGCCGTGGCAGGCGCGCAGGCCGCGTCCGCCCTCGCCGGGCCCACGACGGCGCAGGTCGCGCCCGCAGCGGTCGCGGTCGACTCCGAGTACGCGGAGCGGTTCCTCGAGCAGTACGACAAGATCAAGGACCCCGCCAACGGGTACTTCAGCCCGCAGGGCATCCCCTACCACGCGGTCGAGACCCTCATGGTCGAGGCCCCGGACTACGGGCACATGACGACGTCCGAGGCGTACAGCTACTGGATCTGGCTCGAGGCGCTGTACGGGCAGGCGACGGGCAACTGGAAGCCGCTCAACGACGCGTGGGTCAACCTCGAGACCTACATGATCCCGCAGCAGGCCGACCAGCCCACCAACTCGTTCTACAAGGCCGACGCGCCGGCCAGCTACGCCTCCGAGTACAACCACCCCAGCAAGTACCCGTCGCAGATCGGCAGCAGCGGCAGCGTCGGCAAGGACCCGATCGCCGCCGAGCTCCGCGCGACGTACGGCAACAACGACATCTACCAGATGCACTGGCTGGGCGACGTCGACAACATCTACGGCTTCGGTGCCGCGCCCGGCCCCGGCTGCCAGCTCGGCCCGGACCACGAGGGCATGTCGCTCGTCAACACGTTCCAGCGTGGCCCGCAGGAGTCGGTCTGGGAGACCGTCCCGCACCCCACGTGCGACGACTTCACGTCCGGCGGCAAGAACGGCTACCTCGACCTGTTCACGGGTGACTCGTCCTACGCCAAGCAGTGGAAGTACACGTCGGCGTCCGACGCCGACGCACGCGCCGTCGAGGCCGTCTACTGGGCCAACAAGTGGGCGACCGAGCAGGGCAAGGCGGCCGACGTCGCGGCGACGGTCGCGAAGGCCGCCAAGCTCGGCGACTACCTGCGCTACACGCTGTTCGACAAGTACTTCAAGACCATCGGCTGCACCTCGCCGAGCTGCCCCGCCGGGTCCGGCAAGGAGAGCGCGCACTACCTGCTGTCCTGGTACATGGCCTGGGGCGGCGCGACCGACACCAGCTCGGGCTGGGCGTGGCGCATCGGCTCGTCGCACGCGCACTTCGGGTACCAGAACCCGTTCGCGGCGTGGGCCCTGGCCAACGACCCGAAGCTGACGCCCAAGTCCTCGACCGCCAAGGCCGACTGGACCAAGGCCGCCGAGCGTCAGGTCGAGTTCTACCAGTGGCTGCAGTCGTCCAACGGCCCGATCGCCGGTGGCGCCACGAACAGCTGGGACGGTGCGTACGCGCAGCCCCCGGCCGGCACACCGACGTTCTACGGCATGGCCTACACCGAGGCGCCCGTCTACAACGACCCGCCGTCGAACCAGTGGTTCGGCATGCAGGCGTGGGGCGTCCAGCGGCTCGCCGAGCTCTACTACGAGACGGGCAACGCCAAGGCGAAGACCGTCCTCGACAAGTGGTCGGCGTGGGTCGTCGACCACATCGAGACGGACGGCGCCGACTGGTCCGTCCCGTCGGAGCTGACGTGGTCGGGCAAGCCCGACACCTGGAACCCGACCAACCCGGGCTCGAACTCCGGCCTGACCGTCACGCTCAAGAGCTCCGGCCAGGACGTCGGCGTCGCCGGCGACACCGCCCGTGCGCTCCTGTTCTACGCGGCCAAGTCGGGCAACACCGAGGCGCGTGACACCGCCAAGGACCTGCTCGACGCGATCTGGGAGAGCAACCAGGACTCCCTGGGCGTCTCGTCGGTCGAGACCCGCAAGGACTTCCAGCGGTTCGACGACGTCTACACCGCGGGCGGCGACGGCATCTACATCCCGTCCGGCTGGACGGGCACGATGCCCAACGGCGACGTGGTCAAGCCCGGTGTCTCGTTCCTCGACATCCGGTCGTTCTACAAGCAGGACCCGCAGTGGGCCAAGGTCCAGGCGGCGCTCAACGGCGGGCCCGACCCGCAGTTCGAGTACCACCGGTTCTGGGCGCAGACGGCGATCGCCGGTGCGCTGTCCGACTACGCCCGTCTCTTCGAGGGCGGCGCGACGCCGACCCCGACGCCGACGGTGACGCCGACGCCGACGGTGACGCCGACGCCGACGGTCACGCCGACGCCGACCGTGACGCCGACGCCGACCATCACCCCGACGCCGACGGTCACGCCCACGCCGACGGTCACCCCGACGCCGACGGTCACGCCGACGCCCACGCAGAACCCGGGTGCGTCCTGCTCGGTGAGCTACACGGCGAACAGCTGGAACAACGGCTTCACGGCCTCGGTGAAGATCACGAACCGTGGGACGGCCGCGCTCAGCGGCTGGACCCTGAAGTTCGCCTTCGCCAACGGTCAGCAGGTCCAGCAGGGCTGGAGCGCCAAGTGGGCGCAGTCCGGCTCGGCCGTGACGGTCACCAACGAGGCCTGGAACGGCTCGCTGGCGGCCGGCGGTTCGGTGGACATCGGCTTCAACGGTTCGCACTCCGGGACCAACAACGTGCCGACGTCCTTCACGCTGAACGGCGCCACCTGCTCCTAGTGACAGGTGACCGCGACCCGTCGTGACCCCATGCGCGACGGGTGAGGGGCCGGCTCCGGGCACACGCCCGGGGTCGGCCCCTCGTCGTGCTGCAGGCGGCACGACGTCCACGGGTCGCCCACCTCAGGCCTGGTCGTCCTGCCCGCCCGTGGACTCGCGGGCGACGATGTGGAAGGCCGCCTTGTGCAGGCGGGGCGGGCGGACGTCACGGGCGCCGGCCTCGATGCGCTCGACGAGCATCGCGACGGCCGTCTCGGCGATCTCCTCCCGGCCCGGGTCCACGCTGGACAGCGAGGGGGTCGAGAAGCGGCCGTCGCCGATGTTGTCGAACCCGATGAGGGCCACGTCGTCGGGCACGCGGCGCCCCGCCCGGGCGAGCGCCCGCAGGGCGCCGATGGCGAGGCTGTCGTTGAGCGCGAAGATCGCGTCGAACTCGACGCCCGACGCGAGCAGCTCGCGGGTCGCGTCCGCGCCGTTCTGCGGGAGCCAGGGCGCGACGGCGCGCTCGAGCCGCGGGTCCTCCGGCAGGCCGGCCACGGCGAGCGCCTCGCGGTAGCCGCGCACGCGCAGGTCCGACGGGCGCATCTGCCCGCTGCGCCGGTCGGGGTGGGCGCCGAGGACGGCGATGCGCCGCCGGCCGAGGCCGACCAGGTGCTCGACGGCCGCGCGGGCCCCCTCGACGTTGTGCATGGTCACGTGGTCGTTCGGGCCGCCGAAGATCCGCTCGCCGAGCAGCACCAGCGGGTACGTGACGTCGTCGAGCAGGTGACGGTCCTCGGTGCCGAGGTGCTCGGGGCTGAAGAGCATGCCGTCGGTCTGCCGCAGGCCGTTCGCGAGCACGGCGGTCTCGTGGTCACGGTCCGCCCCGGCCTGGCCGATGATCACCCCCAGGCCGCGACGCTCGGCGGCGGCGATCACCGCGTCCGCGAGCTCGGCGAAGTACGGCTGCCGCAGCTGCGGCACGGCGAGCCCGATGACGCCGGTCCTGCCGGAGCGCAGGCCGCGGGCCGACAGGTTCGGCCGGTAGCCCAGCTCGGCGATGACGTGCTGCACGCGCGCCCGCGTCTCCGGGCGCACGTGGGGGTGGTCGTTGACGACGTTCGAGACGGTCTTGTTGGAGACGCCGGCGCGCCGTGCGACGTCCTGCATCGTCACCTTCACGACGGTCGCCGTGCGTTCTCCGGTGCCCCCGCCGCCGCCGCCCCTGCGTCCACCCCTGCGTCCGGCCGCGCAGGCCGTCCCGTCGTTCTCATGCCGAGAGGTTGACAGACGTCCGGCGCGGACGCAATAGTGGCGTGGCGGTTACGACGTCGTAAAACGCCAGGTCACCGGTGTATATCGTCATAGTGGACGGGCACCGTGCCACATCAGGTGAAACGTCCGATCCAGGTGGGGCCCCGCTCGACGCAGGTGTCGAGCAGCGAGGCGCTCCCTGGGAGGCAGGAGGAGCAGAAGTGGCACAGCTGCAGGAACGAACGGCGTCACCCGGCACGCCGGTCGGGCACCGGCTCAAGGCGCTGCTGTACTCCCAGCGCCTCGCCCCGTACTTCTTCATCGCCCCGTTCGTCATCACGCTCCTGGCGTTCTGGGCCGTGCCGCTCGTGCGGACGTTCGTCATGAGCACGCAGAGCGTGATGTTCGGCGAGGCGTCGTTCGTCGGCACCGACAACTTCGAGCGGCTGTGGCGCGACCGGATCTTCTGGCAGGCCATGTACAACAGCGCCCGCTACATGGTGCTGACGCTCGTGATCCTCATCCCCGTCCCGCTGCTGCTCGCGGTCGTCATCAACGCCCGGCTCGGGTCGGACCGCCTGAAGAACCTCTTCAAGGCGTCGTTGTTCATCCCCGCGCTGACCTCCGTCGTCGTCGCCGGCATCATCTTCCGGCTCATGTTCGCCGAGACGAGCACGGGCCTGGTGAACCAGGTGATCGCCTGGTTCGGCGCGGACCCCGTGCGGTGGCTGCGCACCGACCTCGGTGGCCTCGTCGCGCTGCTGGCACTGGCGACCTGGCGGTACACCGGCGTCAACATCCTGTACTTCCTGTCCGGCCTGCAGTCGATCCCCGGCGAGCTCTACGAGGCGGCGTCGATCGACGGGGCCGGCAAGCTCCGGCAGTTCTTCTCCATCACCCTGCCGAACATCAAGCCGACGATGGTCTACGTCACGACCATCAGCATCTACGGCGGCCTGGCGATGTTCCTCGAGAGCTTCATGCTCTACGCCGGCAACAGCTCCCCGAACAACCAGGGTCTGACGGTCGTCGGCTACCTGTACCGGCGCGGCATCGAGGAGAACGACCTCGGCTACGCGTCCGCCGTGGGGGTGGTCCTGCTCGTCGTGATCATGGCGATCAACCTCACCTACCTCACCCTCACCGGCACGTTCAAGAAGGAGTCCCGATGAGCGCGCCCACCACCACGGCCACGCCCGCCCCCTCGGCGGAGCGCGGGACGGGCGTCCCCGGGGGTCGGCGCAAGTACCCGCTGCCCCGGGCGATGTTCGTGACGATCCAGAGCGTCTTCCTCGCCGTCATCGGGCTCATCGTCCTGGTGCCGCTCGTCGTGATCTTCGTCGGCACGTTCCAGGACGGCGGCGAGATCATGCGCAGCGGCCTGCGGCTCGACGTCGACGTCTCGTCGTTCCGGTTCGACAACTACGTCATGCTCTTCACCGACTCGGGCCTGTACTTCCGGTGGTTCGCCAACTCGGTGGGCCTCACGCTCGTCCAGGTGGCCGGCACGCTCCTGGTCAGCTCGTTCGTCGCCTACGGCTTCGCGATGTACGACTTCAAGGGGAAGACGGCCGCGTTCATCTCGGTGCTGCTCCTCATGACCGTGCCGTTCGAGATCATGATGCTGCCGCTGTACGTCATGGTGAACGACCTCGGGCTCGCGGACTCGTACGGCGTCATCGTCATCCCGTTCCTCGCGGCCTCGGTGACCATCTTCTTCTTCCGGCAGTACTTCATGGGGATCCCCAAGGAGCTGCTCGAGGCGGGCCGCGTCGACGGCGTCACCGAGTTCGGCATCTTCTTCCGGGTCGTCCTGCCCATCTCGCGGCCGGCGCTGGCCGCCATGGGGATCCTCAACGGCATGGTCACGTGGAACAACTTCCTGTGGCCCCTGCTGGTGCTGCGCTCGGCGGAGAAGTTCACGCTGCCGATCGGCCTGAACACCCTGCTGACGCCGTACGGGAACAACTACGACCTGCTGATCATCGGGTCCTTCTTCTCCCTCCTGCCCGTCCTCGTGCTCTTCCTCTGCTTCCAGCGATTCTTCGTCGCCGGGATGACGGCGGGGGCGCTCAAGGGCTGACCGCCCACCCGCACCACCCGCACCACACAACGAAACGGAGTCACAACCATGGCTGGACCACGCAGGTACCTGTCGCTCGTCGCGGCCGGTCTGGCAGGGGCACTCATGCTCTCGGCGTGCAGCGGCGGCTCGGACGAGCCCGCGGCGGCCCCCGCCGACGGCGAGGCCACCTCGCTCGACATGTGGGTGTTCGCCGAGCTCCACGCGGACTACTACGAGCAGATGGCCGCGGAGTGGAACGAGCAGAACCCCGACCGGCCCGTCGACCTCGACGTGACCGTCTACCCGTACCAGGACATGCACAACAAGCTGCAGCTCGCGGTCAACGCGGGCTCCGGCCTGCCGGACGTCGTCGACATCGAGGTCAACAAGTTCGGCAACTTCGTGTCGGCGGACGGCCGCACGCCGCTCATGGACCTGTCCGAGGCCGCCAAGCCCTACCAGGACGACATCGTCCAGGCGCGGCTGGACCTCTACACCCGCGCCGAGAAGGTGCTCGGCTTCCCGATGCACGTCGGGGCGTTCGTGACGTTCTACAACGCGGCGCTCCTCGAGGAGGCCGGGATCGACTACACGACCATCGAGACGTGGGACGACTTCTCGGCGGCCGGGGCGACGTACAACGAGGCGACCGGCAAGGCGTTCGGCATCGCCAGCACCACCGTGAACTTCGTCGAGCCGCTCATCGTCGCGCAGCTCGGGGGCAACTTCTTCGACGAGAACGGTGACGTCGACGTCGCCAACCCCGACGTCGTCAAGGCGTTCGAGATGCAGAAGGCCATGCTCGACGCGGGCGCGATCTCCACGATCCCCGGCGGCAGCCCCGACGACGAGCAGGCGTTCGGCGTCATCAACAGCGGCGACTACGCCGCCGTGGTGTACCCCGCCTGGTACACGTCGCGGTTCGTCGACTACATGCCCGACCTCGCCGGTGACGTCGCGATCGCCCCGGCGCCCGTCGTCGAGGGCAGCGACGTCGCCACGATCGGTGGCGGCGGGACCGGCACGGCCGTCATCGAGTCCTCGCCCAAGAAGGACTTCGCGGCCGAGTGGCTCGCGTTCGCCAAGCTCTCGCCCGAGGCGAACGTCGCCGTGTGGGAGGTCCTCGGCTTCGACCCCGTGAACATGTCGGTGTGGGAGGACGAGGCCGTCACGAAGGACCCGGAGAACAAGTTCAACAAGTACTTCCGCACGAACCTGTTCGACGTCCTCAACGAGGTCAAGGACGGCATCGGGCACTTCGACGGCTTCGCGAACCCGAACCTGCCGACGCTGAACAACCTGTTCACCACCACCACCCTGACCGAGGTCTACGAGAACGGCGTCGCGCCGCAGCAGGCGCTCGACCAGGCGCAGAAGGACCTGCAGAACCAGATCGGCAAGTAGTCCCCGTCCGCCCCGGGCTCCGGCACGCGCCGGAGTTCGGGGCGGTCCGTCATACCCGCGTCCGACAGGCGGCCAACCCGCGACCGGGCGTCCATCCACCACAGGAGTAGCAATGCAGAGCGGCAAGCTGTCGATCGACCCCGCGTTCGTCGTGGCCCCCGTCAACCGCCGGGTGTTCGGGTCGTTCGTCGAGCACATGGGTCGGTGCGTCTACGGCGGGCTGTACGAGCCCGGGCACGCGACCGCGGACGAGGACGGTCTGCGCGGCGACGTCCTGGCGCTGGTGCGGGAGATGGGCGTCACGGCCGTGCGCTACCCGGGCGGCAACTTCGTGTCCGGGTACCGGTGGGAGGACGGCGTCGGGCCCGTCGAGGACCGCCCGACGCGCCTCGACCCGGCGTGGAAGACCATCGAGACGAACGCGTTCGGTCTCAACGAGTTCATGCGCTGGGCGCGCAAGGCGAACATCGAGCCGGTCATGGCCGTGAACCTCGGGACGCGCGGCATCGCCGAGGCCGTCGAGCTCCTGGAGTACGCGAACCACCCGAAGGGCACCGCGCTGTCCGACCTGCGCGTCGAGCACGGCGCGCCCGAGCCCCACGCCATCCGCACGTGGTGCCTCGGCAACGAGATGGACGGCCCCTGGCAGCTCGGCCACAAGACGGCCGAGGAGTACGGCCGCCTGGCGGCCGAGACGGCGCGCGCGATGCGCCAGGTCGAGCCCGACCTCGAGCTCGTCGCCTGCGGGTCGTCCGGCCGCGCGATGGCGACCTTCGGCGCCTGGGAGGACACGGTCCTCGAGCACACGTACGAGCTCGTCGACCACGTGTCCGCCCACGCCTACTACGAGCTCGACGGCGACGACCGGGCCAGCTTCCTCGCCTCGTCCGTCGACATGGACAAGTTCATCCGCGAGGTCGTCGCCACGGCCGACGCGGTCGGCGCCCGCCTGAAGTCGTCGAAGAAGATCATGATCTCGTTCGACGAGTGGAACGTCTGGTACAACAAGGCGCTCACCGAGTCCGGGCTGCCGACGGACTGGACCAAGGCGCCGCGGCTCAGCGAGGACGCGTACACGCTGCTCGACGCCGTGGTCGTCGGGTCGCTGCTCATCACGCTGCTGCGGCACAGCGACCGCGTCGCCATCGCCTGCCAGGCGCAGCTCGTCAACACGATCGCCCCGATCCGCTCCGAGCCCGACGGGCCGGCGTGGCGCCAGTCGATCTTCCACCCCTTCGCGCTCATGGCACGTCACGCGCAGGGCCAGGTGCTCGACCTGCGGGTGGACGCGCCGACGCTGGCCACCGCCAAGCACGGCGAGGTGGCGGTCCTGGACGCGGTCGCCACGCACGACGCCGAGACGGGGCAGCTCGCGGTGTTCGTCGTCAACCGCAACCCCAGCGAGGCCGTCTCCTTCGCCACGGACCTGGGCGGCTTCGGGGCCGCGAGCCTCACGGAGGCCGTCCTGCTCGCCGACGACGACGTGTTCGCGGCCAACACGATGCAGGAGCCCGACCGCGTCGCGCCGCGGGCCCACACGTCGGCCGCGGTCGACGGCACGACGCTGCGCGCGGAGCTCCCGCCGGCGTCCTGGAGCATGTTCCGGCTGCAGCTGTCCTGAGAGGAACCGCACGTGGACCGTCACCCGGCGACGCCCGCACCCTCCCCGCCGCAGGGGAAGGCGGGGGCGTCCCCGGGTGACGGTTTCGGGTACCTGCTCGTGCACTTCGTCGAGGACCCCGACGGGTACGGCGAGCAGGTCCACCTCTCGCTCAGCGACGGGGACGACCCGTGCGCGTGGGTCCGCCTCAACGGCGGGCGGCCGCTGCTGCGCTCGACGCTCGGCACCACCGGTATCCGCGACCCGTACGTCGTGCGCGGCCCCGACGGCTTCTTCCTCGTCGCCACCGACCTGCGGATCTACGGCGGCGACGACGCGGGGTGGGACGCGTGGACGCGCCGGGGCAGCCGCCGCATCCTCGTCTGGCGGTCGCCGGACCTCGTGACCTGGTCCGAGCCGTGGACGCTCGAGGTCGCCCCGCCCGAGGCCGGCATGGCCTGGGCCCCGGAGGCCGTGTACGACGCCGACCGGGGCGAGTACCTGCTGCTGTGGTCGTCGGCCCTGTACGCCGCGGACGACGTCGAGCACCGCGGCGACGCGTACAGCCGCGTCCTGGCCGCGTGGACGCCGGACTTCCGGCGGCTGGGGGAGCGGCACGTGCTGATCGACCGCGGCTCCGGGGTCATCGACACGACGGTCCTCGTCCAGGACGGCGTCGTGCACCGCATCTCGAAGCACGAGTCGTTCGAGCCCGGGTCCGACCGCGTGCACCACGAGGTCGGCCCGGCGCTGCTCTCCGACGGGTACCGCACGGTGGCGACGCGCATCGGGGCCGACGAGTTCGACCGGCTCGAGGCACCGATCCTCTTCCAGGACCACCACGACGACGTCTGGTACCTGTTCCTCGACCAGTACGACCGCCGGCCCCAGGGCTACGTCGGCTTCCGGACGACCGACCTCGCCCACGGCCGGTGGGAGCGGATCCCGCCGAGCCGGTTCCGCATGCCGCCCGACACCAAGCACGGCGGCGTGCTGCCGCTGGTCGGCGACGAGTGGCAGCGGCTGCGCGCGGCCTACCCGCCCGCGTGAGCCGGCGCCGGGCCGCCACCCGCGCGGGCAGCGGGCAGGGACAGGGGTAGGGCTGGCCCTACCCCACGACGTGGGCGGGCACGGCAGCGCCCGGGCGGGCGGGACGCCTACCGTCGTCGGCATGAGCACAGCCCTCCAGGCCGCCGCGCCACCGACCCCGGACGAGATCCCCCTCGCCGACGACGTCCGCCTCGTCTCACCCATGCTCACCGGCGGCCGCGCGCTCGCGCTGGCCCCCGTCGCGGGTGCCACGTGGGCCGGCGCCGGGCAGATCGTCCTGGCGGCGGCCGTGAGCCTCGCGGCGTCCATCCTGCTCGTCACCGGTGTGGGCCTCGGCATCGGGCTCGCGGTGCTCGTCGTCGGCGTGCCGCTGCTCGTCCTGACGCTGGTCCTGGCACGCGGGTACGGCACGGGGGAGCGTGCGCGGCTGCGGGCCCAGCTCGGCGTCGTCGTGCCGCCGCCCGCGCCCGGACCCGCGGCCCCGTACCGCCCGCGGTCCTGGTGGCCGTGGCTGCGCGACGCCCGCTCGTGGGCCGCCGTCGCCCACGCGCTGCTCACGTGCCTCCTGGCGTGGACGGCCGGGTCCGTGGCCCTCAGCCTGGCGGCGTTCGCGCTCGTCGTGCCCGCCGCGCCGCTCGCCGGGCGGGTCAACGGGTTCCACCTCGCGCTCCTCGTCCCCGGGGCCCTGGTCGCCCTGTGGCTCGCGGCGCTCGTCGTGCAGCTCACGAACCTCGCGCAGGTCCGGCTGACCCGCGCGCTGCTGGGGGGTCGCTCGCGTGCCGAGGCCGAGCGCGCGGCGCGCGCCGCCGAGCAGCGGGCCGACGTCGCCGAGGGGCGCGCCGAGCACCTGCGCGAGACGCGCACGGCCGCCGTCGTGGCCGCCGACGACGAGCGCCGCCGCATCGAGCGCGACCTGCACGACGGCGCGCAGCAGCGCCTCGTCGCGCTCGGTGTCGAGCTGGGCGTCGCACGCCGGACCGCCGCGCAGGATCCCGCCGCGGCCGTTGCCGCGATCGACGCGGCGCACGGCGAGGTGAAGGAGGTGCTGGCCGAGCTGCGCGACCTCGTGCGGGGCGTCCACCCCGCGGTGCTCACCGACCGGGGCCTGGACGCCGCGCTGTCGGCGCTCGCGGCCCGCTGCCCCGTGCCCGTCGACGTCGACGCCCAGGGCGTCGGCGACGGCGTCGGGTCGCAGGCGCAGGCCGCCGCGTACTTCGTCGTCGCCGAGGCGCTCACCAACCTCGCCAAGCACGCGACCGCGACGCGGGCCTCGGTCCGCGCGGCGGTCGACGGCGACCGGCTGCGCATCGAGGTCGCGGACGACGGCGCCGGCGGCGCGCACGCCGCGCCCGGCGGCGGCCTGGACGGCCTGCGTCGCCGCGTCGAGGCCCTCGACGGCACGTTCCACCTCGTCAGCCCCGCCGGTCGGGGCACCGTGCTCACCGTGGAGGTGCCGTGCGCATCGTGATCGCCGAGGACTCCGTCCTCCTGCTCGACGGGCTGACCCGTCTGCTCACCGCCGAGGGGCACGCCGTCACCGGCTACCGCACCGCGGACGAGCTCGTCGCCGTCCTGGGCGACCCCGCCGCCGACCTGCCCGACGTCGTCGTCACCGACGTCCGCATGCCGCCGACGCACACCGACGAGGGCCTGCGCGCCGCCGTCCACCTGCGCGGCCTGCACCCCCGCCTGCCCGTGCTCGTGCTCTCGCAGTACGTCGAGCAGCGCTACGCACGCGAGCTGTTCGCCGCCGACGCGCGCGGCCTGGGGTACGTCCTGAAGGACCGCGTCGCCGACGTCGACGACTTCCTCGCCGCGCTGGCCCGCGTCGCCGCCGGCGGCACGGCCCTCGACCCCGAGGTCGTCGCGCAGGTGCTCGCCCGCTCGCGGCGCACGCTGTCCGACGTGCTGTCGCCCCGCGAGCGCGAGGTCATCGCGCTCATGGCCGAGGGCCGGTCCAACGCCGCGATCGCCGAGCGGCTCGTCGTCGGCCTGCCGGCCGTCGAGAAGCACGTGACGTCCATCCTCACCAAGCTCGACCTGCCCCCCGACGCCGACGACCACCGCCGCGTCCTCGCGGTGCTGCGCTGGCTCGAGGACGGCCCGACGAACGGAGCACGACCGTGACGACCGCACAGCCCACCCACGTCCCGCCGACGACGCCGCCGGGCACGACGCCGGGTGGACCCGCGCGACGCCCGGCCGGCGGACGTGCCCTGACCGTGGTGGGGGCCGTGCTCGCGGCGCTGCTGCTGGCGCTCGGCGTCGTGCAGGTCCTCGCGTCGATGTTCGCGCAGACCACGTCCGCCGTGGCGACGCTCGCGGCCACGGACGTCGTCGAGCTCGTCGCCGACGGCGAGGTGCTCGTCACCGTGTCCGCCGTGGACGACGTGCGCGTCGAGCGGGTCGCGCGGTTCGCGTGGACCGGGCCCCGGTACGAGGTCACGTCGGACGGCGTGCGGACGGTCGTGCGGCACGAGTGCGAGGGCGTGTGGCTGACGACCTGCTCCGCCGGGCTGGAGGTGACGGTCCCCGAGGGCACGCACGTGGTCGTCCGCACCACGGACGGCGAGGTCCGCGTGGCCGGGCCCGCCGCGGACGTCGAGGTGCGCGCGTCCGACGGCGACGTCCACGTCTCGGGCGCCCGGGGCGACCTCGACGTGCGAGGCCGCGACGGCGAGGTCACGGCACAGGGCGTGCGCGGGGACGTCGCGGTGGCGCTCTCCGACGGCGACGTGCGCGTCACCGAGGCCGGCGGCGACGTCGCGGTGCGCAGCCGCGACGGCGCGGTCGTCCTGGCCGACCTCGCCGGCGACGCGGACGTGCGGGCCTCCGACGGTCGCATCGAGGTGCGCGACGTGCGCGGCGCGCTGACGGCACGCAACCGGGACGGCGACGTGCTGGTCGCGCAGGTGCGCGGCGACGTCACGGTGCAGGCCGTCGACGGCGACGTGACGGTCCACGGGACGGGTGACCCCGTCGCGCTGGAGATCACGTCGAACGGACGTCAGCGCGTCGAGGGCGCGACGGACCCCGCCGCCGACGTCCGCGTCGAGCTGCGCACGTCCGACGGCGACGTCGCGTACCTCGGCCCGGAGGACTGACGCCGCGTCCGCAGGACCGACCGCCCCGGGGGCCCCGCCC
>NZ_JACSQV010000019.1 GCF_014836445.1 Cellulomonas avistercoris
GAGCAATCCAGCCCCCACTTGCCGGCGAGAGAGCAATCCAGCCCCCCACTTGCCGGCGAGAGAGCAATCCAGCCCCCCACTTGCCGGCGAGAGAGCAATCCAGCCACCTCCGCCCCCGGCTCGCCGAGAAGTGGTCACACCGTCGACGCGCGGTCGGGGAAGTGGGCACATCTGTGACCACTCGGCGCTCCCGGGCGGGCCGGGCCGCCTTGCACGAGGACGGGGGGCGGCCCGTCATCTGTGGGACTCGGTCGGGCGCCATCCCTCGCAGCCGGGTGCGTCGGCGTCCTGGTCGCACGTCGTCGACACGAGGCGTGACGTGCGCTCCTGCACGTCGAGCGGGCGGCTCGTCGCCGCGGTCGTCGCGGTACCCGTCACCTCGCGCCACTGCGGGTCGCCGGCCACCTGGTAGCGGCCCGTCCACTCCGTCGTCAGCGTGATGGCCACGCGCCCGACGGCCTCGTACTCGTGGAACACGTCGAACGCCGGGTAGGGGCTGCCCGGGTCGTGGGTCACCGTCGAGTGCCCGTCCCCCCAGTCGTACGTGAACTGCGACGGCGTCGCCTCGACCGTCACCGGGAAGCCCAGCACCTCCGTCGTCAGCATCACGGGCGTCGGGTCGGTGAAGACGATCGTCTGGATGTTCACGAGCACCCACTCGCCGTCCGGCTGCACGTTCAGCACCGGTGCGGGCAGGGGCAGACGGCGGAAGTCCTCCGCGGTCAGCACGGGGACGACGGCGGCGCCGGCGCACGAGCCGTAGTCCTGCTGCTCCCACTCGCTCCAGATCTCCGACGGCGGGATGCGGAACCGGGTCCACCGTGGCTGTCGCGGCGTCTCGCCCTCCGCACAGACGGGCGTCCCGTAGCCCACCCGGAGCGAGCACGGCCCCTTGAACCAGTTGGCGTCCGCGTCGATGCACGCGTCCGCATACTCCGACTGCCACTGCGTCGCGCTCGACACGCCCGAACCCACGACCGGCTGCCGGGCGGACTGGTTCGCCGACCACCAGCCGATGATGTCGATCGCGCCGCGCGCCGACGGTGCGCCCGCGTCCGCGGTGAAGCTCCCGAGATCGGGCGGTGGGGTCGCTGATCCCGCGGATGCCGTTGCCAAGCCGACCATGCATCCGAGAACGAGGACCGCGACCACCACCGGCCGACCTGTCACGTCTCGACCTCTTGGAGGTCGGCACCCTCGATCCGCCAGCCGCCATCCACCCACGAGATCGCGAAGATGAAGTCCACGCGCCCGCCATCCGAGGTCTGGTGACGGGCTCCGTCAGGCATGACTGTCACCAGAGGGCCCTGTTCGACCCGGAGGAAGACCCGGAACCACTCGTCCTCACGGATCTCCGTGCTGTCCGATGCCTGGATGCGTGCCGGGTCCCGAATGCTCGAGAACCCGCCGTCGACCATCGCCTGCACCTGGTCGCGCACGTGGACGCAGTACTCGCACCCGTCCGCCGACATCGCCGCCAACGGACCGGCGTCACCCGTCGAGAACGCGTAGTCGTACAGCGCGATGAAGTGCGTCGCGGCCGCGATCGCCCCCTCCGGCGTCGGCTCGGCGTACTCGGGTGCGGGCGTGGGGAACGCCATCGGGGTCGGAGCCGGCGACGCGGTGGCCGTCACCGACGGCGACGGCGCCGCCGTCGGGGACTCCACCGGTTCACCAGCCCCGGTGCACGCCCCCAGCAGTGCCACCGCCAGCACCGTCGCCGCACCGCGCAGCACCGCACACCCTCGTCGTCGCATGGCGTCGAACCTACCGATACCGGACACGCCGTCGTGCCCACGACCACCCGTTGTGGACAACCGCCCACCCGGTCCCCCACGAACCGGCCGCCGGCGAGACCGGGCTGAGTCGTCGTCCCGCGGTCTTCCGACGACTCAGGACGGTCTCGCGGGCGTCGCGTCCCACCGTTCGGGGCGGGCGGCGGCCGGGTCGACGATCCGGGGTTCGGCGGTCGTGTCCACCACCAGGGACGCCCGCCGCCACGGCTCCGCGGCCGCGAGGTAGAGCCGCTGGGCACCCGCGTACCGGGCGAGCGGCCCGCGCGCCGGGTCGGGGTCGACGCCGTCGCGCTCGACCATCCGCCGGGCCGCGACGTCGAAGGGCACGTGCAGGTACAGCGACCAGTCCCAACGCCCGCGCAGCTCGTCGCGGTGCAGGAAGGTGCCGTCGACGAGCACGAGGGCGTCGTCGGCGGCCTGGCGGGCGGGCGCGAGGACGGTCCGGTCGGCCACGCGGTCGAACGAGGCCGGGACGTAGCGGCCGTCGGCGTCGGGGTGCAGGGGCGCCAGCGCGAGGTCGACGAGCGAGGCGTAGTCGTACGCGTCGCGCCAGAAGCCCTCGGGCGAGAACCGGCCGCGCGCGTGCCGGTGCGCCGACGGGTGGAAGAAGTCGTCGGCATGGAGCACGACGACCGGGCGGTCACGGACCCGGGCGGCGAGCCGGGCCGTGAGGGTCGTCTTGCCGCTGGCCCCGGACCCGTCGACCGCGACGAGGGCACGACGTCCCGCAGGGACGGCCTCGAGCATCCGCGAGACGAGCTCCTCGAACCCGTCGCCCATGCACCCTCCCGCCGTCGTCGGCGGCCACTGTGCCGCACACCCGTGCCCACCGCCAACGGCCGGCTCCGCCCAGCCCGCGCGACCAGGGGCGTCGTCCCCACCTCCCCCGATGTCGGAGGCCGGGAGGACGATACGGACATGACACGCATCGAGCGCATCCGTCCCGACGGGCTCGTCCGGAGCCCCGCCTTCAGCCACGTCGCCGTGGTCCCACCGGGCGCGACGACGATCTACGTCGGCGGTCAGGACGCCGTCGACGCCGACGGCCGGCTCGTCGGCGGCGGTGACGTGGCCGCCCAGGCGGTCCGGGCGGTCGAGAACGTCCGCACCGCGCTCGCGGCCGCGGGTGCGACGTTCGCGGACGTCGTCCAGTGGACCGTCCTGTTCGCGGACGGCGTCGACGTCGACGCGGCCTACGGCGCGATCGCGCCGCTCATCGCGTCGGACGACCCGGGCCTCGTCCTCGCCGCCCGCGTGGCAGGGCTGGCCGTCCCGGGCGCGCTGGTCGAGGTGAGCGTGATCGCCGCCGTGGTCCGCTGACGGCGGTCGGCAGACGCCGGTCCGCCGACGACGGCGCGCGACGACAACCCCGGGACGACGACCCCCGGACGCCCCTCCGCACCGCGGGGCCGCTACCGTGACCGCCGTGCCGCACCCTCCGCTCCGCTCCCGGCGCGGCTCCGCCGACGCGCCTGCCGACCGCCCCGCTGCCGCACGGCGCACCGAACCGCGCACCGAACCGCGCACCGCACCCCGCACCGGACGGCGCGCTCGCGCGCTGCGTGCCGTGGCGGTCGTCGCCGCCGTCGTCGTGCTCGGGCCGTTCCTCGTCGTGCAGGGCGTCGGGCAGGCGGGTGTCGCCCCGGACGCGGCCGACGTGCCCGGCCGGCCCGTCGCGCTCGTGCTCGGTGCCGGGCTCACACCGGCCGGCGACCCCTCGCCGTACCTGCGCCGCCGGCTCGACGCCGCCGTCGACCTGTACCAGCGCGGCGTCGTCGAGGCCGTCCTGGTCAGCGGCGACCGCTCCGGACCCGACTACGACGAGCCGGGCGCGATGCGCGACCACCTGATCGCGCGCGGCGTCCCCGCCGACGCGATCGTGCGGGACGACGCGGGCGTCGACACGCACACCAGCTGCGTGCGCGCGCACGACCTGCTGGGCGTGGACGCCGCGGTCGTCGTCACGCAGGACTACCACCTGCGCCGCGCGCTCTTCTCGTGCGGTGCCGCCGGGATCGACGCCGTCGGCATCGGGGTGTCGGCGCAGAGCGAGCGTCGCGTGAAGGCCGTCGGGTGGCACCTGCGCGAGGTGCCCGCCGCCGCCAAGGCCGTGCTGGACGCGCTGCGGTCCTGACGTGAGGTCCTGACGTGTCGGCGGGCACGCCTCACGCGCGCCCGGGTCGTAGGGTCGACGCATGGCACGCAGCATCGCGACGACCACGCCCGTCGGCCTGACCGAGCTCCTGGAGTTCGTCCGGCCGCGGCACCACCTGCTCCTGGTCACCTCGCGCGCCGACGGACGCCCGCAGGTGTCGCCGGTCAGCGGCGGCGTCGACGACGCGGGCCGGATCGTCATCTCGACCTACCCGGACCGGGCCAAGGTGCGCAACGTCGAGCGTGACGCCCGGGTGAGCGTGTGCGTGCTCTCGGACGACTGGGACGGGCCGTGGGTGCAGGTCGACGGGCAGGCCGAGGTGCTGCACATGCCGGCCGCGGAGGACGCGCTGGTCGACTACTACCGCTGCATCGCGGGCGAGCACCCCGACTGGGACGAGTACCGCGCGGCGATGCGCCTGCAGGGCAAGAGCCTGATCCGCGTGACCCCGGAGCGCTGGGGGCCGCTCGCGACGGGCGGGTTCCCCGCCGAGGTCGCGGCGCGGCTCGACGCCCAGCCCTGACCCTCCGCCGCGCTCGGCCAAGCGGCCCCGGGCGGGTCAGGCCGACGCGCCCGGGTGCACGATGAGCCACGTGGCGACCGTCGTGCCGTCCGACCGGTTGCTCAGCCGGTGGGGCGTGGTGCACGCGTAGGAGATGGTGTCGCCGGTCCGCAGGACGACGCGCTCGTCGGCGAAGTCGATCGTCAGCTCGCCGCGCACCACGGTGCCGATCTCGTACCCGACGTGGGTGACGAGCTCGTGCTGCCGTCCGGCGACGGTGTGCGGCGGGTAGGTCGACTCGAAGAAGTCGACGTCGTGCGAGACACCGGGCGACAGGCGCCGGTACACGACGCCGCCCTCGAGCGTGACGGACTCGACCTCGACGGCGCGACGCACGACGTACCCGTCCGGCACGGGCGTCGAGAGCTCGACGTCGGGGGTGCCGGACGTGCCGCCGAAGACGTCGACGAGGGTGGCGTCGACCGCCGTGACGAGCTCGAACAGCCGGTTGACCGAGGGTCGCAGGACCCCGCGCTCGATCTGGGAGACGGCGCTGGCCGAGATGCCGAGACGGCTGCCGACCTCGCGCAGCGTGAGCCCGCGGTCCTCGCGCAGCGCACGCAGGCGCGCACCGAGCTGCTCGGCGTCGAAGGACGCCAGCAGGCTCCCGGCGTCCGGCGCGGTACTCACGTCGATCCTCCTCGTTCCGGTTCGCACGTGAAGCAGGAAGTTCACACGGTCGAAACCCACCGATGGACGTGAAGTCATAGATTCACACATCGTCGAGCTCCTGCAGCCCCGGCTTCAGGTCCGCTCACGGTACGTGATCCGTCCACCCGCGGCCAGGGTGGACCCCCGGTCGGGTCACCGACCCACGGCACCCCGGTGCCCCCGCGTCGCACGCCACCCTCCCCGACGTCCCGAGTGCGAGGACCGCCATGACCGCTCCGCACGACCTCCCCGCCGTCGTCCCCCTGGACGCCGCGGCCCCTGCCGCACCGGCCACCACCGGCAAGCCGAACGACCTCGTCGAGGCCGCGGGCCTGCCCGTGGGCGCCGGCGAGATCAAGGCGACGTACGACCCGCGCCTGACCAACGAGGACCTCGCGCCGCTCACGAAGCAGAGCTGGTCGTCGTACAACATCTTCGCGTTCTGGATGTCCGACGTGCACAGCGTCGGCGGCTACGTCACCGCGGGGTCGCTGTTCGCGCTCGGCATCGCCTCCTGGCAGGTGCTGGTCGCGCTCGTCGTCGGCATCGTCATCGTCCAGGTGTTCTGCAACCTCGTCGCCAAGCCGAGCCAGAAGACGGGCGTGCCGTACCCGGTCATCAACCGCGCGGTGTTCGGCGTGCTCGGCGCCAACATCCCCGCCGTGATCCGCGGCCTCATCGCGGTGGCCTGGTACGGCGTGCAGACGTTCCTCGCGGCCGAGGCGCTCAACATCATCTTCCTCAAGTTCGTCCCCGGCTCCGCGGCCCTGCTCGAGCCGTCGTTCGTCGGCCTGAACGCGCTCGGCTGGATCTCCTACGCGATCCTCTGGGTCGCGCAGGCCGCGCTGTTCTGGAACGGCATGGAGACGATCCGCCGCTTCATCGACTGGGCCGGGCCCGCGGTGTACGTCGTCATGATCGTCCTGGCGATCTACCTGGTGTCCGAGGCCGGCTGGGAGAACATCTCGCTCAACCTGTCCTCGGGCCCGCCGATGACGTTCGCCGCGTCGATCCCCGTGATGCTCTCCGCCATCGCGCTGGTCGTGTCCTACTTCTCCGGGCCGATGCTCAACTTCGGTGACTTCGCGCGGTACGGACGGTCGTTCGCGGCGGTCAAGAAGGGCAACTTCCTCGGCCTGCCGATCAACTTCCTGTTCTTCTCGCTGCTCACCGTCATCTGCGCGTCGGCGACGGTCCCCGTCTTCGGCGAGCTCATGACCGACCCCATCAAGACCGTCGAGGCCATCGACACGCCGTTCGCGATCCTGCTCGGGGGCCTGACGTTCGTCACCGCGACCGTCGGCATCAACATCGTCGCCAACTTCATCTCGCCCGCGTTCGACTTCTCCAACGTCTCCCCGCAGCGCATCTCGTGGCGCACGGGCGGCATGATCGCCGCCGTCGGCTCCGTGATCCTCACGCCGTGGAACTGGTACGCCAACGACGAGGCGATCCACTACACGCTCGGCGTGCTGGGCGCGCTCATCGGCCCGCTGTTCGGCATCCTCATCGCCGGGTACTACGTCATCGGCAGGCAGCGCGTGCACGTCGACGACATGTTCACCATGGCCCCCACCGGCCGGTACTGGTACACCCGCGGCTACAACCGCAACGCCGTGGCGACCGTCATCGGGTCGGGCCTCATCGCCATCGCCACGGCCGTCCTGCCCAGGCTCGCGGCGTCGCTCGGCCTGTTCGACGTCACGTGGATCGCGTCGTACTCGTGGTTCATCGGCTGCGGCCTCGGGTTCGCGATGTTCGTCTTCCTCGAGCGTCGCAACCCGCAGATCCCGACGCTCGACGCGTCCGACCCGCGCGTGTCCGACGGCACGCAGGACGTCCCCGTGGTCGTCAGCCACCACGCCGAGCCCACGGGCTCCTGAGGCGCGTCGTGCACGACGACATCCGGATCCGGGTCGTCAACCCGAACACCACCCGGGCGATGACCGACCTCATCGGTCGGTCCGCCCGGGTGGTGGCCGGGCCCGGCGTGCACGTCGACGCCGTCCAGCCCACCACCGGCCCGGCCTCGATCGAGAGCCACTACGAGGAGGCGCTGGCCGCCGTCGGCGTCCTCGAGCAGGTGCGCCTCGGCGAGGCCGCGGGGGTCGACGCGTACGTCGTCGCGTGCTTCGGCGACCCGGGGCTCGACGCGGCACGCGAGCTCGCGCACGGGCCGGTGCTGGGGATCGCGGAGGCCGCCTTCCACGCCGCGGCGATGGTCGCGCGCCGGTTCAGCGTCGTGACGTCCCTGGGCCGGACCGCCGGACGGGCCCACGAGCTGCTCGACCGGTACGGGTTCGCCCGTGCGTGCGCCGCGGTGCACGCGTGCGAGATCCCGGTGCTGGCGCTCGAGGACCCGACGTCCGGGGCGCTCGAGCGCGTCACGGCGGCGTGCCGCGCGGCGGTCGAGGCCGACGACGTGGACGCCGTGGTGCTCGGCTGCGCCGGGATGGCGGCGTTCACGGGGCGGATCTCCGACGCGATCGGGGTTCCCGTCGTCGACGGCGTGGCGGCCGCGACGACGTTCGCGGCCGCCCTCGTCCGCGCCGGTCTGCGCACGTCGACGCGCTCGGAGTACGCACCCCCGCCGCCCAAGCCGGTGCCCGGCCTGCTCGGCGGATTCGCGATCCGGCAGACGTCCCCGGCAGCGCTCCCCGTCGGCTGAGGCTGCGCCGGCCGACGCCTGCTACCAGGCGTGCAGGTCCGGCGACCCGCCCGGGAACGCCGCGAACGTCGCGCGCTCCTCGTCCGTGAACGGCCGCGACGTGTACGTGGCGCCGTCGAGCTGCACCATCCGCGAGCGCGCACGCAGCGCGACCACGCCGTCGGGGTCCTCGCCGTCGATGATCTCGTACGCGAAGTCGACCGACGAGCGCCCCAGCCGCGGCACCCACACCTCCACGACGACGGGCGCGGGCCGGAACCGGATGGGTGCGAGGTAGTCGATCTCGTGCTTCACGACGACCAGCAGCGACGCCGTCATCGCCCCGACCTCGTCGACCCCCATGCGCGGGAACAGCGTGAACCGCGCGTCGTCGAGGTACCGCAGGAACGCCGCGTTGTTCACGTGGCCGAACAGGTCGACGTCCGACCAGCGCACCTGCATCACGACGCGCCCGCGTCCGGGGCGCGGCAGGCCGGGGGCCAGGGTCGGGCCGAGGGTCTCGTCCATGACGTCACGGTACGTCGCGGCACGTGGTGGACGCCCGGCAGCCACGCCCCGTCACCGCGGTCACGTCCTACGCTCGCGGGGAGCCCGGACGACCGGGCCGACGACGACGAGGACGCGCCCGTGCCCCACCACGACGACCCGCCCACCGTCACGGTCCTGACGGGCGCCGGCATCTCGACCGCGTCGGGCATCCCCGACTTCCGCGGCCCGCAGGGCGTGTGGACGCGCGACCCCGCCGCGGCGGACCTGCTCGACATCGACGCCTACGCGCGTGACGCGCGGGTCCGCGAGCGCGGCTGGCGCGCGTGGGCGCAGCACGCCGTGTGGGAGGCCCGACCGACGGCGGCGCACCGCTGCCTGGTCGACCTGGAGCGCGCGGGCCTGCTCGTCGCGGTGCTGACGCAGAACTTCGACGGGCTGCACCAAGCGGCGGGCAGCTCACCGGACAAGGTCGTGGAGCTGCACGGGACGCTGACGACGACGTCGTGCCTGCGGTGCGCGACGACGGTGCCGACGCGGGACGTCCTGGCGCGGCTGCCCACCGAGCCCGACCCGCGCTGCCAGGTGTGCGGCGGGATCCTCAAGCCGGACGTCGTGTACTTCGGCGAGCGGCTGCCCGACGACGCCCTGGAGCGCGCCGTCGCCGCGACGCGTGACGCGCACACGTTCGTCGCCGTCGGCACGACCCTGACGGTGCACCCCGTCGCCGGTCTGGTCCCGCTCGCGGTGGACGCGGGCGCACGGCTCGTCGTCGTCAACGCCGAGCCGACGGCGTACGACCACCTCGCGGACGAGATCCTGCGCGACCCGATCGACCAGGCCCTCCCCGACCTGGTCGCGCGTCTCGTCAGAGCGCGGGAACCGGGGCTCTGACGCCCGGTTCCCGCGCTCTGACGGGGCCGTGCCGCGGTGGTGTCGTCAGGTGAGCCAGTCGCGGACGGCCGCGACGACGGGTGCGTCGGCCGGACCGTGCGTGCCGGGGACGACGACGAGGGTCGCCGGGCCGGCCACGGCGGCGAGGTGGGCCGCGAGCTCGTCCGGGGTGCCGAACGGGTCGGACGCGCCGCTGACGGCCAGCACGGGCACGTCGATGCGCGGCAGGTGCGCGATCCGCAGCTGCTCGGGCCTGCCGGGCGGGTGCAGCGGGTAGGACAGCAGCAGCAGACCGGCGACCGCGAGCCCGTCCGCCACGGCCATCGAGCTCATGCGCCCGCCGAACGACCGTCCGCCGACCACGAGCCGCTCGGTCGCCACGCCGAGCTCGGCGGCGAAGGCGTCGGCCTCCTCGCGCACGCGCGCCGGCGCGGCCTTCGCGCCGCGGGGCAGGTCGATGCGCCGTACCGGGATCCCGGCGGCCGTCAGCGCGGTGTCGAGCGCGACGAGCGTCCGGTTGTCCCGCGTCGCACCCGCCCCGGGCGCCAGCAGCACGCCCGCGACGTCGACCGGCCCGGACCCCGCCCGCAGCACCCGCACGTCCGCCATCCCCCCATCCTCACCCACCCCCAGGAGCCCGAGAGAGCAATCCCCCCCCCCAGGAGCTCGAGAGAGCAATCCGGCCACCCATCCCCTGGGGCGTGAGAGAGCAATCCAGCACAACGCGCCGGTGGGCAGGACGGGACGCGCGACCCTGGATTGCTCTCTCGCGGGGAGGAGGGGGCGGGAGTGTTCTCTCGCGGGTGGGGGGAGAGGGCTGGATTGCTCTCTCGCGCCGGGGGGTGAGGGAGGGTGGGCAGGGCACGACGTGGGTGGGGGGCGCGGGAGATCACCCTGTGGGCGGTGCGGGAGGGTGCGGAGTCGCAGGTAGCCTGCCCGCCGTGAGCCGCGACACCGTGTCCCCGTCCGACCGCACCCGGGCCGGTGCGCTGTGCGACCGCATCGACGCGGTGTTCGAGCAGCGCGTCGTCGGGCAGTCGCAGCTGCGGGCGTCGCTCGTGGTCGCGCTGATGTGCGGCGGGCACGTCCTGCTGGAGTCGGTGCCGGGTCTGGCCAAGACGACGGCCGCGCAGACGCTCGCGCACGCGGTGTCCGGCTCGTTCCACCGCATCCAGTGCACGCCGGACCTCATGCCGTCGGACATCGTCGGCACGCAGGTCTTCAACTACGGGACGTCGACGTTCACGACGCAGCTCGGGCCCGTGCACGCCAACGTCGTGCTGCTCGACGAGATCAACCGGTCCTCCGCCAAGACGCAGTCGGCGATGCTCGAGGCGATGCAGGAGCGGCAGACGACCATCGCCGGGGAGATCCACAAGGTCCCGTCGCCGTTCATGGTCCTGGCCACCCAGAACCCCATCGAGGAGGAGGGCACGCACGTGCTGCCCGAGGCCCAGATGGACCGGTTCCTGCTCAAGGAGGTGCTCGACTACCCGGACGCCGACGAGGAGGTCGAGATCCTCGAGCGCATCTCCGACGGGCGCATGACGCGCGCGCTGCGCAGCGACCGCCTGGGTCTCGACGAGATCGCGTGGCTCCAGCGCACGGTCGACCAGGTGTACGTGGACCGCTCGATCCGCCGGTACGTCGTCGACCTGGTCGCCACCACGCGCGGCCGCGGCCCCGTCCAGGTGCCCGGGCTGGACCGGCTGGTGCGCATGGGTGCCAGCCCCCGCGGGTCCATCTCGCTCATGCGCGTCGCCCAGGCGGTCGCGCTGCGGGCCGGGCGCGGGCACGTCGTCCCGGAGGACGTGCACGCGATGCGCAACGCCGTGCTGCGGCACCGCATCGTGCGCTCGTTCGACGCGATCGCGGACGACGTGTCGACCGAGTCGATCATCACGTCCGTGTTCGACGCGGTCCCGGTGCCCTGACCCGTGCCCGCCCGGTCCCGTCTCGCGCTGGTGCGCGCGCGCCTGCAGCTGCCGACGCTGCGGCGCGCCACCGGCCTGCTCGACGGGCGGCACCGCGCGGTGTGGAAGGGGCACGGCGACGAGGTCGACGACCTGCACGTCTACACGCCCGGGGACGACGTCGGCGACATCGACTGGCGCGCGTCCGCGCGCTCGGCGCAGCCGGTCGTCAAGCGCTACGAGGCGACGTCGAACGTCGGTCTCGTGCTGGTCGTCGACACCGGACGGCACATGTGCGCGACGTCGGCGGGCGGTGAGCCCAAGCACGAGGTCGCCCAGCTCGTCGCCGACGTGGTCGCGCACCTCGCGCACCAGCGCGGCGACCGCGTGTCGCTCGTCGCGGGCGACGCGGGCCGCGTGCTCGAGGTCCCGGCGGGCGCCGGCACGACGCACCTCGAGGTGCTGCTGCGACGCGTCGAGCGCGCGTTCGACCCGGAGGCCCCCGAGGGCGACCTCGCGCGGCTCCTCGACCGGGTGCTGCGCCGCACGGCACGCCGCTCGCTGGTCGTCGTCGTGACGGACGAGGCGCGGCCGGGAGCCGCGGACGAGCGCGCCCTGGCGCGCCTGCGCACGCGGCACGAGGTGATGGTGGTGCAGGTCGTCGACGCGGACCTGTTCGCGGACGGCCTGGGTGCGGCGCCGGGCACGCTCGCGGGCGGGTCGGCGGCCGCGGTGCGTGGCCGACCGGTCGTGGCACCGCCGCGCGGGCGGCCCGTGCGGGACGTCGTGAGCGGCTGGTCCCTGCCCGCCTACCTGCGGGGCCGGCGCGGCGTGCGCGAGGCGGTGGCCGCCGCCCGCAGCGCCCGGCACGCGGAGGTCGAGGGGCGCACCCGGCGCCTGGGTGTCACCTCGGTGACGGTCGAGAGCACGCACGACGTGCTGGACGAGATGGTCGCGCTGCTCGGGAGGTCGCGTCGTGCCGGGCGCTGAGCTGGTCGACCCCGTGGCGTACGCGCCGTGGTGGCCGTGGGTCTCGCTCGCGATCGCCGTCGCGGTCGTCGCGTGGTTCGTGTGGGTGGTGCGCTCGACGCGCGCGCCCGCCCCCACGGCGCCGACCGCCCCGCCCGGACCCGCGACGGCTCCCCCGGCGCCGGCGTCCCGCAAGGACCCGTACGCCGCGCTGCGCGGCACGACGCTCGCGCGGCTCGACGAGGTCGAGAGCCGCTACCGGGCCGGTGAGGTCGACACCCGCGCGGCGAACCTGGAGATCCGGTACGTGCTGCGCGAGTTCGCGACGGCGCGCACGGGCGTCGACACGTCCGCGATGACCGCGTCCGCCGCGCGCGCCGACCGCCGGACCCGTCCCCTGGCGTCGCTCCTGGAGGGCACGTCGATGCCGACGTTCGCGGCGACGTCGCGCGCGCGGGTCGCCCGCTCGCTCGCCGAGGCCCGCAAGCGGGTGCGCGCGTGGTGACGCGCGAGGGGCTCGAGGTGCCGTGGCTGGTGCCGGTGGTCCTGGGCGTCGTGGTCGCCGCGCTCGTCGTCGGGCTGCTCGTGCGGGACCGGCGCGGGACGACGCCCGTGGCCAACACCGACGACCTGCGGGCCGTGCCGGCGCTGCGGGCCTGGCGCGTGCGCTACCGGGCGCTGCGCGTCGGCGTCGCGCTCGCCGTCGCCGCGGCCGCCGTGGGGGCCGCGCTGCTCGCCGCGCGTCCGGTCACCGTCCAGGAGCGCACGCGCGAGCTCGCCAACCGGGACATCGTGCTGTGCCTCGACGTGTCGGGGTCGATGCTCGACTACGACGAGCGCGTCGTGGAGACGTTCGAGCGGCTCGTCGACGGGTTCACGGGCGAGCGCGTCGCGCTGTCGGTGTTCGACTCGACCTCCGCGACGGTCTTCCCCCTGACGGACGACTACGAGCTGGTCACCACGCAGCTGCGCACGGCGCGCGAGGCCTTCACCGACCTCGGGTCGGACGCGGCCGCCGACGTCCTGCGGGGCACGACCGGGCTCGAGGGGCAGGCCTCGCTCATCGGCGACGGCGTCGCGTCGTGCGCGATGCTCTTCGACCAGTACGACGCCGACCGGTCCCGCTCCGTCGTCCTGGCGACGGACAACGAGGTGTGGGGCAGCCCGGTGTACTCGCTGCCCGAGGCCGCCGCGCTCGCGGCGTCCCGCGGCGTCGTCCTGCACGCGCTGTACCCCGACGAGGACCGGGACCTGGGCGCGGCCACCGCGGCCGAGCTGCGGATCGCGGCCGAGGGCACGGGCGGCACGTTCGCCGCCGCGCAGGACGCGGGCGCGGTGCCCGCGATCCTCGCGCAGGTGCAGGCCGGGCAGCTCGCGGCCATGCAGGCCGATCCGGAGCGCGTCGTCACGGACGACGACGACCCGTGGGTGCGGCTCCTGTACGCCGCGGGGCTGGGCGTCGTGCTGCTCGCGTGGCGGGTGCGCGCATGAGCGCCCGCGCGGTCGTCCCGGTGGTCGTCGTGCTGGTCACGGCGCTGCCCGTGCTCGTCCTGTGCGTCGGGCAGGCCCTCGGGCTCGGGCTGCGGCGCGGCCGGGTCCGGCGGTCCGACGCGCCGCGGGCCGGCACGTGGACGTGGTGGCGACGCGCCGCTCTCGTCGTCGTCCTGGGCGTCGTGGGGCTGACGCCGACCGTCGCGGTGACGCAGGCGGGCGGTGCGCGCGTGGGCGTACAGCTGTGGTTCGTCGTCGACCGCACGGGCTCGATGGCCGCCGAGGACTGGGGCCCCGGCGACCCCGTGGTGCGCGGGCCGGGGCTGGCGCCCGTGCCGGCGGTGCAGCGCCTCGACGGCGTCCGGCACGACGTGGTCTCCCTGGCGGGCGACGTGCCCGGCGCGTTCTACTCGGTCGTCGCCTTCGCCGACGAGGCCGGCACGCAGCTGCCCCTGACGGACGACGCGACGGCCGTGCGCGCGTGGGCGCAGACCGTGACGCAGGAGGTCACGGCCGGCTCGGCGGGGACGCGCCGCGACCGCGCCCTCGACGTGCTGGAGCGCTCGCTGCGTGACGCGCAGGACCGTGACCCGGCGATGGCGCGGCTCGTGTTCTACCTCTCGGACGGCGAGCAGACCGCGGACGAGGAGCCCGGCACGTTCGCGTCGATCGCGCCGCTCGTCGACGGGGGTGCCGTGCTCGGGTACGGGACGCCCTCCGGCGCACCGATGCGCACGTACGACGGCACGCTCGACCCGGACGCCGAGTACATCCCCGACCCCGACGACCCGTCGCGCCCCGCCCTGTCGCGGGCCGACGAGGCCGCGCTGCGGCAGGTCGCGGCCGAGCTCGGCGTGCCGTACGTCCACCGCGACGGCCCGACGAGCACCGCCGACCTCGTGGCCGACGTCGACCTGGACGCGATCGCCGCCGACGGGCGCACGGACGTGAGCGCACGGCGCGACGTCGTGTGGCCGTTCGCGCTCGCAGCCGGCGTGCTGCTCGCCGCGGAGGCGTGGACGTGGGCGCGCGCGTCGAGCCGGTGGCGGAGGCGGCGATGAGCAGCAAGCGTGACCGGGCCCGTCGGGCGCAGGAGAAGGTGGTCCGGGACCGGGCCGCCCGGGAGGCGCGCCGTCGCGCCGTGCCCCCGCACGTGCGCCGTCGGCGCCGCCTGCTGCGGTGGAGCTGGCTGCCCGCGCTCGTGCTGCTGGGCCTCGCCGTGAACCTCCTGACGCTCGGCCCCGGGTACCGCGAGGCACGCGCCGCGTACGACGCGGGCGAGGAGTGGGAGGCCGTCGACCTGTTCGACCGGGTCGACCGCTGGACCTTCGTGGAGCGCTGGAAGGGTGCGTTCAACGCCGGCACGGCCCGGTACCGCGCGGGCCTGTACGGCAGCGCGATCCGGTACCTCGACGAGGCGCTCGAGACGGTGCCCGACGAGCACCGCTGCGACGTCCAGACCAACCGCGCCCTCGCGCTGCAGGCGCAGGAGGCCGAGACGCGCGAGGAGGCCGAGGTGCAGCTCGCGTACGTCGAGGAGCTCGCCGCGGCCCTCGCCGCGCAGGCCGCGGGCGAGCCGTACGACGCCGAGGTCCTCGAGCCGCCGTACGAGGGCGCCGACGACCCCACCGTCGCCGACGAGCTCGGCTTCGCGGGGTACCTGCTGCGGATGGCGGCCGACGACGCGGCGCTCGCGGCCGAGGCGCTCGCCGACCCGGCGTGCACACCGCCCCCCTCCCAGGGTGGCGGCGGGCAGGACGAGCAGGACGAGCAGGACCAGGGCGGCGGCGGGCAGGACGCGGCGCCGACGCCGCAGCAGGAGGCCGAGCAGCGCATGCAGGAGCTGCTCGACCTCGCCACCGACGTCGAGCGCCTGGCGCAGGCGGCGCAGGACGGCACGCTCGAGGGTGCGCCGACCCCCGGTGCGGGCGGCCAGGAGGCACCGGACCCGGCGCAGGCCGAGGCGGAGCGTCAGGAGGCGCTCGCGGAGCGCAACCAGCAGGCGGGCGGCGGCGGTGGCGGCCAGCCCGCACCGTCGGGCGGCGACGGCACGGGTACGGCCCCCGGCGGAGGTGACGGACCGGGCTCGGGCGGGGGCGGCGGCGCCCGGAACTGGTGAGCCGGTGCGAGGATCAGCCCGTGCCCCCCATCTCGTTGCCCCGCCTCGCCGTCGTGCCCGACGTGCGTCTCGTCGCCGTCGACATGGACGGCTCGCTGCTCGACGACGCCAAGCGCATCGACCCGTCGTTCTGGCCGCTGCTCGACACGCTCGTCGCGCGCGGTGTCACGGTGTGCCCGGCCAGCGGCCGGCAGTACGCCACCCTGCGCCGTCAGCTCGGGCGGGACGACCTGGTGTACGTGGCGGAGAACGGTGCGCACGTGGTGCGTGACGGCGGCACGCTGGCCGTGCACGGCCTCGAGGCGGACGTGGCGCGCGACGTCGTGCGCGCGGTGCGCCGGGCGGCCGCCGCGGGCGCGGACGTGGGCGTCGTCGTCTGCGGGCTGCGCAGCGCGTACGTCGAGCGCGTCGACGCCGCGTTCGTGACGCAGTGCGAGCCGTACTACGCCCTCCTGGAGCAGGTGCCCGACCTCACGGCCGTGCAGGACACGGTGCTCAAGGTCGCGGTGTACGACTTCGGCCCGGCGGCGACCGGCGCGGGTCCGGCGCTCGCGCCGTTCGGCGGCGTGGCGCGGGTGCTCGTCAGCGGTGAGCACTGGGTGGACGTCATGAGCCCCGACGCCGACAAGGGCCACGCGCTGCGGGACGTGCAGCGCGCCCTGGGTGTCGGCCCGGAGCAGACCGTCGCGTTCGGCGACTACTTCAACGACGTCGGCATGCTCGAGGCCGCGCACTGGTCGTTCGCGATGGACAACGCGCATCCCGACGTCCGGGCGCGCGCCCGGTTCGTCGCACCGTCGAACAACGACAACGGCGTGGTGCGCACGCTGCGCGAGCTGCTGCGGCTGGGCTGAGCCCGCCGGACGCGCGGCGCGGTCAGGCCGTGCCGTCGAGCACGGGCGGCGGGGCCTGCAGGTCGATGGCCCGCAGCGTCACGGCGTGCTCGACGCCCACCAGGCGCCCCTGGGCAGCGGTGAGCGCGGGGATCAGCGCCGCCGGGGCCGGGTGCCAGGGCAGCAGCGCCAGGTACTCGCGGTGCGCCTCGAGCGACGCGATGCCGCGCTGCAGCGCCTCCCCGGTGACGTCGACGCCGTGCGTCGGGTGCGCGTCGCCCGCGACGAGCAGCCAGCGCACCGCGCACGGCTCGAGCCCGTCGGCCAGCAGCTCGGGGAAGACCCACCGGTTGCCGGCGTCGCGCACGGCGTCCGCGGCGGCCAGGCCGGCGGCGCGGTGGTCGGCCTGGTTGAGGCCGACCGGGGTCTCCTCGGCCCAGGTGGCCGTCAGCACGGCGTCGGGGCGGAACCGGCGGATCGTGGCGGCGATGTCGCGGCGCAGCCCGAGCCCGTACTGCAGCACGCCGTCCGGGTGCTCGAGGAAGTCGACCTGCGTGACGCCGACGGCGGCCGAGCCCGCGACCTGCTCGCGCACGCGCACCTCGGCCGTGCGGGCGGGGTCGGACGCGTCCATGCCGGCCTCGCCGCGCGTGAGCAGGAGGTAGGCGACCTCGACGCCGCGCGCGGTCCACGACGCGACCGCGGCGGAGGTCCCGTACTCCAGGTCGTCGGGGTGCGCGACGACGCACAGCACCCGCGTGAGCGCGTCGTCGGGCAGCAGGGGCAGACTCGTCGGCTCGGACATGGCCCCACGCTAGGGCGGGCGTCCGGCGGCGGCACGCCGACGGCGGCGGTCCGGCCCGCCCACCGGCGCCCGGCGTCAGCCGCGTGCGAGCGCGTCGTCGAAGGCCGCGAGCAGCGGCGGCGAGAACAGCACGAACCGGAGGGTCGTCAGCGTCGTCGCCGGGTGCGCGTCGACCCACGCGCGCGCGGCACCGACGGCGACCTCGGCCGCCTGGGCCGCGTCCCACCCGTAGACGCCGGCGCCGACGGCCGGCATCGCGATGCTCGTGGCCCCGAGCCCGTCGCTGACGTCGAGGCTCGCGGTGAAGCACGACGCGAGCAGCGCCGGGTCGCGCTCGCCGCGGTGGCGGTTCGGTCCGACGGTGTGGACGACCCAGCGCGCGGGCAGGTCGAACGCCGGCGTCGCGACCGCGTGCCCGACCGGCAGCCCGTCCGGCAGCGAGGTGCGCCGCAGCTCGCGGCACGCGGCCAGCAGCCGCGGACCGGCGGCGGCGTGGATCGCACCGTCGACACCGCCGCCGCCCAGCAGCGACGTGTTGGCGGCGTTGACGACGACGTCGACCTCCTGGCGCGTGATGTCCCCGAGCACGGTCGCGATCCCCATCCCGCCATCCTCCCCGGCGCACGCGGCCGACGCCCGCGCGACGGCCCGGGCCCGCGGCGACGGACCGGGCCGCGCAGCCGCCGCGGTCGGCACGCGGACGCGGGTGCGCGGTGCGCGTCCGACCGGGTGAACCCTGGCCCGGTGTCCACAGCCTGCGTCCACACCCCTGTGTCTGGCCGGTGAGTTCGCAGGTGGGCCTGTGGACGACGCTGTGGACGCAGCGGTGGACGACGACGACTCGGCAGGTCCCCTTGCGGCGGCCCGCGGACAGGGCTACAAGGGTGGTCGCCAGGTCGCCGATGGTCTCCCACCTGCACGGACGCACTCCCGCAGCGTGGCCCGGAGGGCGCGGGCGACGTCGCCTGCAGGCGCCCGGGCAGCGGTCCGGACGCCCGTGATGGACGGGAACGTCCTGTGGACGACGGTGCGGCGGCGAGCCGCTGCCAGCGCGCCCCGGAGAACTTGGACCGTCAACCCGCCGACCGCGAGGTCAGGGTGCCGGAGCCGACTCGACGAGGATCGTCACGGGCCCGTCGTTGACGAGCTCGACCGCCATGTCGGCGCCGAACCGGCCCGTCGCGACCTCGAGCCCGCGCTGCCGCAGCGCCGCGACGACGGCGTCGACCAGCGGCTCGGCGACCGCACCGGGTGCGGCCGCGTTCCACGTGGGGCGCCGCCCCTTGCGCACGTCGGCGTACAGCGTGAACTGGCTGACGACGAGCACGGGCGCCCCGACCTCGACCGCCGATCGCTCGTCGCGCAGGATCCGCAGCTCGGCGATCTTGCGCGCCACCAGCTCGACCTGCGCGGGGCCGTCCCCCGGCGTCACGCCGACCAGCGCGAGCAGGCCCGGCCGGTCGATCGCGCCCACGACCTCGCCGTCGACGCGCACCGCGGCACGCGTGACGCGCTGCACGACCGCCCTCATCGCCGCCGGCTCACGCGTCGGGGCCGAACGTCGCCCGCACCGCGCCGACCGGGTGCCCGTGCCCCAGCACCGGGGTGTCCCCCGCCGCCGCCACGAGCTCGGGCGGCACGCCCGCGAGCGCGAGCGCGGCGGCCAGCACCGCGGCGCGCGGCCGGCCGGAGCCGTCGAGGACCTTGAGCGCGACCGCGCCGCCGTCGGGGAGCCCGGCCGCGTACACGCCGTCGGCGCCGTCCTTGGCGACCAGCCCCGGCACGGCCGACATGAAGGCCGTGACGTCGCGGCCCGTCCCGCCGACGTGCCACGGGTGCGCGGCCATCGCGCGGCCCACGCGCGCCTCCGGGGACCCGTCGTCGTGGGCTGCGGCCGCGGCGACCGTGGCGAACGCCCGCGCGAGGCCCGTCAGCGTCGTGGACAGCAGCGGCGCGCCGCAGCCGTCGACGGTGACGTGCTCGACCGGCGCGCCCGTCAGCTCGACGGTGGCCGCGACCACGGCCTGCTGCAGCGGGTGCGCCGGGTCCAGGTACCCGTCCGTCGGCCAGCCCGCCGCGCGGCAGGTCGCGAGCATGCCCGCGTGCTTGCCGGAGCAGTTCTGCGTGAGCGGCTCGGGCCCGTGCCCCGCGGCGCGGCGCTGCCACGCGGCCTCGGGCGACAGCGGCCAGTCCGGCGTGTTGCGCAGGTCGTCCGCCGTGAGCCCCGCCGACGCGAGCAGCCGCTCGACGACCTCCAGGTGCCCGGGCTCCCCCGAGTGGCTCGCGCACACCAGCGCGAGGTCCGCACCGGTGGCCTCCAACCCGTGCCGGACCATCGCGACACCCTGCACGGGCTTGAGCGACGACCGCGGCCAGATCACCACGTCCGGGTCGCCGGACGCGTGCACCACGGAGCCGTCCGGCGCGAGCACGACGACGTGGCCCAGGTGCACGGACTCGACGAGGTCGCCGCGGTGCACGCGCGCGAGCGGCACCGCCCCGTCGGCGACGTCGGGGGCGCTCACCACCCGCCCCGCGACGGGCCGCCCCCGCGACGGCGCGTGTACGGCCCGACCGCGGGCCGCACGTCGACGAGGTACACGATCGCCGCGGCCGCGCTGACGAGCGCGAGGAACGACGGGAACGGCAGCCCGATGCCCAGCGGCGGCGGGATCGAGATGAACGCGACGACGGTGGCGGCCACGAGCACCCACGTCCAGAACTGGCGCGTGCGCTTGCCGGCGGAGACGAAGGCCGCGGCCGGACGGCGCAGGCAGTCGACGAGCGCCCACACCGACAGCACGAAGATCGTCACGTAGAAGACGAGGAAGAGCACGAACTGCAGCGACCCGATGATGCCCACCCCGTGAGCCTACGAGACGCACCCGGCGCGGTGCGGCTCCCGACGGCGTCAGAGCTCGGGCAGTGCGGCGCGCGCGTCGCCCGCGGGGGCGCCGGCGGCCTCGAGCAGGTCGACGACGAGCGAGCGCAGCAGCAGCACGAGCGACTGGGACTTCCAGTCGTCGGGCGCCAGGACGTACGGGTCGAGGGCCGTGGCGAGCTGCCGCAGCCGGTCGCGGGCCGGACGCGGGTCGTGCCCGGTGCCGATCGCCGTGGCCAGGTCCTCGGTCGCCTGCGCGGCGGACTCGACCACGTCGGCGAGGCCCGGTGCGACGTGGTCGTCCTCGACAGCGGCCACCGAGCGACGCGTCAGCACGCGCGCGTTGCGCATCGCGCGGTCGAGCAGCACCGACTCGTCCACGAGCCGGTCCAGCTCGGGACGGTGCCGCCGGTGCGCGGGGGCCAGCCGGACGAGCTCGGCGGCGGACCGGGCGGCGTCGCGCCACTCGTCGAGCGCCGGCTGCGACGCCCGGCCGGTCAGCAGCGCGGCCTCGACGTCCTCGACCGAGCCGCGCCGCAGGCCCCGGGCCAGCAGGTGCAGGACCGCGGCCAGCTCGAGGACGGCCGCCTGCGCGAGCGTGCGCGGGTGGCGCCGCGGGTCCGTGGGGGTGAGCAGCGCGAACGCGAGCGCCACGAGGCCCCCGACGACCGCGTCGATCCACCTGCCGAACGGCCCGCCGCCGATCTGCGGCAGCCCGACGATGACGATGGCCTGCACGCCCGCCTGCGTCGTGAGCATGGGCCCGCGGTCGAGGAACCGCCCGACCAGCGCCGACCCGGCCAGGACCAGGGCCATCTGCCACAGGCCGGAGCCGATGACGTGCACCACGAGGTCCCCGGCCGCGACGCCGATCGCGACACCGCCCGCGAGCTCCGTGACGCGACGCACGGACCGGTCGCGGGAGAACCCGAGCGCGAGCCACGCGGCGACGGGCGCGAAGAACGGCATCTCGTGGCCGAAGACGTACAGGCCGATGCCGTAGGCGAGGCCCGCGGCGACCGAGGCCTGCAGGATCAGCGCCCACGACGCGCGCACGCGCGCCCACCCGGCGCGCACGCGCGACCCGAGGTGCAGCTGCAGGCTCGCGCGCGCCGGCAGCGTGCCCCCCGCCCCCGCGGCAGAGGGCCCGCCGCCCACGGGTGTCACGCCCCGAGCATCGGGTGCTGGCCGAGCCCGCGGGTCAGCGGCCCGCGCGCGGCGGGACGGTCGGGCGTCACGCCCTCGCCGTCCACGACGACCTCCTGGCCGGCGGCGACCGCACCGCCGTCGCAGTCGACGAGCAGCACGGCGTCGGTGGGCACGGACCGCTTGACGACGGCCAGCGCGAGGGGGCCCAGCTCGTGGTGCCGCGCGACGGACGTCACGCGCCCCACCTGCCGCCCGGCCTCGGCCGCCTCGGCGCCACCGGCCGTGGGCGCGGCGGCGGCCGGCAGCCGCACGGCCGCCCCCACCTCGGGCACCAGGTGCCCGGAGCCGTCCAGGTGCAGCATGACGAGGCGGCGCGGCGGACGGCCCAGGTTGTGCACGCGCGCCACCGTCTCCTGCCCGCGGTAGCAGCCCTTGTTCAGGTGGACGGCGGTGCGCAGCCAGTCGAGCTCGTGCGGGATCGTGCGGTCGTCCACCTCGTGCGACGTGCGGGGGCGCCAGGCCTCGACGCGCATCGCCTCGGAGGCCCACGTGCCGACGAGCGGCCACCCGGCGGCCTGCCGCGTGCGCACCTCCTCGACGAGGCGCTCGCGCGGCACGAGCACGATCCGCCAGCGCCGGTCGGCACCGGGGTGCGCGTCGTCGGCGGCGCCGTAGCGCGTGCCGCCCGGGGCGGTCCGCGGCCACGGGTCGCGCCACGTCACGGGCTCCCCCTCGCCGCCCTCGGCGTCGACGGGCTCGGCGAGCGCCGCCCACGCGTCGGTGACGTCGGCGACCTCGACGCGCAGCGTGAACCGCATGCGGTCCAGCCAGGCGGCCAGCGCGGGCGCGGTCTCGGTCAGCAGCCACGCGGTCGTGCCGTCGTCGACGAGGCCCACGGCGTGCTCGACGTGCCCGTGGGGGTCGAGCACGAGCAGCTCGGTCGACGTGCGCGGCGGGAGCGCGGCGACGTCCTGCGTGGTCAGCGAGTGCAGCCACGTGAGGCGGTCGGGGCCGGTGACGGTCACGACGCCCAGGTACGACTGGTCGACGACCGCGCCGCCGCGGGCCAGGGCCCGCTGCTCGGCCGTCGGGTCGCCGTAGTGCCAGGCCACGCCCGCGTCGGGGCCGCCGGCGGCGACCGCGCCGTGCACCGCGAGCAGGGGGCTGCGGTGCCGCGGTGCCGCAGCTGCGGGCGCCGCGTCAGGTGCCGCGGCGTCGGGGGCGGTCGACACGTCGTCCGTCATGTCAGCCCTCCACGCGGCTGAGCCGCGCGGACGCGTACGACTGCATCGGCTGACCGAAGGCGGCGATGTCATGGGCCCACATGAGGTCGCCCTCGACCAGCCCGTAGAGGCGCTTGCCGGCGTTCACGGCGGCACCCGTCGCGGTGTGCGCGATGAGGTCGGACGCGAGGTCGACGCGGCCGTTGCCGACGGACCCCACGTACACGGCGACGTACCCGGCGGGGTCGGCGACGAGCAGCTCGACCGGGTGCTGGTCCGCCGTGAGCTCCGCGGGACGCTCGGGCGGCACGCGCCAGTACCCGGACTCGGTGGTCCACACAGGTGCGTCGGCGACGTCGGGCACGTCCTGCGGCGGTGCGTCGGGGTCCTGGTCGCCCGACGCCTCGAGCTCGATCGCCGCGGCGTCGTCGGGTGCGACGACGAGCCGGATGGTGGTGCGGTACGCGAGGTACGGACCGCCGTCGTGCGTGATCTCGAGCTCCTGGGTGAAGGCGCTCTCCTCGATCCCGGGGTAGCCCACGACGCCCTCGCCGCGCCAGCGGCCGACCAACCAGGCGAGCGGGTAGACCTCGGGCGCCAGGCCCTCGGGCAGCACGAACGGCACGGTGCCTCCTCGGTTCAGGTGCGTCGACGGCGCGCCGTCGTCCACGGGTGACGGGCGACCGACGGGGCGCCCGTGGGGCGCAGGTCGGCGCCCAGGGCTCAGCGCTGGCCCTTGTACAGCCGGTAGGCGACGAAGCCGGCGAACCACGTGATCGTCCCCGTGGCCAGCACCAGCAGACCGATGAAGAACCCCTCGAGCGCAGTCATGCACCGATCCTAACGACGAGCGGCGTCAGGATCGTCCCGGGCGGCGCGATCAGGCCGCGAAGACGCGCCCGGCGACGTACACCAGGACGCCGCTGACCGTGACGGGCAGCACGACGACGGCGAGCGAGGGCCAGGTCCGGGCGAGCGCCGGGAACCGGTCGAACAGCGCGTGCAGCGCGGCGACGAGGATGCCGACGCCCACTCCGAGCACCACGCCCGCGACGAGCTGCACGCCCGGCAGGGCCCACCCGACGAGCGCCCCGCCGCCCGTCGCGACCGCGAGGGTGATGAGGTAGACGAGCCAGGTGCGGCCGCGCAGCGCGACGGCCGCCGAGCCGAGCGCGAGGGCCACGGCCCCCGCGACGACCAGCTCCTTGCCGCCCTCGATCCGCGCGGTGGCGACCCACCCCGTGACGCACACGGCCAGGACCGTGCCCGCGACCGTGCCGGACACCGACTCCACGAGCCGCAGGCGGCCGTCGCGGCGCAGCAGCTCGTTGACGAACGCGAGCACCACCGACCCGGCGAAGACCAGGGCCATGTGCTGCAGGTACGGCTGCTCGGCCGTGAACGTGACCGCCGCGACCGATCCGATGCCCCCGAGGGCCACCACGGCGCCCGCCCCGGGGCTGAACGGCAGCCCCGCGAGCCCGGGCCAGCCGACGGCCAGGACGAGCACGAGCACCGCGCTCACGCCCGCGAGCGGCAGCACGCCGAGGTAGCCGGCGACGGCGACCACGGCGGCCAGCACGGCGGTGAGGACGGCGCGCGTCTCGACGCTCATCGCGCGTCCCGCCGACCGTACGGTCGCGTCATCGCCCGGTGGCGGCGGGTCGTCGGACGGTCGTCGTGGAGCACGCGGGCGATTCTCGCAGACCCGGCGCGGACGGCCGACCGACACCCGGACGGGGGAGCCTGCGTGGGCGGCGGCGCTGGCGCGCCGGACCACGCGGTAACGTGTGCCCACTCTCAGCCAGGAGGTGACAGGGTGGCGGATCTGCTGCTGCTCACGCCTGCGTCCGGGGGTTCGGCACAGGTGCTACCCGCCTTGGGGCTCCTGTCCCACCGGGTCAGGGTCCTCCCCGTCGAACCGTCCGCGCTCGTGGACGCCCCGGACGCGGACATCGTCGTGCTCGACGCACGCCGCGACCTCGTCACCGCACGCACCACGTGCCGCCTGCTGCGCGCCACCGGTCTGACCGTGCCGCTGGTGCTCGTGCTCACCGAGGGCGGCCTGACGGTCGTCACCGCCGAGTGGGGCGCGAACGACATCATCCTGGAGCACGCGACGCCGGCCGAGGTCGAGACGCGGTTCCGGCTCGTCATGGAGCACGCCGCGGCGTCGTCCTACGACGACGCGCCGCAGGAGATCTCGTCGGGCGAGCTGACGATCGACGCCGGCGGGTACACCGCCCGGCTGCGCGGCCGCCCGCTGGACCTCACGTACAAGGAGTTCGAGCTCCTCAAGTACCTCGTGCAGCACCCGGGACGCGTGTTCACGCGCGCCCAGCTGCTGCAGGAGGTCTGGGGCTACGACTACTACGGGGGCACGCGCACGGTCGACGTCCACGTGCGCCGGCTGCGCGCCAAGCTCGGCCCCGAGCACGAGCAGCTCATCGGCACGGTGCGCAACGTGGGCTACCGGTTCGACCCGCCCAAGGAGCGCCGCGCGGTCGACGAGCGCGCCGACGTCCCGGAGCCCGCGGGCACCTGACGCGACGCGCCGTCGGTGCGGGCACGGGTGGTGCGCCGCTCCGGCGCGCCTCCCGGCGGGCCCGACGCGGCCCGCGTCGGTAGGATCGACCCTCGGTGCGCCGGGAAGTCTGGTCGGCAACGACACACCCGACCCCTGGAGAGGTACGCCTGTGCCCACGTCACCGTCCGGCAGCCCGCAGCGCCCCACGCGCACCCTGTTCTCCGCCCTGAGCAAGGGCAGCGAGCGCAACCTCGCCGACACGCTGCGCGACGAGCGCACGGGCGGGCTGCTGCTGCTCGCCGGCGCGGTCGCCGCGCTCCTGTGGGCCAACCTCGCCCCCGACTCCTACCGGGCCGTCAGCGGGACCGTGGTCGGCCCCGCCGCGCTGCACCTGGACCTCGATCTCGCGCACTGGGCCGCCGACGGCCTGCTCGCGATCTTCTTCTTCGTGGTCGGGCTCGAGCTCAAGCGCGAGATCGTCGTCGGCGAGCTGCGGCACGTGGCGACGGCGGCGCTGCCCGCCGCCGCGGCGGTCGGCGGCATGGTCGTGCCCGCGGCGATCTACCTCGTCGTCAACACCACGATGGCCGGCGGTGCACCGCAGGGGTGGGCGGTGCCGACCGCGACCGACATCGCGTTCGCCGTGGGGGTCCTCGCGATCGTCGGGCGCGGCATCCCGGTCGCGCTGCGTGCCTTCCTGCTCACGCTCGCGGTCGTCGACGACCTGCTCGCGATCGTCATCATCGCGGTGGGCTTCACCGACACGGTGACGATCGGGCTGCTGGTCGGGTCGCTCGCGTGCGTCGCGGTCTTCGGGCTCGCGCTGCGGCGCGGCGTGCGCACGCCGTTCCTGCTGGTCCCGCTCGCGCTGGCGTCCTGGGCGCTGCTGCACGCGTCGGGCGTGCACGCGACGATCGCGGGCGTGCTGCTCGGGTTCACGGTGCCCGCGCTGCCGGGCTCGGCCTCGCGGGGCGCGTCGACGACCGACGAGCACGCCGACCACTCCCTCGCGGAGCGGTACGAGCACCTGTGGCGCCCCGTGTCCGCCGGGTTCGCCGTGCCCGTCTTCGCGCTGTTCGCGGCCGGCGTCACGGTCGACCTGACGACGATCGGCGCGACGTTCGCCGACCCCGTCGCGCTCGGGGTGGTCCTGGGGCTCGTGCTCGGCAAGCCGCTCGGCATCACGCTGGCGACGGTGCTGGTCGCACGGTTCACACGCGCGCGCCTGGCGCCCGGGCTGGGCTGGTGGGACGTCGTCGGCGTCGGCCTGCTCGGGGGCATCGGCTTCACGGTGTCGCTGCTGGTGGCCACGCTCGCGTTCGGTGCCGGGTCGGTCCACGACGAGCACGCGGTCGTCGGCGTCCTCGCGGCGTCCCTGCTCGCCGCGCTGGTCGGAGGCGCCGTGCTGTCGTGGCGCGGCCGCGTGCACACCGCACGAACCGCCACTGCCCTCCGGGGCACTCCGGGGACGGACGGCCCCCCGGCGGACCGCGACCCCGGAGCGACCCGGTAGGTTGCAACCGATGACCTCCGTCGACTCCGCGTCGCTCCTCATCGAGGGGCCCTGGCAGCACCGGTTCGTGACCGCCAACGGCGCCCGGTTCCACGTCGCCGTGGCGGGCGACCAGGACGCGCCGCTCGTGCTGCTGCTGCACGGCGTCCCGCAGCTGTGGTGGGCGTGGCGTCACCAGCTGCCGGTGCTCGCCGCCGCCGGCTACCGCGTCGCCGCGATGGACCTGCGCGGGACCGGGGGGTCGGACAAGCCCCCGCAGGGGTACGACGTGCCGACGCTCGCGGCCGACGTGGCCGGCGTCGTGCGCTCGCTCGGCGCGGGCTCCGCGGTCGTCGTCGGCTCGGGGACCGGCGGTGACGTCGCGTGGGCGACCGCCGCGTACCACCCGGAGGTCGTGCGGGCGCTGGGCGTGCTGGGGGCGCCGCACCCGCTGGACGCCCTGGCGATCCCGCGCACGCCGCCCGGCCCCGCCGCGGCGGCGGTGCTCGCGTACGCGCAGCTGCCGTCCCTGCCGGAGCGGTCGATGGTGCGCGGGGACCTCGTGGACCGCATGCTCACGCACTGGGGCGGCGTCCCCGGGCTGCCGGGGCGCGAGGCGTCAGCGACGTACCGCCGCGCCGTGCGCGTGCCGTTCGCGGCGCACAGCCAGCTGGAGCTGCTGCGATGGCTGGTGCGCTCGACTCCCCGTCCGGACGGCCGCCGGTACCGCGCGGTGCTGCGGGCCGCGCGTCCGGTGCCCGTGCTGCAGGTGCACGGCCTGCGCGACGGGCTGCGCCCCGCGTCGTCGGCCGCGCTGCGCTCGACGACGGCCGCGCGGCCGTACCGCCTGGAGCTGGTGCACGCCGCCGGGCACTACCTGACGGACCAGGCGCCGGGCCTGGTGGGCGAGCTGCTCGTGGACTGGCTGACCGAGGTCGACGCCCTCAGCCCTTGAGCATCGCCGCGGCCTTGATGGGGTCCGTCTCACCGATGCCGGCCGACGGGCACAGCGCCGCGACCGGGCACGCGCCGCACGCGGGCCGCCGGGCGAAGCACGTGCGCCGCCCGTGGAAGATCAGCCGGTGCGACGCCATCGTCCACTCGCGCCGCTCCAGGAGCGCCCCGAGCTCGGCCTCGATGACGACCGGGTCCTCGCTCGTGGTGTAGCCCAGGCGCTGGGACAGCCGCTGCACGTGCGTGTCGACCGCGATCCCGGGGACGCCGAACGCGTTGCCGAGCACGACGTTGGCGGTCTTGCGGCCCACGCCCGGCAGCGTCACCAGGTCCTCGAGCCGGCGCGGCACCTGCCCGCCGAAGCGCTCCACGAGGGCGGCGCCGATCCCGACGACGGCCTGCGCCTTGGCACGGTAGAAGCCGACGGGGTGCAGCACGTCCTCGAGGTCCCGCAGGTCCGCACCGGCCATCGCGGCGGCGTCCGGCCACCGGTCGAAGACCTCGGGCGTCGTGGCGTTCACGCGGACGTCCGTGGTCTGCGCGGACAGCACCGTCGCGATCAGCAGCTCCAGCGGGTTCCGGAAGTCCAGCTCGCAGCGCGCGTCGGGGTACCGCTCGGTCAGCAGCCGGTCGACGCGTCGGGCGCGTCGTGTCCGGGCGAGCTGGCTCTCCTGCACAGGTGCGTCCACGCGCTGAGCCTACGTGGCGCAGGCCACACTCCCGGCCGGGCGCCTGGTGCGGACCGCACACCGAGGCGGCGCGCGTTGCTCCTGGTGGGTGAACAGACCGTCAGGATCGTCGCGGAACGGTCAAGTGCGCGGCGCTGCGGGCCGACTCCCTGGACGTGACGTCGACCGGCGAACCCCTGCACGACCTGCGGCTCGAGCGCCGGGCGCTGCGTGCCGAGCGCGACCGGGTCGGCTGGTGGCGACGCGTCGTGCGGGCACGCATGGACCTCGCGGTCGCGGGTGCCGCCGGGCCCGGTCCGCTCGGCGAGGACGTCGCCTTCGTCCTGCCGCTCGAGGTGTCCCTGCAGGTGCCGCGGCCGGGCGAGCTGCACGAGGCGCTGCCCGACGGCGACGTGGGCCACGAGGTCGGCCGGCTCACGGCGCTGCGCGCGCTCGACCAGCGGCTGGCCACCTACGAGGCCGGTGTCGCCGAGGCGCTCGAGCGCGCGACCGGGCGCCTCGTGGCCCGCCTGGCCGACGACCCGGCAGCCGCGCTGCGCCCGCGGACCGCCGTCGCCGACAGCGTCTGACGCCCCCGAAGGGCGTTCCGGGCCCCCGATCTCGCGCCCTGCACCCCTCGACGGCCCGTGCCGACGCGCGCCGTCCCCCGGATGGGGCAGACTGGCAGACGAGCGTCCGGCCCCGCTGCCGGACAGGACGCGGCCCGCGCGCGATCGCGGGAAGAGGGGAAGGAACCGCCGTGGCGGAGGACATCGTGCTGACGGCGCCGCTGTTCGCGGGCATGGACGAGGAGTCGTCCCGGGCACTCATCGACTCGATGAAGGTGCTCGACGTCTCGCGAGGCGACGTCCTGTTCCACGAGGGCGAGCCGGGTGACCGGCTCTACCTGGTGCGTGACGGCAAGATCAAGCTGGGGCGCCGGTCCAACGACGGGCGCGAGAACCTCCTGGCCGTGCTCGGCCCGGGTGAGATGTTCGGCGAGCTGTCGCTGTTCGATCCCGGCCCCCGCACCGCCACCGCGACGGTCGTCGCGGACGCCGTCGTGCTCGAGCTGGGCCACCGTGACCTCATCACGTGGCTCGCGGACAAGCCCACGGTCGCCGAGCACCTGCTCCAGGCGCTCGCGCGGCGGCTGCGCCGCACCAACGAGGCTCTGGCGGACCTGGTCTTCTCCGACGTGCCCGGCCGCGTCGCCAAGGCGCTGCTCGACCTGTCGACCCGCTTCGGCCAGCAGGTCGACGAGGGGATCCGCGTGGCCCACGACCTGACGCAGGAGGAGCTCGCGCAGCTCGTCGGCGCGTCGCGCGAGACGGTCAACAAGGCGCTCGCCGACTTCGCCGCCCGCGGCTGGGTGCGGCGCGAGGGCCGCGCGGTCGTGCTGCTCGACGTCGACCGCCTGGAGCGGCGCGCACGCTGAGCGCGCGGGGCCGGCCGCGACGGCCGGCCCCCGGCGTCAGTCCGGCGGGTCAGTCCGTCTCGACGACGATCTCGATCTCGACGGGCGAGTCCAGCGGCAGCACCGCGACGCCCACGGCGGAGCGTGCGTGGATGCCCACGTCCCCGAAGACCTCGTGCAGCAGCAGGCTCGTGCCGTTGACGACGGCCGGCTGCCCGGTGAACGCGGCGTCGCTCGCGACGAAACCGACGACCTTGACGACGCGGCGCACGCGGTCGAGCGCGCGCGCGGGGTCGCCGTCCGGGCCCTCGGCGGCGAGGAGCGCGCCCACGGCCGCCAGCGCGTTGAGCCCGGCCGTGCGCGCGAGCGCGACGGCCGTCTCGACGTCGACCTCGGCACCGACCTTGCCCGTCACCGGCAGGGCACCCGCCACGAAGGGCAGCTGCCCGGAGGTCCAGACGTGGGAGCCGCTGCGCACGGCCGGCACGTAGGCGGCCAGGGGCGCCGCGACGCCGGGGAGGGTCAGGCCCAGCTCGGCCAGGCGCGCCGCGACGCGGCCCTCACCCGCGCTCACGCGACCGGCTTGGGCCGCTTGAGGTAGGCCACGAGCCCGGCGTCGGGACCCTGGATCACGGTCACCAGCTCCCAGCCGTCCGACCCCCACTGGTCGAGGATCGCCTTGGTGGCATGGATGATGAGCGGAACGGTCGCGTACTCCCACTGGGTCGCCATGCGCCCACCCTAGTGGCGGGCCCGACCGGTGGAAGCGCTCACACGGCCCCCGCGAGAGCGACGAGCGTCGGGCCCGTGCCGACGAGCTCGGCGCGCCACGACACGACGTCGGGACGGCGGCGCAGCAGCGCCCGCCGCTCGCGCTCGGTCATGCCGCCCCAGACGCCGAAGTCGGCGCGGCTGTCGAGCGCGTCGGCCAGGCAGTCGAGCCGCACCGGGCAGCCCTGGCACACGGAGCGCGCCTCGCGCTGCGCGGCGCCCTCGACGAACAGCGCGTCGGGCGCCTGCTTGCCCTGGCCGCAGGACGCCATCGCCGTCCAGTGCCCCTCGTACCCCTGTGCCCCCAGGCCTGCCACGTGTTCCTCCGCGTGTCTCTCCCAGCGTGTCGCCGCCGTGACGGTATCGGCACGGAGGACGTCCTGACGAGACCCCGGACGGGTCTTTTCCGCCGAACGGCCCCACCGGGCGTGTGCAGGTCGCGTGGAGGACCCGCACAGGGCCGCCCGGGGCCTCCCCCGGCGAGGACCGCCCGGGTAACCTGGCGGGCATGCCGACCCCTGCCCGCGCGCGCGGACGCAGGGTCAGTGCCGCCCAGGCGTTGGCCCTGCTGCTCTCCTTCTGCCTCGTCGCCGGGATCGGTGGCGTCCTCGCCGCCGGCCTGGTCCTGCCCGGCGTCGCCGTCGCCAACGGCCTCACGGGCATGACCGTGACCGCGTTCGACGACCTGCCGAGCGAGCTCGAGCAGAAGCCACTGCCGGAGAAGTCCGAGATCCTCGCGGCCGACGGCACGCTGCTCGCGACGTTCTACGCCCAGAACCGTGTCGTCGTCCCGCTCTCCGAGATCGCGCCGATCATGCAGCAGGCGGTCATCGCGGTCGAGGACCGGCGGTTCTACAAGCACTCGGGAGTCGACCCCGCGAGCATGCTGCGCGCCGCGGTCTCGAGCGGGCTGGGCGACAAGCAGGGCGCGTCGACGCTGACGCAGCAGTACGTCAAGAACGTCTTCCTCGACGCCGCCGAGCAGGTCGAGGACCCGCAGGAGCGCCTCCGGCTGCGCGCCGAGGCCAAGGTCAACAAGGGCCCCGAGGGCATCGCACGCAAGCTGCGCGAGGCGAAGATCGCCATCACGCTCGAGAAGACGATGTCCAAGGACGAGATCCTCGAGAAGTACCTCAACATCGCCGCGTTCGGCGCGTCGGTGTACGGGGTCGAGTCCGCTGCCCAGTACTTCTTCAGCACGTCCGCGAAGGACCTCAACTACCTCCAGGCCGCGACCATCGCCGGCATCACGCAGTCGCCGACGCGCTGGGACCCGGTGGGCCCCGCGGACGAGACGCCGGAGGAGGACACCGCCCGGTACGCGGACTCCAAGGGACGTCGCGACCAGGTGCTGGGTGACATGCACGAGCTGGGCTACATCACCGACGAGGAGCTGCGGGTCGGCCTCGAGACGCCCGTCGAGGCCACGCTCGCCGTCTCCAAGCTGAGCCAGGGCTGCATGAGCGCGAACGACACCGTCGCCGGGGCCGGGTTCTTCTGCGACTACGTCACCAAGGTCATCACCAACGACCCCGCGTTCGGCGAGACGGCGCGGATCCGCACCAACCTGCTGTACAAGGGCGGGCTCACCATCACCACGACGCTCCAGCCGGGCGAGCAGGCCGTCGCCGACGCCGAGGTCAAGAACGGCGTCCCGGTCGACGACCCCTCGACGGTCGCGAGCGCGGTCGTCTCGGTCAAGCCCGGGACGGGCGAGATCACCGCGATGGCGCAGAACCGCGTGTACTCGGCCCTTGAGCAGCAGAACCCGGGTGAGACGTCGGTCAACTTCAACACCAGCTACCGCTACGGCGGGTCCGGAGGATTCCCCCCGGGTTCGACGTTCAAGGTGTTCACGCTGCTCGAGTGGCTCAAGAGCGGTCACGCGCTGCAGGAGACGGTCAACGGCACGCGCCTGAAGTACAACACCAACGAGTTCACCGCGTCGTGCGTCGGCAGGCTGGCGAGCGAGCAGTTCCCCTTCGGCAACTCCGAGGGCGGCCGCGCCATCCCGCAGAGCGTGCTCGACGCGACGAAGAACTCGGTCAACTCGGCCTACATCGCGATGGCGTCCCAGCTCGACCTGTGCGCGATCATGCAGGGCGCGGCGGACCTCGGGGTGACGAAGGCCGGCGACCCCAACCAGACGGACGGGCGGGGCAACCCGCTGGGTGGCGTGCCGTTCGACCCGTACCCGGCGGTCGTCCTCGGGACGGACTCGACCTCGCCGCTGCAGATGGCCGCCGCCTACGCGACGTTCGCGTCCGGCGGCACCTACTGCAAGCCGATCGCGATCACCAAGGTCGTCGACTCCCTGGGCGTCGAGCACCCCGTTCCCAGTGCCGACTGCCAGGCCGGTGCGCTCGACCCCAAGTACGCGTCCGCCATGAACTACGCGCTGGGTAACGTGTGGACCGGGACGGCGAAGTCCGTGGGCGCTCCCCCGTTCCCCTCGGCGGGCAAGACGGGAACGACGTCGAACAACGAGCACAACTGGTTCGTCGGCTACACGCCGCTGCGGTCCACGGCCGTGTGGGTCGGCTACAGCGACGGCATGCGGACGATGAACAAGGCCGTCATCAACGGCAAGAGGTACACCTCCGGCCCGTACGGCTCGTCGATCGCCGCACCGACGTGGAAGCGGTACATGACGCAGATCCTCGCGAACAGCGACAACCAGGGCTTCACCGCACCCGCCGACCGTGAGATCAACGGCGAGCGCGTGGGCGTGCCGTCCGTCGTGGGGCAGAACGAGCAGCGGGCGCGCGAGATCCTCGAGGGTGCCGGCTTCCGGGTCTCCGTCGCCGGTGACCGCGTGCCGTCGTCCTACCCGGACGGGACCGTCGCCGAGCAGTCGGCGTCGACGGCCACGAAGGGCGCGTCGATCACGCTGAAGCTGTCCAACGGCCAGCAGCAGCAGCCGCCGCAGCAGCCTGGGCCGGGCAACTTCCCGGGGCCGGGGCAGGGGAACAACCAGGGCGGCCCGCCCAACCCACCCGGACCGCGCGGCTGATCGCATGACCTCCACCTCCCCCGGGGCCCCCCCCGCGGGGCGCACCGTCGGCGGCCTGGCCCTCGCCGGTGCCGCGGCGCTCGCGTGGGCCTCCCTCGTCGAGGTCCGCTGGTACGCGCTGCGCGAGGTCACGGTCCCCGTGCTGCCGCCCGGTCAGGATCCCCTGCGGGTCCTGCATGTCTCCGACCTGCACCTGACGCCCGGTCAGCGCCGCAAGATCGACTGGGTCCGCGACCTGGCGACGCTCGACCCGCACCTCGTCGTCGACACGGGCGACAACTGGGCGCACCTCGACGCGATGCCGGGGCTGCTGCGGGCGCTCGAGCCGCTGCTGACCGTGCCCGGCGCGTTCGTCCTGGGGTCCAACGACTACCTGGGCCCCGGCTTCAGGAACCCTGCGCGCTACCTGCTCCCGGACGCGCGCCGCGCGCCGGCCCGCCCCCCGGTGGCGCTGCCGTGGCGCGAGCTGGTCGCACGGCTCACGTCGGCGGGCTGGGTCGACCTGTCCAACCGGCGCGACGCCCTCGAGGTCGACGGGCGCCGCCTGTCGCTCGTCGGCACCGACGACGCGCACCTGGACCGCGACGAGATGCCCCCCGCCGGCGGCGCCGACGACGTCCGCACGTCCGACGGCCGCTCCCCCGCGGTCGACCTGCACCTGGGCGTCACGCACGCCCCCTACCGGCGCGTGCTCGACGCGATGCACGCCGACGGCGTCGACCTGACGATCGCCGGCCACACGCACGGTGGCCAGCTCGCCATCCCGGGGTTCGGTGCCCTGACGACCAACTGCGACCTCGACCTGAGCCGCGCCAAGGGCCTGCACGGCTGGCCGGGCGCCCGCCCGGACCGCGTGGACGGCGCCGGGTCGTCGTGGCTGCACGTCTCCGCGGGGCTGGGGACGTCGCCGTACGCGCCCGTGCGCTTCGCGTGCCGGCCCGAGGCGACGCTCCTCACACTCGTCTCGCCGTAACGCATTTCGTCTCCGGCTACCTCGTCCGCTATCCTTACCAGGCTCCACGGGGTGTGGCGCAGCTTGGTAGCGCGCTTCGTTCGGGACGAAGAGGTCGTGGGTTCGAATCCCGCCACCCCGACAGGTCGAAGGCCCCTGATCAGCAGAGATGCGGATCAGGGGCCTTCGTCGTGCGTGGAGCGCGGAGCGGGTGGAGGGCGGAGCGGTCAGCGCTCCGGCGTGCGGACCTCGTCCTGGAGGCGGTGACGCTCGTCGTGGATCTCGGCGCCGGCCGCGACGAGGGCGGACTCGTGCGCGCGGAAGTGGTGACCGCAGAAGAGCAGGACGCCACCGGCACCGGGCAGGGTCGCGCGGGCGAAGGCCTGCGCACCGCAGCGGTCGCAGCGGTCCTGACGGGTGAGCTCGGCGGTGGCATGGGACATCGTGGCAACGGTCATGTGGTGCGGTCCTCGTCTCGTCGTCCGGTGCTGGAGAACCCCGACGACCTCGGGGTGCGGACACCCGTACGAACGGCGGCGGGTGCACGCGTGTTCCGGATCGGGTGTTCGCCCGTACCGAACACGCATCGGGCTCCGTCAGGCGCGCGCGGCGCGTGCGCGGCGACGCCGGCCGGCGCCGGAGACCAGGGCGACGACGCCCACGCCCGCGGCCGTCCCGAGCAGCACCAGGAGCGCCCCGACCAGCCAGAGCCCGGACTCGTCGCGCGGCGCCTGGGTGGCCACCCAGGCGGCCGTGAAGGCCACGGCGACCGTGGCCACGGCGCGTCGGCCGCCGAGCGCGCGCACCGCCGTCACCGTCACGGCCACGAGGCTGACGACGCAGCCCACGACCTGCCACGCCTCGTAGGGTCCGGTGACGTCGCCGGTCACCGGGTCCGTCCGGTACTGGGTGTCCCACCCCAGCCACGCGAACCAGCAGGCGGCGGTCAGGACGACCACCAGGGCGTACCGGACCGCGGCGCGTCCGGGACGTGCGGCGGGGCCTGTCGGTGTCGTGGTCACGCCGCGGAGTCTGGCAGACCGGCCCGGCCCCCGGGGGGGGGGCGGGCCCCGGGTCTCTTCTCGTCAGCCCTGGCCCTGCTGCTGCTGCAGCCACTCCCAGAACTGGTCGGGCGTCATGCCGCCCGGCATCGTGCCCTGGCCGTCGTCCTGGCCCTGGTCACCCTGGCCCTGGTCACCCTGGCCCTGGTCACCCTGGCCCGGCTGCTGGCCGGTCGAGGTGTCGTCGGGCCGCGTCGCGAGCGTGACGTCCAGCTCGATCGCCTTGCCGTCGCGCACGACGGTCAGCGTCGCGTCGTCACCCGAGGCCATCGCGCGGACGAACGCGGTGAGCGACTCGGCGCCGCCGACCGGCTCGTCGCCGATCGCGACGATCACATCGCCCGGCTGCACGCCGGCCTGCGCGGCGGGCGAGCCCTCGGTGACGGACTCGACCACGGCGCCGCGGCGCGTGATGCCGTCGGCCGTGGCGGTGCCGTCGGAGAGCGTGACCCCGAGGAAGGCGTGCTCGGCCTGCCCGTCGTCGATGAGCTGGTCCGCGATGGTCTTGGCGAGGTTCACGGGGATCGCGAAGCCCAGACCGATGGACCCGGACTGCTGGCTCAGCGTGGCGATCGACGACGTGATGCCGATGACCCGGCCGCTCGCGTCGAACAGCGGACCACCCGAGTTGCCGGGGTTGATCGCGGCGTCGACCTGGATCGCGTTGGTCACGGCGCCGGTGCCGCCGTTCTCGCCCTGCGTGGAGACCGGACGGTCGACCGCCGAGACGATGCCGGTGGTCACGGTGTTGGCCAGGCCCAGGGGGTTGCCGACGGCCATGACGGGCTCGCCCACGGTCACGTCGTCGGAGTTGCCGAGGGCCGCGGCCTCCAGGTCGTCCGGGGCGTCGAGGAGCTGCACGACCGCGAGGTCCGTGCTGGCGTCGGTGCCGACAACCTCGCCCTCGAGGATCCGCCCGTCGGTGAGCGTCACCTGGACGTTGCCCTGCGCACCGGAGACCACGTGGTCGTTGGTCAGCACGAGCCCGGAGTCGTCGATGATGACGCCCGAGCCCTGACCGCCACCGGCCTGCGTCTGCACCTCGATCGCGACGACGGACGCCTGCACGGCGGCCGCGACGCGCTGCCAGTTCGGGTCCTGCGCGCTCGACCCCGCGACGGGGACCTCGTCGTTCTCGGAGCGCCCGAGGTCCGTCAGCGACGCGACGCGGTCCGACGAGCCGGAGCCGTCGCCGTCCAGCAGGCCGAGGGTCGCGACCGAGCCGCCACCGACGAGCAGCCCCACGACCGCGGCGGACGCGATCCACGCCCAGGCGCGCGAGCTCGTGCGGCGCTCGGGCGCGGGCGGCGCCCCCCACGGGTCGGCCGGCGGCACGGCACCCGGCGGCGTCTGACCGGGGCCGGACGCGGCGGCACCGAACGCGGCGCCGGGCGCGTGGCCGGTCGACCCCTGGCCGGTCGGGGTCCCACCGCCGACGCCTGCGGCGACGGGCTGCCGGGCGGCCCGCTGGGACGCCTCGTAGCGGGCCCACTGCTGGGCGGGCGTCTCACGCGGCGCGGCCTGCGCGGACGGACCGCCCGCGCCGGAAGGCTGGTGAGCAGGGGCTGCGGGCAGCGGCTCGGTGACACCGTCTGCGGGCAGCTGGGGGGTGGCGTCGGCGTCGGACCCGGAGATGGGCCCGGAGCGCCGCGGCTCGGGAGTGGTGGTCATGGCTGCCTCCTTGTCGACTCCCATCACACCCCCTCGTGCTGGGATCGGCCTCTCAGGGACCTGGGAGTTTCCTGTGGAGTGCGCGGCAGCGGCGCCCTCAGGACAGCGGGGACAGCGCCTTGTCGACCGCGGCCGCCACCTCGACCTCGAGCCGCTCGACGAGGGAGCGGCGGTGCGCGCGGTCCACGCGCACCTCCACGACGCTGGTCCCCGTCCCGGGAGCGGCGAGCGCGGGCAGCAGGCCGTCGGTGTCGACGACCCGGGTGTGCCGCACGCCGTACGCCGCGCACAGGGCGGCGACGTCCACGCCGTGCGGCGTCGCGAACACGCGCTCGAAGACCTCGGCCCGCTCGGGCGCACCGTGCTCCAGCGTCGCGAACACCGAGCCCCCGTCGTCGTTGGCGACCACGATCTGCAGGTCCACCGACGGCTCCGCGGGACCCCGCAGCAGGCCGCCCACGTCGTGCAGGAACGTCACGTCGCCCAGGTAGGCCCGCACACGCCGGTCCGGCAGCGCGAGCGCGACGCCCGTCGCGGTGGCGATCGTGCCGTCGATCCCGGCGAGGCCGCGGTTGGCCAGCACGAGCGGTGCCAGGTCCCACCGCGCGACGAGGTCGAGGTCCCGCACCGGGTTGGACGCGCCGACGACGAGCACGTCGTCGGGTGCGCTCGCCCGCGCCACGGCACGCGCCAGCGCCCAGCCGCTGACCCGGGGGCCGCTGCGCGAGCGGCGCGCGTCCTCGGGGGTGTCCAGGACGCCGTCGAGCACGTCCTGGGCGGCGGCGTCCGCGGTGCGCCACGCGTCGAGCCAGCCCGCGGGGGCACCGACCCGGCCCTGCCGCATGCGCCACGGCACCTCCAGCAGCACCTGGGACGCGTTGCGTGCGGCGTCGGGCCAGTCCGTGCCGCGCGGGGCGACCACGAGCACGTCGACGCCGGGACGTGCGAGCAGCGCCTGCACCGGCCGGGTGAGGGTCGGACGGCCCAGCACGACGACGCGACCGACGCGGCCGCCGAGCCGCTCGTCGGCCAGCAGGAGCCGGTAGGCACCGACCGCGTTCGGTCCCTGCCGCGCACCGGACGAGGGCTCGGCCAGCAGCGGCCACCCGTTCGCCTCGGCGAGGCGCGCCGCGCCGGGGCCGGCGCCGTCGCCGGCGACCACGACCGTGGGCACCGCGCCACGGGCACGCCGCGAGGCCCGTGCCCGCTCGTCGCCGGCATCGTCGAGCAGGTCGACCACGAGCGGGAGGGCGCCGGTCGAGGCTGCCGCGTGCTCCGCGGGCTGGGCGCGCGCGGTGACGTGCGACAGGCCCGCGTCGGCCGGTGCCGGCCACGGCTCGTCGCCCGGCACGAGCGGGTCGCGGAACGCGAGGTTGAGGTGGACGGGCCCGGGGTCGCCCGTGCGGGCGCCGGTCGCCGCGGCCAGCGCGCGGGACACCGTGCGCCGCAGGTCGCGGTCCTCGCCGGGGAGCCCGGCCGGCGCGGGCACATCGACGACGAGGCGCACGGCGGACGCGAACATCTGCGGCTGCTCGGTCGTCTGGTTCGCGCCCGTGCCGCGCAGCTCGTGGGGCCGGTCGGCCGTGAGCAGCACGAGCGGCAGACCCGCGTGGTGCGCCTCGAGGACCGCGGGGTGCAGGTTCGCCACCGCCGTGCCGGAGGTCGTGACGACCGCGACCGGGCGCGCGGGCGACGGGCCGCGCTCCCCCGCGTGCACGGACGCCTTGGTCAGGCCCAGGGCCAGGAACCCGGCGTCCCGCTCGTCGATGCGCACGTGCAGCCGCAGCGCCGGCGCCCCCGCGGGACGCTCACCGTCCGGGAGCGCCGCGTCGGCGAGCGCGTACGCGAGCGGTGCGCTGCGCGACCCGGGAGCCAGCACGACGTCCCGCACGCCGAGCGCCGCGAGCGCCTGGACCAGGACGCGGGCGGCCGCGACGGCCGGCGACGGCGGCGAGCCGGCGGTGCGTGCGGGGCCTGCCGGCGCGCGCCGCCGGCGGCGCACGGGCGGGTCCTCGGGCGGGGGCGTCACGCCCGCCATCATGCCCGAGCCCGCACGGCCGCGAGCCGCGCGTCCCAGCGCGCCGCCAGGGTCGGCGGCGCCGCGGCGGCACGCAGCAGCGCCGCGCTCGGGACGGGCCGTCGGACCTCGATCGCGCCGTCGCGGGGCAGCAGCGGGTCGGTCACGAGGTCGTCGGCCAGCAGCGCCGCGGTCGCGAGGCCGCACGCGTACGGCAGCTCCGGCAGCGCGGCGGCCAGCGCGAGCCCGGCGGCGAGCCCGACGGACGACTCGAGCGCCGACGACACGACCACCGGCATGCCCGCCTGCTCCGCGAGCCGCAGGCACGCGCGCACGCCCCCGAGCGGCTGCACCTTGAGGACCATGACGTCGGCGGCGTGCCGGCGCACGACCTCCAGCGGGTCGTCGGTGCGCCGCACCGCCTCGTCCGCCGCGAGCGGCACGTGCGTGCGGCGCCGCAGCGCGACGAGGTCGTCCACCCCGACCACGGGCTGCTCGGCGTACTCGAGGCCGCCGGCGGCCCGGTCGAGCGCCGCGAGCCGCGCGACCGCCGTGTCCACGTCCCAGGCCGCGTTGGCGTCGACGCGGATCGCACCGTCGGGGCCCAGCGCGTCGCGCACGGCCTCGAGGCGGGCCTCGTCGGCGCCCGCGGGCTGCCCCGGCTCCGCGACCTTGACCTTGGCGGTGCGGCACCCCCCGGACCCGGTCACGATGCGGTGCGCGTGCTCGGCGTCGACGGCCGGGACGGTGACGTTCACGGGCACGTGCGTGCGCACGGCCGCGGGCCACCCCTCGTCGGCCGCCTCGCGCGCCGCCCGCCACCAGCGCAGCGCGGCGGCGTCGTCGTAGTCCCAGAACGGGCTGAACTCGCCCCACCCCGCGTCACCGCGCACCAGGACGCCGTCACGCCGGGTCAGACCGCGGAACCGCGTGCGCAGCGGCACGTCCCACACGACGACGTCCGGCTCGGCACCCATCACCCCAGGCTATGCCGCCCGTGCCGGGGGGCCGACCGGGCACGGGCCGGTGGCGGGCGTCGGACGCGGCCTCGTTAGGGTGGTCCGGTGAGTGAGAACGGCGGCCCCGCCCCCCTGCCCGTGCGCGTCTCGGAGACGTTCGACCCGACGCGCTGGCGCGACGTGGAGGGCTTCGAGCACCTCACCGACGTGACCTACCACCGCGGGCGGGCGCGCCCCACGGCCGAGCAGCGCGCGGCGGGCGCCGTCGAGCGGGACCTGCCCGTCGTGCGCGTGGCGTTCCACCGCCCCGAGGTGCGCAACGCCTTCCGCCCGCACACCGTCGACGAGCTGTACGGCGTCCTCGACCACGCGCGCACGACGTCCGACGTGGGAACGGTGCTGCTGACGGGCAACGGACCGTCCCCCAAGGACGGCGGCTGGGCGTTCTGCTCGGGCGGGGACCAGCGCATCCGGGGCCGCGACGGCTACCGCTACGCCGACGGCGACACCGACGCGGCCGTCGACCCGGCGCGCGCCGGGCGGCTGCACATCCTGGAGGTGCAGCGGCTGATGCGGACGATGCCCAAGGTCGTCGTCGCCCTCGTCAACGGCTGGGCCGCCGGCGGCGGGCACTCGCTGCACGTCGTCGCGGACCTCACCATCGCGAGCCGCGAGCACGCCCGGTTCATGCAGACCGACGCGAACGTCGGGTCCTTCGACGGCGGGTACGGCTCGGCGCTGCTGGCGCGTCAGGTGGGGCAGAAGCGGGCGCGGGAGATCTTCTTCCTGGCGCGCGAGTACTCGGCCGACGACGCGCTCGCGTGGGGCGCCGTCAACGACGTCGTGGCGCACGGCGACCTCGAGGAGGCCGGCCTGGAGTACGCGCGCATCGTGGCGACCAAGTCGCCCCAGGCGGTGCGGATGCTGAAGTTCGCGTTCAACCTGGCCGACGACGGCCTGGCCGGCCAGCAGGTGTTCGCCGGTGAGGCGACCCGCCTGGCGTACATGACGGACGAGGCCGTCGAGGGGCGCGACGCGTTCCTGCAGCGTCGCGACCCGGACTGGTCCGGCTTCCCGTACGCGTACTGACGCGCGCGGCGAGGTCGGCGGACGTCCCGCCCGGGGCGCGCCCGGTGCGCGACGGGCGGTGCCGCGTCAGGCGGCGCCCATCCAGGACGTGAGGTCGACGAGCGTGGCGACCACGGCGCCGCCGCCGACGAGCAGCGCGACGAGGACCACGCCGGCGACGACGACCGCGACCGCCGAGCGCACCGAGTGGTCCTCGGGGTCGCGGCGGGCGGCACGTGCGGGGCGGACGGAGGCGGGGAGCGAGGTGTGTGCGGCCATGCCACCAGCGTCGTCCGGCGCCGCGCGCGGGACATCGCCCCACGGGACGGGCCGTGCCGGCCGGCGTCAACCCGCAGGTAGCACACGCTCCACCGTGGGGAGGACACCGCCGCCCGCGGTTGTCCGTCTCAGGTATCGCAACGGACGACCGCCCCCCGTCAGGAGGCCGTCACGAGTCCGTCAGGAGACCGTCAGCGAGCCCGAGCCGGCCGGGATCAGCTCGACCCACGTGTTGCCGGGCGCCAGGTCCGCCTCCGAGCCGTCGGGCAGCAGCAGGCGCATCGGCTGGTCCTGCGCGTCCTTCTGCCAGCGCGCCGCGACCGTCTTGCCACCGGACGCGATGACCGCGTCCCCGGAGCCGACGAGCTCGTACGTGGGGACGGGGGCACCGCCCTGCGCGCCGAAGGGCGTGTTCGGGTGGGGGGCCGTGACGGCGACGACGTTGACCGCCGACAGCCGGTTCCCGCTCGCCGCGGTCGCGGGCTCCGAGCCCTCCGAGCGCAGCCACGTCCCGCTCCCCGCGTCCCACGTCCAGACGGGCTGGGACTGGCCGGACAGGCGGAACGAGAGCGTCCCGGCCGGGCTGCCGGCCGTCGCCGCGGCGGCCCGGTCCGCGCTGCGCGCGAAGCCGAACTGCTCCGGCGGCGCCGTGCGCCCCGGCTCGGCGATGCCCCACCACGTGCTCAGCGAGCCGTAGACGTTGTGCGGTGCCTTGCGCGTCCGGACGCGCTCGAGCCCGGGTGCACCCGCGTCGTGCGAGATCTCCTGCACGCCCGACGCGGCGACGAGGTCGAGGATGCCGGCCTGCCCGCCGGAGAACGCGAGCATCCCGCCCAGCGGCGCGACGATCAGCGGGTCCATGGGACGCACGGACCGGATGGGCCCGACCTCCTCGGGCGCCTGCGAGTGGAACACGGCGACGAACCGCGAGACCTCGAACTCGACGATCGTCTCCCAGACCACGTCGGCCTGGTCCAGCCCGGACTGGGGGCGCGCGACCGCGGTGTTCTCGACCTTCACCGCGATCGCGGGACGCGGGTCGGGGGTGCCCTCGACACCCGTCAGCGGCCACGTCGCCGGCACCTCGGGAGCGGGCACGGCCTGCTTGTCCGCGACGACGTCCGCCTGGGCCGTCACCGTGGGCGCGGGCGACGTCGTCGCCGGCGAGCCGCACGCGGCGAGCGCGAGCAGGGCACCGGTCGCCGCCAGGGCACCGGACCGACCCCGCCACCTGCTCCCCGGAGCCGTGCGCGTCGAGCCCCTGCGTGCCACCGTCGCTGCCATCGTCGCTCCCGTCCACCGCCGCCGCGGCGATCTGCCACCTGCGCGATCCGGTCGCGCGCGGCGGGACCCCGCCCGGCCTGCCGGATCGCGGGACACTCTACGACGCCTGCCTCGACGCCCGCGTGCACCACGGCTGTCGGCGCCGCGCGGCGCGGCGTCCCCGGCGCCCGTCCCCGCAGCCGCGGCGCGCGGGGCGGGACGGACGACCTACGCTGTGCGGGTGAACCGGCCGCTGCGCGACGTGCCCGCGGACGCACAGGACCTCGTCCCCGCGCTGACCGCGGCGCTGGACGGCACGGGCCCCGCGGTGCGGGCCCTCGACGACGCGTCGCCCGGTGCCGCCCTCCAGGTGCCGCCCGAGGTGGCGCTCGTGGTGCGGACGTCCGGGTCCACCGGGCGCCCCCGCGACGTCATGCTCTCGGCCGACGCCCTGCGCGCGTCGGCGGACGCGACCGCGGCCCGGCTCGGCGGGCCGGGCTCCTGGTTCCTGGCCCTGCCCGTGCACCACGTCGCGGGGCTGCAGGTGATCGTGCGCGCGCTGCTCGCGGGCCGCGGGCTCGCGACGCTCCCCGCCGGTCCCTTCCGCGCGCCGACGTTCGCGCAGGCCGTGCGCGCGGAGACCGCCGGCCCCGGACCGCACTACACGTCGCTGGTCCCCACGCAGCTCGTGCGTGTGCTCGACGACCCGGACGCCACGGCCGCGACGCGGGCCTTCGACGCGGTCCTCGTGGGCGGCGCCGCGTGCCCGCCGTCGTTGCTGGCGCGCGCGCACGCCGCCGGGCTGCGCGTCGTGACGACCTACGGCATGACGGAGACGTGCGGCGGCTGCGTCTACGACGGGCGCGCGCTGGACGGCGTCACGGTGGCCGTCGACGCCGAGCAGCGAGTCGCGCTCGCGGGCCCCGTCCTGGCGACCGGCTACCTGCACCGCCCCGACCTGGACGCCACCGCGTTCGCCACCAGCGGCGGCCGCCGCTGGCTGCGCACGTCCGACCGCGGCCGGGTCGACGACGGCGTCCTGCACGTCCTGGGACGGCTCGACGACGTCCTGGTCACCGGCGGGGTCAAGGTCGACCCGCTCGCCGTCGAGGAGGTCGTCGCCGGCCTGGCCGGCGTGCGCGAGGTGTGCGTCGTCGGCGTGCCGGACCAGCACTGGGGGCAGTCGGTCGTCGCCGTCGTCGTGACGCGCGACGGCACGGCGCCGCCGCTGACGGCGCTGCGCACCGCCGTGGCTTCCGCGCTCGGGCCGGCCAGCGCGCCCCGCCAGGTCCTCGTGGTCGACGCGCTGCCCCTGCGCGGGCCCGGCAAGGCCGACCGTCGCGCCGTCGCGCGGCTCGCGACGCAGCTGATGACCCGGCCCCCGGCCACCTGACCCGACCCGCGTCCGACCCGACGCGCTCTCCCCTGACGAACAGGAGCACGATGGCCACCGCCTCCGAATGGCTCGCCGGTGCGCGTCCGCGCACGCTGCCCGCCGCCGTCGCCCCCGTGCTCGTCGGGACCGGCGCGGCGGCACAGGTCGACGCCGCGCACGCAGGCCACGCGCTGCTCGCGGCGGGCGTCGGTCTCGCGCTGCAGGTGGCGGTCAACTTCGCCAACGACTACTCCGACGGCGTGCGCGGCACCGACGTCGACCGGGTCGGACCGCTGCGCCTCACGGCCTCCGGGACCGCGCCGCCGCACCAGGTGCGCAACGCCGCCTTCCTGGCGTTCGCGGTCGCGTGCGCCCTGGGCATGTGGCTGATCGTGCTGACGAGCGCGTGGTGGCTGATCGCCGTGGGCGTGCTGTGCGTCGTCGGCGCGTGGACGTACACGGGCGGCAAGCGGCCGTACGGGTACCTCGGGCTCGGGGAGGTCGGGGTGTTCGTCTTCTTCGGCCTCGTCGCCGTGCTGGGCACGACGTACACGCAGGCGGGGTACGTGACGTGGCCCGCCGTGCTGGGGGCCGTGGCGATCGGTCTGCTCGCGTGCGCCCTGCTGATGGTCAACAACCTGCGTGACGTGCCGACCGACGTCCTCGCCGGCAAGCGCACGCTCGCGGTGCGCATCGGGGACCACCGGGCACGCCGCCTGTACGCGGTGATGGTCCTGCTGCCCATCCTGCTCGGGGCGCTGTGCGCCTTCGCGGCACCGTGGTCGCTGCTCGTCCTGCTGCTGCTGGCACCCGCCGCGATCCTGGCCGCCGGCGTGCTCGCGGGTGCCCGCGGCATCGCGCTCGTGCCCGTGCTGGGCGGCACCGGCCTGCTCGAGCTCGCGTTCGGCATGCTGCTCGGGCTGGGTCTCGCGCTCTGAGGTCGGCGCTACCGGTCGAGCGTGCCGTCGGCGGCGGCGTCCTCGGCGGCCGCGTCCTCGCGGGCGCGCGCGCCGAGGCCGCCGCGAGCGCGGCGCTGCTCGGCACGCTCCGCGAGGTGCACCGCGGCCGCGTCGCGCTGGCGCGGCAGCAGGACGTAGGACAGGCCCCACGCGATCACGGCGGCGAGGACGGGGGCGAGCCACGAGCGCATCCCGGCCCACCAGAGCAGACCGGTGGCGGCGAGGAACAGCGCGGCGCGCAGCAGGGAGTAGACGACGACGGGCACTCCCCCAGGGTAGGCGCCCGCCGTCCCGTCTAGGGTGGACAGGTGCTCAGGTACCTGCCGCTCGTCCTCGTGGTCGCCTTCGTCGTCTACTGCGTCTTCGACGTCCTGGGCAGTGACGCGCGCGTCCGGCGCGGGCTCCCGGTCCCGCTGTGGCTGCTGCTCGTCGTGCTGGTCCCGGTCGCCGGTGGCGTGGTCTGGCTCGTGGTGAGCCGCGGCACGCCGCACACCGGCTCCGCCGGTCCGCGCGGCGGCGGTCCGGTCGCGCCGGACGACGACCCCGAGTTCCTGTTCCGGCTCGACCAGGAGCGCCGGCGCCGCGAGCGGCAGGACGGCGCGGCGGACCCGGGCCCGCACGACGACCACGTCGACGGCACCGGCCCGGCCGGGACGACGGACGGGACGCCCTCCGCCTGACGCGCCGGCGTCCGGCGTCGGCTCAGCGCCCGGATCAGCTCAGAGCCGCAGCTCAGAGCCCCGAGTACGAGTGGTTGCCGGGGATGAACAGGTTGACCACCGTGAAGTTGGCGAGCACGACGCCGTAGGCGACGAACACGAGGTACGCGGCGCGGCGCCCCGCCCAGCCACGCGTCGTGCGGGCGTGCAGGTAGGCGGCGTACACGACCCACGTGACGAACGTGCCGACCTCCTTGGGGTCCCAGCCCCAGTACCGGCCCCACGCCTCCTCGGCCCAGATGGAGCCGCCGATGAGGGTCAGCGTCCACAGGACGAACGCGACCGCGTGCTGACGGAACGCCGACGCCTCGAGCCGTCGCGCGTCGGGCACCTGCTCGAGCCAGGCGAAGGCCGGCCCGGTGACGCGTGCGCCGTGGAGGGCCCGACGCACGCCGTCGAGCTGCGACCAGGGCTGCTCGAGGCGCGACCGGCGCTCGTCGCGGGCGTCGCGCAGGACCTGCAGGACGGTCGTCGCGAACGCGACGGTCGAGATCCCGGTGGCGATGATCGCGACACCCACGTGGAGGACCAGCCAGTACCGCTGCAGCGCCGGCTGCACCGCGTCCGCCTGCACGTGCAGCGTGTTCAGCGCCAGGACCAGCCCCAGCACCGCGATGCCGGACACGACCACCCCGACGAACGCGATGGGCCGGCGACGCTGCTGGACGACGAGCGCGACGAGCGCGCAGAACGTCCCGACGATCGTGAACTCGTACATGTTCGCGGTCGGCCAGCGTCCGGCGGCGACACCGCGCAGCACGATGGCGACGAGCAGGAGCAGGGTGCCGAGCGCGAGCGTCGAGCGCGCGATACCCGCGGCGCGGCCCGCCGGCGACGCCACCGTCGTGGCGCCCGCGCGCGACTCCGCGTCGGGCGCGGCGGTGCCGCCCCCGACGGTCACGGGCACGCGCACGGCGCGGGCGGCCTGGGCGGCCTCGGTGATCCGCGCGAGCTCGACCGCGTACGCGATCAGCGTGATGGTCAGCGCGGTCGCCGCCGACCACACGAACAGGTCGCTCAGCTCGGCGACGGTCATGTCCTGCCCTCCTGCGGGGTGTCGGGCCCGGTCGTACCGGTCCCGGTCGTGTGGTCGTGCACGTCCGTCGCGGGCGACGGGGTCGCCGGCGCGTCGAGCACCTGCGCGAGGACGCGGTCGAGCTCGGGCTGCAGGCCCACGTCGTCGCCGCGGGCGAGCCCGGCGGCGCTCACCACTGTAGCCGCGGTGCCGGGACCTTCGTCCGGGGTGCCGGGTGCCGCGCGGATCCACAGCCGGCGGCGGGGTGCGAACAGCGACGCCATGAGGCCGGCGACCGCGAGGAGCGCGAACGTGAGCACCCACGCCAGCGACGGGTCGTGGCGCAGGTCCAGCGCGACGAACCGCGGCAGCGCGTCGAACGTCAGCGTGCCCAGGCCGTCGGGCAGCTCGACCGTCTCACCGGGTCGCAGGTAGAGCGTCACGGCGTCGCCTGCCTCGTCGACGGCCTGCTCCATGCGCGACTCGTCGAGCCGGTACACGTTCTGCGGCACGCCGGTGTCGAGCCCGAGGTTGCCCTCCCACACCGACAGCACGAGCAACGGGTCGACGGGCTGCGGGTCGACCGAGCGCCACAGCCCGGGGGCGGGCTCGACGGCCGTCGGCAGCAGGAAGCCGACGAGCCCGATCTGCGGCTGGTCGCCGGAGACGTCGGGCACCTTGATCACGCCGCGCGACGTGTACACCTCGTCCTGCGGGAGGAACGGCACGGGGCCCGAGAACGCGACCTCACCGGCGGCGTCGCGCACCGTGACCGCGGGGGCGTAGCCGTTGCCCTGGAGGTACACCTTCGCGCCGCCCGCCACCGTCGGGTGGTTCACCTTCACCGTGCGCTGCTCGGGCTCCTGCCCGGGCTCGGTGACGGTCACGTGCGCGGTGAAGTCGCGGGACTGCAGCGTCTCGGGGTCGAACCGCGCCTCGAAGTCGTCGAGGCGCATCGTGAAGGGCACGAGGTCGGCGGGGTCGAACGCGGTCCCGCGCTCGAACGTGTCGTACGACGCCTGCACGTTGGCGAAACCGGTGCCCTGCACGACGATCGCCTGACCGCGGTAGTGCAGCATCTGGCCCGTCGCCATGGCGACGAGCAGGCCGAGCAGCGCCAGGTGGAACACGAGGTTGCCCGTCTCGCGCAGGTAGCCGCGCTCCGCGGACACCGACCAGGTCCCGGCGCCCTCGTCGTGCACGTCGACGCGGAAAGCGGGCACGCCGGCCCGACGGCGCCGCAGCACGGCCGCCGCGCGCTCCGCCACGACCTGCGGCGGGGCGTCCGACGTCCCGGCACCCTGCGCGGGGAAGCGGCCGAACCGGCGCGGTGTGCGCGGCGGGCGCCCGCGCAGCGCCGCGGCGTGCACGCGGGCGCGCGGCACGATGCAGCCGACGAGGGACACGAACAGCAGCAGGTAGACGGCCGAGAACCAGACCGAGGCGTAGACGTCGAAGAACCCGAGCCGGTCGAGCCACGGCCCGGTCGACGGGTGCTCGGTGACGTAGGCGGCGACGCCCGCGGGGTCCTGCGGCCGCTGCGGGAACATGGTGCCGGGCACAGCCGCCACCGCGAGCAGCACGAGCAGCAGGAGCGCGACCCGCATGCTGGTGAGCTGGCGCCACGCCCAGCGCAGCCAGCCCCGTACGCCGATGGCGGGCAGCGCGGCGTCCACGCCCTGCGCGTCGGGGCCCTGCCCGTCGGGGGTCCGCTGCGCGCCGCCGTCGCTGAACGCGTCGTCGAGGCCCTCCGGGTGGTACGCGGTCCGGGGGGCGCCGCGCGTCGGCTCGCCGCTCACAGCGCGGGCACGAACGGGTCGCCACCGGTCAGGACACCCTGCAGCCAGGCCGCCCACGCGCCCCACGCACCGGTGAGCAGCGCGAGGCCGAGCACGACGAGCACGGCGCCGCCGGTGCGCTGCACGGCGAGGCGGTGCCGCCGCAGCCACCCCAGCGCACGCTGCGAGCGCTGCAGGCCCAGCCCGACGAGGACGAAGGGCAGGCCCAGGCCGAGGCAGAACGCGGCCGCGAGCAGCGCGCCGCGTCCCGCGGACCCGCCGGTGAGGGACAGCGTGAGGATCGCGGCGAGCGTGGGGCCGATGCAGGGGGTCCAGCCCAGGCCGAACGCGACGCCGAGCAGCGGTGCGCCCCACACGCCGGCGCGCGGCGCGAGCCGCAGGCGCCGCTCACGCGCGAGGAACGGCACGGCACCGAGGAACGCGAGGCCGAGCACGACGGTCAGGGCGCCGAGCACGCGGCTCACCGGGTCCTGCCACTGCCACAGGGCGGCGCCGAGCGAGCCTGCGAGCGCCCCGAAGGCGATGAAGACCGCCGAGAACCCGGCGACGAAGAGCGAGACGCCGAGCGCGAGCGTGCGCCGGCCGGCCGGCACCGTCAGCGGCACCGCGTCGCCCACGGGCGCTGCAGGCGCCGCGGGCGCGGCATGCGGGGTCTGGGCGGGCCGGGCACCGGACCGGACCACGTCGGTCGCGTCGACGATGCCGAGCCCGGCACCCGGCGTGCGGCGCGGGCCGCCGCCGACCAGGCCCCCGAGCAGCCCGAGGTACCCCGGCACGAGGGGCAGCACGCAGGGCGACGCGAAGGACACCACGCCGGCGAGCAGCGCGACGGGCACCGCGAGCAGCAGCGAGCCGTCGGCGACGGTCGAGCCGACGCCGAGCGCGACCAGGCCGGCGCTCACGGCGCCTCCTCGGCGAGGAGCTCGTCGACGAGCGAGCGCAGCGTCGAGGGCTCGACGAGCCCGAGCACGCGCGCGGCGACCCTGCCCTCGCGGTCGAGGAGGACCGTCGTGGGCACCGCGTTGACGGGCACGACGCCCTGCAGCGCGGCGATCGCGCCACCGCCGGTGTCGTCGAGCGAGGGGTACGGCACCTCGAGCTGACGCTGGAAGGCCTGGGCGGCGCCCGCGGCGTCACGGCTGTTGATGCCGAGCACGTGCAGACCCTGGTCGGCGTAGTCGGTGGCCACGGCGGCGAGGTCCGGGGCCTCGGCCCGGCACGGGGGGCACGCGGCGTACCACGTGTTGAGCAGCACGACGTCCCCGCGCCACTGCGCGAGGTCGTGCGGCGTGCCCTCGTAGTCCGTGCCGGTGATCTCGAGCGGCCCGAGCCGGTCGGCGGCGGGCCACGTCGTGGTGGACCCGTCGCCGGACTGGTAGCCCTGGTCCACGACGTCCTGCGGGGTGCCGCGGCCGTCGTCCGCGCAGCCGCCGAGGACGAGCGCGAGCGCGGTGCCCGCGGTGAGCAGGGCGAGGACGGCACGTGGCCGGGCGGGGCGTCGGCGCACGTCAGGCTCCGGAGACGGCCGAGGCCCCGGGCAGCAGCGCGGCGGCGGGCTCGCCGTAGCCGACGCCGACGAGCGTGTCGTCCTCGAACCGCAGGGACGTGAGGGACGCGAGGGAGCACTGCCGGCGGCGGGGGTCGTGCCACAGCCGACGGTTCTCGAGCGCGAGGCGCGTCACCCAGATCGGCAGCTGGTGGCTGACCAGGACGGCCTCGTGGCCGCGCGCGGCGACGCGGGCCGCGTCCACCGCGGCGAGCATGCGGTCGACCTGCTCGGCGTACGGCTCGCCCCACGACGGGCGGAACGGGTTGCGCAGGTGCGGCCAGTGCTCGGGGTGGCGCAGCGAGCCGTCGCCGACGCCGAACCGCTGGCCCTGGAAGTGGTTCTCGGCCTCGATGAGCCGGTCGTCGGTGCCGACGGCGAGCCCGAAGGCTGCGGCGATCGGTGCGGCCGTCTCCTGCGCCCGCTGCAGCGGTGACGCGGTGACGACGACGACGTCGCGGCGGGGCGCGTCCTGCTCGCCCGCGAGCGTCCGCGCGACGAGCTCGGCCATCTCCAGCCCTCGCTCGGAGAGCCGGTAGCCGGGCAGCCTGCCGTAGAGCAGGCCCTCGGGATTGTGGACCTCACCGTGCCGCAGCAGGTGGACCGTCGTGGCGACCATGTGCACAGTCTCGCAAAGTCTCCTGGGTGCCCGGTCCCCCGCCCTCAGGCGGGCGGTGCGGACGGGGTGCCGCCCGCCGGTGGGCAGGCGGGGCCGCGCAGGTGCTCGACGACGACCTGCATGGCGGCACCGAGCGCCGCGAGCTGCTCGTCGTCGAGGACGTCCACGAGGTGGGCCCGGACGGACTCCACGTGGCCGGGGGCGGCGTCGACGAGCACCTGCCACCCGTGCTCGGTGAGCACGCAGTTGACGCCGCGCGCGTCGTCGCGGGCGGGCTCGCGGCGCACGATCCCGTCGCGCTCCATGCGGGCCACGGTGTGGGTGAGCCGGCTGCGCGAGTGCGCGAGGTCGTCGGCCAGCTCGGACATCCGCAGCGCGTGGCCGGGCGCCTCCGAGAGCCGGACGAGCACCTCGTACTCCCCCAGTGACAGGCCGCTGCCGTCGTCGAGCTCGCGGGCCAGGACGTCGAACAGCAGCGCGGTGCCGTCGCGGAAGGCGCGCCACTGGCGCTGCTGCGGCTCGCTCAGCCAGCGGACGGCCGCCTCCTGCTGCGGGGCGTCCTGCGACGGGGCGTCGTGCGTGTCCGGGGCCGGCCGTGCGCCCGTCGAGGCAGGATCACGCGGGGCAGCAGGCGCGTCGTCGGTCCGGCGATCGGCGGTCGTGCTGCGGGTCGGCACGTCGTCCTCCTGGTGTGCGGGGGGTTGCGGCACGCACCCCACTGTAGTAGAAAGATCAACAACACATACTTGTCGAATCAACGATTCGCTCGGCACCGACCACGGAGGACCCCATGACCGCGCTGCCCACCGGCCTCACCGCCGGCACCTGGAACATCGACCCCTCGCACACGGAGGCGTCCTTCACGGTCCGCCACGCGGGCATCTCCAAGGTCCGCGGCACCGTCGCGGTGACCTCGGGCGTCCTCACCGTCGGCGAGGACCTCGAGTCGTCGTCCGTCGCCGTGACGCTCGACCCGTCGACCGTCAACACCGGCGACGCCAACCGCGACGGCCACCTCAAGAGCAACGACTTCTTCGAGGTCGAGAGCTTCGGCGAGTGGACGTTCACGTCGACCGCGATCCGCACGTCCGGCAAGGACCACGTCATCGTCGGCGACCTGACGATCCACGGCGTCACGCGCGAGGTCGAGCTCGAGACCGAGTTCAACGGCACGGCCGTCGACCCGTTCGGCAACACCCGCGCCGGCTTCGAGGCCAAGGTCACCATCTCGCGCAAGGACTTCGGCCTGACGTGGAACGCCGCGCTCGAGGCCGGCGGCGTGCTCGTCGCCGACAAGGTGCGCATCGACCTGGACGTCTCCGCCATCAAGGCCTGACGCCGCACGCCGGCACCCGCCGGCACGCACGTCCCCGCGGGGGCGCGCCCGCCCCGGTCGCGCCCTCGCGGCGTCCCCGGCGCGCACGGCATCCGCAGCGCACCCGGCGTCCGGGGCGACCGGCGGGACGCGCGCCTCACGACGCACCACCCCCGACGCTGCGCGCGCGGTCGTGGAACGCCAGGATCTGCAGCTCGGAGGCGACGTCCACCGCCCGCACGTCCACGTGCGCGGGCACGCGCAGCGCGCACGGCGCGAACGTGAGGATCCCCACCACGCCGGCCGCGACGAGCTCGTCGCACACGCGCTGCGCGACCGCCGCCGGGGTCGTCAGCACCGCGATCGTCGCGCCCGTCCGCTGCACGACCTGCCGCAGGTCGTCGGCGTGCTCGACCTCCAGGCCCGCCACCGTCGTGCCCACCACCGCCGGGTCCGTGTCGACCAGCCCCACCAGCACGAACCCGCGCTCCGCGATGCCCGCGTAGTTCGCGAGCGCGTGCCCCAGGTTGCCCACCCCGACGAGCAGCACGCGCCGCACGTCCGCCAGGCCCAGCACCACCGTGATCTGCTCGCGCAGGTGCCCCACGTCGTAGCCGACGCCGCGCCGGCCGTACGACCCCAGGAACGACAGGTCCTTGCGCAGCTGCGCCGACGTCACCCCGGCCCGCGCCGCGAGCTCCTCGGACGACGTCAGGACGGCGCCGTCGGACGCCGTCGCCTCGAGCGCACGCAGGTAGCCCGGCAGCCGACCCACCGTCGCGGGCGGCACCGGCTGCCCGTCACGACCGGCACGCCCGTCGCCGGCACGTCGCCCAGCGGTGCGCCGATCGTCCACACGACCCTCCGTACGCCGCGCGCCGGGCACGGCCCCGGCGCCAGGTGTCACACGCTAGGGCCTGCCGCCGCCGCGAGCGAGGGCGCGCCGCAGGCGGGCCTCGTCGATCCGCCAGTACCCGCGGCGCACGCCGTCCACGTCGACGACCGGCACCATCTCGCCCAGCTCGTCGGCCAGGACACGGCCGTCGGGCCCCGGGACGTCGACGTCGACCTCGGCCCACGTCGCGCCCACGTCCGCGCACACGCGCTCGACGAGCGCGCGCGCCTCGTCGCACAGGTGGCAGCCGGCCCGCCCGTAGAGCACCACGCGGGCCGTCGTCGTGTCGCTCACGGCGCCCAGGCTAGACCGCCACGCCGACCGGCTCCTGGTCGGGTCCGCGACGGGCGCCGCCCCGCTCGTTACAGTGGCCGGATGCACGCTGGCGACGGATCGGACGAGCGCGCCGTCGTCGCCGCGACCGCCGAGACGCCGCGCGCGGCGCTGGTGCCCGACGACACGCGCGTCGCCGCGTTCTTCGACGTCGACAACACCATCATCCGGGGGGCCAGCTCCTTCCACCTGGCGGTGGGGCTGTACCGCCGCGGGTTCTTCCGCAACTTCGACCTCGTCCGGTTCGCCGTGCAGCAGGCGCGCTACCGCGTGTTCGGCGAGGACCGCGAGCAGATCGACGAGCTGCGCACCCGGGCGCTGGACATCATGCGCGGGCGCTCGGTCGCCGAGGTCACCGCGATCGCCGAGGACGTCTACGACGAGGTCCTGTCGCTGCGCATCTACCCCGGCACGCGCGCGCTGCTCGACGCTCACCTGGCCGAGGGCCACGCCGTGTGGCTCGTCACCGCGACGCCCGTGGAGATCGGTGAGCTCATCGCGCGCCGCCTCGGCGCCTCCGGCGCGCTGGGCACCGTCGCGGAGCACGAGAACGGGTTCTACACCGGCCGGCTCGTCGGCGACCTGCTGCACGGCGAGGCCAAGGCGAGCGCCGTCCGCGCGCTGGCGCTCCGCGAGGGGTACGACCTGCGCGCGTGCCACGCCTACGGCGACTCGACGAACGACGTGCCGATCCTCTCGACCGTCGGGCACCCGTGCGCCATCAACCCCGACGGACGGCTGCGCCGGCACGCCGCCGAGGTGGGCTGGCCCGTGCGCGAGTTCCGGTCCCGACGGCGCCAGGCGCGCCGCGGCGTCAACGCCGCGAGCCTCGCCGGCCTCGCCTGGGCCGTGGCCGTCGTGGTGCGCGCCGTGAGCCGCTCGATCCGACGACGCGTAGGAGCAGGATGACCATCCGGACCGACTGGGCCGTGCGCACCGCCCGGCCCCAGGACGCGGCCGCCCTCGCGGAGCTCGCCGCGATCACGTTCCCCCTGGCGTGCCCGCCGGGCTCGACCGCGCAGGACCAGCAGGCCTTCCTGGCGGCGCACCTGAGCGCCGCGCGGTTCCTCGAGCACACGTCCGCACCGGACCGTGCGGTCCTGGTGACCGCGACGCCCGACGACGAGCTCCTGGGCTACACGATGCTCGTGGCCGGTGAGCCCACCGACGAGGACACGGCCGCGGCCGTGCACATCCGCCCCGCGGTCGAGCTCTCGAAGTGCTACGTGCACCCCGACCACCACGGCGCGGGCGTGGCGTCCGCGCTGCTGCGCACGTCGTTCGACCACGCCCGCGCCCTCGGTGGCTCGGGGCTCTGGCTGGGCGTCAACCAGCACAACACCCGCGCGCAGGCGTTCTACGCGCGCGAGGGATTCGCGGTCGTGGGCACCCGACACTTCCGGGTCGGCGAGCGGGTCGAGGACGACTACGTGCTCGAACGGCCGCTCTGACGCGTCAGACCGGGTCGAGCGCCAGCCAGCGCACGCCGTGCGACGGGACGTCGACGACCAGCTGGGCGTCGGTGCGCCCGGGGGCCGGTGCGGCGTCGGGCAGCCGGTCACCGGTCCACAGGTCCGTGACGGACCACGACCGGGCCGCCGCGGCGTCGCCGACCAGCGCGGACAGCGCCAGCGACTGCGTGCGGCTCCCCGACCCCGTCCAGAACACCGCGACGTAGCGCGTCGGGTCCGCCGCGGAGCGCGCCGACCACACGACGACCTCCCCGTCGCCCGCCGGCTCGCGCAGCAGCTCGCGCCCGTCGGTCGAGGTGCGCAGCACGTGGCCGACCGCGGGCGTCGTGAGCAGCGCGACGGTCGCGGCGTCCGACGTCGGCAGGTCGCCGCCCATCATCAGCGGCGAGCGCGCCATGACCCACAGCGTGAGCAGCGTGCGCTGCTCGTCCGGCGTGAGCCGTGAGGACCGGTCCTCGCCGCGCTCGGCGCGGATGCCGATGCGCCCGAGCGGCAGCATGTCCGCGTCCGCCCAGCCGCCGGGCTGCTGGAACGGCGCCCAGCGCGCGAGCCGCGCGAAGTTGGCGTGCACGTCCTCCCAGCGGTCCCACAGGTCGTCGCACACGCGCCACATCTGCGCGTACGTCCGCAGCACGGGCAGGTGCGCGGTCGACAGCGCCGTGCCCGGCGAGAGCGACAGCACGATCTCGCGGCCCGACCTCTCGATCGCCCGCGACCACGCCGCGACGGCGTCCGCGTGGAACGGCGCGAGCATGTCGTCGACCTTGACGAGGTCCACACCCCACGACGCGAGCTGGGCCACGAGCCCGTCGAGCCACGTCTGCGCCGCCGGGTGGCCGTGGTCCAGGCCGTACATGTGGCCGTTCCACGGGCAGGTGGACGACGTGTCGGCGATGTCGGCGGTCGTCACACCGTCGTCCCCCGCACCCTCGACCGCCAGACCCGCCGCGACGGCCCGGCGCGGGATGCCGCGCAGGGCGTGCACGCCGAAGCGCAGGCCGAGCGCGTGCACCTGCGCGGCGAGCTCGGCGAACCCGCGTCCACCGGCCGCCGAGGGGAACCGGCCGGGCGCCGGCTGCGGGTAGCCGTGCGCGTCGAGCACGAGGTCGGCGTCCTGGTTGTAGCCGTGCGCGTGCGCGTCGGGGTCGGACCAGTCGATGTCGACCACGACGGTGTCCCAGCCGTACGGCAGCAGGTGCTCGGCCATGAACCTCGCGTTCGCCAGCACCTCCGCCTCGGTGACCGTGGTCCCGTAGCAGTCCCAGCTGTTCCACCCCATGGGCGGGGTGAGTGCCACCGCCATGGTGGTCCTCCTGTCGACGTCGTCGTCGTGGGCGTACCCGTGGTCACGCGGGCGCCGTCACGTCGGCGGCCCGGGACACACGTCGGGCCCGGTCGTCGACCGGGCCCGGAGTGCACTGCGCGCCGACGGACGGCGCTCAGCTCACTTCTTGTTGCGACGCTGGTGGCGCGTCTTGCGAAGCAGCTTGCGGTGCTTCTTCTTCGCCATGCGCTTGCGACGCTTCTTGATGACGGAGCCCATAGCGGTCCTCACTCGTGTCCGGTCGCGACCCGACATGGCCGCGAGATGGTGGTCGATCGACGCGCGGTGCGCATCGGGTCCACCCGAATCACCCACGCACGCAGAAGTCCGAGCACCCACACTACGCGATCCGGCACCGCGACCGCGAACGCCGACCCCGCAGGGCACGTGCGCTCAGGAGGTGCGACGACCCTCGCCGAAGGCCTCGGGCTCGACCGTGGCCGACGAGCGCAGGTAGGCGTCGAGCGCATCCTGCGGCACGCGGAACGAGCGTCCGACGCGCACCGCGGGCAGCTCGCCCGCGTGCACCAGCCGGTACACGGTCATCCGCGAGACCCGCATGAGCTCCGCGACCTCGACGACCGTGAGGAAACGCACGCGACCCTGCGGCCCGCCCCGCTCCTCGTCCATGCTCCGGCCCTCCTGCTGGCCGGGGCGCCGGCGTCGCGCACCCGAGGTACCGGGTGCTGCCTCCACAGTAGTGGCGCGTGTGACGGGTGGGAAAGGGGAGACACCCGCCCGGCCCACCGGCACGCGCACGGACGGCGCCCCGCGCGCCGTCAGTCGAGGTCCGGGTCCAGGCCCAGGGTCGGGAAGACGGCTCCCCGGGTCGCGCGGATCGCGCGGTCCACGTCGTCCGCCGGGTCGTACCCGGTCGACCACGGCTTGAACGTGGCCGGGACCTCGTCCGTCATCCGTGCGACGGCCTGGCGCCCGTAGCGCTGCCGGACGACGTCGAGCCACAGCTGGGGCACGGGCGTGGCGGGGTCCACGGGGCGGTGGGCCGCGACCCCCAGCAGGTGCGCCCACGTGCGCGGGACCACGTCGAGGATCGCGTACCCGCCGCCGCCCAGGGCGACCCACCGGCCGTCGCACACCTCGTGCGCGAGGTCGTGCAGCAGCCTCGAGGCGACGAGCTGGGCGTCGACCGACACGCGCAGCGTCGCGAGCGGGTCCATGAGGTGGGTGTCGCAGCCGTGCTGGGTGACCAGGACGTCGGGCGCGAAGTCGCGCACCACGGCCGGCACGACCGCGTCGATCGCCCGCAGCCACCCCGCGTCGCCCGTCCGGGACGGCAGCGCGACGTTGACCGCGGTCCCGTCGGCGTGCGGGCCGCCGGTCTCGGTCGGGTACCCCGTGCCCGGGAACAGCGCGTGACCCGTCTCGTGCACCGACACCGTCAGGACGCGCGGGTCGTCCCAGAACACGGCCTGGACGCCGTCGCCGTGGTGCGCGTCCACGTCGACGTAGGCGACGCGCTGCGCACCGGCCGCCAGCAGCTCGCGGATCGCGACCGCGGCGTCGTTGTAGACGCAGAAGCCCGACGCCGCGCCCGGTCGCGCGTGGTGCAGACCGCCGCCGACGTTCACTGCGTGCTCCGCACGGCCCTGCCACACCGCCAGCGCCGCGTCGACGGTCCCGGCGACGACCCGCGCGGCGGCGTCGTGCATCTGCGGGAACAGCGGGTCGTCGCGCGTGCCCAGGCCGCGGACCAGGTCGGGCACGCCACGCTCGGCCGCGGCGTGGACGGCCGCGACGTACTCGGGGTCGTGCACCGTGGCGAGCAGCGCGTCGGACGCGGGCTCGGCGCCCACCACCTCGACGTCGGGCTCCTCGAGGATGCCCAGCTGCGCCGCGAGCGCGATCGTCAGGTCGATCCGGTCGGACGTCATGGGGTGCCCGAACCCGAAGTCGTAGGCGAGCAGCTCGGTCGACCACACCACCCGCGCCGTCACGGGAGGGCGCCCGGTGGCCGTGGGTCGCCCGTCGGTGGCCGTCATGGGGTCACCGTCCCACCGGCGCGGCGCGCGTGTCGACCTGACGGGCCGTGGCGGGTGCACCCCGGCACCGCGTGCCAGAGTGTGCCTGTCGGCACGAGGTGAGCAGCGGGAGGTCGGATGGCAGCGGGGCCCGGCCTGCTGTGGCGTGCGCGCGAGTACGTCGACCGGTCGGCGCGGCAGTCCCCCGCCCGGCTCGCGCTCGGCGTGTTCGCGCTCGTCATCGCCCTGATCACGGTGCTGCTGTCGGCACCGTGGGCGACCGCGCACGGCGAGCGCGCACCGTTCGTCGACGCGCTGTTCACCGCGACGTCGGCGACCACGGTGACGGGGCTCGTCGTCGTCCCGACCGGCGAGTACTGGTCCGGCTGGGGGCTGGTCGTCATCCTCGTCGCGATCAAGATCGGCGGCCTGGGCGTCATGACGCTCGCGTCGCTGCTCGGCATGGCCGTCTCGCGGCGCATCGGCCTGACGCAGCGCCTCCTGGTGTCGTCCGAGACCAAGGTGACCCGGCTGGGCGAGGTCGGCTCGCTGGTGCGCACGGTCATCGTGACCTCGACGGCGCTCGAGATCGTCATCGCGATCGTGCTGTTCCCGCGGCTGCTCGTCCACGGCGAGCCGGTGGCCACGGCCGCCTGGCACGCCGGGTTCTACGCGGTCTCGGCGTTCAACAACGCGGGGTTCGTGCCGACCCCGGAGGGCCTGGCGCCGTTCGTGTCCGACTGGTGGATGCTGCTGCCGATCACCGTCGGGGTGTTCATCGGGTCGCTCGGCTTCCCGGTCATCCTCAACGTCGCGCACCACCTGCGTCAGCCGCGCCGCTGGAACCTGCACTCCAAGCTCACGCTGACCACGAGCCTCGCGCTCGTCGTCTTCGGGTCCGTCGTCGTCGCGGCGTTCGAGTGGACCAACCCGGGCACGTTCCGCCCCCTCGACCCCGGTGGCACGGCACTCGCGTCGCTGTTCGCCGGCGTCATGCCCCGCTCGGGCGGGTTCTCGACCGTGGACGTCGGGCAGATGCACGAGGGGACGTGGCTGCTCCTCGACGCCCTGATGTTCGTCGGTGGCGGGTCGGCGTCCACCGCGGGCGGCATCAAGGTCACGACGCTCGCCGTCATGCTGCTGGCGATCGTCGCCGAGGGCCGCGGCGACCGCGACGTCGAGGCGTTCGGCCGGCGGATCCCGCGCGAGACGCTCCAGGTGGCGATCGCGGTCGGCTTCATCTCCGCGACCATCGTGCTGATCGCGTCGCTGCTGCTGCTCGCGATGACAGGGCTCACCCTGGACCGCATCCTGTTCGAGACGATCTCGGCGTTCGCGACGTGCGGTCTGACGACCGGCATCACCCCGACGCTGCCCCCGCCGGCGAAGTACGTGCTCGTCGTGCTCATGTTCATCGGCCGGACCGGCACCATGACGCTTGCCGCGGCGCTCGCGCTGCGCAACCGTCGTCGCGTCATCCGCTACCCGGAGGAGAGGCCCATCGTTGGCTGAGAACCTGCGCGCGAGCGGCGGCGAGCCCCGCACCGCGCCCCGCACCCCGAAGAAGGACCAGGGCGTCCTGGTGATCGGCCTGGGCCGCTTCGGCTCCTCCATCGCCGCCACGCTGGACCGGCTGGGCCAGGACGTGCTCGCGGTCGAGCGCAACCCCGACCTCGTCGCGCAGTGGGCCGGCCGCATCCCGCTGGTCGAGGCGGACGCCGTGAACCCCGACGCGCTCGAGCAGCTCGGCGCTCGCGAGTTCCCGGTCGCGGTCGTCGGGGTCGGCTCCTACCTCGAGGCGTCGGTGCTCATCACCGGCAACCTCGTCGACATCGGGGTGCCCCAGATCTGGGCCAAGGCCATCAGCTCCGAGCACGCGCGCATCCTGCAGCGCATCGGCGCCCACCACGTGGTGCTGCCGGAGGCCGACGCCGGCTCCCGCGTCGCCCACCTCGTCAGCGGCAAGATGCTCGACTACATCGAGGTCGAGGACGGCTTCACGGTCGTCAAGATGCGACCGCCGAAGGAGACCCAGGGGTTCACGCTCGCGCAGTCGAAGGTGCGCGAGCGCTACGGCGTCACGGTCATCGGCGTGAAGTCACCGGGCATCGACTTCCAGTACGCGACGCCGGAGACCCGCATCTCGGCCAACGACCTCGTCATCGTCGGCGGGCACGCCGACCTGCTCGAACGCTTCGCCGCGCGCCCCTGAGACGCTCGACCCGCACGACCGCAGTCCGCACGACCGCAGTCCCGCAGTCCCGCAGTCCCGCACGACCGCAGTCCCGCACGCCGCAGTTCCGTGCTCGTCACCCGAGGAGACCGCCATGGCGAAGGGCTCGAAGAAGAAGCACAAGAAGAAGGACGAGAAGGCGAAGCACGAGGGGAAGGCCGCGCGGAAGGCGGCCGCCAAGAACGCCGAGAAGGCCGCCGCGAAGGCGGCCAAGGCGGACCGCAAGGCCGCCGAGAAGGCGGCTGCCGCCCACGAGGCCGCCGCAGCGGGGCTCCTGGCACGGCGTGACGCCGTCGCGGACCTGCTGCGTGTCACCCCGGGGTTCCGGCTCGCGGACGTCGACGCGGGGGCGACGCCGGGCTTCGAGGGGTCGCGCCGTGACGGCGAGGCGGCGCTCGCCGCGGTCGGCGACGAGCTCTCCGACCTGCAGGAGCGTCTGTTCGCGCACGGCCGCACCGGCGGGACGAGGTCCGTGCTGCTCGTCCTGCAGGGTCTCGACACGGCCGGCAAGGGCGGCATCGTGCGCCACGTGGTCGGGCTGGTCGACCCCCAGGGCGTGGCCCTCCGCTCGTTCGGGGTCCCGACGGCCGAGGAGCGTCGCCACCACTTCCTGTGGCGGATCCGCCGTGCGCTGCCCCGCGGCGGCACCATCGGCGTCTTCGACCGCTCGCACTACGAGGACGTGCTCGTGGCGCGCGTGGACGACCTGGTCGCCCCGGAGGTGTGGGAGGGCCGCTTCGACGAGATCAACCGGTTCGAGGCGCAGGTCGCAGCGGCGGGGACCACTATCGTCAAGGTCGCGCTGTGGGTCTCGCCCGACGAGCAGTACCAGCGGCTGCGCGAGCGGCTCGAGCGCCCGGACAAGCTCTGGAAGTACGACCCGGCGGACGTCGACGTCCGCCTCAGGCGGCCGGCGTACGAGGCGGCCTACCAGGAGGTCCTCGACCGGACGAGCACCGAGGTGGCCCCCTGGTACGTCGTGCCGGCGGACAGCAAGTGGTACGCCCGCCTCGCCGTCAGTGCGCTGCTGCACCAGGCGCTGGCCGACCTCCGGCTCGAGTGGCCGGCCGCGGGCTACGACGTCGAGGCGGAGCTGGCCCGGCTCGACGCGACCCGCTGAGGGACGGCGGGCGGGGCGCTGCGCCCCGCCCGCCGTCGCTCAGGACCCGTCGGACGCGTGCCGCTGGTGCGGGAGCCCGCCGCGCGGCATCACGCAGTGGCGCACACCGCCGCGCACGGGACCCGCCGCGCGCGTGGCGCTCGCGTTCCACCGCCCGACCGTGCCGAGCGCCGGGGCGGTGAGCGGGGACGCGCCCGCCGAGGTCACGCGCGGAGCCGGGCCCGCGCAGTGCGGCGCGCTGCGCTGCGCGGGGACGGACGGCGCGACGCGCACGGCGGAAGGCACGGCGCGGACGACGGGGACGACGGGACGGGGTCGGTCGAGGTGCCGGTAGAGCAGGACGGCGACGCCCCCGAGGACGAGCACGAGGGCACCGGGCACCACGTGGTCGTCGACGCCCGTGACGACGCCCGTGGACGTGAGGACGAGACCGGCGGCGACGAGCACCGTCGCGACCGCTCGGCGCAGGAACGTGAACATCATCGAACTCCTTGCCTGTGGACCGGAGCGCCCGGGAGGGCGAGGGACGACGCGCGCGGCGTGCGTCCGTCCGGTCAGGCAGGGTTCGGAAGGTCGCACGAGGGCGCAGCGGGCCCGGCGACGTGGGTGGCGGCCGTCGTCGCCGCTGACGCGACGGGGACGACCGACCGACCGGTGGCCGGGCCGGCACCCGGCCCGGCGCGCGGCGTGACCGACCCGGTACCGGGTGCGGCGCGGTCGGCGAGCGACACGGCCGCCGCGGTGGCGACGGCCCGCTGCGGGGGCGCGGCACCCGTCACGGCGGCGGCGACCACGGCGACGTGACCGCCCGCGACGTACGTGGTGACCGTGACGACGGCGGGCGCCTCGGGCTGCGGACCGGCAGGTCCGGGCGCGGGGTGCCAGGGCGTCTGGCGGGCCGACGGCTCGGCGTCCGGCACGGAGAGCACCGCGGAGAGCGCGGCGGCAGCAGGCTGCTGACCGGGGTCGATCGGGTCGGTCTCGGCACCGGGAGCTCCCCGCTGCGGGGGCGGGCCCAGCTCGCGCCGGTGCTCCCCCGTGTCGCGCGCCTGGCGCACGATCGCGGCCGCGGCGTCGATGGGCGTCACGTCGGTCGCGTCGCGGTCGAGGACCGTCGTGGCCGTGAGGGCCGTGCCGTCCACGGTCGTCGCCCGTGTCTCGGTGCCGGTGGCGGCCTTGTCCGCACCGGTCGCCGCCTTGTCGGTCCCGGTGCGCGTGACGTCCTTGACGACCGGCTCGACGGTCTCCACGGGCGCCGGCTCGGGATCGACCGGCTCGACCACGGGTTCGACCGGCACGACGGGTTCGACCGGCACGACGGGCTCGACCGGCACGACGGGCTCGACAGGCTCCACGGGCTCCACCGGCTCCACCGGCTCGACGGGCTCGACGGGCTCCACCGGCTCGACCGGCTCCACCGGCTCGACGGCGTCGACCGGCTCCACCGCGTCAGGGGCGTCCGCCACGACGTCCGCCGGCGACCCGGGATCGAGGACCGCGAGCACGGCGGCGGCGACGTCGCCCGGTGCGAGCTGCGCGCCGGAGCCCTGCGTGACCTGGTCCTCGGCCGAGGCGGACGGTGCCAGCACGAGCTGCAGGAGGACCAGCAGGAGGCCGCCGAGAGCGGCCATGAGGGCGCGGAGAACCCAGGTCTCCGCTCGCCCCCGCCGCTGCGCGTGCATCCCGGATCCTCCCCCGGTGCGCGTCTGCCGTAGACGCGCGTGGGCCAAGTATGCGACCTGAATGCCCCAAAGGCACAGGATTGGGCCGTTCGGTGGATATTCGCCCCGCCCGGGTGAGCCACGGTCGACGACGAGGCGCACGGGCCGGTCGGGACCGCCGGGTGCCTGAGCGCGCCCCGGCGCGCCTCAGGGCCGCGTCGTGAGCACCTGCACGGGACCGACCGTCCGGCCGTAGGCGTTCTGCGCCACGACGCGGTACCGGTACGTCGTGCCGGGCGTCAGGCCGGCGAGCGTGACCTGCACGCCGCGCTCGTACGTGGCCGGGCCCAGGTCGACGGGCGGGGACGACGCGCCGGGCAGGACGGTGCCGTGCTCGACCCACGCCGTCGTGGCCACGCCCTGGGGGTGCACCCGCAGGTCGACGCGCGCCGTCGTGGCGGTGACGCCGCCCGCCGGGACGGAGCGGACCGCAGGCGGGCCGGGCGTGTGGAACCAGCCGTCGCGCGACGACGCGGCCTGCGTCACCGCCGTGACGGACCAGGTGTGCCGCGTGCCGGGTGAGAGGCCGGTGACGGGCACCCGCAGGTCCTGAGAGCCACGACGTGCCGTGAGGGCGACCGACGTCGCGCCGGCCTCACCGGCGTCCGTCCACCAGGTGAACCGTGCTGTCCCCGGGAGCCCGCCGGTGTCCACCCACGCCTGGAGCACCACGCCGGTGGACGTCAGGCCGCTCGTGGTCGTGCCCACCACGAGCGGCGCGGCCGCGACGTGCACGGTCGCCCGGTCGACGCCGGTGGAGCCGGTGGCGTCCGTGACGCGCAGGGTCGCGGTCCACGTGCCAGGGGCGTAGACGTGGACGACCGGGGCGGCCGGGTGCCCCGTGCCGGCCGTGGACGTGCCGTCGCCGTGGTCCAGCGTCCAGGCGGTGACGCCGGTGCCGGGGGCCGAGCCCGTGCCGGTGCTCGCCGCGAGGTCGAAGGTCACGCCCTGACCGGACGGCACCGCGGTCGTCGGGGCCACGAGCCACGCACCCGGTCGCCCGCGCAGGCCCTGCACGCCCTCCCGGTACGCGGCCCAGGCGGCGGGCGACGTCGCGAGCCGCCAGTCGCACGTGCCGACGGTGTCGAAGTACGCGGCCGCCTCGAGCCGCGGCCACGTCGCGAGGTGCGCGAACGCCTCGCGCAGCCACACGGCGCGGCGCTGCGGGTCGGCCGGGTCCTCGACGGACCCCCACTCGGGCAGGACGGCGGGCTTGCCCCGGGCGTCGGCGAACTCGCGCAGCCCGGCCGTGGCGGTCGCGAGCGAGCGCCACTCCCCCGGCACGTTCGGCCGGCAGCCGTACCAGTTGTAGACGTCCGCGCCGATCCGGTCGACCACGTCGTCCCCGGGGTAGAAGCCGCCCGCACCGGGGTCGCTGCGCGGGCGGCTGACCGCCGCCGGCGTCACCACCCACGTCCACAGCGCGTTCGTCACGCCCGCGCCGCGCAGGACCGTGACCCAGCGGCGCCACGCGGCGACGAACTGCCCGGGCGTGCCGTACGCCGGCGACGCCGCGTCGGGCTCGTGGTGCAGCGTCAGGTAGACGACCGGGCCGAGTGCCGCGGCCTGCGCGGCCTGCGCACGGATCCGCTCGTCCAGCGCACCGCTCGCGACCTGCGCCCACGTGAGCTGCGTCCCGTCGAGGAGCCGCGGCAGCACCGAGACCATCGGCACGCGACCGCGGGCCACCGCGTCCGTGACCGCCGGCGAGTCCAGCGGCTCGTCCCAGCGCAGGTAGATCCGCTGCACGTCGAGCCGGCGCCCGAGCGCGTCCTCGTAGGCCGCTGCGGCCGACGCCGTGCTCGCGTGCCCGCCCCGCGGCACGAACGCGCCGACCAGGGGCGCGGCCGTCGACGCGCGCACGTCCGGCGGCTCGGACGCAGGACCTGGCGCGACCGACGCCGCCGTCAGCGCGAGGGCGACGACGAGGACGGCCGCGCGCAGCGCGGGCCACCCCGCGGGTCCCCCGGGCGAGCCGGCGACCGGACGCGACGGCACTGCGCGCGACCGCGCCGTCAGGGGCTGCTCAGCACCGCGTCGACGACCACGATGAGCAGCGCGCCCGTCGAGGCCAGGAGGGCCCGTACCGCCCAGACCAGCGTCCGTGTGTGAGTCCGCACGTCGACGCTCCCTTCTGCACGTCACCATTGACGTGATGAGGAGACGCTACGTCGACGCAGGTCCCGTCCGCATCACAGAGCGGGGTGAAGTCGCACGTCAGCGGCCGTTCTGCCGGTTTCGCCCCGCTGGAGCGCCGCCGGAGCGTCGCCGGTGGGGACCGCGCGGCGAGGGCGGGTCGCCCGGCCGCAGCCGACCGACCCGCCC
>NZ_JACSQV010000001.1:0-117458 GCF_014836445.1 Cellulomonas avistercoris
CGATGGTACTGCACCCGCCAGGGTGTGGGAGAGTAGGACGCCGCCGGACAATCATTCAACGAAAGGCCCACCCCTCAGGGGGTGGGCCTTTCGTCGTTCCCCGACGAAGTCCGCGCTTCGTCGTTCCCCGACGAAGTGCGCGCTCCACAGCCGCGTGCTTATCGATCCCGCCCGGAGCTCGTGGTCGAAACGCGCCCTGTGGCGAGACGAACGCGCTCGTTCGGCCGCAGTGGTGCGTCGGGTGCTCGCGGTGGTGGGACGATGGTGGTAGGCGATCGATCGAGGAGTACAGATGAACAGCGACGTGCCCAGCAGCTCGGGCGACCAGGACCGGCCCCGCAGGAGCGGCCCGCCCCGTGCGGGGGCGACCGGTGGTGGCTCCCGCGGGCGCGACGCCGGCGCGCGGGCCCCGTACTCGAGCGGCGGCGGTGCCCGTGGTGCCGCCCGCGACGGCGGTGGGCGCTCGGGCGGCTCCTCGGCGGGTCGCGGAGCCTTCGGCGCTGGACGGGCCGGCGGTCCGTCCCGTGACGACCGTGGGGCACGTCCCTACGGCGCGCAGGGCCGCGACGAAGGGGCGTCGCGCGGCGGCTGGTCCGAGCGCCCGCGTACCGGAGGTGTGCGTCCCACGGCCGCGGGCGGTGCGGGGGTCCGCGGGCCGCGGCAGGATCGCGCCACGGGTGCCTGGTCCGGTGAGCGGCGGTCCGCAGGCGCCCCGGACGCGCGTCGTGGCGACGACCGGCAGCGTGGAGCAGGGCAGTTCGGTTCCGACCGGGGCGCGGCGCGCGGGGCGAGCTCGTACGAGCGGTCGTCGGGCGGTGCCGGTCGCACAGGTGCCGGTGACCGTCGCGACGGCGGCGCACGGCCTCCCCGTGACGGTGGTCGGCCCGCCGGCGGGTCGTCGTACCGTGACGGTGGTCGGCCCACCGGTGCTTCGTCGTACCGTGACGGTGGTCGTCCCCCCGGCGGCGCTGGTCGTCCTGCGGGTGGCGCTGGTCGTTCCTTCGGTGACGGCGGGCGTCCGTCTGGTGACGGCCGTCCGTCCTACGGCGACCGCGGTCGGCCGACCGGTGGTGGGTCGTCCTACCGTGACGGTGGCCGTCCGGCCGGCGGCGCAGGCCGTCCGCCGAGCGGCGGTCGTACGTTCGGTGACGGCGGTCGTCCTGCGGGCGGGTCCTCCTACCGCGACGGCGGTCGTCCGGCCGGCGGCGGCGGTCGTCCCGCAGGTGCCGGTCGTTCCTTCGGTGACGGCGGGCGTCCGTCCGGTGAGGGCCGTCCGTCCTACGGCGACCGCGGTCGGCCGACCGGTGGTGGGTCGTCCTACCGTGACGGCGGTCGTCCGGCCGGTGGCGCAGGCCGTCCGCCGAGCGGCGGTCGTACGTTCGGTGACGGCGGTCGTCCTGCGGGCGGCTCGTCCTACCGCGACGCTGGTCGTCCCGCTGGTGGTGGCGGTCGTTCGTACGATGACGGCGGTCGTCCGACCGGTGGTGGGTCTTCGTACCGTGACGGCGGTCGTCCGGCCGGCGGCGCAGGCCGTCCGCCGAGCGGCGGTCGTTCGTTCGGTGACGGCGGGCGTCCGTCCGGTGAGGCACGTCCGTCGTACGGCGACCGTGGTCGTCCGGCGGGCGGCGCACCCTCCTACCGCGACGGTGGTCGTCCCAGCGGCGGCGCTGGTCGTCCCGCAGGTGGGGCCGGTCGTTCGTTCGGTGACGGCGGGCGTCCGTCCGGTGAGGGGCGTCCGTCCTACGGCGACCGTGGTCGTCCGACCGGTGGCGGGTCCTCCTACCGCGACGGTGGTCGTCCGGCCGGCGGTGGCGGATCGTCGGCCCGGGAGGGTGGGCGTCCTGAGCGGGGCGCCTCGGAGCGGCCGGGTCGATCCGCCGACGCCGGGTCGCGGTCCTCGTGGAGCAGCGGTGACCGGTCGTCCGGGCCGGGTGCCCGACCCGAGCGGGGCGCGGACCGTCCGGCGCGCGAGGGCGCGTCGACGTTCGGCGACGAGCGCGAGGCCCGTGTGCCGGATCCTGCGGTGCCCGAGGACGTGACGTTCTCGCTGCTGGACCGCGACGTCCGCGGGCGCCTGCGCACTCTCAGCAAGGAGAACGCCGAGCGCGTCGGTCGTCACCTCGTGATGGTCGGCCGCCTGCTCGACGACGACGCCGAGGCTGCGTACGAGCACGCCCAGGCTGCGGTGCGTCGGGCGGGACGCGTCGACGTCGTGCGTGAGGCCGCCGGTCTCGCTGCGTACCGCACGGGTCGCTACGCGGAGGCGCTGCGTGAGCTGCGGACCGTGCGGCGGCTCAACGGCTCCTCCGAGCACCTGGCGATCATGGCCGACGCCGAGCGGGGCCTCGGGAGGCCCGAGCGCGCGATCACGCTGTCGCAGGAGCCGGAGGCCGAGACCCTCGACACCGAGACGCAGATCGAGCTCGCGATCGTCGTGAGCGGCGCCCGGCTCGACCTCGGTCAGCCCGAGGCGGCGGTCGCCGTGCTCTCGAGCCCCACCGTGCGTGCGGCGCGGGGACTCGTGGCGGCGCGTGTCGCGCAGGCCCGTGCGGCGGCACTCGAGGCCGCCGGACGCGCGGACGAGGCAGCAGCCGAGCTCGCGGACTTCCCGCAGGACGTGCTCGACGAGGCTGCCGGCAACACGACCGAGCACGACGAGGTCGTGGTGTACGACCTCACGGAGGACGAGGAGGGCGAGGAGGCGGCCGAGATCACGTCCGACGAGAACCCGGCGGCTGACGAGCCGGAGGTGCCTGAGGCTGTCGAGGCCGAGGCTGTCGAGACCGTCGACGCGAGCGCCGAGCCCGTGGGCGACGTCGTGGCGTCCGACGAGTCCGTCACGCAGGAGGACGCACGGTGACCGAACGCGGACTGCTGGGCTGCGACGAGCCGCTCGCGGAGCGCTACGACCTGGCGCTCGTGGACCTGGACGGTGTGGCCTACCGCGGTCACGAGCCGATCGACGGTGCCGCCGAGGGTCTGGCCGGTGCGCGAGCCGCCGGCATGCGGCTGGTGTTCGTCACCAACAACGCGTCGCGGGAGCCGGAGGCGGTCGCCGAGCAGCTGAGCGGCCTCGACATCCCGACGCGCGCCGACGAGGTGATGACGGCGGCGCAGGCCGCGGCCGAGCTGCTCGCGACGCGCGTGCCCACCGGCGAGCCCGTGCTCGTCGTGGGCGGCGCGGGCCTGCACACCGCGGTCGCTGCCAAGGGCTACCGGATCGTGGCCTCGGCCGACGACGGCCCGGTCGCGGTCGTGCAGGGGTTCGCCCCCGAGGTGGGGTGGGCCCAGCTGGCCGAGGCCGCCTATGCGGTGCGGTCGGGTGCGTGGCACGTCGCCTCGAACCTCGACCTGAGCCTGCCGACCGCGCGCGGCTTCGCGCCCGGCAACGGTGCGCTCGTCGGTGCGGTGCGGGCCGCCACCGGCATCGAGCCGTCGAGCGCGGGGAAGCCGTCGCCGACGATGTACCGGCTCGCCGTGGACCGTGCGGGGGCGACGCGCCCCCTGGTGGTCGGGGACCGCCTCGACACCGACCTCGCGGGTGCGCGCGCGGGTGACATCCCGGGCCTGCACGTCCTCACGGGCGTGAGCACCGCGCGCGACGCGGTGCTCGCGGTGCCGGGCGAGCGGCCGCACTACCTCGCGGCCGACCTGCGGGCGCTGCTCGCGGCCCATCCCGAGCCGCTCCCCGACGACGGCTGGTGGTCGTGCCGCGGCGCTGCCGCGCGGGTCGTGTCCGGGGCGCTCGAGCTGCGGGGCGCGCCGCAGGACCCCGTCGACCTCGTGCGGGCCGCGTGCGCAGCCGCGTGGGACGCGGTCGACCGCGGAGGCGTCGTCGATCCGTCGACGGTGCCCGAGCTCCTGCGCTGACGCGGGCACCGCCCTGTGGGTGGTGGGCCACCCACGTCGCCGCCGACAGGTAGCGTGGACGCGCGCCGGTCGGAGGAGACCCATGACGCGCAGGTCGAAGGAAGGACGTGACGTGAGCGAGCCCGAGCAGAGCACCGGCGGGACCGGCGCCGAGGTCCCGCTGACGGGTGACGACGCCGTGGACGAGGCGCTGAGCCGCCTCACGGACGTCGAGCTCCAGGACCTGCGCACGCAGGTCGGCACGTTCGAGGACGTGCACGGTGCCCTGCAGGACCGGTTGGCGGACGCCGAGGGATGACGGTCACGACGATGACGGCCCGGCTCGACTCCGAGCTCGTGCGGCGCGGCCTCGCGCGCTCGCGCGGGCACGCCTGCGACCTCCTGGCCGCCGGGCGGGTGCGCGTGGACGGCGCTGCGGTCCGCCGGCCCGCGACCCAGGTCGACGACGGTCAGGACGTCCGCGTGGACGTCGCTCCCGACGACCCCGGGTACGCGTCGCGTGCGGCGTACAAGCTCGCGGACGCGCTGGACGCGTACGGGACGGACGGTCCGCAGGTCGCCGGCCGCGTGTGCCTCGACGCCGGTGCGAGCACGGGCGGGTTCACCGACGTGCTGCTGCGGCGGGGTGCGTCGCGTGTCGTCGCGGTCGACGTGGGGCACGGACAGCTCGTCGCCCGGCTGCGCGAGGACCCGCGTGTCGAGGTCCGCGAGCACGTCAACGTCCGCGACCTGCGCGCGGGCGACGTGGTGCCTGCGCCCGGCCTCGTCGTCGCGGACCTGTCCTTCATCTCGTTGACGCTCGTGCTGGAGCCGCTGCTCGCCGTGGCGGCACCCGGCGCAGACCTCGTGCTGCTGGTCAAGCCGCAGTTCGAGGTGGGGCGGGAGCGGCTGGGCTCGGACGGCGTGGTGCGCGATCCCGACCTGTGGCACGCCGCGGTCACGGGTGTCTGCGACAGCGCAGCGGCACACGGAGCGGTAGTGCGTGACGTGCGACCCAGCACCCTGCCCGGCACCCACGGCAACGTCGAGTTCGTCCTGTGGGCACTGGCCCCGGATCCCGCGCGGTCGCCTCTGACGGTCGACGTCCCCGACGTCGTCACGGCCGCCGTGCGGGCCGCGGCGGGCACGGGGTGGTCCCGGTGACGCGGCGCGCGCTCGTCGTGCGGCACAGCGGCCGGCCGGAGGCGGTCGCGGCCACCGAGGCCGTGCTGCGCGCGCTGAGCGCGGCCGGCGTCGAGACGGTCACCGCATCGCAGGACACCACCCCGGACGAGCTGCCGCCGTTCGAGCTGGCCGTCGTGCTCGGCGGTGACGGCACGATCCTGCGTGCCGCCGAGCTCACGCGCGGCACGGACGTGCCCCTGCTGGGCGTCAACCTCGGTCACGTCGGCTTCCTCGCCGAGATCGAGCCGGCCGACGTCGCGACGGCCGTGCGGCGGCTGACCGACGGCGACTACGACGTCGAGGAGCGCTCGACCCTCGAGGTCCGGGTCATCGACGCCGCGGGCACGGTGCAGGACTGCTGGGCGCTCAACGAGGCCGCGCTGGAGAAGACCGACCCGGCGCGCATGATCGAGGTCGTCATCGAGGTCGACGGCCGCCCCCTGTCGTCGTTCGGCTGCGACGGTCTCGTCGCCGCGTCCGCGACGGGCTCCACCGCGCACGCGTTCTCCGCGGGCGGTCCCGTCGTGTGGCCCGACGTGCGCGGGATGGTGCTCGTCCCGCTCGCCGCGCACACGCTCTTCGCGCGCCCGCTCGTCATGGGCCCGAGCAGCGTGCTCGCGGTCGAGGTGCTCGAGCGCTCGCCGTCGACCGCGGTCGTCACGTGCGACGGCCGCCGCCAGGTGCCCGTCGCCCGCGGCACCCGGATCGAGGTCCGCGTGAGCGACGTGCCCGTGCGCTTCGCGCGGCTCAACCCCGCGCCCTTCACGACGCGCCTGGTGCAGAAGTTCGACCTGCCCGTCGTCGGTTGGCGCGGTGCCCACCGGGACGACGAGGAGGGCGTGCGGTGATCGACGAGATCCGGATCGAGGACCTCGGGGTCATCGGGCGCGCGCACGTGCGCCTGGGCGCCGGTCTGACCGTGCTCACGGGCGAGACCGGCGCGGGCAAGACGATGGTGCTCACGGCGCTCGGCCTGCTCCTGGGTGGCCGCGCCGACCCGGCCACCGTCCGTACCGGTGCGACGGGCGCGGCCGTCGAGGGCAGGGTGCTGCTGGCGCCCGGGTCGCCGGCGCTCGAGCGCGCCCGCGACGCGGGCGCGGAGGTCGACGACGACGGCACGCTGGTCGTCCTGCGGACCGTGGGGGCAAGCACGCCGGACTCGCCCGGACGCTCGCGCGCATTCCTCGGTGGCCGCTCGGTGCCGCAGGGCCTGCTCGCCGAGATCGCCGAGGAGCTCGTGACGGTGCACGGTCAGGCCGACCAGATGCGCCTGCGCTCCGCCGTGCGGCAGCGCGCCGCGCTGGACGCCTTCGCCGGGCCGGAGCACGCCGCCGTGATCGCGGAGCACGCCACGACGTGGGCGGAGCGGGCGCGCGTGCAGGCCGAGCTCGACGACCGCGTCGCGCGGGCGCAGGAGCGCGCACGCGAGGCCGAGCTGCTGCGGCTCGGGCTGGCCGAGGTCGAACGGGTGGCGCCGCAGCCGGGGGAGGACCTCCAGCTCGCCGCCGAGGCGGAGCGGCTCGGCAACGCCGAGGACCTGCGCGCCGCCGCCGCGGGTGCGCACGTGGCGCTCGTGGGGGACGAGGACGCGGCCGACGTCGGAGCGGCGGCGGTCGTGCTCGTCGAGGAGGCACGCCGGTCGCTCGAGCACGCGGGCCACCACGACAGCGCGCTCGCGGACCTCGCGGCCCGTGCCGCCGAGGCCGGCTACCTGCTGGCCGACCTGGCGGCGGATCTCTCGGCCTACGTGCAGGACCTGCAGGCGGACCCGGCGCGGCTCGACGCGGTGCAGCGTCGCCGGGCCGAGCTGACGGGGCTCACGCGCAGCTACGGCGAGGACGTCGGCGCCGTGCTGGAGTGGGCGCGCGGCGCGTCCGACCGCCTGCTCGACCTCGACGGGGGGCAGGAGCGCGTGGCCGAGCTCACGGCTCGGCGTGACGCGCTCGACGCACGCGTGCGTGACCTCGCCGCGACCATCACCGCGACCCGCACGCGGGCGGCGGCCCGGCTGGCCGACGCCGTGACCGAGGAGCTCGCGAGCCTGGCGATGGCGGCCGCGCGGCTCGAGGTCCGTGTCGAGCCCGCCGACGAGCCGGGTCCCCACGGCGCGGACCACGTGGAGATGCTGCTGGTGCCGCACGCGGGTGCGCCCGCCCGCCCGCTCGGCAAGGGTGCGTCGGGCGGTGAGCTGTCACGCGTGATGCTCGCGCTCGAGGTCGCCCTCGCGACCGCCGAGGGGTCGGGCGCCGCGACGCCCGGCACGTTCGTGTTCGACGAGGTCGACGCGGGCGTCGGAGGCCGGGCCGCCACGCAGGTGGGGGAGCGGCTCGCGAGGCTCGCGCGCGGGACCCAGGTGCTCGTCGTCACGCACCTGGCCCAGGTCGCCGCGTGCGCCGACCGGCACCTGGTCGTGACGAAGTCCGTCGCGGACGGCGTCGACGTCGTCACCGAGTCGGACGTGCGCGAGGTGACGGGGGACGACCGGGTGCGCGAGCTCGCCCGCATGCTCTCCGGCCAGGACGACTCGGCCACGGCACGGGCCCACGCAGCGGAGCTGCTGGCCCAGTCCGTGGGACGATGAGCCCCGATGAGAGTCTCCCTGCGCCGCCGCACGCCCCCGACCGATGACGCCGAGGTCGTCGGGCCTGCCCGTGTCGACCCCCGCACCAAGGGCCTGACGAAGCGGCTGAAGCCCGGTGACATCGCGGTGATCGACCACCTGGACCTCGACCGGGTCTCGGCCGAGGCCCTGGTCGCGTGCCGACCCGCCGCGGTGCTCAACGCCGCCCGCTCCACCTCGGGCAGGTACCCGAACCTCGGGCCCGAGATCCTCGTGGAGGCCGGGATCCCGCTCGTCGACGACCTCGGTCCCGACGTGATGGGGCTGACCGAGGGGCACGTCCTGCGCGTCGTCGACGGTGCGGTCTTCGACGGCGAGACCCTCGTCGCCGAAGGCGTCGCGCAGACCGCCGAGAGCGTGGCGGCGACGATGGCGGAGGCCCGCGAGGGGCTGTCCGTGCAGCTCGAGTCGTTCGCCGCGAACACGATGGACTACCTGCGTCGCGAGCGCGAGCTGCTGCTGGACGGTGTCGGCGTGCCCGACATCGACACCCGGATCGACGGGCGCCAGGTGCTCATCGTGGTGCGCGGGTACCACTACAAGGAGGACCTGGTCACGCTGCGCCCGTACATCCGCGAGTACCGGCCGGTGCTCATCGGTGTGGACGGCGGCGCGGACGCGATCCTCGACGCCGGGTGGCGCCCGGACATGATCGTCGGCGACATGGACTCGGTCTCCGACCGTGCGCTGCAGTGCGGTGCCGAGGTCGTCGTCCACGCCTACCGCGACGGGCGGGCGCCCGGCATCGCACGCGTCGAGCAGCTGGGCGTCCCGCACGTCGTGTTCCCGGCGACGGGCACCAGCGAGGACGTCGCGATGCTGCTGGCCGACGACAAGGGCGCCGAGCTCATCGTCGCGGTGGGGACGCACGCCACCCTGGTCGAGTTCCTCGACAAGGGGCGCTCGGGCATGGCGAGCACGTTCCTCACGCGGCTGCGGGTCGGCGGCAAGCTCGTCGACGCCAAGGGCGTGTCCCAGCTCTACCAGCACCGGATCTCGAACGTGCAGCTCACGCTGCTGTCGCTCGCCGGGCTGTTCGCGCTCGGTGTGGCGCTCGCCTCGACCACCGCGGGCCAGACCCTGTTCGGTCTGTTCGGCGCCCGCGTCGACGACCTCGTCTCCTGGGTGGGCGCACTGTTCGGCGGATCGCCGTGACGAGCCCCGCCCGCCCCCTGTTCGCACGTCCTGCCGCGACGCGTCGCGCACCCGATCGAGAGCCCACCCTGTGATCGACTTCCGGTACCACATCGTCTCGCTCATCTCCGTGTTCCTCGCGCTCGCCGTCGGGATCGCGCTCGGCGCCGGCCCGTTGAAGGAGACCATCGGCGACACGCTGACGGGTCAGGTCCAGGCGCTGCGCGCCGAGAAGGAGGGCCTGCGCACGCAGCTCGACGAGACCGGGAGCGACCTGGCCGCCGAGGAGGCGTTCGTGTCCGCCTCGGGTGAGCGGCTGCTCGCCGGGACGCTGACCGACCGGCGCGTGGCGCTCGTGCTGGTCGGGGAGGTCCCCGAGGACCAGGTCACGGACCTCACCGAGCGGTTCGCCCAGGCCGGCGCGACCGTGTCGGCCACGGCGACGGTCAACGACACCTGGACCGACCCCGCGCTCACGACGTACCGACGGACGCTCGCGGGCACCCTCGTCTCGTACCTCGACGAGCCGCCCGCGTCCGACGCCGGCACCGACACCGAGCTGGCCGAGGCGCTGGTCGCCGGGCTGGTCGGTGGCGACTCGGCCTCGCCCGACGGGCTGTCGGAGAACGCCTCGTCCCTCCTCGACGTGCTCGCCGAGGGCGACCAGGCGCTCGTGACGTTCACCGAGGACGTCACGCAGCCGGCCGACGCCGTCGTGCTCGTCGCGGGCGCGACGCCCGAGGCGGGCGGACCGGCCGCGACGACCGAGGAGACCCCCGCCGGTCTCGACCCGCAGCTGGCGCTCGTCGCGGCCGCCGAGCGGTTGGCGCAGGGCGTCGTGGTCGCCCAGGCAGCGCCGTCGGACGACTCCCTCGTGGCCGCCGTGCGCGGCGACGACGAGCTCGGCGGCGTCACGACCGTGGCGGACACCACGACGGTGAGCGGGCAGGTGACCGTGCCGCTCGCCCTGGCGGCGGACATCGCCCAGCAGCCCGGGCACTACGGCTACGGGGACGACCTGACGGTCCTGCCGCCGGCCGTGCAGCTGCCGCCCGTCGACCGCAGCCCCGCGCTGCCCGACGCCGGCGCCGGTGCCGGCGACGTCCCGGACGCCACCGGGGACGCCGGTGACGCCAACCCCGGTGGTGAGGGGTGAGCGCACCGCGCCGCGTCCTGCCGGCCGTGGTCGCGGGTGTCGCCACCGCGGTGACGCGCGGCGGCCTCGACTGGCAGCCTCCCGGCGGTGCGGCGACGTGGACGCGCACCAACCACCGGGGTGAGCCCGTGAGCCTCCTGGAGGGACCTGCCGTGGCGGCGGGTGTCCTCGCGGGGGCACTGGTCGGCGGGGGCGCGCGCGCCACCTTCGCGACCGCCGTCGCGGCCCTCGGCGGAGCGACGTTCGGGCTGGTGGACGACCTGCGCGAGGACTCCGAGACGCGGACCAAGGGTCTGCGCGGGCACCTGGGAGCGCTCGCACGCGGGCACGTCACGACCGGTGGCCTCAAGGTGCTCGGCATCGGCGCGAGCGCGCTCGTGGCGGCGGCCGTCGCCCCGCCCGCCGGAGGGGTCGCGACGCGGCCGCTGGCACGGGGGGCCGACACCCTCGCGCCGGCGGCGCTCGTCGCCGGCGCCGCCAACCTGCTCAACCTCCTCGACCTGCGTCCCGGGCGCGCGCTGAAGGCCGCCTCGCTGGCCGCCGTGCCCCTGGTCGGCACCGCGGGCGGTGCCGCCGCCTGCGCCGTGCTCGGCGCCGCGTCGACGGCCGTGGAGGCCGACCTCGCGGAGACCGACATGCTCGGTGACGCGGGGGCCAACGCCGTCGGTGCGGTCCTGGGCACGGCCGTCGTGCTGGGGGCGCCCCGTCCCGTGCGCCTGGCGGTCCTCGGTGTCGTGGTGGCACTGACGCTCGCGAGCGAGCGCGTGAGCTTCACGCGCGTCATCGAGCGCACGCCCGTGCTGCGCGAGCTCGACGCGTGGGGCCGGCGCCCGGTGTCGTCCGCCGCGAGTGGCGCCGCCGCGGGCGGACCCGTCGCGTCATGAGCACCGGGGTGCGTCGCGCGCTCCAGGGCCTGGTGGGCGCCGCTGCGATGATCGCGGCGATCACCGTCGTCAGCCGCGTGCTGGGCCTCGTGCGCACGATCGTGCAGGCGTCCACGGTGGGGACGGAGGCGATCAACGACGCCTACAGCGCGGCCAACCTGCTGCCGAACGTGCTGTTCGAGATCGCCGCCGGCGGTGCCCTGGCCGGAGCCGTGGTGCCGCTCCTGGCCGCGCCGGTCGCGCGCGCCGACCGCGACCAGGTCGCGCGGGTCGTGTCGGCCGCACTCGGGTGGGTCCTGCTCGTGCTGCTGCCCGTCGGCGTGCTGCTGGCCGCGCTGAGCGGCGTGGTGGGCGACTACGCGGGCGACGACGCCGTCATGGCGTCGACGGTGCGGTTCTTCGTGCTCGTCTTCGCGGTCCAGGTCCCCGTCTACGGCGTCACGGTGCTGCTGTACGGCGTCCTGCAGGCCCACAAGCGGTTCTTCTGGCCCGCGTTCGCGCCGATCCTCAACTCGTTCGTGCTCATCGTCACCTTCACCGTCTACGGCGCCATGGCCGACGGCGAGACGAGCGACCCCACGGCGCTCGCGGCCGGCGCGCTCGACGTGCTCGCCTGGGGCACCACCGCCGGGGTGGTCGCCATGTGCCTGCCCGTGATCGGTCCGGTGCGGCGCCTGGGTGTCCGCCTGACGCCCACGCTGCGCTTCCCCGGGGACGCCGGCACGCGGTTCCGTGCGCTGGCGCTCGCCGGCGTGGGTTCGGTCGCCGCGCAGCAGGTGTCGGTGCTCGTCGTGTGGCTGATGGCGAACGGCCTGCTCCCGCACGACGGCCGCGGGTTCTCCGCCGTCGTGTACTCCCAGCAGATCTACCTGCTGCCCTACGCCGTCCTGGTCGTCCCCCTGGCGACCTCCACGTTTCCCCGCGTGGCCGCGTACGCGGCCGCCGGCGACGCCGGCCGGTTCGCACGCATGTCCGCCGTGACCACGCGCGCGGTGCTCGCGGTCGGCGCGCTGGGCGCCGCTGCCGTGCTCGCCGCCGCCGCTGCCGTGGCGACCGTCTTCGCGCGGGTCTCGCCCGGCGCCGACGGGGTGATCGAGGCGATGACCGTGCTGCTCACCTGGATGTCGCCGGGCGTGGTCGGCCTCGCGGTCATGTTCCACGTCTCGCGGACCCTCTACGCGGTCGAGCGACCGCGCGCGGCGGTCGCGGCGAACGTCGTCGGGTGGGGGAGCGTCGCCGTGCTGGCACCGGTGCTGCTCCTCGTGACGGGCACGGACGGGTCGGCGGTCCTGCGCGCGATCGGGCTCGCGACGTCGCTGGGGATGACGGCGGGCGGGATCGCGGCCGTCGTCGTGCTCCGGCGGGCGGCGGGCTCCGCCGCCCTGTCGGGGATGCTGCGCACGACGGTGGTCGCGATCGGTGCGGCGTGCGGGGGCGCGGTGGCCGGCCGCGCGGTCGCCTCGACGGTCCTCGACCTCGTGGGCGACGACGTGTGGAGCGCGACCGGTGCCGCGGCCGGTGCGGCGGTGGTGGCGGCGACCGTCGTCGCGGCCGCCGTCATGGTGCTCGACCCCAGCACCCTCAAGGGCGTCGTCGCGGCCGAGCCGGCACCCCTGCCGCCCACCGACGGCGTACGGCACTGACGTCCCGATCGGCGCGCCGGGCGGGCCGCCGGACGTGGACGGCCCCGACGTCGGGTAGCGTGGAAGCCCGTGATGGATCGCGCACATCGACTCTCCGGGCGGTCGGACTCTCTGACCCGGCACATCTTCGTCAGCGGAGGCGTCGCCTCCTCTCTGGGCAAGGGCCTGACGGCCAGCAGCCTCGGTCGACTCCTGCGATCTCGGGGCCTGCGGGTCACGATGCAGAAGCTCGACCCGTACCTCAACGTCGACCCCGGCACCATGAACCCCTTCCAGCACGGTGAGGTGTTCGTCACCGAGGACGGTGCCGAGACGGACCTCGACGTGGGCCACTACGAGCGGTTCCTCGACGTCGACCTCGTCGGCTCGGCGAACGTCACGACGGGTCAGGTGTACTCCAACGTCATCGCCAAGGAGCGGCGCGGGGAGTACCTGGGCGACACCGTCCAGGTGATCCCGCACATCACCGACGAGATCAAGGCGCGCATGCGCTCGCAGGCGTCCGACGACGTCGACGTGATCATCACGGAGATCGGCGGCACGGTCGGCGACATCGAGTCGCAGCCGTTCCTCGAGGCCGCGCGCCAGGTGCGGCACGACCTGGGCCGCGACAACGTGTTCTTCCTGCACGTGTCGCTGCTGCCGTACATCGGGCCGTCGGGCGAGCTCAAGACCAAGCCGACGCAGCACTCCGTGGCGGCGCTGCGCAGCATCGGCATCCAGCCCGACGCGATCGTCCTGCGCGCCGACCGGGAGGTCCCCGAGTCGATCAAGCGCAAGATCGCGCTGTTCTGCGACGTGGACGTCGACTCGGTCGCGATCGCGAAGGACGCGCCGAGCATCTACGACATCCCGCGCGTGCTGCACTCCGAGGGCCTGGACGCGTACGTCGTGCAGCGCCTCGGCCTGCCGTTCCGCGACGTGGAGTGGAGCGGCTGGGACGCCCTGCTGACGCGCGTGCACGCCCCCGCGCACGAGCTCGAGGTCGCGCTCGTCGGCAAGTACATCGACCTGCCCGACGCGTACCTCTCGGTCACCGAGGCGCTGCGCGCCGGCGGTTTCCACCACGACGCGCGGGTCACGATCCGCTGGGTCCCGTCCGACGACTGCCGCACGCCCGAGGGCGCGCAGGAGGCGCTCGGCGGTGTCGACGCGGTGCTCGTGCCCGGCGGGTTCGGCGTGCGCGGCATCGAGGGCAAGCTCGGCGCCCTGCGCTGGGCGCGCGAGCGCAAGGTCCCGACGCTGGGCCTGTGCCTCGGCCTGCAGTGCATGGTCATCGAGTACGCCCGCAACGTCGCCGGGCTCGAGGGCGCGTCGTCCTCCGAGTTCGACCCCGACACGGCCCACCCCGTCATCGCGACGATGGAGGAGCAGCTCTCCATCGTCGACGGCGCGGGCGACCTCGGCGGCACGATGCGCCTGGGCGCGTACGACGCCAGGCTCGCCCCCGGGTCGGTCGTGGCGGAGGTCTACGGCTCCGAGCACGTGTCCGAGCGGCACCGCCACCGGTACGAGGTCAACAACGCCTACCGCGACAAGCTCGAGGCCGCCGGCCTCGTGATCTCGGGGGTGTCGCCGGACCGGTCCCTGGTCGAGTTCGTCGAGCTGCCGCGCGAGGAGCACCCGTACTACGTCGCGACGCAGGCGCACCCGGAGTTCAAGTCCCGCCCGACGCGGGCGCACCCGCTGTTCGCGGGCCTGGTCGCCGCGGCGCTCGCGGCGCGGGCCGGCGCGTGAGCGACGGACCGCTCGTCGACGTCCCGTGCGAGCGGGACGTCGTGGAGCACCGGCTGCTGCACGAGGGACGGGTGTGGGACCTGGTGTCCGACACGGTGCGTCTCGACGACGGCGAGGTCGTGCGCGAGTACGTCGACCACCCCGGTGCCGTCGCCGTGATCGCGCTCGACGACGAGGACCGCGTGCTGCTGCTCTCGCAGTACCGGCACCCGGTGCGGCACGTCCTGTGGGAGCCGTCGGCCGGTCTGCTCGACGTCGAGAACGAGGACCTCGTCGCGGCCGCGGCACGCGAGCTCGCCGAGGAGGCCGACCTCGTCGCCGGCCGGTGGTGGCGCCTCGTCGAGTACTTCAGCTCGCCCGGCGGGTCGGACGAGCGCATCACGGTGTTCCTCGCGCGCGACCTCACGCCCGTGCCGCAGGACGAGCGGTACGTGCGCGGCGAGGAGGAGGCGGCGATGGTCCCCGTGTGGGTGCCGCTCGACGAGGCCGTCGCCGGTGTCCTGGCGGGCCGCCTGCACAGCCCGACGACCGTGACGGGCGTGCTCGCCGCGGCGGCCGCCCGTGCGGCCGGGTGGGCGAACCTCACCGAGGTCAGCCCCGCCTGACCGCGTGCGCCGACGAGCGGGCCCGGGACCCGAGCGGTCCCGGGCTCGCCGCGCTCAGGCGGCGGCGCGGTGGCGCAGCGTCCCGAGGAAGAGCGCGATCGCGGCGATCAGCAGGCCGGCCCCCAGCATGTGGAGGTTGACCAGCGCGATCGGCAGCCCGGTGAACAGCTGCACGTACCCGATGAGCCCCTGGCCCAGGGTGACGGCCAGCAGCACGAGACCCGAGCGCAGCGCCCGGGCCACGCCGGCCGTCGCCACCGGGACGGCGACCGGGGCGATGCCCCGCGCGGGCTGCGGACGACCGTCGGCGCGCTCGTACGACGGTCCTGCGGGCACGGCCCGTCGTGCGCGGACCAGCAGCAGCAGGATCACGGCGAGGGTCCCGACGAAGGCCCACACGGACAGCGCGTGCACCCGTGCCATCGCGTACGGGTCGACGGCGAACCGGTAGCCGACCTCCTCGTCGCCCGAGTGCGGCCCCGCCCCCGTGACCACGACCCCCAGGGCGACGACCACCGCGCCGAGCACCGCGAGCCCGCGCGCCAGCGTGCGGACGCGTGCGTCGACGACCGGCACCACCGGCCCGTCGCCCTCACGCCTGCGGACCACGAGCCACGCGGACACGGCGATGAGCGCCGCGGAGATGAGGAAGTGCGACCCGACGATCGCCGGGTGCAGGTCGACCAGCACCGTGATGCCCCCGACGACGGCCTGGACCACGACGCCCACGAGCGGCGCCCAGGCCAGCCTGCGGTACGACAGCGAGCGGGTCCGGTCGAGCCCCGCGAGCAGGGCGACGGCCAGTGCCAGCACGACGAGGACGCCCGTCAGGGTGCGGTTCCCGAACTCGATGAGCGGGTGGATCGTCATCTCGGAGTGGAACTCGGGCGTGAACCGGCCCGGCTCGCAGTACGGCCAGTCGGAGCACCCGAGCCCGGAGCCGGTCAGCCGCACCGCGCCGCCGGTCACGACGATGCCGATCTGCGCCACGAGGTTCGCCACGACCGCCGGCTTCGTCCAGCGCGGACGCAGGCGGTCGAGCAGGTCGGACCCTCGGACGAGGACGGAGGTGCGCTCCCGGGGCGGGAGCTCGCTCCGGGACGCGGGGTCGGGGGAGGGCAAGGTGCCGGTCACGTGGTCCAGCGTAGGTCGCGCGTGCGGCGCTCCGGCCCCGACGAGCCGCCCCGGCGTGCGGCGTACGTCTCACCGACCGGGTCACGCGGCCGACGCGTCGAGGGACTCAGTGCCAGCGGAACAGGCGCGCCGCCAGGGCGCCCAGCGCCACGGTCCAGCCGGCGAGCACCAGCACCGGGACGAGCGGCAGCGCACCGTCGACGAGGGCACCGCGCAGGACGTCGCCGAGCGCACCCGACGGCAACCACGCCGCGACCGTCGAGAGCGGCCCGGGCAGGCGCTCGGCGGGCACGATCACACCGCCGCCCAGCGCGAGCACGAGCAGCAGCAGGTTGGCCAGCGCGAGCACGGCCTCGGCGCGCAGCGTGCCGGCCACCAGGAGTGCCAGCGCGGTGAACGCTCCGGTGCCGAGCGCGACGCCCAGCAGCGCGAGCACGACGCCCGCCGCGTCGGGACGCCACCCCAGCGCGAACGCGGCGGCGCCCAGCAGGACCACCTGCACCGCCTCGACGGCCAGGACGCCGAGCACCTTGCCGGACAGCAGCCCGCCACGGCCGAGCGGCGTCGTCGCCATGAGGCGCAGGACGCCGTTGCGCCGGTCGAAGGCGGTCGCGATGGCCTGCGACGTGAAGGACGCGGTCATCACGGCGAGGGCCAGCACACCGGGCGTCAGGAAGTCGGCCCGCGACAGGCCGTCGGTGTCGATCTCGACGAAGGTGCCCTTGACGAGACCGACCAGCGCCAGGACGGGGATGACGACGGCGACCAGCACCTGCTCGCCGTTGCGCAGGATCATGCGTGCCTCGAACGCGGCCTGCGCGAGCACGCGGCGCGTGGCGGGGGCCGCGCGCTGTACGCCCGCGCCGGCGTGCACGTCGGGGACCGGGGCGGTCATCGCAGGCTCCGTCCGGTCAGGTCGAGGAAGACGTCCTCGAGCGTGCGCCGCCCCAGGTCGAGCCGCGTCACGAGCACGTCGTGCGACGCGAACCAGGCCGTGACGGCGGCGACGGTCGCGGGCCCCACCGCACCGGTGACGGCGAGGGTCGAGCCGGAACGGCGCTCGACCGCGAAGCCGGCACCGAGCCGGTCGCGCAGCCCCGCGGGGTCGACGTCCCCGGCGGCGTGCACCACCAGGGTCGCCGCGCCCTGCGCGTCGGCGCCGGCCGTGAGCAGCTCGGGGACGCTGCCCTGCGCGAGCACCCGGCCGTGGTCCACGACCACGACGTGGTCGGCGAGGCCCTCGGCCTCCTCCATGAGGTGCGTCGTGAGGATGACGGCGGCACCGCCGTCGCGCAGCTCGCGCACGAGCTCCCACACGGCGAGCCGGGACTGCGGGTCCATGCCGGCGCTCGGCTCGTCGAGGAAGACGACGCGCGGACGCCCGACGACCGCCACGGCCAGCGCGAGGCGCTGCCGCTGCCCGCCCGACAGGCGGCGCACCGTGGTGCGGGCGAAGGCGCCGAGGCCGAGCCGCTCGGCCAGCGCGTCGGTGTCCAGGGGCGTCGCGTACATGCGGGCGACGTGGTCGAGCATCTCGCGGGCGCGCACGCCCGTCGGCAGGCCGCCGTCCTGCAGCATCACACCGACGAGCGGCCGCAGGGCCGCGCCGTCGGCGACCGGGTCGAGCCCCAGGACGCGGACGGTGCCCGCGTCGGGCGCGCGCAGGCCCTCGCAGCACTCGACGGTGGTCGTCTTGCCGGCGCCGTTGGGCCCGAGGACGGCGGTCACGCGACCGACGGGCGCGGACAGGTCGAGGCCGTCGACGACGGCGCGTCCGTCGTACCTCTTGACGAGGCCGCGGACCTCGACGGCGGGGGAGTGCGGCACGGGGCGCGAGTCTAGGCGCTCGTGCCCGTGGCGTGGCGCCCGGCTGGTGTCCTGGTCGTGGACACCGCGGACGGCACGTGCGCGGTGCGTCCTAACGTACGCGCGCAGGGGGTGCGTCCGGACCATCCCCGTGCGTCCGAGACACGCCGGGAGGCACCGTGGTCACGTACCGCATCGACACGACGTCCCTGCGCGAGGTCCCGCTCGACGTGAGCGCGACGTGGGAGCACGTGGAGCTGCTGGAGCGCCGGGGGGTCGACGGCGACGGTGAGCGCGTGGTGTGGCTGCGGATCCTCGGTGCGCTCGCCTCGGCGGAGCAGCTCGCATGGTCCGACGTCGCGCGCCACGGGGGCCCGGCGTCGCTCGAGCAGGTGCCCCGCCCGGGTGGTCACGACGTGCCGGCGGCAGCGTGGCGGCCCCTGCTGCGGCTCGCCCAGGTGCTCCACTGGCGCCACCGGTTCGACGCCGCGGACGTCGCCGTGGACGCGGTCCGTCGCGCGGCGCAGGCCACCATCGTGCGTCACGACGTCGACGAGGCGACGCGGCGCGACTGCTCGGCAGTCCTCGCGTTCGCCGACCAGGGGCAGGGCAAGGTGCGCTACGACGCGGGCCGGTGCGTGGAGGCGGTCCACCTCTTCACCTCGGCGCTCGAGCGCCGCACGCGCGACGGCGCGCCGGCGGACCAGATCGAGTCGAGCCGGATCGCGCTCGCGGCGGCGAGCAGCCGCGCAGCGAGCACGGGCGCCGCGCGCAGCGGCGCGGAGCACGACGCGTGGCAGGCCGCCGCCCGGGTGTGACGTGAGGCACGCGGCACGCGCGTGCGAGGGCCGACGAAGGTACGCCTTGCTTGCGGGGATGGATTTCGGCAACAAGGATGTTGCCGATATCGAACGCCGTTCTGCGTTCGTCGCGTCCGGACCCGCCCGAGGGTCCGCGCCATGGCTCCCGGAGGTGCGCATGACAGGTCCCACGCCTGTCGTCGACCGCACCCCCGACGCGGTGAGCGACCACGAGGCGTCCACGCGCCGGCGCATCCTGCAGATCGTGGCCGCCGACGGCCCTGTCAGCGCCGCGGACCTCGCGTCCGCGCTCGACCTCGCCGCCGCCGGCGTCCGCCGGCACCTGCAGGCGCTCGAGCTCGCCGACCAGGTCACCGTCCACCGCGGCCGTGCCGCGTCCCGCGGCCGCGGACGCCCCGCCCGTCGCTACGTCGTCACCGGCCAGGGCCAGACGGCGCTGTCCCACCGCTACGCCGAGATCGCCGCGGACGCGTTGGGCTTCCTCGCGCACGCGGCCGGGCCGCAGGCGGTGGAGCAGTTCGCCGAGCACCGCGTGCGCGAGCTCGAGCAGCGGCACGCCGCCGCGGTGGACGCCGCGGGCCCCGACGTCGCGGCACGTGCCGAGGCGCTGGCGCAGGCGCTCGCGGGGGACGGCTACGCCGCCTCGGTGCGCCCGGTGCCCGGCACGTCGGTCGTCCAGCTGTGCCAGGGCCACTGCCCGGTGCAGGAGGTGGCCGCGCAGTTCCCGCAGCTGTGCGAGGCGGAGGCGCGGGCGTTCGGCCGTCTGCTCGGCGTGCACGTGCAGCGGCTCTCGACGCTCACGTCCGGCGGCCACGTGTGCACCACGAGCATCCCGACCGTCCCGACCCGCGCGTCCGCCCCGGGCGGCACCGGACCCCCTGACGACCCCGTCCTCGGCGGGACGGCCCACGCGGCCCTCCCCGCTCCGACCCCGAACCCCCCAGCCCCCGTGCACTCGACGGAAGGACCGACACGATGAGCGCACCCACGGACGACACGGCCACCCGGCCGGCGGCCGCAGAGCCGCTGAGCCAGGACGAGGCGATCGCCTCCATCGGCAACTACACCTTCGGCTGGCACGACCCCGACGTCGCCGGCTCGGTCGCGCGCCGCGGCCTGTCCGAGGACGTCGTGCGCGACATCTCGCGGCTCAAGAACGAGCCCGAGTGGATGCTCAAGACGCGCCTGAAGGCCCTGCGGCTGTTCGACAAGAAGCCCATGCCCTGGTGGGGTGCGGACCTGTCGGGCATCGACTTCGACAACATCAAGTACTTCGTGCGGTCCACGGAGAAGCAGGCCACCAGCTGGGAGGACCTGCCCGAGGACATCAAGAACACGTACGACCGGCTCGGCATCCCCGAGGCCGAGAAGCAGCGGCTCGTCTCGGGCGTCGCGGCGCAGTACGAGTCCGAGGTCGTCTACCACCAGATCCAGGAGTCGCTCGAGGAGCAGGGCGTCATCTTCCTCGACACCGACACCGCGCTGCGTGAGCACCCGGAGATCTTCGAGCAGTACTTCGGCTCGGTCATCCCGTCCGGGGACAACAAGTTCGCGGCGCTCAACACCGCGGTGTGGTCGGGCGGCTCGTTCGTCTACGTCCCGCCGGGCGTGCACGTCGAGATCCCGCTGCAGGCCTACTTCCGGATCAACACCGAGAACATGGGCCAGTTCGAGCGGACGCTGATCATCGCGGACGAGGGCTCCTACGTGCACTACGTCGAGGGCTGCACCGCGCCGATCTACCAGTCGGACTCGCTGCACTCGGCGGTCGTCGAGATCATCGTCAAGAAGAACGCCCGCGTGCGGTACACGACCATCCAGAACTGGTCGAACAACGTCTACAACCTCGTCACCAAGCGGGCGACCGCGGCCGAGGGCGCGACGATGGAGTGGGTCGACGGCAACATCGGCTCCAAGGTGACCATGAAGTACCCCGCGATCTACCTCATGGGCGAGCACGCACGCGGCGAGACGCTCTCGATCGCGTTCGCGGGCGAGGGCCAGCACCAGGACGCGGGCTCGAAGATGGTGCACGCCGCACCGCACACGTCGTCGTCGATCGTCTCGAAGTCCGTCGCGCGCGGCGGCGGGCGGACGTCGTACCGCGGGCTCGTGCAGATCCTCGAGGGGGCCGAGCACTCGGCGTCCAACGTGCTGTGCGACGCGCTGCTCGTGGACCAGATCTCGCGCTCGGACACCTACCCGTACGTCGACGTCCGCGAGGACGACGTGTCGATGGGCCACGAGGCCACGGTGTCCCGCGTGAGCGAGGACCAGCTGTTCTACCTCATGTCCCGAGGCATGACCGAGACCGAGGCCATGGCCATGATCGTGCGCGGGTTCGTCGAGCCCATCGCGCGCGAGCTGCCCATGGAGTACGCGCTCGAGCTCAACCGCCTCATCGAGCTGCAGATGGAAGGGGCCGTCGGCTGATGACGACCACCACGAACGAGACGGCACCCACCGCGGGCCTCTCCACGGACCACTCCCTCGCCGTCGCCGACGGCGCCCACACGCACGGCGGGCTCGTGCCCGAGTCGTCGCGCGCGTCGCGGCCCACGAGCTTCGACGTCGCCGACTTCCCCGTGCCCACCGGGCGCGAGGAGGAGTGGCGCTTCGCCCCGGTCGACCGGTTCGCGGGTCTGTTCGCGGCCGCGAGCGACGGCATCCTGACCGGGCGCGGCGTCCTGACGACCGTCGTCGAGGCGCCCGAGGTCCGCGTCGAGATCGTCGACCGCGACGACGCGCGCCTCGGCACCGCCGGCAAGCCCGGCGACCGTGCCGCCGCGACCGCGTGGGCGTCGTTCGACCGCGCGACCGTCGTGACGCTGCCGCGCGAGTCGGTCTCCTCCAAGGTGACGTCGATCGTCGTCGAGGGCGTCGAGGGTGCCGGCCTGGCCGACGCGCCGCTCGAGCCGACGGCCACCCACCTGCTCGTCCACGCCGAGCCGCTGTCGCAGGGCGTCGTCGTGCTCGACCACGTCGGGCACGCGAACCTCACCGAGACGGTCGAGATCGTGGCCGAGGACGGTGCGCACCTCACGGTCGTGTCGGTGCAGGACTGGGCCCCCGGCTCGGTCCACGCCGCGAGCCACCGCGTGCGGATCGGCCGCGACGCGTCCGTCAAGCACATCGTCGTCACGCTCGGCGGCGACGTCGTGCGCGTCACGCCCGACACCGAGTTCGTCGGCGAGGGCGGGTCCGTCAAGGCGCTCGGGCTGTACTTCGCCGACGCGGCGCAGCACCAGGAGCACCGCCTGTTCGTCGACCACGCGGTCCCGAACTGCGTGTCCCGCGTGACGTACAAGGGCGCGCTGCAGGGCGTCGGCGCCCACACCGTGTGGGTCGGCGACGTGCTCATCCGCGCGGCCGCCGAGGGCACGGACACCTACGAGCTCAACCGCAACCTCGTCCTGACGGACGGCGCGCGCGCGGACTCGGTGCCGAACCTGGAGATCGAGACGGGCCTCATCGAGGGTGCCGGCCACGCCAGCGCGACCGGCCGGTTCGACGACGAGCAGCTCTTCTACCTGCGCTCGCGCGGCATCCCCGAGACCGACGCGCGTCGCCTCGTGGTCCGCGGCTTCTTCGCCGAGCTCATCCAGGAGATCGGTGTCCCCGAGGTCGAGGAGCGGCTCACGGCCGCCATCGACGCGGAGCTCGAGAAGTCCATGTCGGCGATCCTCGGCACCGAGCCGCACGTCGAGGGCTCGGAGGCCGCGCTCTCCACGGAGCGTGCATGAGCGCCCAGCTGGCCTGCTACACCGCGGACGTGCCCGTCGCCGGCACGCTGCGCGTCGAGCTCGAGGGCGAGACGGGACCCGTCGAGGTCGCCGTCGTCCGTGACGAGTCCGGCGACTGGCACGCGATCAGCGACATCTGCTCGCACGGTGCCGTCTCCCTGTCCGACGGCGAGGTCGAGGACTGCACGGTGGAGTGCTGGCTGCACGGGTCGAGGTTCGACCTGCGCTCCGGCAAGCCGCTGTCACCGCCCGCGATCAAGCCCGTCCCCGTCTACCCCGTGACCGTCGACGGCGAGCGTGTGCTCGTCGACGTCGACGCGCCGCTCTGAACCCGAGGAGTACCCGATGTCCACCCTGGAGATCCGCGACCTGCACGTCAGCGTCGAGACGAAGGAGGGCCCCAAGCCCATCCTGCGCGGCGTCGACCTCACCGTGAGCAGCGGCGAGACCCACGCCATCATGGGCCCCAACGGGTCCGGCAAGTCCACGCTGGCGTACTCGCTGGCCGGGCACCCGAAGTACCAGATCACGTCGGGCAGCGTGCTGCTCGACGGTGAGGACGTCCTCGCGATGAGCGTCGACGAGCGTGCCCGCGCCGGCATGTTCCTCGCCATGCAGTACCCCGTCGAGGTCCCCGGCGTGTCCGTGTCGAACTTCCTGCGGACCGCCAAGACCGCGATCGACGGTCAGGCGCCGCCGCTGCGCTCGTGGGTCAAGGACATGCGCGGCGCGATGGACGCCCTGCGCATGGACGCCACGTTCGCGGAGCGGTCCGTCAACGAGGGCTTCTCCGGTGGCGAGAAGAAGCGCCACGAGATCCTCCAGATGGAGCTCCTCAAGCCGCGCTTCGCCATCCTCGACGAGACCGACTCGGGTCTCGACGTCGACGCGCTGCGCGTCGTGTCCGAGGGCGTCAACCGCGTCAAGGCCGGCGGCGACGTGGGTGTGCTCCTCATCACGCACTACACGCGCATCCTGCGCTACATCCAGCCCGACTTCGTGCACGTCTTCGTCGACGGCCGGATCGCCGAGGAGGGTGGCCCGGAGCTGGCCGAGCGCCTCGAGAACGAGGGCTACGACCGGTTCCTGCCGGCCGGCACGTCGGTCTGAGACCGTCGGGGGGGGGCGGCGCGGCGGCCGCCGGGGGGACCCGGCGGCCGTCGCACCCGTCGTCCCTGGGCGACCGTCGCCACTGCGCGTCCCGCGCACCGTCGGCCGCCTCCCGTCCGCCCGGAGGACCCCATGACCAGCACGCTCGAGCCGCTGCGGCCCGGTACCGCTGACGCCGCGACCCTGTCGGCCGGCGAGCTCGCCGCCGTGCGGGCCGACTTCCCGCTGCTCGAGCGCACGCTCCGCGACGGCCGGCCCCTGGTCTACCTGGACAGCGGTGCCACGTCGCAGAAGCCCGAGGTCGTCCTCGACGCCGAGCAGGACTTCTACGTGCGCCGCAACGCGGCCGTGCACCGCGGTGCGCACCAGCTCGCCGAGGAGGCGACCGAGGCGTTCGAGGACGCGCGCGCCCGCGTCGCCGGCTTCGTCGGCGCGTCCCCGGGCGAGCTCGTGTGGACGTCGAACGCGACGGCCGCCGTCAACCTCGTGGCGTACGCGATGTCCAACGCGTCCCTGGGACGCGGGGGAGAGGCGGCCCGCCGGTTCGCGCTCGCGCCGGGCGACGACATCGTCGTCACCGAGGCCGAGCACCACGCGAACCTCGTGCCGTGGCAGGAGCTCGCGGCGCGGACCGGTGCCACGCTGCGCTGGCTGGGCGTCCACGACGACGGGCGGATCCGCGTGGAGGACCTCGCCACGGTCGTCACCGACCGCACCCGCGTGCTGGCGTTCACGCACGCCTCGAACGTCACGGGCGCGATCACGCCCGTCGACGCCTTCGTCGCGCGAGCCCGCGAGGTCGGGGCGCTCACGGTGCTCGACGCCTGCCAGTCCGTGCCGCACCTCCCGGTGGACCTGGGGGCGCTCGGCGTGGACTTCGCGGCGTTCTCGGGCCACAAGATGTACGGCCCGACCGGCGTCGGCGCGCTGTACGGGCGGCGCGAGCTGCTCGAGGCGATGCCGCCGGTGACGACGGGCGGCTCCATGGTCGAGGTCGTCACGATGGAGACCACGACGTACGCCCCGCCGCCGCAGCGGTTCGAGGCCGGCACGCAGATGGTCTCGCAGGCCGTCGCGCTGGGCGCCGCGGCGCAGTACCTCTCGGAGCTGGGCATGGCGGGCGTGGCCGCGCACGAGCGCCACCTCGCCGGCCTCCTGCTCGACGCCGTCGCGTCCGTGCCCGGTGTGCGGGTCGTCGGTCCCACCGAGAACGTCGACCGCCTCGCGGCCGTGTCGTTCGTCGTCGACGGCGTCCACGCCCACGACGTGGGTCAGGTGCTCGACGACGCCGGCGTGGCCGTGCGCGTCGGCCACCACTGCGCGCAGCCCCTGCACCGCCGCTTCGGCGTCGCGGCGTCGGCGCGCGCGTCGGCCGGCGTCTACACGACCGACGACGACGTCGCGGCGTTCCGGGAAGCACTCGCGGGGGTCCGCGCGTTCTTCGGGATGGACGACGCCACGACCGCAGGGAGCCCCGCATGAGCTCGGCCATGGAGCAGCTGTACCAGCAGGTCATCCTCGACCACGCCAAGTTCCCGCACGGCCGCGGCCTGCCCGAGGGCGCGACGGCCGTGGGTGTCGCGGTGGCGGACCACGGCACGTGCGCGGCGACGTCGCACCAGGTCAACCCCACGTGCGGTGACGAGGTGACCCTGCACGTCGACGTGGACACCTCCGGCGACGTGCCGGTCGTGCGCGACGTCGCGTGGGAGGGGCAGGGGTGCTCGATCTCCCAGGCCTCGGTCTCGGTGCTGCACGACCTCGTCGCCGGTCAGGACCTGCCCACGGTCGACCGGCTCGCGGGCACCTTCCGCGAGCTGATGCAGTCGCGCGGCGCCGGCCTGTCCGACGACGCCGAGGAGTCGCTCGGGGACGCGATCGCGTTCGCCGGCGTCTCCCGTTACGCCGCCCGCGTGAAGTGCGCCCAGCTCGGCTGGGTCGCCCTGAACGACGCCCTCATCCTGTCCGGAGCACGTACGACGGAGGACGCATGACCACCGAACCGATCACCACCCCTGCCGGTCCGCCGACGGTGGCCGACGTCGAGGAGGCGATGCGTGACGTCATCGACCCCGAGCTCGGCATCAACGTCGTCGACCTCGGCCTGGTCTACGGCGTCGTCATCGACCAGACCAGCACCGCCGTCATCGACATGACGCTCACGTCGGCGGCGTGCCCGCTCACGGACGTCATCGAGGACCAGACGGGTCAGGCGCTCGACGGCCTCGTCGACGGCTTCCGCATCAACTGGGTGTGGATGCCGCCGTGGGGCCCGGAGAAGATCACGCCCGACGGCCGCGAGCAGATGCGGGCGCTCGGCTTCAACATCTGAGCGTGCGGGACGACGAGGGCCGCGCCGGTCGACCGGCGAGGCCCTCGTGCTCCCTGCGGACGATCCTCCGTGCGCGGGGCTCAGCGGTCGACGCGCGCCCCGCCGCCACCGGCCAGCTTGATCACCTCGGCAGCGGACGCCATGGTCGTGTCACCCGGCGTGGTCATGGCCAGGGCGCCGTGGGCGGCACCGTACTCGACGGCGGTCTGCAGCGGCTGACCGTCGAGCAGGCCGTAGACGAGCCCCGAGGCGAACGAGTCGCCACCGCCGACGCGGTCGAGGATCTCCAGGCCCGGCCGGTGCGTGGCCTGCACGACACCGGTCTGCGGCGACCACGCGATGGCGCCCCAGTCGTTGACCGTCGCGCTCCGGACGGTGCGCAGGGTCGTCGCGATGACCTTGAAGTGCGGGAACTCCTGCGCCACGCGGGCGATCATGGCCGCGAACGAGTCGACCTCGATGGCCGTGAGGTCGGCGTCGACGCCCTCGACCTCGAACCCGAGCGCGGCGGTGAAGTCCTCCTCGTTGCCGATCATGACGTCGACGTGGCGGGCGATCGCGCGGTTGACCTCCTGGGCGCGCGCGGTCCCGCCGATGGCCCTCCAGAGGCTCGGGCGGTAGTTGAGGTCGTACGAGACGACGGTGCCGTGCCGCTTCGCGGCGGTCACGGCGGCGATCACCGTCTGTGCGGAGGTCTCGGACAGCGCCGCGTAGATGCCGCCGGTGTGGAGCCAGCGCACGCCGAGGTCGCCGAAGAGGTGGTCCCAGTCGACGTCGTCGGGGCCGAGCACGCTCGCGGCCGTGTGGCCGCGGTCGGAGACCCCGACGGCGCCGCGCACGCCGAAGCCCCGCTCGGTGAAGTTGAGGCCGTTGCGCACCGAGCGGCCGATGCCGTCGTAGGGCAGCCACGTCAGGAAGGACGTGTCGACGCCGCCCTGGAGGATGAGGTCCTCGACCAGCCGGCCGATCTCGTTGTCGGCGAGGGCGGTGACCACCGCGGTGCGCAGGCCGAACGCACGACGCAGCCCGCGCGCGACGTTGTACTCACCCCCGCCCTCCCAGGCCCGGAACTGGCGGGCGGTGCGGATGCGGCCCTCCCCGGGGTCGAGGCGGAGCATCACCTCGCCGAGGGAGACCGCGTCGTAGCGGACGTCGTCGGCGGGACGGATCTGCAGGGGCATGGTTCTCTCCTCGACGGGGGTGGTCAGGGACGCAGGTGCGCCGCGAGCGCGACGGCCTCGGCCACGAGGGACCGGACGGCGTCGACGTCCCGGGCGCGCACGAGGCCGCGGGGGACCATCCACGACCCTCCGACCGCGGCGACGCACGACAGCGCGAGGTACTCGCCGAGGTTGGCCGTGCCGACGCCTCCGGTGGGGACGAACCGCACACCGCCGAAGGGGGCGGCGAGCGCGGCGATGGCCGCGCTGCCGCCGGACGTCCCGGCCGGGAAGAACTTCACGGTCTCGATGCCGAGCTCCAGGGCAGCCTGCACCTCGGTCGCGGTGACGGCACCCGGGATCACGGGCACGCCGTGCTCGTTCGCGCGTTCCACCACGGCGCGGGACGTGCCGGGCGACACGAGGTACCGGGCACCGGCGGCGACCGCCCGGTCGACCTGGTCGGGCGTGAGGACGGTCCCGGCGCCGACGAGCACGTCGCCCCGCCCGGCCAGGACGCGGATCGCGTCGGCTGCCGCGGCGGTGCGGAACGTGACCTCCGCGACGGGAAGCCCACCGGAGACGAGCGCCTCGCCCAGGGGCCCGGCGTCGGCCGCGTCGTCGAGCACGACGACGGGCACCAGGCGATGGGCGGCGAGCTGCTCGAGGATGTCGGCCATGATGCTCCGTTTCGTCTAGCGGAACGCTAGTGGCGTCCAGCGGAACAAGCATGCCATGGCGGTGTACCGAGGCCCAGCGAGGGCGGGCGTGTCAGGCCTGGAGCGCGAGGCCCGTGGGCAGCAGGGGGCTCGCCACGGCGATCACCTGCTCGTGCAGCGTCGTCATGCGCTCGGGCGTCATGCGGTCCGCGGGGGCGGTGACGCTGAGCGCCGCCACGGGACGCCCGCCGCGCAGCAGCGGCACCGCGAGGCACGCGATGCCGGGCTCGTTCTCCTGGACCTCCGTCGCGTAACCCCGCGACCGGGCGGCCTCCAGCTCCGTGGCCAGGGCGTCGGCCGTGATCCGCCCCTCCGGGCGGACGGCGCCCGCGTACACGTCCAGCGCCGCGTCGGGCGTCGCGCCGAACGCGAGGAGCGCCCGGCCGAGAGCGGTCGTCGCCGCCCAGTTGCGCCGCCCGACGGCTGACCAGACGCGCACCGGACGGTCCGGCTCGACCTTGTCCAGGTAGACGACGTGGACGCCGTTGAGCACCCCGAGGTGCACGAGCTCGTTGGTTTCCGAGCACACGGCGACGAGCGCGCCGTGCAGCCGCGCGGGCAGGTCGTTCTCGGAGAAGTACCGGTCCGCGAGGCCCACGCCTGCAGGGCCGAGTGAGTACCGGCCCGTCGTGGGGTCCTGCGAGACGTAGTCGCGGTGGCGCAGCGCGGCGAGCGAGCGGTGCACGGTCGTCTTGTGCACGCCGAGGCTCGCGGACAGGTCAGCGAGCGAGACCCCGGCCGGACCCGCGGACGCCACCGCCTCGAGCGTGCGCAGCGCACGGTCGACGCTCTCGACCGGCGACGTCGGCACGACGACCGGGGGATCGACCTCCACGGCACCACCCTACGGGTCGGCGGTCGAGGGGCCGACGCGCTGCCCCGTGCTCAGAGGTCGGTGGCCGCGAAGGTGTCGCAGGCCGCGAGCGAGCCCTGCTCGTAGCCGATCGTGAACCACTTCTGACGCTGCTCGCTCGACCCGTGGGTCCAGGTGTCGGGGTCGACCCCGCCGCCGGACTGCTGCTGGATGTGGTCGTCGCCCACCGCGGCCGCGGCGTCGAGCGCCTGGGCGAGCTCCTCGGCGGTGATGGGCTCGAGGTACGGCGTGTCCGTCCCGGGCCGCACCGTCTCCGTCGCGTCCCCGGCCCACATGCCGGCGTAGCAGTCGGCCTGCAGCTCGACGCGCACGGAGTCGGACTCGGCACCGCCGCCGCTGCGGTCCGCGGCGTCGAAGACGCCCGTGAGGTTCTGGACGTGGTGCCCGTACTCGTGGGCGTAGACGTACATCTCGGCGAGGGGGCCGCCCTGCGCGCCGAACTGCTGCTGCAGCGTCGCGAAGAAGGCGAGGTCGATGTAGACCGTCTGGTCGGGCGGGCAGTAGAACGGTCCGGTCGCGGACGTCGCGGCACCGCACGCCGTCGACACGTTGTCGCTGAACGCCTGCACGCCGGGCTGGGCGAACGTCGCCCCGGCCGCGGGCACCTGCGCGCCCCAGTAGGTGTCGAGCGCCTGGACCGTGACCTCGAGCCGGCACGCCGGGTCGGTGTTCGCCTGCTCGACCGTGCACGAGTCCACGAGGTTGCCGCCTGCGGCGGGGTCGGGCTCCGAGCCGCCGCCGATCACACCGGAGACGTCCTGCCCGGTGAAGAGGTAGATGGCCAGGGCGATGATCCCGATCAGGCCGCCGCCGCCCGCGACGGCACGACCACCGCCGCCGCGCTTGACGCGTCCGCCCTGGAAGTCTCCTCCGTCGCTGAATGTCACGCGCACACGGTAGTGCCGACCGGACGAGGGCGCGCGGGCAGTCGTGCGCGCGGGTGCACCGGCCGGGTCAGTCGCCCAGACCGCGTGCGGCCAGTGCGTCACCCGTCGTGCGGGCGTGGCCGACCATCCGCACCGCGGCGGGCACGACGACCGCCCGCGGGTCACGGTCCAGCCCGCGGGCCCGCGCGGCGTCGCGGGCCTCGCCGACGACCTGGACGAGCACGGGCACGGTGCGCAGGAACAGGCCGACGGCGAGCGCGACCGTCTCCGGCGGCAGCCCGACGTGCCGCAGCGGGCGCGTCGCCCGTGCGACGACGGCCAGGAGGTCGTCGGCGCGCGTCGTCGCGGTCACGAGCGCGCCGGCGAGGACGAGCGTGAGCAGGTCGAGCGCGACCTCGGCCCCGAGCGCCGGCCCGCGCGCCCAGGTCTGGTACGCGGCGAGCACGCCCGCGGTCACCAGCACCGGCAGGATGCCCCGGGTCGCGCGGTGCCACGGCACGCGGGCGCGCGCGGTGACGAGCACGACGACGGCGAGACCCGCCGCGGCCGCGGCGGGGCCGACGGGCAGGACGACCAGGACGCCGGTCAGCGCGAGCAGCAGGAGCTTGGCGGCGGCGGGCAGGCGGTGGACGACGCTGTCCCCGGGATGGTGCAGCCCGAGCGGCCCGGCCCAGGGTGCCCGCAGGGGCCGCCCGCGGGTCACGCTGATCCCGCTGGGGCTCGCCCGGCACGGTCGACGCCGTGCGGAGGAGGTGCGGCACCCATCAGGGCGCGGTAGCGCGCGAGCGCGGGCCCCGGCTCGTCGTCCGCGACGACCAGGCCGCCGTCGACGACGATCACGCGGTCCGCCCGCGCGGCCGCCTCCAGGTCGTGCGTCACCGCGACGACCTGCTGGGGGAGCGAGGCCAGCAACGCGTCCACGTGCGTGCGCCAGCGCAGGTCGAGCAGCGTCGTCGGCTCGTCGCACACGAGCACGGCCGGCTCCGTCGCGAGGACCGCGGCCAGCGCGAGCAGCTGGCGCTGACCGCCCGACAGCGCGTGCACCGAGACGTGGGCGCGGTCGGCCAGGCCGTACCGCGCCAGCACGGCGAGCGCGCGGGCCTCGCGCTCGCGGGGGTCCGGCACCGTGCGCCGCAGGGACAGCGCGACGTCCTCGACGGGTGTCGGCATGACGATCTGCGCGTCGGGGTCGGTGAACACGAAGCCGACGCGTCGCCGCACCGCCGCGCCGTCGGCGACGGTGTCGAGGCCGTCGACGCGCACGCGCCCCGCCGACGGCAGGACGAGCCCGTTGAGCAGGCGTGCGAGCGTCGACTTGCCGGACCCGTTGGCCCCGACGACCGCGACGTGGCGTTCGGCGAGCCGCAGCGACACCGGGCCCAGGAGCCGCACGACGCGGTCGGGGCCGCCGGTCGGGTCGGGTGACCAGGCGGTGACCTCGGCGGCGTCGAGCTCGATCACGGCGGTCAGCGCCGGTCGCGGCGCAGGTCGGGGAACGCGCGCAGCACGGCGAGCGTCACGCCGGCGGCGAGCAGGTTCTTCACGACGTCGCCGGGCCAGTAGACGACGTCGATCGCGAGCGCCTCGCGGGCCGTGACGCCCAGGCGCGCCATGAGCCCGAGGACGCCGGCGGGGTGCGTCACGAGGAACGACGAGCCGAGCCCCGCCGCGACGAGCAGCGGGTAGCGCCACACGGGACGCGCCCGCAGCGCGAGGCCGCCGAGCCACCCGGCGGCGGCCGCCGCGAGCGGGAACGCGAGCAGGTAGCCGACGGACGGCTTGCCGAGCACGCCCAGGCCGCCGGTCATCTCGGCGAAGACCGGGACGCCTGCGAGGCCCACGACGAGGTACAGCGCCACCGCGAGGAACCCGCGACGGGCCCCGAGCACGAGGCCCGCGACGACGACGCCGAACGTCTGCAGCGTGATCGGCACGCCGGACCCCGTCGGGATCGCCGGGACCAGCGCGCACGCGGCGACGAACGCCGCGAACGTCGCGACGAGCGCGACGTCGGTGCTCGCGCGCCGCGCGGCCCGGGGGACCGGCGGCTCGGTGAGGAGGGGCACCGCGTCGGGTGCCGAGGGGTCCGTCCGGGTGGCGCTGTCGTCCGCGGGACTGGTGGGCATGCGCTGGCTCCCGGTGAGGATGAGGTGGAGGGTCGGGCGTCCGACCGCTCGCCACGCTAGCGGCTGGGTACGATGGTCGGCGTTTGTGCCGGGGGCCAGAACCCACCCGGTCTTCTCGTAGGAAACCGAGGAACACCCCTGTGATCACCGCTTCGGGCGTGGAGCTGCGCGTCGGCGCCCGCGTCCTGCTGGAACCGACGACCTTCCGGATCGCCTCCGGCGACCGCATCGGTCTCGTCGGCCGCAACGGTGCGGGCAAGACCACCTTGACCAAGACCCTGGCGGGGGAGACCCAGCCGACCGGCGGGACGATCTCGCGCAGCGGCGACGTGGGCTACCTGCCCCAGGACCCGAGCGCGGGCGACCTCACCCAGCTCGCGATGGACCGGGTGCTCGGCGCCCGCGGCCTGGACGCCGTCCTGGCGTCGATGCGCGAGACCGAGGTCGCCATGGCGTCGGCGGACGACGCGACCCGCGACAAGGCGATGGACCGCTACACGCGGCTCGAGGCGCGGTTCACCGCGGCCGGCGGGTACGCGGCCGAGAGCGAGGCGCACCGCATCACCGCGGCGCTCGGGCTCGACGACCGGGTCCTCGGGCAGAACCTGGGGACGCTGTCCGGTGGCCAGCGCCGCCGTGTCGAGCTCGCGCGCATCCTGTTCTCGGGAGCGGACACGCTGCTCCTCGACGAGCCGACCAACCACCTCGACGCCGACTCCATCGTGTGGCTGCGCGAGTACCTCAAGAGCTACCCGGGCGGCTTCATCGTCATCAGCCACGACGTCGAGCTGCTGCGCGCGACCGTCAACAAGGTGTTCTACCTCGACGCGAACCGTTCGCAGCTCGACCTGTACAACCTGGGCTGGGACGCCTACCTGCTGCAGCGCGAGACGGACGAGAAGCGCCGGCGCCGCGAGCGGGCCAACGCCGAGAAGAAGGCCGCGACGCTCATGGCGCAGGCCGACAAGATGCGCGCCAAGGCCACCAAGGCGGTCGCCGCGCAGAACATGGCCCGCCGTGCCGAGCGCATGCTGTCGGGCCTCGACGCGGTCCGCGCGTCGGACAAGGTGGCCCGCCTGCGGTTCCCCGACCCGGCGCCGTGCGGACGCACGCCGCTGACGGCGGAGGGCCTGTCGAAGTCGTACGGCTCGCAGGAGGTCTTCACGGACGTCTCGCTCGCGATCGACCGGGGGAGCAAGGTCGTCGTCCTGGGCCTCAACGGCGCGGGCAAGACGACGCTGCTGCGCATGCTCGGCGGCCTGCAGGAGCCCGACACCGGTGAGGTCAAGCCGGGTCACGGTCTCAAGCTCGGGTACTACGCGCAGGAGCACGAGACGCTCGACCTGGGGCGCACGGTCCTGGAGAACCTGCGCACCGCGGCACCCGACCTCACCGACACCCAGGTGCGGTCCGTCCTGGGCTCGTTCCTGTTCTCGGGGGACGACGCCGACAAGCCGGCTCGCGTGCTCTCCGGCGGTGAGAAGACCCGGCTCGCCCTGGCGACGCTCGTCGTGTCGAGCGCCAACGTGCTGCTGCTCGACGAGCCGACCAACAACCTCGACCCCGCCTCGCGCGAGGAGATCCTCGCCGCGCTGCGGGGCTACCAGGGCGCCGTCGTCCTCGTCAGCCACGACGAGGGCGCGGTCGCGGCCCTCGAGCCCGAGCGCGTCCTGCTGCTGCCGGACGGCGACGAGGACCTGTGGAGCGCCGACTACCTGGACCTCATCGCGCTGGCCTGAGCGGGGGCGGTGCGTGCCTCGTGCGCGTCGATCTCGGCGTCCTCGTCGAGCTCGTCGCGTCCGCGCGCCCGCCGGGGGCGGGCGGGCCGCACCGTCAGCGACCCGTCGCCCACGCTGACCACGGACGTCCACTCGCGCCGCGCGGCCACGCCGAAGGCCGCGAGGGCGCCGAGCGCGAAGACCCACCACTGGAACGCGTACGACAGGTGCGAGCCGGGGTCGGTGCTCGGCGCGGCCAGCGCGCCGAGCGGCTCGGCCGCGGCCGGCTCCTCGCGCACGAGCGCACCGTAGGCGGCGTACGGCTCGCCCTCGACGCCGGCGGCCCCGAGCACCTGGGCGGGCGCGATGGCCTGCACCTGCCCGGGCGGGGCGTCGCGGCTGCTCGTCGGCTCGCCGGGGCGTACCCGGACCGTGACCGTCACGTCGCCGCGCGGCGGTGCGGGGACGTCGACGTCGACCGAGCCGTCCGCACCCGTGGGCACCCAGCCGCGGTCGACGACGAGCACGCGTCCCGCGTCGACAGGGTCACCGGCGTCGCGCGGCGCGGCATCCGTCACGAGGAACGGCACGAGGGCGTGGTAGGCGGGCGTGCCGTCGACGGGACGGTTGCGCAGCAGCACCGTCGCGTCGTCGAGGTACCGCCCGCTGACCTCCACCGAGCGCCACGCGTCGGCGTCGGGGAGCGCCGCGTCGGGGTCCGGCACGACGTCCGCGAGGTCGACGGGCGCCGCCGCGTAGTTCGCCTCGACGACGGCGATGGCGGCGTCACGGTCGACGTGCCGCTGCCACTGCCAGCGCCCGAGGAACGCGCACGTCACGGCGACGACGACGGCCACGAGCACGAGCACGACGGCCTGCCGGTGGGCCGCGGCGCGCAGGTCGGCGGCCGCGGGTCCTGCGGTGCTCACGGCTCGGCCCGGACCAGGTCGTCGACCGGGACGACGTCGCGCAGGAAGTCACGCACGCGCAGGTACTCCGACAGGTGCTCACGGTGGCTGTCGCACGCGAGCCAGACCTTGCGCCGCTCGGGGGTGTGCAGCTTCGGGTTGTTCCACAGCACGCCCCAGGCGGGGACGGCCCGGCAGCCGCGCGCGCTGCAGACGAGCTCGCCGACGGTGTCGGGGGTGGCGGGGGCGGCGTCCGGCCCCGGGTGCGCGGCGGTCATCGGTCGTTCCCCAGCTCGTCGTGACGCGGCGCGGGGCCGATCTCGCGCGCCTCGAAGAAGACGTCGGACGTGTCGCGCCGCTCGCGGCCCGCGTTGGCCAGCAGCACCGCGACGTAGGGCAGCACGGCCGCGGCGGTGATCAGCGCGAGCGACACGGCCACCGGGACGTGGGACCACAGCAGGCCGGCCGCGACGAAGCACACGACGCGCACGCCCATCTGCCACAGGTAGCGGTGCTGACGGCGCGCGAGGTCGTCGGCCAGGGGCTCGGGCGCCGACGTGATGCGGTGCACCTCCGGCTCCGGACGCCCGGCGCGACGACGTGTGCTCACCACCCGATGGTAGGCGCCGTGCGGGGCACGGGCCGCTCGACGTGGTCGGACCCACACTTTGTGGGCCTCCCACAACGGGGGAGCCGCAACTCAGGACGGCGTGCACCCCGCTGCGACGCCCGGCCGTCGGCTAGCGTCGTGTCCCGTGCCTGCGACGACACCCGAGACCACGCCCGCCGACCCGACCGCCCGCGCCGCCCGCAGCGTCCTGGTGACCGGTGCCAACCGCGGCATCGGTCGTGCCATCGCGGAGCGCTTCGTCGCCGCGGGTGACCGGGTCGCCACGATCGTCCGGTCCGGCGGCGCGCCCGACGGTGTCCTCGAGGTCATCGGCGACGTGCGCGACACGGCCTCCGTCGACGCCGCGTTCACCCAGGTCGAGGCGGCCCACGGGCCGGTCGAGGTGCTCGTCGCGAACGCGGGCGTGACGCGGGACGGCCTGCTCATGCGCATGACGGACGAGGACTTCGCCGACGTCATCGACGTGAACCTCACCGGTGCGTTCCGGGTCGTGCGGCGCGCGAGCAAGGGCATGATCCGGCTGCGCCGCGGCCGCATCGTGCTCATCTCCTCGGTCGTCGGCATGTACGGCTCGCCCGGGCAGGTGAACTACGCGTCGTCGAAGTCGGCGCTGGTCGGCATGGCCCGCTCGGTGACGCGCGAGCTCGGGGGGCGCGGCATCACGGCGAACGTGGTCGCGCCGGGCTTCATCGACACCGACATGACCAAGGCCCTGCCCGAGGACCGGCAGCAGGCCTACCTCGGGTCCATCCCCGCCGGCCGCTTCGGCCACGCGGACGAGGTGGCCGCCGCCGTGCAGTTCCTCGCCTCCGACGACGCCGCCTACGTGAGCGGTGCCGTGCTGCCCGTCGACGGCGGCCTCGGCATGGGGCACTGACCCACCCACACCCCGCGCCGGCGCCCCGCGCCCCGGCCCCACGACCGAGAGGCACCTGGACCATGGCACTGCTCGAGGGCAAGACCCTGCTCGTCACCGGCGTCCTGACGGACAGCTCGATCGCGTTCCACGTCGCGCGCCTGGCGCAGGAGCAGGGCGCGACCGTCGTGCTGACGTCCTTCGGACGTCAGCTGCGCCTCACGCAGGCGATCGGGCGGCGCCTGCCGCACGCGGCGCCCGTCGTCGAGCTCGACGTCACGTCGGACGACGACCTGGCGGCGCTCGCCGACCGTGTGCGTGAGCACACGGACCACCTCGACGGGGTCGTCCACTCCATCGGGTTCGCGCCGCAGTCCGTCATGGGCGGCAACTTCCTGGCGGGGCAGTGGGAGGACGTCGCGACGGCCGTGCACGTCAGCGCGTACTCGCTCAAGGCGCTCGCGGTGGCGTCCCAGCCGCTGCTGACGCGCGGCTCGAGCCTCGTCGGGCTCACGTTCGACGCGCGCTACGCGTGGCCCGTCTACGACTGGATGGGCGTCGCGAAGGCGGCATTCGAGTCGACCGCGCGGTACCTCGCGCGCGACCTCGGACCGCAGGGGATCCGCGTCAACCTCGTGTCGGCCGGCCCGATCCGCACCACGGCGGCCAAGTCGATCCCCGGCTTCGAGGCCATGGAGGGCGGGTGGCCCGACCGGGCGCCGCTCGGGTGGGACGTGAAGGACCCCGAGCCGACGGCGCGCGCCGTCGCCGCGCTGCTGTCCGACTGGTTCCCCGCCACGACGGGCGAGATCGTCCACGTCGACGGTGGCGTGCACGCGATGGGTCTGTGACGCCCGTCGCGGCACGCGGCTGCGGCCCCCGGCAGGCGGACGTCACGTTCGTCACGTCCGCCGGGGCCGTCGCGGGTACCTCGGCGGCGGTGCCGGGTGGCACCCTGGTGCGGTGACCCTGCACCGCCTCGTCCTCCTGCGGCACGCGAAGGCCGAGCCGGCCGGCGTCGTCGTCGACCACGAGCGCCCGCTCGCGCTGGTCGGACGCCGCCAGGCCTCGGCCGTCGGCGCCGCGCTGGCCGCCGCCGGCCTGGCGCCCACGCACGTGCTGTGCTCGTCCGCGCTGCGCACGCGTCAGACGTGGGAGATCGCGCGGACGGCCCTCGGCGCCGCCGGTGCGCCCGCACCGGTCGTCTCCGTGAGCGACGACCTCTACGACGCGTCGACGGGCGACCTGGCCGCGATCCTGCAGCCGCTGCCCGACGAGGCAGCCACCGTCCTGGTCGTGGGGCACGAGCCGACGATGTCGCAGGCGGCCGGCGTGCTCGCGGGGGACGGTTCCGACGAGGCCGTGCTCGCGCGCGTGCGCGGCGGAGTGCCGACGGCGGCCTGGACCGTGCTGGAGGTCGACGGCGCCTGGGACCTGGTCGCTCCGGGCGCGCTGCGGCTCGTCCGCCTCGAGATCCCGGCCTGAGGCTGCACGGCCGGGGGACCACCCGGCCGCAGCCCCGCCGCGCGCGGGCGCCGGGCGCGGTCCCGGACGCTCAGCCGGCGAAGGGTGCGAGCGCCAGCACGGCGTCGAGCCGCCCCGCCACCGCGACGTCCGCCGCCCGCGCGACGACCGGCTTGGCGTTGAACGCGATCCCGGTGTCCGCCGCGGCCAGCATGTCGAGGTCGTTGGCCCCGTCGCCGATCGCGACGGTCCGGCTCATGGGCACCCCCAGCTCGAGCGCCCAGGCCGTGAGCGTGGCGGCCTTCGCGGCACGGTCCACGACCGGGCCGTCGACGCGCCCCGTCAGGTGCCCGTCACGGACCTCGAGCCGGTTGGCGTGCACGCGCGTGATGCCGAGCCGCGCGGCCAGCGGGCGGGCGACCTCGACGAAGCCGCCGGACACCAGCCCGACGGGCCAGCCGCGCCCCTGCAGCTCGGCGACCAGCTCGACGGCACCGGGCGTCAGCTCGACCTCCGCCAGCACGTCGTCGAACACCGACACGGGCAGGCCCGCGAGCGTCGCGACGCGCTCCCGCAGCGACTGCGCGAAGTCGATCTCGCCGCGCATCGCGCGCTCGGTGATCTGCGCGACGAGGGGCCGCGAGCCGGCGTGCCCCGCGAGCATCTCGACGACCTCGCCGGTGATGAGCGTCGAGTCGACGTCCATGACGACGAGGCGGGCTGCGGCCGTACGGGTGTCCACGCCCGCAGGCTAACGGGCGTGGTCGGCGGGCACGGCCGGTGTCCGCATGGCGTCCGGGGGCGGGGGGGGGGGGGGGGGGGGGGGGGCCCCCCCCCCCCCCCCCCCCCGCGGCGTCAGTCCGTGATGACGGTGCCCTTGGGCACGACCGTGATGCCGCTGTCCGTGACGGTGAACCCACGGGCCCGGTCGTGCTCGTGGTCCAGGCCGACGCGGGCACGCTCGGGCACGATGACGTTCTTGTCGAGGATCGCGTGGTGGATCTGCGCGTACCGCTCGACCTGCACGCCGTCCATGAGCACCGAGTCCGTGACCTGCGCCCACGAGTGGAGCCGGATGCCCGGCGACAGGATGGAGCCCGACACGGTGGCGCCGGACACGACGACACCGGGGGACACGATGGAGTCGGCCGCGTGCCCGAGGCGCCCCGCGCCCGCGTGGACGAACTTGGCCGGCGGCAGGCCCGTGTACCCGGTGTGCAGCGGCCACTCGTCGTTGTAGAGGTTGAACACCGGCTCGATCGAGATGAGGTCCTGGTTCGCGTCGAAGTACGAGTCGAGCGTCCCGACGTCGCGCCAGTAGTCGCGGTCGCGGTCGGTGGAGCCCGGCACGTCGTTGCGGATGAAGTCGTAGACGCCGGCGGTGCCGCGCTCGACGAACCACGGCACGATGTCGCCGCCCATGTCGTGCCGCGAGTTGACGTCCTCGGCGTCGACGGTCACGGCCTTGACCAGCGCGTCGGCGTTCGCGACGTAGTTGCCCATCGACGCGAGGATCTCGAAGGGGGACCCCGGCACCGGCGTCGGGTCCGACGGCTTCTCGCGGAACGCCGCGATGCGCGTCGGGTCGTCCGGCACGGTCTCGATGACACCGAACTGGTCGGCCATGTCGATCGGCTGCCGGATCCCGGCCACCGTCAGCTCGGCGCCCGACTCGATGTGCGAGTCCACCATCTGGGAGAAGTCCATGCGGTACACGTGGTCGGCGCCGACCACGACGACGATGTCGGGCCGCTCGTCGTCGATGATGTTGAGGCACTGGTAGATCGCGTCGGCGCTGCCCAGGTACCAGTGCTTGCCGACGCGCTGCTGCGCAGGCACGGCGGCCACGTAGTTGCCCAGCAGCGCCGACATGCGCCACGTCTTCGACACGTGGCGGTCGAGCGAGTGGGACTTGTACTGCGTCAGCACGATCACGTGCAGGTAGTGCGAGTTGATGACGTTCGACAGGGCGAAGTCGACGAGCCGGTAGATGCCGCCGAAGGGCACGGCGGGCTTCGCACGGTGCGCGGTGAGCGGCATCAGACGCTTGCCCTCCCCCCCGGCGAGGACGATGGCGAGGACACGCGGCGCTGGCATGCACCCAACCTAGGCCCGACCAGGGCTCTCAGCGAGGCGCACACGCGTCCGGGCGCTAGCGTGTCGCCAGACGACCGGCGGTGGGCCGGTCACGACTGGAGGCACCGGTGCGCGTCGACCTGCTGACCCGCGAGTACCCGCCGCACGTGTACGGGGGCGCGGGCGTCCACGTCGCCGGCCTGACGGCCGTGCTGCGCGAGCTCATCGACGTGCGCGTGCACAGCTTCGACGAGCCCGTCGCCGAGCCCGGCACCCACGGCTACTCCGTGCCCGGCGGCCTGGCCGGTGCCAACGCCGCGCTCGCCACCATGGGCGTCGACCTCGCGATCGTCGACGGCATCGGGCGCGACACGGCCGACGGCGGCACCGACCTGGTGCACTCGCACACGTGGTACGCCAACCTCGCGGGCCACCTCGCGTCGCTGCTGTACGGCGTGCCGCACGTGCTCACCGCGCACAGCCTGGAGCCGCTGCGGCCGTGGAAGGCCGAGCAGCTCGGCGGCGGGTACGCGCTGTCCTCGTGGGTCGAGCGCACCGCGTACGAGGCCGCCGACGCCGTCATCGCGGTCAGCGGGGGCATGCGCGCCGACATCCTGCGGTCCTACCCCGCCGTGGACCCCGCCAAGGTGCACGTCGTGCACAACGGCATCGACCTCGACGGCTGGCAGCGGCCCACGTCCGACGAGGGCATGGCCCGGGCGCGCACCGTCGTGCAGGAGCTCGGCATCGACCCCGACCGGCCGTCCGTGGTGTTCGTCGGCCGGATCACGCGACAGAAGGGCCTGCCCTACCTGCTGCGCGCCGTCGAGGCGCTGCCCACGGACGTGCAGGTCGTGCTGTGCGCCGGTGCGCCCGACACCCCGGAGATCCTCGCGGAGGTGAACGCGCTGGTCGCCGACCTGCGCACGCGCCGCTCCGGGGTCGTGTGGATCGACCGCATGCTGCCGCGCGCCGAGCTCGTCGCCGTGCTCGCGCACGGCACGGTCTTCGCGTGCCCGTCGGTCTACGAGCCGCTCGGCATCGTCAACCTCGAGGCCATGGCGGTCGGCCTGCCCGTCGTCGGCACCGCGACCGGCGGCATCCCGGAGGTCGTCGACGACGGCGTCACGGGCGTGCTCGTGCCGATCGACCAGGTGCAGGACGGCACCGGGACCCCCGTCGACCCGGACGCGTTCGTCGCCGACCTGGGTGCCGCGCTGGCGGACGCCGTCGCGGACACCGAGCGGGCCGCGCGGTGGGGCGTGGCCGCGCGGCGGCGCGTCGAGGACCACTTCTCGTGGCACGCCATCGGCGAGCGCACGCTCGAGGTGTACCGGGGCGTCCTGGGCCGGTGACCAGGGACGGGCGACCGGCGCCCCGGCGCCGGTCGTCAGGCGCGCGTCAGGTATCAGGGGCGCGTCAGGTAGGTGGCGGCCGCCGCCATGGCGCGACGCGCCACCCGGTCGACCTCCCGCAGGGCGGTCGACCGCTGGTCCGCCTGCCACGTGTTGACGGCCCCGCCGTCGTCCTGCGCGGCCAGCGCGACGATCCCGCGCAGGCGGGCGGCGCTCGAGAGCACCCGCAGCCGCTGGGCGTCGACGCCCCGGGGGAGGCGACGCTCCGGCAGGGCGCCGTCGCGGACGTCGGAGATCGCGTCGGCGGCGTCGGGGCGCCACCGCTCGACCCCGAGCGAGACGAGCGCCTCGGTCGCGGTCAGCAGCCCTCGGCGCAGGTCGCGCTCGGCGTCCTCGAGCGTGCCGACCTGCGCCCACACCGCGGTGCGCCAGTCCGGCACGGTCACGGCGCGCCACGTCACCAGGTGCCCCGGCTCGTACTGCGACCCGAACTCCTCGACGTGCGGCACGGCGGCGACCGTCCGGCTGCCGGCCCGCAGCAGCACGCACTCGCCGGCGAGGACGGCGTCGTGCGACACCGCCGCGGGTGCCGCGACCGGCTCGCCGGGGACGGGCAGGACGGCCGCGACCTCGTCGACGGGCGCGCCCAGCCACGTCAGCCAGTCACGCAACGGCGCGGGCTCGCCGTCGGTGTCGACCGTGTGCGGCTCGTCGTCGGCCTGCACGGCGGCGACGGCGCGGTCGCGCTCAGCGGGCGCCGTGAGCCACAGCGCGAGCAGGACGGACCGGGGCAGGTCGAGTGCAGCAGCCACGGCACCACGGTAGGCGCTGGGACCGCGGGTCCCGCACGCGGGTGCGTCAGCCGATCGCGTGCACCGGGGCCGCGAGCGGCGCCCCCGACCCGTCGCGACGCTCGTCCACGGGCGGCAGGTCGACAGGCTGGCCACCGGAACCCGTCGCGCGCGCCGGAGCCGGCCCGACGTGGGCGAGGATCAGCGCGTCCTCGCCCTTGAGGAACCGGTGCGAGCGGACGCCGCCCGTCGCGCGCCCCTTGCCGGGGTAGGCGGCGAACGGCGTGACCTTCACCGAGCCGGTCTGCGTGCCGGGCAGGGCCGACGACGATCCGGACACCGTCACGACCACGGCGTCCTCGTCGGGCCGCACGACCCCGAAGCCCACGACGCGCGCGCCGGCGGCCAGCTTGATCCCCGTCATGCCGCCGGCGGCGCGACCCTGCGGACGCACCTGCGATCCCGGGAAGTGCAGCAGCGACGCGTCGGAGGACACCAGGACGAGCTCGTCGTCGTCACCGGCGAGCGCGGCGCCCACGACCGCGTCGCCGTCCTTGAGGCTGATCGCCTCCCAGGCCTCGCGGTTGTTCGGCACGTCCCCGGGCGCGACGCGCTTGACGACGCCCTGCGCGGTCGCGAGCGCCAGCGGGGGAGCGTCGTCGCCCAGCGGCACGAGCGCGACCACGCGCTCGTCCTTCTCGAGCGTCACCGCCTCGCCGACCGGCAGCCCGCCCGACAGCGACGGCGGACCGTCCGTCGGCGGCAGCGCGGGCAGCTCGAGCACGGACAGCCGCACGACGCGGCCGCTCGACGTCAGCGCGCCGATGTCCGCGCGGGCGGTCGTCGCCACCGCGGACGCCACCACGTCGTGCCGGCTGCGCGTGCTCCCGTCGCCCCGCACGGGTGCCACGTCCTCGCCGGTGCGCGCGACCAGGCCCGTGGCCGACAGCAGCGCCCAGCACGGCGTGTCGGGGATCTCCAGGGGCGCGGCGCCGCGGGACGACGTCGGTGCGCCCGCGGACCCGGCGAGGCTCGCACCGCCCGCGTGCTCGAGCAGGACCGTGCGGCGCGGCGTGCCGTAGGTCGCGGCGACCTCGGCCATCTCGTCGGAGGTCACCGTGCGCAGCAGGGCGTCGTCCCCGAGGATCGCCTGCAGCCGCGCGATCTCGTCGACGAGCTCGTCGCGCTCGCGCTCCAGCTCGATGCGCGAGAACCGGGTCAGGCGCCGCAGCCGCAGCTCGAGGATGTACTCGGCCTGCGGCTCGGAGAGGTCGAAGACCGAGCGCAGGCGCGTGCGCGCGGCGTCGGCGTCGTCCGACGCCCGGATGACCTGGATGACCTCGTCGATGTCGACGATCGCGATGAGCAGGCCCTCGACGAGGTGCAGCCGCTCCTGCCGCTTGGTCAGCCGGTAGGACGTGCGACGGCGCACGACCTCGAGCCGGTGCTCGACCCACACGCGCAGCAGCTCGACCAGGCCCAGCGTGCGCGGCTGACCGTCGACCAGGGCGACGTTGTTGATGGAGAACGAGTCCTCCAGCGGCGTGTGCCGGTAGAGCTGCTCGAGGACCGCCTCGGGGTGGAACCCCGTCTTGACCTCGATGACCAGGCGCAGGCCGTGCGCGCGGTCCGTCAGGTCCACGGCGTCGGCGATCCCGGAGAGCTTCTTGGACTGCACGCCCTCCTTGATCTTCTCGATGACCTTCTCCGGGCCCACCGTGTACGGCAGCTCGGTGATGACGATGCCCTTGCGCTTGGGCGTGACGTTCTCGATCCGCGCGGTCGCCCGGGTGCGGAAGGCACCACGGCCCGTCCGGTACGCGTCGCGCACGCCGTCGAGCCCGACGATCTTGCCGCCCGTGGGCAGGTCCGGGCCCGGGACGAACCGCATGAGGTCCTCGAGCGTCGCGCCCGGGTGCTTCACGAGGTGCCGGGCCGCCGCGACGACCTCCACGAGGTTGTGCGGCGCCATGTTGGTCGCCATGCCCACCGCGATGCCGGTCGCGCCGTTGACCAGCAGGTTCGGGATCGCCGCCGGGAGCACCGCCGGCTGCTTGAGCTTGTTGTCGTAGTTGGGGACGAAGTCCACGACGTCCTCGTCGAGGCCGTGCGTCATCGCGACGGCCGCGGGCGCCATGCGGGCCTCGGTGTACCGCGACGCGGCCGGTCCGTCGTCGAGCGAGCCGAAGTTGCCGTGCCCGTCGACCAGGGGCAGCCGCAGCGAGAACGGCTGCGCCAGGCGCACCATCGCGTCGTAGATCGCCGAGTCGCCGTGCGGGTGGAGCTTGCCCATCACCTCGCCGACGACGCGCGCCGACTTCACGTACGGCCGCTCGGGGCGCAGACCCATGTCGGCCATCTGGTAGATGATCCGCCGCTGCACGGGCTTGAGACCGTCGCGCGCGTCCGGCAGCGCGCGCGAGTAGATGACCGAGTACGCGTACTCGAGGAACGAGCCCTCCATCTCCGTCGTGACGTCGACGTCGACGATCCGCTCGACGAGGTCCTCGGGCGGCAGGTCGGGGCTCGCAGGGCGACGCGCCATGGGGTGGTGTGCTCCTCGGGTGCTGCGGTGTCTCGGGGCGTGCAGGGCGCGGCGGGGGCGCGCGGGGACCATTGTCGTCGCCCGGCGGGCCTCGTCGGTGCAGCCGCGCCGCTAGCCTGGCGGCATGGCCGACGTCGTCCCCGGAGACGGGCATCCCGGTCCGGTGCGCGCACCGGCGCCCGCCGCCGCACCCTACCCGGCGGGCTGGGAGGCGGACGTCGTGCTCACGGACGGCTCCACCACGCGCCTGCGACCCATCCGCCGCGACGACGCCGACGCGCTGCAGGCCTTCCACGTCGCGCAGTCCGAGCGGTCCACCTACCTGCGGTTCTTCGCGTCGCTCGAACGGCTGCCCGACCGCGACCTGGAGCGGCTCGTCAACGTGGACCACGTGGCGCGCGTCGCGCTCGTCGCCGTGAGCAGCTCGCCGCACGACGGCGAGCACGAGCGCATCATCGGCGTCGCGCGCTACGACGTGGTCGAGCCCGAGACCGCCGAGGTGGCGTTCAACATCTCCGACGCGCACCAGGGCAAGGGGCTGGCGTCGGTGCTGCTCGAGCACCTCGCGGCGGCGGCGCGCGAGCGCGGCGTGCGGCGGTTCGTCGCCGAGGTGCTGCCGCAGAACGGGCGCATGCTCGCGGTGTTCAAGGAGGCCGGGTACGTGGTGCGCCAGCGCACCGAGGACGGCGTCGTGCAGGTCAGGTTCGACATCGACCCCACGGACCGGTCGCTCGCGGTCGCGGCGGACCGCGAGCACCGCGCCGAGGCGCGCTCGATGCGGGCGCTGCTCACCGCACGGTCCGTCGTCGTCGTCGGCCCCGGTACGGGGGGCGGTCCGGGGGAGAGCCTGCCGGCGCGCCAGGCCGCCCGCGTCGTCGAGGGCCTCGTTCCCGAGGCGCGCACGGGACGGGTCGTGGTGCACGCCGTGGGTGTCGGCGACGGTTCCGGCCTCGACGCGAACGGCGTCGCGCACCACGAGCGCATCGACGACGTGCCGGGGCCCGTCGAGCTCGCGGTCGTCGCGCTGCCGGCGGCCCGCGTGCTCGACGCGGCGCGCCACCTCGGAGCGCTCGGCGTGCGCGGTCTCGTGGTCGTCTCGGGGGGCTTCGCCGAGGCCGGTCCCGAGGGGCTCGCCCGTCAGCGGCTGCTGCTCGGGGTCGCGCACGGCGCCGGCATGCGGGTCGTCGGCCCGTCGTCGTTCGGGCTGCTCGCGACCCACGACGGCACCACGCTCGACGCGTCGCTCGCGGCGCGCCCGCCGCGGCCCGGACGCGTGGGTCTCTTCTGCCAGTCGGCCCCGTTCGCGGTCACGCTGCTCGCGGCCGTCGAGCGTCGCGGGCTCGGCCTGGCGCAGCTCGTCTCCGCCGGGCACCGCGCCGACGTGTCGGGCAACGACCTCATGCAGTTCTGGGGCGAGGACGACGACACGGACGTCGTCGCGCTCTACCTCGAGTCCATCGGCAACCCCCGCAAGTTCTCGCGCGTGGCCCGCCGCCTCGCGGCGCACAAGCCGGTCGTCGTGCTCACCGCGGGCCGCTCCGGGCACGTCGTGCCGCCCGGTCACGCCGTCCGGCCGACCCAGGCGCCGCGCCGCACGCTCGAGGAGGTGCTGCGGCGCTCGGGCGTCATCCGCGTCGAGAACGTCCACCAGATGCTCGACGTCGTCCAGGTGCTCGCCCACCAGGCCCTGCCGACGGGTCGCCGCACCGCGGTGCTCGCCAGCTCGACGGGCGTGGCCGCCCTGGTCGCCGAGGCCGCGGCCGCCGCGGGGCTGGTCGTGACCGGGTGCGTCGAGCTGCTCGCGGAGGACGCGGGCCCCGACGAGGTGCGTGCCGCGGTCGACCGCGTGTACGCCGACCCCGGCGTCGACGTCGTCGTCGTGGTGCGGATCCCCACGCTCGGCGTGCAGGACACCGTCCTGCCGCGCGAGGTCGCGCGCGCCGCCGCGCGCACGGGGCGCACGACCGTCGCGTGCCTGGACGACCTGCACGGCGTGACGGCCGCGCTCACGGCGACGGACCCGGACGGGCGTGAGCGCACGGTCCCCGCCTACGCGGCGCCGGAGGACGCCGCGCTCGCGCTCGGGCACGCCGCGCGCTACGCCGCCTGGCGCGCGACCGACCGCGGCCAGACGGTGCATCCCGAGGGGGTCGACACGCGCGCCGCCGGGTCCCTCGTGGCACGGCTGCTGTCCACGTCCGGCGCGACCGACGGCGCGCCGCTGCCGCTGGACCCCGCGCAGGCCGCCGAGCTCCTGGCGGCGGCGGGCGTCCACCTGTGGCCCTCCGTGCGCGTCCACGACGCGCAGGAGGCGGTGCGCGCGGCCGACGCGCTCGGGTGGCCCGTGGCCGTCAAGACGACCGTGCCCGCGCTGCGGCACCGTGCCGACCTCGGCGGCGTGCGGCTCGACGTCGCGGACGAGGCCGAGCTGCGCGCCGACGTCGCCGGGATCCTCGCGCTCGCGGGCGAGCACGACCCCGGCCCGGACGTGCCGCCGCTCGAGGTGCAGGCGATGGCGCCGCACGGCGTCGCGTGCGTCGTGCGGGCCGTGGAGGACCCGCTGTTCGGCCCGGTCATCAGCGTGGGGCTCGCGGGCGACGCCTCCGACCTCCTGGGGGACGTCGCGTACGGCGTGCCGCCGCTGACCGACGTCGACGTCGCCGAGCTCGTGCGCACGCCCCGCGCGGCGCCCCGGATGTTCGGCTACCGCGGGCTGCCGGCCCTCGACGTGGCCGCCCTGGAGGACCTCGTCGCGCGCGTGTCCGTCCTCACCGACGCGCTGCCCGACCTGCGGTCGCTCGAGCTCAACCCCGTCGTGGTGTCCCCGCGCGGGCTGGCCGTGCTCGGCGCGTACGGGTCCGTGGCCCCGGCCGACCGCGCCGACGCGGCCCGTCGGCTCGCTCGTCCGTGACGCCGTCGGGGTGGCGCGGGTGGCGTGGCTCCCGCCCACGGCACCACGACCCGGTCGAGGGATGGGAAGATGGGCCTGTGCCTGCCCTCTCCACCCCGTTGCGTGACGACCTGCGCCGTGCCGGGTACTACCCGGACCTCGTGGGCGAGGTCCTCGAGGTCGCCCTGGCCGGCGAGGACGCGGTCGCCCACCTGGTCCATCCCGAGACGACGTTCGACGGCGCCGAGGTGCGCCGCCACGTGACCGTGCTCGCGCTGACCGCGACCCGGCTCGTCGTCGCCCACGTCGACGACCACCCGGCCGACTCCGAGCACCCCTCCGCGAGCGCGCAGGCCACGACCGAGGCCGTCCCGCTGCGCGAGCTGCGCTCGGTCGCGTTCACGCACGTCGTCAACGACCCGCAGGACCACCGCGCCGGTGACGGCGCGTCGGAGCTCACGCTGGCGATCGGCTGGGGCGCCGTCTCGCGCGTGGACCTCGAGCCCGCCACGTGCGGCGACCCGCAGTGCGACGCGGACCACGGCATGTCGGGGTCGATCACGCCCGACGACGTCGTCGTGCGCGTCAGCGCCGCGGCCGAGGGGCGCGAGGCCGTGCTGGCCGCGGTGAGGTTCGGCCGCACGCTGTCGGCGGCGACGTCGCAGCGGTGAGCACGCCCACGACCCGTGACCGGGCGGCATGGTCCGGCGCCGACCCCGACGAGCTCGTGGTGCCCGGCGCCGGCGCACCCTCGCTGACCCACCTCCTGCCGGCCGCCGCGGCGGCGCTCGGCGTCGACCTGGACGGGGGAGCGGACGCGCAGGACCTCCTCGGCCTGCCGGCGGCGCGCCGCGTGTGCGTGGTCCTCGTCGACGGGCTCGGCCACCTCAACCTCGCCGAGCGCGGCGGTCACGCGCCGTTCCTGCGCTCGCTGCTCGCGTCGTCGCAGCCGCTGCTCAGCACCTTCCCCTCGACGACCGCGACCGCGGTGGCCGCCTTCGGCACGGGCCGCGGTCCGGGTGCCACGGGCATGCTCGGCTACACGGTCCGGGTGCCCACGACGGGACGGCTCGGCAACCTCGTCTCGTGGACGGACATGCCGCGGCCCGAGGAGTGGCAGCCGCACCCGACGGTCTTCGAGCGGCTCGTCGCCGACGGCGTCCGGGTGACGAGCGTCGGCCCGGCACGGTTCGACGGATCGGGGCTGACGGGGGCGGCCCTGCGGGGTGCCGCGTACGCGCCCGCCGAGGCCCTCGGGGACCGCGTGGACGCGGTCGTGAGGGCCCTGCGGGAGCCCGGTCTGACGTACCTGTACTGGCACGACGTCGACAAGACGGGGCACCACCACGGCTGGGGCTCGTGGCAGTGGGGCGAGGCGCTCAGCGAGCTCGACTCCGAGCTCGGGCGCCTGGCACGCTCGTTGCCGCGCGACACGCTGCTGGTCGTCACCGCGGACCACGGCATGGTCGACGTCGACCCCGCGCGGCGCCGCGACGTCGGCACCGACCCCGTGCTGGGTGCCCAGGTCGCGACCACCGGCGGTGAGCCGCGCGCGCTGCACCTGCACGTCGAGCCGGGCGCCGACCCCGAGGTCGTCGCGTCGCGCTGGCGCGCCGAGCTGGGGGACGACGCGGTCGTGCGGACGCGCGACGAGGCGGTCGACGCGGGCTGGTTCGGGCCCGTCGAGCCCCGGGTGCTGCCCGTGGTGGGGGACGTGGTGGTCGCCATGACGGGCGCCGCGACCGTCGTGGACTCGCGCACACAGACGTCCGCGTCGATCGCGCTGCGCGGCGTGCACGGGTCGCTGACGGCCCGCGAGATGCTCGTGCCGCTGCTGGTGCTCGCATGAGCGCCCGAGCGGTGCGCGGGAGGGGCTAGCGCGTGGCCGAGCTGGTGTTCTTCTCCGGGACGATGGACTGCGGCAAGTCGACGCTCGCGCTGCAGATGCACCACAACCACGCCGCGCGCGGCCGCGACGGCGTGCTGTTCACGCGGCAGGACCGCGCGGGCAACGCGGTCATCTCCTCGCGGCTCGGGCTGCAGCGCCGCGCCGACGAGGTCGACGACACGACGGACTTCTGGGCGGAGGTCGTCACGCGCCGCACGCGCGGGCGCCCCGTCGACTACCTCGTCGCGGACGAGGCGCAGTTCTACACCGCGGCGCAGGTCGAGCAGCTCGCGCGCGTCGTCGACGAGCTGTCGGCGGACGTCTTCGCGTTCGGCATCACGACCGACTTCCGCGCCCGGCTGTTCCCCGGGTCGGCGCGCCTCGTGGAGCTGGCCGACCGCGTCGAGGTGCTCCAGGTGCGGGCGCTGTGCTGGTGCGGCTCGCGCGCGACCCACAACGCGCGCACGGTCGACGGCATCATGGTCGTCGAGGGCGACCAGGTCGTGGTGGGCGACGTCGCCGCGACGGCCGGCGAGGCCGCCTACGAGGTGCTGTGCCGTCGGCACCACGTGCGCCGCATGACCGCGCGCGTCGCCCGGGCCACCGGGCCGTCGGCCCAGACCCTGCTGTTCGACGACGCCGACGGCGCACCCTCCGGGGGCGCCGCGCGCTGACCGCGCGTCACTCGGGCTTGGCGCCGAAGACGATCTCGTCCCAGCTCGGGACCTTCGCGCGGGCACGTCGCGGCCGGCGCTCGGCGGGTGCCGGGCGTGCCTCGTCGCTCTCGGTCGTGGCGTCCCGGTGCCCGTCGTCCGACGACGCCGGAGACGTCCCTGCGCCCGGCGGCGTCGTGCGCTCCGGGCGGGCCTGCGGGTGCGCACGCTCGGAGCGGGTCGACGGGCTCGTCCGCTCGCCGCGCGCCGGCGTCAGGACCACGGCCTCGCGTGCGGGGTCGGCGTCCACGGGGTGCGCGCCCGGGGCGCTCGCCTCGTCGACGGTCGTCCCGGCAGCCGGGTCCGCGCCGCCGCTCGGTGCGAAGTCGAAGGCGTGCGGCGGGCCGAACCCCTCGAACTCCTCGTCGTCACCCTCGAGGTCGAGCGGCTGGCGCACGCCTCGACGCGTCCGCAGCTCGTCCAGCAGCGCGTGCGTCGGCTCCTGCGGGTCGGCGGGCGTGTCCGCGAGGGCGTCGACCGCCTCGAGGTCGAAGACGACGTCGCGCACCGCGGCCAGGTGCCGGCGGGACACGGGCTCGTCGAGCTCGGTCTCGGACAGCCAGCGGGCCTCGTCCTCGTCCGCGACGACCGTGCGGCGCACCGGGTCGTAGTTCCACCGCGCCAGGGACGGCTCGTCGCCGACGACGAACCGCGCCAGCACGGTCCACGGTCCGGCGCCCTCGCGCGCGGCGTCCCACGCGAGGGACCCGACGTCCACGCCGCGCGCCGCGAGCCGGTCGGTCACGAGCTCACCGAGCAGCGGGGCCCCCGAGTCGCGCCCGACACGGGTGCCGCGCGCCTGCTCGGCGATGTACTCGCGCTCGGCCAGGACCGGGCCCTCGTAGCGCCGCACCGCCTCGACGGGCACGCCCGCGGCGTCGGCCACCTCCTGCGCGGTCGCGCCTGCGCGGATCCGCGACTGGATCTCGCGCGGGCTCAGCGCGCTCGCCTGCTCCGCGCGCAGCTGCTCCAGCTGCGGACGGTCACGGCGCACCGCGGCCCGCAGCGGGTCGTCGATACGCAGGCGGAAGCGCTGCCCGTCGGGCGCGACGACGACGAGGTGCTCCCCGTCCTCGTGCAGACCGACCAGCTCCAGCTCACCCATACGACCTCCCGGGGCTCCACGACGGAGCCTGCCACCTCGCGGGCCGGAACGCGCGCACCTGCGTCGGTGCGCCGCCGCACCGGACGCGTCACACCCGTGCTCGGCTCGCGTGCCACGACCGCACGGCGCTGCGGCAGGATGGCTGCGTGACCTCCTCCCACGACCCGTCGCCCCCCACGCACCCCCCGGTGGCCGATCTCGTCGCCGTCGCCGAGCAGGTCGCGCGCGCCGCCGGACGCCTGGTGCACGAGGGTCGGCCGCAGACCGTCGGCGTCGCGGCCACCAAGTCCAGCGCCGTCGACGTCGTGACCGCGATGGACCTGGCGTCCGAGGACCTCGTGCGTCGCACGCTGGCGCGGCTGCGGCCCGACGACGCGGTCCTGGGCGAGGAGGGCGGGCACCGGGCCGGCACGTCCGGCGTGACGTGGGTGGTCGACCCGATCGACGGCACCGTCAACTACCTCTACGGCCTGCCCGCGTACGCCGTGAGCGTCGCGGCGGTGGTCGGGGAGCCGACCCCAGCGACGTGGACCGTGGTCGCGGCGTGCGTCCACGCGCCGGCCACCCGGGAGACGTGGACCGCGGGGCGCGGGCTGGGCGCGTACCTCGGCGGCCGGCGGCTGTCCGTCGCGCCGGCGCCCTCCCTGGACCGGTGCCTGCTCGGCACCGGGTTCGGGTACGTCGCCGAGCGGCGCCGCGCGCAGGCCCGGGTGCTCGCGTCCCTGCTGCCCCGGGTCCGCGACGTGCGACGGATGGGGGCCGCGGCGATCGACCTCTGCCAGGTCGCCACGGGCCGGCTCGACCTGTACTACGAGCGGGGGCTGCAGCCGTGGGACCTGGCGGCGGGCGCGCTCGTGGTGGCCGAGGCGGGCGGTGTCGTGACGGGGCTGCGGGGGGCGTCGGCGGGTGAGGGGATGACCGTCGCCGGGGCCGCGGAACGCGTCGCCGAGCTCGTCGCGATCCTCGAGGAGGAGCGCGCCGACGCACCCGAGGGACCCGCGCCCGGCATCGGGTGAACCGGGCGTCGGGCGGTTCGGGCAGTGCGGTCCTGACCAGGGCAAATGCCCCTTCGGGAGGTGTCGCTGGTCACGTCGGGGCACATGGTCACGCGTCCGTGTTCGCATCCGTGCCCGCGGTGATGCAGAATCCGACCGCGCGGGGAACAAAACGCTGGCGTGGCGCATTTACCCCGCGTACCACGACACTGCTGCAGAAGACGGAGTGTGACGCTCACACATGGCAACCGACTACGACGCCCCGCGCAAGACCGAGGAGGACCTGAGCGAGGACTCGCTCCAGGAGCTCCAGGCTCGGCGCTCCGACAAGAACTCGGGCGTGGTGGACGAGGACGAGACGGAGGCCGCCGAGGGCTTCGAGCTCCCCGGCGCCGACCTGTCCGGCGAGGAGCTCTCCGTCCGCGTCCTTCCCCGCCAGGCCGACGAGTTCACGTGCTCCAAGTGCTTCCTGGTGCACCACCGCAGCCAGCTCGCCTACGAGCGTGAGGGCAGCCCCGTGTGCTCGGAGTGCGCGGCCTGACCGCACCGCACCACCCGACGGCCGGTCACCCTGCGGGGTGGTCGGCCGTCGTCGTGCCGGGCCGGTCGGCCGGCGTCCCGCCGAGCGCCGCGACGAGCTCGTCCGGCCGCCGCGTCGAGACGATCCAGTACGGCGTCGGGTCCTGCGGGTCACGCACCTCGACGCGGACCGCGGTCCCGATCCACGACCGCAGGCACGCGAACGCGCGGGCGTCGAGCGCCGGTCCGAGCTCGGTCCGCAGCGCCGCCCGGTCCAGCACGCGGGGCGCCGCGAGCAGACGCACGGGGATCTGCGCCGTGCCGGCGCGCAGCGTCCCGCGCGCGACCTCCACGCGGGGGGTCGTCAGGACCGCCCCCGCGAGGCCCCCCAGCAGCGCGAGCACACCGACGACGAGCGCGAGCAGCGTGTCGACCGGCACGAACGCCGCGCCCAGCACGGCCGCGAAGCCCACGACGCCGCACCAGCCCAGCGGACCGGGCCACAGCCGCTCGCGGAACCCCGCTCGGGCCGTGGGCGCTGACGACGGCGACGGCGACTCGTACGACGGTGCGGGCTCGGGTGTCGTGGTCATGTCCTCAGGATCTCATCGCCCCGGACGTCCCGGTGCCCCGCACGACGCCCGGAGCGGTAGGGTCGGCCCCCGTGACAGCGACCAGCAGCCGTGGCCCCGACGACGTGGACGAGGGTGTGGTGGACGCGGGCGTGCAGGTGCTGCTGCGCCGGCTCGACCCGGACCTGCCCGCACCGGCCTACGCCCACCCCCTCGACGCGGGTGCCGACCTGGTGGCGCGCGAGGACGTGACGCTGGCCCCCGGAGCACGGGCCACCGTCCCGACGGGCGTCGCGATCGCCCTGCCGCCCGGCTACGCGGCGTTCGTCCACCCGCGTTCGGGGCTGGCGTCGCGCCACGGTCTGACGGTCGTCAACGCCCCGGGCACGGTCGACGCCGGCTACCGCGGCGAGATCGCGGTGACGCTGCTCAACACGGACCGCGAGCAGGCGATCGAGCTGCGTCGCGGCGACCGCATCGCACAGCTCGTGGTGCAGCGCGTCGAGCACGCGCGGTTCGTCGAGGTCGACACGCTGCCGGACTCGGTCCGCGGCGCCGGCGGGTTCGGCTCCAGCGGGGGATGGGCGGCCGCGGGAGCGTCCACGGCGTGACCGTGGCGCGGCCGTCGGCCGGTTGCGGAACTACTGTCGTCATGAGGGACGTTGTCCTTCATGAGGACGTCGGTGCAGGGCGAGGGCGCGTGAGCGCCGGTCGGAGGAAGTGAACGTGGGTCTGTTCCGTCGTGGCCCCAAGGAGGGCGGCGCGTCCGACACGCCGGCCGACGTCCCGCAGGACGAGGAGGTGGCGGCCGCGCCCGGTGAGGAGCTCGTCACCGGCGACGAGCCCGACGCCGACGCTCGCGGTCCCTGGGACGCGGACGGGCCGTTCCCGGCGGCGCCGCGCGTCGACCTGGGCGCGATCCAGCTGCCGTCCCTCGAGGGCATGGAGGTGCGCCTCGAGGTCGACAAGGCCACCAACGTCGTCTCCGCGGTCGCCGTGCTGCTGGAAGGCTCGTCGCTGCAGCTCCAGGCCTTCGCCGCCCCGCGCAGCGAGGGCATCTGGGACGAGATCCGCGACGAGATCGCGGCGTCCATCACGCAGCAGGGCGGCACGGTGGACGACCTGCCGGGACCGTTCGGTCGCGAGCTCCTCGCCCGGCTGCCCGTCCGGACGCCCGAGGGGCGCACAGGTCACCGGCCGGCACGGTTCATCGGCAGCGACGGCCCCCGCTGGTTCCTGCGCGGCGTCCTGACCGGTCGTGCCGCGGTGGAGCCCGACGCCGCCGGCACGCTGGAGGACCTCTTCAGCCAGGTCGTGGTGGTCCGCGGGAGCGACGCCCGCCCGCCGCGCGACCTCCTGCCCCTGCAGCTGCCCGGCGGCGCGACCCCGCCGCCGCCGCCCGCGGACCCGCGGCTCGCGCCCCCCGAGCGCGGGCCGGAGATCACGGAGATCGGATGACCCTCACCGAGCGCGTGCGCAAGGTGCTCGCCTCGCAGGCCGAGATCGAGGCCGACGAGGAGCGGGCCGACGCCCTGCGCGTCCCCGGCTGCTGCCCGGTCGCGGCGCTGCCGCACCGCGAGCGCGCCAGCGTGTCCGGCGTGCTCCGCTCGGTGACCCTGCGCCCTCGCGAGGGCGTGCCCGCGATCGAGGCCGAGCTCTACGACGGGTCCGGCGCGCTCGACCTCGTGTGGCTCGGGCGCCGCCGGATCGCCGGCATCGAGCCGGGGCGGCGCCTCAAGGTCGACGGCATGGTGTGCCTGGTCGACGGCCGGCGTACCGTCTTCAACCCGCGCTACGAGCTGCGCGCCCGACCGGGGGAGTGAACCCGATGAACGATCCGAGGGACGCCCGACCCGGCATGCCGCGCGACGACGAGCCGGTCGTCCTCGACGCGGTCGACGACGTCGTCCCCCCGGAGGAGGGCGGCGCGCGAGGGCTGCGGTCCCTGACGGCCGACGAGTTCTCGGCCGCCGACGCCGTCGGCGGGGTGCGGGGCATCGTCGAGGCGGTCGCCCCGGGTCTGCTCTTCGTGGTCGTGTACATCGCCACGGGCCAGCAGCTGCGGCCCGCGCTCATCGCGGCGTCGGCGGCCGCCGCCCTGGCCGTCGTCGCCCGGCTGGTGCAGCGCACCCCCGTCACGCAGGCGTTCTCCGGCGTGCTCGGCGTCGGCATCGGCGTGGTGTGGGCGTGGCGCACGGGTGACGCGAGCGACTACTTCGCGTACGGGCTGCTCATCAACGTGACGTACCTCGTCGGCACGCTCGTGTCGATCCTCGCCGGGTGGCCCGTCGTCGGGCTGCTCATGGGCATGTTCAGCGCGCGCGGCCCGCTCGGCGGCGGACCCTGGTCGGCGGCCGTCGAGTGGCGCCGGGACCCCGTGCTGCGCCGCCGGTACGCGTTGGCCACGTGGCCGTGGGTCGCGATGTTCGCGCTGCGTCTGCTGGTCCAGCTGCCGTTGTTCTACGCCGACGAGGTCGTGTGGCTCGGCACCGCGAAGCTCGCGATGGGTCTGCCGCTCACCGCGGTGGCGCTGTGGGTCAGCTGGATGCTGGTCCGCGGGTCAGCAGGCGCTCGAGCGCCTGCTCGTCCACGTCTCGACCCGTGACGAAGAGCAGCTCGTCGCGACCCTCGAGGGTGTCGTCCGGGCTGGGCGTCAGCGGGCGCGCGTCGCGCACGATGCACGCGAGCACGGTGTCGGTCGGCCACGCGACCTGACCGATGCGCACGCCTGCCAGAGGTGAGCCCTCCGGCAGGGTCAGCTCGAGGATGTTCGCCTTCGACTGGTGGAACGTGAAGATGCGCACGAGGTCGCCGACGGCGACGGCCTCCTCGACCATCGCGGTCATGATGCGAGGGGTCGAGACCGCCACGTCGACGCCCCAGGCGGCGTCGAACATCCACTCGTTCTTGGGGTTGTTGACGCGGGCGACCGTGCGGGGCACGCCGAACTCCGTCTTCGCGAGCAGCGAGATCACGAGGTTGGCCTTGTCGTCGCCCGTGGCGGCGACCATGACGTCGCACTCGTCGGCGCGCACCTCGCGCAGCGTGGGCAGCTCGCACGCGTCGGCCAGCAGCCAGTCCGCGTCGGCGACCTGGGCGACGCGCATCGCCGAGGGCTGGCGGTCGACGAGGGTGACCTCGTGGTCGTGGGCCAGCAGCTCGCGCGCGATGGACCGGCCGACCGAGCCGGCTCCGGCGATGACGACCCTCATGCGTCCACCGCCGGGGGAGCGGTCAGCACGCGCTCGACGGCCGGTGCGTCGGCGACGTTCAGCAGCAGGTGCACGACGTCGTTCTCCTGCAGGACCGAGCCCGGAGCGGGCAGCAGGCCGTCGCCGTAGCGCGTGACGTACGCGACGCGCGCGCCGCTGACGGTCTCGAGCGCCCGCAGCGGACGCCCGACCCAGCCGGGGTGGACGTCCACCTGCGCCAGCTGGATCTTGCCCGAGGCGTCGCGGTGCTCGTCGGTCATGCCCATGGGCAGCATGCGCCGCAGCACCTGGTCGGCGGTCCACCGGACGGTCGCCACGGTGGGGATCCCGAGCCGCTGGTAGATCTCGGCGCGGTGCGGGTCGTAGATGCGTGCCACGACGTTCTCGACGCCGAACGTCTCCCGCACGACGCGCGCAGCGAGGATGTTCGAGTTGTCGCCGTCGGACACGGCGGCGAACGCGTACGTGTCGTCGATGCCCGCGGTCCGCAGCGTGTCCCGGTCGAAGCCGAGCCCGGTGACCTTGTTGCCCGAGAACCCGGCGTCGAGCCGCCGGAAGGCGTCCGGGTTCTGGTCGATCACGGCGACGGAGTGGCCGCGGGACTCCAGGGACTGCGCCAGGGTCGCCCCGACGCGTCCGCATCCCATGATGACGAAGTGCACAGCCGGTCACGCTATACCCGCGCCGCCCGCGTGCGCAGCGCGGCGACCTGCGGCGGAGGTCTCTGGTCGATACGTGCCCGCCGGGCACCCGGCGGGCATACGATCGCTGATCGTGTCGGACCTCGCAGACGCCGCCAAGCGGCTCGTGCTCGGCCGGCCGGTCCGCAGCGACCGGCTCGGCCACACCCTGCTCCCCAAGCGCGTCGCCCTTCCCGTCTTCGCGTCCGACGCGCTGTCCTCGGTCGCGTACGCACCCGACGAGATCCTGCTGACCCTCTCGCTCGCCGGCCTGTCGGCCCTGACGATCTCGCCGTGGGTCGGGCTGGCCGTCGCGCTCGTCCTGCTGACCGTCGTGGCGTCGTACCGGCAGAACGTCCACGCGTACCCCTCGGGCGGTGGCGACTACGAGGTCGCGTCCGTCAACCTCGGTCCACGCGCGGGCGTCACGGTCGCGAGCGCGCTGATGGTCGACTACGTGCTGACGGTCGCGGTGTCGATCTCCTCGGGTGCGCAGTACGCCGCGACCGCGGTGCCCGCGCTGCGCGGCCACGAGACGTCGTTCGCGATCGTGCTGGTCGTGCTGCTGACGCTCGCGAACCTGCGCGGGGTCAAGGAGTCCGGCACCGCGTTCGCGATCCCCGTCTACCTCTTCATGGGGGCGATCGGGTCGCTCGCCCTGGTCGGCGCGGTGCGGTACTTCACCGGGACGCTCCCCGCCGCCGAGAGCGCCGGCCTCGGGGTCGCGTCGCAACCCGGCTTCGACCAGGGGCTGGCGGGTCTGGCGGGCGGGTTCCTCGTGCTGCGCGCGTTCGCGTCGGGCTGCGCCGCCCTGACGGGCGTCGAGGCCATCAGCAACGGCGTCCCGGCGTTCCGCAAGCCCAAGTCGCGCAACGCCGCCACGACCCTCGCGCTGCTCGGCTCGATCTCGATCGTCATGGTCATGTCGATCCTGCTGCTCGCGCAGGCCACCGGGGTGAAGTTCGTCGACGACCCCGCGACGCAGCTGCTGCGCGACGGCGTGCCCGTCGGCGAGGGCTACGAGCAGCACCCGGTGATCAGCCAGCTCGCCGGCTCGGTCTTCTCGGGCGTGCACGTGCTGTTCGTCGTCGTGTCGGTCGTCACGGGACTGATCCTGGTCCTCGCGGCGAACACGGCGTTCAACGGCTTCCCCGTGCTCGGCTCGATCCTGGCGCGCGACGGCTACCTGCCGCGCCAGCTGCACACCCGCGGCGACCGGCTCGCGTTCTCCAACGGCATCGTCACGCTGGCGGCTGCGGCGATCGCGCTCATCTGGGTCTTCGACGCGCAGGTCACGCGCCTCATCCAGCTCTACATCGTGGGCGTCTTCGTGTCGTTCACGCTGTCGCAGCTGGGCATGGTGCGGCACTGGACGCGCGGCCTGCGGACCGAGCCCGACCCGGCCGCGCGGGCGCGGATGCGCCGCTCGCGCGTCATCAACACCATCGGGCTGGGCATGACGGGCACCGTGCTGGTGATCGCGCTGGTCACCAAGTTCGCCCACGGTGCGTGGCTCGCGATCCTGGCGATGGTGGTCGTGTACGTCGCGATGCAGGGCGTGCACCGGCACTACGCCCGGGTGCGCGCTGAGCTGGCGCTGGACGAGGACCTGCAGGCCGCCCGTGCGCTGCCCAGCCGGGTGCACGCCGTCGTGCTCGTCTCGCACCTGCACCGCCCCACGATGCGTGCGCTGGCGTACGCACGGGCGTCGCGGCCCAGCGTGCTCGAGGCCGTGACCGTCGGTGTCGACGCGGACGAGGTCGCCGCGCTGAGGGCGCAGTGGGACGCCGCCGACCTGCCCGTGCCGCTCAAGGTCCTGGACTCCCCGTTCCGGGAGATCACGCGACCGGTCCTGACGTACGTGCGCTCGATCCGCCGCGACAGCCCTCGCGACCTCGTGGTCGTGTACATCCCGGAGTACGTCGTGGGGCACTGGTGGGAGCACCTGCTGCACAACCAGAGCGCGCTGCGGCTCAAGAGCCGGCTGCTCTTCACGCCGGGCGTCGTCGTGGCGTCGGTGCCGTGGCAGCTCGCCTCGACCGCCGGGCAGACGGGGCTCGAGGACACCGTCCGGGGTACCGTGCCGCGTGGCTACTGACTCACTGCGTACCGGAACGACCGTCGAGCTCGAGATCGGCCCGGTCGCCCACGGCGGCCACTGCGTGGCCCGTCACGAGGGGCGTGTCGTGTTCGTCCGGCACACGCTGCCCGGCGAGCGGGTGCGCGCGCGGCTGACCGACGCGGGGCCGGACGCGAAGTTCTGGCGCGCCGACGCGATCGAGGTGCTCGACGCGTCCCCGGACCGCGTGCCGTCGGCGTGGCCCGCCGCCGGACCGGGCGGGGTCGGCGGGGGAGAGCTCGCGCACGTCGCGCTGCCCGCGCAGCGCGTCTGGAAGGAGACGGTGCTGGCCGAGCAGCTGCACCGGCTGGCACGGCTGGACCTCGCGCCGCGCGTCGAGGCGGCGCCGGGGGACGACGAGCGCGGCGGGCTGGCGTACCGGACCCGCATCGACCTGCACGTCGACGCCGAGGGGCGTGCGGGCATGCGCGCGTACCGGTCGCACGACGTCGTGCCGCTCGCGGACATGCCGCTGGCGACGGAGGACGTCGCGGCGCTGGCGCTGTTCGACCGGCGCTGGCCCGCGGGCTCCCGGATCGAGGCCGTCGCGCCGGCCGACGGGTCGCCGTCGCTCGTGCTGCTCGACGGCGCGCCGTTCGACCTGCACTCCAACCGTCGTGACCTGCGGCCCAACGCGCGAGCGGCCGTGCGCGAGCACGTGCGGCTCGGGGGGACCGACTACACCTACCGTGTCGCCGCCGCCGGGTTCTGGCAGGTGCACCGCGAGGCGCCGGGGCTGCTCGCCGCGCGCGTGCTGGAGGCGGTCGGCGACGTCGCGGGCGCGACCGTGCTCGACCTGTACTCCGGCGCCGGGCTGTTCTCGACGCCGCTGGCCGACGCCGTCGGGGCCGACGGCCGTGTCGTCGCCGTCGAGGGCGACGAGCGCGCCGTCAAGGACGCGCGTCGCAACGCGCACGACCGTCCGCAGGTCGAGCTGCACGCGGGCGACGTCGCCGACGTGCTGACCGGGCGGCGCGGCGCCGTCGCGCCGGTCGCCGCGGCCGACGTCGTGGTGCTCGACCCGCCCCGCACGGGCGCCGGTCGCCGCGTCGTGGACGCCGTCGCGGCCCTGCGCCCGCGCCGCATCGTGTACGTCGCGTGCGACCCCGCCGCGCTGGCCCGCGACATCGCGCTGCTGGGCGAGCGCGGCTGGACGGACGTGAGCGTCACGGGGCACGACCTGTTCCCGATGACGCACCATCTCGAGGCCGTCGCCGTCCTGGACCGCTGAGGCGCCGCCCGGCACGCCCGTCGCGGCCGGTGCGGCGCGCGGGCGGGGCGCGCCGGGCCTAGCGTGGTGGCGGGCCCGCGTGCCGGGCCCCGACGGGACGACGGGACCCGTCGAGGACCGACGACAGGAGCGCACGATGACCGCGTCGCAGGACCTTGCCGGGCGCCTCGCCGAGGCGAGTCGCATCGCGACCCAGGAGCTGCACAAGCAGGGCACGCCCGAGTACGACCGACGCGCGCACGAGCGCGCCGTCGAGGCCGAGCGCAAGGCCGCCGAGGCGCTGCGCGCGAGCCAGCAGCCCGACGCCGGCTGACCGGCCGCAGGCTCCGGCGGGGGTCGCCGCGGGCGGCCCCCGCCCGAGCGCGCCGGCGGCGCCGCGTGCACGCAGCGGGCCGGACGCTGTACGATGTATCTCGACATCAAGATATTCGTCCAGAGGCACGTCCGGACGCCTTGTCGCCGTCGTCGCACCGCACGCAGCGGGCGCCCCCGGGTGCCCCGCCGGTGCGCGACCGCGGGGCCGTTCGTGACACGGCCGCGACGACCCCGTCCTAGGCTGGGTCGCAGGCCACCCCCGGACACGCCGGGCCTTGCAACGCCCGGACACCGCCAGCGAAGGAGCACCCGTGAGCAGCGTCGACAGCTTCGGATCGAAGGGAACCCTCGAGGTCGGTGACGCCTCGTACGAGATCTACCGGCTCGCGGCCGTTCCCGGCGTGGAGCGACTGCCGTACAGCCTGAAGATCCTCGCCGAGAACCTGCTGCGCACCGAGGACGGCGCCAACATCACGGCGGACCACGTGCGCGCGCTGGCCGGGTGGGACCCGCAGGCGCAGCCCGACACCGAGATCCAGTTCACGCCGGCGCGCGTCATCATGCAGGACTTCACGGGCGTGCCCTGCGTCGTCGACCTCGCGACGATGCGCGAGGCGGTCGCGGACCTGGGTGGGGACCCCGAGCGGATCAACCCGCTCGCGCCGGCCGAGCTCGTCATCGACCACTCGGTGCAGATCGACGTCGCCGGCCGTCGCGACGCGTTCGCCCGCAACGTCGAGCTCGAGTACGAGCGCAACTTCGAGCGCTACCAGTTCCTGCGGTGGGGCCAGACGGCGTTCGACGACTTCAAGGTCGTCCCGCCGGGCACCGGCATCGTGCACCAGGTCAACATCGAGTACCTGGCGCGCGTCGTCATGGTGCGCGACGGCAAGGCGTACCCCGACACGTGCGTCGGCACCGACTCGCACACCACGATGGTCAACGGCCTGGGCGTCCTGGGCTGGGGCGTCGGCGGCATCGAGGCCGAGGCCGCCATGCTCGGCCAGCCGGTCTCGATGCTCATCCCGCGGGTCGTCGGCTTCAAGCTGACCGGCGCGATCCCGTCGGGCGTCACCGCGACCGACGTCGTCCTGACGATCACCCAGCAGCTGCGCCAGCACGGCGTCGTCGGCAAGTTCGTCGAGTTCTACGGCGACGGCGTCGCGTCGGTGCCGCTGGCGAACCGCGCGACGATCGGCAACATGAGCCCGGAGTTCGGCTCCACGGCCGCGATCTTCCCGATCGACGGCGTGACGATGGACTACCTGCGGCTCACCGCGCGCTCGGAGGAGCAGCTCGCGCTCGTCGAGGCGTACGCCAAGGAGCAGGGTCTGTGGCACGACCCGCAGTCGGCGGACTACGTCGAGCCCGTCTACTCGGAGTACCTCGAGCTCGACCTGTCGAGCGTGGTCCCCTCGATCGCCGGCCCCAAGCGTCCGCAGGACCGCATCGAGCTCACCGCCGCGAAGGAGTCCTTCGCGACGTCGATCCTCGACTACGTCGACCCGCACGACGCGGCACCGTTCAGCGGCCTGGACGAGTCCGTCGCCGAGACGTTCCCCGCGTCCGACCCCATCGCGGCCGGTGAGCACGAGGACGCGTCCGACAAGCCCTCGCAGGTGGCGGCCGGTGACTCGGTGCGGCGTCCGCACAAGCGCGTGCCGGTCACGCTGGCGGACGGCACGAGCACGGAGCTCGACCACGGCCACGTGGTGATCGCGTCGATCACGAGCTGCACGAACACCTCGAACCCCTCGGTCATGCTCGCCGCGGCGCTCGTCGCCAAGAACGCGGTCGAGAAGGGCCTGACGGCCAAGCCGTGGGTCAAGACGTCGATGGCGCCGGGCTCGCAGGTCGTGACGAACTACTACGAGAAGGCGGGCCTGTGGCCGGCGCTCGAGAAGCTCGGCTTCCACCTGGTCGGCTACGGCTGCGCGACCTGCATCGGCAACTCCGGCCCGCTGGCCGACGAGATCTCGGCGTCCGTCAACGAGCACGACCTGTCCGTCGTCTCGGTGCTCTCGGGCAACCGCAACTTCGAGGGCCGCATCAACCCCGACGTCAAGATGAACTACCTCGCCTCGCCGCCGCTGGTCATCGCCTACGCGCTGGCCGGGACGATGGACTTCGACTTCGAGAACGAGCCGCTGGGCACCACCGAGGCGGGCGAGCCGGTGTTCCTGCGCGACATCTGGCCGACGCCGGAGCAGGTGCAGGCCACGATCGACTCGTCGATCGACCGCCAGATGTTCACGGACGACTACGCCGACGTGTTCGCCGGCGACGAGCGGTGGCGCGCGCTGCCGACGCCCGAGGGCAACGTCTTCGACTGGGACCCCGAGTCCACCTACGTGCGCAAGCCCCCGTACTTCGAGGGCATGGGCGCCACGCCGGACCCCGTCACCGACATCTCGGGTGCGCGCGTGCTCGCCAAGCTGGGTGACTCGGTCACGACCGACCACATCAGCCCCGCCGGCTCGATCAAGGCCGACAGCCCGGCCGGCCAGTACCTCGCGGAGCACGGCGTCGAGCGTCGTGACTTCAACTCCTACGGCTCGCGTCGTGGCAACCACGAGGTCATGATCCGCGGCACGTTCGCCAACATCCGGCTGCGCAACCAGCTGGTGCCGGGCGTCGAGGGCGGCTTCACGGTCAACTGGCTCGAGGGCGGCACGGAGCAGACCACGATCTACGACGCGTCGCAGGCCTACCAGGCCGCGGGCGTGCCGCTCGTGATCCTCGGCGGCAAGGAGTACGGCTCGGGCTCGTCGCGCGACTGGGCGGCCAAGGGCACGCGCCTGCTCGGCGTGCGCGCCGTCATCACCGAGAGCTTCGAGCGGATCCACCGCTCCAACCTCATCGGGATGGGCGTGCTGCCGCTGCAGTTCCCCGAGGGCGAGACGGCCGACTCGCTCGGCCTCGACGGCTCGGAGACGTTCGACATCACGGGCGTCACGGCGCTCAACGAGGGCACGACGCCGCGCACGGTGAAGGTGGCCGCGCACCGCGCGGACGGCACGGTCGTCGAGTTCGACGCGGTCGTGCGCATCGACACCCCGGGCGAGGCGGACTACTACCGCAACGGCGGCATCCTGCAGTACGTGCTGCGCCAGGTGGCCGGCGTCGCCTGACGCGACGGCAGCGAGGTGAGGGGCGTCCCGCTCGGCGGGGCGCCCCTCGCGCCGTTCACGGGTGCGGACGCGCGGGCGCCGGTCTCAGCCCCGCGCGAGCTGCGCGGCACAGTGCCGGCCGACCGCCGCCATGAGCGGGTACTCCTCGGGATGGGCGAGCAGCACGGGCACGTAGGACGCCGCCCAGGCGCGCGCGCGTACCCACGTCGCGTCGTCCCACGCCTGGACCGCCTGCGTGCGCTCGACGAACGCCGCCCGTCCGGCGGCGTCGAACGTCATCCACGCGGTCGCGAGGTCGCTGGCCGGGTCGCCCGCGCACAGGTCCCCGAAGTCCAGCAGCCCCGCCAGGTGACCGTCGCGGCTCACGAGGTTGCCGGGGTGCGGGTCACCGTGCACCCACACGGCGGCCCCGTCCCAGCGCGGTGCGGCGAGGCCCGCGTCGAGCGCCTCCCGCAGCGCGTCGGCGTGCGGCACGGCCGGCGTCAGGCGCTCGACCATCACGGGGTACCGGTCGGCCAGCGGGACGCCGCGGTACGGGTTGGTGGGGGCGTCGGGCGACGCGGGTCGGTGCAGCGCGGCCAGCGCGTCGGCGAGCTCGGTCGCCCAGGCGGTGCGCCCGGCGACCGGCGTCGCGGCCACCGGTGCGCCGGGCAGCCACGGCACGACGCTCCACGTCCACGGGTAGCCCAGCCCCGGACGGCCGTCGTGGACGGGGCGCGGGACGGGCACCGGTAAGCGCTCCGCGAGGACCGGCAGCCAGCGCTGCTCACGCTCGATCAGGGTCGAGGACGCCTCCCGTACGGGGAACCGCAGCGCGAGGTCCTCGCCGAGGCGCCACGTGAGGTTGTCCCAGCCGAACACCCGCCCGTGCAGGGGCAGGTCCGCGAGGTCCGGGTGCTGCTGCACGAGCAGCTCCCGGGCGAGGTCCGCGTCGACGTCGATCTCGATCTTCGGATGGCGAGGCAGCGGGGACGTCGTCACCGGGCGACGGTACGTCATGGCCGAGCCGTCCGGTCCGAGGGCGGCGCGGTCGACTCCCGCCAGACGATCGTGGTGAGCGGGGCCAGGCCCCGGGGTGCCGGCGCCCCGTCCAGCGCCGCGAGGAGCTGCCGCATCGCGCGCCGTCCGGCCTCGGCGCGGTCGGTGTGGACGGTGGTGAGCGACGGTGTCAGGTAGGGCCCGACGGCGGTGTCGTCCCACCCGGTGACGCTGACGTCGCCGGGGACGGACCAGCCGCGCTCCGTGGCACCACGCATCACGCCGACGGCGACGAGGTCGTTGCTCGCGACGACGGCGAGGGGCGGGGCGTCCTGGGGGAGCGACCGGATCGCGTCGAGGCCCGCGCGGCCGGACCAGTCGCCCTCGACCACGCCCAGCGACGTCAGGCCGAGGCGCTCCACCGTCGCCAGGTACGCGCTGCGGCGTGCCACGGCGGAGGCGTAGTGGGACGGGCCCGCGACGTGGAGGAAGCGCGTGTGGCCGAGCGTGGCCAGGTGCTCGACGAACGTCACGACCGGTGAGGCGTCGACCAGCTCGCCGGCCGCGTGCATCTCGTCGTCGAACGTCTCGGACACCGCGACGGGGACGCCGGCCGGCGCGTGCTCCTCGACCGCGGGCAGGAGGGGGGTGAAGGACAGGACCCCCTCGAACTGACCGGACCGCGCGAGCTCGAGGACGCGCTCGCTGCGGGTCTCGACGCTGCCGTCGACGTGGAGCACGTCCATGACGTAGCCCGCCGCCTGCGCCGCGGCGGAGGCGCCCGCGAGCATGGCGGCGGGGTCGTAGGCCGGCAGGCCCATGACGGCCGCCACGCGGCCGGTGCGGCGCATGCGCATCGCGCGGGCGGCGAGGTTCGGCTGGTAGTGCAGCTGCTCGGCGGCCTGCAGGACGCGCTCGCGCGTCGCGGGGGAGATCGACCCCTTGCCCGCGAGCACGTAGGACACGGTCGACTGCGCCACGCCCGCCAGGCGTGCGACGTCGCGGCTGGTGGCGCGCGGTGCGTCCATGTCGATCCTCCGGTGCGGGTGGGGTCGGGACGGCCGGGGCGGCCCGGGCGGCTCCACGGTGTCACGGTTTGACGAACGTCCCCGTGCCCCGCATCCTATCGTGATACGTATCACCGCTGATACGTATCACGAAGAGGAGCTCGGACCATGCTCAACATCGCGGTCGTCGGGACCGGCGGCATCGCTGCGGCACACCTCGCGGGGTACGCGGCGTTCCCCGAGCAGTGCCGCGTCGTCGCGCTGCACGACGTGGTGGCCTCCCGGGCCCACGACACGAAGGCCACCTCCGGGCTCGACGACGCCGACGTCGTCGGCTACGAGGAGCTCCTGGCCCGCGAGGACGTCGACCTCGTGAGCGTCTGCACGCCGCCGTCGTCGCACCGGTACCTCACGGTGGACCTGCTGCGCTCGGGCAAGAACGTCCTCGTCGAGAAGCCGATGGCACCCTCGGTCGCCGACTGCGACGAGATGCTCGCGGCCGCGCGCGAGGCCGGGAAGCTGCTCAGCGTCGTCGCGCAGAACCGGTTCCGCAACGACCTGGCGGCGGTCAAGGAGACGATCGACTCGGGGCTCCTCGGACCGGTGTCGCACGCCCGCGTCGACTCGGCGTGGTGGCGCGGCACGCCGTACTACGACCTGGACTGGCGGGGCACGTGGCAGTCCGAGGGTGGCGGCCCCACGCTCAACCACGCGATCCACCACATCGACCTCCTGCTGTGGATGCTCGGCCGGCCCGAGCGCGTCACGGCGGTCATGACGAACGCCTGGCACGACAACTCCGAGGTCGAGGACCTCTCCGTCGCGCTGCTCGAGTGGGAGCGGACGATCGCGACGCTGACGGCGTCCGTCGTCCACCACGGCGAGCAGCAGGCCTTCGCGGTCCAGGGCCGCGACGCCGCCGTCGCGCAACCGTGGTCGGTGGCGGCCGAGTCCGCCCAGCCCAACGGCTTCCCGGCGCGCGGCGGCAACGCCGAGCTGGTCGCCGCCATCGAGCGGCTCGCCGCCGACCGTGTCCCGCTCGTCCACGAGGGGCACACCGGCCAGCTCGGTGACGTGGTGGCCGCGATCGTCGCCGGCCGTGCGCCGGCGATCACGGGCGAGGACGGGCGCCGCACGGTCGAGGTGGTCACGGCCGTCTACCAGGCCGCGATCGAGCGTCGGCCCGTGGACCTGCCGCTCGATCCCGCGTCGCCCTGGTACACCGGCGAGGCGCTGCTGGCGCGCGCACCGCGCTACCACGAGAAGACCGGGGCGGTGGCGTCGCAGGAGGGCGTGGTCTCCCTCGGCGGCTCGCCCGCCCCGCACGCCCCGCACGCCCCGCACACCCCGCACGCCACGACGTCCGAGGAGCACACCCGATGAGCAGGACCGACGGCTCGACCTACGCCCCCGACCCCGTCCCCGCACCCGTCGTGGGCCCGGGGGAGTTCACCATCGCCGCGATCGGCCTGGACCACGGCCACATCCACGGCCAGGTCGGCGGCCTGGTCGGTGCGGGCGCCGAGCTGGCCTGGGTCTACGACCCGGACCCGCGCAAGAGCGAGGCGTTCGCCGCGCGCCACCCCGGCGTCAGGATCGCGCGCAGCGAGGCCGAGGTGCTCGACGACCCTGCCGTGCACCTCGTCGCCGGCGCCGCCGTCACCTCCGAGCGCTGCGCCCTGGGCATCCGCGTCATGGAGGCGGGCAAGGACTACTTCACCGACAAGGCGCCCCTGACCACGCTCGAGCAGCTCGCCGCCGCGAAGGACGCCGTCGCCCGCACGGGGCGCAAGTACGCGGTGTACTACTCGGAGCGGCTGCACGTGGAGACGGCCGTGTTCGCGTCGCAGCTGATCGCGCAGGGCGCGATCGGGCGCGTGCTGCAGGTCATCGGCACGGGCCCGCACCGGCTCGGCTCGGGACGCCCGGACTGGTTCTTCGACAAGGAGCGGTACGGCGGCATCCTGTGCGACATCGGCTCGCACCAGATCGAGCAGATCCTGCACTACACGGGGGCGTCCGACGGCGAGGTCGTGCGGTCGCAGGTCGCGAACTACCACCACCCCGAGCACCCGGAGCTCGACGACTTCGGCGACGCGATGCTCGTCATGGACAACGGCGCCACCGGCTACTTCCGCTGCGACTGGTTCACCCCCGACGGCCTGCAGACCTGGGGTGACGGCCGGTCGATCATCCTGGGCACCGAGGGGTTCATCGAGCAGCGCAAGTACATGCAGCTCGGCGAACCGCGGTCCACGGGCGGCCACCTCTACCTCGCCAACGGCGAGCAGGAGACCGCCTTCCACCTCACGGGCGAGGTGGGCTACCCGTACTTCGGCGAGCTGGTCCTCGACTGCCTGAACCGGACCGAGAACGCCATGACCCAGGAGCACGCGTTCAAGGCCGCCGAGCTGTCGGTGAAGGCGCAGCTCCATGCGGTCGACCTCACCGGCCGCGGCTGAGGTCGGCGTCGGCGCCGCACGGTGGCGCGCGCGGCGGGGGCCGGACGTCCCGTCAGGGGACGACGGTGCGCGAGCGGTCCCACGGGACCGACCAGCCCGCGGCGTCGAGCACGCCCGCGAGCACGAGCGCCGTGAACCCCCACACGACGACACCGCCGTCGAGCTCGAAGGCGGGCGTGCGCACCCGGCCGCGACCCGCGGCGTGCACGACGACACCGCGGCGTGCGGGGTCGACGAGGTCGGCCACGGGCGCCCGGAAGACGTCGACCGCCTCGCGGTGGTCCACCGCGACGACCCGGGACGGCACGGACCACCAGGCCAGGACGGGCGTGACGAGGTTGTCGCTGACCGGCACCGGGACGTCGGCGAGCGTGCCGAGCACGTCGACGCCGGACGGGTCGAGCCCGGTCTCCTCGACCGCCTCGCGCAGCGCCGCGCCGACCGGCCCGTCGTCCTGCGGGTCGATGCCGCCGCCGGGGAAGGCGACCTGCCCCGGGTGGTGGGACAGGGTCGCGGCCCGCCGGTGCAGCAGCACGTCGAGCTCGGCCGGCACGGGCAGCACGTCCCCGTGCGCGGGAAGCGCGTCCAGCACGCCGAAGAGCACGAGCACCGCCGAGCGCCGTGCCGGTGGCGCGCCGTCGCCACGCCCGGTCGGGACGCCCGGCCACGTGACGCCCTCGCGGGCCACGCGGACCAGGTCGGCGCGCGCGTCCTCGACGGCCCGGGGCGTCACCCGCGCGCCCTGACCTGCTCGGCGAAGGCACCGAAGGCCCGCGCCGAGGCCGCCAGCAGCCCGGGCAGGTGGCGCGCCCCGTCGTCGCGGATCGCCGCGATCTCGTCGTCCTCCAGCCCGGCGATCATGTCGGGTGTCGCGAGCCACAGGTCGAGCATCGCCGCGTCGAGCTCGGGGTGGAACTGCAGGCCGACCGCGCTCCCGGCGCGGAACGCCTGGACGGTCGTGACGTCGCTGGACGCGAGCAGGGTCGCGCCCTGCGGCAGGTCGACCTCGTCGCTGTGCCAGTGCAGCACCGTCGGCTCGGACCCCGCGGCGCCGAGGCCGCCGAGCACGGCGTCGTCCGCGACGACCCGCACGGGCGCGAAACCGACCTCGTGGGCCGTGCGGCGGTGCAGCCGCGCACCGAGCGCGAGCGCCAGCAGCTGGTGCCCCAGGCAGACCCCCAGGACGGGGACGTCGGCGTCGACCGCGGCGGCCAGCAGCCCGCGCTCGGCCGCGAGCCCCGGGTGCCCGGCGACGTCGTCGGCGTCCATGGGCCCGCCCATGACGACGACGCCGGAGACGTCGGCCAGCGCGGGCAGGCGAGGCTCCGCGACGTCCAGCACGGTGCGGACGCCGTACGGCACGTCCGCCAGGGCGCGCGCCACCGCACCCGGGCCCTCGTGCGGGGCGTGCGTGATCACCAGGACGGGACGCACCCGGCTCACCAGCCGTCGGGCAGCGGACGACCCTCGTCGTAGCCGGCGGCGGACTGGATGCCGACGACGGCCCGCTCGTGCAGCTCCGCGAGGTTCGTCGCGCCGACGTACGTCGCGGCCGAGCGCACGCCCGACGTGATCTGGTCCAGGAGGTCCTCGACGCCGGGTCGGCGCGGGTCGAGGTACATGCGCGAGTGCGAGATGCCCTCCTCGTACAGGCCCTTGCGCGCCCGCTCGAACGCCGACCCGCCCTGCGTGCGCGCCGCCACCGCACGCGCCGACGCCATGCCGAAGCTCTCCTTGTACAGCCGGCCCTGCGAGTCGGTCCGCATGTCACCGGGCGACTCGTGCGTCCCGGCGAACCAGGACCCGACCATCACCTGCGAGGCGCCGGCGGCGAGCGCGAGCGCCACGTCGCGCGGGTGACGCACACCGCCGTCCGCCCAGACGTGCTTGCCGAGACGACGCGCCTCGGCCGCGCACTCGAGCACGGCGGAGAACTGCGGGCGTCCCACGGCGGTCATCATGCGCGTCGTGCACATGGCGCCCGGCCCGACGCCGACCTTCACGATGTCCGCGCCGGCCTCGACGAGGTCCCGCACACCGGCCGCCGTCACGACGTTGCCCGCCACGACCGGCACCTGCGGGTCGAGCGAGCGGACCGCGGCGAGGGCGTCGAGCATCTTGCGCTGGTGGCCGTGCGCGGTGTCGACGACGAGCACGTCCACGCCCGAGTCGAGCAGGTGCGCGGCCTTGGCGCGCACGTCGCCGTTGATGCCCACGGCGGCCGCGATGCGCAGCCGTCCCTGCGCGTCGAGCGCGGGCGTGTAGATCGACGAGCGCAGCGCGCCCACGCGTGTGAGCACGCCGACGAGGCGACCGTCGGACACGACGGGGGAGAAGCGGCGCCGCGAGCGGTGGAGCTGCTCGAACGCGTCCTCGAGGCCGTGCGTGCCGCCCTCCTCGATCACGGCGAGGTCCACGGTCGTCGGGTCGGGCGTCATCACCTGGTCGACCTGCGTGAACAGGTCGACGCCCTGGCAGTCCGCCTCGGTGACGACGCCGACCGGTCGGCCGTCGTCGACGACGACCGCGGCGCCGTGCGAGCGCTTCGCGATCAGGCTCAGCGCGGTGTGGACCGTGTCGTCGCGTGCCACGACGGTCGCGGTCTCGACCACGGGGTGGCGCTGCTTGACGGTCGAGACGACCTTGCGGACGACCGCCTCGGGGGTGTCCTGGGGGAGGACCGCCAGCCCGCCGCGGCGGGCGACGGTCTCGGCCATGCGGCGACCCGCCACGGCCGTCATGTTCGCGACGACCACCGGGATGGTCGTGCCCGTGCCGTCGCCCGTGGCGAGGTCGACGTCGAAGCGTGAGACGACCTCGGAGCGCGAGGGCACGAGGAAGACGTCGCCGTAGGTCAGGTCGGACGCGGCCGCGTGGCCGGTGAGGAAGCGCATGGGGTCCCCTTTCCGCGTCATCCTAACGATCGGGTCGCGGCGGCGGGGCCGCGCTCCGCCGTCGGGCCCGCGCCGGTAGTGTCCCGGTCATGCTGGTCGCGCTCACCGGGATCGGCCTGTCGGCCGCGGCAGGCCTCAACGCGTACATCCCCTTCCTGCTGGTCGCGCTGCTCGCGCGCTTCACGGACCTCGTCGCGCTGCCGTCCGGGCTGGCGTGGATGGAGAGCTGGTGGGCCATCGGGATCGGCGCGGTCCTGCTGCTGGCCGACGTCGTGCTCGACAAGGTCCCGGCGGTCGACACGGTCAACGACGCGGTCCAGACCTTCATCCGGCCCGCGACCGGGGGCATCGTCTTCGCCGCGACGTCCGCGGCGGAGCAGCTCGAGGCGTCCTCGTGGTTCCAGGAGAACCCGTGGCTGCCGATCGCGGCGGGCGTCGCGGTCGCCGGGCTCGTGCACGCCGGCAAGGCCGCGGCGCGGCCCGTCGTGAACGCGGGCACGGGCGGGCTCGGCGCACCGGTCGTCTCGACGATCGAGGACGGCGCGTCGATCGGCCTGAGCCTCATCGCGGTCTTCCTGCCGGTGCTCGTCCTTCTCGTCGTGGTGCTGGCGGTCTGGGCGCTGGTCGTGGCCCGGCGACGGTGGCGCAGGCGCCGTCCGCCGCGGACGCGGCAGGACGGACCGCTGGTCGGGACCTAGAGTGGGATGTCCGCAATCCGCCGGACCGCCACCGGACCGGCACGACAGGGAGGCCCACGTGGGGCTGCTCGACCGCATCTCTTCGCCGCAGGACGTGCGCCGGCTCTCGACGCGCCAGGTCGGCGAGCTCGCGAGCGAGATCCGCGCGTTCCTCGTCGACCAGGTCTCGCGGACCGGGGGTCACCTCGGTCCGAACCTCGGCGTCGTCGAGCTGTCCATCGCGCTGCACCGCGTGTTCGACTCCCCGCGCGACACGATCGTGTTCGACACCGGTCACCAGGCGTACGTGCACAAGATGCTGACGGGGCGCCAGGACTTCTCCGCGCTGCGACGCCGCGGCGGGATGTCGGGCTACCCGAGCCGCGCGGAGTCCGAGCACGACGTGGTCGAGAACTCGCACGCGTCGACGGCCCTGTCGTGGGCGGACGGCATCGCCAAGGCCCGCCAGCTGCGCGGCGAGAGCGACCGCCACACCGTCGCGGTGATCGGCGACGGCGCGCTCACCGGTGGCATGGCCTGGGAGGCGCTCAACAACATCGCCGCCGGCGTGGACCGCCGGCTCGTCGTCGTGGTCAACGACAACGGCCGGTCCTACGCGCCGACGATCGGCGGGTTCGCCCAGCACCTCGACACGCTGCGCACGACGCAGGGCTACGAGTCGGTGCTGACCTGGGGCAAGACGACGCTGCGCCGCTCGGGGCCGCCCGGACGGCTGGCCTACGACGCGCTGCACGGCCTGAAGAAGGGCATCAAGGACGTCGTCGCGCCGCAGGGCATGTTCGAGGACCTGGGGCTGAAGTACATCGGCCCGGTCGACGGGCACGACGAGCAGGCCGTCGAGCGCGCGCTGCGCCGCGCGCGGGCGTTCGGCGGGCCGGTGATCGTGCACGTCATCACCGAGAAGGGCCGCGGGTACACCCCGGCCGAGCAGGACGTCGCGGACCGGTTCCACGCGGTCGGCAAGATCCACCCCGAGACGGGTCTGCCGCTCGCGCCCTCGCGGTTCGGCTGGACCAGCGTCTTCGCCGACGAGATCGTGCGCATCGGTCGCCGCCGCCCGGACGTCGTCGCGATCACCGCGGCGATGCTGCAGCCCGTGGGCCTGGCACCGTTCGCCGCCGAGTTCCCCGAGCGCGTGTTCGACGTCGGCATCGCCGAGCAGCACGCCGCGACCTCCGCCGCGGGCATGGCGTTCGCCGGGCTGCACCCCGTCCTCGCCGTGTACGCGACGTTCCTCAACCGCGCCTTCGACCAGGTCCTCATGGACGTCGCGCTGCACCGCGCGGGCGTCACGTTCGTCCTCGACCGGGCCGGCATCACGGGTGACGACGGTGCGAGCCACAACGGCATGTGGGACCTCGCGATGCTGTCGATCGTGCCCGGCCTGCGGCTGGCGGCACCCCGTGACGAGCCGACGCTGCGCGCGGCGCTGCGGCAGGCGGTCGACGTCGACGACGCACCCACGGTCGTGCGCTACCCCAAGGGCACGATGGGGGACCCGGTGCCCGCCCTGGAGGACGTGGACGGCGTCGACGTCCTCGCACGCCACCCCGGTGGGAGCACGCGCGTGCTCGTCGTCGGCATCGGCTCCATGGTCGGCACAGCGCTCGCGGTCGGCGAGCTGCTCGCGGCGCACGGGATCGCGGTGACGGTCGTCGACCCGCGCTGGGCGCTGCCGGTCCCGGCGTCGCTCGTCAAGATGGCCGGGGAGCACGACCACGTCGTCACCCTCGAGGACGGGCTGGTCGACGGCGGCATCGGCGCGCTCCTGGGGCAGCGGGCCCGTGAGGCGGACGTGCGCACGCCGGTGCAGTCGTTCGGCGTGCCGGCGGTCTTCCTGCAGCACGCGTCGCGCGACGAGATCGTCGACGAGCTGCGCCTCGGCCCGCACGACGTCGCGGGCGACGTGCTGGCGGCGCTGCACGCGCGCTGACGCCCGGCCCGACGACGGGTGTGTGCTCGGCGTCACGGGCGGTGCGACCGCGCGGGGACGGAGGTCCCAAGACATCCCATCATTTGGTCCGTAGCGTCGGAGACATCGACCCGGACCCCAGGGAGACCCAGATGTCCATCACCGCCGTACCCAGCGACCGCAGCGACATTGCCGTACCCGCGGCCTGGGAGGGATTCGTCACCGGGCCGTGGACCGACCAGGTCGACGTCCGCGACTTCATCCAGCGCAACTACACGCCCTACGAGGGCGACGCCGGCTTCCTCGCCGGACCCACCGCCCGCACCACGGGCATCTGGGCCAAGCTCTCGGAGATGTTCCCCGCCGAGCGCGAGAAGGGCGTCTACGACGTCGACGCGACGAAGCCGTCGACCATCACGTCGCACGCCCCCGGCTACATCGACGAGACCAACGAGGTCATCGTCGGCCTGCAGACCGACGCCCCGCTCAAGCGCGCGATCATGCCCAACGGCGGCTGGCGGATGGTGCAGACGTCGCTCGAGACCTACGGGTACGAGGCGCCGCAGGAGATCATCGACATCTACACGAAGTACCGCAAGACCCACAACGACGGGGTCTTCGACGTGTACCCGCCGAACGTGCGCGCCGCGCGCTCGTCGCACATCATCACCGGCCTGCCCGACGCCTACGGCCGCGGTCGGATCATCGGCGACTACCGCCGCGTCGCGCTGTACGGCGTCGACCAGCTCATCGCCGCCAAGAAGCTCGAGAAGGCGTCGCTCGACATGGAGCGGTCCGTCGAGGACGTCATCCGTGACCGCGAGGAGCTCTCCGAGCAGATCCGCGCGCTGGGCGAGCTCAAGGCCATGGCCGCCTCCTACGGCTACGACATCTCCCAGCCCGCGACGAACGCCCGCGAGGCCGTGCAGTGGCTGTACTTCGGGTACCTGGCCGCCGTGAAGGAGCAGAACGGCGCCGCGATGTCCCTGGGCCGCACGTCGACGTTCCTCGACGTGTACCTGCAGCGCGACATCGAGGCCGGCGTCCTCACCGAGGAGCAGGCGCAGGAGATCATCGACGACTTCGTCATCAAGCTGCGCATCGTGCGGTTCCTGCGCACGCCGGAGTACGACCAGCTGTTCTCCGGCGACCCCACGTGGGTGACCGAGTCGATCGGCGGCATCGGCGAGGACGGGCGCCCGCTCGTCACGCGCACGTCGTTCCGCTTCCTGCAGACCCTGTACAACCTGGGACCCGCGCCCGAGCCGAACATGACCGTGTTCTGGAGCGAGCGGCTGCCCGAGGGGTTCAAGCGGTTCTGCGCGCAGGTGTCCATCGACACCTCCGCCGTGCAGTACGAGTCGGACGAGCTCATCCGCGCCTCGTGGGGCGACGACGCGGCGATCGCGTGCTGCGTGTCCCCGATGCGGGTCGGCAAGCAGATGCAGTTCTTCGGTGCGCGGGTCAACATCGCCAAGGCGCTGCTGTACGCGATCAACGGGGGACGCGACGAGATCACGGGCAAGCAGGTGGCGCCCGTCAGCGCACCCGTCGAGGGTGACGTGCTCGACTACGACGACGTGCTCGCCAAGTTCGACCGGACGCTGGACTGGCTGGCCGAGACGTACGTGGACGCGCTGAACTGCGTGCACTACATGCACGACAAGTACGCCTACGAGCGCATCGAGATGGCCCTGCACGACCGCACGGTCCTGCGGACCCTCGCGTGCGGCATCGCCGGGCTGTCGGTCGTCGCGGACTCGCTGTCGGCGATGAAGTACGCGAAGGTGACGCCGCTGCGGACCGCGGACGGCCTCATCACCGAGTACGCGGTCGAGGGCGACTTCCCGACGTACGGCAACGACGACGACCGTGCCGACGACATCGCCGTGTGGCTCGTGCGCCGCTTCATGGAGAAGATCCGCGCGGTGCCGACGTACCGCAACGCGCTGCACACGCAGTCGGTGCTGACGATCACGTCGAACGTCGTGTACGGCAAGAACACCGGGTCGACGCCGGACGGGCGCAAGCTGGGCGAGCCCTTCGCCCCGGGTGCCAACCCGATGAACGGCCGGGACACCCACGGCATGCTCGCCTCCGCGCTGTCGGTCGCGAAGCTGCCGTACTCGGAGGCGCAGGACGGCATCTCGCTCACGTCGACGATCGTGCCCTCCGGGCTCGGCCGCACGCCGGACGAGCAGGTGACCAACCTGGTCGGCCTGCTGGACGCGTACGTCCTGTCGGCCGGCTACCACATGAACATCAACGTGCTGAACCGCGAGACTCTCCTGGACGCCATGGAGCACCCGGAGAACTACCCGCAGCTGACGATCCGCGTCTCGGGCTACGCCGTGAACTTCGTGCGGCTCACGCGCGAGCAGCAGCTCGACGTGCTGTCCCGCACCTTCCACGGCGGGGTCTGACCCGTCCCCCGGCCCGGCAGTCTCCCCCCACCGCCGGGCCGGGCCCCCTTCCGGCACCACCGACCTGTGCGAGGCCACGATGACCATCACCACCGAGCAGGCCGGGGCGCCGGTCGTGCCGCTCGGCATGCCGCTCGTCGGCGGGTCGCACACGCGCACGCAGGGTCACGGCACCGCCGGTCTCGAGACCACCGACGCCGAGCGGGGTGAGCGCCTCGCGGCCGTCCGCGAGGGGCGGCTCGGCTCGGTGCACTCCTGGGAGCTCGTCACGGCGGTCGACGGTCCCGGCACCCGCCTGACGATCTTCCTGTCCGGGTGCCCGCTGCGGTGCCTGTACTGCCACAACCCCGACACGATGCAGATGCGGCGCGGGACCGACGTCACCGCCGACGAGCTCCTCGTCCGCATCGCCCGCTACCGCGGGGTGTTCCGCGCGACGGGTGGCGGCGTCACCATCTCGGGCGGCGAGCCGCTCATGCAGCCGGCCTTCGTGCGTCGGCTGGTGCGCGGTGCGGCGGCCATGGACGTGCCGGTCGCGCTCGACACGTCGGGCTTCCTCGGCGCCCAGGCGACCGACGAGATGCTCGACGACGTGTCCCTCGTCCTGCTCGACGTGAAGTCCGGCCTCCCCGAGACCTACAAGCGGGTCACCGGGCGCGAGCTGCAGCCCACGCTCGACTTCGGTCGGCGGCTGGCCGCGCGCGGCAACCGCATGTGGATCCGGTTCGTGCTCGTCCCCGGGCTCACCGACGCGCCGGAGAACGTCCAGGCGGTCGCGGACTACGTCGCGTCCCTCGGCGAGGCCGTCGAGCGCGTCGAGGTCCTGCCCTTCCACCAGATGGGCCGCGACAAGTGGGCCGACCTGGGCATGCGCTACGAGCTCGAGGACACCGAGCCCCCGTCGCGCGAGGCCACGGAGGCCGTCCGCGACGTCTTCCGCGCCCGAGGCCTGACCACCTTCTAGCCCCCACCCCCTCTCGCCGAGAGAGCAATCCCGTCACTCGATGTGGCAGGAGCGCTCGCAGCTCGGGCGCGGGAACCCTCACGCGGGACGCGGAAACCCACATGGGCGTGAGAGAGCAATCCAGTCCGGGACGGCGGCGCCCCTCCTGCCTGGATGCCCGGTCCCCGCCCCGCACCCTCGCCCCCGTGGGCGTGACAGAGCGATCGAGTCGTCGGCAGCACAGAGCATCGGCGCTTCGTCCTGCCGGTCCGCGGACGAGGGCAGGACGGCTCACCACTCCTGGCGTGCGAGCACGGGGCCCGTATGGCCGACGAGCTCGGCCACCGTGCGCTCGAGGTCGTTCCTGCGGCCGAGCACGTCGCCCCGGTGCACGCCGATCACGTGCCACCCGAACCGTCGCCGGAGATCGGCCCGGCGGCGTTCGTCCGCCCTCTGCTGGGCGGCCGTCATGTGGTGATGGGCCTCGCCGTCGTACTCGACGGCGACCCGCACCTCCCGGTAGCCCATGTCGAGCCGGTAGAGCTCCCGCCCCCCGTCACGGATGCTGATCTGCGCCTCCGGACGGGGCAGGCCTGCCTCGAACAGGCGCAGGCGCAGCCATGACTCACCCGCCGACTCTGCCGCTGGATCGCACAGCTCCAGCACGAGCCGTGCGCGTGCGATGTTGCGCGCACCCGACAGCTCGTGTGCCCGTCGGACGAGGCGCCCGAGCTCGACGAGCCCCTGGCCGGTGTACGCGTCGACCGCCGCGAGGCCCAGGTACCGGGGCGCGTACCGCGCCAGATCGAGGGCGGTCCGCGCGGGCGTCGTCGCCGGCACGCCGCCGCTGTCCCGCACGTCCTCGTCCGCCAGCGCCGCGATCCAGCACTGCAGACCGGGACGACGGACCCGCGCCGTGCCGGGCGGGACGACGCACTGCAGACGGGGTGGACGCAGGTGCAGGCCGGGCGCGCGCACGTCGATGCCGTGCAGCCACGCAGCGGTGTCCCGGCAGACGGCCCCGCCGGGTGGCAGCACCGCGCGGACGGCAGCGGCCCGCACCTCGGGATCGGCGAGCAGCGCACGACGAACCAGCACGCTGCGGAACATCGGCACGTACGCGCCCGATGCGACCAGGCGCTGCACCTGGGCCCAGGTCGCACCGTCGGCCCGCAGGCGGCGCATGTCGAGAACCGGTGCAGGGGTCATGCGTCGATGCTCGGCGAGAGCGCCGTTCGCCGGTCCGCGGGACGCAGATCAGGGGACGCACGGTGCTACGGCGAGGTCTGTGGTCGGCTCACGATCCGGTGGTGAGAGAGCGATCGGCTGGCCGGGGGTGTGACGGGATTGCTCTCTCGCGGGCTGGATGGGGGTGAGAGAGCGATCCGGGTTGCCGGGGGTGTGACGGGATTGCTCTCTCGCGGGCTGGGTGCGGGTGAGAGAGCGATCCGGCCGCTCGTGGCGTGACCGGATCGCTCTCTCACCACCTGTCAGGGGGTGGGGACGTCGGCGAGACCTTCGGGGAGGAGGCGGCGGCCCAGGAGGCGCTCGCTGTAGCCGCGCCGGTCGAGGTACGGGGTGATGCCACCGAGGTGGAAGCCCCAACCCGCGCCCAGGATCATGCAGAGGTCGACCTGCTGGGGGGTCGTCACGACGCCCTCGTCGAGCATGTGGCCGATCTCCACGGTGAGCGCCGTCAGGACCGCGTCGAGCACGCCCGCCTCGTCGAGCGGGGCGTCGGTCGCGGTCTCGCGCGCGGTGTCGAACACGGCCTGCACGGCCGGGTCGACGCGCTTCGGCAGGCCCTTGGCAGGGGCCGGCGTGACGACCCTGGTGCCCTCGGCCACGAGCTTCTCGAGGCCGGGGGAGCGCGGGAACCGCTCGCCCAGGTCCTCGCGCAGCGACGTCAGGACGTGCAGCCCGACGGCCGGCCCGACGAGGTCGAACAGCTCGAACGGCGGCATCGGCAGGCCGAGCGGGTCCAGCGCGCGGTCGGCGACCTCGACCGGCGTGCCGTGCTCCACGGCGTCGACGATGATGCCGAGCAGCAGCACCAGCAGCCGGTTGACGACGAAGCCGGGCCGGTCCTTCACGAGGACGGCGGTCTTGCGCAGCTTCGCGACGACGGCGAACGCCGTCGCGAGCGCCTCGTCCGAGGTGTGCTCGGCCTGCACGACCTCGACCAGCGGCATGGCCGCGACCGGGTTGAAGAAGTGCAGGCCGACGACCCGCTCGGGGTGCTGCAGGTCCGCGGCCATGCGCGTGACCGACAGCGCCGACGTGTTGGTGGCGAGGATCGTGTCCGGGGCGACGACGCCCTCGAGCTCGGCGAACACGCGCTTCTTGAGGCCGAGCACCTCGGTGACGGCCTCGATGACGAGGTCGCAGCCGGCGAAGACGCCGATGTCGGTCGACCCGGTGACCTGCGCGACGACGCGGGCACCCGCGTCGGACGTCATCCGGCCCGAGGAGACGAGGCGCTCGACCGTCGAGCGGACGTTGCCCAGGCCCTGCGCGACGCGGTCCTCGTCGAGGTCGCGCATGACGACGGGCACCCCGAGCCGCTGCGCGAACAGCAGGGCGATCTGGGCGGCCATGAGGCCCGCCCCGACGACCCCGACGCGCGTGACCGGCCGCGCGAGCGACGCGTCCGGGGCACCGGTGGGCTTCTTGCCGCCCTGCACGAGGCCGAACGCGTAGACGCTCGCGCGCATCTCGTCGCTCATGATGAGGTCCGCCAGGGCCTCGTCCTCGGCGGCGAAGGCGGCGTCCCTGTCGGCGTCACGGGCGGCCGCCATGAGGTCGAGCGCGCGGCCGGGCGCGGGTCGCGAGCCGTGCACCACCGCGTCGAGGCGCGCACGCGCGGCCGCCACGGCGGCGTCCCACGTGGCGGCGTCGTCGAGCGGGCGCCGTTCGACGCTCACCTCGCCGGACAGCACCCGGGCCGCCCACCGCACGGACTCCTCGAGGAAGTCCGCGGGCTCCAGCACCACGTCGACGAGCCCGATGTCGGCGGCCTGCCGTGCCGTGTACGGCTTGTTGGCGGCGGGACGCGTCAGGACGACCTCGAGCGCCATCTCGATGCCGACGAGCCGCGGCACGACGTACGCGCCTCCCCAGCCGGGCACGAGGCCCAGGCCGGTCTCGGGCAGGGCCAGGGCGCGCACGTCGGCCGCGGCCGTGCGGTAGTCGCAGTTGAGCGCGACCTCGAGGCCGCCGCCGAGGGCGACGCCGTTGACGAACGCGAAGGTCGGGACGCCGAGCTCGCCGAGCAGCCGGTACGCCTCGTGGCCGCCACGGCCGAGCGCGAGGGCCTCGTCGCGCGACGCGACCGTCGCCACCTGGGTGAGGTCGGCGCCCGCCGCCAGGTAGTACGGCTTGCCGGTCACGGCCAGCGCGGCGATCTCGCCCGCGGCCGCGCGCACCTGCTGGGCGCGCAGCACGGCCGTGAGCTCGGCGATGCCCTGCGGCCCGAGCGTCGTCGGCTTGGTGTGGTCCAGCCCGTTGTCGAGCGTGACGAGCGCGAGCGTGCCCAGCCCGCCCGGCAGGCGCACGTCGCGGACGAGGGCGTGGGTGACGCGCTCGGGGCGCGGTGCGGACGTGCTCATCGGGCTGCCTCCTCGGCGTCGTAGGCGGGGTTCTCCCAGATGACGGTGCCGCCCTGGCCGAGCCCCACGCACATGGTCGTGATGCCGTACCGCACCTCGGGGTGCTCCTCGAACTGGCGCGCGAGCTGCGTCATCAGCCGCACGCCGGACGACGCGAGCGGGTGCCCGACCGCGATCGCGCCGCCGTACGGGTTGACGCGCGGGTCGTCGTCGGCGATGCCGAACGCGTCGAGGAAGGAGAGCACCTGCACCGCGAAGGCCTCGTTGATCTCGAAGAGGCCGATGTCGTCGACGGACAGGCCGGCGCGCTCGAGCGCCTTGTGCGTCGCGGGGACCGGGCCCAGGCCCATGACCTCGGGCTCGACGCCCGCATAGGCGAACGACACCATGCGCATGCGCACGGGCAGCCCGAGCTCGAGCGCGACGTCCTCGGCGGCGAGGAGGCACGAGGCGGCCCCGTCCGTCAGGGGTGCCGACGTGCCGGCGGTGACGCGACCACCCGCGCGGAACGGCGTGGGCAGGCCCGCGATCCCCTCCACGGTCGTGCCGGGACGCGGCGGCTCGTCGGCCGTCGCCAGGCCCCAGCCGTGCTCCGGGTCGCGCAGCGCGACGGGCACGAGGTCGGGCTCGATGCGCCCCGACGCGAGCGCCGCGGCGTACTTCTGCTGGCTCGCGACGCCGTACGCGTCGGCGCGCTCGCGGGTCAGGGCGGGGAACCGGTCGTGCAGGTTCTCGGCGGTCACGCCCATGTTGAGGGCGTCGGCCGCGACGATCCGCTCGGCCAGGAAGCGGGGGTTGGGGTCGGCGTCGAAGCCCATCGGGTGGTGGCCCATGTGCTCGACGCCCCCGGCGACCGTGACGTCCTGCGCACCGAACCCGATCGCGGCGGCAGTGGTCGTCACGGCCGTCATGGCGCCGGCGCACATGCGGTCGATCGCGAACCCGGGGACGGTGGCCGGCAGGCCGGCGAGCATCGCGACGGTGCGTCCGAGGGTCAGGCCCTGGTCGCCCTGCTGCGTGGTCGCGGCCAGTGCGACGTCGTCGACGCGCTCGGGCGGCAGCTGGGGGTGGCGGCGCAGCAGCTCGCGGACGGTCCGCACGGCCAGGTCGTCGGCGCGGGTGTGGGCGTACAGGCCGTCCTTGCGGGCGCGGCCGAACGGGGTGCGCACCCCGTCGACGAACACGACGCGGCGGGCTGCGGGCACCCGTGCGTCGGCGGGGCGGGACGTGCTCGGCATCAGTCCTCCTGGGGGACGGCGGTGTCCGGGAGCCGCGCGGGACGCGGTCGTGCGTGATCGGGGACCATGGTCCCTGGACGCGCGAAGTTACTCAAGAGTAACAGCGGCGTCCCGACGATCTCGGGGCCGGGGGAACGCCGCTCAGGCGCCCGCGAGCTCCGTCGCCAGCCGCTCCGCGAGCAGCCCCACCTGCCAGGCGCGCGCACCGCCCGCGGTCATCGCCGCGGCGACGCCCGCCTCGTCCAGCGGTGTCGGCGGCGACCAGCACAGCCGCCGCAGCAGGTCCGGCTGCACCAGGTTCTCCACCGGCACGCTGTGCTCCTGCGAGAGCTCGGCCACGACGGCCCGCGCCGCCGCCAGCCGTCGCGCGGCGGCGGGGTCGCGGTCGGCCCACACCCTCGCCGGCGGCGGTCCGTCGGTCGCCGGGCCGCGCGTCGCCGGCAGCTCGTCGTCGGGCAGCGCGACGGCACGGTCGATCGCCGACTGCCACAGCGCCGCACGCCGCCGCGTCCCCTTGCCGGCGAACGCGGGCAGCGCGACGAGCTGCCCGACCGTGCGGGGCAGGGCCTGCGCGGCGGCCACGATGGCGGCGTCGGGCAGGACGCGACCGGGGGAGATGTCGCGCTCGCGGGCGTTGCGGTCGCGCGTCGCGTACAGCTCGCGGACCACGGCCAGGCGACGCGCGTCGCGGACGTTGTGCAGGCCGGAGACCCGCCGCCACGGCTCCACGCGCGGTGCCGGGGGCGGGGCCGTCCGCACGGCCTCGAACTCCTGGAGCGCCCACTCCGCCTTGCCCGACACCGCGAGCCGCTCGGCCAGCACCTGCCGGACCTCGACGAGCACCTCGACGTCGAGCGCGGCGTACCTCAACCACTCCGGCGGCAGGGGGCGCGTCGACCAGTCGACCGCCGAGTGCTCCTTGGCCAGCCCCAGCCCCAGGGTGTCCGCGACGACCGCCGCGAGGCCGACCCGCTCCATGCCCAGGAGGCGGGCCGCGAGCTCGGTGTCGAAGACGCGGGACGGGTGCATGCCCTGCTCGGCGAGCCCCGGCAGGTCCTGCGACGCCGCGTGCAGCACCCACTCGACGCCGACGAGCGCGTCGGACAGGGCCGAGAGGTCGGGCAGCGCGATGGGGTCGATGAGCGCCGTGCCGGCGTCCTCGCGGCGCAGCTGGACCAGGTAGGTGCGCTGGCCGTAGCGGTAGCCGGACGCGCGTTCGGCGTCGACCGCGACCGGCCCCGTGCCCGCCGCGAACGCCGCGACGGTGGCCGCGAGGGCCGCCGGGGTGGCCACCACCTCGGGCACGCCGTCGGCGGGCTCCAGCAGGGGGACGACGACGGGAGCCGTCTCCTCCGGGCGCTCGTCCGTGCCCGGGGTGCCCTGCGACGCCTCCGCCTCCATGTCGACCACCGTAGGCGACGCGGGCTGCACGTCCGTGCAGGGGACGCGCGCGTCGTGCGTGGCGCGACGTCCGTCCCGGGGCGTCCGGACACGCTCACGGCGCCCGGACGACGCCGTCCGCCGGTCGTCGGGAGCCGTCAGTCGATCATCCGGTTGCGGATCGCGATGGCCACGAGCTCGGCACGGTCACCGGTGCCGAGCTTGCGCGAGATGCGCGCCAGGTGGCTCTTGACCGTCAGGGCGGACAGGCCCAGCTCCTCGCCGATGAGGCGGTTGGTGCGGCCCTCGGCGACGCGCGCCAGCACCGACAGCTCACGCGCGCTCAGCTCGGCGGTGGGCTGGACCGGTGCGGGCGCCACGCGCGCGGGCGCGGTCGAGACCTCGGTCGTGCTGGCGACGCCGCCGCGCAGCCCGCCGGCCAGCAGTGTGCGCAGCTCCTCGCGCCCGGCGCGGCGTGCGAGCACGACGACCCGGTGGGCGCCGCGGCGCTGCAGCGCGCGCACGAGGGTGCCGCCCTCGCCGTCGCCGATCTGCGTGACCACCACGCACATCGGGTGGCGGGCGGGTGCGGCAGCGGGCGCACGCCGCGACGTGGGCAGGCCCGTGACGCCCGGCGCACGACGGGCCGGGAGGTCGCGGACGTCGCGTCGGAGAGGCTCGATGGTCACGTCCGGTGCATCGGCAGCGGCGGCGACGGACTTGAGCCGGGGCACTGCGGACCGTCAGCGGCGCGGCAGCGGGACGACGCCCTCGGGCAGCGGCGGCAGGCCCGCGGCCGTGCACAGCAGGGTGGACCACGCGGTCAGGTGCGGCGCGAGGTGCTCGTCCCACGACGTCCACGACGCGCGGATCTCCAGCTCGGTCTGCTCGTCGCGACGGTCGAGGGCGCCGAAGCTCTGCGACAGCACGCGCGTCACGGTGCCGCCGGCCGCGTGCGGGTCCACGCCCGCCGACGCCAGGGCGTCCTGGAACCACGACCACGCCACCTCGGCGAGCATCGGGTCGTTGCCGACCTCGGCCTCCAGGCTCGCGCGCACGAGCGTGACGAGCCGGAACGAGCCCTCCCACGCCTCCTGGCCCTGGGGGTCGTACAGCACGACGAACCGTCCGGACGCGAGGTCCTCCGCCGCCACCGAGCGGCGCGCCGTGCGGACCTCGGCGGTGAGCGCGGCGGAGAAGGGAGCGATGCGGGCGGGACCCGGAACCTCGTCGAGCACGACCTCGGGTCGTACGGGCACACCGCGCAGCGAACGCAGCGCACGGACGAACTCGGCGGGCACGTCCTCGGGTCCGGCTGGGGTCACGCGGCGAGCGTACGGGCGGGCGTCGCGTCTCGGTCCCCGGCACGCCGACGGCGTGCGGGCGCGTGCCGGACTAGGCTCGACGACGCATCCGCACACGTCCCACGTGCCGGTGCCGGCCGCACGGGCACGGCACCTCCCGGTGGCGGCGCGTGCCCACCCGGCATGAAGGAGCGCTCAGTGATGTCTGTCCCGTCGTCGGCCGTCGGAACCGCGCAGATCGGGGTCACCGGGCTCGCCGTCATGGGCCGCAACCTGGCGCGGAACTTCGCGCGGCACGGCTACACGGTCGCGCTCCACAACCGCACCTTCGCGCGCACGCAGTCGCTCGTGGCCGAGCACGCGGCCGACGGCACGTTCGTGCCGTCGGAGTCGATGGCCGACTTCGTCGCGTCGCTCGCGCGGCCGCGCAAGGTCGTGATCATGGTCCAGGCCGGCGCTGCCACGGACGCCGTGATCGACGAGCTCGTGCCGCTGCTGGAGGAGGGCGACATCGTCGTCGACGCCGGCAACGCGCACTTCCCGGACACGATCCGCCGCGAGGCGGCGCTGCGCGAGCGCGGTCTGCACTTCGTGGGCACGGGCGTCTCGGGCGGTGAGGAGGGCGCGCTGAACGGCCCCTCGATCATGCCCGGCGGCACCGCGGAGTCCTACGCGTCGCTCGGCCCGATCCTCGAGGCGATCTCCGCCAAGGTCGACGGCGTCCCGTGCTGCACGCACGTGGGCCCGGACGGGGCCGGCCACTTCGTCAAGATGGTCCACAACGGCATCGAGTACGCCGACATGCAGCTCATCGCCGAGGCGTACGACCTGCTCCGGCACGGGCTGGGTGCCTCCGCGCCCGAGATCGGCGAGGTCTTCGCCGCGTGGAACACCGGTGACCTGGAGTCGTACCTCATCGAGGTCACGGCCGAGGTGCTCGCGCACACGGACGCGGCCACCGGGGCGCCGTTCGTCGACGTCGTCGCCGACGCCGCCGAGCAGAAGGGCACCGGACGCTGGACGGTGCAGAACGGCCTGGACCTGGGCGTGCCGATCACGGGCATCGCCGAGGCGACCTTCGCGCGTGCGCTGTCCGGCTCGGCCCCGCAGCGCGCGGCGGCGCGGGGTGTGCTGCCCGCCGACACGCTCGAGTGGAACGTGCCCGAGCCGGGCGCGTTCATCGAGGACGTCCGCCTCGCGCTGTACGCGTCGAAGGTGGTGGCGTACTCGCAGGGGTTCGACCAGATCGCGGCCGCCAGCGCGCAGTACGGCTGGGACATCGACCGCGGCGCGATGGCACGGATCTGGCGTGGCGGCTGCATCATCCGCGCCAAGTTCCTCGACCGCATCACGCAGGCGTACGAGCGGGACGCGAACCTGCCGCTGCTGCTCGCCGACCCCTACTTCACGGCGGCCGTCGCCAACGGCGTCGCCGCGTGGCGGCGCATCGTGGCCGCGGCGGCCGTGCACGGCGTCCCGACGCCCGCGTTCTCCTCGTCCCTGGCGTACTACGACGGCGTGCGCGCCGACCGGCTGCCGGCCAACCTGATCCAGGCGCAGCGCGACTTCTTCGGTGCGCACACGTACCGCCGCACGGACCGCGACGGGACCTTCCACACGGACTGGTCCGGCGACCGCGCCGAGCAGACCTGGTGACGCGCCGCACCGGGGCGCAGGTCCCCGCGCCACGGCTGCAGCCCGTGGTGCTCGGGGGCGACGTGGGGGCGTACTCGCTCGCCCGCACCTTCCACGAGGCGTACGGCGTGCGGTCGGTCGTCGTCTCGTCGGTCTCCACCGGCCTCGTCCGGCACTCGCGCATCCTCGAGAACGTCGTGGAGCCCGGCATCGACGACGGCCCGACGGTCGTGCGCCGGCTGCGCGCGATCGCCGAGCAGCACCCCGGCACCGACCGGGTGCTGCTCGGCAGCGCGGACTGGCTCGTGCGCACGATCGTCGAGAACCGCGCGCAGCTCGAGGACCTGTACACGATCCCGTACGTCGACGTGGCGACCCTCGACAAGGTCACGGACAAGGTCCTGTTCGGTGAGCTGTGCGCCGAGCTGGGCATCGACCACCCGGCCACGGTCGTGCACGACGTGCAGGCGGGAGGCACGCCGGACACCTCCGCGCTGCGCTTCCCCGTGATCGCCAAGGCCGCCGACACCGCGGCGTACCACCTGGTCGAGTTCCCGGGCAAGAAGAAGGTCTTCACGGTCGACAGCCCGGCCGAGCTGGCCGACCTGCTCGCGCGCGTGCAGGCGTCGGGGTACCAGGGGCGGTTCGTCGTGCAGGACCTCATCCCGGGCGACGACTCGGGCATGCGGATCCTCACGTGCTACAGCGACACCACGGGCCGCGTGCGGTTCTCCGGGTTCGGGCACGTCCTGCTCGAGGAGCACACGCCCGGCGCGCTGGGCAACCCGGCCGGCATCGTCACGGGGCACGACGAGGAGATCGTCGCGCAGGCGGTCCGGCTGCTGGAGCACCTCGGCTGGACCGGCTACGCGAACTTCGACCTCAAGTTCGACCCCCGCGACGGCCGGACCGTCTTCTTCGAGCTCAACCCGCGCCTGGGGCGGTCGAACTTCTACCTGACCGCGGGCGGGCGCAACACCGCCGAGCTGTACGTGCGCGAGCACGTGCAGGGGCTGCCGCCGCTGCCCGACGGCGCGCCCGACCACCTCACCGAGCCGCACCTGTACACGGTGCTGCCGCGCTGGCTGCTGCGCCGCTACGTCGCCGACCCGGCGCTGCGCGCCCGCACGCGCGCGCTGGGCCGTGCCCACCGCGCGACCAACCCGCTGTGGTACCGCGCGGAGGTGGACCCCCGGCGCCTGGCGTACCTCGCGGTCGCCCAGGCCAACCAGGTGCGCAAGTACCGGCGGTACTACCCGCGGGGCGACGCGTGAGCGACCACCCCGTCGCGCGGTCCGAGGTCGGCGTCATCGGTGGCGTCGGCCCGGCCGCGACGGTGTGCTTCCTCGACCTCGTCGTGCGGCACACGGCGGCCGACCGCGACCAGGACCACGTCGACCTGGTGGTGCTGCAGCACGCGACGATCCCGGACCGCACCGCGTACATCCTGGGCCGGTCGCAGGACGACCCCGGCCCGGTGATGGCGGCCGACGCCCGGCGTCTCGAGCGGCTCGGCGTCGGCTTCGTCGTGGTGCCGTGCAACACCGCGCACCACTTCACCGACGAGGTCGCGGCAGCGGTCGACGTGCCGGTGCTGAGCATCGTCGACGAGACGGTGGACGAGGTCGTCGCGCGGCCCGGCGTGACCCGCGTCGGCGTGCTGGCGACGAGCGGCACGCTCGCGGCGCAGGTCTACCAGCGCGCCTTCGACGCGCGCGGCGTGCAGGTGCTGGTCCCGGACGTAGCCGACCAGGACCTGGTCATGGGGATCATCTACGACCAGGTGAAGGCCGGCCTCCCGGCCGACGTCGCGACGATGCACGCCGTGGCCGACCGGCTGCGGGAGCGCGGCGCCGACGTCGTCGTGCTCGGGTGCACCGAGCTGTCGGTGGTCGCGGCGGCCCACGACCTGCTCGCGGACGACCGGTACGTCGACTCCCTCGACGTGCTCGCGCGGCGCACGGTCGAGCGCGCGGGACACCCGCTGCGCTGACCGGCGCCGCGCGCCGGGGTGGTCAGCCGAGCTCGCTGGTCCCCGCGTACAGGTGCAGCACGGGCACGTGCAGCTCCTCGCGCGCGCGCGACGCCCAGTCGGTGTGGAACGTGTCCTCGACCATGTGCGGGTAGGTCACCACCACGACCTCGCGGACGTCACCGCCGGCGACGGCGGTGCGCAGGGCCGGCAGGGGGTCGTCGTCGGTGACCTCGCCCGTCGCGGTGCGCCCCGCGGCCTCGAACGCCGCGACGCTGCCCGCGATCTGCTCGGCCGCGGTCTGGCGCGCCTGCGTGCGGTCCGGCTCGTGGCCGGTCGCCCGGTCCCAGGCCTCGCGCAGCTCGCCCATGCTGAGCGCGTCGATGATCCAGGGGACGAGCGGCCGCTCGGTGTCGGCGGGCACGAGGACCCGGTAGGTCGGCGCCTCGTCGGGGTGCAGACCCACGATGTGGCGGACGTCGGACTCGGCGAGGGTGTCCTCGGTCAGGACGAGGATGGTGTCGGTCACGACCCCGAGCCTACGGGTGCGCGCAGGTCCCAGCAGGCCAGGAGCGTGCCGTCGGCCGCGTGCAGGAGGTGGCGCAGGCGCGCGGGACGTGCGGGGTCGAGGGCGGCGGGGCCCGTCGCGGGGCGTGGGGCGTCACCGGCGAGCAGCAGCGGGCTCGTCGTCAGGCAGAGCTCGTCCACGAGGCCCGCGGCCAGCAGGTCGGCCAGCAGGTGCGGACCGCCCTCGGCCAGGACGTGGCGCAGGCCGCGCGCCGCGAGCGCGTGCACGCCCGCCCGTAGGTCGGGGGAGTCGGGCTCGTGCGCACCCGGCACGACGACCGCGCGGTCGGCACCCACCGCGGCGCGCGCCCGGTCGGCGCCCGCGGCGCCGGTCACGACGAACGGGGGCTGCGACCCCGCCAGCAGGTCGGCGGGCGGCTCGCCGCGGCGCGTGACCACGGCGAGCGCGATCCGCGCCGGCAGGCCGGCCGCCGCGCGCGCCGCGCGGAGGTGCTCCGCGACGGGCAGCTCGCGGTACCCCTCCGCGCGGACCGTCCCGGCACCGACGAGCACGACGTCGGCCAGCGCCCGGAGCACCGCGAACACGCGGCGGTCCGCCGGTGTGCCGAGCGAGCCGGAACGCCCGTCGCCGCCGGTGGCGGCACCGTCGACGCTCGCGACCATGTTCGCGCGGACCCGGGCGCGCGACCGGTCCCGCGCGAAGAGGCGCACGAGGTCGGAGTCGTCGGGCGCGGCGGCGAGGCGGCGGTCGTCCGGCACGGGCACGAGGACGTCGAGGTCGGAGGCGGCGGGCACGGGCTCAGGCTAGGGCGCGGGACCAGCCGCAGCACCCGGGCACGGCCGGTGTCCCGGTACGTCCGCCGTGCGTCAGGACCGGTCGGGTCCCAGCGTCGCCGCGAGCGACGCGACCGCACCCACGACGATCACCGCGGGGTTCCGCACACCGACGTCGCGGGCGCGGTCGGCGATGTCGGCGACCGTCCCGAGCGTCGTGCGCTGGGTCACCAGGGTGCCGTCCTCCACGACCGCGACCGGCGTCGCCGGGTCGAGCCCGTGCGACGCGAGCAGGCTCATGTGCTCCGCGATCCGCCCGACGCCCATGAGGAGCACCAGCGTGCCGCGCAGCCGGGCGAGCGTCTCCCAGTCGGTGCCGGTGTCGTGGGCCGAGACGATCGTCACCTGGCGCGCCAGGTCCCGGTGCGTGACCGGGACGCCGGCCGCCCCGGGCACGGCGATGGCGCTCGTGACGCCCGGCACGACCTCGACGTCGACACCCGCCGCGAGGCACGCCGCGAGCTCCTCGCCGCCCCGGCCGAGGACGAACGGGTCGCCGCCCTTGAGCCGCACGACCCGCTGCCCGGCACGCGCACGCTCGACCAGCAGCACGTTGATCTCGCTCTGGGTGAGCGTGTGCGCGTGCGGGGCCTTGCCGGCCTCGACGACCTCGACGTCGGGCTCCAGCTCGTCGAGCAGCGCACGGGGTGCGAGCCGGTCGACGACCACGACGTCCGCCTCGGCGAGTGCGCGCCGTCCGCGCGTCGTGATGAGGCCGGGGTCACCGGGCCCCCCGCCGACGAGGGTCACCCGGCCCGGTCCCGGCCGGCGCCGGCGCAGCGGCAGGGCGCCGGTGTCGAGCTGCACCTGCAGCGCCGAGCGCAGCGCGACCGCACGCCGCGGGTCGCCGCCCGCACCGACCGCGACCGTGACGTCACCCGCCCGTGCGACGGCGGGCGTCCAGGCCGTCGACGCGGCGGCGTCGTCGGCGCGCACGCACCACGTCCGCGCGGCCTGCGCCTCGGCGGCCACCGCGTCGTCCGTGCGGCGCTCACCCGTCGCGGTGTGGACGAGCCAGGCACCGGCGAGGTCGCCGTGGGCGTACTCCCGCGGGTGCCACGTGATCGCACCGGCCGTGGCGAGGTCCGCCAGGTCCTCGCACAGCGCCGGCGCGACGACGTGCACGTCGGCGCCGTCCGCGAGGACCCCGCGCGTCCGGCGCGCGGCGACCGGCCCGCCGCCCACCACGACGACGCGGCGACCGGCCAGGTCGACCAGGAGGGGGTGGCGCGAGGTCATATGCCGGCCCCGGCCATCCAGTCGTCGTCGCGCTCGTCGGGTCGCACGGGCGCGAGCCGGTCGAGCAGCGTCGCACCGAGCATGCCGGCGGCGAGCGTGCTGCCGTCGGCCGGGTCGACGACGAGGAACCCGCCCGTCCGCCGGTGCGTCGCGTAGTCGTCGAGCACGACGGGCTCGGCCAGGCGCAGCCGGACCCGACCGATCGCGTTGAGGCCGAGGGAGCGCGGCGCGGCGTCCGTGGAGGTGTCCGTCGCGTCGATCGTGTGCTGCGTGTCGACGGGGTCCCACTGCTCGACGGTGAGGGTGTCCACGTCGAGGCGGGCGTCGACCTCCCGCAGCAACCCGCGGACCGTGCGGGTGCCGATGCGCACGAGCACGCGCGCGCCGGGCACCGAGCGGCGCTCCGTCAACCAGCAGACCGTCCCGACGAGGTCCTGACCCGTCGCGACGCGCTCGCCGGCCGGGACCAGGACGTCACCCCGGGCGACGTCGAGGTCGTCGGCGAGCCGCACGGTCACCGAGCGCGGGGCGTCGGCCGCGTCGAGGGGACCGTCGAACGTGTCCAGGCCCACGACGTGGCTCGTGCGTCCGGACGGCAGCACGCGCACCTCGTCGCCGACGCGCACGACGCCCGAGGCGACCCGGCCGGCGTACCCGCGGTAGTCCGGGTGCTCGGGGGTCCGCGGGCGGATCACGTACTGCACCGGCAGCCGGAGCGGCTCGGTGGACGCGTCACGGGCGACCGGCACGCTCTCGAGCAGCTCCAGGAGCGTCGGCCCGTCGTACCACGGGGCGCGGGGGGAGCGGTCGACGACGTTGTCGCCGTCGAGCGCGGACAACGGGACCGCGTGCACGGTCGGCAGGCCGAGCACCTGCGCGTAGTCGGCGAACTCGCGCGCGATCGACCGGAAGGTGGCCTCGTCGAAGCCGACGAGGTCCATCTTGTTGACGGCGAGCACGACGTGGGGCACGCCGAGCAGCGCGGTCAGGGCGGCGTGCCGGCGCGTCTGCTCGAGCACGCCCTTGCGGGCGTCGACCAGGACGATCGCGAGCTCGGCCGTCGAGGCGCCGGTGACCATGTTCCGCGTGTACTGCACGTGCCCGGGGGTGTCGGCCAGGACGAAGGCGCGCCGCGCGGTCGAGAAGTAGCGGTACGCCACGTCGATGGTGATGCCCTGCTCGCGCTCGGCCCGCAGGCCGTCGGTGAGCAGCGCGAGGTCCACGCCGCCGCCCTCGCCGCCGCGGGCGGCCGTGGCGCGCTCGACGGCGGAGAGCTGGTCGGCCAGCACCGACTTGGTGTCGTACAGCAGGCGGCCGATGAGCGTGCTCTTGCCGTCGTCGACCGACCCGGCGGTGGCCAGGCGCAGGAGGTCGCGCTGCGCGTGGTCGCCCGCAGCGGCGACCACGGTGGTCGGTGCGGGCCGTGCCGGCCCGACCGGTGCGTGCGTGCCCATCAGAAGTACCCCTCGCGCTTGCGGTCCTCCATGGCGGCCTCGGAGGCCCGGTCGTCCGCGCGGGTCGCACCGCGCTCGGTGAGCCGGCTGGCGGCCACCTCGGCGATGACGTCCGCGACGTCGGCGGCCGTCGAGTCGACGGCGCCGGTGCAGCTCATGTCGCCGACGGTCCGGTAGCGGACCTGCCGCCGCTCGACGTGCTCGTCGGGACGCGGTCCGCCCCACGAGCCCGCCGTGAGCCACATGCCGTCACGCGCGAACACGTCGCGCTCGTGCGTGAAGTAGATGTCCGGCAGCTCGATCCGCTCGCGCTCGATGTACCGCCACACGTCGAGCTCGGTCCAGTTCGACAGCGGGAACACCCGCACGTGCTCACCCTGCTTGTGCCGGCCGTTGTACAGGTCCCACAGCTCCGGCCGCTGCCGGCGGGGGTCCCACTGACCGAACTCGTCCCGCAGGGAGAACATGCGCTCCTTGGCGCGCGCCTTCTCCTCGTCGCGGCGCCCGCCGCCGAACACGGCGTCGAAGCGGTGCGCCGTGATGGCGTCGAGCAGCGGGACCGTCTGCAGCGGGTTGCGCGACCCGCCCGGGCGCTCGACGACGCGGCCGTCGTCGATCGCGTCCTGCACGCTCGCCACGACGAGCCGGAGCCCGAGCTCGGCGACCGTGCGGTCCCGGTACTCGATGACCTCCGGGAAGTTGTGCCCGGTGTCGACGTGCATCACGGGGAACGGCACGGGCGCCGGCCAGAAGGCCTTGCGCGCCAGGTGCAGCATGACGATCGAGTCCTTGCCACCGGAGAACAGCAGCACGGGACGCTCGAACTCGCCCGCGACCTCGCGCATGACGTGGATGCCCTCGGACTCCAGCGCGTCCAGCTGGGTCAGCCGCGGCGTGGCGGGGGCCCCGGTCGCGGTCGAGGTGCCGGTGGAGGTCGTCATGGTCATGTGTGCAGCCCGCATTCCGTCTTGTTCGTGCCTGCCCAGCGTCCGGCCCGGGGGTCCTCACCCGGTGCGACCGCGCGCGTGCACGGTGCGCAGCCGATCGAGGCGTACCCCAGCTCGCGCAGCGGGTTGAGCACCACGTGGTGCTCGGCGACGTACGCGTTCACGTCGTCCCAGGTCCACGCGGCCAGGGGGTTGAGCTTGACCTTGGACCGTCGGGCGTCCCACCCGACGACCGTGATGTCGGTACGCGTCGGGGCGTCCTCGCGGCGCATGCCGGTGACCCACGCCGTGTACGGGGCCAGGCCGCGCTCGAGGGGCTCGACCTTGCGCAGCGCGCAGCACAGGTTGGGGTCGCGCTCGTGCAGGCGCGGACCGTGCTCCGCGTCCTGCTCCGCGACGGTGCGCAGCGGCAGGACGGTGCGCAGGTTCACGTCCGTGAAGCCGGCGTAGTAGTCGCGCGTGCCGATCGTCTCGGCGAAGTGGTACCCGGTGTCGAGGAAGATGACGTCGATGCCGGGCGCGGCCTTCGCCGCGATGTCGACGAGCACCTCGTCGCCCATGGACGACGCCAGCACGAGGTCGGTGCCGAACACGGTGCGCGCCCAGCGCAGGACGTCGGCCGGGTGCGCGCCCTCCAGGTCGCGGCCCGCCTGCTCGGCCAGCGTGCGCAGCTCGTCCGGGGTCAGGTCGGTCACGGGGCGCGTCGTGGCGCTCATCGCGCACCCACCAGACCGAGGAAGCGCAGCGCGAAGGCGCGCGCGCACGAGCGGCACTCCCACTGCCCGTGCGTCTCGCCCGCCGGCCACAGGTCCTCGCCCGCGCAGAACGGGCAGTAGTAGGGCACGGCGCGCTGGCCGGCGTCCGGCTCGCTCATCGCAGGTCCTCCTCGTCGGCACGGTGCGCCCACTGCGCGAAGAGCTCGTCGGGCTGGCGCTGCTCGTCGAACCGGCGCGTGACCCGCTCGACGTAGTCCGGCAGCTCCGAGGACGGCACGCGCAGGCCGCGCAGCGTCCGGCCGAGCCCGCTCGTCAGTCCCAGGCCGCCGCCCAGGTGCACCTGGTAGCCCTCCTCGTCGCCGGCGAGGACGCCCTTGAGGCCGATGTCGGCCGTCTGGATGCGGGCGCACGAGTTGGGGCATCCGTTGACGTTGATCGTGATCGGCTGGTCGAACGTCGGCAGGCGGCGCTCGAGCTCGCCGACCAGCGCGGTCGCACGGCCCTTGGTCTCCACGATCGCGAGCTTGCAGAACTCGATGCCCGTGCACGCCATGGTGCCGCGGCGGAAGGTCGACGCGGTGCGCACCTGCAGCCCGAGGGAGTCGAGCCCGTCGACGAGGGCGTCGACACGCGGGGCCTCGACGTCCAGCACCACGAGCTTCTGCTCGGTCGTCAGCTGGACCCGGTCGGAGCCGGCCTCCTCCACGAGGTCGGCCAGCGCGGTGAGCACCGGACCCGACACACGACCCACGGCGGGAGCGGCACCGACGTAGAACCGGCCGTCCTTCTGGGGGTGCACACCGACGTGGTCGCGCCTGCCGGTCGGCGGCGGCGGGGGCTCGGGGCCGTCGGGCAGCGCGCGGCCGAGGTACTCGGTCTCGAGCACCCGGCGGAAGACCTCGGTGCCCCAGTCCGCGAGCAGGAACTTCAGGCGGGCGCGCGTGCGCAGCCGGCGGTAGCCGTAGTCGCGGAAGATCCCCACGACGCCGCACCACACCTCGGGCACCTGCTCGAGCGTGACGAACGCGCCCAGCCGCTTGCCCAGCATCGGGTTGGTCGACAGCGCGCCCCCCACCCACAGGTCGAAGCCGGGGCCGAGCTCGGGGTGCACGACGCCGACGAACGCCACGTCGTTGATCTCGTGCGCGACGTCCTGGTGCGGGGACCCGCTGATGGCGGTCTTGAACTTGCGCGGCAGGTTGGAGTACGCGGGGTCGCCGATGTACCGGTCGCGGATGGCCTCGACGGCCGGGGTGCCGTCGATGATCTCGTCGGCCGCGACCCCGGCGACGGGGGAGCCGATGATGACGCGGGGCACGTCGCCGCACGCCTCCTGGGTCGACAGCCCGACGGACTCCAGGCGGCGCCAGATCTCGGGGACGTCCTCGATGCGGATCCAGTGCAGCTGGATGTTCTGCCGGTCGGTGATGTCGGCCGTGCCGCGCCCGAACTCCTGCGAGACGCCGGCGATCGTCCGCAGCTGGCGCAGGTTCAGCGTGCCGCCGTCGCACCGCACGCGGAGCATGAAGTACTCGTCCTCGAGCTCGTGCGGCTCGAGCGTCGCGGTGCGCCCGCCGTCGATGCCGGGGCGGCGCTGGGTGTACAGGCCCCACCAGCGCATGCGGCCGCGCAGGTCGTCACCGGGGATCGACGCGAAGCCCTGCCGCGCGTACACCGTCTCGATGCGCTCGCGGACGTTGAGGCCGTCGTCCTCCTGCTTGAGCTGCTCGTTCGCGTTGAGCGGCTCGCGCTGGTCGAAGGCCCACTGGCCCTCGGGCCGCTTGGCGGGAGGGGCGGTCGGGGTGCGGGACGTGGTCTGCGCCATGGGCGCCACCTCCGGGGTGCTGGGGGGCGTGCTCGCACGTCCGCGCACGACGGGAGGTCGTGACGACGGGCGCGGACCGCACGCCCGTGGGGGGAACGGGGCGGGTCAGCGGTTCCGCGGACAGCAGGCGCACGGGACCGCGGCGGCGCGACAGCACCGACACAGGCAGCGGGTCCCGGGGAGGTTCACGTGACGAGGGTGACACGCGGCCGGGTGAATCGGGAGGAGTGGTCCGGATCGCGAGACACGTGTTCGAATGGTGGACGGCCGTCCAGGAGCCGCGTGGCCGCACGCCCGGCGGTCGGCCCGCGGGCGCGGCCGTCAGGACGTGGGACGTATCGTCGGTCCGTGACCGCAGTCGACCCCGCCTCCGCGTCCGCCGTCGACCCGGTCGCGCCCCGTGCCACCCCTGCCCCGGGCGGCGGGCTCCCCGGGCTCGCGTCGCTCACCGCGCGCCACCCCCGCGTCCCGGCGGCGCGCCTGCTCGCCGAGCTCGTGCCGCCCCGGCACTTCGCGCACGAGTCCTTCGAGACCTACCTGCCCGACCCGGACCACCCCTCGCAGCAGGGCGCCGTCGACCGCCTGCGCGAGGTCGCCGCGACGCTCGCGCCGCCCGCGCGCGCCGGAGGCTCGTGGTGGCGACGGCGTGCGGCCGCCCAGGCCCCGGCCGTCTACCTCGACGGCGGGTTCGGGGTCGGCAAGACGCACCTGCTCGCGTCGCTCGCGCACGCGGTGGGACTCGAGCGCACGACGTACGGCACGTTCGTCGAGCTCACCCACCTCGTGGGTGCGCTCGGGTTCGCCGCCACGGTCGACGCGCTGGGGGAGCGGCGGCTGCTGTGCATCGACGAGTTCGAGCTCGACGACCCCGGCGACACCGTCATGATGTCCCGTCTGCTGCGCGAGCTCGCGGACCGCGGCGTCGCCATCGCGGCGACCTCCAACACCCTGCCGGGCTCGCTCGGCGAGGGCAGGTTCGCCGCGGAGGACTTCCTGCGCGAGATCCAGGCCCTGGCCGCGCGGTTCGAGGTGCTCCGGATCGACGGCGAGGACCACCGGCACCGTGGCGCGACCACGAGCGCCGCCGTGCTCGACGCCGGTGCCGTACGTGCGGTCGTCGCCGCGCACCCGGACGCGACGCTCGACGACTTCGACGCGCTGCTCGCGCACCTGTCGACCGTCCACCCCAGCCGCTACGGGGCGCTCCTCGACGGCATCGACCTGGTGGGGCTGACCGGCGTGCACCAGGTCGACCGGCAGGACGTCGCGCTGCGCCTCGTCGTCCTCGTGGACCGGCTGTACGACCGCGACGTCCCCGTGGTGCTGTCCGGCGACGGCGCGGACCTGTTCACCGGGGAGATGCTCGCGGGCGGCTACCGCAAGAAGTACTACCGCGCGCTGTCCCGGTGGGGCGCGCTGGCGGCGGCCGGCGCGCAGGGCGACCCCGACCGCGACGCGCAGCGCGCCTGACCTGCAGCGCGTCGCCCAGGCGGTAGCCGAGGAACGCCAGGGCGACGGCCGCGACGAGGACGCCGACGCCGTACGCCAGGGCCGTACCCACGTGCCCACGGGCACCGGTCCCGCCGGCCACCGTGAGCAGCAGGACGGGCCGATGCTCACGACCGTGCCTCCTGCGGGCGTCCCTCGGCGCAGCCCGCGGCCGTCCGGCTGTCGTCCGTGCCGCTGGCCTGCCGTCGCGCGGCCGGGTGAGGCACCACCTCCCCGAATGCGGGCGTCGGGGCGGCCACGGATTTGTCCTACGGCGGCCGGGCGCCATGGCCGCGACAGTTGTCGACCCACGTCGCGCAATGTTCGGTAACCCCTTCTGGGTGCATGTCCGGAAAATAGGTGCCATCCGTCGTCGTCATGCCGTGAATCTGGACGAGCGAGCAGGTCGCGTGTACCAGACGGTCGTGCAGGTCCAATGTCCACGTCAATGGCGCGGGTCTCCTTTTCCGCCCCGAGCAGGGGTTTTGCGCCCCCGCTTGTCACATGACGGGCAGGAGGTAATGTGCAAGACGTTCCAGAAAGGGAAGTCGTCGCGCTCTCGAGAGGCACCACGATGGATCTGACGCCGCTGCGGTGGGTCGCCGCAGGTGCCGCCCGCGAGGGCGTGGCACTCTGCGCGCCGGTCGGCACGACCGACCACCTCGTCGCGCTGGTGCGACGGGCGGTGGCTCATCCGGTGGCCGCGACCTCCGGCCCGACGGTGGTGGCGCGGCTGCAGGACCTGGCCCCCGCGGTGCGGCGCGGCCGCCTGCTGGGCGCGCACGACGTCGCGGGTGTCCCGGCCGGGCTGGGCGTCCCGGACGTCACCGACGGGCAGGACGGCCTCGCCGGGGATCTGCGCGCTGACCACGCGCAGGGTCGCCCCAGCCCCCACGGGCCGCGGACCGCGCCGCACACGCACGGGCCGCCGTCCGGGCACGGGCACCCCTGACCCGGACCCGACGGCCACCGACCGGTGCCCGCCGTGCGCCCGACGCCCCGACCCCGTCCAGTGCCGACGCGGGGGTGCGACTGCTGGGCGCTGCGACGCCCCCGTGGCGCGTGCGCGGCGGCTCGCGTCGCAGGCACGTGCGCCCGACCGACCAGCCGGCGCCGACGCTGCGCCCGACCTGAGGGACTGCGGCCCTGCAGCCGTCCAGGTCCGACGTGAGGAGACACCGTGAGCACGACGCACCCGCACCCTGCGGCACCGCGGTGGAGCTCCCCTGGCCCGCGCGCGGCCCGGGCCGGATCTTCTTCATGCGCAGTGTCGCGCCGTGGCTGTCCACCGGGCGCGTCATGAGCGCGCAGGGCGCGCCCGACGCGGACGCCCAGCACTCGGCGGTCAGCCAAGGCGCGACCGAGACGGCACGGCCTGCGCGCCCCGCCGGGAGGCCCGGACGCCGTCACCGCGGGGCGACGGCCGGCCGGCCGGCCGGTCCGTCGACCTCCGGAGCCTTGCGGCTGACGGTGCGCGACGTCCACGTCGTCGGCCGCAGGGCCCCCATGCTGCACCTGGAGACCCTGACGCTCACGACCGGGGAGTGCGTGCTCGTGGCAGGTGAGCCGGGGCAGGGGCACACGGCGCTCGCCCTGGTCGCGACCGGGCGGCTCGCGCCCTTCGAGGGCAGAGTCGTGCTGACGGACGCCGACGGGGTGGTGTCGACCGCGCGCGACGCGCTGCGCAGCGTATCCGCGGTGGTCGACCTGCCGGGCATCTCCGAGCCGGACGACACGCTGACGACCGCCACCGTCGTGGCGGAGGAGCGGTCGTTCGCGCGCGCGGGCTCACGGCGCTCGGACGTGCGCCGCTGGCTCGCGAGCCACGAGCTGGCGGCGTACGGGGACGTCCGGATGGACGACCTGCCCGGGCCGGTCCGCACGGCCCTCCTGACGTCCCTGACCGCCGAGCGGCCGGGCGTCCGCTTCCTCGTGATCAGCCTCCCCGACCGCCACGGCGGCGAGCCGGCCGCGTGGTGGTCGATCGCGCAGGCGTTCGCCGCGCGCGGCTACGGGGTCCTCGTCCAGTGCTCGCGCTCGTCGGCGCGGGACCTCGGAGCCACCCTCGAGCCGGCGCGGGGCGACGCGTCGCAGCGCGCCACCCCCGTGGAGTCCCTGCGCGCGGGCGTCGACCCGATGGCGGCGCCCCCGGACGTCCCCGAGCTCACGGTCGACCTCGACGAGCGGCCGTCCGCCCCCCAGGACGCGCCGTGATCGTCCTGCGGCTCGCCGGCTCCGAGCTGCGCCGCCTCGGCGCGGGCCTGCTGCCGCGCCTCGCGCTGCTCGCGCTCGTCGTGATCCCCTCGCTCTACTCCGGCCTGTACCTGTTCGCGAACGAGGACCCGTACGGGCGGCTCCACGAGGTGCCGGCGGCCCTCGTCGTCGAGGACCGGGGAGTCACCACGAGGGACCCGGACGACGGCGCGGCGCGGCGCGTGGACTACGGCGCCCAGGTCGCGGACCGCCTGCTCGACGGCGACGCCGGCTTCGACTGGGTACGGACGACGCAGCGGGACGCCGAGCTCGGCGTGCGCTCGGGCCGGTTCGACGCCGCCCTCATCGTCGGCCGGTCGTTCTCTGCCGACCTGGTCTCGTCCGCCGAGTACCGGCCGCAGCGGGCCAGCCTGACGCTCGTCACCAACGACGCCAACAACTACCTGGCGACCACGATCGCCGACACGATCGTGGGCGACGTGCGTGACGCCATCGCGACGCAGGTGGGCACGCAGGCGGCGGACATGTTCCTGCAGGGGTTCGGCTCCATCCACACCGAGCTGAGCACGGCGGTCCAGGGCGCGACGCAGCTGGTCGACGGGGCGGACCGCCTGGTCTCGGGCACGGGCGAGCTGGTGGACGGCACCGGGCGCCTGGCCGCGGGCGCGTCGCAGGCCGCCGCGGGCGCGTCCGAGCTCGCGTCCGGCGCGTCGGCGCTGCCGTCGGCGGCCGATCGCCTCGCCTCGGGGGCGTCGACCCTGTCGGGCGGCCTCGACACGCTGCGCGACGGGACCCGTGCGCTGCCCGACCAGACGCGCGAGCTCGCCTCGGGGGCACAGCAGGTCGCCGGCGGCGTCGGCGAGGTGGCGACCGTGGCACGTGACGCGGCGTCCGCCGTGGCCGGGCTGAGCGCCGACCTGCAGGCCGGGCGGACCCCGCTGGCGGACCGGCTCGCGGCACTCGTCGCCGAGCAGCGCCTCACGCAGCAGGAGGCCGACGAGGTCCTGGCGCTCGCGGGCGACGCCACCGGCGCGGTCGACGAGCTCAGCGCCGCCCTCGGACAGGCGGCAGGACGGGTCGAGGAGCTCAGCGCGGGGGCGGGCGAGGTGGCCGCGGGCGCGTCGCAGCTCGCGGACGCGGCACCCGCGCTGAGCGACGGCATCGCCTCGGCGGCCGCCGGCGGGCAGCGTCTGGCCGCCGGCACGGCGCAGCTCGACTCCGCTGCGTCGACCCTCGTGGGCGACCTGCGGGCGCTGGAGCAGGGGACCGCGGAGGTGTCCTCCGGCGCCGCCGAGCTCGCGACGGCCAGCGGCACCCTGGACCAGGGGGCCACCGAGCTGGGGTCCGGTGTCACCGAGCTGCGCGACCGGCTCGAGCAGGGTCTCGGGGCGATCCCCGACCTCGACGAGGAGACGGAGCGCGCGACCGCCCGCACGATCGGCAACCCCGTCGAGGTCGCGAAGGACCAGCTCGCCCGGGCGGGCAGCTACGGCGCGGGTCTCGCGCCCTTCTTCATGTCGCTGGCCACCTGGATCGGTGGGTACGTGCTGTTCCTCCTGGTCGTGCCGCTGTCCCGCCGTGCGCTGGCGGCCGGTGCGCCGGCCTGGCAGACGGTGCTCGGCGGCTGGCTGCCCGGCGCGCTCGTCGGTGTCGGGCAGGTCGTCCTGATGTACCTGCTGGTGACCTACGCGCTCGACATCACACCGGTGCACGGTGGCGCGACCCTGGCGCTGCTCCTCATCGCGTCGGCGACCTTCATCGCGATCCTGCAGGCGCTCAACGTCTGGTTCGGTGCCGTCGGGGAGTTCCTCGGCCTGGTGCTCATGCTCGTGCAGCTCGTCACCGCCGGCGGCACCTTCCCGTGGCAGACGATCCCCGAGCCGCTGCTCTCGCTGCACCGCGTGCTGCCCATGTCGTACACGGTCGAGGGGCTGCGCCAGACGCTGTACGGCGGTGACCTGGGCACCGCGGCGCGCTATGCGGGGATCCTGCTCGTCGTCTTCGTGCTCGCGCTCGCCGCGACGGCGTGGGCGGCTCGCCGCAAGCGCGTCTGGACACCGACCAGCCTGCAGCCGGAGCTGGTGCTCTGACGGCGCCCGGGCCCAGGGCCGTGGTGGCATCGACGACGACGGGGGGAGGGTGACGTGGACACGGTCTGGTGGGTGCTGGGCGGGGTGGTCCTCGTGGCGACGCTGCTCGACGTCGTCCCCACGGCGCTGAGCGACGACGAGGCGGGGTTCCTCGCCGGGCCGTTCTCCCGGGTGCTGTGGTCGACGCCGCCGGCCCGCAGCGCGGTACAGGCGGCGCTCGCCGTCGGCGCCGGCAGCGTCGAGCAGCGGCCGGCCGCCGTGTGGTCCGTCACGTACGACGTGCGGTACCCGGTGCGTGCTCTCGAGCGGGGCGCCGGCCGTGCGCGCGACCTGCGAGGACCGGACCGGGACGCCGTGCGTGCGGTCACGGCACAGCACACCGCGGCACTCGTCGCAGTGCTCGAGCACCGCGAGGGGCCCACCGTGCGCCAGGTGTCCGTCGTGGACGGCAGGGACGCGTCGGGCGACGTCCTGGCGGTCCTGCACCGCCTGGACCGGGTCGACCAGGCGCTCGTGGTGCTGATCAGCCGGCCGGCACCGGACGCGGTGGAACCCGTCGATGACGACACCGTCCGCGTGGGCGCCTGACCAGCACGGCACGGCTCGGCACGAACAGAGAGGGGGCGCACATGACGACGACGTCGGGGGCGGAACGGGGCACGGTGTGGCGCAGGACGGTGCCGCCCGACACCCGGGCGGTGCGGCGCCCGCGGTGCTGGGCGGCGCTGAACGCAGCCGTCGACCTGCACCCGGTCGTGGTCGTCTGCGCACCGGCGGGGTTCGGCAAGACGACCCTGCTGGCGCAGTGGGTGCCCACCGCTCCGGCTACGGTCGCGTGGGCGTCGCTCGACCCGTTCGACGACGACCCGGGCCGACTGCTCCGGGCCGTCTGTGACGCGGTCGCGCGGGCGCACCCCGCAGCGACGGACGAGCTCGCGGCCGCAGGCCGGGCCGCACCGGGTGCGCTGCTGGACGCCTTGCGCGAGGTGCTGGGCGCCCTGGGCGAGCGCACGGTCGTCGTGCTGGACGACGTCCACCGCATCTCCTCCGCCGGTGCGCGGCACGCCGTCGCGGCGCTGCTGCGCACGCCGGGGCCCCGGTTCGTCCTGGCAGGTCGGCACGTGCCCGACCTGGCACTGGGCCCTGGTCGCATCGAGGGCGCCGTGGGAGACGTGGGCGTCCGCACGCTCGCACTGACGGTGCGCGAGACGTCCCTGCTGGTCTCCGCATGGGGGCCCGCCCCACCGCCGGGTGTCGTCGCCGAGCTGTGGCGCGTCACGGGCGGGTGGCCGGCCGCGGTGCGAGCCGCGTGGCGCGCGGGGCTGCTGCACCGGGGGCACCTGCAGCGACCGCTGCGGCACGAGGACGTCCCGGTGGCCGACTACGTGCGCGAGGAGGTCCTCGGCGGCCTCGGCGCGGAGCTGGACGCGTTCGTCCGCCGCGCGTGCGTCGGGCGCGTGGTCGAGCCCGCGCTGGCCGAGGCCATGGTGCCCGGCGGCGCGGCACTCCTCGACGAGTGCGTCGCGCGCGGGCTCCTCGGCCGCCGGGACGAGGACTCCGGGGCGGGCGGGCTGCCGGCCTGGCACGAGCTGCTCGCCGCCCACGTGCGCGGGATCGTGGCCCGGACGCAGCCGCGCACCGTGCGGGCCGTGCACCAGGCCCTGGCTCGGCACCTCGCAGGACCCGACCCCGCCACCGCCGTGCGGCACGCCGTGGACGGTCGCGCGCCCGACCTGGCGGCGGAGCTGCTCGTCGAGCGCTGGCCCGAGCTCCTGGCACGCGGGCAGCTCGGGGCGACCGAGCGCAGGTGCGTCACGGCGGGCGTCGTCGACGGGGCCGCGACCGCGCTGCTCGTCGGCCGCGCCGTCCGTGCGCAGCCCGGCCCCGAGGAGGGTGACGCCGCAGCGTCCGCGGTCGTCCGCGCGCTGCGGGCAACGTCACCGGCCGCCGCGGCGGTGGGGCGTGAGCCGGACGCCGGCGGCGCCCCGGCCGGTCCGGTCGGCACCGTCCTGGCGTACCTCACGGCGCGGGCCGCGCTGCACGCGCCCGACGTGCCGGCCGCCGGCATCCCCGGTGAGCGGTGCGGGTCGCCCGCGTCCACCGAGGACGTCGTCGACGCGCTCGCGGACGCCGCCGACGACGCGGCCGTGCACGGCTGGCCCGTGCTCGCACTGGCCTGCCGTGCCGAGCACGCCCTGGCCTGCGCGCGCGCGGGACGGGTCGGGGAGGCGCGCGCGGGCGCGCGCGGCGTCCTCGTGGACGGTGCGGCGCACGGCTGGGACCGTTCGCACGTCACCGCGCCGGCGCACCTCGCGGCGGGGCTGGCGGCCTACTGGTGCGACGAGCCGGCGACCGCGCGCCACGAGCTGACCGCCGCTGTCGAGGTCGGCGCCTCCCGCCCGGGCCTCGTGGCGCGTGCGGCGTGCGTCCTGCTGCACCTGAGCCTCGCCGACGGCGACCCCGCCGGTGTGGCGCGGGCGCTGGCCGTCGTCGAGGACGCACGCGCCCTGACCGGGGAGCCCACGCCCCCCGGGGTGTCGCGCGGCTACCTGGAGGCCGTCGCGCGGGTCGCGCAGGGCGGCGGGCGCGAGGCGCTCGCGCTGGCCGACCCCGCCGACCCCGCGCTGTCGTCGCCCGCGGGGTCGAGCTGGCGCAGCGAGGTGCACCGGCGTGCCGGGGACCGGGAGGCGGCGCTGCGCGCGCTGGACGAGGCGGACGTCGAGCCGTCGTGGCACGTCGCCGACCGTGTGGCCGCCCACGCCGCGCGCGCGCTGCTGCAGGTCGACGCGGCGGCGGCGCACCGGTCGCTGGAGAGTGCCCTCGACGACGCGGCCACGGACGGTGTCGTGCGACCCCTGCGGGACCGGGCCGCGGCGCTGCGACCCCTCCTGGCGGCGCACCTGGGGTGGGGGAGCGCGCACGAGGCGCTCGTGACGCGGCTGCTGGTCGCGGAGCACGACGCGCCCGCGCCGCGTCCGTCGGCCTGGGCGCTCACCGAGCGTGAGCTGCAGGTGCTCGCGTGCCTGCCCTCGCGCATGACCGTCCAGGAGATCGGGGGTGCGCTGTTCGTCTCGGCGAACACCGTCAAGACCCACCTGCGCGCCGTCTACCGCAAGCTCGACGTCTCGACACGTCGTGACGCCGTCCACGTGGCCGTGCAGCGCGGTCTGCTCTGACCGGCACCGCACGGCCACGCGTGGGTGGGCGTCAGGGTCAGACGTTCTCCTGGAACGCCTCGCGCAGCTTGTCCTCGTCCTCCTGCGACAGGTTCGTCTGGATGAGCTCGCCGTGGATCCCGCGCTCCTTGAGCCCGGCCACGACCCGGTCCGGCACGTCGCTGTACGCGAGCAGGAACAGTGCGGACGTCCCCGGCGTCACCTTGCTGCGGACCTCCTTGATGAAGTCGTCGTCGATGCCCACGTCCGTCAGGGCCCCGCCGATGGCTCCCGCGGCGGCGCCGACGATCACCCCGAGCAGCGGAACGAAGAAGAGCATCCCGAACAGCAGGCCCCAGAAGGTGCCGCCGAGCGCGCCGATCGCGGTCAGGCTGTTGGCCTGCCGTGTGCGGGGCTTCTTCTTGTCCGGCTGCCAGGAGACCGTCGCGGCATCCTGCACCTCGATGAGGTGCTGCTTCTGCAGCTCGAGCACCGCGGCCTCCGCCTGCTCGGCACCGTCGGGGGAATCGAACTTCCACACGCTGAGAGTGGCCACCGTCGTCTCCTCGTCCGCGACGACCTCCTGCTGCCCGGGCACGTCCCGGGGGACCGTCGCCCCTCCAGCGTCACGTCGCGACCCTGACGGCGCCTCACCCTGCGCGGGTGATCCGGCGAGCGGGGTGCGCGCGGTCCCGCCCGCCGGGCCGCGTCGCGGTGACCGACGTCAGGCGAGGACGACGACCGCGCGTGCCGGCACCTCGACGACCAGCGGGTCGCCCGCGGCAGCGGGGGGCCGGACCACCCCGCCCGCCCAGTCCGCGACGACCTCGACCGGACGTCGCACCGGGACGGGCACGGCCGCGGGGGTGTGCGCGAGGTTCACCACGACGCGTGCGTCCCCACGGTGCAGGACCAGCGCGCCGTGCCAGGGGCCGGCCTCGCCGTCGGGCACCGGGTGGACGTCGAGCGACGTGCGGCTGCGGTCGCCCGAGCCGAGGTCCGGGACGGCGCGACGCAGCGCCACCAGGACGCGGTACCACTCCAGGAGCCGCGCGTGCTCGGGGCGCGTGGGCTCGTCCCAGTCCAGGACGCTCGCGGCGAACGTCGCGGGGTCCTGCGGGTCGGGCACCTCGACGTCGTGCCCGTACAGGTCGGCCCAGCCGTGGCCGCCGAACTCCCGTGCGCGGCCCTCGCGCACGGCGGCGGCCAGCTCGGGCTCCGGGTGGTCGGTGAAGAACTGCCAGGGCGTGGTGGCGCCCCACTCCTCGCCCATGAACAGCAGGGGGGAGAACGGCGAGAGCAGCACGAGCGCGGCCTGCGCGGCCAGCCCGCCCGGGTCGACGCGGGCCGACGGCCGGTCCCCGAGCGCGCGGTTGCCGACCTGGTCGTGGTTGGCGTCGAAGACCACGAACCGGTGACCGTCCACGTCGTCGGGCACGGGAGCCCCCCACGGCTCGCCGCGGAACGTCGAGACCGAGCCGTCGTGGACGAACACGCGGGTCATCGCCGTGCGGAGCGTCTCGGGGGAGCCGAAGTCGACGTAGTAGCCGTGGCGCTCGCCCGTGACGAGCGCGTGGACCGCGTGGTGCACGTCGTCGGCCCACTGGCCCGTCATGCCCCAGCCGCCGTCGTCCGTGGTCGCCAGGCTCACGACGTCGTTGAGGTCGCTCTCCGCGACCAGCCCGATCGGGCGGCCCAGCGCGACCGCGAGCTCGGCGACCTCGTCGCTCAGCTGCGCCAGCACGTGCCGGGGCGAGTCGTCGCGCAGCGCGTGCACGGCGTCGAGGCGGAAGGCGTCGACGTGGAAGTCGCGCGCCCAGCGCAGCACCGAGTCGCAGATCCAGCGGCGCACGTGCTCCGACCCGGGGCCGTCGAGGTTGACCGCGTCACCCCACGGCGTGCTGTGGGCGTCCGTGAAGTACGGCCCGAGCTCGTGCAGGTAGTTGCCCGACGGCCCGAGGTGGTTGTGGACCACGTCGAGGCACACGGCCAGGCCGAGGCCGTGGGCGGCGTCGACGAACGCCTGCAGGGCGGCAGGACCGCCGTACGGCTCGTGCACGGCGTACGGCGCGACGCCGTCGTACCCCCACCCGTGCCGCCCGTTGAACGCGGCCACCGGCAGCAGCTCGACCACGTCGACCCCGAGCGCCACGAGGTGCTCGAGGCGCTCGACCGCCGAGATGAGCGTGCCGCCGGGCGTGAACGTGCCCACGTGCAGCTCGTACGTCACGGCGCCGCGCACGTCGACGCCGCTCCAGCCGTCGTCCGTCCACGCGAACCGGTCGGTGTCGAACACGCGCGCCGGGCCGTGGACGCCGGCGGGGAGCCACGCCGCCCGCGGGTCCGGGCGCGGGTCGCCGCCGTCGAGCGAGAACGCGTAGTCGGTGCCGTGGGCCAGCGTGACGTCGGACTCCCACCAGCCGTCGTTCCCGGCCCGCAGCGGTGAGCGCGTGCCCGCGGCGGGCAGCACCAGGTCGACACCGCGGGCGAACGGCGCCCACAGGCGGGGTGTCAGCGGCATGTCAGGCTCCCTCCCGGACGAGCAGCGCGACCGGGAGCCGCTCGAGGACGTCCTCGACGCTCTGGACGCCGCCCTGCACGACCCGGTCGGTCAGGACGTCGTGCCACGTGCCCTCGGGCAGGGCGACGGTGTGGTCCGCCCACCCGCCGAGCCGCTCGACGGCCGCGGCCAGCCGGGTCGCGACCACCGCGACCCGCGGCTGCCCGGCGACGGTCCGCGCGTACGTCAGCGAGTAGCCGGACGAGTGGGGCAGCGGCACGAACCCCGCGTCGGGGCCGACGAAGGCGTCGGCGACGTCACGTCGCACGCGCAGCGCACGCGACGTCACCAGCATCTTCTCGTCCGCCAGGCCACGTGGTCCGGCGCCCTCGTCGAGGCGGCCCAGCCGCGCCGCGAGCTCGTCGGCGTCGACCCAGCGGCGGTTGTCGGGGTCGACCAGCACGGGGTCGGGCACCTCGGTGCCCTGGTACACGTCCGCGACGCCCGGCAGCGTCAGCTGCACGAGCTTGGTCCCCAGCGTCGCGGCGCGCACGGCCTCGCGCGTGCGCACGTCCCAGTCGCCCAGCAGGCCGAGCACCACCGGGTCCGTGCGGGCCTGCCGCGCCACCGACAGGACGGACGCCTCGTACGCCTCGTCCGGTGCGGTCCAGGTCGTGTGCGACTTGGCCTCGCGGACGGCCTTGGTGAGGTACTCGACGAGCCGGTCCTCCGCGATCGGGCCGTCGTCCGTCCACGTGCCGGCGAGCGTCTGCCACAGCAGGTACTCGGTGCGCCCGTCCAGGAGCGCACCCCGGTACGACGCGGACGCGCGCCGCAGGTCGTCGACCAGCACCGACCACTCGCGCGGCAGCTCGGACAGCACGCCGAGGCGCGCACGCGTGTCCTCGCCGCGCTTGGTGTCGTGCGTCGACAGCGTGGTCATCCCCAGCGGCGCCGATGCCTGCGCCTGCGCGGCCCACGCGGCCAGCTCGGTCGGCGTCGTCGCGAACCGTGCCGGCTCCCCGCCGACCTCGCACAGCGCCACCAGGTGCGTCCAGCGGTAGAACGCCGTGTCCTCGACGCCCTTGGCCATGACGGCCCCGCAGGTCTGCTGGAACCGGACGACGAGCTCGTCGCGGCGCGGGTCGCGCGTGCGGCCCGCGGACCCGGCCTCACGGCCGAGGAGCAGGTCGACGAGCACGTCCATCGTCGCGTCGCGCTCGGTGCCGAGCCTCCGCCGCGCGCGCTGCGCCACGGCCGTCATGACGGTCACCGACGTCGTCGGCGCCGGCTCACCCGGGACGACGTAGGCGCGGTAGCGGTCGAACGCGACGAGCAGCTCGACGAGGCACTCCTCCAGCGCGCGCCACGTGTGGTCGCGCAGGCGCAGGTCGTCGTGGCAGATCTCCGCCGCGAGGTTGGTCAGCCGGTGGACCTCGGCGTACAGGGGGCCGTCGACGACCTCGCGCTTGGCGGTCTCCTCGACGTCGTCGAACGCGTCGGACACGTCACCGGTCAGCCGGTGCATGACCGAGCCGAGGATCCCCGCGCCCCCGGGGTCGACGAACGTCTGCTGCACGCGCCACAGCGCCTCGTAGCCCGTGGTGCCCGCGGTCGCCCAGTCGTCGGGGAGCTCCTCGGTGCCGGCGAGGATCTTCTCGACGACGACCCACGCGCCGTCGGTCGCCTCGCGCAGCCGCGCGAGGTACCCCGCGGGGTCCGCGAGACCGTCGGGGTGGTCGATGCGCAGACCGTCGACCACGCCGTCGCGCAGCAGCCGCAGCACGAGCGCGTGCGTCGCGTCGAAAACGTCGGGGTCCTCGACGCGCACCGCGACGAGCGTCCCGACGTCGAAGAACCGCCGGTAGTTGAGCTCCTCGTCGGCGACCTTCCAGTACGCGAGGCGGTAGTGCTGGCGCTCGACGAGCTCGGCGAGCGGCAGCTGCTCGGTCCCGGCCCGCACGGGGAACACGTGGTCGTGGTAGCGCAGCACCGTGCAGGTGCCGACGCCGGGCACGTCGAGCTCCTCGAGCCGCAGCTCGCCGCGCGCGAGGACGGCGCCGATCCGGTCGCCGAGCACGGGCATGAGCAGCGCGCCGTCGCCGGCGGACCAGTCGACGTCGAACCACGTCGCGAACGGCGAGTCGGAGCCGTCGGCGAGCACGGACCACAGCGCCCGGTTGTGCCACACGGGCGTCGGCACGGCCATGTGGTTGGGGACGATGTCGAGCACGAGACCCAGGCCGGCGTCGTGCGCGACGTCGGCCAGGCGCCGCAGGCCCTCCTCACCGCCGAGGACGGGGGAGACGCGGTCGTGGTCGACCACGTCGTACCCGTGGGTCGAGCCGGGCGCCGCCGCGAGCACCGGGGACAGGTACACGTGCGTCACGCCGAGGCTCGCGTAGTACGGGACGCGCGCCGCGACGTCGTCGAACGTCAGGTCGGCGCCCAGCTGCACGCGGTAGGTCGAGACGGGCACCGGGTGCCCGGGCCGCACGGAGCGGCGCTCGGGCACGGCCCGCTCGGTGGTGACATCGCTCATGCGCCACCCTCCCGGGCGGACCGGCTCGCCTCGCTCGAGGCCGTCGCGGCGGACCCGCTGCCGGACGACGACGGCCGGTCGACCTCGGGCGGCCGCGTGAGCAGCACCATCGAGCGGGGTGCGAGGGTGACGCGTCCGCGGGAGCGGATCTCGCGACCGGGCCGGACCTGGGAGTCGGTGTCGAGCACGGCCGTCCACACGTCGCCGTACTCGGCGCCCGGGAGCTGGAACTGCCGCTTCTCCCAGTGCCCGTTGAACAGCAGGAGGAACGAGTCGTCGACGACCTCCTGCCCGCGCATGTCGGGCTCGCTGATCGCCTCGCCGTTGAGGAACACCATGACCGCGAACGCGTGGTCCGAGCTCCACGCCTCGTCGGACATCTGCCCGCCGCTCGGCGTCATCCAGGCGATGTCGCGCAGGTCCGACTGGCCGCCGTGCTCGGCCGCGCCGGCGAAGAACCGGCGCCGCCGGAAGACGGGGTGGTCGCGGCGCAGGTGGATGACGCGGCGGGTGAACTCGAGCAGCGACTGCCGCTCGTCGTCCAGCTCCCAGTCGACCCACGTGATCTCGTCGTCCTGGCAGTAGCCGTTGTTGTTGCCGCCCTGCGTGCGGCCGATCTCGTCGCCGTGGGCGATCATCGGCACGCCCTGCGACAGCAGCAGCGTCGCGAGGAAGTTGCGCTGCTGGCGGGCACGCAGGGCCAGGACCTCGGGGTCGTCCGTCGGTCCCTCGACGCCGCAGTTCCACGACCGGTTGTGGCTCTCGCCGTCCCGGTTGTCCTCACCGTTGGCCTCGTTGTGCTTCTCGTTGTACGACACCAGGTCGCGCAGCGTGAACCCGTCGTGCGCGGTCACGAAGTTGATGCTCGCGATCGGCCGGCGGCCGGTGTGCTCGTACAGGTCCGAGGAGCCCGACAGGCGGCTCGCGAACTCCCCGAGCGTCGAGGGCTCGCCGCGCCAGAAGTCGCGCACGGTGTCGCGGTACTGGCCGTTCCACTCGGTCCACAGCGGGGGGAAGCCGCCGACCTGGTAGCCGCCCTCGCCGAGGTCCCACGGCTCGGCGATGAGCTTGACCTGGGAGATGACCGGGTCCTGGTGGACCAGGTCGAAGAACGCGGACAGGCGGTCGACCTCGTGGAACTGGCGGGCCAGCGTCGCCGCGAGGTCGAAGCGGAAGCCGTCGACGTGCATCTCGGTCACCCAGTACCGCAGCGAGTCCATGATGAGCTGCAGCACCGCGGGGGAGCGCATGAGCAGCGAGTTGCCCGTGCCCGTGGTGTCGAAGTAGTGCGACTGGTCCTCGTCGACGAGGCGGTAGTAGCTCGCGTTGTCGATGCCGCGGAAGCTCAGGGTCGGGCCCATGTGGTTGCCCTCGGCGGTGTGGTTGTAGACCACGTCGAGGATGACCTCGATGTTCGCGGCGTGCAGCGCCTTGACCATCGACTTGAACTCCTGGACCTGCTGCCCGCTGCCCGCCATCGACGCGAACCCGTTGTGGGGGGCGAAGAACCCGATCGTGTTGTAGCCCCAGTAGTTCGACAGCCCCCTCTCCTGCAGCGAGGGATCGTTGACGAACTGGTGCACGGGCATGAGCTCGATCGCGGTGATCCCGAGGCCCGACAGGTGCTCGACGACCGCCGGGTGGCCGAGCGCCGCGTACGTGCCGCGCATCTCCTCGGGCACCGCCGGGTGCAGCTGCGTCAGGCCCTTGACGTGCGCCTCGTAGATGACCGACTCGTGGTACTCGTGCTCCGGCGGCCGGTCGTGCCCCCAGTCGAAGAACGGGTTGACGACGACCGAGGTCATGGTGTGCCCCGCGGAGTCCGACTCGTTGCGGCTCTCGGGGTCGCCGAACGTGTAGGAGTACAGCGACGGGTCGCCGTCGATCTGCCCGTCGATCGCCTTGGCGTAGGGGTCGAGCAGCAGCTTCGACGGGTCGCAGCGGTGCCCCGCGGCCGGGTCGTAGGGGCCGTGGACGCGGTACCCGTACTTCTGCCCGGGCGCGATCGCGGGCAGGTAGCCGTGCCACACGTACGCGTCGACCTCGGGCAGGTCCACCCGGGTCTCGGACCCGTCGGCGTCGATGAGGCACAGCTCGACACGTTCGGCGACACCGGAGAACAGTGCGAAGTTGGTTCCCGTGCCGTCGTAGGTGGCGCCGAGGGGATAGGGGCGTCCGGGCCAGATCTGCATGGCGACAGCGTGCCAGCCACGACGGATGTCGGCTCTTCGAGCGGGTGTGCTCGACGTCACGTCCGTCGCGGGCCGGCGTGCGGTGCCGCGTCAGCCGAGGGAGACCAGGTGCCGGACGTCGTCGTCGGGCAGCACGTCGGCCACGGCGGTGACGACGAGCTCGCGCAGGGTCGCGGTCCCGCGGTGCACCGAGAGGAAGGCGGTGTCCGAGGCGTCCCGGCCCGTGGCGATCCGCACGAGCGACGAGCGCGGTGCGAGCGTCGTGGCGTCCACGACGCGCCACCGGCCCTCGACGTAGGCCTCGGCGACCGCGTGGAAGTCCATGGGGTCCAGCCCGGGCGCGTACACGGCGACGACGCGCGCCGGGACGTCGAGGCCGCGCAGCAGGGCGACCACGAGGTGCGCGAAGTCCCGGCAGACGCCACGGCGGGCCAGCAGCGTGCGGACGGCGCCGTCGGTGGGCAGGCTGGCGCCCGGGACGTACGCGAGCCGCGTGCCGACCCACGAGCTGACGGCGGCGAGCAGGTCGACGCCCGCCAGCCCGCGGAACTCCGAGCGGGCGGTCGGCGCGAGCTCGTCGGACTCGCAGTACCGGCTGGGACGCAGGTAGACCAGCTCGTCCGACGGGGCGGCGGGCACCTCCTCGGCGCGGCCGGTGACCGTCGCGCGGTAGTCCACCGTCAGCAGGCCCGGCTCCACGTCGAGCACGTGCAGCCGCGTCCCGTGCGGGTCGATCACCTCGCGCGGCACCACCGCGCGTCCGGCCGAGGTCACGGCCAGCTGCTCGCTCGGGTCGTGGACGTCGGCCACCGCGATCTCGAGGACGAGGCGGGCGGGGGAGGTGACGTCCACGGTCAGGTGGGCGGTCGCGTCGCGCTTCACGTGCGCCATGGTGGCAGAGGACGCCGCCGCGCGCGCGGGGCCGCCGGCGCGGTCCGCGGGCCCGCGCGCGACACGGGGCCGGGGCCCGAGGTCCCCTCGCCGTGACGGCTTCGTCGGCTATCGTGTCAGGAGCCCTGCCGGTGTCGGACGGGGACGGCAGAGAGCAGAGCGAGGCCCCCATGACCGCAACGCCCGAGCAGGCGGACACGCTGGTGACCGTCATCGTGCCGACGTTCAACGAGGCTCCCAACGTCGCCGAGCTCGTCCGTCGCGTCGGTGAGGCGACCCGGGGGCTGCGTGCCGAGCTGCTGTTCGTCGACGACTCGACGGACGACACGGCCGACGTGGTGCGGGCCGTGGCCCCCACGGCGGAGCTGCCGGTCCGCGTGATCCACCGCGAGGAGCCGGTCGGCGGTCTCGGCGGGGCGGTCCTCGAGGGCGTGAAGGCGACCACGTCGCCGTACTTCCTCGTGATGGACGGCGACCTCCAGCACCCGCCCGAGCTGATCCCCGCGCTCGTGGCGCGCGCGCAGGAGCCCGAGGTCGACGTGGTCGTCGCGTCGCGGTACATCGGTGACGGCTCGAGCGAGGGGCTGTCGGGCGTCGTGCGCCAGGCGGTGTCGTCCACCTCGACCGCCGTGACGCGCGCGATGTTCCCGGTCCGGCTGCGCGACTGCTCCGACCCCATGACGGGCTTCTTCGCCGTCCGCACGGCGGCGGTCGACATCGAGTCGCTGCGCCCGCGCGGGTTCAAGATCCTCCTCGAGATCCTCGCGCGTCACCCCATGCGGGTCGTCGAGGTCCCCTTCGTGTTCGGGTCGCGCTTCGCGGGTGAGTCCAAGGCGAACCTCGCGCAGGGCGTGCACTTCATGTGGCAGCTTGCCGGGCTGCGCTTCGGGCGCATGTCGCGGTTCGCGATCATCGGCGGCATGGGCGCCGTCGCCAACGTCGCGATCGTCGCGCTGCTGACGACGCTCGGCGCCCCGTGGCTGCTGGCCGCGATCGTGGCCGCCGAGCTCACCATCGTCGGCAACTTCCTGCTCCAGGAGCGCTTCGTGTTCCGCGACCTGCGGCACGAGGGCAAGGGTGTGTGGGCGCGGTTCGGCCAGTCGTTCACGTTCAACAACGTGGAGACGCTCATCCGGATGCCGATCATGGCGCTGCTGGTCGAGACCATGCACGTCGCCGCGGTGCTCGCCACGGCGATCACCATCGCGGTCGCGTTCGTGGTGCGCTTCACGTTCCACTCGCGCATCGTCTACCGCCCGCGCGAGTCCAGCCGGCGCACGCAGATGGTCGAGCGCGAGGCCGAGCAGGCGGGGGACGCCCCGGCGCCCCGCACCGAGAGCGTCTGACCCGTCGGTCCGGCGTGCGGCCGGGCGCGCGGCACCGCAGGATCAGGTGACGCCGACCCGGGAGGACGCCATGACCCCGCAGCCTGACGCCCAGCTCGACCTCACGCTGGTGCGGACGTACATCAACGACCACATCACCGGCGCCCGCGCCGTCTCGGCACGCGTCGAGCGCATGAGCCGCAACCCGGACGCCGGCGACGACGCCCCGGCCCTCGCGCAGCTCGCGCGCGAGCTGCGGCAGGAGCGCGAGGTGCACGAGGCCACGGCCCGCGACCTCGGCCTGCCGCTCTCGCGGTGGAAGCACGTCGGTGCGGCGGTCGCCGAGCGTCTCGGCCGGCTCAAGCTCAACGGCCGGGTGCTGCGACGCTCACCGCTGTCCCTGGTCCTCGAGCTCGAGATCCTGCGCTCGGGGCTGGAGGGCAAGCGCCTGGGCTGGACGACGCTGCGGGAGCACGCGGACGCGCTGGGTCTCGACCCCGACCGGCTGGACGCGCTCGTCGCGCGTTCGCGCGCGCAGGCCGACCTCGTCGAGGAGATCTCCCGCCACCACCGCGCGCAAGCGTTCGCGGCCCCCCGTGCGCACGAGCCGGCGGCCGCCGCAGGCCCTGGCGCCTAGGCCCCGGTCGACGGAGGTGGCGATGGACCCGGTGCAGGAGTGGACGGAGCTGGTCGCGCCGACGCTGGGCGTCGACCCCGCGCTGGTCGCGGCCACGCAGGACGACGTGCTGGACATGGTCCGCGACGTCGCGCACGGCGTCGTGCGCCCGGCCGCGCCGCTGACGGCGTACGTCGTGGGGCTCGCCGCGGGCCGCGCCGGCGCCCGGGGCGAGGACGTGGCCGCGGCGGTCCGCGCCGCCCTGACCCAGGTCGACGCCCTGCTCAGCGAGCGGGGTCCGGCGACGGGCTGAGCCCGCGGGCGAGGCGGCGCGCGACGGCCAGGTCGTCGGGGTCGTCGACGTCGAGCGTGGTCCGGGGGTCGAGCGGCACCGACACGGTGCGCAGCCCCACCACCAGGTCACGTGCCGGCCGGTCGCGCACGGCGCCGGTGAGCCGCTCGCGCACGGCCGACAGGCGGTAGGCAGCCAGCAGCGGCTGCGGACGTCCGTCGGGTCCGGTCGCGAGAGCGGCGTCGACGTCGTCGGTCAGCGCACGCCGCAACGCGGCCACCGCGGCCCCCGCGAACGGCTGGTCGCCGGCCAGCAGCAGGACCACCTGTGCGTCCGGGTGGGCGGCGAGCCCGGCCTCGACCCCCGCCGCCGCTGCGGCGTACGGGCCGCCGAGCGGCGGGTCCTCGCGGGTCCAGAGCACGTCGCGCCCCACGTCCCGCGGCGGGCCCACGACGACGACGGGGAGCGCGCCGACGCCGTCCAGCAGGCGCCGCAGGACGGACCGCCCGTCGACGTCGACGTCGGTCTTGTCGACGCCGCCCAGGCGGCGCGCCGTCCCGCCCGTCAGCACGACGACGAACGCGGGGGAGAGCATCACGCGGCCACGCTACGACCCGCGGTGCGGCCGCGTCACGGCGCCCGGTCCGGCCACGCCGCCGCGGCGGCCACCTGCTCGACGTAGGGGGTCGCGGGGGCGGCCGCCACGTGCGCGGGCGCGCCGCGCTGGACCTCGCGCCCGTCCTGCAGGACGAGCAGCTCGTCCGCGAGCTCGAGCGCGTCCCGCAGGTCGTGCGTCACGACGAGCGCGGGCAGGCCGGTCGCCACGGCGCGGCGCACGACGTCGCGCACCCGCGCGCGCGTCGCGGCGTCGAGCGCGCCGAACGGCTCGTCGAGCAGCAGGGCCGACGGCAGCGCGGCGATCGCGCGTGCCACCGCGACGCGCTGGGCCTGACCGCCCGACAGCCGGTCGGCGCGCGTGCGGGCCTGCGTCGTGAGCCCCACGTCCGCGAGCAGCGCGTCCGCGGCGGCGCGTGCGACGGGTGCCCGCACGCCCTGGGCGCGCGGGCCGAACGCGACGTTCTCGCGCGCCGAGAGGTGAGCGAACAGCAGACCGTCCTGCAGCGCGACCCCGAGGCGGCGCTCGTGCGGGGGCAGGTGCCGCCCGCTCGCGGCGTCCGCGAGCACGCGGTCGCCCAGGCGCACGTGCCCGTCCGTCACCGGGACCAGGCCGGCGACCGCCTCGAGCAGCGTCGACTTGCCGCTTCCGTTGGGGCCCATCACGGCGAGCACGCCGCCGGCGGGCACCTCCAGGGCGACGTCCAGGCGGAACGCGCCCCGGTCGATGCGGACCTGCACGTCGAGCGTCACCGCGCACCACGTCCCGAGCGGGCCGCGTGCGCCCCGGGCAGGCCACCGAGCCACCGCCCGCGCAGGGCGAGCAGGACGGCGACGGACAGCAGCAGCAGCAGGACCGACATGGCGACGGCCTGCTCGGGGGCGGCGTCCATCGCCAGGTACACGGCGAGCGGCATCGTGCGCGTGGTGCCGGGGAAGCTGCCGGCGAACGTGACGGTCGCACCGAACTCACCGAGCGCACGCGTGAAGCACAGCGCGGCCCCGGCGGCGACGCCCGGGGCGACCGCCGGCAGCGTGACCCGCCGCAGCACGTACGCGGGCGAGGCGCCGAGGGTCTGCGCGGCGAGCGCGCGGCGGCGGTCCGCGCCGCGCAGCGCGCCCTCGACGGACAGCACCAGGAACGGCAGGGACACGAAGAGCTGGGCGAGCACGACGGCGACCGACGTGAACGGCACCGTGACGCCGAACCAGGTGTCCAGCGTGCCGCCCAGGAGGCCGCGCCGGCCCAGCAGCAGCAGCAGCGCGACGCCGCCCACCACGGGCGGCAGGACGAGCGGCACGGTCACGAGCGACCGCAGCAGCCAGGCGCACCGCAGGTCGTCGTGCGCGAGCACCCACGCGAGCGGGACGCCCAGCACGAGCGCCGCCAGGGTCGCGCAGCCCGCCGTCAGCAGCGAGAGTCGCAGCGCCTGCAGCACGTGGGCGTCCGCGACCAGCGTGGGGAGCGCGGTCCACGGCGTGGCGAGCAGCAGCGCGACGAGCGGGAGGACGAGCACGGCCGTGCCCACGACCGCCAGCGCGACCAGGACCGCCCCGCCCGGGGACCGCGCGAGCCGGGGTGCGCTCACGGCAGCTCGAACCCCGCGTCGGCGAACGCCCGGCGCCCGGCGGGACCGCGCAGCAGCGCGACGAACGCCGCGGCCGCCTCGGGGTGGGGGGCGTCGGGCAGCACGACCGCGGGGTGGTCGGTGCGCACCTGGACGGTGTCCGGCAGCGCGATGCCCTCGACGGCCCCGGCCGCCGCGACGACGTCGGTGCGGTAGACCAGTCCGGCGTCGGCCTCGTCGAGCCGCAGGCGCGTCAGCACGCCGCGCACGTCGCGCTCGAGGGTGTCGGGCGCCGCCTGCACGCCCGCGGCGGCGAGCACCTGCGCGCCCACGGCGCCGCACGGCACCTCGGGCGCGCACAGCGCGACCGTGAGGTCGGGGTCCGCGAGGTCGGCGAGCGCCCGCACGCCGCCGGGGTTGCCGGCGGGCACCGCGAGCTCCATCCGGTTGCGCGCGACGACGACGGGCTCGCCCCCGACCGCGTCGGTCGCGGTCGCCATCGTCGCGTCGCTCGCGGTCACGAGGACGTCGGCGGGCGCGCCGGCGACGACCTGGGCCGCGAGGGTCGAGCTCGCGCCGAACGCCGTCTCGACCCGCAGGTCGGGGTGCTCGCGCTCGAGCTGCGTCGCGAGGTCGGTCAGCACGTCGGTGAGGGACGCGGCGGCCAGCACCACGAGCGTGCCCTCGAGCGCCGGGGACGACGCGGCCGGGGCGGAGGGGGGGGGGGGGGGGGG
>NZ_JACSQV010000001.1:117468-253600 GCF_014836445.1 Cellulomonas avistercoris
GGCGCCCCGGGGGCCGGGGCGCCGCAGCCGGTCACGACGAGCGCGAGACCGACGGCGGCGGCGCGGGCGCGCCTCATCGGCCCTCGACGTGCTCGACGGCGACGTCCGTGGCCTTGACCGAGGCGACCGCGACGACCCCGGGCTCGAGGCCCAGCTCGTCGGCCGCCTCGCGGCTGATGAGGGAGACGACCCGGTAGGGGCCGGCCTGGATCTCGACCTGGGCCATCACGGTGTCGCGCACGACGCGCGTGACGATGCCCCGCAGGCGGTTGCGGGTGGAGCGGCGGGCGCTGCCCGGCTCCGGCTCCGCGCCGAGGGCCCGTGCGAGCTCGGCGAGCGCGAGGCCGTCGACCTCGTGGTGGCCACCGGGACCGCGCGTCGACGCGAGGCGGCCGGAGTCGATCCAACGCCGCACGGTGTCGTCGCTCACCCCGAGCAGCGTCGCGGCGTCCGTCACCCGGTAGGTCGGCATGGGGCCAGACTAGGCGCGCAACGCCGCAGGTGCGGCGGGATCCGGCTGTCGGCACCGCAGGTGCGGGATCGACCCGGGATCGGCGCACCGCCCTAGGCTGGTCCGGTGACCACCGACGACTCGCGCCTGCACGCGCCCGCCCGCCGCGTCGCCGTCGCGCAGGTCACCACGGACCCCGTCGACGTCGACGCGCTGGCACGTGCCGTGGGGGACGACGCCGCCGGCGCCGTCGTCACGTTCGCCGGGGTCGTCCGCGACCACGACCGCGGACGCGGCGTCACGGGCCTGGAGTACGTGGCGCACCCGGACGCGCAGGACGTCGTGCGCCGCGTCGTCGCCGACGTCGCGGCCCGCAGCGACGTCGACGCCGTCGCGTGCGTGCACCGCGTCGGCGTGCTCGCGGTGGGGGACTGCGCGCTCGGCGTGGCGGTCTCGGCCGCCCACCGGCAGCAGGCCTTCGCGGCCGCGGCCCTGCTCGTCGACGAGATCAAGGCGCACCTGCCGGTGTGGAAGCGCCAGGACCTGGCGGCCGGCGGCCACGAGTGGGTGGGCAGCGCCTGACCCGACCGGCTACCGGCGTTCAGCCGCCCGCGAAGGGCGGCAGCACGTCGACGCGCACGGCGGCGCCGACGCGAGCGTCGCGGTCGCGGTGCAGCACGCCGTCGACGAGCAGCGCGCAGCGTGCCGCGACGTCGGCCAGTGCCGGGCCGTGCCGCTCGGCGAGTGCGTCGAGGAGACCTCCGACGGTCGTCCCGGGCGGCAGGTCGACGTGCTCCTCCTGGACGCCCGCCGCCTCGGCCGCGGCGGCGAAGTACCGGACCTCGACGCGGCCGGTGCGCACGCCGGTGCCCGTCGTGCCGCCCACCGGTGCGGGCTGGGGGGTCATCGCGTCATCCTCCGATCGCGCTCATGGTCCGTGCGGGCTGCAGGAAGGTCGGGTCGTCGATGCCGTGGCCCGCGGCCTTGCCCAGCATCGCGGAGCGCCACGCGTCGGCCACGGCGTCGTCGTCGGCGCCGCCGCGCAGCAGCCCGCGCAGGTCGTCCTCCTCACGCGCGAACAGGCAGCTGCGGACCTGCCCGTCGGCGGTCAGGCGGGTCCGGTCGCACGCGCCGCAGAACGGCCGCGTCACCGAGCCGATGACGCCGACCGTGGCACCCGGGAACCCGCGGACGTGCCAGGTCTCGGCCGGGGCCCCGCCGCGCGCGCCGTCGGGCTCGGCCTCGAGGACGAACGCCGCGGCGAGCGCGTCGAGGATCTCCTGGGCCGTCACGAGGTCCTCGCGCCGCCACGAGCCGTGCGGGCCGAGCGGCATCTGCTCGATGAAGCGCAGGTGGTACCCGTGCTCGAGCGCCCACGTCAGCAGCGGCACGGCCTCGTCGTCGTTGACGCCCCGCACCAGCACGGTGTTGACCTTGACCGGCGCCAGCCCCGCGGCCGACGCCGCGGCCAGCCCCGCGAGCACGTCCGCGTGCCGGTCACGACGCGTGATGGTCGCGAAGCGCGCGGGGTCCAGGGAGTCCAGGGACACGTTGACGCGGTCGAGCCCCGCGTCCGCCAGCGCGCGGGCGCGCTTGTCCAGCCCGAGCCCGTTGGTCGTCAGGGCCGTGCGCACGGGTTCCCCGTCCGCGGTGCGCAGCTGCCCGGTCGCCGCGACGATGCCCTCGAGCCCGCGCCGCAGCAGGGGCTCACCGCCCGTGAACCTCACCTCGCGGATGCCGAGCCGCTCGACACCGATGCGGACCAGGCGCACCACCTCGGCGTCGGTGAGCACGGTGTCGTCCGGTGCCCACGGCAGCCCCTCGGCCGGCATGCAGTAGCTGCAGCGCAGGTTGCACCGGTCGGTCAGGGACACGCGCAGGTCGGTCGCGACCCGGCCGTACCGGTCGACCAGGCCCCCCTCGCGCGGCGCCGCGGCACCCGCGGCGCTCACGGCTCGCATCCTGTGATGATACGGACACCCCTGCGCGCCGCACGCGCCTGCCCGCCGCCGGGCGGGGCGGCCGGTGCGTCGCAGTAGGTTGGGCGCATGGTCGACGCCCCCGCCGGAGCAGCGCTCGCGGTGCGCACGGTCCGCTCGCTCGACGAGCACGCCGCGGCCGTGCTCGCGCTGGCAGGGCCACTGCCGGCGGTGCACGTCGCGATCGGCGAGGCCCGCGGTCGCGCGCTCGCGTCCGACGTCACCGCCGCGGTGGACCTGCCGCCGTGGGACAGCTCGGCGATGGACGGTTACGCGGTGCGGGCGGACGACCTGCGGCCGGGTGCGGTCCTGGACGTCGCCGACGACGTCCCCGCGGGCGACACGCGCACCGTCGAGCTGCCCGCCGGGGTCGCCGTGCGCATCATGACGGGCGCGCCCGTGCCGTCGGGCGCCGACGCCGTGCTGCCGGTCGAGCTCACCGACGGCGGCACGAGCCGCGTCCGCGTCGACGGTGCGGTGGCCGTGGGCGCGCACGTGCGGCGGCGCGGCGAGGACGTGCGCGCGGGCGACGTCGTGCTGCGCGCCGGGGACGTGGTGGGCCCCGGTGCGGTGGGGCTGCTGGCCGCGACCGGGCACGCGCGCGTCGAGGTGCACGCGCGCCCGCGCGTCGCGGTGCTGTCGACGGGCTCCGAGCTCGTCGCCCCGGGCGAGCCGCTGCGCCACGGCCAGATCCACGAGTCCAACGGCCCGCAGCTGGCCGCCGCCGCGACCGCGGCCGGCGCCGACGTCGTCGCGGTCGTCGTGGTGCGCGACGACCTGACCGCCGTGCGGGCCGCGCTGGCCGACCTCGCGGCGCGGGCCGACCTGGTCGTCACCACGGGTGGCGTGTCGGTCGGGGCGTACGACGTGGTCCGCGACGCGCTGCTCGCCGACGGCGACGCCGAGCTGGTGCACGTGCGCATGCAGCCCGGCAAGCCGCAGGCGGTCGGCGTGCTCCGCGGCGGCACACCCGTGCTCGCGCTGCCCGGCAACCCCGTGAGCTCGTTCGTGTCCTTCGAGGTGTTCGTCCGACCGCTGCTGCGCCGCATGCTCGGCGCGCGCGACGTGCACCGCCGCACGCTCACCGCCACGCTCGCGGCGGGGCTCCGGTCACCGGCGGGGCGCCGCCAGCTCCTGCGCGCGCGCCTCGACTGGAGCACGGGCGCACCCGTCGCCGACCTCGTCGGCGGCCCCGGCTCGCACCTGCTGGGCGCGCTCGCCCGGGCGGACGCGCTCGTCGACGTCCCCGAGGACGTCACCGAGCTGGCGGCGGGGTCCCCCGTGGCCGTCATCGACCTGAAGGAGCACGACGCGTGACCCAGCACGACCGCCTGACCCACGTCGACGCGCACGGCGCGGCCCGCATGGTCGACGTCGCCGACAAGGACGTCACCGTCCGCAGCGCCCGCGCCACGGGCCGGCTCGTGACGACGCCCCAGGTCGTCGCGCTGCTGCGCGGCGAGGGTGTGCCCAAGGGCGACGCGCTCGCGGTCGCGCGCATCGCCGGCATCCAGGCCGCCAAGCGCACGCCCGACCTCGTGCCGCTGTGCCACCCGATCGCGATCCACGGCGTGCGCGTCAACCTCGAGGTCGTCGACGACGGCGTCACGGTCGACGCGACCGTGCGCACGGCCGACCGCACCGGGGTCGAGATGGAGGCGCTGACGTGCGTCGCGGCTGCCGGGCTGACCCTGATCGACATGGTCAAGGCGGTCGACCGCGGCGCGTACCTCACCGACCTGCGGGTCGAGGAGAAGTCCGGCGGCCGCAGCGGGACGTGGACGCGTGAGTGACGTGCCCGACGCGGCACCGCGTGCGGTGGTCGTGACCGCGTCGGACCGCGCCGCCGCGGGGCAGTACGACGACGTGTCCGGGCCGCTGCTCGTCGACGGGCTGCGCGCGCTGGGCATGGACGTGGCAGCGCCGGTCGTCGTGCCCGACGGGATGCCGGTGGAGCGCGCGCTGCGCGCCGCCGTCGCGGACGGTGCCGCGCTGGTCCTCACGACGGGTGGCACGGGTCTGGCACCCCGCGACATGACGCCCGAGGCGACGCTCGCGGTGGTCGACCGGGTGGTCCCCGGCATCGCCGAGGCGCTGCGCGCCGACGCGGTCCGCCGGGGCGTGCCCGCGGGGGTCCTGTCGCGCGGGGTCGCGGGCGTGGCCGGACGCACGCTCGTCGTCAACGTCGCGGGGTCCACGGGCGCCGCGCGGGACGCGCTCGAGGTGCTGGCCGACGTGCTGCCGCACGCGCTGTCCCAGCTGGCGGGCGGCGACCACCCGGCCTGACGGGCGGCGGTCGCCCGCTCGTCAGCCGTGCGGCTGCGTCGCGACGTTGGTGACCGTGGTGAGCAGCACGACGCTGTCCTCGATCGCGACGACGGAGTGGCGCTCGTGCGTCAGCTCCCACAGCTCGCCCGCGGCGACCTCCTGCTGCACGGTGTCGTCGACCTCGACGCGCACGTGGCCGCTCAGGGCCTGCAGGCTCGCGGCCGGCGGTGAGGAGTGCTCACCCAGCCGGGCCCCGGCCACGAGCGCGAGGACGGTCTGGCGCAGCTCGCCGTCGTGCACCACGAGCTGGGCGCTGCGGCCGTGCGGGTCGGTGCGGGCGGCGGCGAGCAGCTCGGTGGACAGGGTGCGCAGGTCGGGCATGGGGCGATCCTCCCAGGGGTCGGGTCCGGGGCACGGTCCGGCGTGCCGGACCCCAGCCTGCGCCAGGCGAGCCCCACGCGCCACGTCGCGACGTCTTCTCACACCACCGGGAGCGCCCGTGTGCGCTGAACGTTCGCGGCGGGTTACGCGGGCACGTGATCGGGCGAAACACGCCGTCCCTAGCGTCGGAGCACGACGCCGGCACCTCGCGGCGCCACCCGCCGGGTGACGACCCGGCCCCGACGCCCGCAGACGCGTGCCCGAGCACGCGGCCCGACGCCCGGAGGCTCCCCGTGACCCAGACCCCCACGACGCCCGCACCCCCCGAGGACCCGCCCGCAGCGGCCACGACCGCGACCCGGCACGGCGCCGGCGCCGTCGTGCTGACCCCCGCGGGGACCATGCCCGAGCTCGTGCGCCACCGCGGCCGCTGGCTGCACGGCTGGGACCCGGAGGCACCCGACCAGTGGCGGTCGGTCGGGCGCGGGGTCGCACGGCGCAACCTCACGCTGTCGATCTTTGCCGAGTTCCTCGGCTTCGCCGTGTGGGCGCTGTGGAGCATCGTCGTGCCGCAGCTCCCGGAGGCGGGCTTCGCGCTGACGTCCGACCAGATGTTCTGGCTCATCGCCGTGCCCTCGCTCGTCGGGGCGACGCTGCGCATCCCGTACACGTTCGCGGTCCCCGTCTTCGGCGGCCGCAACTGGACGATCGTGTCCGCCCTGCTGCTGCTCGCACCGGCCGGTGCGCTCGCGTGGGCCGTCCAGCGGCCGGACCTGTCCTTCACGGTGCTGCTGGTCGTCGCCGCGCTCGCCGGCGTCGGCGGCGGCAACTTCGCCTCCTCGATGGCGAACATCTCGTTCTTCTACCCCGAGCGGGAGAAGGGCCGGGCGCTGGGCCTCAACGCCGCCGGCGGCAACATCGGCACCGCGGCGGTGCAGCTCGCGGTGCCGCTGGTCATCGTCATCGGCGCGGGCGTGCACCTCGAGCGCGCCGGCCTGATGTTCGTGCCCCTCGCGGTCCTCGCCGCCGTGCTCGCGTGGCGGTACATGGACAACGTCAAGGACGCCGCGGCCGACCCGCGGGCCTACGGCTCGGCGGCCCGCCAGAAGCACACCTGGGTCATCTCGTTCATCTACATCGGCACGTTCGGGTCGTTCATCGGGTTCTCGGGTGCGTTCCCGACGCTGCTGAAGAACGAGTTCCCCGGCATGACGCTGTCGATCGCGTTCCTCGGGGCCCTCGTCGGGTCGGTCGCGCGGCCCGCCGGCGGGATCCTCGCCGACCGGCTGGGCGGCGCGCGCGTGACGGTGGTCGCGTTCGCGGTCATGGCCGCGGGGACGGTATCGGCCATCTTCGCCCTGCGCTCGGGGTCGTTCGGCCTGTTCTTCGGCTCGTTCCTCCTGCTGTTCCTCGCGACGGGCGCCGGCAACGGCTCGGTCTACCGCATGATCCCCGCGGTGTTCCGCCACGGTGCGGGCGACGCGACCGACCGGGCCCGGCGTGCCAAGGTCGCGGCCGGGTGCATCGGCATCGCCGGGGCCGTGGGAGCGGTCGGCGGGTTCCTCATCCCGCGCGGCTTCGCCGTCTCCACCACGGCGACCGGCGGGATCGAGACCGCGCTGTGGGTGATCGTCGCGATGTACGGCGTCATGGCCACCACGACGTGGCTCGTGTACGGCCGCCGCGGCTCGTCGTTCGGCGACGCCCTCATCTGATGACGCTCACGACGACCGCGCAGCCCGGGCGCACGGCCGCGACGCAGGTCGCGACCGTGTGCTCGTACTGCGGTGTGGGGTGCGGCATCGTGCTCGACGTCGGCGACGACGGCACGGTGACCCGCGCGAGCGGCGACCGGTCGCACCCCGCCAACGCCGGGCGCCTGTGCACCAAGGGCGCGACGAGCGCGACGATGCTCGCGGCCGGCGGGCGGCTCACGACCGCGCTGGTGCGCCCCGAGCGCGGTGCGGCGCCCGTGCCGGCCGACGTCGATGCGGCGATCGCGACGGTCGCGCACCGGCTGCGCGAGATCCTCGACCGCGACGGGCCCGACGCGATCGCGCTGTACGTGTCCGGGCAGATGAGCATCGAGGCGCAGTACCTGGCCAACAAGCTCGCGAAGGGCTTCTGGCGCACCAACCAGATCGAGTCCAACTCGCGGCTGTGCATGGCCAGCGCGGGCACCGGGTACAAGCTGTCGCTCGGCTCGGACGGCCCGCCGGGGTCGTACGACGACCTCGACCACGCCGACGTCTTCCTCCTGGTCGGCGCCAACATGGCCGACTGCCACCCGGTGCTGTTCCTGCGGCTGCTCGACCGCGTGAAGGCGGGCGCGAAGCTCGTCGTCGTCGACCCGCGCCGCACCGCGACCGCTGACAAGGCCGACCTCTTCCTGCAGGTGCGCCCAGGCTCGGACCTCGCGCTGCTCAACGGGCTCCTGCACCTGCTCGTGGAGGCGGGCGCGGTCGACGAGGAGTTCGTCGCCGAGCACACGCAGGGCTGGGAGCAGATGCCGGCGTTCCTGGCCGACTACCCGCCCGACGTCGTCGAGGAGCTCACCGGCGTGCCCGCCGCGGACCTGCGGGCCGCCGCCGACCTCATCGCCGGCGCCGGCGACTGGGTCTCGTGCTGGACCATGGGCCTCAACCAGTCGACCCACGGCACGTGGAACACGAACGCCCTGGTCAACCTCCACCTCGCGACGGGTGCGATCGGACGGCGGGGGAGCGGCCCGTTCTCCCTGACCGGGCAGCCCAACGCCATGGGCGGGCGCGAGATGGGCTACATGGGCCCGGGCCTGCCCGGGCAGCGCAGCGTCCTGGATGCCGACGACCGCGCCTTCTGCGAGGACCTGTGGGGCGTGCCGCGCGGCACGATCCGCGCGGACGGCGTGGGCACCGGCACGGTCGACATGTTCCGTCGCATGGCCGACGGCGACATCCGCGCGTGCTGGGTGATCTGCACCAACCCGGTCGCGTCGGTCGGCAACCGGCGCACCGTCATCGAGGGGCTCGAGCGCGCCGAGCTCGTCGTGACGCAGGACGTGTTCGCCGACACCGAGACCAACGCGTACGCCGACGTCGTCCTGCCCGCCGCGATGTGGTCCGAGGCCGACGGCGTCATGGTGAACTCCGAGCGCACCATGACCCTGGCCCGCCGTGCGCTGGCCGCCCCCGGGCAGGCGCTGCCCGACTGGGAGCTCATCGCCCGGGTCGCGACCGCGATGGGCTACGACGGGTTCGCCTACGGCTCGCCGCAGGAGGTCTTCGACGAGCTGCGCCGGGCGTCCAACCCGCGCACCGGGTACGACCTGCGCGGCGTCACCTACGACCGGCTGCGGCGCGAGCCCGTGCAGTGGCCCTGCGCGTCGCCCGACGCGCCCGCGCGCAACCCCGTGCGCTACCTCAACGACGGCGAGCACCGGCCGGTCCTGACGCACCCCGACGGCACGCGCCCGCGCCTGGCCTTCGCGACGCCCACCGGCAGGGCGGTCTTCCACGCGCGTCCGCACGCCGACCCGGCCGAGATGCCCGACGACGACCACCCGTTCTGGTTCACGACCGGACGCGTGCAGCACCAGTGGCACACCATGACCAAGACGGGGAAGGTCCCGGCGCTCAACAGGCTCGAGCCCGGACCGTTCGTCGAGGTGAACCCCGCCGACGCGGCGCGCCTGGGCCTGACGGACCGCGCCCCCGTCGAGGTCGCGTCGCGCCGCGGCCGTGCCGTGCTGCCCGTCGTCGTCACGGACCGCGTCCCCGCCGGGACCTGCTTCGCGCCCTTCCACTGGAACGACGTCTTCGGGGAGTACCTCGCCGTCAACGCCGTGACCAACGACGCCGTCGACCCGCTGTCCTTCCAGCCCGAGCTCAAGGCCTGTGCGGTCGCGCTGACTCCCGTGGCGGTCGTGGACGTCGGTCCGGCCCTCGACCAGGCCCCGGCCGAGCCGCGCCCTGAGGCGGTGATCGACGGCCCGGCGACGATGCGCGCGCTCGCGGCCGCGCTCGGCGTCGACGACGTCGCACCGCCCGCCCTCGGAGACGACGAGCGCCGCTACCTCGCGGGCTTCCTCGCCGGCCTCGGCGGGGGTGCGGCCGGCACGCCGGTGCTGCCGCCGACCGCGCCGCTGCGCGGCGACCACGCGCTGTGGGTCGACGGCGTGCTGGCGGGCATGTTCTCGCGCGCCCCCGCGCCACCGCGGGGTGCGACGTCCGCGCGGACCGTGACGGTCCTGTGGGCCTCGCAGACCGGCACGGCCGAGGAGGTCGCGGGCGTCGTCGCACAACGTCTCGCGGACGCGGGCCGCACACCCCGCGTCGTCGCGATGGACGACGCGCTCGACGACCTGCCGCGCCACGGTGACGCCGTCCTGGTCACCAGCACCTTCGGTGACGGGGATGCACCCGACAACGGCACCGCGCTGTGGGACCTGCTGGCCGACCCGCACGCGCCGTCGTTCAGCGGTGCACGGTTCGCGGTGCTGGCGCTCGGCGACCCCACGTACGACCGGTTCTGCGGGCACGGGCGCCGGCTCGACCACCGGCTCGCCGAGCTGGGCGGGCAGCGGCTCGTCGACCGCCTCGAGCGCGAGCCGGGGGACGACGCGGCCGTCGAGCGCTGGCTCACCGCGCTGGTCGCCGCGCTGACCGGTGCCGCGGACCCGGAGGGTGACAGTCCCACCGGGGCCGTCGTCCGGCGCGACGCGACGACGACCGCACCGCGCGGGCCGGCGCCCGGTGCTGCGTCACCGGCGCGTGCCACGCGGGCGGCACCCGGGACCGCGCGCCTCGTCGGACGCCGCCGCCTCGGCGATCCGGGCTCGGCCAAGGAGGTGCGCGAGATCCTCCTCGACACGTCGGGCTCACCGCTGCCCGTGCCGTACCGCGCGGGCGACGCGCTCGCGGTGCGGCCCGTGACGCCGCTCGCGCTCGTCGAGGAGTGGCTGGCCGCGACGGGCCTGGACGCCGACGCGCCCGTCGTCCTCGGTGGCGTGGTGCGTCCGCTGCACGAGGCGCTGGCGACGGGGCTCGACCTGGGCCGTCCCGCGCCCGCGCTGCTGCGGTTCGTCGCCGATCGCGCCGCGGGCACGGCCGGCACCGAGCTGCAGCGTCTGCTGCGCAGCGAGAACCGGCAGGACCTCGCGGCGTGGACGTGGGACCGCGGGGTCGTCGACGTGGTCGTCGGGCACCGTGTGGAGGCGACCGCCCAGGAGTGGGTCGACGCGCTGCGTCCGCTGCAGCCGCGCGCCTACTCGATCTCCTCGAGCCCGGCGGTCGACCCACGGCTCGTGCGGCTGACGGTGTCGGTGGTGCGCTGGGCGAGCCCGGCGGGGCGTCCGCGCGGCGGCACGTGCTCGACGTTCCTCGCCGACGCGGGGCCGGACACCGAGGTCGCCGTGCACGTGCAGGGGAGCACGCACTTCCACCCGCCCGACGACCCGTCGGTACCCGCGGTCATGGTCGGGCCGGGGACGGGCGTGGCGCCCTTCGTCGGCTTCCTCGCCGAGCGCGAGGCGCGCGGGCACACCGGGGACAACTGGCTGGTGTTCGGCGAGCAGCACGCGGCGACCGACTTCTGGTACCGCGACGAGCTCGACGCGTGGCGCGAGCGCGGCGTGCTGACGCGGCTCGACACCGCGTTCTCGCGGGACCAGCGGCAGAAGGTCTACGTGCAGGACCGGCTGCGCGAGCAGGGCGCCGCGCTGTGGGCGTGGCTCGAGCGGGGGGCGCACGTGTACGTCTGCGGCGACGCCGCACGCATGGCACCGGACGTGGACGCCGCGCTGCGCGACGTCGTGGCCCGGCACGGCGGGCTCTCCGGACCGGAGGCGTCCGCGCACGTCAAGCGCCTGGCCGCCGACCGCCGCTACGCGCGCGACGTGTACTGAGGAGGTCGGGCCGGTGTCAGGCCACGCGCACGAGGACGGTGTCGTAGCCGCTCGCGCCGTCGGGCACGACGTCGGCGGGGACAGCGGTCTGGGGGCCTTCGGGGTCCCAGGCGCGCACGGCCAGGCGGTGCTCGCCGGCCGGGGCGTCCGGCCACGTCCAGCGCCACTGCCGCCACGTGTCGACGCCCGCGTCGGCCGCCAGGTCGGCGTCCTGCCACGGCCCCTCGTCCACGCGCACCTGGACGCGCTCGACCCCGCGGTGCTGGGCCCACGCGGTGCCCGCGACGACGACGTCCCCGGCGCCGACGTCGTCGCCCGGGCGCGGCACCTCGATGCGCGACTGCGTCTTGACGGGCCCGCGCCGCGACCACCCGCGCGCGGTCCAGTACGCCTCGGCGCGGTCGAACCGGGTCACCTCGAGCTCGGTGACCCACTTGGTCGCCGACACGTAGCCGTACAGGCCCGGCACGACCATGCGCACCGGGAACCCGTGCTCGGGCGGCAGCGGCTCGCCGTCCATGGCGATCGCGAGGAGCGCGTCCCGGTCGTCGGTGAGCGCCTCGATCGGGGTGGACGCGGTGAACCCGTCGACGCTGCGCGAGAGCACCATGTCGGCGTCCGCGGTCGGGACGGCGCGCGCCAGCAGCTCGCGCACGGGCAGGCCGAGCCAGCGCTGGTTGCCCACGAGGTCCCCGCCGACGGGGTTGGAGACGCAGGCGAGCGTCACCCACGCCTCGACCAGGTCGCTGGCGAGGAGCTCGTCCCAGCCGATCTCGACCTCCTGCTCGACCATGCCGTGCACGCGCAGCCGCCAGCGCGCGGGGTCGACCTGCGGCACGACCAGCGCCGTGTCGATGCGGTAGAAGTCCGCGGGGGGCGTCGCCCAGGGCCCGACGCCCTCGACACCCACGTCGACGGCGGCCGGGGGCACGGGTGCCGGTCGGGCGGGTGCGGGCAGCCGCAGCGACGCGCGGACGGCCTGCGCGCCGCGGGCACCCGTCGCGGCGACGCGACCCACGACCGTGCCGACCACACCCGCGGCGGCGACCAGGACCGTCATCTGCAGGAACGTGCGCCGACCGGACCGGTGCACCGTGGCCTCGCCGCCCGGAGCCGCGGGCGAGGACGCGCCGTCGGGCAGCCGCCCCAGCAACGTGCTCAGGGCCCACAGGCCGGCGCCCGCCCCCGCCAGCGCGGGCAGCGGTGCGAGCACACCGGCGTCGGGCCGCGTCATGGCCGCGAGGGCGGCCAGCCCGCCGAGGGCCACCACCACGAGGGCGCCCCACGCCCAGCGCCGACGTGCGAGGACCCCGGCGGCGGCGGCCAGCGCCGCGAGCACGAGCACCTCACCGGCGCCCAGCGCGATCTTGTCCGCCGTGCCGAACGCCACGACCGCCCAGTCCTTGAGCCACCCGGGCGTCGCGTCGACGAAGGCGGCACCGACAGCCACCAGGGGGTCGCTCGACGGCCCGGCGAGCACCGCGAGCAGCGCGCCGACGCCCACGGTGAGGGCGCCCGCCGCGAGCCCGGCGAGGGCGGCGCGCGCATCGGCCTGCCGGGCCGGGCCGCCGGCGCGCACGTCCACCCGCAGGTCCGTCACGAGCGCCACGGTAGGTCGTCGCGTCCTGCCCCGCCAGGCCGGCCCTCACATCGGGGGCGCCGCGGGTGAGAGGGAAAAGTTCCGGCGCGGAAACGGGCGCGGGTGCCTGGCCGAAACCCCCCGTTCGTAGCGTCGTCGACACGCCCCACCCCCCGCTCGCCGCACGGACCGCACCGATCTGCACCAGGAGGCCCCATGGACCCCCGTCACCTCGTCGTCGTCGGCGGCGGCATGGTGGCGCAACGCCTCGTCGAGGCGCTGCGCGACCGCGACACCACCGGCACCTGGCGGGTCACGGTGCTGGCCGAGGAGCCCCGCCGGCCCTACGACCGGGTCGCGCTCACGAGCTACTTCTCGGGGCGCTCGCCCGAGGACCTGTCGCTCGGCGACCCCGCGCTGTGGGACGACCCGCTCGTCACGCTCGTGCGCGGCGACAAGGCCGTCGGGATCGACCGCGACGCCCGCGTGGTCACGGCCGAGTCGGGGCGCACGTTCGCCTACGACCACCTCGTGCTGGCGACCGGGTCGTACGCCTGGGTGCCGCCCATGGAGGGCGCCGAGCTCGACGGTGTCTTCGTCTACCGGACGCTCGACGACGTCGCGGCCCTGCGCGGCTACGTCAACGGCCTGGCCGAGGAGCGGACCGTGCGCGGCGTCGTGCTCGGCGGCGGCCTGCTGGGGCTCGAGGCCGCGGGTGCGCTCGACGCGCTCGGCGCCCGGCCCACCGTGCTGCAGGTCGACACGCACCTCATGTCCGCGCAGGTCGACCTCGGGGGCGGCGAGGCGCTGCGGCGCCTGGTCAACCGGCTCGGCATCGGCGTGCGCACGCAGTCGATGACGACGCGTGTCGTGCCGCACCGGCGCGGCGGCGTGGGCCGCGTGGAGCTCGCCGACGGCACACGGCTCGACGCGGACGTCGTCGTCGTGGCCGCGGGCGTCCGCCCGCGCGACGAGCTGGGGCGGGGGTCGGGGCTGGCGATCGGACCGCGCGGCGGTGTCGTCGTCGACGACACGTGCCTGACGGCGGACCCGCACGTGTCGGCCGTCGGCGAGGTCGCCTGCATCCAGGGCGCCTGCATCGGCCTGGTCGCGCCCGGGTACACGATGGCCGAGGTCACGGTCGACCGGCTCCTGGGCGGCGGTGCCGTGTACGCCGGTGCCGACACGGCCACCAAGCTCAAGCTCGCGGGCGTCGACGTCGCGAGCTTCGGCGACGCGTTCGCCCGGACCCCCGGCGCGCTCGAGGTCGTGTGGGCCGACCCGGTCGGCGGCGTGTACAAGAAGCTCGTCATGTCCGACGACGCCCGCACGCTGCTCGGCGGGGTCCTCGTCGGCGACGCGTCGGCGTACGCCAGCCTGCGGCCCATGGTCGGGCGCGAGCTGCCGGGCGACCCCGCCGCGTTCCTCCTCCCCGAGGGCGGCGCGGGTGCACCCGACCTCGAGCTGCCCGACGACGCGAGCGTGTGCTCGTGCAACAACGTGTCCGCCGGCACGATCCGGCACGCCGTGGGTGAGGAGGGCTGCCACGACCTCGGTGCCGTCAAGGCGTGCACGCGCGCCGGGACGAGCTGCGGGTCCTGCCTGCCGCTGGTCAAGAAGCTCATGGCCACCGAGCTCGGCAAGCTCGGCGTCACCGTCAGCAGCGCGCTGTGCGAGCACTTCTCGCTGTCCCGTGCGCAGCTCTACGACGCGGTCAGGGTCGCGGGCCTGCGCACGTTCACCGAGGTGGTCGAGCGGTTCGGCACCCACGGGCGTGGCTGCGACATCTGCCGCCCCGCCGTCGCGTCGATCCTGGCGACCACCGCACCCGCGCACGTCCTGGACGGTGAGCGCGCCGCGCTGCAGGACACCAACGACCACGTCATGGCGAACCTGCAGAAGGACGGCTCGTACTCGGTCGTGCCGCGCATGGCGGGCGGCGAGGTGACGCCCGAGGGGCTCATCGCCGTCGGCGAGGTCGCCCGCGACTTCGGCCTCTACACCAAGATCACCGGCGGGCAGCGCGTCGACATGTTCGGGGCGCGCATCGACCAGCTGCCGCTGATCTGGCGCCGCCTGGTCGACGCGGGCTTCGAGTCGGGGCACGCGTACGGCAAGTCGCTGCGGACCGTGAAGTCGTGCGTCGGCTCGACGTGGTGCCGGTTCGGCGTCCAGGACTCGGTCGCGCTCGCCGTCATGCTCGAGCTGCGGTACCGCGGCCTGCGCTCGCCGCACAAGATCAAGCTGGGGGTCTCGGGCTGCGCGCGCGAGTGCGCCGAGGCCCGCGGCAAGGACGTCGGCGTCATCGCGACGGACAAGGGCTGGAACGTCTACGTGGGCGGCAACGGCGGCTTCACGCCGCGGCACGCGCGGTTGCTCGCCGAGGACCTCGACACCGAGACCCTGGTGCGGACCATCGACCGCTTCCTGCTCTACTACGTGCGCACCGCGGACCGGCTGCAGCGCACGGCCCCCTGGATCGAGGAGGTCGAGGGCGGCCTGGACGGTGTGCGGGCGGTCGTCATGGACGACGCCCTGGGCATCTGCGCCGACCTCGACGAGCAGATGGCGCGCCATGTCGAGGACTACGAGGACGAGTGGCGCTCGACGCTGGACGACCCCGAGAAGCTGCAGCGGTTCGCGTCGTTCGTCAACGCGCCCGACGTGGCCGACCCGTCCTTGGCGTACGTCCCCGAGCGCGGCCAGGTCCGCCCCGCGACAGCCGACGAGCGCGCCGTGCTCGTCGCCGGCACCACCCTGGAGGTCCGCTCGTGACGACCCTCGACGACGTGTCCACCACGTGGCTGACCGTGTGCCGGCTGCGTGACCTCGCGTACGAGCGCGGCGCCGCGGCCCTGGTCCCGGACGAGGTCGCCGGCCGGCCCGTCCTGACGCAGGTCGCGCTGTTCCGCCTGCTCGACGAGAGCGTGCTCGCCGTCCAGCAGCACGACCCGTTCTCCGACGCGCACGTCATCGCGCGCGGCATCGTCGGCACCCGCCGCGTCGCGGAGCAGGACGTGCCCACGGTCGCGTCTCCCATGTACAAGCAGGTGTTCGACCTGCGGACGGGCGTCTGCCTCGACCCGGCCGGCAAGGAGCCGGTGGCCGGCCGGTCGCCGGACCTGCGGACGTGGACCGTCGAGGTCGTCGACGGCGACGTGCGCGTGGCCGTGGGCGGCGGTGCCGGGTGACCGCGCTGCTCGGGGTCGAGCTGGCCGGGCGGGCGGTGCTCGTCGTCGGCGGGGGACCGGTGGCCGCACGGCGCGCCGAGGCGCTCGCCGACGAGGGTGCGCACGTGCACGTCGTCGCACCGCAGCTGTGCGAGCCGCTCGCCGACCTCGTGGTCGCCGGGCGTGCCCGCTGGTCCGACCGCGAGGTCGTCGAGACCGACCTCGACGAGGTGTGGCTCGTGCACACCGCGACGGGGGAGCGGCACACCGACACGTCGGTCGTCGCGTGGGCGTCCGCGCGCCACGTCTTCTGCGTGGACGCGGGCGGTCCGCGCCGTCCCGCTGCGGGCACCGCACGCACGCCCGCGACGACGCGCGTCGGTGACGTGCTCGTCGGTGTCGTGTCGACCACGGGCGCGGACCCGCGACGCAGCGTCCAGGTGCGCGACCGCCTCGCGGCGCTGCTGCGCGCCGGGGACGTCGACCTGCGGAGGCGCCGGGCCGCCCCCGACCGCGGACGGGTCGTCCTGGTCGGCGGAGGGCCGGGGGACGTGGGGCTGCTCACCGTCGCCGGACGACGCGCGCTGGCCGAGGCCGACGTCGTGGTCGCCGACCGGCTGGGTCCCACCGACGTGCTCGACGAGCTCCCCGCCGACGTCGAGGTCATCGACGTGGGCAAGTCGCCGGGCCACCACCCCGTGCCGCAGGACGAGATCAACCGGATCCTCGTCGAGCAGGCGCAGCGCGGACGCCTCGTGGTGCGGCTCAAGGGCGGCGACCCGTTCGTCTACGGGCGCGGCGGCGAGGAGGTCGTCGCCTGCCGGGCCGCGGGCGTGCCCGTCACGGTCGTGCCCGGCGTGAGCAGCGCCTTCGCGGCGGCCGCGGCGGCGGGCATCCCGCTGACCCACCGCGGCGTCGTCGGCGCGGTGCACGTCATGAACGGGACGGACGGCTGGTCGGCGGCCGCGCTCACCGGTCTGCGGGACGGCTCGTGCACCGTCGTCGTCCTCATGGGCGTCGCGGCGCTGCCCGGGCTCGTGCGCGACGCGCTCGCGGGCGGCGTGGACCCCGACGTCCCCGTCGCCGTCGTCGAGCGTGCCACGCTCGTCGACCAGCGCGTGACGCGGGCCCCGCTCCACGAGGTCGCGGCGCTCTGCGCGGCCCGCGGGGTGCGCTCACCCGCCGTCGTCGTGCTCGGCGAGGTCACCCGGCCCGGGCTCCTGGACGGTCCGGCGGACGTGCCGGTGGACGCGGACGCCGCCGACCCGGCGAGAATGGGCGCGTGACGGGGGAGATGATCGACCAGACGCTGGCCGGCTGCGTCGTGCTCGTCACGGCCGACCGCCGGGCCGCCGAGCTGAGCGCGGCCCTCGAGCGGCGCGGCGCGAGCGTGCGGCACGCGCCCGCGCTCGGCATGGTGCCGCACACCGACGACGCGCTGCTGCTCGAGCGGACGCGCGACCTGCTCGCCGACCCGCCGGACACGCTCGTCGTGACCACGGGCATCGGGTTCCGCGGGTGGATCGAGGCGGCGGACGCCGCCGGCGTCGCCGACCGCCTGCTCGAGGTGCTCGGCGCGAGCCGGATCGTCGCGCGCGGCCCCAAGGCGCGCGGCGCCATCCAGGCCGCAGGCCTGAGCGCCGACTGGGTCGCCGAGTCGGAGACCAGCGCCGAGATCGCCGAGACGCTGCTCGACGAGGGCGTCGCGGGCCGCGACATCGTCGTCCAGCACCACGGCGCCGGCGCCGACGGGCTCGACGAGGCGTTCGCGGCCGCCGGTGCGCGGGTGCGCAGCGTCGTCGTGTACCGCTGGGGCCCGCCGCCGGACCCCGCGCTCGTCCGCGAGTCGGCACGCGCGGTCGCCGACGGCGAGATCGACACGGTCGTCTTCACGTCCGCGCCCGGTGCCGCCGCGTGGGTCGCCGCCGCCGTCGAGGCCGACGCCCTCGACGGCGTGCTGCGCCGCCACCGGTCCGGCGGCGTGGTGTTCGCGGCCGTCGGGCCCGTGACGGCCCGGCCGCTGCAGGACGCGGGGATCGAGCCGCTGGTCCCCGACCGTGGACGTCTCGGCTCGCTCGTGCGGGCCGTCGTCACGCACTACGGAGGGCTCGAGGCGCTCGACACCGTCGCCGGACCGCTGCGCGTGCGTCGTGGCGCCGCCGTGCTCGACGGCCGGGTCCTGCCGCTGTCACGCACGGGGCTCGAGGTGCTGCGGCTGCTGGCGCACGCGCGCGGCTCGGTCGTGCCGCGCGAACGGGTCCTGGCCGCGCTGCCGGGGGTATCGTCCGACCCGCACGCGGCCGAGGTCGCGATCGCCCGGCTGAGGGACGCCTCCGGCAGCCGCGCGCTCATCCGCACGGTGGTCAAGCGCGGCTACCGGATCGAGCTCCAGGAGCAGACATGACGTCGCACGTCCCCCCCGCTCCCGTGCTCGTCGGCTGCTCGCACGGCACCGACAGCGTGACGGGGCGCGCGGCGATCGCGTCGATCCTCCGGGACGTGGCCGCGGCCCGGCCCGACCTCGACGTGCGCGAGGCGTTCGTCGACGTGCAGCAGCCGGAGCTGCCCGACGTCGTCGCCGGCGCCGTCGTGCAGGCCCCGGCGGTCGTCGTGCCGCTGCTGCTCTCGACCGGCTTCCACGTCAAGACGGACGTCGCCGAGGCCGTCGACCGGCCCGGTGCGGCGGCGGGCCGGCCGATGGGACCGGACCCGCGTCTCGTGGAGATCCTCGCCGACCGGCTCGCGGCGGTGCAGGTCGCGCCCGAGGACGCGGTCGTCGTCGCCGCAGCCGGGTCCAGCGACCCGGACGCCGCGACGGCCGTGCGCGAGGTCGTCGCCGGGCTCGCCGCGCACCTCGGGCGACCCGTGACCGTCGGGTACGGGTCCGGGGCGCACCCCCGCGTGCCCGTGGCGGTCGCGGCCGCGCGCGCGGGGCTCGCCCCCGGTGGCCGCGTCGTCGTCGCCTCCTACCTGCTCGCGCCGGGCTTCTTCCTCGACCGCGTGCACGAGGCCGGCGCCGACGTCGTCACGGCGGCCCTCGCCCCGGACCCGCGGCTCGCGCAGATCGCGCTCGACCGGTACGACGAGGTGGCGGCGCGGGCGTCGGCGACGTGGCCGTCGGACGTCGCGGCCGACGCCTGAGGCACGACTCACCCTGCTGCGGGGTGGCCTCCGAGCCGCACGCCCGTGAGGATCGTCCCCATGAGCACGTACGTCGCCGGTGGACCGTGACGAGGGCGGACGCGGGCGACCCCGCATCCGTGCGCACCACCGGGCAGGACTCCGCCGCGGTGCCGCGCACCGGGAGCGCGACCGTCTCGGTGGTCATCCCCGTCCGGGACGACGCGCAGCACCTCGACGCGTGCCTCGCGCTGCTGGGGCGCCAGACCCGACGGCCCGACGAGGTCGTCGTCGTCGACAACGGCTCGACCGACGCGAGCGCTCTGGTCGCGCGGCAGCACGGCGCTCGCGTCGTGGTCGAGCCGCGCCCCGGCATCCCCTACGCCGCCGCGGCCGGCTACGACGCCGCGCGCGGCGACCTGATCCTGCGGCTCGACGCCGACTCACGGCCCGGGCCGGACTGGGTGGCGCACGCGGTCAGGGTCCTCGCCGACCCGGACGTCGAGGCCGTCAGCGGTGCTGGGCGCTTCGACCTGCGCGGACCAGGTGGCGCGCTGCTCGCGCACGCGTACCTCGGTGCGTACTACACGCTCGGTCACCTCGCGGCGGGCCACCCGGTGATCTGGGGGTCGTCGGCTGCTTTCCGCGCGGACGCGTGGCGCCGCGTCCGGGAGCACATCACCCGGTCCGGTGACGTGCACGACGACCTGGACCTGGCGATGGCGCTCGGCCCCGACGCTCGCGTGATTGTGGACCGCACGTGGCGCGTCGGGGTCTCGGCGCGCTCGCTACGGCCCGGGCGGCAGTGGGTACGGCGCTTCGGGCGCGCGTTCCGCACGCTGCGCCGGCAGTGGGACGTCATGCCACCGTGGGAGCGCTGGCGGGTGCGCCTGCAGGGCTGACCGTGCAGAACAGCCGGTACTCGCGGGCCGTCGTGCCGAGGAGAGCAATCGGGGATGCGGCCGGATGCCGAACGCGGAGCCAGCCATGGACGGCGACGCGCCCTGATGACCAGTTGGCAGGTCGCCGGGAGCTGAGGCAGGGCTCGGCGTCGGGCGCGGGTTCCGCACGCTGCGCCGGCAGCGGGACGCCATGCCGCCGTGGGAGCGCTGGGGCTCCGGCTGCGCCGCTGAACCGCTGAGCTCAGCCCTTCTCGCACCGCTGGAGCTCCCGCGCCCACTGCTTCCCCTCGGAGCCGTGGTCCGCGAAGTGGTGGGTGGGCACGGGGTCGTGACACCAGCGGCGGAACGCGCAGCACAGCAGCGGGCCCCGCACGGCCGTCGACAGGGGGAGGAAGAGTGCGCCGCCCACGAGGATCAGTAGCGCGGCCGCCCACCAGGGGGGCGACGAGGGGGCGACGGGCGTGATCGCGGGGGTATGAGCGGACCGGGCATCTCGAACACCCCCTCGTGCGGGCAGACCGCGAGGACACCTGTGCCCGGGCACGACCAAGGCCCCAGGTCGATGACCCGGGACGTGGATGTCGAGCGGCTCACGCGCCTCCGCGCGTTGCAGGAGGACCTGGCTGTCACGGGTGAGCCTGTGCCGCAACGTGGTCCAGGGTGACGCTCGTACCCGCGCTCACCCGATCAGGTCCGGGCGTGGCGACGGGGCGCACTGCGCAACCCGGGTTCGGGGGCGCTCCTCCGTCGAGGGAACGAGGAGGTGGCTGCTGCGCGCTCCCTCCGGTACGACGAAGGCCCCAGGTCGATGACCTGGGGCCTTGCTGGTGGGCGATACTGGGATCGAACCAGTGACCTCTTCCGTGTCAGGGAAGCGCGCTACCGCTGCGCCAATCGCCCATGGGAGTGCAATACGAGGTGGAGACGGGATTCGAACCCGTGTATACGGCTTTGCAGGCCGCTGCCTCGCCTCTCGGCCACTCCACCGCTGAGACCGCAGTCCACAACGGCTGGGAGCCGAAGGGGATAGCCTCCGAGCGGACGACGGGATTCGAACCCGCGACCCTCACCTTGGCAAGGTGATGCTCTACCACTGAGCCACGTCCGCGCGTCAGTTCCGCCGTTTCACCGGCGTTCCTGGTGCGTCGAAGACTCTAGACGACAAACTCGTGGAGAGTCCAACTGGCCCTCGTCAGCGGGTCGCCAGACACGTCTGCCGACCCGGCCCCGGGGGTGCGCGCCGCCGTCGTGACGGGCGTCGCCGCAGGTGTCGTGGGTGGGAGGATGAGCGCGTGGACCTCGCGATCTGGGCCGGCGGACGGCTGCGCACGCCGGACGAGCCGGTGCTCGCAGCCGTCGACCACGGGCTCACCGTCGGGGACGGGGTGTTCGAGACGTGCGCCGTCCACCGCGGTACCGCCTTCGCGCTCACGCGCCACCTCGCCCGCCTCGAGGCGTCGGCCCGCGGGCTCGGCCTGCCGCCCCTGCCGATGGACGAGGTCCGCGAGGGTGTCCGCGCGGTGCTCCGGGCCGCGGGGGAGCACGCTGGGCGCCTCCGCATCACCGTCACCGGCGGCCCCGGCCCGCTGGGCTCGCACCGCTACCCGGACGACGAGGTGCGCCCCACGGTGGTCGTCGTGGCAGGTCCTGCCGCGACGTCCGACGTCGCGCGTGCCGTGCGCGTCCCGTGGGTGCGCAACGAGCGCTCGCCGCTCGCAGGGCTCAAGACGACCTCGTACGGCGAGAACGTCGTCGCGCTCGCACGGGCGCGTGAGCGCGGTGCCGACGAGGCCCTGCTGGCCGACACCCGCGGACGCCTGAGCGAGGGCACCGGGTCCAACGTCTTCGTCGAGCTCGGCGGCGAGCTGCTCACGCCGTCGCTCGAGACCGGAGCGCTCGCGGGCGTCACGCGGGCCCTGGTGCTGCAGTGGGGCGCCGAGGCGCGTCTCCCGGTGCGCGAGGCGCGCCCCGACGAGCTGGCGTGGGAGGTGCTCGACGAGGTCGTCGCGGGTCGCGCGCACCTGGCGCTGACGGGATCGGTCCGCAACGTCACGCCCGTCGTGCGGCTCGACGACCACGACGTCGCCGTCGGTGCGCTGTCCCGCGAGGTCCAGCGGCTGTTCCTCGCGCGGCTGGACGACGACGTCGACCCCTGATCGCGTCGTGCCACGTGCGCCCGGACGCACGACAGCCGGCCCCGCGTCGCGGGACCGGCTGGAAGCCGTGGTGGCGCCGAGGTCAGGCGGTGAGGAGAGCCGCGATGAGCGCGGTGATCTCGCCCTCCATCTTGTCCGACTCGGCCCCGATGGGGACGAGGGCCTCGGTCGCGGCGATGAACCGCAGGAGTGGCTCGGTCGGCGCTGCGAGCAGCGCGCTGCCCTCCACGCCGGAGAGCGACACGAGGGTGTAGTCGGGGTCGTCGTCGCGCCACACCTGCACGTCGCCCGTGCCGGCCGGTGCGTCGGCGACCGCGTGCACACCCTGCGCCAGCAGCTCACGGCCGAGGAGCCAGGTCGACATCGTGTGGGCGCCGGTGAAGACGGCGCGCACCGTGTACGGGTCGGTGGTGCGGAAGCACATCTCTGCGGACACCGGGATGACGGTCGCGTCCGACCCGATGAGCTGCATGGCAACGACCTCGATGACGTCGTACGACGTATCCGTCATCGGGTCCTCCTGTCGCATGGTGGGGCCCCGATCGGGCCGTGAGGTCACATCATGGCAGGACGGATGTCCCATTGGACCGATGCTCGGGCACAGTTCACCCGCCCGGACCCTTTCAGGTGGTATGGAAAACGTTGCACATCGCTCTCTCGGGTGCCGAAGCCGACATTTCACCCCGGTTCGCCCGGGCATGTCCGCCCTCGGTCGGGCGTCGCGCCGCCCGTCGCGACGCGACGTCCGCCGGTTCGGAGATCTGCCCGACGTCCGCTAGCATCGTCTCCCGTGCCGCCTACGGGTGGTCCGCACGACTCCTGCCCACGGGCCGGGGAGGCGGGCACACGTGGCCGGCGCAGGCAGCGGGCGATTGGCTCAGTGGTAGAGCGCCTCGTTCACACCGAGGAGGTCACTGGTTCGAACCCAGTATCGCCCACCCGCACGAACGCCCCCGGCTTGAGCCGGGGGCGTTCGTCGTTCCAGGTGAGCGCGTCGTCGGCGTGCCAGACTCGCAGCGTGGACTTCCTCTCGGCCTACTCCCACGGGTTCGCGCGGGTCGCCGCGTGCACCGTGCCCGTCACCGTCGCGGACCCGGCGCGCAACGCGGCAGCCGTGATCGCCGCCGCACGCACGTGCCACGACGACGGCGTCGCGGTCGCCGTGCTCCCCGAGCTGTGCCTGTCCGGCTACGCGATCGACGACCTCTTCCTGCAGGACACGCTGCTCGACGCCGTGCGGGCGGCGCTCGGCGAGGTCGTCGCCGCGTCGAGGGACCTCCGTCCCGTGCTGGTCGTCGGGGCGCCTCTCGCGCACGGCAACCGGGTGCTCAACACCGCGGTCGTCGTCCACCGCGGACGCGTGCTCGGGGTCGCGCCCAAGTCCTACGTGCCGACCTACCGCGAGTTCTACGAGCGGCGCTGGTTCGGGCCCGGTGACGACGTGCGCGGCACGGTCACGGTCGCCGGCCAGGAGGCCCCGATCGGGCCCGACCTGCTCTTCGCCGCGACCGACGTCCCCGGCCTCGTCGTGCACGTCGAGGTCTGCGAGGACATGTGGGTCCCCGTCCCGCCGAGCGCGACCGCCGCGCTCGCCGGCGCGACGGTCCTCGTCAACCTGTCGTCCAGCCCCATCACGGTCGGGCGCGCCGAGGACCGCCGGCTGCTGGTGCGCTCGGCGTCCGCGCGGTGCCAGGCGGCCTACGTCTACGCGGCCGCGGGCGCGGGGGAGTCGACGACGGACCTGTCGTGGGACGGCCAGACGCTGCTGTACGAGCTCGGGGAGCTGCTCGCCGAGGGGGAGCGCTTCGTCGACGGCACCGTCGTGACGGTCGCGGACGTCGACCTGGACCGGGTGCGCCAGGAGCGGCTGCGCATGGGCACCTTCGACGACAACCGCCGCACCCTCGGCATGGCGCCCGCCGGGGCGTCGCACCGGACGGTCCGGTTCACGGTCGACCCACCGACCGGCGACATCGGCCTGCGGCGCGCGGTCGACCGCTTCCCCTTCGTGCCCGACGACCCGCAGCGTCTCGCGCTCGACTGCTACGAGGCCTACAACATCCAGGTCAGCGGGCTCGAGCAGCGGCTGCGCGCGGTCGGCGACGCGAAGGTGGTCATCGGGGTGTCCGGTGGCCTGGACTCGACCCACGCGCTGATCGTCGCGGCGAACGCGATGGACCGTCTCGGCCGGCCGCGCAGCGACATCCTGGCCTTCACGATGCCGGGCTTCGCGACGTCCGACGTGACGCTCGGCAGCGCGCTCGCGCTGATGGAGTCCCTGGGCACGACGGCCGAGACGCTCGACATCCGGCCTGCGGCCCGGCAGATGCTCGCCGACCTCGGGCACCCCGCGGGTGCCGGCGAGGAGGTCTACGACGTCACCTTCGAGAACGTGCAGGCAGGCCTGCGGACCGACTACCTGTTCCGTGCCGCCAACCAGCGCGGCGGGATCGTGCTGGGCACGGGCGACCTCTCCGAGCTCGCGCTCGGGTGGTGCACCTACGGCGTGGGCGACCAGATGTCGCACTACGCGGTCAACGCGGGCGTGCCCAAGACCCTCATCCAGCACCTCATCCGCTGGGTCGTCTCGCAGGACCACTTCGACGAGGCCACCAACGACGTGCTGCTGCGGGTCGTCGAGCAGGAGATCTCGCCGGAGCTGGTCCCGGCGCGCAAGGGTGAGCCGGTCCAGTCGACCGAGTCGACGATCGGTCCGTACGCGCTGCACGACTTCGCGCTCTTCCAGGTGCTGCGCCACGGCACGCGGCCGAGCAAGATCGCCTTCCTCGCGTGGCACGCGTGGCACGACGCGCAGGCGGGGGCGTGGCCGCCGGCGTGGCCCGACCACCGCCGTCCCGCGTACGACCTGCCCGCCGTCCGGCGCTGGCTCGAGGTGTTCCTGCGCCGGTTCTTCGCGAGCCAGTTCAAGCGCTCGGCGCTGCCCAACGGCCCCAAGGTCAGCGCCGGCGGGACGATGTCGCCCCGCGGGGACTGGCGCATGCCGTCCGACGCCTCGGTGGCCGCGTGGCTGGCCGAACTCGAGGCGCACGTCCCGCACGACCTGCCGTTCCACGGGTCCGCCTGACCCGCGGCGCGTATCAGGTCCTGGCGCGGGCGTCGCGGTCGGTAGCATCGACCACGTCCGTGTCGGCGACCGCCGACCCGCCGCGGGACGCGGCGCGGGCAGACCCGAGGAGCTGGCGCAGCGTGCCCGAGCAGATCACCCTGACCGTCGACGGCGTCGAGACCCCGGTCGCGCAGGGCACGACGGGCACCGAGCTGTTCGCCGACCGCCGCGACGTGGTCGTCGTGCGCGTCGACGGCGAGCTGAAGGACCTCGCGCTGCCGCTGCCCGACGGTGCGGTCGTCGAGGCCGTGACCATCGGCTCCCCGGACGGCCTGGCGGTGCTGCGGCACTCGGCCGCGCACGTCCTGGCGCAGGCCGTGCAGGAGGTCAACCCGAAGGCCCGGCTGGGCATCGGCCCGCCCATCACCGACGGCTTCTACTACGACTTCGACGTCGAGACCCCGTTCACCCCCGAGGACCTCAAGGCGATCGAGAAGGTCATGGGCCGCATCGTCAAGGAGGGGCAGACCTTCCGGCGCTGGGACGTCACCGAGGCGCAGGCGCGCGAGGAGCTCGCGGCCGAGCCGTACAAGCTCGAGCTCATCGGGCTCAAGGGCGACGCGGGCAGCACCGACGGTGCGTCGGTCGAGGTCGGCCTCGGCGGGCTGTCGATCTACCAGAACGTGCGGGGCGCGGGGCGCGAGTCCGAGGCCGTCGTGTGGCAGGACCTGTGCCGCGGCCCCCACCTGCCCAGCACCCGGCTCATCGGCAACGGCTTCCAGCTGACCCGCTCCGCGGCCGCCTACTGGCGCGGCTCGGAGAAGAACCCCCAGCTGCAGCGCGTCTACGGCACCGCGTGGCCCACGAAGGACGAGCTCAAGGCGTACCTCGAGCGGATCGCCGAGGCCGAGCGTCGCGACCACCGCAAGCTCGGCAACGAGCTGGACCTGTTCTCCTTCCCCGAGGAGATCGGCTCCGGCCTGGCGGTGTTCCACCCCAAGGGCGGCATCATCCGCATGGAGATGGAGGAGTACTCGCGGCGCCGGCACGTGCAGGCGGGGTACTCGTTCGTCAACACCCCGCACATCACCAAGGAGCAGCTCTTCCAGATCTCCGGGCACCTGGACTGGTACGCCGACGGCATGTACCCGCCCATGCAGCTCGACGAGGAGCGCGACGCCGAGGGCCACGTGCGCCGGGCGGGGCAGAACTACTACCTCAAGCCCATGAACTGCCCGATGCACAACCTGATCTTCGCCTCGCGCGGCCGCTCGTACCGTGAGCTGCCCCTGCGGCTGTTCGAGTTCGGCACCGTGTACCGCTACGAGAAGTCCGGCGTCGTGCACGGCATGACCCGGGCGCGCGGCTTCACCCAGGACGACGCGCACATCTACTGCACCCGCGAGCAGATGAAGGACGAGCTGACGAGCCTGCTCACCTTCGTCCTCGACCTGCTCAAGGACTACGGGCTGGACGACTTCTACCTCGAGCTCTCGACCCGCAACCCGGAGAAGTCCGTGGGCCCGGACGAGGTGTGGGAGGAGGCGACCGAGACCCTGCGGCAGGTCGCCGAGGCCTCCGGGCTGGACCTCGTCCCTGACCCGGGTGGCGCCGCGTTCTACGGCCCCAAGATCTCCGTGCAGGCCAAGGACGCCATCGGCCGCACGTGGCAGATGTCGACGATCCAGCTCGACTTCAACCTGCCCGAGCGGTTCGAGCTCGAGTACACGGCGCCCGACGGCAGCCGGCAGCGTCCCGTCATGATCCACCGCGCCCTCTTCGGGTCGATCGAGCGCTTCTTCGCCGTGCTCACCGAGCACTACGCCGGCGCGTTCCCGGCCTGGCTCGCACCCGTCCAGGTGCTCGCGGTTCCCGTGGCGGAGCCGTTCGAGCCGTACCTGGACGACGTGGTCGCGCGCCTGCGTGCCCAGGGGATCCGCGCCGAGGTCGACCGGTCCGACGACCGCTTCGGCAAGAAGATCCGCAACGCCTCGACACAGAAGATCCCGTTCGTGCTCATCGCGGGCGGCGAGGACGCCGAGGCCGGTGCGGTGTCGTTCCGCTACCGCGACGGCCGCCAGGACAACGGCGTGCCCGTCGACGAGGCGGTCGAGCGGATCGTGTCCGCCGTGCGCGACCGCGTCCAGGTCTGAGCCGTGGCCTCGTCCGACGACGTCGAGGTCGAGAACGCCGGGGCCTTCGCGGGCGAGCCGGACGGGCTCGACCGGCTGTGGACGCCGCACCGCATGGTGTACATCGGCGGGCAGGACAAGCCGGCCGACGACGCGCCAGGCGACGGCTGCCCGTTCTGCCGCATCCCCGCGCTCCCGGACGAGCAGGGGCTGGTCGTGCACCGCGGCGAGGTCGCGTACGTCGTGATGAACCTCTACCCGTACAACTCGGGGCACCTGCTCGTCTGCCCGTACCGGCACGTCGCGGACTACACCGAGCTCACCGAGGCCGAGGCGCAGGAGGTGTCCGCCCTCACGCGGACCGCGATGCGCGTCGTGCGCGGGGTGATGGCACCCGACGGGTTCAACCTGGGCATGAACCAGGGCCAGGTCGCCGGTGCGGGCATCCAGGCGCACCTGCACCAGCACGTCGTCCCGCGCTGGGGCGGCGACGCGAACTTCCTGCCGATCGTCGCGCGCACGCGCGCGCTGCCGGCCCTGCTGGGCGACACCCGGGCGGCCCTCGCGGACGCCTGGCCCGCCACGACGAAGGGATGACCGACCCGTGCTGAGCCGACTGCGCGGCGTGATGACGCGGCTGTGGACGCCGCTCGCCGACGCGCTCCTGCGGGCCGGCGTGACCCCGGACGCCGTGACGATCACGGGGACGCTCGCCGTGGTCGTCACCGCGCTGTGGGCGTTCCCCACGGGCCACCTGCTCCTCGGCGGGCTGCTCATCGCCGTCTTCACGCTCACCGACTCGATCGACGGCGTCATGGCACGGCGGTCGGGCCGCAGCGGGCCGTGGGGCGCCTTCCTCGACTCGACCCTCGACCGGTTCGGCGACGGCGCGATCTTCGCCGGGCTCGTGCTCTGGTACATCGGTGCGGGCGACTCGCGCCCCGACGCGGTGCTCGCGCTGGCGTGCCTCGTGCTCGGCTCGATCGTGCCCTACGCCCGCGCGCGCGCCGAGGGCCTCGGCATGACGGCGGCGGTCGGCATCGCGGAGCGGGCCGACCGGCTGTTCGCCGTCCTCGCCGCGACGGTCCTGGTCGGGGCCGGCGCGCCCGACGTCGTCATGACGGTCGTGCTCGCGCTGCTGACGGTGGCGTCGGCGGTGACGGTCGTGCAGCGCATGGCGACCGTGCGGCGCCAGGTCCGGCAGGCGGCGCCGTGAGCGTCGACGTCGCCCGCGCCTACCACCTCGCGTGGCGCGTCGGTCACCGGCTGCCGGGTGGTCTCGTGCGCGCGGCGACGGCCCTGGGTGCGGATCTCGCCTGGTGGCGGCGTGGCTCGGGCGTGCGACGCCTCGAGGCGAACCTCGCGCGCGTGCGGCCCGAGCTCGACGCCCGCGCGCTGCGTCGCCTCTCGCGAGCCGGCATGCGCTCCTACATGCGCTACTTCGGCGAGGCGTTCACGCTGCGCGGCCTGAGCCCCGAGCAGCTCGCCGCGCGCGTGCGCGTCGAGGGCATGGAGCACCTGCGCCCCGACCTCGACGCGGGCCGGCAGGTCGTCCTGGCGCTGGGCCACATGGGCAACTGGGACCTCGCGGGCGCGTGGGCGACGGCGCACGTGGCACCCGTCACCACCGTCGCGGAGCGGCTCCGGCCCGAGGAGCTGTTCCAGGAGTTCCTGGCCTTCCGCGAGAGCATCGGCCTGCGGATCATCCCCTTGTCGGGCGCGGGTGACGTGTTCCGCCGGCTCGTGCGCGTCGCACGGACCGGCCCGGGACTGCTGCCTCTGCTCGCCGACCGCGACCTGACGGCCAAGGGGCTCGAGGTCGACCTCTTCGGCCACCGCGCACGGGTCGCGGCCGGTCCCGCAGCCCTCGCGGTCACGACGGGCGCCACCCTCGTGCCCGCCACCATCACCTACGAGCGGCTGCGCCGTGCGCGGCGACGCGCGGCCGGGGGGCCGTGGGGCATCGTCATCCGCTTCCACGCCCCCGTCGAGGCCGGTCCGGACGTGCCGCGCGCGCAGCGCGTCCAGGCGCTCACGCAGGCGTGGGTGGACGTGCTCGCCGAGCAGATCCACGCGCACCCGCAGGACTGGCACATGCTGCAGCGCGTGTTCGTCGCCGACCTCGACCCCGAGCGCGACGCCGCGCGGCGGTCGGCGGGTGCGCAGCCCGACGCCGCCTCCGACGAGGGCGACGGCGACGACGAGGCCACGGGTGACGGCGCCGGGACGTCCGGCGGCGACCCCCTCGACGTCGGGACCGCCTCGTGATCGCGGGACGCCCGCTGCGGGTGGGGATCGTGTGCCCGTACTCCTTCGACGTGCCCGGCGGCGTGCAGTTCCACGTCCGGGACCTCGCGGAGGCGCTCATCGCCCGCGGTCACGAGGTCTCGGTGCTCGCGCCGGCCTCGGACGACACGCCCGTGCCGCCCTACCTCGTCGCCGCGGGCCGTGCGGTGCCCGTGCACTACAACGGGTCGGTCGCGCGCATGACGTTCGGGCCGGTCACGGCAGGCCGTGTGCGGCGCTGGCTGGCGGCGGGGGAGTTCGACGTGCTGCACCTGCACGAGCCGGTCACCCCGAGTCTGGGCATGCTGGCGCTGTGGATCGCGGACGGCCCGGTCGTCGCGACGTTCCACACCTCCCTCGTCCGGTCGCGCCCGCTGCAGATGGCCTACCCGCTCGTGCGGCAGTCGCTCGAGAAGATCTCGCTGCGCATCGCGGTGTCCGAGGACGCGCGGCGCACGCTGGTCGAGCACCTCGGCGGGGACGCGGTCGTCATCCCCAACGGCGTGTGGGTCGACACGTTCGCCGCCGCGGGTACCGACCCGCGCTGGACCGGCACGCCGCAGGCGCCGACCGTCGCCTTCCTCGGCCGGCTCGACGAGCCGCGCAAGGGCCTGGCGGTCCTGCTGCGCGCCGTCCCGGGCGTGCTCGACGCCTACCCCGGTGCACGGTTCCTCGTGGCCGGCAGCGGCGAGACCGGCCAGGAGCAGGCGCGCGAGGTGCTGGGCGAGCGGGCGTCCGCCGTGGAGTTCCTCGGCGGTGTCAGCGAGCAGGACAAGGCGCGCCTGCTGGCGTCGGCGGACGTGTACTGCGCCCCGCAGACCGGTGGCGAGAGCTTCGGCATCGTCCTCGTCGAGGCGATGAGCGCCGGCACGACGGTCGTGGCGAGCGACCTGGGCGCCTTCGCGCGGGTCCTCGACGACGGAGAGGCGGGCGTGCTGTTCCGCACGGGCGACTCCGCCGACCTCGCGGCGACGCTCGTGCGGGTGCTGGGTGACCCCGCGTTGCGCACCCGCGTGAGCGAGCACGCGTCGCGCGTCGTGCGGCGCTACGACTGGTCGGCCGTCACCGACCAGGTGCTCGCGGTGTACGAGATGGCCGTCGACGGGGCGAACGCACCCGTCGGGGAGGACCCGTCGTCGCTGCGCGGGGCCCGCCTGATCGAGCTGCGGCGGGGTCGCTCGTGACCGCCGGGTCGGACGTCACGGTCGTCCTGGTGGTCGTCGCCGTCGTGCTGCTGCTCGCCTGGCTCGTGTGGGTGCGGGCGAGCCGCCTCGACCGGCTGCACCGCAAGGTCGGCGCGTCGCGGGCGGTCGTCGACGCCCAGCTCGTGCGCCGGGCGTCCGTCGCGGCCGAGCTGGCGACGAGCGGTCTGCTCGACCCGGCGAGCTCCCTCGTGATCGGCGAGGCGGTGTGGGGGTCCTTGACGGCCGGGGGCGCGGGCGACGTGCCGCCCGGTCTGCTGCCCGTCGACCTGCGGGAGCCGCTCGCCGCCGGCGCGGTCACGGGCGCCGTGGACCGGGCGCAGGTCGAGAGTGACCTCACGGCGGCGCTGCGGGAGGTCCTCGACGACGCCGACGAGGTGGCCGCGCTGGCGGACGACCCCGAGGGCGGCCGGCTGCTCGACGCGCTCGCGGCCGCCTGGTACCGCGTGCAGCTCGCGCGGCGGTTCCACAACGAGGCCGTGGCGCAGACCCAGCGCGTGCGTCGCGGCGGGATCGTCCGGCTGCTGCGCCTCGCGGGCCACGCGCCCGAGCCGCAGACCCTCGAGCTCGACGACGCCTGGCCCCAGGGCCTGCCGCGTCCGGGGGAGGGGACGCGCGCCACGCGGCCGGGGGCCACGGAGACGGGCGCCTGACCTCCCGTGTCCGGGTGGCGGGCGGGCACCCCGGCACCGTGCGGCGACGACCTAGGATGACGACGCACCGACCACGGCCGCCCGCGCCACCGGTCCTGCCCGGACCCCGGGGGGACCACGCGGACGCCGGGCGTCCCGAACCACCGATCGAAGAGGTCTGACGTGACCGAGAACCCCCAGCCCGTCGCCCCCGCCGGTGAGGTCGGGACCGCGCGCGTCAAGCGCGGCATGGCCGAGATGCTCAAGGGCGGCGTCATCATGGACGTCGTCACGCCCGAGCAGGCGAAGATCGCCGAGGACGCCGGCGCGGTCGCCGTCATGGCGCTCGAGCGGGTGCCCGCCGACATCCGTGCGCAGGGCGGCGTCGCGCGCATGAGCGACCCCGACCTGATCGACGGCATCATCTCGACGGTGTCGATCCCCGTCATGGCGAAGGCGCGCATCGGCCACTTCGTCGAGGCGCAGGTGCTGCAGTCCCTGGGCGTCGACTACGTCGACGAGTCCGAGGTGCTCACGCCCGCCGACTTCGCGCACCACATCGACAAGTGGGCGTTCAACGTCCCGTTCGTCTGCGGTGCGACCAACCTGGGCGAGGCGCTGCGTCGCATCACCGAGGGCGCCGCGATGATCCGCTCGAAGGGCGAGGCGGGCACGGGCGACGTGTCGAACGCGACGACCCACATGCGGACCCTGCGCGACCAGATCCGGCGCCTGACCTCGCTGCCCGAGGACGAGCTGTACCTCGCCGCGAAGGAGCTGCAGGCACCGTACGAGCTGGTCAAGGAGGTCGCGACGGCCGGCAAGCTGCCCGTCGTGCTCTTCACCGCCGGTGGCATCGCGACCCCCGCGGACGCGGCGATGATGATGCAGCTGGGCGCCGAGGGCGTGTTCGTCGGCTCCGGCATCTTCAAGGCCGGCAACCCGGCCGAGCGGGCGGCCGCGATCGTCAAGGCGACCACGTTCTACGACGACCCGGACGTCATCGCCAAGGTCTCGCGCGGGCTGGGCGAGGCCATGGTGGGCATCAACGTCGACGACGTCCCGGTGCCGCACCGCCTCGCCGAGCGGGGCTGGTGACCACGCCCGACCCGCAGAACCCCGGGGTCGTCCCCCTCGTGCCCCCCGGCGCCGCCCGGGGCCGCCCCGCCCCCGGGCACGGCCCCGCCGCCGTCCTCGACGGGGGCTGGGTGCCGGGGCGTGACGGCGTCCTGTCGCGCAGCGCCGCTCGCGTGATCCTGCTCGACGAGGCGGACCGCGTGCTGCTCGTGCGCGGCCACGACGTGGACGCCCCGGACCGCTCGTGGTGGTTCACGGTCGGCGGCGGCATCGACCCCGGCGAGGACGCGCGGTCCGCAGCGGTGCGCGAGGTGCACGAGGAGACGGGGATCGTGCTGACGGCCGACGAGCTCGTGGGCCCGGTGTACACGCGCTCGGCGCTGTTCGACTTCGCGGCCCGCACCTGCCGCCAGCACGAGGACCTGTTCGTCGCCCGGGTGCGCAGCACGGACGTCGCGCTCAGCCGGGACGGCTGGACGGACGTCGAGCGGGACGTCATCGACGAGCTCCGGTGGTGGGGGCTCGACGAGCTCGCGCGCGTCGAGATCGAGGTCTTCCCCGCGGGCCTGGCCCAGCTCGTCCGCGACGTGCTCGTCTGGGACGGCACCACCCGGCACCTCGGGCTCGTCCGGGAGTGAGCCGCGCAGGGACGCACGCCGACGTGCCACGACCCACCTAGGATCGTCGACCGTGAGCCCCACCATCGGTGTCCTGGCGCTGCAGGGCGACGTCCGCGAGCACGTGGCCGTGCTGACCTCGCTCGGTGTCGACGCGGTCGGCGTGCGACGCCCCGCCGAGCTGGACGCCGTCGACGCGCTCGTCCTGCCCGGCGGGGAGTCGACGACCATCGACAAGCTGCTGCGCGCCTTCGACCTGGACGGACCGGTGCGCGACCGGCTGCGCTCCGGCATGCCCGCCTACGGGTCGTGCGCGGGGATGATCCTGCTGGCGGACCGGATCATCGGCGGCATCGAGGGGCAGCAGACCCTCGGGGGCGTCGACATCACCGTGCGCCGCAACGCCTTCGGCCGGCAGGTGGACTCGTTCGAGACCGACCTGGTCGTGGACGGGATCGCCGACAGCGGCCAGGACCCCCTGCACGCGGTCTTCATCCGGGCCCCGTGGGTCGAGGAGGTCGGCCCCGCCGCCACGGTGGTCGGCCGCGTCGCGGACGGGCCCGCCGCCGGTAGGATCGTCGCGGTGCGCCAGGGCCCGCTGCTCGTGACCTCGTTCCATCCCGAGGTGACCGGGGACCCGCGGGTGCACCGACTGTTCGTGCAGATCGTCCGCGACAGCCTGTGACGTCGCGGGGTCCCCGGCCCGTCCCCAGCAGGACGGCGGCGTGGGGGAGCGACGCGGGCGCACCAGCGGAGACGAAGGGGTAACGAGCCATGTCGGGTCACTCCAAGTGGGCCACCACCAAGCACAAGAAGGCCGTCATCGACGCGAAGCGCGGCAAGCTCTTCGCCAAGCTCGTCAAGAACGTCGAGGTGGCCGCCCGCACGGGCGGTGGTGACCCCGCCGGCAACCCGACGCTCTTCGACGCCATCCAGAAGGCCAAGAAGTCGTCGGTCCCGAACGACAACATCGACCGCGCGGTCAAGCGCGGGTCCGGCCAGGAGGCCGGCGGCGCGGACTACCAGTCGATCACGTACGAGGGCTACGGCCCCGGCGGTGTCGCCGTGCTGGTCGAGTGCCTCACCGACAACCGCAACCGTGCCGCGTCCGACGTGCGGGTCGCCTTCACGCGCAACGGCGGCCAGATGGCCGACCCGGGCTCCGTCGCGTACATCTTCAGCCGGCGTGGCGTCGTCGTCGTGCCCCAGGAGGGGACCGACGAGGAGGCCGTCATGGAGGCCGTCCTCGAGGCGGGCGGCGAGGAGGTCAACGACCTCGGCGACACGTTCGAGGTCATCAGCGCCGCGACCGACCTCGTGGCCGTGCGGACCGCGCTGCAGGAGGCCGGCATCGACTACGACTCGGCCGACGTGGTCTGGTGGCCCTCCACGCAGGTCGAGGTCGACGCCGACGGCGCACGCAAGGTGCTGCGGCTCATCGACGCGCTCGAGGACTCCGACGACGTCCAGAACGTCTACGCCAACTTCGACGCCTCCGACGAGGTCATGGCGGAGCTCGACGCCGAGTGACGCACCGCAGGCCGCGGCCTGCACGCACGGGCCCCGTCACCGGTGTGGCGGGGCCCGTGGCACGCCGGACGCCTGCGACGATGGCCGCGTGCGCGTGCTCGGAGTGGACCCCGGCCTGACCCGGTGCGGCCTCGGCGTCGTCGACTCCCTGCCGGGCCGTCGCGCGCGCCTCGTGCACGTGTCGGTCGCACGCTCCGACCCCACGCTCGACGTCGACCAGCGGCTGCTCCTCATCGAGCGGGCCCTCGAGGAGTGCCTCGAGGAGCACGCCCCCGACACCGTCGCGGTGGAACGGGTCTTCGCGCAGCACAACGTCAGCACCGTCATGGGGACCGCGCAGGTCGCCGGGCTCGCGATGGTGGCGGCCGCGCGCCGGCGGATCCCCGTCGCGCTGCACACGCCCAGCGAGGTGAAGGCGGCGGTCACCGGCTCGGGACGTGCGGACAAGGCGCAGGTCCAGACGATGGTGGCGCGGCTCCTGGGGCTGGCCGAGGTGCCGAGGCCCGCCGACGCGGCCGACGCGCTCGCGCTCGCCATCTGCCACCTGTGGCGCCCGGCGGGGGCCCTCGGGGCGCCGCAGCGCGAACCCGGTGGCATGACGACGGCGCAGCGGCAGTGGGCCGCGGCGGAGCAGGCGGCGCGGCGGCGCGCGTGACGACCCGGGGCGCGACGCCGGCGCGTGTCGTTCGTACACCTGTTCGCCCCGTGTGGGAGAGTGGGGCGGTCGACGACAGGAGGAGCGCGCGGTGATCGCGTCGGTGTACGGGACGGTGCTGGCAGTACGGCTGGACGCGGCGGTCGTGGAGGTCGGGGGCGTCGGCCTGCTGGTCCAGGCGACGCCGGCGACGCTCGCGGGCCTGCGCGTCGGGCAGCCGGGTCGGTTGTTCACGTCGCTCGTCGTGCGGGAGGACGCGCTGACGCTGTTCGGCTTCGCCGACGACGACGAGCGCGACGTCTTCGAGGCGGTGCAGACGGTCTCGGGCGTGGGTCCGCGCCTTGCGCTGGCCATGCTCGCGGTGCATACCCCCGACGGGCTGCGTCGTGCGGTCGCGCACGAGGACCTCGCGGCGCTCATGCGCGTGCCCGGCATCGGCCGCAAGGGCGCGCAGCGCATCGTCCTCGAGCTGGGGGAGCGGCTGGGTGCACCCTCGCCGACGGCGGGCGCCGCCGTGGTCTCGTCCGCGGACCACCGGGAGCAGGTCGTCGAGGCGCTCGTGGGGCTGGGCTGGCCGCTGCGGGCCGCGCAGGACGCGGTCGCCTCGGTGCTCGACGGCTCACCGGCCCCGGTCGGCGCCGAGGAGGTGCCGGGCGTGCTGCGCGCGGCGCTGCGCTCGCTGGGCGGCGCGCGTGCGTGACGCCGGCTCCCCGCGCCTCGAGGTCGGCGGGACGGACGAGGACGGCGACCTGGAGGCGTACGGGGCCGAGTCGCTCGTGCGTCCCGCCGCCGACGAGCCGGAGCGCGCCGCGGAGGCGGCGCTGCGTCCCCGGCGGCTCGACGAGTTCGTCGGGCAGCGGGTCGTGCGCGACCAGCTGTCCCTGGTCCTGCAGGCGGCGCTCGGGCGCGGGCGCGCGCCGGACCACGTGCTGCTGTCGGGCCCCCCGGGTCTGGGCAAGACGACGCTCGCGATGATCATCGCCGCCGAGCTCGGTGCGTCGCTGCGCGTGACCAGCGGGCCGGCCATCCAGCACGCGGGCGACCTCGCCGCGGTGCTGTCCTCGCTCGAGGAGGGCGAGGTGCTGTTCATCGACGAGATCCACCGGCTCGCCCGTCCGGCCGAGGAGCTGCTCTACGTCGCGATGGAGGACTTCCGCGTCGACGTCATCGTCGGCAAGGGGGCCGGCGCGAGCGCGATCCCGCTGTCCCTGCCCCCGTTCACCGTCGTGGGCGCGACGACGCGCGCCGGCCTGCTGCCCGCGCCGCTGCGGGACCGCTTCGGTTTCACCGGGCACCTCGACTTCTACGACGACGCCGAGCTCGAGCGCGTGCTCGTCCGGTCGGCCGGGCTCCTGGGCGTCCCGCTCGACGTGACGGCCGCCGCCGAGATCGCGTCGCGCTCGCGCGGCACGCCCCGCATCGCCAACCGGCTGCTGCGGCGCGTGCGGGACTGGGCGCAGGTGCGCGGCGACGGCATGCTCTCGCTCGCCGCGGCCCGGTCGGCCCTCGAGGTCTACGAGGTCGACGAGCGCGGACTGGACCGTCTCGACCGGTCCGTGCTGGACGCGCTGTGCCGACGCTTCGGCGGCGGCCCGGTCGGGCTGACGACGCTGGCGGTCGCCGTGGGGGAGGAGCCCGAGACCGTCGAGACGGTCGCCGAGCCGTTCCTGGTCCGCGAGGGTCTCATCGGGCGCACGTCGCGCGGTCGCGTGGCGCTGCCACCCGCGTGGGAGCACCTCGGGCTGCCGGTGCCGGCGCCCGCCGACACGCTGTTCGGCTGATCGCCGCGGGTACCCTCGGAGGCAGGTACGGACCGGGAGGGAACCCCCGGGGACGCTCGCACGTTGGAGCGTCGGGCCGCGGCGCCTAGACTGCGGCCGACGTCTGACACGATGCGGAGAACCACCACCTCATGGACTACTCGTTCCTGGTCATCATGCTGCTCGCCTTCGCGGCGCTGTGGTTCATGTCGAGCCGCTCGCGCAAGCAGCAGCGCGAGGCTGCCGACTTCCGCAGCAACCTCGCCGTCGGCGACGAGGTCATGACGGGTTCCGGGCTGTTCGGCACCGTGACCGCGATCGACGGGGACGTCGTGACGCTCGAGTCGACGCCCGGCAGCTCGACCCGTTGGCTGCGTGCCGCGATCGCCCGCCGGTCCGAGCCGGTCGTCGTCGACGACGCGGCGGACGCCGAGCCCGCCGTCGTGGAGGACGTGCCCGTCGTGGACGTCCCCGACGACCTGTCCTCCCTGCCGCCGGAGCCGCCGGCGTCCGGGCGCGAGGACCGCGACCGCGACAACCAGTGACTCCCTGGCCCGGGCGATGACGCCCGGGCCCCGACCCCACCGGCCGCCTCCGTGGCCGGTGCGCGCACGAGAGAAGAACTCCGTTGGCTCCTCCTCCCCGCCGCCGTGAACGGCCGGTCCGCACGCTCGTCACCCTCGCGGTGCTGGTCGTCGCGCTGTTCGCGTCGATCTTCGCCGGCACACGCTGGGGTGACGCGTCGCTGACGCCGAACCTCGCGCTCGACCTCGAGGGCGGGACGCAGGTCATCCTGCAGCCCGTGCCCGAGGCGCAGGGCTCCGTCACGTCGGAGACGATCAACCAGGCGATCGCGGTCATCCGCCAGCGTGTCGACGCCTCCGGCGTCGCCGAGGCCGAGATCACGAGCCAGGGCGGGGACAAGATCGTCGTCGGTCTGCCGGGCCGGCCCAGCGAGGAGACGCTGGACCTCGTGCGCACGTCGGCGCAGATGGAGTTCCGACCCGTCCTGGTGATGGGCGCCGCGGCGGCCACGCCCGACGCCGCGGGCGACGACGCTGCCGCCGACGACGCCGCGCCGTCCGACCAGCCGACCAAGGCCGCGCCGGACAGCCCGAGCGACGTGGCGTACTACGTGACCCCCGCCGTGCAGGCGGAGTTCGACGCGCTCGACTGCACGCTGCCGGAGAACCGGACGGGTGGCGTGCCGGGTGACCCCGACAAGGCCGTCGTCGCGTGCGACCTCGAGGGCCTGGCCAAGTTCATCCTGGGTCCGGTCGAGATCCCCGGTGCCGACATCGCCACCGCCACCTCGGGGCTGGGCACCACGTCGACCGGTGCCTCGACCGGTCAGTGGGTCGTCAACCTGGAGTTCACCGGCAAGGGCACGCCGAAGTTCACCGAGGTGACCACGCGCCTGGCGAGCCAGGGGGAGCCGCTCAACCAGTTCGCGGTCGTGCTCGACGCCCTCGTCATCTCGGCGCCGTCCGTCAACGAGGTCATCCCGAACGGCCAGGCGCAGATCTCGGGGTCCTTCACCCGCGAGACCGCCGCGACGCTCGCGAACCAGCTGAACTTCGGCTCGCTGCCGATCAGCTTCGAGGAGCAGAGCGTCCAGCAGATCTCCGCGACGCTCGGGTCCGAGCAGCTCCAGAAGGGTCTGCTCGCGGGCGTGTTCGGCCTGCTGCTCGTGGTCGTGTACTCGCTGTTCCAGTACCGCACGCTCGGCCTGGTCACGGTCGCGTCGCTGCTGGTCGCGGCCGTCATCACCTACGGCGTCATCGTCCTGCTGTCGTGGCTGCAGGGCTACCGGCTCTCGCTGCCCGGCGTGGCGGGCATCATCGTCGCGATCGGCATCACCGCGGACTCGTTCATCGTGTACTTCGAGCGCATCCGCGACGAGCTGCGCGACGGCCGCTCGCTGGGTGCCGCCATCGAGAAGGGCTGGGAGCGTGCCCGGCGCACGATCCTGGCGTCCGACGCCGTCAACTTCACGGCCGCGATCGTCCTGTACCTGCTGGCCGTCGGCGGCGTGCGCGGCTTCGCCTTCACGCTCGGTCTGACGACCCTGGTCGACCTCGTCGTGGTGTTCCTGTTCACGCACCCGCTCATGGTGCTGCTCGGGCGCACGCGGTTCTTCGCCGAGGGGCACCCCGCCTCGGGTCTCGACCCGCGCCGGCTGGGCGTCGACACGACGCGCTACGCGGGTCGCGGCCGGGTCGCGGGCGGTCCGAAGGCCGCGGCCACCGCGGGCTCCGCGTCCTCGCGCGAGCCCGTCGCGGTCGGTGCGTCCGGCATGACCATCGCCGAGCGCCGCGCGGCCGCTCGCGCCGCCCAGGCGGCCGCAGGACGACCGCAGGACCCACCCACGACCGTTGTCGACGACGAGCCCATCTCCGGCCGTCCTGAGGGGAGCGACCGCTGATGGCCACGGGATTCGCCCAGTGGGGCAACGACCTGTACACCGGTCGCCGCTCGTACGACATCGTCGGGCGCCGACGGACCTGGTACCTCATCTCGGCAGTGCTCGTCGCGATCTCGGGCGTCCTGCTCTTCGTGCCGGGCCTCAACCCCGGCATCGAGTTCCGTGGCGGCTCCGAGTTCGTCGTGTCCGGCGTCGACACGACGGACCAGCAGCTCGCGACCGACACGGTGCTCGCGATCGCGCCGGACGAGGTCCCGCGCGTCACGACGGTCGGCGGCTCGTCGCTGCGCATCCAGACCGCCGAGCTCACGAGCGAGGAGGTCACGGAGGTCACCAACAGCCTCATCGCGGCCTTCGACGTCGACGAGGACCAGGTCACCAGCACCTTCATCGGCCCGACCTGGGGCCAGGACGTCTCGCAGAAGGCGGTCACGGGCCTGGTCGTGTTCCTCGTCTTCGTGTCGATCGTCATGACCGTCTACTTCCGCAACTGGCGGATGGCGGCGGCGGCCATGCTGGCGCTGTTCCACGACCTGATCCTCACGGTCGGCGTGTACGCCGCCGTCGGGTGGGAGGTCACGCCGGCGACGGTGATCGGGTTCCTCACGATCCTCGGCTACTCGATCTACGACACGGTGGTCGTCTTCGACAAGGTGCGCGAGAACACCGCGGACGTGCTCGAGCAGTCGCGGTTCACGTACGCCGAGAAGGCGAACCTGGCCGTCAACCAGACGCTCGTCCGGTCGATCAACACGTCCGTGGTGGCACTGCTGCCGGTCGCCTCGATCCTCGTGATCGGCGCGTTCATCCTCGGTGCCGGGACGCTGCGCGACATCGCGCTGGCGCTGTTCGTCGGCATGTTCGTGGGGACGTTCTCGTCGGTCTTCCTGGCGACGCCCCTCGAGGTGACGCTGCGGGAGCGCGAGCCGCGGATCCGTGAGCACACCGCCAAGGTGCTGGCCGCCCGCGCGGGCGTCTCGACGGACGACGGCGAGGTCGTCGGTGCGGCGCCGCGCGCGGCCGCCGCGCTGCGGCCCGGTGGTCACCTGGGTGCTGCGGCACAGCCGCGGCGCAAGGGCCGATGAGCACCGTGGTGGACGGGCCGGGCGCGCAGCCCGGCCCGTCGGACGACCGGGCGGGTCTCGCCGAGCTGGTCGACAGCATGCTGCGGACCGTGCCGGACTTCCCGGAGCCCGGCGTCCAGTTCCGCGACATCATGCCGCTGCTCGCGGACGCCGCCGCGTTCGCGCGGGTCGTGACGGCGCTCGCCGGGCACCCGCACGGTCCCGTGGACCTCGTCGCCGGGATGGAGGCGCGCGGCTTCCTGCTCGCCGCCCCGGTCGCCGTGGCGCTCGGTGCCGGCGTCGTGCCGGTGCGCAAGGCCGGCAAGCTGCCCGGGCAGGTCGCGTCGCAGTCCTACGCGCTGGAGTACGGATCGGCGTCCGTCGAGATCCAGCCGTCCACCGTCCCCGCGGGCGCGCGCGTGCTGGTGATCGACGACGTGCTGGCCACGGGCGGGACCGCGGCGGCCACGATCGAGCTGCTCGAGTCCTGCGGCGCGACGGTCGTCGGGCTCAGCTTCCTCGTCGAGCTCGGCGCCCTGGACGGCCGCGCCCTGCTCCCGGGGCGGGACGTCGACGTGCTCCTGACCCTGCCCTGAGGGCAGGGCACCCGCCCAGCCGCGCCGACGGCGCCGATGCCGGGACGCGCGCGTCTCGGTCGTAGAATCGTGCGAACGACAGGAGGGGGTGAGCGGCGATGGCGGAGAAGGTCGGAGCAGGGGCTGACGCCGTGACGTCACCGGTGCCTGTCGTCGCCGCGCCCCCGGAGGAGAGCGCGTCGGCCGCCGCGGCCCCGACCGCGCCCGAGGTCGAGCCGGCCACCGGCTCGACGGGTCGCGTGCGGGCACGTCTGGCACGTCTCTCCGGGCGGTCCGCTCCCGCGTACCCGGCGCTGGAGCCGGTGCTGCACGCGGTGCGCACCAACCACCCGAAGGCCGACCTCTCGGTGATCGAGCAGGCCTACGTCGTCGCCGAGCACGCCCACCGGGGCCAGATGCGCAAGAGCGGCGACCCGTACATCACGCACCCCGTCGCGGTCGCCACGATCCTCGCCGAGCTCGGCATGACACCGTCCACGATCGTGGCCGCGCTGCTGCACGACACCGTCGAGGACACCGACTACTCCCTGGACCAGCTGCGGCGTGACTTCGGGCCCGAGGTCGCGATGCTCGTCGACGGGGTCACGAAGCTCGACAAGGTCACCTACGGTGACGCGGCGCAGTCCGAGACCGTCCGCAAGATGGTCGTGGCGATGTCCCGCGACATCCGCGTGCTCGTCATCAAGCTGGCCGACCGCCTGCACAACGCGCGCACGTGGAAGTTCGTGTCCGCGGCGTCGGCGGAGAAGAAGGCGCGCGAGACGCTCGAGATCTACGCGCCGCTCGCCCATCGGCTGGGCATGAACACCATCAAGTGGGAGCTCGAGGACCTGTCGTTCGCGACGCTCTACCCCAAGGTCTACGACGAGATCGTCCACCTCGTCGCCGAGCGCGCGCCCGCGCGCGAGGAGTACCTCGCCACGGTGCGCGACCAGGTCGGTGCCGACCTGCGGTCGGCCAAGATCAAGGCGGCCGTGACGGGCCGGCCGAAGCACTACTACTCGATCTACCAGAAGATGATCGTCCGCGGCCGCGACTTCACGGACATCTACGACCTGGTGGGCGTGCGTGTCCTCGTCGACACCGTCCGGGACTGCTACGCGGCTCTCGGCGCGCTCCACGCGCGGTGGAACCCGGTCCCCGGCCGGTTCAAGGACTACATCGCGATGCCGAAGTTCAACCTCTACCAGTCGCTGCACACGACGGTGATCGGGCCGGGCGGCAAGCCCGTCGAGATCCAGATCCGCACGCACGACATGCACCGTCGCGCGGAGTACGGGGTGGCGGCGCACTGGAAGTACAAGGAGACCGCCAAGAGCAACGGCCCGCAGGACGCGGCCGGCAACGACATGACGTGGCTGCGTCAGCTCGTCGACTGGCAGCGGGAGACGGCCGACCCGGCCGAGTTCCTCGACCTGCTGCGCGACGAGATCGCCGGCGCCGAGGTCTACGTGTTCACGCCCAAGGGCGACGTGCAGGCGCTGCCCGCCGGCTCCACGCCGGTCGACTTCGCCTACGCGGTGCACACCGAGGTCGGTCACCGCACGATGGGTGCGCGCGTCAACGGCCGGCTGGTGCCGCTGGACTCGACGCTCGAGAACGGCGACGTCGTCGAGGTCTTCACCTCCAAGTCCGAGACCGCCGGGCCCAGCCGTGACTGGCTCGCGTTCGTCAAGAGCCCCCGGGCGCGCAACAAGATCCGGCAGTGGTTCACCAAGGAGCGCCGCGAGGAGGCGATCGAGCACGGGAAGGACGCCATCGCCAAGGCGATGCGCAAGCAGAACCTCCCCATCCAGCGGCTCATGTCGCACGAGGCACTCGTGGCCCTCGCGCACGAGATGCGGTTCGCGGACGTCTCGGCGCTGTACGCGGCCGTCGGCGAGGGCCAGGCCTCGGCGGCGTCGGTGGTGCAGCGGCTCGTGCACTCGCTGGGCGGGGAGCCGGCCCAGGAGGAGGACCTCGCCGAGGCGGCGCGCCCGGGCGCGACGGGCCGCCGGGTGCGCAGCGGCGACCCCGGCGTGGTCGTCAAGGGCGTCGACGACGTGTGGGTCAAGCTCGCCAAGTGCTGCACGCCCGTGCCCGGCGACGAGATCGTCGGGTTCGTGACGCGGGGCGCGGGGGTCTCGGTGCACCGCACCGACTGCCTCAACGTCGAGGCCCTGCGCCGCCAGCCCGAGCGCATCGTCGAGGTGGAGTGGACGCACACCAGCTCGCAGATGTTCCTGGTGCAGATCCAGGTCGAGGCCCTGGACCGCAGCCGGCTCCTGTCGGACGTGACCCGGGTCGTGTCCGACCACCACGTCAACATCCTGTCGGCGTCGGTCTCGACCTCGCGGGACCGTGTCGCGCTCTCGCGCTTCGTGTTCGAGATGGCCGAGCCGTCGCACCTGGCGTCGGTGCTGAGCGCGGTCCGCAAGGTCGAGGGCGTCTTCGACGTCTACCGGATCACCGGGTCGCGCGGGGCCGAGGAGCCGGCGATCCGGGCCTGACGCCTGGGAGCAGCCGACGACGGCCCGCGGCTCACACCTGCCGGAGGGTGGCCCGCGCGGTGCGCAGCCCGCGGCCACCGGGGTGCGCGTCGATCCGGCGCAGGGCCTCGTGGGGGTCCAGGCCGTGCGGCAGCAGCATGCGCAGCACCGGTACCGCGGTCGGTGCGGGCACCCAGCGCGCGACGTCGACCGCGGTGCGCGCGACGGTCGTGACGAGCACACCGCCCACGGTCTGCAGGTCCTCGTCGACGAGGTCGGCCTCCGCGGTCGTCCGGTCGGGGTGCGGATCGGGCCGCCGGGCTCCCGAGCGCACGAGGACGGTCACCCGCCGCGGCGGTGCGCCGCCGGCGTGCACCCAGGCCGCGGCGAGCCGCCCGACGGCTCCGCGCGCCGGCACCAGCGGCGCGAACGCGCTCGCGCGGACGGCCGGGTCCTCGCGCGTCCCGCGGACCCGGGCGACGTCGCCCCAGAGCGGCGCGAGCACCCCGTCGAGGTGCAGGCCGGTCCACGCCGAGGCAGGGACGTCGTCGCGTCGCACGACGACGGGCCCGGGCGCCGGCGGACGCGGACGCAGCCGCTGCAGGGAGGCCGGAGCCGCGGACGGGTCGCAGACGATCATGGGAGCCAGGATGCCCGCCCGCTTCCCCGGACGGGGGAGCGGACGGGCATCCTGTGGACGGACGGGTCGCAGCGTCAGCCGCGGGCGTCCTGAGCGGCGCGCTGCACCTGCTCGAGCCAGGCGCGCCGGGCGTCGAGCGCGGCCTGCGCCTCCGTGACCCGGCGCTGGTCACCCGCGGCCTTCGCCTTCTCCAGGTCGGCCTCGAGGCCCGCGATCGCCTGCTCCAGCTGCGCGGCCGCACCCTCGGCACGGGCACGCGTCTCGGGGTTGCTGCGACGCCACTGCGCCGAGTCGGCCTCACGCACCGCCGTCTCGACGGCCCGCATCCGGCCCTCGACCCGCTGGACGTCGGCGCGCGGCACCTTGCCCGCCGCGTCCCACCGGTCCTGCAACGAGCGCAGCGCGGCCTTGGCGGCGCCGAGGTCGCGGACCGGCAGCAGCGCCTCGGCCTCGACGAGCAGCGCCTCCTTGACCTCGAGGTTCGCGCGGAACTCCTCGTCGATCGCCTGGTTCGCGGCGTCGCGCGCGGCGAAGAACGCGTCCTGCGCGGTCCGGAACCGGGCCCACAGCGCGTCGTCGACCTGGCGGTTGGCCCGCCCGGCCGCCTTCCAGCGGGTCATGAGGTCGCGGAAGGCCGCGGACGTCGCACCCCAGTCGGTGCTCGTCGCCAGCCGCTCCGCGTCGGCCACGAGCTGCTCCTTGACGGTCTTCGCCTCGGAGTTGCGCGCCTCGAGCTCGGCGAAGAAGTGGCGCCGCTCGCGGTCGAACGTGGTGCGGGCGTGGCTGAACCGCTTCCAGAGCGACTCCTCGGTGGGCCGGTCGATGCGCGGGCCGGACCGCTGGGCGTCCTTCCACTGGTCCAGCAGGAGGCGCAGCTGCTCGCCGGCGGGCCGCCACTGGATGCGTGACGGGTCGGTCGCGGCGATCTTCTCGGCCTGCTCGACGATCTGGGTGCGTGCGGCGACGGCCGCCTCCCGCGCCGCGGCGCGCTCGGCGTCGGCCTGCGCGCGTCGCTCCGCCGCCCGGGCCCGCAGACCCTCGAGGCGTGCGCGCAGCGCGTCGAGGTCGCCCACGGCGGCCGGCTCGGCGAGCTCCTCGGTGAGGCGCGTGAGGGTCTGGTCGATCTCCTTGACCGAGAGGTCGGTCGCGGACAGCCGCGCGTCGAACAGCGCGACCTTCGCCTGCAGGTCCAGGAACCGTCGGACGTACAGCGCGAGCGCCTCGGGCGCGCTCGCACCGGGGAACTGCCCCACGACGCGCTCGCCCGCCGCCTCGACGACGTGCACGGTGCCGTCCTCGTCGACGCGGCCGAAGGTGGCGGCGTGCGCGGCCGCGGCCTCCTCGTCGGGGGTCGGGACGGGCACCACCGGACCGGCGGGCGACGTCGCGGCAGCCGACGGCCGCGGCACGGGCCGCGGGACCGGGCGCACGGACGCGGGGGAGGGACGCGGAGCGGGCGTGGGTGCTGCCGGGGCCGGCGTGCCGTCGGCCGGGGTGTCCGTGACGTCGTCCGTCGGGACGTCAGCCGGGACCTCGGACGCGGTCACGTCCTGTGCCGGCTCGGGAGCGGCCTCGGTCGTCGCGTGCTCGGTGGCCTCGCCCGAGGACTCCTCGGTGACGGCTTCCGCCGTGGGCTCGGAGGCCTCGCCGGAGGGCTCCTCGGTGGCTTCCTCGGTGGCCTCGCCGGAGGGCTCCTCCGGTGCGGCCTCGGCCGTGGGCTCGGGCTCGGTCGCGTCGGCCGTTGCCGCGTCGTCGACGGGTGCCACCTCGGGCGCCTCGGTCACGTCCGGCGCGGTCGTGCCGACCGGGTCGCCCGTGGGAGGGGGAGCCTGCTCGGCGTCGTCCGGGGACGACGTCGTCGGGTGCTCGGTCACTGGATCTCCACTCCCTCGATGGTGACGTCGGTGACCGGACGTTCGCTGCCGTCCTGGGTCCCCGCGTCAGCGATGGCCTTCAGCACGTCCAGACCGGACGTGATGTGGCCGAACACGGTGTAGCCGCCCGCCGTGTCTGACGGGATCTGCGAGTCCTCGTAGACGAGGAAGAACTGGGAGCCCATCGAGGCGGCGTCGCCGCCGACGCGGGCCATGGCGATCGTGCCTGCCGGGTACATGTCGTCCGACGGTGCGTTCTCGATCGGACCCCACGTGTAGCCCGGGCCACCCGTGCCGGTGGCGGTCGGGTCGCCGCACTGGAGCACGTAGATGCCCTGGGGCACGAGGCGGTGGCAGATCGTGTCGTCGAAGTAGCCCTCCCCGGCCAGGGTCACGAAGTTCGCGACCGCCTGGGGTGCCGCGGCACCGTCGAGCTCGATGCCCACGGCCCCCGCGGACGTCGTGAGGGTGCCGGTCCACGTCCGGTCCTCGGCGAGCGAGGCCTCCGGCAGGACGCCGCCGTTGCCGGTGCGCGGCGGGAAGGTCTCCGCCGGGGCCGCGTTCGCGGCGGGGTCGTCGGTCGCGGCGGCCGCCGGTGCACCGTCGTCGCGCGAGAAGTTGACGACGGCGACAGCCCCCACGGCGAGCGCGAGCACCGCGACGACGCCGCCGGCGATCACCCGCATCCGCTGCTGGCGCGCCCGCTGCGCCTGCAGCTGGCGTGCGTGCAGCTTCTCGTACCGACGGCGCTCGTACTCGCGCTCGCGCTTCGAAGACACCGCTCTCCTCGTCTCGTCGTGCCGACAGCGTGCGGCGCCGTCTGCTCGGGCACCGTCGCCGTCAGGCCTGCGACCACCGGACACATGCCGGACCCCGGACAGTCTAGGCAAGGCCGGGGCGTCGTCGTGCACCGGCGCACCCGCGTGGACGCACGCGTGCCACGCCGGGCGCGGCGCGCGTGCGCGCGCTCGTCTAGCGTGCGGGGCATGGAGATCCTCACGGTCGTCGCCCCCGTCTTCGCCGCCCGGTGCTCCGTGCTCGTGGGCGAGGACGGCGCGTGCGTCGTCGTGGACCCCGGTGCTGGTGCCGGCTTGCAGGTCCGGCAGCTCGTCGCGGCCCGTGGGCTGACGGTCCGGGCGGTGCTCGTCACGCACGGTCACGCGGACCACACGTGGGACGCGCCGGCGCTGTCGAGGGACCTGGACGTGCCGGTGGTCCTCCACGCCGGTGACGCCTACCGCCTCGAGGACCCGTTCGGGACGCTCGGCGTGCTGGACCCCCGCCACGACCCGTCCGGTCCGCTCGCGCAGGCGCTGCGCGCCGCGGGGGTCGACGTCGCGTCCTGGCGCGCGCCGGAGAGCGTCGAGCCGTTCGGTGCCGCCGGGAGCGGCCGCACCGGTGACGTGGAGCTGGACCTCGGCGGCGTGCGCGTCGTCGCGCGCCACGCGCCCGGGCACACCGAGGGCTCCACGCTGTACCTGGTGGACGCGGGGGAGCAGGACCCGGTCGTGCTGTCCGGCGACGTCCTGTTCGCGGGCAGCATCGGGCGCACCGACCTGCCCGGGGGCGACGACGCCGCGATGGCGGCGACCCTGCGCGACGTCGTCGCGGCCCTGCCGCCCGCGTCGCGCGTGCTGCCCGGCCACGGACCGGCGACGGACGTCGCGACCGAGCTGGCGACCAACCCGTACCTGGCCCGCGCCCGCTGAACGGCTCCCGCGCGCGGGCTCCCGCGACGTGGACGCCGGTGCGGGACGGCCCTGCCGGTCTGGGATCATCGGAGGCATGGCGCGACCCACACCCCTGTCCGGATTCCCCGAGTGGCTGCCCGACGGGCGCATCGTCGAGCAGCACGTGCTCGACGTGCTGCGCCGCACGTTCGAGCTGCACGGCTTCGCGGGGATCGAGACGCGGGCCGTCGAGCCGCTCGACCAGCTGCTGCGCAAGGGCGAGACCTCCAAGGAGGTCTACGTGCTGCGCCGCCTGCACGACGAGCCCGCGGCCGCCGACGAGCCCGCCGACCGTCAGGGGCAGCTCGGGCTGCACTTCGACCTCACCGTGCCGTTCGCGCGCTACGTGCTCGAGAACGCCGGGCGCCTGGCGTTCCCCTTCCGGCGCTACCAGATCCAGAAGGTCTGGCGGGGCGAGCGGCCCCAGGACGGCCGGTTCCGCGAGTTCGTGCAGGCCGACATCGACGTCGTCGGCTCCGGTGCGCTGCCGTACCACTACGAGGTCGAGCTGCCGCTGGTGATGGCCGACGCCCTGGGCGCGCTCGCGGACCTCGGCGTCCCGCCCGTGCGGATCCTGGTGAACAACCGCAAGGTCGCCGAGGGCTTCTACCGCGGGCTGGGCCTCCAGGACGTCGAGGCGGTGCTGCGCGGCATCGACAAGCTCGACAAGGTCGGGCCCGAGGCGGTGGCCGACCTGCTCGTCGCCGAGGCCGGTGCGACGCCGGAGCAGGCCGCGGCGTGCCTCGAGCTCGCGGCCGTGCACGGCGGCGACGCGTCCGTCGTCGACCGGGTGCGCGAGCTCGCCGAGCGCCACGGGGCGTCCACGGAGCTGCTCGAGGAGGGCCTCGGCGAGCTCGGCGCCCTCGTCACCGCCGCGGCACAGCGCGCCCCGGGCGTCCTGGTCGCGGACCTGAAGATCGCACGCGGGCTCGACTACTACACCGGCTCGGTCTACGAGACCGTGCTCGTCGGCCACGAGGACCTCGGGTCGATCTGCTCCGGTGGTCGCTACGACACCCTGGCGTCGGACGGCACGACGACGTACCCGGGGGTCGGCCTGTCGATCGGTGTGTCGCGGCTCGTCTCGCGCCTGCTGTCCGCGGGGCTCGTGCGCGCGACGCGCTCGGTGCCCACCGCGGTGCTGGTCGCCGTCACGTCGGAGGAGCGCCGCTCGGCGTCGGACGCGGTCGCCGCGGCGCTGCGCGCGCGCGGCATCCCCACCGAGGTCGCGCCGAGCGCCGCGAAGTTCGGCAAGCAGATCAAGCACGCCGACCGCCGGGGGATCCCGTTCGTGTGGTTCGTCGGCGACACGGACGAGGACGGCGCACCCGCGCAGGACGAGGTCAAGGACATCCGGTCGGGCGAGCAGACGCCGGTCGACGCGGCGACGTGGGAGCCGCCCGCCGAGGACCTGCTGCCGCGCGTCGTCGCCGCCGGCTGACGGGCGCAGCGCCGCGGGAGGCCCGGTCGCGCCGTGGTGCGGCCGGGTCGACCCGCGCCTAGCGTGGCGGCGTGCCCACCGTCGCCCCTGACGTCGCCCCGGAGCCCGTCGTCCTCGACGGGCACATCGCGGGCGCCGGCTCGGCGCACGGCACACGGCTCGTGGTCGGGCGTTGGCGACGCTCACCGCTCGGCGGGTTCGCCGACGTCATGGTCGAGCACCCCGACGGCACGCGGGTGCTGCTGGCGCCGCGGAGCGACGTGGTGGAGCTGATCACGCGGCTGTACACCTTCGACGCCGTGCACGTGGTGCCCGTGCGCGTCGTCGCCGAACCGACGTCGCGCACGTGGACGGTGGTCGCTGGGCCCCTGCGCGCGCGGCTGACGATCGGGGCGCGCACGCCGGTGGGAGCGCTGCTCGGGCTGGTCCCCCCGGTCGTCGTGCGCGCCCGCGCGACCGCGGGCCTCGTCGACGCGGCGGCACGTGCGGTCGTCCCGGGCGTCCGCACGCGTGGCCGGGGCCGCGACGGGTCGACGGAGGTGTACGCCGCGCGCGACCAGCACGCGGTCGTGGCCCTCGACGCGCGGTGGGGCGACCGGCCCCTCGGTGGCCTGCGCCGCGTGGACCCGCCCGTGCGGTTCGGCTTCTCGTCCGTCCCCGCGGCACCCGCCGTCACGGCCGTCGAGGTCTCCGTCGTCGCGACACCTTGACCGGGCGTCGAACACGTGTTCGAATCACCGGGTGCGTTGGGACGGGCAGAAGATCGAGGCGGGAGAGGGTGACGCCCTGCCCGGCCTGGACCTGCGGACGCTCCCCGGCCTGGTCCGCAGCGTCCGCACGCCCGACTTCGCCGGCGTCACGTTCCACGAGGTGCTGTCGCGCACCGCGCTCAACCGCGTCCCCGACGCGTCGGCCGTCCCGTTCCGCTGGACCGTCAACCCGATGCGCGGCTGCCTCCACGCGTGCACCTACTGCTTCGCCCGCGGCACGCACCGCTACCTCGACCTGGACGCAGGCAAGGACTTCGACACGCAGATCGTGGTGAAGACCAACGTCGCCGAGGTCCTGCGCGCCGAGGTCACCCGCCGGTCGTGGACGCGCGAGCACGTGGCGCTCGGCACCAACACCGACCCGTACCAGCGCCCGGAGGGGCGCTACACGCTGATGCCCGGGATCATCGAGGCGCTCGCGGGCTCGGGGACGCCGTTGTCGGTGCTCACCAAGGGAACCCTGCTGCGGCGGGACCTGCCGCTGCTGGCCGCGGCGTCGCAGGACGTGCCCGTGTCGCTCGCGGTGTCGATCGCCGTGCTGGACGACGACCTCCAGCAGCAGCTCGAGCCCGGCACGCCGACCGCCCGGGCCCGGCTGTCGCTGGTGCGGGCGGTCCGGGACGCGGGCCTGCCCGTGCAGGTCCTGGTCGCGCCCGTCCTGCCGTGGCTCACCGACTCGACCGACCACCTCGACCGGCTGCTCGGTGCCGTCGCGGAGGCGGGTGCGCAGGGCGCCAGCGTCATGGCGCTGCACCTGCGGCCCGGCGCGCGCGAGTGGTTCCTCGCGTGGCTCGCGCGCGAGCGGCCGGAGCTCGTGGCCGGGTACGGGCGGGTGTTCCGGGGCGGGTCGTACGTGCACGCCGAGTACCGCGCGTGGCTCGACGCGCGCGTCCGGCCGCTGCTCGCGAAGCACGGCCTCGACCGGCCGCAGCCGGACGCCGAGGGGCTGCGCTGGGCCCGCCGGGACGGCGAGGCCCACCCGGCCGCGGCCCAGCTGCAGCCCGCGCTGTTCTGACCGTCGTCGCGCGGTGGGCGGCACGCGCCGGGCCGTCGATCCCGCGTGGGCCGCCCGCGCGGGCGCACCTATGATCGTCATGCGCCCATCCGGGCGCGGACCCCGACCTGAAGGACCTTCCGTGCTGCGCACCCACACCGCCGGCTCGCTGCGGGCCGAGGACATCGGCACCACCGTCACCCTCACGGGCTGGGTGGACCGGCGTCGCGACCACGGCGGGGTCGCGTTCGTCGACCTGCGGGACGCCTCGGGCATCGCCCAGGTCGTCATCCGCGACGAGGCCGTCGCGCACGGCCTGCGCGCCGAGTACGTGCTGCAGGTCACCGGCGAGGTCGGCCGGCGTCCCGCGGGCAACGAGAACCCGAACCTCGCCACGGGTGAGGTCGAGCTCGTCGCGCACGAGGTCGTGGTGCTCAACGAGTCGGCGCCCCTGCCCTTCCAGGTCTCGGCGTCCGTCGACGAGCCCGTCGGCGAGGAGACGCGGCTGCGCTACCGCTACCTCGACCTGCGCCGGGCGGGACCGTCCCACGCGCTCCGGCTGCGGGCGCAGGTCAACCGCGCGGCGCGTGCGGTCCTCGACGAGCGCGGCTTCGTCGAGGTCGAGACCCCGACGCTGACCCGCTCGACGCCGGAGGGCGCGCGCGACTTCGTCGTCCCTGCCCGCCTCGCACCGGGCAGCTGGTACGCGCTGCCGCAGTCGCCGCAGCTGTTCAAGCAGCTGCTCATGGTCGGCGGGCTCGAGAAGTACTACCAGATCGCCCGCTGCTACCGCGACGAGGACTTCCGCGCCGACCGGCAGCCGGAGTTCACCCAGCTCGACGTCGAGGCGAGCTTCGTCGACCAGGACGACGTCATCGAGCTGGCCGAGGCCGTCCTGACGTCCCTGTGGGAGCTCATCGGCTACACGATCCCCACGCCGATCCCGCGCATGACGTACGCCGAGGCGATGCGTCGCTACGGCAGCGACAAGCCGGACCTGCGCTTCGGGCTCGAGCTGACCGACCTCACGGAGTACTTCGCCGCGACGCCGTTCCGCGTCTTCCAGGCGCCGTACGTCGGGGCCGTCGTCCAGCCCGGCGGTGCCAGCACGCCCCGGCGCGGCTTCGACGCGTGGCAGGAGTGGGCCAAGCAGCGCGGCGCCAAGGGTCTCGCGTACGTCACGGTCGGCGAGGACGGCGAGCTCGGTGGACCGGTCGCCAAGAACATCACGGACGAGGAGCGGGCCGGTCTCGCCGCGGCCGTCGGTGCCCAGCCGGGCGACGCGGTGTTCTTCGCCGCAGGCAAGGTCACCGACGCGCGTGCGCTGCTCGGTGCCGCACGCCTCGAGATCGGACGCCGCGGCGGCCTGATCGACGAGTCCGCGTGGTCCTTCGTGTGGGTCGTCGACGCGCCGCTGTTCAAGCCGACCGGCGAGGACGACGACGTCGCGGTCGGCGGCGGCGCCTGGACCGCCGTGCACCACGCCTTCACGTCGCCGACGCCGGAGTGGGTCGACCGCTTCGAGGAGGCGCCGGGGGAGGCGCTGGCGTACGCGTACGACATCGTGTGCAACGGCAACGAGATCGGTGGCGGGTCGATCCGTATCCACCGCCGCGACGTCCAGCAGCGCGTGTTCGAGGTCATGGGCATCGGGCCGCAGGAGGCGCAGGAGAAGTTCGGCTTCCTCCTGGACGCGTTCGCCTTCGGCGCCCCGCCGCACGGCGGGATCGCCTTCGGCTGGGACCGGATCGTCACGCTCCTGACGCGCTCGGACTCGATCCGCGAGGTCATCGCCTTCCCGAAGTCCGGCGGCGGCTACGACCCGCTCACCGGTGCCCCGGCCCCGATCTCGCCCGAGCAGCGCCGTGACACGGGCGTCGACGTCAAGCCCAAGCCGGCGCCGAGCGCCGCCGCCCAGGACTGACGCGGGGGCCTCGGGTGGCCGCACGGCTGATGGAGCGCCTCCCGCCCGTGCTGCGGGCGCGGCGCGACGTCCTCGACGGCCGGGAGCGCTGGGCCGCCGCGTCTGTCCTCGCGCAGGACGACGCGGCGGTCGTGCTCCTCGTCGACTCGCCCGCCGATGACCTCCTGTGGGCGCTCGGCGACGTCGACCAGCTCGAGGCGCTCGTGCCCGACGCGCTGGCCGGGCACGGCGGCCGCCTGCGGTGGGCCACGGTGCCGCGAGCCGTCGACGTGCCCGCCCAGGTGCTGGACGCGGCGGGCATCCGACGACAGACCTCCTGGGACCGCTTCACGACGGACGCACCGCCGCCGCGGCAGCCGGGGGAGGACGCCGTGGTCGCGCTCGACCCGGTGCGTGACGCCGCAGCCATCAACGCGTGCCTCGACGTCGGCCACCCCACGACGCGCGACCGCCCGGGTGCCCCGGACGACGTGGGGTGGTGGGGTGTGCCCGGCGACGGCGGCGACCTCCTCGGTGTGCTGGGCGTCTCGACCCGCCCGGGCGGGTCGGCGCCGTCGATGCACCTGCACGGACTCGGCGTCGTGCCCGCGGCACGCGGCCGGGGTCTGGGTGCCGCGATCACCGCGACGGCTGCCCGGCGTGCCCTGCAGGACGGCGCGTCGTGGGTCTCGCTGGGCATGTACGCGGACAACGTGCACGCCCGCCGCGTCTACGCCGCCCTGGGGTTCCGGGTGGACGTCGAGAACGCGGGCTACGGACCGCCGGGCGTCACCCACCCCTGACGTCCCCGGCGGCCCCCGCTCGCCGGGCGGTCCTCGTCCCCGTTGGCTAGCGTCGGCGTGTCGCACCACGGGAGGGCGGACGATGACGCTGCAGGACAAGGTCGCGCTGGTCACGGGCGCGGGATCGGGCATCGGGCGTGCCACCGCGGTGCGCCTCGCGCAGGACGGTGCGACGGTGGTCGCGCTGGGGCACAGCCAGGACAGTGCGGACGACGTCGCCGAGGAGATCCGCGGCAGCGGCGGCACGGTGCTCGCGGTGGCCGCGGACGTCGGTGACGCCGCCGCCGTGCGCGACGTCTACGCGCGCGTCGAGCGCGAGCTCGGACGCCTGGACGTGGTCGTCGCGAACGCGGGGATCAACGGCGTGTGGGCGCCGATCGACCAGCTCGAGCCGGACGAGTGGGCCGCGACGCTCACCACCAACCTCACGGGCACGTTCCTCACCGTCCGCTACGCCGTCCCGCTCCTGGTCCGGCAGGGCGGTGCAGTCGTCGTCGTCTCGTCCATGAACGGCACCCGGACCTTCACGACGGCGGGTGCGTCGGCGTACTCGACGAGCAAGGCCGGTCAGGTCGCGTTCGCCCGCATGGCGGCGGTCGAGCTGGGCCCGCGCGGGGTGCGGGTCAACTCCGTGTGCCCCGGTGCGATCGAGACGAACATCCTGGACAGCACCGAGCAGCGGGACACCGAGGGCATCGGCGTGCCCGCCGAGTACCCGCAGGGCCAGATCCCGCTCACGGGCGACGAGTCCGGCTCGTCGCGGCAGGTAGCGGACGTCATCGCCTTCCTGGTGTCCGACGCCGCCGGGCACGTGACCGGCACCGAGGTGTTCGTCGACGGCGGCCAGTCGCTGATCGCCTGACGGCGCACGCGCGGCGCAGGTCACCGCATCCGGGCGAGCCGCGCGCTGTCGGTCGCGTCGACCAGCAGGCCGTCGGGCTCGCGGACCCACCGCTGCCCCGTGGCACGCCGCTCCGCCGGGGTGGTGAACCGGTAGCGGTACAGGCGGGCGCGGACCCAGCGCGGTGGCTCGCCGTCGAACGGGTCGTGCGCGAGCAGGCGCAGCGTCGGACCGTCGGCGTCGAGCAGACGACCGAGGAACGGCACGAACCAGCGCAGCTGCGACGACGAGCCGAGCGCGAGGAACCACATGCCCCAGTCGAGGCGCAGGTGGTACGGCGCGTACTGGCGGGGGAGCCGGCGCACGTCGGTGGGCTTGCCGCGGAACTCGTACTCGAGCCACGTCGCGGACCCCGGGTCCGCGTCGCGCGTGCCCTCCACCACCACCTCGGTGCGCCGCCGTGTCACGGAGCCGAACGCGCCGTAGGCGTTGACGAGGTGCAGCGCGTTGAACGACGCGTTCATCGCCTGCCGGCGCGAGAGCAGGTTGCGCAGCGGGTGACGGCTCAGCCACACGCACAGCACCGCCATCGCCAGCACGACCACCACGTACCAGGTCGGCGGGTCGCCCACGCGTGCGACCGGACCGAGGTCGACGCCCACGAGCCCGAGCGCCCAGCGCCACGACGGGTCGTCGATCGCGGAGCACGCCAGCACGATCGTCAGCCAGTTGAGCCACGCGAAGTTGCCCGACAGCACGAGCCACAGCTGCGTGACGATCATGATCGCGGCGGCGCACGACGCGACCCGACCCGGCACCAGCAGGCCGAACGGCACCACCAGCTGCGTCACGTGGTTCGCCAGCACCTCGACCCGGTGCAGCGGACGCGGCAGCAGGTGGAACAGCCGGCTGAGCGGACCGGGCATCGGCTGGGTCTCGTGGTGGTAGTACAGCGCCGTCAGGTCCCGCCACGCCGGGTCGCCGCGCAGCTTGATGAGCCCCGCCCCCAGCTCCAGGCGCAGGACGAGCCACCACAGCAGCACCAGGACCGGCAGCGGCGGCGCCACGTCGTCGGACCCCAGGAAGGCCGCCAGGAACCCCGCCTCGAGCAGCAGCGACTCCCACCCGAACCCGTAGAAGACCTGCCCGACGTTGACGACCGACAGGTACAGCGCCCACAGCAGGGCGAACGCGAGCAGCGGCAGCCACGGCGGGCCCTGCTGCGGCAGGCCGACGACGAGGGTCAGCGCGACGACGACGCCGACCCACCCCACGACGACGACGAGCCGGTCGCTGTACCAGCGGTGGAACAGGCTCGGGCTCGCCCGGAACGGGACGCGCGCCGTGAACGCCCGCACGGGGAGCAGGCCACGGTCGCCCAGCAGCGGGCGGAACTGGCGGAGCACCGCGACGAACGCGACGACGTGGACGGCCGCGACGCCGCGCTGCACCAGCTCGCGCGCGAGCGTGTACCCGTCCGCGTCGAACCACTCCATCCGGACCACCCCCGGGTGTCGTCCCCGGGTCCAGGCTCGTGCAGGACGGCGTCGCGTGCTCGGCGACCGCCCCGTGGCGTCAGGTGCGACGACGGCGTCGACCGGTGAGGGCCTCCACGCCCGCCACGACGAGCACCCCCGCGAGGTAGGTCAGCAGGTCCGTGGCCACGAACGTCGACCCCAGGACGTAGGCGGCGGGCGGCCACATCTCCCCGACGGCCGCCGGGACGGGCGTGAGCTGGGCGAGCTCCACGGCGACGCACACCCCGAGCGCCACCGCGGCGGCGCGGCCCCCGTGCGCCGCCGGGACGGCGAGCAGGACCAGCAGGTGCACGAGCGCGGCGTACAGCGCACCCCCGGCGAGATCGGCGGCGAGCCCGTCGCCGCGCGACACGGCGAGCCCCGTGACCAGCACCACGAGGACCGGGACCGCCAGCAGCGCTCGCGTGCGCGGCCGCGGGGCATCGAGCGGCGGGGCGCCGGACGGCGGCGACGGGTGCACCGGTGGACCGTACCCGGGTGCGCTCAGTGGAGGATCGCGAAGCGCTCGTACAGCCGGCGCAGCGGGCCGGGAGCCCACCAGTTGGCCCGGTCCAGGATCGTCATGGTCGCCGGGACGAGGAACAGGCGCACCACGGTCGCGTCGATCAGCACCGCGAACGCGAGCGCGAAGCCGACCTGCTTGATGACGACCAGGTCACCCACGACGAAGCCGGCGAACACGACGATGATGATCGCCGCGGCGGACGTGATGATCCGCCCGGACCGCTGCAGCCCGAGCCGGACCGCCTCGTCCGTGGGCAGGCCGTCGTCGTGCAGCTCCTTGACGCGCGAGAGCAGGAACACCTCGTAGTCCATCGCCAGCCCGAACGCGAACGCGACGACCAGGGCCAGCACGTACGTCTCGATCCCGCCCGTCGACGTGAAACCCAGCAGCCCCTCGAGGTGGCCGTCCTGGAACACCCAGACCAGCACCCCGAGCGACGCCACGATGGACAGCGCGTTCGTGATCAGGGCCTTCACCGGGATCACGACCGACCCCGTCATGAGGAACAGCAGGAGCAGGGTGGCCACGCCCACGATCCCGAGCGCGAGCGGTGCGCGCGCCAGCAGGGCGTCGGTGAAGTCGATCTGCGACGCGGCCTGACCCACCACCCACCGCTCGAACGGCACGTCGAGCCCTCGCACCTCGCGCACGACGTCGGCGGCCGCCGGACCGCCCGGGTCGTCGGTGTCCGCGCGCACCCCGAGGACGACGTACGCGCCCACGGGAGCCGGCGGGTCGACAGCGACGACACCCGGCAGCTGCGCGATCTCCTGCGCCCACGCGGTCGCCTCCGGGAGCGACGCGGCCGTGACGACCGTGACGGCCGGGGACGACGCCGCCGGGTAGTTCTCCTCGAGGTCGGCGACGTACTCGCGCTGCGTCGTGCCCGCCGGGAGCAGCTCGAGGCCGCTGATCCGCAGCTCCATCCGCAGCGCCGGCGCCGCCAGCAGGGCCAGCAGCGCCACGCACCCGAGCATGACCCACCACGGGTGGCGCTGCACGCGTCCCGCGAGGTTCGAGAACGCGCCCTCCTCGTGCCGCACGTCCGACGCGCGCCGCAGTCCCGGCACGCGGGCCAGCAGCCCCGGCTTCGCCAGGCGGCGGCCCGTCATCGTGAGCAGCGCCGGGACGAGCGTGACGGCGGTGGCGACCGCCACCAGCACGACGGCCACGCCGCCCGCCCCCACGGCGCGCAGGATGTCGGGGCGGAACACCAGCAGGCCGGCGATCGAGACGGCGACCGTCACGGCGGAGAACACCACGGTGCGGCCCGCCGTCGCCATGGTCCGCTCCACCGCGGCGACGACCGCACCGTCACCACGGCGCCGGCGGCTGCCCGCGCCGTCGTCGGTGCCGACGCTGCGGTGCAGCTCCTCGCGGAACCGCGACACGATCAGCAGGCCGTAGTCGATCGACAGACCCAGCCCGAGCACGGTGACCACGTTGACCACCGACGCGTCGACGTCCATCACGTACGTCAGCGCGAGCAGCGAGCCCAGCCCGCCCGCGATGGAGGCGAGCGCACCCACCATCGGCATCGCCGCAGCCAGGAACCCGCCGAAGACGACCACCATGATGAGCAGCGCGATCGGCAGCGCCACGACCTCACCCGTGCGCAGGTCCTCCTCGACCTGCTGCGTGATCTCGTCGACGATGAGGTGCTCGGCGCCGACCACGCCCTGGACGTCGGGCGCCACGGCGGCGAGCTCGCCCGGCACCTCGAGCAGCCGCTGCTCCACCGCGTCGAGCGCGGCGGCCTGCGCGTCCTGCGTCAGGTCGGGCGCCAGCTCCACGACCACGAGGAACCCGTCGCCGTCCTGGGCGAGCAGCGGGGCCGACGCCGGGTTCTCGACACCGCCCGGCAGCACCAGGGGGTCGATCACGGACGCCACGCCCTCGATCGCGGACAGCTCGGCGCGCGCGGGCTCGAGCGCGGGCCCCAGCTCAGGGTCCGCAGGGTCGAGCCCGGACAGCACGAGGTTCACGCTCGGGCCCGTCGTCCGCTCCGCGGCGAGGATCTCCTGCCCGCGCGTCGACTCGGTGCCCGGCACGCCCGGCGAGCCGGTCGCCACCCGGTCGAACAGGTTCTCCCCGTGCAGGCCCTGCACCGCCAGGGCGTAGCCGAGGACCGTGAGGACCAGCCACACGACGACCGTGGGACGCGGGTGGTGGGCGACGGTGCGACCCAGGCGTGCGAACACGCGGGTCATGCTCGCAGGTCGGGGGGGCCGGGCGCACGTCACGACCGCGGGCCCGGGGGTCGCGCGCCGTCGTGACCGTGCGACCGACCGTCGCAGGGGGCCCGTAGGCTCGCAGGCATGGACCTGTTCGACGCGGTCTCCTCGACCGCGCACGGGCTGCCGGCCCCCGCCGCCGGCGCCCCGCTCGCGGTGCGCATGCGCCCGCGCACCCTCGACGAGGTCGCCGGCCAGGGGCACCTGCTCGTGCCCGGCTCGCCCCTGCGCCGCCTCGTCGAGCCGGCCGAGGAGGGCGCGCGCCGCGCGGTGCCCTCCTCCGTCGTCCTGTGGGGCCCGCCGGGCACCGGCAAGACGACGCTCGCCTACCTGGTCGCGAGCACGTCGGGACGCCGGTTCGTCGAGCTCTCGGCCGTCACCGCGGGCGTCAAGGACGTGCGCGCGGTCGTCGACGACGCGCGCCGCCGGCTCGCGGCCGACGGGTCCGAGACCGTCCTGTTCATCGACGAGGTGCACCGCTTCACCAAGGCCCAGCAGGACGCCCTGCTGCCGAGCGTCGAGAACCGCTGGGTCACGCTCGTCGCCGCCACCACCGAGAACCCCTCGTTCTCGGTCAACTCCCCGCTCCTGTCGCGGTCCCTGCTGCTGACGCTGCAGCCGCTGTCCACCGACGACGTGCGCGTCCTCGTCGAGCGCGCGGTGCGCGACGAGCGCGGCCTCGCCGGCTCCGTCACGCTCGACGACGACGCCCTCGACCACCTCCTGCGCCTCGCCGGCGGCGACGCCCGCAAGGCGCTGACGATCCTCGAGGCCGCCGCGGGCGCGGGGCTGTCCGAGCGCGGCCCCGTGGGCGAGACCGCGACCCCCGTCACGATCGACCTCGCCACGGTCGAGCGCGCGATCGACGTCGCCGCGGTGCGCTACGACCGCGACGGCGACCAGCACTACGACGTCATCAGCGCGTTCATCAAGTCGATGCGCGGCTCCGACGTCGACGCGTCCCTGCACTACCTGGCCCGGATGGTCGCCGCGGGCGAGGACCCGCGCTTCATCGCCCGGCGCATCGTCATCGCCGCCGCCGAGGACGTCGGCATGGCCGACCCGAGCGCGCTGCAGACCGCGGTCGCCGCCGCGCAGGCCGTCGCGCTCATCGGCATGCCCGAGGCGCGGATCATCCTGGCCGAGGCGGTCGTGCACCTGGCCACCGCCCCCAAGTCCAACGCCGCCTACGTCGGGATCGACCGCGCACTCGCGGACGTGCGCGCCGGACGCATCGGCACCGTCCCGCCGCACCTGCGCGACGCGCACTACGGGGGTGCCCAGGGGCTCGGGCACGGCAAGGGCTACCGGTACGCGCACGACGCACCGCACGCGGTCGCGACGCAGCAGTACCTGCCGGACGAGCTCGCGGGCACCCGCTACTACGAGCCGTCCGACCGGGGCTTCGAGCGGTCCGTGGGGGAGCGGCTGACGAGGATCCGGTCCATCCTCGACCCGTCCGGCGGCGGGGACCCGGCGGGCGGACCGGCCTGACGACGGCGCGGCGGCTGATCCGGGCCCGTCCGTCAGGTAGTATCGACCGGTCGTCCGCCGTTGCGCGGACGGCAGCAGTCAGCACCTGGGGCCCTAGCCCGCGGCACCGACCGTCCTCGTGACGACCGGGTGGCCGCACCGTGGTCGGCCCCACGCCCGCCGGAGACCTTTCCGTCCGGACCTCGTCCGGAGCGCGGGTGTGCTCGTCCATCGACACGACAGGAAGTACCACTGTGAGCAGCGTGACCCGTTCGCGTCGCCAGGTCCGCCTGAGCCGCGCGCTCGGCCTGGCCCTGACGCCCAAGGCCGTCAAGCACTTCGAGAAGCGTCCGTACCCCCCGGGCGAGCACGGCCGCGCCCGTCGCCGCACCGAGTCGGACTACGCGGTGCGTCTGCGCGAGAAGCAGCGTCTGCGCGCCCAGTACGCGCTGCGCGAGAAGCAGCTCGCCAAGGCGTACGAGAACGCCCGCAAGGCCCCGGGCCTGACCGGTGAGGCCCTCGTCGAGGACCTCGAGACGCGTCTGGACGCGCTCGTCCTGCGCGCCGGCTTCGCCCGCACGATCCTGCAGGCGCGCCAGACGGTCACGCACCGTCACGTGCTCGTCGACGGCAAGATCGTCGACCGCCCGTCCTTCCGCGTGAAGGAGGGACAGACGCTGCAGATCAAGCCCAAGTCCCAGGCCACCGTGCCGTTCCAGGTCGCCGCCGCCGGCGCCCACCGCGACGTGCTGCCCAACGTGCCGGGCTACCTCGAGGTCCAGCTCGAGAAGCTCAGCGCCACGCTGGTGCGCCGCCCCAAGCGCGCCGAGGTCCCCGTGACGTGCGAGGTCCAGCTGGTCGTCGAGTACTACGCCCGCTGATCCGCTCACGAACGCCCCGCCGCGCACCCGTGCCGGCGGGGCGTTCGTGCGTCCGGCGGGCGCGGCACGCGCGTCGTCCGGGCGTGTCGCCCGGGTAGGGTGACGACGTCCGATCACGGACCAACACGCAGCTGGAGAGAGGTCGGGCATGGTGTCGATCGGTGACGTCGCGGGACTCGTCGCAGCAATCGCTTTCGTCGGCCTGGTCGGCTTCCTCGGGTTCGTGTGCCTGAAGGTGGCCGCCGTGCTGGAGGAGACGCGCAGCTCCGTCAAGGAGCTGACGGACCACACGGTCCCGATGCTCGACGAGGCCGCGAAGGTCGTCGCGTCGTCCGCCTCGCAGATGGACAAGGTCGACACGGTCACGACCGCGGCGGCCCAGGTCGGCGAGAACGTCTCGGCGCTGTCCTCTCTGGTCACCGCCACCGTCGGTGCGCCGCTGCTCAAGGTCGCGGCGTTCTCCTACGGCGTGCGGCGGGCCCTCGCGGGCCTGCGCACGGGCGGCACGGGCCGATGAGGCGCCTGTTCTGGGTCGGCGTGGGCGTCGCTCTCACGGTGGTCGTCGTGCGGCAGGGCCGTCGGGTCGTCGCGCAGTACGCACCCGCCGGCACGGGCGACGCGGTCGACGGCGTGGTCCGGGTCGGGCGCGCGCTGCGGGCCGCGCGCGACGACTTCCGCACGGGCGTCGCCGAGCGGGAAGCCGAGCTGCTCGAGGCCCTCGTCGGTGACGTCGACCTCGACACCGTGCGTGCCAACGCGCCGCGGCACCGCGCCGAGCTGCGCGAGACGTTCGGCCGGCCCGCACAGGGCGGGCTGGCACGCGACCTGTCCGCCCGGGGCTGGGCGGACGAGCCGCTCACCGACCCCGACGACGACGCGCAGGCCCCGTTCTTCTGAGCGGGCCGCCGCGCACCACCCGGGCCCGCGTGCCCGGACCCACCCGAACCATCCGCCGCCGCCGCGCGGTGGACCGCACCTGACGAGGACGACATGCGCACCGCCGAGATCCGCCAGCGCTGGCTCGACTACTTCGAGACCCGGGGCCACGCCATCGTGCCGTCCGTGCCCCTGATCTCCCCGGACCCGTCGATCCTGTTCACGATCGCCGGCATGGTGCCGTTCATCCCGTACATCCTGGGGACCCAGGAGGCGCCGTGGCCGCGCGTGGCCAACGCGCAGAAGTGCATCCGTACCAACGACATCGAGAACGTGGGCCGCACGACGCGCCACGGCACGTTCTTCCAGATGCTCGGCAACTTCTCGTTCGGCGACTACTTCAAGCAGGGCGCGATCGAGCTCGCGTGGGGCTTCCTCACCGGCTCGCAGGCCGACGGCGGCCTCGGGCTGGACGGCGACCGCTTCTGGGTGACCATCTGGAACGAGGACACCGAGGCGGCCGACGCGCTCGTCCGCGTCGGGGTGAACCCGAAGCACATCGTGCGCCTGACGCGCGAGGAGAACTTCTGGGACACGGGCCAGCCCGGCCCCGCGGGCCCGTGCGCCGAGTGGCACTACGACCGCGGCCCCGAGTTCGGCCCCGAGGCCGAGGGCGGGACGGTCGACCCCGGCGGCGACCGGTACCTCGAGATCTGGAACCTCGTCTTCGACCAGTTCGTGCGCGGCGAGGGGCGGGGCAAGGACTACCCGCTGCTCGGTGAGCTCGAGCGCAAGGCCATCGACACCGGGGCCGGCCTGGAGCGCATCGCGTACCTGCTGCAGGGCAAGAACAACCTGTACGAGACGGACGAGGTCTTCCCGGTCATCGAGCGCGCCGCCGAGCTCACGGGGCGTCGCTACGGCGCGGGCGGCGAGGACGACGTGCGGCTGCGCGTCATCGGCGACCACGTCCGCTCCGCCCTCATGCTCATCGGTGACGGTGTCACGCCGTCCAACGAGGGCCGCGGCTACGTGCTGCGCCGGCTCGTGCGGCGCGCGGTGCGCTCGTTGCGCCTGCTGGGTGTCGAGGAGGCCGCGCTGCCCCAGCTGCTGCCCATCAGCCGCGACCTCATGAGCGCGTCGTACCCCGAGATCGCGCGCGACTTCGACCGCATCTCCCAGGTGGCGTACGGCGAGGAGGAGACGTTCCTGCGGACCCTCACCGCCGGCACCTCGATCTTCGAGGGTGCGGTCACCCGTGCGAAGGCCGGTGCCGGCGACGGCGAGGCCGCGCTGACCGGCGAGCAGGCGTTCGCGCTGCACGACACCTACGGGTTCCCGATCGACCTCACGCTCGAGATGGCGGCCGAGCACGGCGTCAGCGTCGACGAGCAGGCGTTCCGCACGCTCATGCAGGCGCAGCGGGACCGTGCGCGCGCCGACGCGCTGGCCAAGAAGACCGGCCACGCCGACACCAGCGCCTACCAGCAGCTCCAGCAGTCGCTGAGCAGCGAGCACGGCGCCCCCGTGACCTTCGTCGGCTACACCGACACGACCGCGCGCGCCAAGGTCGTCGGGCTGCTCGTCGACGGCGCGCCCGCCCCGGCGGCCACCGCACCCGCGCACGTGCAGGTCGTGCTCGACGTCACGCCCTTCTACGCCGAGGCCGGCGGCCAGCTCGCCGACACCGGCACGATCACGCTCGAGAACGGCGGGATCGTCGAGGTCGACGACGTGCAGGCGCCGGTCAAGGGGCTGTCCGTGCACCACGGCCGCCTCGTCGACGGCACCGTCACGCTCGGTGACCAGGGCACCGCGACGATCGACACCGCGCGCCGCCGGGCGATCGCGCGCGCCCACACCGCGACCCACATGGTGCACAAGGCGCTGCGCGAGGAGCTCGGCGACAGCGCCACGCAGGCGGGCTCGGAGAACGCGCCCAGCCGCCTGCGGTTCGACTTCCGGTCCGGGGCCTCGGTGCCGGCGTCCTCGCTCTCGCAGATCGAGGGCCGCGTCAACGAGCGGCTGCAGGACGACCTCGAGGTCACGGACCGCACGATGGCCATCGACGAGGCCCGCGCGCTGGGCGCGATGGCGCTCTTCGGCGAGAAGTACGGCAGCCAGGTGCGCGTCGTGTCCATCGGCGGCGACTGGTCGCGCGAGCTGTGCGCCGGCACGCACGTGCGGCGCTCGGGCGAGCTCGGGCTGGTCACGCTGCTGGGCGAGTCGTCCATCGGGTCGGGCGTGCGCCGCGTCGACGCGCTCGTCGGGGACTCGGCCTACGGCTACCAGGCCAAGGAGCGCGCGCTCGTCAGCCAGCTCTCCGGTCTGCTCGGGGCGCGCCCGGAGGAGCTCGGCGACCGCGTGTCGTCGCTGCTCACGCGCGTTCGCGAGTCGGAGAAGGAGCTCGCGGCGCTGCGCCAGGCACAGGTGCTGGCGGCCGCGGGTCAGCTCGCGGCGGGTGCCGAGCAGGTCGGCGCGGTCCGCGTCGTCGCGCACGACGCGGGCGACGTGGCGGCCCCGGACGACCTGCGCACGCTCGCGCTGGACGTGCGCGGGCGGCTGGGGGAGTCGTCCCCCGTCGTCGTGGCGGTCGGCGGCGTGGCCAAGGGCCGTCCCGTCGTCGTGGTGGCCACCAACGCGGCGGCGCGCGAGGCCGGGCACCGGGCGGGCGTGCTCGTGCGCGCCGCCTCGGGCGTCCTCGGCGGCGGCGGCGGTGGCAAGGACGACGTCGCCCAGGGCGGCGGAACCGACCCGGCCCGGCTGGCCGACGCCCTCGCGGGCGTCGTCGCGGCGGTCCGTGGCTGACGGCCCGACGCCGCCCGCGGGCGCCGACGTCGACGTGGTGACGCGGGGCGTCCGCCTCGCGGTCGACGTCGGCACGGTCCGCGTCGGGCTCGCGTCGAGCGACCCGGACGGCATGCTCGCGACGCCGGTGGCGACGCTCGCGCGTGCCCCCGGCAAGCCGTCGTCGACGGCCGCGGACGTGGCGGCGATCGCGGACGAGGCGCGGGAACGTGGTGCTCAAGTCGTGTACGTCGGGCTGCCCCGTCACCTGTCCGGTGCGGAGGGGTCGTCCGCGGGGGTCGCTCGCGCGTACGCTGTCGCACTGGCGCACGCGGTCCGGCCCCTCGGGGTCCGGCTCGTGGATGAGCGGATGAGCACCGTGACCGCGCATCACGCACTACAGGCGGCCGGCCGATCCGGACGCCGCCACCGGCAGGTCGTCGACCAGGCAGCCGCGGTGGTGATCCTGCAGCACGCGCTGGACGTGGAGAGGTCCACGGGACGACGTCCCGGGGAACGGGTCGAGGTCGACCCGGACCGTTCCGCCCCGGCGCGGGGGGCTGTTGCGGGTGACGACGGCACGACAACCGTGGAGTGACACGCAGGTGAGCAACCAGACGGAGTGGTGGGCCCCCGTGAAGTCGGACGAGAGTGCGACCGAGCTCTTCGGTGGTGACCGTGCCGCGGCCGCGCCCGGTGCGCCCGAGCCGCGTCGCCGTTCGCGGGCCTCCGGACGCAAGCGCGACGAGCGGATGCGCAAGCAGCGTCGCCGCCGGTCGATCTCGGTCCTGGTGGTCGCCCTGGTGCTCGTGGTCGGTGCGGTCTACGTCGTCTTCTCCCTCATGGGCGGCTCTCTCCTCGGTGGCTCCGGCCAGACGCGGGCGGAGACGGACTACCCGGGGTCGGGCAGGCCGGGAGCGCCCACGGTGGTCATCAACGCCGGCGACTCGGGCGCGGCGATCGCCACGACGCTGCACCAGGCCGGGATCGTGGCCTCCGAGGAGGCGTTCCGCGACGCGTTCAACGCGAACCCCGACGCCGCGGGCATCCAGCCCGGCACGTACCAGCTGATGCTGGAGATGAAGGCCGAGCTCGCGGTCCGCGCGCTGCTCGACCCGAAGAGCCGGGTCTCGATGAAGGTCACGATCCCCGAGGCCTTCACCGCCGAGCAGATCTTCACGCGCATCCACGAGGTCACGCTCATCAGCGTCGACGACATCCGCGCCGCCGCGGCGGACCCCGCAGCCATCGGCCTGCCGGCGGAGGCCGGCGGCAAGGTCGAGGGGTGGCTCGCCCCGTCGACCTACCAGATCGAGCCGAACACCTCGCCGCAGAGCATCCTGTCGCAGATGGTCGCGAAGACCGTCGAGACGCTCAACTCCAAGGGCGTGCCGCAGGACCAGTGGCACGACGTGCTGACGAAGGCCTCCCTCATCGAGAAGGAGGCCAAGCTCCACGAGGACCGGCCGATCATGGCCCGCGCGATCCAGAACCGGTTGGACCGCGGCATGACGCTCGACATCGACGCGTCGGTCGCGTACGGCCTGGGGATCTCCGGGACGCAGCTCACGCGTGAGAACACCCAGGACCCGAGCAACCCGTACAACACCTACAAGCACCTGGGGCTGCCGCCGACGCCCATCGCGGCCCCCGGTGTCGTGTCGATCGACGCCGTGCTCAACCCGGCCGAGGGCAAGTGGGTGTTCTGGGTGGCGATCGACCTCGAGACGGGGGAGACCCGGTTCGCCGAGACGCACGACGAGCACCAGGAGAACGTCGCACTGCTGAGGGCGTGGCAGGCGGAGCACGCGGGGTGACGGCTGCGCACCGTCGCGCGGCGGTGCTCGGGCACCCGGTCGCGCACTCGTTGTCGCCCGTGCTGCACCGTGCGGCCTACGCGGCGCTCGGCCTGGACACCTGGGCGTACGACGCCGTCGACGTCACCGAGGACCAGCTCCCGGCCTTCCTGGACCGTCTCGACGGGTCCTGGGCGGGGCTGAGCCTGACGATGCCGCTCAAGCAGACGGTGATCCCGCTGCTGGACCACGTCGAGCCCCTCGCGCAGGTGGTCGGTGCCGTGAACACCGTGCTCGTGCAGGGCTCCGGTCGGGCGCGCACGCTCACGGGTGCCAACACCGACGTGCACGGCCTGGTCGCGGCGCTCGGTGAGGCCGGCGTCCCGGGCGGCCTGCGGTCGGCCGGTGTGGTCGGGGCCGGGGCGACGGCGGCGTCGACCCTCGCGGCGCTCGCGCAGCTGGGGTGCCCGACGCCCCGGGTGTACGTGCGGTCGCAGGCGCGTGCCGGCGCCCTGCTGCGCGCCGCGCACCGCATGGGCGTCGAACCACGGCTGTGCCGGCTCGACGACGCGGCGGGGGAGATCGGTCGCCTCGACGCGGTCGTGAGCACCCTGCCCGCGCACGCGGCGGACCCGCTCGCCGCAGCGCTGCCGGCCCACGTCGGCGGCGCACTGCTGGACGTCTGCTACGATCCGCGCCCGACGGCACTCGGGGCCGCGTGGGCCGCCCGTGGGGGCCGGGTGGTGGGCGGTGAGCGCATGCTGCTGCACCAGGCCGTCGAGCAGGTGCGGCTCATGACGGGACGGCCGGGCCCCCTCGCCGCGATGGATGCGGCGCTGGCCGCGGTGCTCGCCCCGGCCACCGCCTGACCGCGCCCGTCGCGCCCGTGTGCAGGGTGCGGCACCTCGGACGTCCGCCTTCAGAGTGCGGGAGCGCCTGCCGATGACCTTCTCGGAGGCCGACGGCGGTCTCAGGACGAGGAGGCGCGCGCGTGAAGCAGCTCGGGGAGATCCTGCTGACCGAAGGTCTGGTGACGGAGGCGCAGCTGCTCGCGGCGATCGACGAGCAGACGTCGATGGGGACGTCCCTGGGACGGACGCTCGTCGAGCTGGGGATCCTGTCGGAGTCGCAGCTCGTGCGGGCGCTGGCCGCCCAGGTCGGGATGGAGTACGTCGACCTCGACGAGTACCCCGTCGACCGGATGGCCGTCACGATGGTCCCCGCCGCGGTGTGCCGCCGGCACTCGGTGCTCCCGGTCGCGCTGCGCGACGGCGCCCTGGTGCTCGCGACGCCCGACCCCGGCAACGTCGTCGCCGTCGACGACGTGCGCACGCTGTCCGGGATGCGGGTCATCCCGGTGATCGCCGCGTACGACAACGTGCTGCGCGCGATCGACCGCTTCTGCCGTGCGGACGACGAGATGGAGGACCTCTCGTCGGCGTTCGAGCAGGAGCTCGCGCCGCAGGAGGTCGACCTCGGCAACCTCGGGAACGTCTCCGACGACGACGCGCCGATCGTGCGGTACGTCAACCTGCTGGTCACGCAGGCGATCACCGACCGCGCGTCGGACATCCACATCGAGCCCGCCGAGCACGACCTGCGCGTCCGGTACCGCATCGACGGGGTCCTGCACGAGACGCAGCGCTCGCCCAAGAACATCACCGGCGGCGTCATCAGCCGCGTCAAGATCATGAGCGACATCGACATCGCCGAGAAGCGCAAGCCGCAGGACGGCCGCATGTCCGTCGTGCACAACGGCCGCAAGATCGACCTGCGCGTGGCGACGCTGCCCACGGTGTGGGGCGAGAAGGTCGTCATGCGTATCCTCGACAACTCCACGGCGAGCCTGGACCTGCGGGACCTGTCTTTCCTGGACCACAACTACGAGACGTACCAGCAGTCGTACACCAAGCCCTACGGGATGATCCTGGTCACCGGGCCCACGGGCTCGGGCAAGTCGACGACGCTGTACGCGACGCTCAACGCGGTCTCCAAGCCGGAGATCAACGTCATCACGGTCGAGGACCCGGTCGAGTACCGCCTCCCGGGGATCAACCAGGTCCAGGTCAACCCGAAGGCCGGGCTCACGTTCGCCGCGGCGCTGCGCTCGATCCTGCGCTCCGACCCCGACGTCGTGCTGCTCGGTGAGATCCGCGACCACGAGACCGCGCAGATCGCCGTCGAGGCCGCCCTCACGGGTCACCTCGTCCTGTCGACCCTGCACACCAACGACGCGCCGTCGGCCGTCACCCGTCTGACGGAGATGGGCATCGAGCCGTTCCTCGTGGGGTCGGCGCTGGACTGCGTCGTGGCCCAGCGGCTCGCGCGCCGCCTGTGCCCGAAGTGCAAGGAGCTGTACCAGCCGACGCCCATGGAGCTCGAGGCCGCGCAGTTCCCGTGGGTGCCGGGCGAGCCCCTGCCCGAGCTGTACCGGCCCGCGGGCTGCGTCGCGTGCTCGCGCACCGGCTACAAGGGCCGTCTCGCCCTGCACGAGGTCATGCGCGTCACCGAGGACATCGAGCGCCACGCCGTGGCGCACTCGTCGTCGGCCGACATCGCGGCGACCGCGGTGCACCAGGGCATGCGCCGGCTGCGCGAGGACGGCTGGTACAAGGTCGCGTCGGGGCTGACGTCGATCGAGGAGATCCTGCGCGTCGTCGCCTGACGTGACCGGCGGGCGACCCGCCTCAAGTCGGACGCTCCTGCGACCGATGAAGTCCACGGCGCCGCATGCCGGCGCGGACCCTCGGGAGGACGTACGTGACGGAGAACCATCGGGCGTACCCGGGCGAGCCCACGCGGCCGCTCCCGCCCTACCGGCCTGCGGGCCCCACCGCCCAGACGTTCGCCCCGGTGCCGTCGCAGTCGAGCGCGCCCGCGCCGGCGGCGGCCGGCCTGCCCGCGTACGTGCCGCCCCCGGGCGGTCCCGGCGCGCCCCGTCACGGGACCGTGCCCGGGGCGGGTCAGGTGCCGACGCCGGCCCCGCACCTGCCGGACCCTGCGAGGGCGTTCCCGGACCGCGCGGCCGCACCTGCGCAGCCGCCGGCCCGGCCCGTCGCCCCGCCACCGGCGGCCCCGGCCGCCCCGACGGCCCGCCCCGCCGCGCAGGTGCGCCGGCCCGGCAGCGCCGACCGGCAGGAGGGTGACCTCGACATCGACGAGGTCCTGCACGAGATGGTGCGCCTCGGCGCGTCGGACGCGCACTTCACCGCCGGGTCGCCGCCGATGGTCCGCGTCTCGGGCGCGCTGCGCCCACTCGAGCAGTTCGGCCCGGTCATGCCGGACCCGCTGCGTCGCTCGCTGTACGCGATCCTGTCGCAGAAGCAGCGTGAGAAGTACGAGGCGAACCTCGAGCTCGACATCTCGCACGCCGTGCGCGGCCTGGCCCGGTTCCGCGTCAACGTCTACCAGCAGCGGGAGTCCATCGGCGCGGCGTTCCGTGTGATCCCCTACGAGATCAAGCCGCTCGAGGAGCTCGGGGTGCCGCCCGTCGTCGGGCAGTTCGCGTCCCTGCCGCGCGGCCTGGTCCTCGTGACGGGGCCCACGGGTTCGGGCAAGTCGACGACGCTCGCGTCGATCATCGACCTCGCGAACCGCACGCGCGAGGACCACATCATGACGGTCGAGGACCCGATCGAGTTCCTCCACCGCCACAAGAAGTGCATCGTCAACCAGCGTGAGGTCGGCGCCGACACGCACTCCTTCACCAGTGCGCTCAAGCACGTGCTGCGGCAGGACCCCGACATCATCCTCGTCGGCGAGATGCGCGACCTGGAGACGATCTCGGTGGCCCTGACCGCCGCCGAGACCGGCCACCTCGTCTTCGCGACCCTGCACACCCAGGACGCCGCGCAGACCATCGACCGCATCATCGACGTGTTCCCGTCCCACCAGCAGGAGCAGGTGCGCACGCAGCTGGCCGGCGCCATCCAGGGCGTCGTCTGCCAGACCCTGTGCAAGCGGGCCGACGGCGCGGGGCGTGCGGTGGCCACCGAGGTGCTCATCGCGACGCCCGCCATCCGCAACCTCATCCGCGAGGGCAAGACGCACCAGATCTACTCCTCGATGCAGGCGGGCGCCCAGCAGGGCATGCACACGCTCGACCAGCACCTCGCGGACCTGGTGAAGACCGGCCGTATCTCCTACGAGGTGGGGCTCGAGAAGTGCCACCACATCGAGGACTTCAACCGGCTGTCCGGGCGTGACGGCGGCGGCTCGTCCGGCGCGAACCTCGCTCGGTCGGGCATGGGCGGCTCCCACTACTCCGGGGGGATGCAGTGATGGCCCAGCAGACGAAGACCAAGACGTTCGAGTACGCGGTCCGGGACCGGTCCGGCAAGATCGTCAAGGGCCGCATCGAGGCGCCCAACCAGGGCGCGGTGGCCAACAAGCTCAAGACGCTCGGCCTCGCGCCGATGTCGATCAACGAGGTCGGGACGACGGGGCTCCAGAAGGAGCTCTCGATCCCGGGCATGAGCGACAAGATCTCGCTCAAGGACCTCGCGATCATGGCGCGCCAGCTCTCGACCATGATCAACGCGGGCCTCTCGCTGCTGCGCGCGCTGACGATCCTGGCGGAGCAGACGGAGAGCAAGCCGCTGGCGAAGCGGCTGAGCCAGGTGCGTGGCGACGTCGAGGTCGGCGGTGCGTTCTCGACGTCCCTCGCGAAGCACGCCGACGTGTTCCCGCCGCTGATGATCAACATGGTCAAGGCCGGCGAGGTCGGCGGGTTCCTCGACCAGGTGCTCGTCTCCGTCGCCGAGAACTTCGAGGCCGAGGTCAAGCTGCGCGGCAAGGTGAAGTCCGCGATGACCTACCCCGTCGTGGTGTTCATCATCGCGATCCTCGCGGTCGTCGGCATGCTGCTGTTCATCGTGCCGGTGTTCGCGGGGATGTTCGCGAGCCTCGGCGGCGAGCTGCCGATGCCGACGCAGATCCTGGTCAAGCTGTCGGAGGTCCTCAAGTGGACGGGCGTGCCGACGCTGGTCGCGGTGATCCTGTTCTCGATCTGGTGGAGCAAGCACAAGAACGACAAGCCGGTGCGCGAGCTCGTCGACCCGTGGAAGCTCAAGGTCCCGGTGTTCGGCAACCTGTTCAAGAAGATCGCCGTCAGCCGCTTCACGCGCAACTTCGGCACCATGATCCACGCCGGTGTCCCGATCCTGCAGGCGCTCGACATCGTGGGGGAGACCTCGGGCAACCTCGTCATCGAGAAGGCGGCGCGGTCGGTCCAGGAGTCCGTGCGCGCCGGTCACTCGCTGACGGAGCCGCTGTCCCAGCACGCCGTGTTCCCACCGATGGTCGTGCAGATGATGGCCGTCGGCGAGGACACGGGCGCGCTCGACGACATGCTCGAGAAGATCGCCCAGTTCTACGACCAGGAGGTCGAGGCGACGACCGAGCAGCTCACGTCGCTCATCGAGCCCCTCATGATCGTCGTCCTCGGCACGATCATCGGCGGCATGATCATCGCGCTCTACATGCCGATCTTCTCCGTCTTCAACCTCATCAACTGAAGGACGCGACGATGGAACCGGTCGAGCTGCGGCGACACCACGTACGGCGGCGGGACCGCGGCGACGTCGGCTTCTCCCTCATCGAGCTGTTGGTCGTCATCGTGATCATCGGTCTGCTGGCCGCCATCGCGGTGCCCGCGTTCCTCAACACGCGGCACCGGGCCCTGGACGCCACCGTCAAGCACGACCTGCGGACGGTCGCGACGGCGGTGGAGGCCGCACGTACGTCGGACGGCGAGCTCCCGACGTCGGCGGCGGACCTCTCGTCCGACGCGGTCCTGAGCGAGGGGACGACGGTAGACGTCGTGGTCACGGGAACAGAGGTGTGCCTCGCAGGGGACCATTCGACGCCGCCCGGGCCGACGCACGTGTGGGTGTACGACACGGCGCGGGGTGGCCTGGTGGACGACGTCGCAGCGGGGTGCGCCGGCGCGGCGACGTTCACCCTGCCCTGACCCAGCCCGTCCGTGGCGTCCCCTAGTCCGCCCGGGTGATCGTGCGCGGCGAACGGGTGTCCGGCTCAACCTGGCGGGTACGGGTGCCGAAAGGTCAGGCAGCAGGCCTTCTGGCCGGCAACTGATGCAGTACTTCACCTGGAACAGAAACGAGGCCGAGCAATGATCGCTCGCGTGCGCAAGTCCATCGACGAGAAGGACCAGGGCTTCACCCTGATCGAGCTCCTCGTCGTCATCATCATCATCGGGATCCTGTCCGCGATCGCCATCCCGGTGTTCCTCAACCAGCGCAAGAAGGCCGTGGACGCGTCGGTCAAGTCCGACCTGCGCACGGTCGCCAACGAGTTCGAGACGTACTTCACGGACAAGCAGGTCTACCCGACCGTCGCGGCAGGCACGGGCTCGATCACCATCGGGGCGGCGCCGGACCCCGTGACGACCGTCAAGCTCAGCCCGGGCAACATCTTCACGCCGAGCACGACGGCGGCGACCGGTACGTTCTGCTTCGTCATCTCGAACCCGAACGGCACGGCGACGACCGGTTTCGCGTACGACTCCGACGACGGCGGCGTGCAGAAGGACGACAGCTGCGTCTGACCTCGAAACTTCATGGAGCGGGTCGTGGGTTTCCCACGGCCCGCTCCGTGCTTGCAGCGCCCTGCGCCCGGCCCAGGCGTGACGGGAGCGGTCCGGTCCGCACCTAGCCGGAACGGCACGGCCACGCCCGTCGGCGTACGGCGCCACGACCCCGGTGTGCAGACGGACGCCCCTGGCACTTCCTCTCAGGGCGATGTCGTGCGGTGCCCAACCCCCGGGTGCGTCCTTCTAAGCGCGGGAGCGGTACATCTGCGCTGAACGAGTGATTTCGCCGGCGGGCCGGGTCCGGCGGCTCAACGTCACGTGCCGCGGTGCCGAAGGACCGGTCAGCAGACCTTCGAGGGATGCACCTGTAGCAGTTTCCGTGTCGAACCAGAATGAGGTCGAGCACATGATCGCTCGCGTGCGCAAGTCCATGGACGAGAAGGACCAGGGCTTCACCCTGATCGAGCTCCTCGTCGTCATCATCATCATCGGGATCCTGTCGGCGATCGCCATCCCGGTGTTCCTCAACCAGCGCAAGAAGGCGGTCGACGCGTCGATCAAGTCCGACCTGCGCACGGTGGCCAACGAGTACGAGACGTACTTCACGGACCTGCAGGTCTACCCGGCGGGAACCTTCGCGAGCGGCGTCGTGACGCTGCCCGTCGCCTCGGGCACCGCCCCGACGGTCAAGCTGAGCCCGAACAACACGTTCGAGAACCTCACCGGTACGGGCGTCGCCACCGGCACCTTCTGCTTCCGGGTCTCCAACACGAACGGGACGACCTCCACCGGCTTCGTCTACGACTCCGACAAGGGCGGCCTGCAGGCCGCCGGTGCCGGCTGCTCCTGAGTCGTCATGCCGAAGGCCGGGGTCGAGGACCCCGGCCTTCGGCCGGCGGGGCGGCACCGTCGTCCCGCGCCCGAGACCTGACTGATGGCACGAGGAGATGACGTGACGACCCACAGCCGCACGGGCGCCCACGCCGCGCGACGCCCAGCCGTGCTCCCGGACGGCGGCTTCACGCTGGTCGAGGTCATCGTCGCCCTCACGCTCCTCGCGCTGCTCTCGACGGCGGCGCTCTACTTCTTCGTCAGCGGGTCTCGCGCGGTCACGCACCAGCAGCGCTCGCACGGCGCGGTGTCGGCGGCGAACGACGCCATGGAGCAGGTCTTCTCCTACGTGCCGCAGATGGCCGGGTCGACCGTCGCGACGACGTCCTCCGGTCTGCTCGTCGGTCGCCTGGACTCCGATGTCACCGCGGCCTGGAGCGCCGCCGCCGCGCGCGGCATCCCCGGGATCGCGGAGACCTACCCGGGGTGGGACCGCGCTGCGGCGCCCGCCCCGCAGCCGGGCGGGGCCGATGACCGGATCAAGCTGGTCCGCACCGTGAGGTCCTCCGGTGTGACCTACGACGTCACGACGCTCATCGGCTACTGCTACCGCGTCGACAGCAACCCGAACGCGGTCTGCACGCGCGTGGGCGGGGACTCGATCGGCAACCCGAACCCCGGCTACGTCCGGATGCTGCGCTCCATCGTGGTGGTGAGCTGGCCCGGGACGACGTCATCGTGCGTCGCCGGCACGTGCTCCTACCAGATCCAGTCGCTCATCGACCCGAACTCGGACCTCAAGTGGAACAACACCACGCGCCTGCAGTCGTTCGACGACGCGGTGCAGGTGAACGCGGGTGAGTCGGTGACGATCGACGTGCTCGCGAACGACTCGGTCATGGAGCTGTCGAGCAACCCCGTCTCGAAGACCAGCGAGCCGATGCGCGGCGGCACCCCCGTCGGTACCGCCACCGTAGACACGTCCTCCGGCAAGATCGTGTACCAGGCACCCGCCGACGGGTGGGGCGAGGTGACGTTCGGCTACCGGGTGGAGGTCGGTGCCCGCATCACCCAGGCGACCGTGCACGCCTACGTGACACCGAAGGCGCCCGACCTGTCGGCGTCGGTGCGCATCGGTCAGGTCGTCGAGCTGCCCGTCGTGCACGGCAGCGGTGTGACCGCCGGGTCGTTGACGCTGACCCAGGCGCCCGGCGCCGGGAGCGTCTCGATGCCGAGCGGCGTGCCGCGGTTCCGCTACCAGGCACCCGCGACCGCGGGGACCTACCAGTTCCGGTACACGTTCAGGGACAGCACCAACACGACGAGCCTCGTGGGCGTCGCCACGGTGACGGTGTACACGTACGACCCGGGCCTGGGACCGAACCTGCAGTACCCGTTGGTGACCAACCCGGTCACGACCTGGCCGGCCCAGTCGTCGGCTGCCGCCCGCACCCTGGACGTGCGGGCCAACAGCGGTAACCCGACGGGGTACAGGACGATCGTCAGGTCGCTCCCGACCGGGGGGTCGCTCAACGTGGCCCTCAACAACCCGGTCACGGGTGCGCTCACCTGGACCCAGCCGGCGAACTCGGCAGGGGCCTTCTCGTTCACCTACCAGGTCGTCGCTCCCGACGGGAGCAACCCGTCTCCCACCGGGACCGTGACGCTCCTCGTGCCGCCGGTGGCGAACAACCAGGAGATCACCATCAAGCGCAGCACCTCGAAGGCGGTCACCCAGACGGTCACCCTCACGAGCTACCCGGCCTCGGGGATGACGTTCACGCGTACATCGAGCCCCTCATGCTCGCCGAACGTGTCCGTCAAGACGACGTCGTCGGCCAACGGGGCGACACAGGTCGTCGAGGTGCCGAGGAGTGCCGGCGCCACGACCTGCAAGTTCACGTTCACGACGTCGGTGGCCACTGCGGCGGGCGTCCTGACGTCCGCACCGGGGACCGTGACGGTGAAGGTGACCACGTGACCGGCGCGGCCGGGCGCGCACGAGCCGTCGCCTCCCGGGAGGCCGGCCTCTCGTTGCCCGAGCTGCTGGTCGCGATGCTCATCCTCACGGTCGTGTCGTCCGTCTTCATGGCCGGTGTCGTCCAGATGTCGCGCAACACCGTGGAGTCGGAGGTGACGGTCGACGCCGCCGACTCGGTGCGCCGGGTGTTCCAGCGGCTCGACAAGGAGATGCGGTACGCGGACGCGGTCAACTTCCCCGGCACGTCGGGGACGGGCCGGCACTACCTCGAGTTCCGGGTACCAGCGGTGGCCGCGCGGTCCGGGGCCACGACGTGCGTCCAGTGGCGCTGGGACCCGACGACCAAGCTCCTGGAGTCGCGCACCTGGGCCGAGTCCGCGCCGTCGCTCCCGGCGTTCGGGACCGTGGCGGAGAACATGGTGATGGGGACCGACCCGTCGCCGATCGACCCGGACGACCCGCCGTACCCGTACCCGTTCGGGCTGGAGGTGGCGTCGCCGGAGCACCCGCGGCAGAGCGTGACGGTCCGGATCCAGATGCGCGCCGCCGTGGGCAAGCGCGACGTCCAGTCCCAGTCCCTGTTCGTCGCCCGCAACAGCACCGTCGACTCCGCCGGCAACACCGACACGAACGGCGACAAGGTGTCGGACAGCCCTGCCTGCTGGCGTGCCGGGGTCCGGCCGTGAGGAAGGACCTGGACATGGACACGTTCAACGCCCGCCTGCGTGCGGCTGCGCGCCGCGAGGACGGCGTGGCGATGATGACCGTCGTCATGCTCACGCTCATCCTCATGTCGCTCAGCGTCCTCGTGCTGGGGATGGTGGTGTCGCAGGTCGCGCCCGCGCAGTTCGCGCGCAAGAACACCGAGACGGTCTTCGCTGCCGAGGCCGGTCTCGAGACCGCCATGGGACGCATCCGGACGGCCCAGGCGGGCGGCGACTTCACCGGTGCCGTCTACGGCAAGCCCAACCTGCTGCCCTGCACGGTGGAAGGAGTGGTGGGCCAGCCGGGCAGCCAGACGACCTACGCCGCGACCGTCCGGTACTACGCGGACGACCCGACGGGCAAGAGCCCGACGTGGCTCAACGCCAACAAGCTGGCCTGCACGCCCGGCTCCGGCACGGGCACCGTCCTGCCGTCCTTCGCGTACATCGAGTCCGCCGGTGACGCGCCCGCCGCGGGCAAGGTCGGTGCCACGCAGGGTGACCGCGCGATCGCGATGGTCTACCGCTTCGAGACGACGACCACCAACATCAAGGGCGGGCGCATCTTCTCCTGGTTCAACGGCAACGAGGCGCAGTTCTGCCTGCGGGCGACCAACACCACACCCGGCTCGACCGTGACGTACCGCCCGATCGGGGAGTGCGGTGCGGTGAGCAACGACAACGTCGAGCTGTGGATCTACGACACCGACTACACGTTGAAGCTCGCCAGCTCGACCCTCACCGCGACGTCGCTGTGCATGACGAACGAGAGCGGCACCGTTCGGCTGCGCGCCTGCACCGCCTCGTCGACGCAGGCGTTCGCCTGGCACCCCGACGGCAACGCCACGTGGGTCGCGCAGAACTCGAGCTTCCAGAACAACGGCACCTGCCTGAAGTCCTCGCAGTCGTCCGGCGTGCCCTCCACGGGCAGCACCCTGCAGGTCGGCACGTGCGCGAACCAGAACGCCTGGGGCTCCTTCGCGCCCGACCCGGCGGTCGGACCGGGTGCCGCCAGCATCAGCACCAAGCAGATCGTGAACTTCCTCGAGTTCGGCCGCTGCTTCGACGTGACCGACACCAACGTCGGCCGGCCGTTCATGATCTCCTACCCCTGCAAGCAGGACCCGCCGTCGGGCGCCGAGCTGTTCTGGAACCACAAGTGGTACTACGAGGAGCCGCTGGTGGGGACCACCGCGCCCCCCCAGCTCATCTACGTCTACCAGAACAACGACCTCTCGAAGGACTACTGCCTCCAGGCCCCGTCGTCGCAGACGGACCCCACCGAGTCGGGCGTCAACGCGGGCTACTATCCGACCCTGACGGCGTCCTGCTCGACGTCCGACCCCCGCCAGATGTGGACCCGGAGCACTGCGACGGGCGTCAAGGCGACGAGCTGGACCATCAGGGACAACTCCGGGCGCTGCATCGGGGTGGGCGGCAGCAAGTACCTGGACAAGTGGTCGGCCCTGGTCGTGTCGGCGTGCGACGGTGCCGCCGCCCAGAAGTGGAACGCACCGGCGGACAGCGTCGAGGCGAAGGTCGGCGGCTACCTGGAGGAGAAGGGCTGATGATGCACGACGGACGGCGGCGCGCGTGACGGGCTTCGTCGTCGCCGTCTGCGCGGCCTTCGGCCTCGTGATCGGCTCGTTCCTCAACGTGGTGATCTGGCGCGTCCCACGGGGCGAGTCGGTCGTGCGTCCTCCGAGCGCGTGCCCGGGCTGCGGCGCGCCGGTGCGACCGCGCGACAACGTTCCGGTGCTGTCCTGGATCCTCCTGCGCGGCCGGTGCCGCGACTGCGGCGAGCCCATCAGCGCCCGCTACCCGGTGGTGGAGGCGCTGACGGGTCTGCTGTTCGCGGCGACGGCGTGGTTCTTCGGTCCCTCCTGGGACCTGCCGGCGCACCTCTACCTGGTCGCGATCGGCGTCGCCCTGGCGTACATCGACATCGACGTGCACCGGCTGCCGGACGCCATCACGCTGCCGTCCTATCCCGTGGTGCTCGCGCTGCTCGCCGTGGCCGCGGCGGGGACGGGGGACTGGTCGTCGTACCTGCGGGCCGTGGTGTGCGGCGCGCTCCTGTGGGCGTTCTACCTGCTCCTCGTCCTGGTCTACCCCCGGGGCATGGGCCTCGGGGACGTCAAGCTGGCCGGCGTGCTCGGCATGTACCTGGGCTGGGCGGGCTGGGGCGCGTTCGCGGTCGGCACCTTCGGTGCGTTCCTCGTCGGCGGCGTGTTCTCCCTCGGCCTGCTCGCCACGCGTCGTGCGGGGCGCAAGACGGGCATCCCGTTCGGCCCCTGGATGCTCATCGGGGCTGCGCTGGGCATCGTCGTCGGTGAGCCGCTGTGGCGGGGCTACCTCGATCTCACCCTCGGGGCCTGACGCCCCGACGTCGGCCGTCGTCGGGGCGCTGCGGTGCAGAACGCCGGGCACCCGAGGCCCTGCAGCCCTCAAGACGTGCGTCCTGCCCGCCGATATCCCCTCCAGCGCCACGTTGGCGCGCCATTGGAAGGGACGGGTTGTGGCCAAGACCCAGGTGATCGGGCTCGACATCGGTTCCACCGCGGTGCGGGCGGCTCAGGTCGAGTTCTCCGGCAAGGCGGCCTCCCACACCAGGGCGGCGACGCTGGTGCGCTACGGCGAGGTACCCATCCCGCTCGGCGCCGTCCGTGACGGCGAGGTCGCCGAGCCGGAGATCGTCGCGCACGCGCTGCAGGAGCTGTGGTCGCGCGCCAAGTTCGACTCCAAGGACGTCGTCCTGGGTGTCGGCAACCAGCGCGTCGTCGTGCGTGACCTGTCGGTCCCCGCGATGCCGGTGGCGCAGATCAAGGCCTCGCTGCCGTTCCAGGTGCAGGAGCTGCTGCCGATGCCGGTGGACGACGCCCTGCTGGACTTCCTGCCCACGGGCTCGGGCGACGGTGAGCACGGTCCGGTCGTGCACGGCCTGCTGGTCGCCGCCGTGCGCCAGACCGTGAGCGCCAACGTGCTGTCCGCCGCCAGCGCCGGCCTGTCCCCGACGATGGTGGACCTCAACGCACTGGCGATCCTGCGGGCCATGTCGCGTGGTCAGCTGCGCGAGCACGTCGTCGCCCTGGTCGACATCGGGGCGCGCGTGACCAACGTCGTCATCGCCGACCGTGGCGTCCCCAAGTTCGTCCGGGTCCTGCCGTCGGGCGGCCAGGACGTCACCGACGCCGTTGCCCGCACCGCGGGGATCTCGGCGCAGGAGGCCGAGAACCTCAAGCGCAGCGTGGGCCTCGGTATCGGCAGCCAGGCTCAGTCCGCCGAGGTCCAGGAGGCGATCACCTCCACGGTGCGCACGCTCGTCGAGGCGATCCGGAGCTCCTTCGTGTACTACGCGTCGAACAACGCGGGGCACCCGCTCGAGGGCGTCGTCCTCACCGGGGGCGGTGGGCACCTGCCGGGCCTCGGGCAGTACCTCGCCACGTCCGCCCGGGTCGCCGTCAGTTTCGGCGACCCGCTCGAGACCGTCACCGTCGCGAAGTCGGCCGGCGGTCGTGAAGCCTTCACCGGCCGGGAGTCGCTGCTGGCGCTGCCGCTCGGCCTGGCCCAGGGAGTCGCAGCATGAGCACCTTGACCGAGCGCGCACGCAAGGCACCGGCAGGCGCCGCGCCGGACGTCAGCGCGGTGTGGCCGCAGGTCAACCTGCTGCCGCCGGAGATCCGGGCCGCCCAGGGGCTGCGCCACCTCAAGAAGTGGCTGGCCGCGGTCGTCGGCCTGGTCGTCATCGTCCTGGTGCTCATGTACGGCCTCGCCCTCATGAGCAAGCAAGCGGCGGACGCCGAGCTGACGCAGGCCGCTGACCAGGCGGCGGCGCTCGCTGCCCAGCAGGCGCAGTACGCCGAGGTCACGCCGGTGCTGGGTGGTCTGCAGCGGAGCAAGGAGGCGCGCCAGACCGCGGGCGCCACCGACGTGCTCTGGAAGAGCTACTTCGACGCGATCGCCGCGGTGCTGCCGCCGAACGTCAGTATCGACTCCGTGTCGGTCATCCAGACGACCCCGATGACGCTCGCTGGGGCGGCCGCGCCGGACCCCCTGACACCCCCGGGCATCGCGTCCCTCACGATCGCGGCGAAGGCGACGGGACTGCCCGACGACGCGGCGTTCACGGACGCGCTCAACACGATCCCCGGCTTCTACGCCGCACAGACGTCGACCAGCGTGATCGGCACGACCGAGTCCGAGGCCGTGATGTACGCGGTCTCCGCGTCGGTGCAGGTCGACGAGTCGGCGTTCTCGCGGCGCTTCGAGCCGGCCCAACCCGCAGCGGAGGAGTGACGTGAAGGAAGCCAAGAGCGGACCCTGGATCGCCGGGACCGTGGTCGTCAGCCTCCTGCTGGGGGCTGCGGGCTGGTTGCTGATGATCTCGCCGGCGTTCGCCGCCGCGTCCGAGACGCGCGTCGAGGCCGAGGCGCAGGTGGCGCAGAACGACCTCACGCGGATCCGGATCAACGAGCTGAAGACGCAGTTCGAGCAGATCGACGCACTGAAGGCCGAGCTGAACGGTCTGCAGGCACAGATCCCCACGGACGGCCAGCTGGCCGAGTACCGGCGTCAGATCGCCGTGACCGCGGCTGCCCACTCGGTCACGGTCGTCGCCCTGCAGACCTCGACGCCGACCCCGGTGCTGCCGCCGGTCGTCGAGGCGCCGGTCGAGGCGCCCGCGGAAGGGGAGGCGGCGCCGACCGACGACGCCGCGGCCGCGCCGGCCGCCCCCGACCCGGCGGTCGCCCAGCAGGCGCTGTACGCGATCCCGGTGACGATCGACATCGTCGGGACCTACCAGAACGTCCTGGCGTTCCTGGCGGACGTGCAGTCGAACCAGCCTCGGCTCCTTGCCGTGGAGACCATCACGGCGACGTCCCAGCAGGCGGCGGAGGCGAGCGGCGGCAAGCCCGCCACCGCGCCCGGCGACCTCGGGCTCGTCGTCGCCGGCTACCTGTTCGCGCTCCCGGACGCGGCACCGGTCACGCCGGAGGTGCCCGCCGACGGTGAGGCACCCGCACCGGCGCCACTCCCGGTGCCGGACCCGGCGAAGAACCCGATGGTGCCGCTCGGCTGATCCGCCGTCCCCCCCCCCCGGGCGGCCCGGGGGGGGGGGCGTCTGTCCGACCACCTCGCCGACAAGGAGTCCCGTGCTGTCCGACGCTCGCGTGCCCACCAGCACGCCCACGGAGCACGTCGCGTGGCTCGAGCTGGCGGCGCGTCGGCCGCGGACGGCCGCGGTGCTCGAGGCGCTGTGGCGGCGCCCGTCCGCCGTGCTGGGGGCGGTCGCGGCCGCGACGATGGCGGTCTCCGTCGAGGGCCTGCAACCCTCGGACCTGTCGTGGTTCGTCGACGGTGCGCGCGTCCTCACGTCCGCCGACACGTGGCAGGTGTTCACCGACCCGGGTCTGCAGGTCGGGCCGGTGCACCTGCTGCTGGTCGGGGCCCTCGTCCGCGGGGCCGAGGCCGTCGGCGCACCCGTCATGGCCGTCCTGGGCGCCGTGCTGGCCGTCGTGCTGGTGTGGGCGACGGACGCCGTCACGCGGACGTGGGCGGCGATCGGCAACGTGCCGTCCCTTCCGGCACGGTGGGCCGTGGGCGGGGCGCTGGTCTCCGGGGGCCTCCTCACGCAGGTCTCGACGTCCGGACACCAGGAGGAGATCCTGCTCGCCGTCGTCCTGGCGGCGGCGGCAGCGGCCGTCACGAGGGGCCAGGCGGGCCGAGCCGGCGCGCTGCTCGCCCTCGGCGCCGGGCTGAAGATGTGGGCCGTGCTGGGCGGCCCGATCGTGCTGCACGGGCGACGTCCGCGGACCGTCGTGGTGGGAGCACTGACCGCGTGCGCCCTGGCGGGTGCGACGTACCTGCCGTTCTTCTGGTGGGGCGAGGTGCGCACCTTCGAGTTCTCGTGGGGCATCGCCGACGGGCCGTCGATGCTCGGCGCGATCGGCGCGCTCACCGGGCTCGACGACTGGGGTCTGAGGTGCGTCCAGGCGGCCGGCGCGGGCATCGCCGCGACGCTCGTCGCGCTGCGTCGGCACGGGTCGGCGCTCGCCGTCCCCCTCACGGTCGTCGCCGTCCGGCTGCTGCTCGATCCCGTCACAGCCGTGTACTACCTGGCACCGTTCGTGCTGCTGGCGGTCCTCTGGTGCTGGACGAGTGCGGCCCGTCCCGGTCCCGTCGGCCGCGCGGCCGCACTGCTGGCCGTCCCCGTCTGCGTGGTGCACCCGTACGTCCTGGGCAGCACAGCCGGACTGGTCCTGGAGACGGCGCTGTTCGTCGGTGTGCCGTGCGTGGTGCTGCTGCGCGAGCGCGCCGCGGCGCGGGGTGCCCGCGGTCCGTCGTCGCCCCTGGCTCCGGTGCAGGGCCAGCCGTGAGGCGCCGCGTCTGGGGCGAGGACGTCACCGAGGTCGTGTCCCGCCACCCGCGGCTGGTGTCCGCCGCCACCTGGTTGTGGCGACGACCGCTCGTCCTCCTGGTGCCGCTCGCGGTCGTGCTGATCGCACCGATGGTGGAGCGCGCCCAGCCCGTCGACGCCCTCGGCTTCGTGCGTGCGGGTCGCACGATGCTGTCGCCCGAGATCTGGTCGGTCTTCGCCGACCCGTGGCTGCAGGTCGGTCCGCTCCTGGTGCTGAGCAGCGGCGTGTGGGCCACGGTCGCGGATGCTCTCGGTCTCCCCGCGCTGCTGCTCGTCGCGACCGTGCACAGCTGCGCGGTCATCTACCTGGGCGACGTCGTGACGCGCCTGTGGGTGCCCGTGCGCCGCGACCCGACCGCAGCGCGCTGGGCCGTGGGGGCGGCACTGACGGTCGGGGGAGTCATGGAGCGCTCGTTCCAGATCGCCCACGAGGAGGACCTGGTCGTGGCGTTGCTGCTCGCAGCCGCCGCGGCCGCCCTCGCCGGCCGTCACGTCGTCCGCGGGGGTGTGCTGCTCGCGCTCGCGTTCGGCTTCAAGGCGTGGGCGGTGCTCGGCGGTGGTCTCGTGCTCACCGGTCGGTCGCCGCGACGGGCGCTGGTCGCCGGCGGCACCGCGCTGGCCGTCGTGGTGCTGATGTTCCTGCCCTTCGTCGTGTGGGGCGAGGTACGCACGCTGGAGCACTCCTGGGGCATCGCCGACGGGCAGTCGCTCTTCGGGCGGCTCGGACGCGCGTCGGGTCTGTCGGACTGGGGCCTGCGCGCGGTCCAGGCGGCCGTGGCGGGGCTCGCGGGCGCCGCCGTCGCGCTGCGGCGGCACGGGTCGGTCCTGGCCGTCGTCATCACGGCCGTTGCCGTGCGCCTGCTCCTCGAGCCCCACCTGCTCGACTACTACTGCAGCCCGCTGGTGCTGCTGACCGTCCTGTGGGCCTGGACCACACCGGACCTGCGCGCGCGCTGGGTGCGGTGGGCCACGCTCGGGGGGACCGTGGTGTTCCTGCAGCACTACTACTTCGTCGGCGTCGACGTCCTGCGCGTGACGGAGGCCGCCACGTACGTCCTGGTCCTCGCCCTGGTGCTGGGGACCGAGCTACGGGCGTCCGCACGCGTCCGCGCCGAGACGCCCACCGAGGGTGCCGTCGCCCCCGCATCCACCGGACGGGACGCGGACACCGCACCCACCGGTGCATGAAAGGATCGCCCCCATGCTCCGATGGTTGACCTCCGGCGAGTCGCACGGTCCCGCGCTCGTCGGCATCCTCGACGGTCTGCCCGCCGGTGTGCAGGTGCAGACCTCCGACGTCCAGGCCGCGCTCGCGCGGCGTCGTCTCGGCTACGGGCGTGGTGCCCGCATGAAGTTCGAGCAGGACGAGGTCCGCCTGCTCAGCGGTGTGCGCCACGGCCTGACGCAGGGCGGTCCGCTCGCGATCGAGGTCGGCAACACCGAGTGGCCCAAGTGGGCTGACGTGATGTCCGCGGACCCGGTGGCGCCCGAGGCGCTGACGGTCGACGCCGGCACCGGGGACGTCAAGGAGATCGCGCGCAACCGGCCGCTGACCCGGCCCCGCCCGGGTCACGCCGACCTCGTCGGCATGCGCAAGTACGGCTTCGACGACGCCCGACCGGTGCTCGAGCGAGCGTCGGCCCGCGAGACGGCCACACGCGTCGCGCTCGGCACGGTCGCGGCGGCGTTCCTCGAGCAGGTCGCGGGCGTGCGGCTCGTGTCGCACGTCGTCGCCATCGGGCCGGTCGCGGTGCCGGACGACGCACCGGCCCCGACGCCCGACGACGTCGCCGCCCTGGACGCCGACCCCGTGCGCTGCTTCGACCCCGCGACGAGCGCGGCGATGGTCGCCGAGATCGACCAGTGCCACAAGGACGGTGACACGCTCGGCGGTGTCGTCGAGGTCCTGGTGCACGGCCTGCCGTCGGGCATCGGCACGTACGTGCAGGCGGACGGCCGGCTCGACGCGCGGCTCGCGGGTGCCCTCATGGGCATCCAGGCGATCAAGGGCGTCGAGGTCGGCGACGGGTTCCGCACCGCGACCCGCCGCGGGTCGCAGGCGCACGACGAGATCGAGCGCGACGCGTCGGGCCGCATCGTGCGGCGCACCAACCGCGCGGGCGGCATCGAGGGCGGCATGTCCAACGGCGAGGTCGTGCGCGTGCGCGCCGCGATGAAGCCGATCTCGACGGTCCCGCGGGCGCTCGCCACCGTCGACACGGCCACGGGGGAGCCGGTCACGGCCCACCACCAGCGCTCGGACGTGTGCGCGGTGCCCCCGGCCGCCGTCGTCGCCGAGGCCATGGTCGCGCTCGTCGTCGCGCAGACGCTCCTGGAGAAGACCGGTGGCGACAGCGTCGCCGAGGTCCGACGCAACCTCGAGGCGTACCTCGCGTCGATCCCCGAGCTGCTGGCCTGACGAGCGTCCGCGGCGCCCAGGCGCCGGGCGTATCAGGTCGTTCGCCCGGTCCCTCATCCTCGGCGGAACCGCTGCGCCCGCAGCGGTCCGTCCGAGGGGGGACCATGACCGAGAAGCCACCGCGGGCGGGGCGGCACCACGCGCCCCGGACCGCCGAGCAACTGACGGCGCGCGGCTCGGCCGCGCACGGCCTGGGGTACGGGCAGCGCCCCGCGCGCGGCCACGGCCACGAGGCACGCGGCCTGCAGTACCTCCCGCTGTCGGCGCTGCACGAGGGACGGTTCGGACGCCTGTTCCGGCTGCCGCCCTACGTGCCGTCCGACGCCGAGATCGCGCGCGTCGCCGCCCTCATGACCGAGGGCAGCACCGGCGGCGACCGCACGCTCGACAACCCGGCCATCCCGGCCGGCTACACCTACCTGGGCCAGTTCGTCGACCACGACCTCACGTTCGACCCGGCCTCGAGCCTCGAGCGGCAGAACGACCCCGACGCCCTGACGAGCTTCCGCAGCCCGCGCTTCGACCTCGACTCCGTCTACGGCCGCGGCCCCGCCGACGACCCGTTCCTCTACGACAAGGCCAGCCAGGTCGACGGGGCCGCGAAGCTCCTGATCGGGTCGAACGGACGCGACGACGACCTGCCGCGCAACACCCAGGGCGTCGCCCTGCTCGGCGACCCGCGCAACGACGAGAACACGTTCGTCGGGCAGCTGCACCTGACGATGCTGAAGTTCCACAACGCCGTCATGGACCACGTCCTGGGCGACCCGCACCTGACCCGCGGCAGCGAGACCCCGTTCGAGACCGCGCAGCGGATCGTGCGCTGGCACTACCAGTGGGTCGTCGTGCACGACTTCCTGCGCCGCACGATCGGTGACGCCGCGCTCGCGGACCTGCTCGTCACGTCGCCCGACGGCCGGCCGCAGGCGCGGCTGCGCCACTTCACGTGGCAGCGGGCGCCGTACATCCCCGTGGAGTTCTCGGTCGCGGCGTACCGGTTCGGGCACTCCCAGGTGCGCGGGCGCTACCGCTTGAACACGGTGGTCGGCGCACCCGACCCGGCGGACCCGCAGGCGCGGCCGGGTCTGCCGACCTTCACGCCGGACCCCGTCGACAAGGAGCCGCTCGGCCACTTCGGCGGGTTCCGTCCGCTGCCGCAGTTCTGGACGATCGAGTGGGCGCGCTTCTTCGAGGTCGACGGCGCCGGCTCCGACGGGTTGCAGCACAGCCGGAAGATCGACACGCACCTGGCCAACCCGCTCGCGGCCCTGCCGCCCGAGATCGGCGGCGCCATGCCGTCGCTCATCGCACGCAACCTGACCCGCGGGGCGCGCCTGCTGCTGCCGTCGGGCCAGGCCATGGCGGCCCGCATGGGCGTCGCGCGGCTGTCCGAGGACGAGATCGGGCTGGGCGGCGCCCCTGCGCCCCTGTGGTACTACGTGCTGCGCGAGGCCGAGGTCCGGGCCGGCGGCGAGCACCTGGGGGAGCTCGGCGGCCGGGTCGTCGGGGAGGTGTTCCTCGGGCTGCTGCAGGCCGACCCGTCGTCGTACCTGCGCAACGAGCCGACGTGGACGCCGTTCCTGGGCACCGGCGACGACTTCGCCATGCCCGACCTGCTGCGCGTCGCGGGTCACGGGCTGGGCCCCACCCCGGGCTGACCCGTCGCGTCCCGTGCCGCCCGCCCGTCCCGTGGACGGCACGGGACGCCTCCCACGGCGGGACTAGGCTGCGGCCGTGCCCCGTGCTACCCCCACCTCCGGACCTCGTGTCGTTCTCGTCGGCCCGCCCGGCGCCGGCAAGTCCACCGTCGCCGCCGCGCTCGCGGAGCGCTGGCAGCTCGCGTCCCGTGACACCGACACCGACGTCGAGACCACCGCGGGCAAGTCCGTCGCCGACGTCTTCGTCGAGGACGGCGAGCCGCACTTCCGGGCGCTCGAGCGCACCGCCGTCGCGACCGCGCTCGGTGAGCACGAGGGCGTCCTCGCCCTCGGCGGGGGAGCCGTGCTCGACCCCGCGACGCGCACCCTGCTGGCGGTCTACCGCGACGGCGGCGGGGTCGTCGTCTTCCTCGACGTCAGCCTCGCGCACGCCGCCGGACGTGTCGGGCTCAACCAGTCGCGCCCGCTGCTCGTCGGCAGCCCGCGCGCGCAGTGGCAGTCGCTCATGGACGCCCGGCGTCCGGTCTACGAGGAGGTCGCCACCGTGCGGGTGTCGACGGACGGGCTGCGTCCCGTCGAGGTCGCCGAGGCCATCGAGACGACGCTGCGCGAGCAGCGCGTCGCGGAGCCGGGCGCATGAGCGGCGAGGCCGTCGTCACGGTCGCGGGCGAGCAGCCCTACGACGTGGTCATCGGGCGCCACCTGCTCGGTCACCTGCCCGCGATGCTCGGCGACACCGTGCGCCGGGTGCTCGTCGTGCACCCGGCCGCCCTGGCCACGTCCGCCGAGACGGTCCGCGAGGACCTCGCGTCGCACGGCTACCAGGTCTACCTCGCGCAGGTGCCGGACGCCGAGGAGCAGAAGACCGCCCAGGTCGCGGCCTTCTGCTGGGGCGTGCTCGGCCAGGCGGACTTCACGCGCTCCGACGCGGTCGTCGGGCTCGGCGGGGGAGCGACCACCGACCTCGCCGGATTCGTCGCCGCGACGTGGTTGCGCGGTGTGCGCGTCGTGCAGGTGCCCACCACCGTGCTCGGCATGGTCGACGCGGCCGTCGGCGGCAAGACCGGCATCAACACCGCCGAGGGCAAGAACCTCGTCGGCGCGTTCCACCCGCCCGCGGGTGTGCTGTGCGACCTCGCGTCGGTGGAGTCCATGTCCCCCTACGACTTCGTCGCCGGGCTCGCGGAGATCGTCAAGTGCGGCTTCATCGACGACCCGCGGATCCTCGAGCTCGTCGAGGAGAACACCGCGCTGCTGCAGGACCCCGTGGCCGCCGCGTCCTCACCCGTGCTGGCCGAGCTCGTCGAGCGGGCCGTGCGGACCAAGGCGCGTGTGGTCGGTGAGGACCTGCGCGAGGCCGGCCTGCGCGAGATCCTCAACTACGGCCACACGTTCGGCCACGCGGTGGAGCAGGTCGAGCGGTACCGGTGGCGCCACGGCGCCGCCGTGTCGGTCGGCATGGTGTTCGTCGCGGAGCTCGCCCGGCTGGCCGGACGGCTCGACGACGACGTCGTCGAGCGGCACCGCACCGTCCTGAGCTCCCTCGGCCTGCCGACGACGTACCGGGGCGACCGCTGGGAGCAGCTGCTCACGGCCATGCGCCGCGACAAGAAGACGCGCGGCGACCTGCTGCGCTTCGTCGTCCTCGACGGTCTGGCGCGCCCGTCGCGCCTCGAGGGCCCGGACCCGACCCTCCTGGCGGCCGCCTACGCCGAGATCTCGGCGACCCCGGAGCGGTCGACAGGCATCCTGCTCTGACGTGAGAGCAGGGGACCCGGGCCCGTGACGCCCGGATCCTTCGCTGTCACCCATGGGTGGTGAACCGTCCACAGGTGAAGGAGCGGGCGCGGCGGTCCACAGATCGCTCTCGTGGTCGGTCAGGTCGCTTCGGGGTGCAGCAGGTTCCCGTGCGTGGCTCCCACCGTCGACCGCACCTGGACCCCGCCCGCTGCAGCGGGGCGACGCGGCGTCTTCACACGTGCTGAGGCCGTCGCAGCGGGTCTCACCGAGGACCAGGTGCGCCACCGCATCGAGTCGGGGGCGTGGCGGCGCGTCTGCGGTGCCGGGCTCGCGCTCGCCTCGGCACCGCGCGACCCGTGGCTCGACGCGCACGCCGCCACCGTGACCTGGCCCGGTGCGACGCTCGCGCTCACCAGCGCGGCGCTGCTGCACGGCATGCCGGTGCCCGACGACGGCCGCGTGCACGTGGTCGTCACCGGACCCCGCGCGCGCCGCGGCCGACTGATCCCGCACCGGCACGTCCTGGCACCCGTGGACCGGGTCGTCCTGCGTGGGGTGCACGTCACCGGACGCGTCCGCACAGCGGTCGACTGCCTCGGGTCGCTGGCCCGTGCCGACGCCGCCCGCCTGCTCGCCTGGGTCGGGACCCGCGGCATCCTCGGTGCGGACGACCTCGACGGCTGGGTGGGTGCCCACCCCGGGCACCGGGGCAACGCGCAACGCACCTGGTGCGCCGACCGGCTGCGCAGCGGCGCCCTCAGCGTCGCGGAGGAACGGCTGCACGGCCTCCTGCACAGCGCGGGCGTGACGGGCTGGGTGGCGAACGCGTCGCTCCTCGACGCCCTCGGCGTCCCCGCTGTCGTGGACGTGTGGTTCGCCGACGTCCGCCTGGTCGTCGAGATCGACGGCCGCGTCGCGCACGGGCCCGACCGGTTCCAGGACGACCGCACCCGCCAGAACCTGCTCGTGGGCGCCGGGTGCACGGTGCTGCGCTACACCTGGCACGACCTGACCCGCCGGGCCGGCCACGTGGTCGCCCAGATCGTCGAGACCCGTCGCCGGCTGCGCACGCATCGGTGAGGGTGAGGGTTCCGGGAAGGATCTGCCCGGAATTCTCTCCCTCACCGTCAGGGTCGAGCCGGGAGGACAAGTGTGGGGACTTGTTCGGGGTGGTACAAGGTGAGAGACTTGTCGCGTGTTCGTCATGACGATCGACCAGCGCGGGAGCCGCCGCGGGACCGACCGGGTGCCCGAGCTGCTCGCCGCGCTCGCGGACGTGCCGGTCGTCCGCGGGTTCGAGCGCACGGTCGGTGACGAGGTCCAGGGCGTGCTCGACGACGCCGACGTCGTCGTCGACACCGCGCTGCTCGCGCTGCGCGACGGCGGGTGGAGCGTGGGGGTCGGTGCCGGTCCCGTCGACGAGCCGCTGCCGCGCTCGCCGCGCGAGGGCTCCGGAGCGGCCTTCCTGCTCGCGCGCGACGCCGTGGAGGCGGCCAAGAACCGGCAGCGTCCCGTCCCGCTCGCCGTCCGGGGCGTCGACGAGACCGCAGCCGCCGACGCCGACGCGGTCCTGGTGCTGCTCGGGGCGCTGGCGGCGCGGCGCACGGCCGCCGGCTGGGCCGCGGTGGACGCCGTCCGCGCGGCCGACGCGGGTCAGGACGTCGTGGCCCACGCGCTCGGCGTGTCGCAGCAGGCCGTGAGCCAGCGCCTGCGGACCGCGATGTGGGCCGAGGAGCTCGCCGCACGGCCCGCTGCGGCGCGTCTGTTGACGCGCGCGGCCGACTGACGCCAGGGTCGGGCCCGTGCACCCTGCCCTCGTGGCCGGCATCTGGGCCGGCGCCCTGCTCCTCTCGTCCGCGGGGGGCTGGCTCGTCACCCGCCTCGTCCTGCGCCTGGCGTCCCGCTCGCGCGACGCCGGCCGCCGCCGCGGCCACGGCCCGGTGCTCCTCGAGCGCCTGAGCCTCAGCGACGGGCCCGAGGGGGAGGGCGCCCAGATCGTGCTGCGCGGCGGCACCTGGATCGGGGTCCTCGAGCGGCTCGCCGTCACGGGGAGCCTGCTGGTGGGCGTGCCCGAGGGCGTGGCGGTCGTCGTGGCCGTCAAGGGCCTCGGTCGCTACCCCGAGCTCCGCGAGAACCCGGGGGCCTCCGAGCGCTTCGTCATCGGCACGCTGGCCTCGCTGCTCTGGTCGGCCGTCATCGGCCTGGCGGCCGCGCGCGTGCTGCTGACCTGACACGACCGCGCGGGCGCTAGGATGGTCGACGGCCTGCGGCCGGTCCGTGCACCTCGTGCACCGGCCCGGCCGGGCACAGAGAGTCGGACGCGGTGGGCACCAGGTGCCCGCCCGACGGCTCCGTGGCCGGCAGCCGTCCCGTGGGGCGCCTGTGCTCCGGACGCGCCGTACGGCGCGCACCACCACCGACCGGGAGATCGACGCTCGTGGCGACCACCAACGACCTGAAGAACGGCATCGTGCTGCGCATCGACGGCCAGCTGTGGACCGTCATCGAGTTCCAGCACGTCAAGCCCGGCAAGGGCGGTGCCTTCGTCCGCACCAAGCTCAAGAACGTGCTGTCCGGCAAGACCGTCGACCGCACGTTCAACGCCGGCGTGAAGGTCGAGACCGCCAGCGTCGACAAGCGCGACATGCAGTACCTGTACAAGGACGGCGACGACTTCGTGTTCATGGACACGGACACGTTCGACCAGCTCAACGTGCCGGCCGCCACGGTCGGGGACGCCGCGAACTTCATGCTGGAGTCGCAGACGGCGCTCGTCGCGACCAACGAGGGCGTCCCGCTGTACGTCGAGCTGCCGCCGTCGGTGGTGCTCGAGGTCACCTACACCGAGCCGGGCCTGCAGGGCGACCGCTCGTCGGCCGGCACCAAGCCCGCCACGCTCGAGACCGGGTACGAGATCCAGGTCCCGCTGTTCCTCGAGGCCAACACCCGGGTCAAGGTCGACACCCGCGACGGGTCGTACCTCGGCCGCGTGAACGACTGACATGGGCGCCCGGACGAAGGCACGCAAGCGCGCGCTCGACGTGCTGTTCGAGGCCGAGCAGCGTGGCGTCGACGTCGCCGAGCTCCTCGCGCAGCGCGTCGTGGAGCCGGGCACCGAGGCGTCGCTGCCCCAGTACGCGGTCGAGATCGTCGAGGGCGTGCTCGAGCACTCCGAGCGCATCGACGAGCTGCTGGCGACGCACGCGCACGGCTGGACGGTGGCGCGCATGCCCGCGGTCGACCGCGCGCTGCTGCGCCTGGGTGCCTGGGAGATCCTCTGGAACGACGACGTGCCGGACGCCGTGGCGGTCGACGAGGCGGTGTCGCTGGCCCGTGAGCTGTCGACCGACGACTCGCCGGCGTTCGTCAACGGCCTGCTCGGTCGCCTCGTCGTCCTGAAGCCGACGCTGCTGGCCTGACCGGCCGCACGAGCACCACCCGACGCCCGGGCACCCTCACAGGTGCTCGGGCGTCGTGTCGTCCAGGGCGCCCTGCAGGACGCGCAGCGGTCGCGCCCCGAGCTGCGGGCGTCGGCGCGGCAGGCGAGCCCCGGCCGGACGCAGGTCCTCGACCGCTGCGAGCCCACCGGGCAGCCGCGGCTGCGGCCGTGCTCCCCGGACGGGCAGGCCCGGTGCGGGCCGGCCCACGAAGTTGCCCTGGGCCTGCGGGACGCCGAGCTCGACCAGCATCTGCAGGTCGCCGGCCGACTCGACACCCTCGGCCACGACGTCCAGGCCGTGGTGCTCCGCCAGCGCCACGATCGCCCGGACCGGTCCCGCGCCGCGCGGCGTGCGGACCTCCCGGACGAACGACCGGTCGATCTTCAGGACGTCGACGGGCAGGCGCGCCAGCCGAGCCAGCGAGCTGAACCCGGTCCCGAAGTCGTCGAGCGCGATCCGCGCCCCGCGGGCGCGCAGCTCGGACAGCACGGGCACCGCGGCGGCCGTGCGCAGCATCGTGGTCTCGGTGATCTCGATGGTCAGGTGCTCCCACGGACCCCCGGACCACGCGGCGTCGATGCGCTCGAGGACGTCCGGCTCGTGCAGCTCGCGCGCCGAGAGGTTCACGGCCACCGGCATGTGGTGGCGGTCGAGGGCACGCCGTGCCTGGCGGATCATCGACCTGCCGATGGGCACGATGAGGCCGCTCTGCTCGGCGAGCGTCAGCCAGTGCTCGGGCAGGATGAAGCTGTCGCCCTCGCGCCAGCGCGCGAGCGCCTCGAGGCCGACCACCTCGAGCGTGCGCGTGTCGACGATCGGCTGGAAGTAGGCCGTGATGCGGTCCTCCTCGACCGCACGCTCGAGCGCGGCGCGCAACCGGCGCGCGTCCTCGGCGCGCGCCCGCAGCGCCGGGTCGAAGACGCGGTGCCCGGACTGGGTCCGCTTCGCCTCGAGCATGGCGGCATCCGCGTGCCGCAGCAGCGCGTCGGGGTCCACGATGTCGGTCGGGTTCCACGTCGCCACGCCGCAGGTCAGGCGCGGGCCGGCCACGGTGCCGACGCGCGCGCCGAAGCCGCTGCGGATGCGGCGTGCGAGGTCGGCGAGCTCCTCGTCGCCGGGTGCGCGGCACACGACGACGGCGAACTCGTCGCCCGCGAGCCGGGCCACGTAGGTGTCGTCGTCGACCCAGCCGCGCAGGAAGCCCGCCGTGCGTCGCAGCAGGTCGTCACCCGCGGCGTGCCCCTCGCGGTCGTTGACGTCCTTGAAGCCGTCGATGTCGCAGTAGACGACCGAGACGCGCGTGCGCTCGACCGCGGCCCGCTCGAGCACCTCGAGGAGGTGGGTGTCGACCGCGCGGCGGTTCGGCAGACCGGTGAGGGTGTCCGTCACCGCGGCCCGCGACAGCCGGTCGGTGAGCGTGTACCGCTCGGCCGCGGTCGAGACCACGAGCCCGAGGTCGATGAGGAAGGTCCGCTCGTGGGCCGCGAGCCGGTCCGGGTCGGCGGGGAACAGGTCGGCGACGTAGCGGTCGCGCTGCAGGGGGCGCAGCGACCCCTCGATGCTGGGGTCGGCGAGGACCTCGCGCGCGGCGTCCCGCGCCTGCAGGAGCAGCGCGTCCGCGTCGCGGTGGAACCAGGCGCTGTTGGTCACGGCCGCCAGGGCGTCGCGCATGAGCTCGCGGCGGTGCGCGGTGAGCTGCGCGCGGCGCAGGCGCACGGAGGCCAGCCACTCGAGCCCGACGGCGAGCGGCAGCGGCCACAGGCTCGCGAGCAGGGCGCCCACGGGCCGGCCCGCCAGCAGGATCCCCGCGGTGAGCGCGACGAGGGACACCCCCGCGGCACACACCAGCAGCACGCCGAGCCGGTTGAGCCGCACGCTGCCGAGGGCAGCCACGACGTACCCGACGACCACGCCCAGGACCACGAAGAGCAGCGCGACCGCGACGGGCCGCCCCGTCGGCGCGCCCGGGTCGTCGACGGGGCCGAACGTGAGGAACCACAGGGCGGTGCGCAGGACGAGGACGACGACGGCCGTCGTGACCCACGGGCGCAGCCGCGGGCCACCGCCGCCGAACGCGCGCGTCGCGGGCAGGCACAGCAGTGCCACGACGCCCACGAGCTGACCGTGCAGGAACGACAGCGCCTCACGGCCCTCGGCGCCGGTGACGACACCGTGCAGGCCGGCGACGAGCACGAGCCCCGCCATCGCCACGGACAGGGCGAGGGACCACGTCGACCCCTCGGAGCGCAGCGCGCCGCGCCACCAGACCCACTGCAGCACGCAGAAGCCACCGACCAGACCGGCAGCGAGGAACTGCAGGACGGTGGTCCACAGGGGGACGTCGCCGAGCATGTGGGGTACATCGGCGCACGTCGGGCCCGGCATGAACGGCAACCGGGTGACGCCCACCCGCCCGTCCGGCCGCACCCCGGGCGTGCCGCGCGTCACGTCGCGCCGTGCGGGGGCGATGCCACGGGCGACGGTAGGGTGGGCGGTGAGCAATCTCCCTTTAAGCCCGTCCTGTGAGGCGGGGAAGGAGTCGCACGCATGAGCACTGGCACGCCCACGTCCACGTCCGGGGGGTCTGACCCCGCGCACGCGGCGCCCGGCACCACCGTCCTCGGTGCCGACGACATCGCCCGCGCGCTGACCCGCATCGCGCACGAGGTGGTGGAGCGCAACAAGGGCGTCGACGACGTCGTCCTGCTGGGCATCCCCACGCGCGGCCTCCCGCTCGCCCGCCGCCTCGCGCAGCGGCTGGAGCAGGTCGAGAACGTGCCGGCCGCGGACCTCGTCGGCAGCCTCGACGTGACGATGCACCGCGACGACCTGGCGCACCAGCCGACCCGCACGATCGGCGAGACGTACGTCCCCGGCGACGGCATCGACGGGCGGGTCGTCGTGCTCGTGGACGACGTCCTGTACTCGGGGCGCACGATCCGCGCCGCGCTCGACGCCATCAGCGACCTCGGCCGGCCCCGCGCCGTGCAGCTCGCCGTCCTCGTCGACCGGGGGCACCGCGAGCTCCCCATCCGCGCCGACTACGTCGGCAAGAACCTGCCCACCGCGTCGGCCGAGCGTGTCCGGGTCCTGCTGTCCGAGACCGACGGCGAGGACCGCGTGGTCATCGAGGGGGGCGTGCGATGAGGCACCTGCTCTCCGCGGCGGACCTCGACCTCACCGAGGCCGTCCGCGTGCTCGACACGGCGGCCCAGATGGCCGCGACGCAGGCCCGCGAGATCAAGAAGCTCCCGACGCTGCGCGGCCGCACCGTCGTCAACCTCTTCTTCGAGGACTCGACGCGCACCCGCATCTCGTTCGAGACCGCCGCCAAGCGCCTGTCGGCCGACGTCATCAACTTCTCCGCCAAGGGGTCGAGCGTCTCCAAGGGCGAGTCGCTCAAGGACACCGCCCTGACGCTGCAGGCGATGGGTGCGGACGCGGTGGTGATCCGGCACCCGGCCTCCGGCGCGCCGCACACGCTCGCGCACGGGGGCTGGACCCGCGGGGCCGTCGTCAACGCCGGTGACGGCATGCACCAGCACCCGACCCAGGCGCTGCTCGACGCCTACACGCTGCGCCGCCACCTCGTGGGCGACGGCGGTCGGGCGGACGCGACGGGTCGTGACCTCGCCGGCGTGCACGTCGCGATCGTGGGTGACGTGCTGCACAGCCGCGTGGCGCGGTCCAACGTCCAGCTGCTGCGCACGCTCGGCGCGCGCGTCACCCTCGTGGCGCCCCCGACGCTCGTGCCCGTCGGCGTGCACGCCTGGCCCGCGGAGGTGTCGTACGACCTCGACGAGGTGCTCGCGACCGGTCCCGACGCCGTGATGATGCTGCGGGTGCAGCGCGAGCGGATGTCGAGCGCGGGCGGCGGGTTCTTCCCCAGCCCGCTCGAGTACTCGCGGGGCTACGGTCTGGACGCCCGGCGGCTGGCCGTGCTGCCCGACCACGCCGTCGTGCTGCACCCCGGTCCGATGAACCGTGGCCTGGAGATCTCGGCGGACGCGGCCGACTCGCCGCGCGCCGTGATCGTCGAGCAGGTCGCCAACGGTGTCGCGGTGCGCATGGCGGTGCTGTACCTGCTGCTGGCGGGCGGCGAGCCGGCACGCGGACGTGACGACGCGGCGGGTACGCCGGCGGCGGAGGGGCAGGAGCGCACGGAGATGCGCACGGACGAGACGAGGACGCACGCGTGACGACGTATCTGCTGACCGGGGCCCGGCCGCTGGGCGGGGACCCGACCGACATGCTGATCGCCGACGGCGTGGTGGCCGCGATGGGCGCGGACGCGCGACGGGGCGGCGCGGACGCGCGGACGGGTGGCGCGGACGTCGTCGTCGACGCCGCCGGCCTCGTCCTGCTCCCCGGGCTGGTCGACCTCCACACGCACCTGCGCGAGCCGGGCCGCGAGGACGCCGAGACCGTCGAGTCCGGGACCCGCGCGGCCGCGCTCGGCGGGTTCACGGCCGTGCACGCGATGGCGAACACGACGCCCACGCAGGACACCGCGGGCGTCGTCGAGCAGGTCTGGCGCCTGGGTCGCGACGCGGGCTGGTGCGACGTGCACCCGGTCGGCGCGGTGACCGTGGGGCTGGCGGGGGAGCGCCTCGCGGAGCTGTCGGCGATGGCGCGGTCCGCCGCGGCGGTGCGCGTCTTCTCGGACGACGGCAAGTGCGTGCACGACCCCGTCGTGATGCGCCGCGCGCTGGAGTACGTCAAGGCGTTCGACGGGGTCGTCGCGCAGCACGCCCAGGAGCCGCGGCTCACGGAGGGCGCGCAGATGCACGAGGGCGTGATCTCCGCCGAGCTGGGCCTGACGGGCTGGCCCGCCGTGGCGGAGGAGGCGATCGTCGCGCGCGACGTCCTGCTCGCGGAGCACGTCGGGTCCCGCCTGCACGTGCTGCACCTGTCCACCGCGGGCTCGGTCGAGATCGTGCGGTGGGCCAAGGCGCGGGGCATCGACGTGACGGCCGAGGTGACGCCGCACCACCTCATGCTCACCGACGACCTCGTGCGCGGCTACGACCCGCGCTTCAAGGTGAACCCGCCGCTGCGCACGGCCGCCGACGTCGAGGCGGTCCGCGAGGGGCTGGCCGACGGCACGATCGACACCGTGGGCACCGACCACGCACCGCACGCGCGGGAGGACAAGGACTGCGAGTGGGGCGCGGCCGCCTTCGGCATGACGGGCCTGGAGACGGCGCTGTCCGTCGTGCAGGCGACCATGGTCGACACCGGCCGGCTGACCTGGGCGGACGTCGCACGGGTCATGTCGACCGCGCCCGCACGCATCGGGCGCGTGGCCGGCCACGGCCGGCCGGTCGCGGTCGGCGAGCCCGCCAACCTCACGCTCGTCGACCCGGCCGCGCGTCGCGTCGTCGTCCCGGAGGAGCAGGCGACCGCCAGCGTCAACTCCCCGTTCGCAGGCCGCGAGCTGCCCGGCCGCGTGGTCGCCACGTTCCTGCGCGGGCGCGCGACCGTGCTCGACGGCGCACCCGTCGAGCGGGGGGTGCACGTCTGATGCCCGTCTGGCTCTCCGTCACGGTCCTGGCCGCGCTCGCGCTGCTGGGCCTGTGGGGCATGTGGCACGGCTGGCAGGCGCGCGGACGGCGGACCTCGGCCCTCGTGCCGAGCCTGCCCGACGTGCCCGGCACGCTCGGCGCCCCGCTCACGGACGACGTCGAGGCGGTCTACGTCTCCTCGACGCGCTCGGGCGACTGGCTCGACCGCGTCGTGGCCCACGACCTGGGCGTGCGCAGCCCGGCACGCGTGCGGGTCCACGCGGACGGCGTGCTCGTCGCCCGCACGGGCGCGCGCGACGTCTGGGTCCCCGCCGGTGCGCTGCGCGCCGTCGGCACGACGAGCGGGCAGGCCGGCAAGTTCGTCGGCCGCGACGAGCTCGTCGTCCTCACCTGGGTGCCCGACGCCACGACGGGCACCGCCATCGACACCGCGCTGCAGGTGCGCCACGACGACGCACGCCCCGCGCTGCTCGCCGCCGCGCGCACCCTGGCAGCGCCCACCGACACCGACACGGCGCCGCCCGCGGCGCAGGAGGAGCAGGCATGAGCGACGCGATCCTCGTCCTCGAGGACGGCCGCACGTTCGCCGGGCGGGCCTACGGGGCCACCGGACGGACCGTCGGCGAGATCGTCTTCAACACCGGCATGACGGGCTACCAGGAGACCCTGACGGACCCGTCGTACCACCGGCAGATCGTCGTGATGACGGCGCCCCACATCGGCAACACGGGTGTGAACGACGAGGACCCCGAGTCCTCCCGCATCTGGGTGGCGGGCTACGTCGTGCGCGACCCCGCGCGGCGCTCGTCGAGCTGGCGTGCGCGTCGGTCCCTCGACGAGGACCTCGTCGCGCAGGGGGTCGTCGGCATCAGCGACGTCGACACCCGCGCGCTCACGCGGCACCTGCGCGAGCGCGGGGTCATGCGCGCCGGCATCTTCTCGGGCGACGCGCTCGTGCGTCCCGAGGGTGAGCGACGCCCTGTGGACGAGCTGGTCGACGAGGTGCTGGCCGCGCCGCAGATGGCCGGGGCCGACCTGGCGGGGGAGGTCAGCGTCGACGAGTCGTACGTCGTGCGCGCCCTGGACGCGGACGGCGCTCCTCTGGACGCCCCCCGCGCGCGCGTCGCGGCGGTCGACCTCGGCATCAAGTCGATGACGCCGCAGCGTCTGGCGGAGCGCGGCGTCGAGGTGCACGTGCTCCCCGCGACGTCGTCGATCGAGGACGTGCTCGCGGTGCAGCCGGACGGCGTGTTCTTCTCGAACGGACCCGGCGACCCGTCGGCGGCGCGCCACGAGATCGACGTGCTGCGCGGCGTGCTGGACCGGCGGATCCCGTTCTTCGGCATCTGCTACGGCAACCAGCTCTTCGGCCGCGCGCTCGGCTTCGGCACGTACAAGCTGCGCTACGGGCACCGCGGCGTGAACCAGCCCGTCGTCGACCGCACGACCGGCAAGGTGGAGATCACGGCCCACAACCACGGCTTCGCCGTGGACGCCCCGCTGGACGGTGAGACGGCCGCACCCTTCGACGGCGGACGCTACGGGCGCGTGCGGGTGTCGCACGTCGACCTCAACGACGACGTCGTCGAGGGCCTCGAGGCGCTCGACCTGCCCGCGTTCTCCGTGCAGTACCACCCGGAGGCGGCCGCCGGACCGCACGACGCCGCCTACCTGTTCGACCGCTTCCTCGACCTCATGACCACGCACCGCGACGGCACCGGCTCGGCCGCGGACGCCGCCACCACCGGAAAGGGCGCCGCCTGATGCCGCGTCGCGACGACCTGAAGTCCGTCCTCGTCATCGGCTCCGGCCCGATCGTCATCGGGCAGGCCTGCGAGTTCGACTACTCCGGCACGCAGGCGTGCCGCGTGCTGAAGGAGGAGGGCCTGCGGGTCGTCCTCGTCAACTCCAACCCCGCCACGATCATGACCGACCCGGAGTTCGCCGACGCCACGTACGTCGAGCCGATCACCACCGAGGTCCTGACGTCGATCATCGCCAAGGAGCGCCCCGACGCGCTCCTGCCGACCCTGGGCGGCCAGACCGCGCTCAACGCGGCGATCGCGCTCGACGAGGCGGGCGTGCTGGAGAAGTACGACGTCGAGCTCATCGGCGCGAACATCGCGGCGATCCAGAAGGGTGAGGACCGCCAGGCGTTCAAGGAGGTCGTGGCGATCGCGGGCGGCGAGTCCGCGCGCTCGGTCATCATCCACACGGTCGACGAGGCGCTCGTCGCGGCCGAGGACCTCGGGTACCCGATGGTCGTGCGGCCGTCGTTCACCATGGGCGGTCTGGGCTCCGGCCTCGCGTACGACGAGGCGGACCTGCGCCGGATCGTCGGGCAGGGCCTGCACTACTCGCCGACCACCGAGGTGCTCCTGGAGGAGTCGATCCTCGGCTGGAAGGAGTACGAGCTCGAGCTCATGCGCGACAAGCACGACAACGTCGTGGTCGTCTGCTCGATCGAGAACGTCGACCCCGTGGGCGTGCACACCGGCGACTCGGTGACGGTCGCGCCGGCGCTCACGCTCACCGACCGCGAGTACCAGCGGCTGCGCGACATCAGCATCGCGGTCATCCGCGAGGTCGGCGTCGACACCGGCGGCTGCAACATCCAGTTCGCGGTGCACCCCGACACCGGGCGCGTCATCGTCATCGAGATGAACCCGCGCGTGTCGCGGTCCTCCGCGCTCGCGTCGAAGGCGACGGGCTTCCCGATCGCCAAGATCGCCGCGAAGCTCGCGATCGGCTACACGCTGGACGAGATCCCCAACGACATCACGCGCTCGACGCCCGCGTCGTTCGAGCCGACGCTCGACTACGTCGTCGTCAAGGTCCCGCGCTTCGCGTTCGAGAAGTTCCCCGCCGCGGACGACACGCTCACCACGACCATGAAGTCCGTGGGCGAGGCCATGGCGATGGGCCGCAACTTCACCGAGGCGCTCGGCAAGGCGATGCGGTCGCTCGACAAGAGCGGCTCCACGTTCCACTGGGACGGCGAGCCGGCCACGGGCGAGGAGCTCGAGGCCCTCGTCGCGACGATCTCGCGGCCCACCGAGCACCGGCTCGTCGACGTGCAGCAGGTGCTGCGCGCAGGGGTGTCCGTGGACGACGTGTACGCCCGCACCGGCATCGACCCGTGGTTCCTGGACCAGGTGCAGCTCGTCAACGAGGTCGCGCGGGCCACGGCCGACGCGCCGGCGCTGACGACCGACGTGCTCGTGCACGCCAAGCGGCACGGGCTGTCGGACACGCAGGTCGCGTCGCTGCGGCAGACCAGCGAGGACGCGGTGCGACGCACGCGCTGGGCGCTGGGCGTACGGCCCGTCTACAAGACGGTCGACACGTGCGCGGCGGAGTTCGAGGCCCGCACGCCGTACCACTACTCGTCGTACGACGAGGAGACCGAGGTGCGGCCCCGCGACCGCCCCGCCGTGCTCATCCTGGGCTCGGGACCGAACCGCATCGGTCAGGGCATCGAGTTCGACTACTCGTGCGTGCACGCCGCGCTGGCCCTCAAGGGCGAGTACGAGACGGTGATGGTCAACTGCAACCCGGAGACCGTCTCGACGGACTACGACACGGCCGACCGCCTCTACTTCGAGCCGCTGACCTTCGAGGACGTCCTCGAGGTCTACGAGGCCGAGCTCGCGGCCGGTCCGGTCGCGGGGCTCATCGTGACGCTCGGCGGTCAGACCCCGCTGTCGCTCGCGCAGCGGCTGTCCGACGCCGGGCTGCCCATCCTGGGCACGCAGCCCGAGGCGATCGACGCCGCGGAGGACCGCGGCGAGTTCGGCGCGGTCCTCGCCGCCGCGGGCCTGCCCGCACCCGCGTTCGGCACGGCGACCAACCTCGAGGCCGCGCGTGAGACGGCCCGCCGGATCGGCTTCCCGGTCCTCGTGCGCCCGTCGTACGTGCTCGGCGGACGCGGCATGGAGATCGTCTACGACGAGGCGCAGCTGACCGAGTACGTCGATCGCGCGATCGCCGAGCAGCTGGGCGGCGACCGCGGCGGGAGCCTGCCGCCGCTGCTCATCGACCGGTTCCTCGACGACGCGATCGAGATCGACGTCGACGCGCTCTACGACGGCACCGAGCTGTACCTCGGCGGCGTGATGGAGCACATCGAGGAGGCCGGCGTGCACTCCGGCGACTCGGCCTGCGTGCTGCCTCCCGTCACCCTGTCGGTGTCGGAGCTCGGCCGGATCCGCGACTCCACCGAGGCGATCGCGCGGGGGGTCGGGGTGCGCGGGCTCCTCAACATCCAGTTCGCGCTCGTGTCCGACGTGCTCTACGTGCTGGAGGCCAACCCGCGCGCGTCGCGCACGGCTCCGTTCGTCTCCAAGGCCACAGGCGTCTCGCTCGCCAAGGCCGCGGCGCTGGTCATGACGGGCCGGACGATCGCGCAGCTGCGCGAGCAGGGTGTCCTGCCCGCGACCGACGCGAGCGTCGTCGACCTCGACGCGCCGATCGCGGTCAAGGAGGCCGTGCTGCCGTTCAAGCGGTTCCGCACGGCCGACGGGACCGTCGTCGACACCGTGCTCGGCCCGGAGATGCGGTCGACGGGCGAGGTCATGGGCTTCGACGTGGACTTCCCGACCGCGTTCGCCAAGTCGCAGGCCGCGGCGTTCGGCGGGCTGCCGACCGGTGGCCGCGTGTTCATCTCGGTGGCCGACCGTGACAAGCGCTCGATCGTCTTCCCGGTGAAGCGCCTCGTCGAGCTCGGGTTCGAGGTCCTGGCGACGGAAGGGACGTCGGCCGTGCTGCGACGCAGCGGCATCGTCGCGCGCATCGTGCGCAAGCACTCGGCCGGTCGCGGCCCGGACGGTGAGCCGACGATCGTCGACCTCATCTCCGCCGGCGAGATCGACATGGTCGTCAACACCCCGTCGGGGCAGGGCGCTCGGGCCGACGGCTACGAGATCCGTGCCGCCACCACCGCGGCCGACAAGGCGATCGTCACGACGGTCCAGCAGCTCGGTGCCGCCGTGCAGGCGATCGAGGCCCGGCAGGCGGGTCCGTTCACGGTCACGAGCCTGCAGGAGCACGACGCCGCGGCCGCGGCGCGGCGGGCGGCCCGGGACGCGGCGGTGGTCGCGTGACGGGCGCGCCGTTCGGCGCGCGCCTCGCGGCGGCCATGGACGCGCACGGGCCCCTGTGCGTCGGGATCGACCCCCACTCGTCGCTCCTCGCCGAATGGGGCCTGCCCGACGACGCGACGGGCGTGCGCGAGTTCGCGCTGCGGGTCCTGGAGGCCGTCGCGGGCCGGGTCGCGGCGGTCAAGCCGCAGGCGGCCTTCTTCGAGCGGCACGGCTCCGCGGGTGTCGCGGTGCTCGAGGAGGTCGTCGCGGTCGGCCGCCAGACCGGGACGCTCGTCGTGGTGGACGCCAAGCGGGGTGACATCGGCTCCACCATGGGCGCCTACGCCGACGCGTTCCTGCGGGACGGCTCGCCGCTCGCCGGTGACGCGCTGACCGTCTCGCCCTACCTCGGGTTCGGCTCCCTCGACCCGGCCGTCGACCTCGCGCTGGCGACGGGCCGCGGGCTGTTCGTGCTGTGCCTCACCTCCAACAAGGAGGGGCACGAGGTGCAGCACGCGCGGACGCCGGAGGGCGTGAGCGTCGCGGCGACGATGGCCGCACGAGCCGCCGAGATCAACGCCGGGGCGGTGCCGCTCGGTTCGGTCGGGCTGGTGGTCGGTGCGACGGTGGGCGACGCCGCGGTGCGTGCGGGCGTCGACCTGACGCGCGTCAACGGCCCGCTGCTGGCGCCCGGGGTGGGCGCGCAGGGCGCCGGCGCGGCCGAGCTGAGCCGGGTGTTCGGTGCAGCTCGGCACCAGGTGCTGGCCTCGTCCAGCAGGGGAGTGCTCCGGGCAGGCCCGGACGTGGACGCGCTGCGTGCGGCGGCGCTCCGCGCGAGCTCCGAGGCGGCCGCAGCCCTGCGCTGATCGGGCGTCGGGTGCGCCGGGCGGGCGCTTTCGTGGCTGTCGATGGCAGACAATAACGGAACCTAGCGCCGAAACGCGCTAGAGAACTGACCACAGGGGCCGCCTAACGGCGGCCCCGCAGGGACCAACGAACGACCCAGAGCGCGGGGGCCGGTCGCGCCGGCGTCCGATGTCCGAGCCGGTCGCTAGGGTGCGGACGTGCCGAGCGACGCGACCGTGGAACAGGCGGTGGGTCGGTACCTCGGGCTGCTGGGGGACCGCCACCCGAGTACCGCGCGCGCCTACCGCTGGGCGCTGACGAACCTGCGGGACGTCGTGGGGGAGCAGGGGCTGTCCCACGTGCTCGGCGGCGAGGTGCTGGGCCTGTGGCTCGTGTCGCCGACGGGCGCCGGGCGGGAGCCGTCGGCGGCGTCCGTGCGGCAGCGCGCGACCGCCGCGCGCGGGCTGGTGCGGTTCACGGCGGACGCACGGCTCGTCGACGCGGCCACCGCGGACGCCGCGCTCGCCGTGCTCCGACGGCCGGCTACCCCACCCGTCGTGCGTGACACGGCTCCCGCTCGTCTGCTCCTCGCGCGCGCCGAGGGGCGACGTCCCCACGGCGTCTCGTGGCACGTCTGGGTCCGGTTCCGCGCGCACGCGCTGACCCTCGCCGACACCGGTGCGACCGAGCGCGACCTGGCGCGGGCGTGCGTGACGGACCTCGCCGCCGACCGCACGGCTCTCGTGCTGGGAGGGACGGCGCACGAGTGGGGCGAGTCGACGCGCCATGCCGTCACGACGTGGCTCTCGTCACGCGAGCAGCTGGTCGCGACGCTCCAGGGCAGCCCGCCGCCGCAGCTCTGGGTACGGGCGCACCCCTCGGTCCACCCGCGGACCGGAGCGGTCGCGGCCGTCGGCATGCCCATCACCGCACGAGGGCTGCGCAAGGCGTTCCAGGACGTGGTCGCGGCGCTCGTCGACGGCGACCCCCGCCTGGCGACCTGCACCGTCGCCCACGTACGGGCCCTCGCGCCCGTCAGGACCGTGGCCCGGGGCGAGCCCGTGGCGCCCGCCCTCCGCCGTCCGGAGCGCCCTCCGGAGAGCTCTCCGGAGGGCGTCGTGGAGCAGGTCTGACCGGCGTCGGCGCAGGTCCAGGCGCGACACGCGACCCGCCCGCGTTGCCGAGCGGCAGTCCCGTCGCTAGTTTCGTCTTCAGATCCCGCGCATCGGCGACAAGGATCTCCGGCCCAGTGACGAGAAGGTGAAGCGCGTGGCTCTTCCTCCGCTGACTCCCGAACAACGAGCCGCCGCGCTCGAGAAGGCTGCCGCGGCGCGGCAGGCCCGTGCCGAGGTGAAGAACCGCCTCAAGTACTCGCAGGGTTCCCTGTCCGAGGTGATCGAGCAGGGACAGCGGGACGAGACGATCGGCAAGCTCAAGGTCGCCGCCCTGCTGGAGTCCCTTCCCGGTGTGGGGAAGGTCAAGGCCCGTGCGATCATGTCCGAGATCGGCATCTCGGAGACGCGTCGGGTGCGTGGCCTCGGCCCGCACCAGGTGAAGGCGCTCGTCGACCGGTTCGGCTGAGCGTCCCGTGAGCCCCACGGCGCCCCGTCCGAAGCCGGCCGGGGCGCCGTCTCATGTCCGGGAAACGCCGGACGTCCATCCCTGATCTGGAGCGGTGCACCACCCATGACCACCACGCCGGCACGGCTCACCGTGCTCGCCGGACCGACAGCCGTGGGCAAGGGGACGGTCTCGGCCGACATCCGCGCCCGGTACCCCCAGGTCTGGCTCTCCGTCTCGATGACGACCCGCGAGCCGCGACCGGGCGAGGTGGACGGTCTGCACTACCACTTCGTGTCGTCCCAGCGCTTCGACGAGATGGTGGCGCGCGGCGAGCTGCTCGAGTGGGCGGTCGTGCACGGCCGCAACCGGTACGGCACGCCCCGTGGGCCGGTCCTCGAGCGGCTCGCCGCAGGGGAGCCCGCGCTCCTGGAGATCGACCTGCAGGGCGCGCGCCAGGTGCGCGAGTCCATGCCGGACGCGCGGTTCGTGTTCCTCGCCCCGCCGTCCTGGGACGAGCTCGTCCGGCGGCTCGTCGGCCGGGGGACCGAGGGCGAGGAGGAGCGCGAGCGCCGGCTCGCCACCGCGCGTGTCGAGCTGGCCGCGGAGCCGGAGTTCGACCACGTCGTCGTGAACGACGACGTCCACCGCGCCACCGACGAGCTGGTGCGGCTCATGGGCGTCGTCGTCTGACCTGCGGGGCGGGGCGTCCCTGCCCGACCGGGTACGATGGGGCCGACTGCGCCGCTCGCCGCCCGAGCATCATCCCGGGCGATCGCCCGCGGCGCCTGCGAACCCGCACCACTCTCCGACAGGACGGGAGTCCTCCGTGTCCGGAACCGTTGCCGCCCCCACGGGCATCACCGACCCGCCGATCGACCGCCTCCTCGAGCGCACCGACTCGAAGTACGCGCTCGTGCTCTTCTCCTCGAAGCGCGCGCGGCAGATCAACGCCTACTACGCCCAGCTCAACGAGGGCCTGCTCGAGTACGTCGGGCCGCTCGTCGAGACGCGCCCGCAGGAGAAGCCGCTGTCGATCGCGATGCGCGAGATCGACGCCGGCCTCCTCACGTCGGAGCCGGTCGAGGGCGACTGACCCTCCGTCATGCGCATCGTCCTCGGCGTCGCGGGCGGCATCGCCGCCTACAAGGCGGTCCTGCTGCTGCGGCTCCTGCGCGAGCAGGGCCATGCCGTCCGCGTCGTCCCGACGCGCTCGTCCCTCGAGTTCGTCGGGCGCGCGACGTGGGAGGCCCTCTCGGGTGAACCCGTCACCACCGACGTGTTCGAGGACGTCGACCAGGTCGCCCACGTCGCCGTCGGCAAGGGCGCGGAGCTCCTCGTCGTCGCGCCGGCCACGGCCGACCTGCTGGCCCGTGCGGCCGCGGGGCGCGCGGACGACCTGCTGACCGCGACGCTGCTCGTCGCACGCTGCCCCGTGCTGCTGGCGCCCGCGATGCACACGGAGATGTGGGACCACCCCGCGACGGTCGCCAACGTCGCGACGCTGCGTGCGCGCGGTGTCCACGTGCTGGAGCCCGCATCCGGGCGCCTGACGGGCCAGGACTCCGGCCCCGGGCGCCTGCCCGAGCCCGAGGAGATCGCCGCGGCCGCGCTCGCGCTCCTGGCGCCGGCACGCCCGGCGGACCTGTCGGGTCGGCGCGTGGTGGTGTCGGCAGGCGGGACCCGCGAGGCGCTGGACCCCGTGCGGTTCCTGGGCAACCGGTCCTCCGGCCGCCAGGGCGTCGCCCTCGCGCAGGCCGCGACCGAGCGTGGCGCCCTCGTCACGCTCGTGGCCGCCAACGTCGGTACCGAGGTGCTCGCGGGGCTGAGCCGCGGCGTCGACGTCGTGCCCGTCGAGTCGGGCGAGGACCTGCGCCGCGCCGTCCGGGACGCCGCACGCGCCGCCGACGTCGTCGTCATGGCCGCCGCGATCGCGGACTACCGCCCCGCGACCGCGTCGGACAGCAAGCTCAAGAAGTCGGGCGGTGGCACCACGCTGACGCTCGTCGAGACGACGGACGTGCTGCGCGAGCTGGTCACGGACCCGCCGCGCCGCGGGCAGGTTGTCGTGGGGTTCGCCGCCGAGACCGGGGACTCCGAGGGCTCGGTCCTCGACCACGCGCGCGCCAAGGCGGTCCGCAAGGGCGCCGACCTGCTCGTCGTCAACCCCGTCGGTGACGGTCGCGGCTTCGGCACGTCCACCAACGACGTCACCGTGGTCGACGGCTCCGGTGACGTCGTCACGACGGCGTCGGGCACCAAGCTCGAGGTCTCGCACGCGATCTGGGACGTCGTGGTCCCGGTCCTGGACGGTCGTGCGGCGCAGACCGGCGACGCCGTTAGCATGCGCGCATGACCTCCTCGCACCTCCGCCTGTTCACCTCGGAGTCGGTGACGGAGGGGCACCCCGACAAGATCTGCGACCAGATCTCCGACGCGATCCTCGACGCCATCCTCGAGCAGGACCCGACGGCCCGGGTGGCGGTGGAGACCATGGTCACCACGGGTCTCGTGCACGTCGCAGGCGAGGTGACGACGTCGGCGTACGTCGAGATCCCGCAGATCGTCCGTGAGGTGGTCCGGGGGATCGGGTACACCTCGTCGCTCATCGGGTTCGACGGCGACTCGTGCGGCGTGTCGGTGTCGATCGGGCAGCAGTCGCCCGACATCGCGGCGGGCGTCGACAAGGCGATCGAGGTGCGGCAGGACGACCGCGACCTCGACCCGCTCGACCTGCAGGGCGCCGGCGACCAGGGACTCATGTTCGGGTACGCCAGCGACGAGACGCCCACGCTGCTGCCGCTGCCGATCTGGCTGGCCCACCGCCTCGCCGAGCGGCTCGCGCAGGTGCGCAAGGACGGCACGCTGGCGGGCCTGCGGCCCGACGGCAAGACCCAGGTGACCGTCGGCTACGACGGGGACACCCCCGTCTCGCTCGACACGGTGGTGCTGTCCACGCAGCACGAGCCGAACCTGGCGGAGTCGACGCTCGCGGCTCAGGTCGCCGAGCTGGTCGTGGCCCCCGTGCTCGCGGACGCGGGGATCGACACCTCGGCCCACCGCCTGCTCGTCAACCCCACGGGCCAGTTCGTCATCGGCGGCCCCCAGGGCGACGCAGGGCTGACGGGTCGCAAGATCATCGTCGACACGTACGGCGGCATGGCGCGCCACGGCGGCGGTGCGTTCTCCGGCAAGGACCCGTCGAAGGTGGACCGGTCGGCCGCGTACGCGATGCGCTGGGTCGCCAAGAACGTCGTGGCCGCCGGGCTGGCCCGGCGTTGCGAGGTGCAGGTCGCGTACGCGATCGGCAAGGCGCACCCGGTCGGCCTGTACGTCGAGACGTTCGGGACGGGGACCGTGTCGGACGACCGGCTCACGCAGGCGATCACGGACGTCTTCGACCTGCGACCCGCCGCGATCATCCGCGACCTCGACCTGCTGCGGCCGGTGTACCGGCGCACGGCCGCCTACGGCCACTTCGGGCGTGAGCTGCCGGAGTTCACGTGGGAGCGGACCGACCGCACGGCCCACCTCCTGTCGGCCCTCGGCTGACTCCGCCCGCGCGGAGCACGTGCGCGGCGGCGCACCCGGCGGCCCGTCGCCGCCCGTGTCCGCGCGGCGTGGTGGGATGGCACCCGTGACCGACGTCCTGCCCCCCGAGCAGCCCGCGCTGGCGGGCCTCGAGGTGCCTCAGGCGCGACGTCGACGTGTCGCGGCACCGCCCGGCCCTGCCGCGCGGCTGCCGGTGGCGCGCGTGTGCGTCGACCTCGCACCGCCCCACCTCGACCGGCCGTTCGAGTACGTGGTCCCCGAGACGCTCGACGCGGCCGCGCAGCCCGGCGTCCGGGTCAAGGTGAGGTTCGCCGGGCAGGACGTCGACGGCTGGCTCCTGGAACGTGTCGACCACGCCACGCACGAGGGGCGTCTGCTGCCCGTGCGACGCGTCGTGTCGCGCGAGCCCGTCGTCGCACCGTCGGTCGCGCGCCTGGCACGCGCGGTCGCGGACCGCTGGGCGGGCACGCTCGCGGACGTCCTGCGCCTCGCCGTCCCGCCCCGGCACGCGCGCGTCGAGGGCGAGCCGCGCCCGGGCGACGACGGCACGGCACCCGGCCGGGACGACGCACCGCCGGCCGCTGCCGCCGTCGACGGCCAGCCCGTGGCCGCGCCGCCGACGGCGCCGGCGTGGGACGCCTACCGAGGCGGCCCGGCCTTCCTGCGGCACGTGGCGTCCGGCGGTGCCCCGCGCGCGGTGTGGACCGCCCTGCCCGGCAGCGGCGAGCACCGCTGGGCCGCCGCGGTCGCCCAGGCGGTCGCGACGTGCGTGCACGGCGGTCGCGGTGCTCTCGTGGTGGTGCCCGACGGGCGCGACGTCGACCGGGTGTGCGCCGCGCTGGCGGACGCGGGACTCGCGGACGTGGCCGACGGCGGTGTCGTCGCGCGCCTCGTGGCCGACGACGGACCGGCGGCCCGCTACCGCGCCTTCCTGGCGGCGCTGCGCGGTCGCGCCCGCGTCGTGGTGGGGACGCGCGCGTCGGCGTTCGCGCCCGTGGCGGACCTCGGCCTCGCCGTCTGCTGGGACGACGGCGACCTCCAGCACGCCGAGCCGCGCGCGCCGTACCCGCACGTGCGCGAGGTCCTCGCGCTGCGGTCCGAGCTCGAGGGAGCCGCGCTGCTCGTCGGCGGGCACGCGCGCACGGTCGAGGCGCAGCAGCTGGTCGTGTCGGGGTGGGCGCGCGAGGTCGTCGCGGACCGCGCGGTCGTCCGGGCGCGCACGGCGCGGGTCACGGCGCTGACGAGCGTCGAGCTGGCGCGCGAGGGCCCCGCCGCGGCAGCGCGTCTGCCCGGGCCGGCGTGGCGCGTCCTGCGCGACGCCCTGCTCGCGGGTCCCGTCCTGGTCCAGGTCCCACGCGCCGGCTACGTGCCGGTGGTGGCCTGCGTCCGCTGCCGGACGCCCGCCCGCTGCAGCACGTGCCACGGGCCCCTGGGCCTGACCAGCGGTGACGGGCCGCCGTCCTGCGGCTGGTGCGGCCGGCTGGCCGCCGACCGGCGGTGCGACGAGTGCGGCGCGTCCGGCCTGCGCTCCGTGCGCGTGGGGTCCGAGCGCACCGCCGAGGAGCTCGGGCGCGCCTTCCCCGGCGTCACCGTCCGCGTCTCGGGGGCACGCGCGGCCGGTGGCGTCCTCGCCGAGGTGCCGGACCGCCCCGCGCTCGTCGTCGCGACCCCGGGCGCCGAGCCGCATGCGCCGTCCGGCTACGCGGCGGCGGTGCTGCTCGACGCCGCGGTCGCCAGCGCGGGCGAGCGGCTGGGCGCCGAGGTCGACGCGCTGCGCCGGTGGCTGGGCGCCGCCGCACTGGTCCGGCCCACGGGCGAGGGCGGCCAGGTGCTGCTCGTCGGCGACGGCGCGGCCCGCCCCACGCAGGCGCTGGTGCGGTGGGACCCCGCGGGGCTCGCGGAGCGCGAGCTCGACGAGCGCCGAGGGCTCCGGCTACCGCCCGCCGTGCGTGTCGCGGCGCTCACGGGCACGCGGGACGCGGTCGCGGCGGTCGTCACGCGCGTGGACGTCCCGGTCCTGGAGGTGCTCGGACCCGTGCCCCTGCCCGTCGACGACCGGGACGGCCCGGCGCTGGAGCCCGAGGTCCGCACGCTGCTGCGGGTGCCCCCGAGCGACGGAGCGGCCCTCGCACGGGCGGTCGCGGCGTCGGTCGCGATCCGGAGCGCACGTCGCGAGGGCGGCACGGTCCGTGTCCAGGTGGACCCTGCCGACCTCCTGTGAGAGCCAAGGGGACCGCTCCCGCGACCTAGGATCGAGCCCATGCGTCTGCTCTTCGCGGGAAGCCCCGCGGCCGCCGTGCCCTCGCTCGAAGCCCTCCTGGGATCCCGGCACGAGGTGGTCGCCGTCCTGACGCGACCCGACGCGCGCGTCGGGCGCGGGCGGACGCTGCAGCCCTCGGCGGTCGCGGCCGTCGCGCGCGACCGCGGCCTGCCGGTGCTCACGCCGACGACGCTGCGGGACCCGGACGTGGTCGCGCAGATCGCCGGGCTCGGCGTCGACGCGGCGCCCGTCGTGGCCTACGGCGTGCTCGTGCCCCGCGACCTGCTGGACGTGCCCACGCACGGGTGGGTCAACCTGCACTTCTCCGTGCTGCCCGCGTGGCGGGGCGCCGCACCCGTGCAGCACGCGCTCATGGCGGGTGACGAGGTGACGGGTGCCTCGACGTTCCGGCTCGAGGAGGGCCTGGACACCGGGCCCGTGTACGGGACCCTGACCGAGACGATCCGACCGACCGACACGTCGGGCGACCTGCTGGGCCGGTTGTCGACCGCCGGTGCCGAGCTGCTCGTGCGGACCCTCGACGCGCTCGAGGACGGCGTCCTCGAGGCGGTGCCGCAGCCCACGGACGGCGTGAGCCACGCGCCCAAGCTCACGAGCGTCGACGCGCGTGTCCGGTGGACGCACCCGTCGCACGTCGTGGACCGCCGGATCCGCGGCTGCACGCCCGCCCCCGGCGCCTGGACGACCCTGCCGGACGGTCAGCGCCTCGTCCTCGGCCCCGTACGCCCCGTGCCGGAGGTGACCGACCTGCGCCCGGGCGAGCTGCGCGCCGACAAGCGCGAGGTGCTCGTCGGCACCGGGTCGGGAGCCGTGCGGCTGGGGGACGTCACACCGCCGGGCAAGCGGCCGATGCCGGCCGCCGACTGGGCCCGCGGCGCACGCCCCGCGGCCGCGACCGTGCTGGGGCTCGACGCCGGCACGACAGCAGCAGCGACGGCGGACGCCCGATGAGCGGCGACGAGCGGCGCGGCCGCGACGACCGCACGCAGGACGCCCGCCGCGACGCGCGCGGACGCCAGCGCGGCGAGGCCCGCGCCCAGGGCCGTGCCGGGCGCACCACGGCCGCACCGGCGAACCGGGCGCGAGCGGGGGACGCCGCGCGCGGCGCCGCCTACGACACGCTGCGCGCCGTCGAGGGGTCCGACGCCTACGCGAACCTCGTCCTGCCGCCGCTGCTCCGCGAGCGCCGCATCGCGGGGCGCGACGCGGGGTTCGCCACCGAGCTCGCCTACGGGACGCTGCGCCTGCAGGGCCGCTACGACGCGGTCCTCGCGCAGGCGTCGTCCCGCCCGCTCGACCAGGTGGACCGTCCCGTGCTCGACGTCCTGCGGCTCGGCGCCCACCAGCTGCTCGGCATGCGGGTCGCCCCGCACGCCGCGGTGTCCGAGACGGTCGGGCTCGCCCGCGAGCGCGTGGGCGCCGGTGCGGCGCAGTTCGTCAACGCGGTGCTGCGTCGGGTGGCGGAGCACCCGCTGGAGGTGTGGCTCACGCGCATCGGTGACGCGGCGGACCCGGGCGGCCAGGACGCGGTGGCGCGGCTGGCGGTCGTCGAGAGCCACCCGGCGTGGGTCGTGCGGGCGATGCGCGAGTCCCTCGTCGGGTCGGGCCGGTCGGCCGACGAGCTGGGGGCCCTGCTGGCCGCGGACAACCTCGCGCCGCGCGTGACGCTCGTGGCGCGTCCCGGTCTGGTGTCGGCCGACGAGGTCGCGGAGCAGACGGGCGCGCAGCCCGCGGGGCTGGCCCCGACGGCGCTCGTGATGTCGGGCGGCGACCCGGGGGACGTGCCGGCGGTGCGGGCGGGTCTGGCGGGTGTGCAGGACGAGGGGTCGCAGCTCGTGACGCTCGCGCTGGTGGCCGCTCCCGTGGAGGGGGCGGACGAGCGGTGGCTCGACCTGTGCGCGGGCCCGGGCGGCAAGGCGGCGCTGCTGGGTGCGCTGGCGGCGCAGCGGGGGGCGCGGCTCGTGGCGAACGAGGTGCAGCCGCACCGCGTGCGGCTGGTCGAGCAGGCGCTGCGCGCGGTGCCGCGCGACGCGGTCGAGGAGGTGCGCACGGGCGACGGGCGTCGCGTGGGGGAGCAGGAGCCCGCGTCGTACGACCGTGTGCTGGTGGACGCGCCGTGCACCGGGCTGGGTGCGTTGCGACGGCGTCCGGAGTCCCGCTGGCGGCGGACGCCGGCGGACCTGGCGACGTTGAGCGCGCTGCAGCGTGAGCTCCTGGCGTCGGCGATCGCGGCGGTGCGGCCGGGGGGAGTGGTGGGGTACGTGACGTGCTCGCCGCACCTGGCGGAGACGCAGCTGGTGGTGCTGGACGCGGTGCGGGCCGCGGCGCGTGCGGGGACGGCGGTGGAGGTGCTGGAGGCGGCGCCCGTGGTGGCGCAGGTCGCGCCCGCGTGGGAGCCGGTGGGCGGTCGCCGCGACGTGCAGCTGTGGCCGCACGTGCACGGCACGGACGCGATGCACCTGACGCTCCTGCGGCGGGTGTGAGGGCTGGTGGGGCGGCGCGCGGTCGCGGGCGCGCGGTCGCGGGTGCGGGCTGGGTAGCGTGGGCCCGTGGCTCCCGTCCTGATCAACCCGAGCATCCTGTCCGCCGACTTCGCGAACCTCGAGCGTGACCTGCAGCTGATCGCGTCGGCGGACTACGCGCACGTGGACGTGATGGACCAGCACTTCGTGCCGAACCTGACGATCGGCCTGCCGGTGGTGCGTCGGCTCGCCGAGGTGAGCCCGGTGCCTCTGGACGTGCACCTGATGATCGAGGACGCGGACCGGTGGGCGCCGCAGTACGCCGAGGCGGGCGCGGCCTCGGTCACGTTCCACGCGGAGGCGGCGCAGGCGCCGGTGCGCCTGGCGCGTGAGCTGCGTGCGGGCGGTGTGCGCGCGGCGGTCGCGCTGCGCCCGGCGACGCCCGTCGAGCCGTTCCTCGACCTGCTGGCCGAGGTCGACATGGTGCTCGTGATGACGGTCGAGCCGGGTTTCGGTGGTCAGGCGTTCATCGAGGGGACGTTGGCCAAGGTGCGCCGGACGCGTGCCGCGATCGACGCGGGCGGTGCCGCGACCTGGGTGCAGGTGGACGGGGGCGTGTCGCGCGACACGATCGGGCGCATCGCACGGGCGGGGGCCAACGCGTTCGTCGCGGGGTCGGCGGTGTACGGCGCGCAGGACGTGCCGGGGGAGATCGCGGCGCTGCGGCGCCTGGCGGAGCACCCGGTGGTCGAGGCCTGAGCCTCGTCGCGCGCGTGGACGTCGCGCAGTCAGGAATGCGGGCTGTGGCATCATCGTTGACGAACACACACGTGCTCCGGGGTCGGTGAAAGTCCGAGCCGGCGGTGACAGTCCGCGACCCGTGAGCCCCGCGAGGGGTGAGCGGTTGACCTGGTGGAACTCCAGGACCGACGGTGAAAGTCCGGATGGGAGGAGACGCGTGCGCGGTGCGCCCCAGGCGTGCCGTGCCGGTGCGGCATGCCGCCCGAGCGACCCCGGAGCCCTCGAGGCGACGGAGGTGCAGGGTGATGAGCGCGACGACCGGTGCGACGTGCGTCCCCGGACGCGACCCGGTCGTGCCCGGCGCGGCCCCCCACGAGCTCGCGGCGATGGGCCGTGCCCTGGAGCTCGCCGCCCGCGGCCCGTACGGCCCGAACCCTCGCGTGGGGTGCGTCCTGCTGGCGCCGGACGGCACGACCCTCGGTGAGGGCTGGCACCGGGGTGCGGGCACCGCGCACGCCGAGGTGGCCGCTCTCGCGGACGCCCGCGAGCGCGGTGCGCAGGTGCGCGGTGCGACGGCGGTCGTGACGCTGGAGCCCTGCGACCACACCGGGCGGACGGGGCCGTGCTCCGTGGCGCTGCTGGACGCGGGCGTCGCGCGCGTCGTGGTGGCTGTGTCGGACCCGAACCCGGTGGCGGCGGGAGGAGCGGACCGGCTGCGCGCGGCGGGGGTCGACGTCGTGACCGGTGTCCTGGGGGAGCAGGGCGTCGAGGCGCTGGGTGCGTGGCTGCCGGCCGTGCGCGGTGGCCGACCGTTCGTGACGCTGAAGATCGCCACGTCGCTCGACGGTCGGGTCGCCGCTGCCGACGGCACGAGCCGCTGGATCACGTCGGAGGTCGCGCGGCGGCACGCGCACGCGCTGCGGCAGCAGGTCGGGGCGATCGTCGTGGGGACGGGCACGGCGCTCCTGGACGACCCGGCGCTGACCGCGCGCGCGGTGGACGGGTCCCTGGTCGAGCAGCAGCCCCTGCGCGTCGTCGTGGGGTCGCGCGACGTGCCGGCGGGCGCGCGGCTGCGCGGGCCGGGCGGAGAGCTGGTCCAGGTCAGGACGCACGACCCCGCGCGGGTGCTCGCGGTGCTGCACGAGCGCGAGGTCCGGCACGTCCTCGTGGAGGGCGGTCCGACGCTCGCGGCGGCGTTCCTCGCGGCGGGCCTCGTCGACGAGGTGCACGCGTACGTCGCGCCGGTCCTGCTGGGGGCCGGTGCGGGCGCCGTCGGGGACCTCGGCATCACGACGATCTCGCAGGCGCTGCGGCTGGTGCCGAGCGAGGTCCTCCCGCTGGGGCCGGACGTGCTCGTCGTCGCGACGCCCCAACGCCCGCCGGGCGGCGCTGCCGCGCCGGCCGCACGCACGTCCACCGAGGAGGAGAGCTGATGTTCACCGGGATCGTCGAGGAGATGGGCACGGTCGTGGCCCTGGTACCGGGTGACGGTGCGGAGGCGGACGCGCGGTTGCGGGTCCGTGGACCGCTCGTCACGTCGGACGCGTCGCTGGGCGACTCGATCGCGGTGAGCGGCGTGTGCCTGACGGTCGCAGAGCTGCCCGGCGACGGCTCGTTCGTGGCGGACGTCATGCCGGAGACGCTGCGCCGCTCGGCGCTCGGGGACCTGACGGCGGGTGACCCGGTGAACCTGGAGCGGGCTCTGGCGGTCGGCGGACGGTACGGCGGGCACGTCGTGCAGGGCCACGTCGACGGGGTCGGGACGGTCCGCTCGCGCCGCCCCGGGCCGCGGTGGGACGAGGTCGAGATCGGTCTGGACCCGGCGCTCGCGCGGTACGTCGCGGAGAAGGGGTCGATCACGGTGCAGGGCGTGTCCCTGACGGTGACGCACGTGGGTGACGACTCGTTCGGGGTCTCGCTCATCCCGACGACGCTGCAGGTCACGACGCTGGGCGCGCTCGCGCCGGGGGCGCGTGTGAACCTCGAGGTGGACGTGCTCGCGAAGTACACCGAACGGCTGCTGGCGACGGCGGGGGTGACGCGGTGAGCGCGGACATCCGGCTGGGGACCGTCGAGGAGGCGCTCGAGGCGCTGCGTGCCGGTCGGCCCGTGGTCGTCGCGGACTCCCAGGACCGGGAGAACGAGGCGGACGTCGTCCTCGCGGCGCAGTCCGCGACGCCGGAGTGGGTGGCGTGGACCATCCGGCACTCGTCGGGCTACCTGTGCGCGCCGATGCCCGCGGCGCGCGCCGACGCGCTGGACCTGCCGCTGATGGTGCCGCACAGCCAGGACCCGCGGCGCACCGCCTACACGGTCACCGTGGACGCCGCGACGGGTGTCACGACCGGCATCTCGGCCGCGGACCGGGCGCGCACGCTGCGTGTCCTGGCGGACCCCGCGTCGGGCCGGGGCGACCTGATCCGGCCCGGGCACGTCCTGCCCCTGCGCGCGGTGCCCGGTGGGGTGCTGCACCGTGCGGGGCACACCGAGGCGGCGGTCGACCTGTGCCGGCTCGCGGGCCTCGAGCCGGTCGGTGCGATCGCCGAGCTGGTGCGCGACGACGGCCAGATGGTCCGGCTGCCGGAGGCGGCACGCATCGCCGCCGACGCGGGTCTGGTCCTGCTGACGATCGCCGACCTGCGGGCGTGGCGTGCCGAGCACGACGGCCTCGAGCCCGTGGACGTCGAGCCCGACGCGGCGCCGCGCGTGCACGCCACGCACACGGCGTACCTGCCGACGCGCCACGGCGACTTCCGCATCCACGGGTTCCGCGACCTGCGCACGGGTGACGAGCACGTCGCCCTCGTGTCGACCTCGGGCCTCGCGGACGAGCCGACCGTGCGGGTGCACTCGGAGTGCCTGACCGGTGACGCGTTCGGCTCGGCGCGCTGCGACTGCGGGCCGCAGCTCGACGCGGCCCTGGAGATCGCCGCCGCCGAGGGGGGCGCCGTGGTGTACCTGCGGGGCCACGAGGGCCGGGGGATCGGCCTGCTCGCGAAGGTCGCCGCCTACGCGCTGCAGGACGACGGCCGGGACACGGTCGAGGCGAACGTGGACCTCGGGTGGCCGGCGGACCGGCGCGAGTACGGCGCCGCGGCCGGCATCCTGGCGCAGCTCGGCGTACGCCGTGTGCGGCTGCTGACGAACAACCCCGCCAAGGTCGCGGGCCTGCGCGCGCACGGCATCGACGTCACGCAGGTGCGTGGCCTCGAGGTCGGACGCACCCCGCACAACGAGGCGTACCTGCGCACCAAGGCCACGAGCATGGGCCACGCGCTGCACCTCGACGGCGACACGCCGCGCCTCGAGCCGGCCGTGCGCGTCGCCCCCGTCCTCGCCGGCCCCGCACCCGCGGGCGCCGACACCACCGACCACACGTTCGACCCTCTGGAGGAGCTGGCATGAGCGGCGCAGGCGCACCCACCCTGGACCTGGACGGGCACGGCCTGCGGGTCGTCGTCGTGGCGGCCAGCTGGCACACCGAGGTGATGGACGGCCTGGTCGCCGGTGCGCAGCGCGCACTGGCCGAGGCGGGCGTCGAGGACGTCACGACCGTGCGCGTCCCCGGCTCGTTCGAGCTCCCCGTCGCCGCGCAGCGCGCGGCCGGCGCCGCCGACGCGGTCGTCGCGCTCGGCGTCGTCATCCGCGGCGGCACCCCGCACTTCGACTTCGTGTGCCAGGCCGCCACCTGGGGCCTGACGGAGGTGGCCCTGCGCACCGGGGTGCCGGTGGGATTCGGCGTCCTGACGTGCGACGACGAGCAGCAGGCGCTCGATCGTGCCGGCCTGCCCGGATCGCACGAGGACAAGGGCGCCGAGGCCGCGCAGGCCGCCGTCGCGACGGCCCTGACGCTGCGCACCCTGGCCGACGCGTGACGGACGCGTGTGCGCCGCGGGTCGGACGGGCGTCTAGGCTCGACGCGTGAAGTCGTTCGAGGAGCTCTTCGCCGAGCTGTCCCACAAGGCCACCACCCGCCCCGACGGGTCGGGCACCGTCGCCGAGCTCGACGCCGGCGTCCACGCCATCGGCAAGAAGGTCGTCGAGGAGGCCGCCGAGGTCTGGATGGCCGCCGAGCACGAGTCCGACGAGCGTGCCGCCGAGGAGATCTCCCAGCTGCTCTACCACCTGCAGGTGCTCATGCTCGCCAAGGGGCTGACCCTGCAGGACGTGTACGCGCACCTGTGACGGCGACCACGCCCGCCCTGCCCCCGACATCCCCCGAACCACCGAGGACACCGTGCTGAGGATCGCCGTCCCCAACAAGGGCTCCCTGTCGGAGCCCGCCTGCGACATGCTCCGCGAGGCCGGCTACCGCCAGCGCCGCGACTCCCGTGAGCTCGTCCTGCCCGACCCCGACAACGACGTGGAGTTCTTCTTCCTGCGTCCGCGCGACGTCGCCGTGTACGTCGGCGCCGGGACGGTCGACGTCGGGATCACCGGTCGCGACCTGCTCATCGACTCCGCGTCGTCCGCGGTCGAGCACCTCCCGCTCGGGTTCGCCCGCTCCACGTTCCGGTTCGCCGGCACCGCAGGGACCCTCACGGACGCGCGGCAGGTCGCCGGGCTGCGGGTCGCGACGTCGTACTCCGAACTCGTCGCCGCCTACCTGCGCGAGCGCGGCATCGAGCCCGCGGCCGTCGTGCGGCTCGACGGGGCGGTCGAGTCCGCGATCCAGCTGGGCGTCGCGGACGTCATCGCCGACGTCGTCGAGACCGGGTCGACGCTGCGCGCCGCCGGGCTCGAGGTCTTCGGGGAGCCGATCCTGCGCTCCGAGGCCGTCCTGGTGCGCCGCGCCGACGTCGACCAGCCCGCCGGGCTCGACGTCCTGACGCGCCGCCTGCAGGGCGTGCTGACCGCGCGCGAGTACGTCCTCATGGACTACGACGTGCCTCTGGAGCTCGTCGAGCAGGCCGTCGCCATCACGCCCGGCCTGGAGTCCCCGACGGTGTCGCCGCTGCACAACGGGCAGTGGGCCGCCGTGCGGGCCATGGTGCCGCGCAGCCAGACCAACCGCGTCATGGACTCGCTGTACGACGTCGGCGCGCGCGCGATCCTCGTGACCTCGATCCTGGCCTGCCGGATCTGACGTGACGGCCGCCGACGACCTCGCAGCACCGTTCCGGCCCCGCCTGGCGCGGTTCGTGACGATCGCCGTGGCGGTCGTGGTCCTCGCCCTCACCGTCGTCCTCGTCACGACCATGCCCGGCCTGGCGACGCTCGACCAGGCCGGCTTCGTGCTGTTCTCCCTGCTCATCGCGTGGTTCTGCTGGCGCCAGGCGTCCGTGAGCGCTGTCCCGGACGACACGGGGCTGCGCGTGCGCAACCTGCTCATCACGACGCACGTCCCGTGGGCGCAGATCGTGTCCGTGCGCTTCGGCCAGGGACGTCCCTGGGTGCAGCTCGACCTCGCCGACGGCGACACGCTCGCCGTCATGGGCGTGCAGCGCGCCGACGGTCAACGCGCCGACCAGGAGGCGCGCCGGCTCGCGACCCTCGTCGCACGACGCACCGCCACCAGCCGCGACGACTGACGCCCGCGCCGGGACCTCAGGCCACGGTCACCGCGTGCGCGCCGGCCACCGCTGCGGCGAGGAAGGCCGCCGGGTCCGCGTCCAGGCCACGGCCCATGGTCGACAGCCGCACCGGGCACGTCCGCAGGGCGTCGAGCAGCTCCGTGCCCGCAGCCCCCGTCGTGGCCGTGTGGCGGCCCTGCGGCACCGCGAGCGCGGCGGCCTGACCCGCGACGCGGTCCGACAGCGCCGCCCACGCCGCACCGTCGGGGTCGGCCGTGAGGTCCTGCGGCGTGCCCGGCAGGTCGGGGGAGAAGACCGGGACGACCACGTCCGCGGGGCACAGCGCGACCTGTCCGTACGCCGTCAGGGAGTGGTGGGAGACGCCCAGGTGCCGCTCGCGCGCGTCGGCCCCCGAGACGCGCAGCGACGCGACGGGACGCCCACCGAGCACCCCCGCGGCGTTGAGGGCCTCGCCCGCGGCGACGCCCGAGAACCCCCACCGGGTGCCGGTGCCGAGGTTGCCGGGACCCTGCGCGACCACCACGAGGTCCGCGCCGAGCACGTGACGCGCCGCGAGCAGGCCCGTGTGGACCGTGACCGCCTCGAGGTCGCCGCCGAACGCCTGCCCGGTGGTGATGCACGCCGAGATCCACCCGGCCGTCCGCAGCGCGTCGACCGCGCGCGAGAACCAGGCGGGCAGCGCGCCGCCGTCCGTCATGACGTACGCCACGCGCGGCTCCGGCACGCCCAGCTGCGCGGCGGCCGCGCGGGCCCCCGCGATCACCGCGGGCACCGCCGAGTGCAGGTCCGCCACGACGACCGGCAGCCCCTCGAGGTCGTCGGCGTCGCGCAGGACCTCGTGGTGCGGCGACTCCTGGTCGTCGACGCCGAGCACCATCGCCTGCAGGGGCGTGTAGCGGGCCTTGACCAGGTGACCGGGTCCGGGCAGCGGGTCGGGGACCAGCACGTCGGTGCGCGCCACGACCAGCGCGTAGCCGCCCGTGCCCAGGCCGCGCAGCAGCGCGGTGGCGTTGAGCAGCACGTGCGCGCCGGGCACGACCTCACCCACCAGGTGCGGGTACGACAGGGCGCGGACCGTGCGCTCCTCACCGTCGAGCGCCACCGTCGACTCGCACGCACCGTCCCACCGGGCCCGGCACTCCGTCACCACTCCCGCACGCCATGCGATCACGCGCCCACGCTACCGGCGTGCCGTGCGCCGTCCGCGCCCGTGGCGAGGGCCGCGGCGACTACCGTGGTCACCGATGCCCCCCGCGATCCCGCCCGCCGAGCGCCTGCTCAACCTCGTCATCGCCCTGGTGAACACCCCCGGCCGCATGACGAAGGAGCAGGTGCGCACCTCCGTGGCCGGGTACGGCGACGCCCGGTCCGACGAGGCGTTCGAGCGGATGTTCGAGCGGGACAAGGACACCCTGCGCGAGCTGGGGATCCCCGTGCTGACCGTGACGCACGCCGGGCACGGTGACGACATCGGGTACCGCATCGACACGGCCACCTGGTCGCTGCCGCCCATCGAGCTGACGGCCGCCGAGCTCGGCGTGCTCGCGCTGGCCGCGCAGGTGTGGCAGGACCAGTCGCTGCGGGCCGACTCGACGCGCGCGCTGACCAAGCTGCGCGCCGTGGGCACGGCCCCCGAGGCGCACGACCTCGTGGCCGGGCTGGCGCCTCGCGTGCGTGCCGGCGGCGACGCGTTCGCGCCGCTGGTGGACGCCGTGCAGAACCGCCAGGCCGTGCGCTTCACCTACCACGCGGCGACCACCGGCGAGGTGCGCGAGCGGCGCGTCGAGCCGTGGAAGCTGCTCGCGCGCCGCGGCGGGTGGGTGCTGCTCGCGCGGGACCGCGACCGCGGCGCGAGCCGCTCCTTCCGGCTCAGCCGCATCCGCGGCACGGTCCGGCCCGTGGGGTCGCCGGGCGGGTTCGAGCCACCGACCGCGCAGGAGCTGGCCGACGCGTCGCGCGCGTGGGTCGGCGACGGCCCGGAACGCACGGCGCTGCTCGCGGTGACGCCGCAGCGGGCGGGGGCCCTGCGGGCGCGCGCCACACCCGTCCCGTCCGACGTCGCGCTGCCTCCCGGCGCCGACGTGGTCCTGCGGGGGCGCGACCTCGTGGCCGTGCCGTACCGCCTGCACTGGGAGCTCGCCGAGGAGCTCGTCGGCTACGGCGACGCAGTCGTCGTGCTCGACCCGCCGCAGGTCCGCGACGCGGTCGTCCGGATGCTGCGCGTCGCGGCGACCCTCGACAGGCTCCCGCGCGTCACCGGCGAGCGGGCGTTCGCACGCCCGGCCGAGGCCGGTCCCGACGTCGAGGAGGCCCGGGGTGCCTGAGCGCGCGAGCGACCGCCTGGTGCGGATGCTGGGGATGATCGCCTACCTCGAGCGGCACGAGGACGTCCCGGTCGACCAGGTCGCGGCCCAGTTCGGCGTCACGCCCGAGCAGGTCATGGCCGACGTCGACACGCTGTGGGTCACCGGCACGCCCGGCTACCTGCCGGACGACCTCATCGACTTCGACGCCTCGTCCTACGAGCAGGGCGTCGTCCGGCTGACCGAGGGCCGCGGCGTCACGCGACCGCTGCGCCTGGGGCCGCGCGAGGGCGTCGCGCTGCTCGCGGCGCTGCGTTCGCTCACGGCCCTGCGTCCCGCGCTCGACGCGGAGCGCGCTGCCGCGCTCGACTCGGTGCTCGCCAAGGTGCAGGCCGCGACGGGTGACGCCGCCGCGGGCGTCCCCGTGGACGTCGAGCTGCAGGTCGGTGCCGTGCCCGCGGTGGCAGCCGCCATCGGGGCGGCGCTCACGGGGCGTCGACGGCTGCGCCTGCGGTACGTCGACGCCTCCGACGTCCTCACCGAGCGCGACGTGGACCCCGTGCGCCTCGTCAGCCAGGACGAGCACTCCTACCTGCTCGCGTGGTCGCTGGCCGCCGACGCCGAGCGCAAGTTCCGGGTCGACCGGATCGTCGAGGCGACCGTCCTCGACGCACCGGCGGACGAGCACCCGCTCGCCGACGACGCCGACGTCTTCCAGCCCGACGCGTCGGGCGAGCTCGTGACCGTCCGCCTCGCGGGCCGCGCCCGCTGGGTCGCCGAGTCCGTGCCCGTCGAGCGCACGCGCGAGCTGGCCGACGGCATGTTCGAGGTCGACCTGCGGGTCGTGCAGCCCGCGTGGCTGCGCCACCTGCTCGTCCAGGTCGCCGACGAGGTGATCGACGTGCGACCGCCGCACGTCGCGCAGGACACCGCCGGTGCGGCGCGTGCGGCCCTGGAGGCCTACGGACCGCTGCTCGGCACGACGACGGGGGAGGCCTGACGTGCTCTGGTTCACGGTGTGGACGGTGCTCGTCCTCGCGACGCTCACCGGCGCGTTCCTCGTGGGGCGCCGCGTGTGGCGCTCGGGGGTCGCCCTCGCGCACGAGCTGGGCCGTGCCGGCGACGTCGCGGCGCAGCTCTCGCAGCGTGCCGCCGAGCTCGAGGACCAGGCGCGGGCGGCGCACGTGGCGCAGCGGCCGGCCCTCGGCGCCGACGCCGAGGAGCTCGGCGCACGCGTCGAGCAGCTGCGGGCCGTCCGGCGCGAGCAGCGCGCCCGGCGCCGCGAGCGGCACCGCACCACCGTGGCCGACGCCGCGACGCGCTGGCTCGGCTGACGCCGCGACGCGCTGGCTCGGCTGACGCCGCGGCACGTCCCGCGCCCACCTCACCGGGTGGCGCACCGCCTCGGGACCCCGGCGCACGACGTACACTCACGGGCGCAGGACACATCGGATCGCAGAGGGGTCGTCATGTTCAGGAACATCAGCGCCTGGCACGTGATCGTGGTCCTGGTGGTGGTCCTGCTGCTGTTCGGGGCGAACCGGCTGCCGGGTCTGGCGAAGAGCATCGGCCAGTCCATGAAGATCTTCAAGAACGAGATCAAGGACCTGTCGGACGACGGCCGGCGCGACGACGCGACCACGCCCACCGGCACGACGGCGACCGGCGCCACGGCTCCGGACCCGCTGACCGGCCAGGGCGGCGGCACCGACGTCCCGCCCCCGCCGGCACCGCCCGCCCCGCCGCGTCCCTGAGCCGCACGTGAGCCGCAAGCCCCGTCGTGTCGCCGACCCCGACGGCCGCATGCCGCTGCGCGAGCACCTGCGCGAGCTGCGCCGCCGGACCGTGCTCATCGCGCTCGGCCTGGTGGTCGGCGCCGTCGCGGGCTGGTTGCTGTACGAGCCGGTCTTCGACCTGCTCCAGCAGCCCATCCTCGACGCGGCCGAGAGACGAGGGCCGCGGGTCTCCCTGAACTTCCAGGGCATCGCGACCGCGTTCGACGTCCAGGTCAAGGTCTCCCTGTTCCTCGGGGTGCTGCTCACCGCGCCGTGGTGGATGTACCAGCTGTGGGCGTTCATCACCCCCGGCCTGACGTCCAAGGAGCGCCGGTACGCGGTCGGGTTCCTCGCGGCCGGGGTGCCGTTGTTCTTCGCCGGCGCCGCGCTCGCCTGGTGGGCCGTGCCCAACGCGGTGCACCTGTTCATCGACTTCGCCCCGGACAGCACCACCAACTTCGTCGACGCCCAGCTCTACCTGGGCTTCGTCATGCGCGTCGTGCTCGCCTTCGGCCTCGGGTTCCTGCTGCCCGTCGTGATGGTCGCGCTCAACTTCGCGGGCCTCGTGCGCGCCCGCACCTGGCTCGCCGCATGGCGCTGGGCCGTCCTGGTCGCGTTCGTGTTCGCCGCCATCGCGACCCCCACACCGGACGTCGTCACGATGCTGGCCGTGGCGATCCCGATCTGCCTGCTGTTCTTCGCCGCGCTCGGCGTCTGCCTGCTGCACGACCGGGGGATCGACCGCAGCCTCGTCGCCCAAGGGCTCCCGCGCCTCGACGGCACCATGGCCGACGACGGTCCCGACCGGACGACCGGCACCGCACCGGGCGCCGCGTGAGCACGCTCGGCCTCGTCGTCAACCCCGCCGCCGGCACGGGCCGCGGCACGAGCGTCGGTCGCCGCGCGCACCGCCTGCTGAGCCGCGCCGGGCACGACGTCCACGACCTGTCGGCCCCGACGCTCGCCCTGGCCACCGACCGGGCACGCCAGGCCGCGACCGCCGGCCTGGACGCCCTGGTCGTCGTCGGTGGCGACGGCATGGTGCACCTCGGCGTGGGGATCGTCGCGGGCACCCCGCTGCCGCTCGGCATCGTCGCCGTCGGCACCGGCAACGACGTCGCGCGCTCCCTCGGCCTGCCCCGGGGCGACGTCGACCGGGCCGTGGCCGTCGTCGACCGTGCGCTGCGCACCGGACCACGCCACGTGGACGCGCTGCGCGCCGGCCCGCTCGACGGCAGCACCGCGCGGTGGTGCGCCGGTGTCCTGTCCTGCGGCCTCGACGCCGCGGTCAACGCGCGCGCCAACGCCCTGACCTGGCCGCACGGGCACGCCCGCTACCTGCGCGCCCTGGTGCCCGAGCTCGCCGCGTTCCGGCCCTACGGCTACCGCGTGCGCGTCGACGACACCACGTGGGAGTCCGCCGGGACCCTCGTCGCCGTCGCCAACACCCCGTGGTTCGGCGGCGGCCTGCCCATCGCACCCGACGCCCGCCCCGACGACGGGCTGCTCGACGTCGTGCTCGCCGGCCCCTTCTCCCGTCGTGGCGCCCTCGGGATCTTCCCGCGCATCTACCGGGGCAGGCACGTCGACGACCCCCGTGTGCGCGTCCTGCGCGGCCGGCGTGTCGTGGTCGAGGCCGCCCCGGACCTCGGCCCGCCCCCGCCGGCCGCGTTCGCGGACGGCGAGCGCGTCGGGGACCTGCCGCTGCTGGTCGAGCTGGTGCCCGGAGCGCTGCGCGTCCTCGGGTGACGCGTCCTCGGTGACGCACGCGCGGCGTGCCGCGCGTCGGCGGGCATGCCTAGGGTGATCCCGTGCCCTCACGTCGCCGCAGCACACGCACCGCGCCCGGTCCCGCTGCGCCCGGACCGGCCACCTCCACGCCGGCCGAGCCGTCGCCCGCCGAGCGCTACGCCGCCTCACGCCGCCGCGCCGCCGCCGACCGCGGCGAGCTCGCCACCTTCCGCGCGCGCCTGGACTTCCCGCTCGACGACTTCCAGGTCGAGGCCTGCGCCGCGCTCGAGCGCGGCAGCGGCGTCCTGGTCGCCGCGCCGACGGGCGCCGGCAAGACGGTCGTGGGGGAGTTCGCCGTGCACCTGGCCCTGGCGGCCGGGCGCAAGGCGTTCTACACGACGCCCATCAAGGCGCTGTCCAACCAGAAGTACGCGGACCTGGCACGCGTGCACGGCAGCGAGCGCGTCGGCCTGCTCACCGGGGACACCACCGTCAACGGCGACGCCGACGTCGTCGTCATGACGACCGAGGTCCTGCGCAACATGCTGTACGCCGGCTCCGCCGCCCTGGACGGGCTGGGGTACGTCGTCATGGACGAGGTCCACTACCTCGCCGACCGCTTCCGCGGCCCCGTGTGGGAGGAGGTGATCATCCACCTGCCCGACGACGTGCAGCTGGTGTCGCTGTCCGCCACCGTGTCCAACGCCGAGGAGTTCGGCGACTGGCTCGCCACGGTCCGCGGCGACACGACCGTCGTGGTCAGCGAGCACCGCCCGGTCCCGCTCGGTCAGCACGTGCTCGTCGGCGACCGTCTCCTGGACCTGTACGCGGGCCACGTCGACCCCACGGCACCCGGTGTCGACCCGCCCATCAACCCGGACCTGACGCACCTGCTGCGTCGCCAACCGCCCGGCGACCGCGAGCGCCGCGGCCCGCGCGACCGCGGCGACCGTGGGCGCGGCGGTCACCGGCCCGCCACCGGCGTGCGTCCCGTGCCGCGCTTCGTCGTCGTCGACGAGCTCGCGCAGGCGGGCCTGCTGCCCGCCATCGTGTTCATCTTCTCCCGCCTCGGCTGCGAGGCGGCCGTGCAGCAGTGCCTGACGGCCGGCGTGCGGCTCACGACGCCCGCCGAGCGCGCCGACATCCGGCGGGTCGCCGAGGAGCGGTGCGCCGCCATCCCGCCCGAGGACCTCGAGATCCTGGGGTACGACGCGTTCGTCGAGGCCCTGGTCCGCGGCGTGGCGGCGCACCACGCGGGCATGCTCCCGCTGTTCAAGGAGACCGTCGAGGACCTGTTCTCGCGCGGCTGGGTCAAGGTCGTGTTCGCCACCGAGACGCTCGCACTCGGCATCAACATGCCCGCCCGGTCCGTCGTGCTCGAGAAGCTCGTCAAGTGGGACGGCAGCGCCCACGTCGACGTCACACCGGGGGAGTACACCCAGCTCACCGGCCGTGCCGGGCGCCGCGGCATCGACACCGAGGGGCACGCGGTCGTCGTCGCGCACGGCGCCCTGGACCCCGTCCAGCTCGCGGGCCTGGCGTCGCGGCGCCTGTACCCGCTGCGCTCGTCCTTCCGGCCCACGTACAACATGGCCGTCAACCTCGTCGCGCAGGTGGGGCGCGAGCGCGCGCGCGACGTCCTGGAGACGTCGTTCGCGCAGTTCCAGGCCGACCGCGGCGTCGTCGGGCTCGCGCGGCAGGCGCAGACGCACGCCGAGGCGCTGGAGGGCTACGCCGAGGCGATGTCCTGCCACCTGGGCGACTTCGGCGAGTACATGGCGCTGCGACGCGCGATCACCGACCGCGAGCGCGGCCTGGCGCGCACCGAGGCCGCCACCCGGCGCGCCGCCGTGACGCGGACCCTCGAGGGGCTGCACGTCGGCGACGTCGTCGAGATCCCCGGCGGGCGCCGCGCGGAGCACGCCGTCGTCGTCGACCCCGGCGGCAAGGGCGGGTTCGACGGGCCGCGGCCCACCGTCCTGACCACCGACCGGCAGATCCGCCGGCTCACCGTCGCCGACGTCGGGACGGGCCTGCGCACCGTGGGCCGGCTCAAGGTGCCCGCCCGGTTCGAGGTGCGCGTGCCCGCGGCCCGGCGCGACCTCGCGGCCCGGCTGCGGTCGCGGCTCGACGAGCTCGACCTGACCCCGGCGCCCGCACGCGGCGGCGGACGGCGTGCGGAGCGCAGGTCGGCCGCCGCCGACGACGCCGAGCTCGAGGCGCTGCGGCGCGACCTGCGCGCGCACCCGTGCCACCGGTGCCCCGACCGGGAGGACCACGCGCGGTGGGCCGAGCGGTGGGCACGGCTGCGCGACGAGCACGCCGCTCTCGTGCGCCGGATCTCGGGACGCACGGGCTCGATCGCGGCCGTGTTCGACCGCATCTGCGACGTGCTGCGCACGCTCGACTACCTCACGACGGACGAGTCGGGGGCGCTGCGCGTCACGCAGGACGGCGGCTGGTTGCGCCGCCTCTACGCCGAGAACGACCTGGTCCTGGCGGAGTGCCTGCGCCGGGGTGTGTGGGAGGAGCTCGACGCCCCCGGTCTCGCGGCCGCCGTCTCGACGATCGTGTACCGCTCGCGGCGCGACGACGACACCGAGGCGCGGGTGCCCGGCGGCCCCGACGGCAGGCTGGGGCGCGCGCTCGACGCCGCGGTGCGGGCCTGGTCGGAGCTCGAGGACCTCGAGCACGGTGCACGCCTCGAGACGATCCAGCCGCTCGACCTGGGTCTGGTCGAGCCGATCCACCGGTGGGCCGCGGGCCGCAGCCTCGACGCCGTGCTGCGGGGGTCCGACCTCGCGGCAGGTGACTTCGTGCGGTGGTGCAAGCAGGTCATCGACGTCCTCGACCAGATCTCGGGGGCGGCGCCGACGGCGCGGCTGCGCACCACGGCCGACCGTGCGGTGACCGCGCTGCGACGCGGGGTCGTCGCGTACTCGGCCGTGTGACCCGCGCTGCGGACGGCCGTGCGGCCCCGTGCGAGCCGGACGACCGTCCGGCGGCGGGGGCATCACCCGTCCGGTGGCCCTATCGTGGACCGATGTGACCTCGACCCTCTACCGGCACGGTGTCGTGCACTCTCCCGCCGACCCCTTCGCGGAGGCGCTGCTCGTCGAGGACGGTGTCGTCGCCTGGATGGGCTCGGACGACACCGCCGACGGGCTCGTCGCCGGCGTCGACGAGGTCGTCGAGCTGCAGGGCGCGCTCGTCGCACCCGGGTTCGTCGACGCGCACGTGCACCTGCTCGAGACGGCGCTGGCCGCCGACGGGCTCGACCTGACGCCCGCCGGGGGAGCGCCGAGCCTCGCGGCGGCGCTCGACGCGGTCGCGCGCGTGGCCGCGTCGCGTGGCCCGGGCGACCGCCGCGTCGTGCACGGCACCGGGTGGGACGAGGGTGCGTGGCCCGAGGGGCGGCCGCCGACCCGGCACGAGCTCGATGCCGCGGGTCAGGGCCTGCCGGTCTACCTCGCGCGCGTCGACGTGCACTCCGCGGTCGTCTCCAGCGCGCTGGCCGACCTCGCAGGCCTGCGGCACCTGCCCGGCTGGTCGGACGACGGCCGCGTGACCGGCGCGGCCCACCACGCCGCCCGCGAGGTGGCGCGCGCCGTGACCCCCGCCGAGCGCACGTCCCTGTACCGCGCCGCACTGGCCGCCGCGGCCGCAGCCGGCATCGTCTCGGTGCACGAGCAGTCCGCGCCGCACGTCGACACCCGGGACGGCCTGCGCGAGCTCCTGGCCACCACCGCGGACGCGGCGTCCGGTCTGCCGCTCGTCGTGGGCTACCGCGCCGAGGCGTGCGTCACCGTGGACGACGCCCGCGCGCTGCTGGCCGACCTGCCCGGGCTCACGGGCATCGGCGGCGACCTCAACGTCGACGGCTCGATCGGCTCGCGGACCGCCGCCCTGCGCAAGCCGTACGCCGACGCACCCGGCACGTCCGGCACGCTGCACCTGTCGGCCGAGCAGATCGCCAACCACGTCACCGCGGTGACGCGCGCCGGCAGCCACGCGGGCTTCCACGTCATCGGTGACCGCGCCCTGGACGAGCTCCTGCTGGGACTGCGGGCCGCCGCGGACGTCGAGGGCACCGCCGCGATCGCCGCCGCGGGGCACCGCGTGGAGCACGCCGAGATGGTCGACGCCCACTCGTTGGCGCAGATCGTGCTCCTCGGCCTGCGGCTGTCCGTCCAGCCCGCGTTCGACGTGGCCTGGGGTGGCCCCGACGGGATGTACGCCACCCGGCTGGGCCGCGGCCGCGCCGCCGCGCTGAACCCCTTCGCCGACCTCGCCGCCGCCGGGGTGCCGCTCGCGCTGGGCTCCGACGCACCCGTGACGCCGTTCGACCCGTGGGCCGGTGTGCGGGGCGCGTCGGCCCACCACGAGGTCGACCAGCGGATCTCCGTGCGGGCCGCGTTCCGGGCCGCGACGCGTGGCGGGTGGCGCCTGGCCGGGCTCGACCACAGCGGGGCCGGTGAGCTGCGCGTGGGGGCACCCGCGCACCTGGCCGTGTGGCAGGCCGAGCACCTCGTGGTGCAGGCCTCGCGCACGTCGTCGTGGAGCGCCGACCCGCGCGCGGGCAGCCCCCTGCTGCCCGACCTGGGCCCCGACGAGCCCGCCCCGCGGTGCCTGCGCACCACGCGCGCCGGCATCGTGCTGCACGACGTGCTCGGCTGAGGGACGTCGCCGACCCGCCGCGGGTGAAAAACAGCGCGGTCCGCGGACCGCGGCGAAACGTCCAAGACGCCCCGAATCGCGACACGCGGGCGACACGCCGGGTGAGACGATCCCCGAGCGGACGAAGCGGACGCACTGGCCTGCATCGATCTCGCTGACCAGCCCGGACGTGCCCTTGACAGGGTGGGTGAGCGGGGTAGTTTCGCAGTGGCCCGTCGTTGCGGGCACCGGAGGGGGACCCACACGTACCGCTGACCGGTGTCGCACGGTCCGAGCTCCGACCGGGTCCGCGCGCTCAACAGAAAACGGCAGGCCTCGTCCTCGCCGGTACGAAGGGCGCGCGGGCCGGTCGGTCGGGCCGGCCGTGCGGTCCGGTGTACCGCCCCCCGGCAGCGGGGGAGCGGTACGCCCACCGTGCTGACGTACCCTGCTGCGGTGCCCCTCCCACCGTCCGCCCGCTGGCTGACGATCGTCCTCGCGGCCGCGGGTGGCTGGATCACCCGCCTCGCGTTCCCCGATCCGGGGTGGTCGCCCCTGGCGCCCGTCGGCATCGCCCTGCTGTACCTGGCGCTGCGCCGCGACTCCGCCCGCTGGAACGCCCTCGTGGGGCTCGTGTGGGGCCTCGCGTGCTTCGGACCGATGATCACGTGGGCCGACGACGCCGTCGGCCCGGTGCCGTGGCTCGCGCTGACGGTCCTCGAGGCGTCGTACGTCGCCCTGTTCGGCGCGGCCTGGGCGTGGGCCCGCCGTGGGCACGCGGTGTGGCGCAGCGGGTGGTGGCAGCTCCTCGCGTTCGTGCTGCTCTGGGTGGCGGCGGAGGAGCTGCGCTCGGCATGGCCCTTCGGCGGGTTCCCGTGGGGCAGGCTCGCGTTCTCCCAGGCCGACTCACCCCTCGCGGCGTTCATGTGGCTCGGCGGGACCCCGCTGCTCAGCGCCGTCGTCGCTGCGCTGGGCGTCCTGCTCGCGCGTGCCGCACTCGCCGCCCGCCAGGTGCGGCTGGGACGCACCGTGGGCGCACTCGCCGCGGCCGGCGCACTCGTCGTGGCCTCGCTGCTGATCCCGCTCGACACCGTCGCCCAGGACGGCACGCTGCGCGTCGGGGCCGTGCAGGGCAACGTGCCCGAGCCCGGGCGGCTCGACGCGTTCGGCGAGCGACGCCAGGTCCTCGACAACCACGTGGCCGGGACCCGCGCGCTGCTCGACCGCGTCGAGCCGGGCGCGCTGGACGTCGTCCTGTGGCCCGAGAACGGGACGGACATCGACCCGCAGGTCGACGAGGAGGCCGCGCGCCTCATCGACGGCGTCGCGCAGGAGGTCGCCGCACCGATGCTCGTGGGCACCGTGCAGTACCCGCCGGAGGGCGGGCGCTACAACACGGCGGTGCTGTGGCAGCCGGGCGTGGGGCCGGTCGCGACGTACTCCAAGCAGCGTCCGGCTCCGTTCGCCGAGTACATCCCCATGCGCTCGTTCGTCCGGCACTTCTCCGACGCGGTCGACCTCGTGACGCGCGACATGCTCCCCGGGACGGAGCCCGGCGTCGTGCCGGTGGACTCGCCGCGGCTGGGTCGCACCGTCGTCGTCGGCGACGTCATCTGCTTCGAGGTCGCCTACGACGCGATCGTCCGCGAGGCGGTCGCCGAGGGTGGCGAGGTGCTCGTCGTGCAGACCAACAACGCGTCCTTCGGCTGGTCCGACGAGTCCACCCAGCAGCTCGCGATGTCACGGCTGCGCGCCATCGAGCACGGCCGGGCCACCGTCCAGATCTCGACCGTCGGGGTCAGCGCCATGATCGCGCCCAACGGGGCCGTCCTGCAGCGGACCGAGCTGTTCACCGCGGACCAGATGATCGCCACGCTGCCGCTGCGGCAGTCGCTGACGCCGGCGACGCGTGCGGGGGAGTGGCCCGCGCTCACGGTCGACCTGCTCGCCGTGTGGATCGTGCTCGCGGGCATGGTCGGGGCGGCACGGCTGCCGCGCGACCAGCGCCCGGACGGGCCCGCCTGAGCCCTCCCGCGCGGCGTCCGCGCCCGGACAGCACGACGCCCCGGTGGAGAACCACCGGGGCGTCGTCGAGGCACGAGGAACGTGCCGGAGATCAGGCGCTGCGGCGCAGCTTGCCCGCGCGCAGCAGGCCGAGACGCTCGTCGAGCAGCTCCTGCAGCTCGTTGACCGTCCGCCGCTCCAGGAGCATGTCCCAGTGCGTGCGCGGGGGCTTGCCCGCCTTGGCCTCGGGCTGCGCGGCGTCCCGCAGGAGCGCCTCGGCGCCGCACCGGCACTCCCAGACCAGGGGGACGTCGGCCTCCACCGAGAACGGCAGGATGATGGTGTGCCCGTTGGGGCAGTCGTAGTGCGCCTGGAGCCGAGGGGCGAAGTCGACGCCCTCCTCGGTCTCCATGCTGTGGGACCCGATGCGCATGCCGCGCAGGGACCTGTTGGCCATGGTGGACCTCCGTGCCGTGTCGTCCCGGTGGCTCGAGCGTGCGAGCCCCGCCGGATCGTGAGTCGAATCGTTCTACTGCCTGACAGTCCAACGTGGCCGGGCACCCCGATGTTCCGGCCTGCCGTGAAGGTCTGGTGAACACACACTTTGGCAGGAACGCAGGCGCGTCGCGCGCCAGGACGGGGCGACGCGGCCGATCCACCCGGATTTGGTCCGCACGGTGGTCCGGTCGGGTGGTGCCGCGCGGCGGGGTCATGACGCGTGCCTAGGCTGGTGCGCATGACCATGACCTTCCGCCGTCTCGGCGACAGCGGCCTGACCGTCTCGACCGCCGGCCTGGGGTGCAACACGTTCGGTGCCACGCTCGCCCCCGAGCACGTCGGGGACGTCGTCGGCGCGGCGCTCGACGCGGGCGTCACGCTCTTCGACACCGCCGACGTGTACGGGGGAGTGCCCGGGCAGAGCGAGGAGCTGCTGGGGGCGACGCTGAAGGGGCGGCGGGACGACGTCGTGATCGCGACGAAGTTCGGGCTCGACGTCGGCGGCCTCAACGGGGCGGACTGGGGCGCCCGCGGGTCGCGCCGCTACGTCCGACGTGCGATCGAGGGGTCCCTGCGCAGGCTCGGGACCGACCACGTCGACCTCTACCAGCTGCACAGCCCGGACCTCGCGACGCCCGTCGAGGAGACCCTCGCCGCGCTGCACGAGCTCGTCGTCGAGGGCAAGGTCCGCTACCTCGGGTCCTCGAACCTCGCGGCCTGGCAGGTCGTCGACGCGGACTGGACCGCCCGTACGGCGGGGACGTCCCCGTTCGTCTCCGCGCAGAACAGGTACAACCTGCTGGACCGGGGGATCGAGGCCGACCTCGTGCCCGCCGCCGAGCACGTGGGCGTCGGCATCCTGCCGTACGTGCCTCTCGCCTCGGGCCTGCTGACGGGCAAGTACCGCCGGGGGGCACAGGCCCCCGAGGGCAGCCGGCTGTCGCGCATGCCGCAACGGCTCGCCGCGGCCGACTTCGACCGCATCGAGGCCCTGGCGGAGCTCGCCGACGCGTGGGGCGTCGACCTGCCCACCGTCGCTCTCGGCGGCCTGGCGGCCCAGCCCGCGGTCGCGTCGATCATCTCCGGCGCCCGGACCCCTGAGCAGGTGCGGGCCAACGTGGCGGCGGCTCTGTGGGAGCCGACGCTCGAGCAGCTCGCGGCGATCGACGACGCCGCACCGGGACCCGTCTGAGCAGGACCCGTCTGACGGGGACGGCACGCGCGTCACGGCGCGAGCACGCGCGCCCGGTGCTCGCCGATCGCGACGACCGCGCTGACGCGCACGCCCAGGTCGTCGCCCGCCACCCGCAGCGCGTGCTCCCACGTACGTTCGAACGCACCACGGTCACCGCCCGCGGCGCGCACGATCGCCACGGCGATCGAGCCGCCCGGGGCGTCGTGCGCCACGATGTCGCCCATCGCGACGACGACCTGACGCACCTGCACCGGGTCCGGCTGCAGCGGGATCCCGACCAGCGGCAGCACGACCGGCAGCATCATGCCCGCGGCGTCGAGCAGCACGAGCCACAGCGCGGGCGGCCCGGCGCGTTCCGGGCCCACGAGCGAGAGCATGACCTCGAGCACGTCGTCGACGTCGCGCAGCGGGTACGCCGGCACCGCCGGCAGGTCGTCGTCGGGCCCGGGTGCGGCCCATCCGGGTGAGTTGTCGGGGTCCATGGCTCGAGCGTGGTGCCGAGCGTCCGGCCGACGGCGCGGCGACGGCACATCTGTGGGTCGGCCGACCCACCGGACGGCCTGTGGTCGGTTCGGTGCCCGCGGCGGACGGTCGGCGGTGAGCAGCACGCCCGTCCACGCCGGTGCGCGTCGTGCAGGACGCACCGCGCTGCTGCTTCGGACGACCCCTTCCCGACCTCCGTCCCGTAACGCCGATAATGTGCATTATGTCAGAACGCGGTTCTCCGACCGCTCCCGGCCGCATGCACACGGGCCGCGAGCCGGCGTGCTCGGGTCCCCGCCGAATCGGACACCCGGGTCCCCGGACGTGTGCGCGCGGCGCGCCCGTGACGGCGCGCGGGCGTCGGCCGCCGACTGTGGCCGCCGGGCATGTCCACCCGTACCATCAGGCGACGTCACGGACGATGACGACCGTCCGGCGCCCCAGAGTCGCCACACGCACCCGAAGGAGGGCTACATGCCTGCCCAGTGCTCCCCTGTCCCCAGAGGCCTCGGACGCCTCGCGACGACGACGTGGACGAGGTAGGCGCAGTGGACATGCAGCACATGCCGGCGACCGCCGTCCACGAGGGCGCCCGCGTGCGTGAGCGCGTGGTCAGCGACTTCACGGCACTGAGCCGTACGGTCGAGGCGGCGGGACTCCTGCGCCGGCGGCACGCGTACTACTGGACGCGGTTCGTCGTGCTGACCCTGCTCCTCGCAGGCCTGGTCGCCGCGCTCGTCATCGGCGGGCCGTCCTGGTGGCAGCTCGTCACCGCGGCGCTGCTCGCCCTCGTGCTGGGGCAGGTGATGTTCCTGGGTCATGACGCCGCCCACCGGCAGATCTTCGACTCGGGACGCTGGAACGACTGGGCCAGCCTGGTGATCGCGAACCTCTACGCCGGCATGAGCTACGGCTGGTGGCAGCACAAGCACTCGCGCCACCACGCCAAGCCCAACCAGATCGGCGCGGACCCGGACATCGGCACCGGCGCCCTGGTCTTCCACACCGAGGACCTCAAGGAGCCGCGCTCCGGGCTCGTCGGGTGGTTCACGCAGCGCCAGGGCTGGCTGTTCTTCCCGCTGCTGCTGCTCGAAGGCATGAACCTGCACATCTCCGGCGTCAAGACGATCTTCGGGCGAGGGCCGGTCAAGCGGCGCCCGGTCGAGATCGCCTTCGTCACCGCCCGCATCGGCGGGTACCTCGCGCTCGTGTTCTGGGTGCTGCCCGTCGGCATGGCGTTCGCGTTCCTCGGGGTCCAGCTGGGCCTCTTCGGCCTGTACATGGGCGCCGTCTTCGCGCCGAACCACAAGGGCATGCCGCTGGTCCCCCGCGACGCCCGCATCGACTTCCTGCGCCGGCAGGTCCTCATGAGCCGCAACGTGCGGGGCGGTCGCCTGACCGACCTCTTCATGGGCGGCCTGAACTACCAGATCGAGCACCACCTGTTCCCCAGCATGCCGCGGCCCCACCTGCGCCGCGTCCAGCCGACGGTCCGGGAGTTCTGCGCCGAGCGCGGCATCCCCTACACCGAGACCTCGCTCCTGGAGTCCTACGGGATCGTCATCCGGCACCTCAACGCCGTCGGCCTCGCGGCCCGCGACCCGTTCCAGTGCCCGCTGACGGAGCAGTACCGCTCTGCGCGATGACGCGCACGTCGCGGCCGCGCCTGTGGCG